>CAWHID010000001.1:0-228680 GCA_963829185.1 uncultured Conexibacteraceae bacterium
TGATCATCGCGGCTTCCAGCAACAACATCCAGGGAACGGCCTTGCGGCCGGGCATACGAGGCATCTGCTTCGGCCTACCCAGCTACTCCGCGATCCATCTATCCAGCAGCGCGCGGGCGATCGCGGTCGGGGGCGGCACCATCAGGCCCTCGGCGTCCGGGCCGTCGATCCAGTCCTCGCTGCCGCTGATCGCGCCGGCGACCTCGGCGCGCGAGTACCAGCGCACGTCCTCCAGCTCACCGTCGCCGGGCACCGGCTCGCCGCTGACATAGGTCGCGTGGAAGCCCAACATCAGCGAGACCGGAAACGGCCAGGGCTGGGACTCCAGATAGCGGACGTCGCCCACGACGATGCCCGACTCCTCCAGCACCTCGCGCGCCACCGCGTCCTCCAGCCGCTCGCCAGGCTCCACGAACCCGGCCAGCGCGCTGTAGCGCCCCGCCGGCCACGCGCTCTGGCGCCCCAGAAGGCAGCGATCGCCGTCGGTGACGAGCATGATCACCACCGGGTCGGTCCGCGGATGGTGCTGATGGCCGTTGCCGCAGACGCGGACGTGACCGCCGTCGCGCGCTTCGGTCGCCGTGCCGCAGCGCCCGCAGAAGCGCGTCGCGCGCGCCCAGTTGGCCAATCCTGTCGCGTAGGCGATCACGCCCAGCCGCGCCGCCGGGAGCGAGACGGCAAGGTCGCGCAGCCCCGTCAGCTCGACGCCGTCACGCTCGACCGCAAAAACCGGCCCGTCAGCCCCAACGCCGAGGAAGATCGCGTCGCCATCCTCGTCGCCGGCCAGCAGCGCGAGCGGCTCGGGATGCGCCCCGGCGCGGCCGACGACGATCGCCCGCGCCGCAGGGTCGCGACGCGCGGCCTTCAGCCACGCGCCATCGGTGCGGCGCAGCCCGGCGCGATCCAGCGCGCCACCGGCGAAGGCGATCGGATCCGGTGAAGCGGGCGTGGCCGGGGTGCTACGCCGACTCGGCGGCGGCAGCGTCGTCTGAGCCGTCGTCTTCGACGGCCTCGGTGACGAGCGTGGGCGTGAGGCCCTTCTCGATCGTCTCCTTGGTGACCACGCACTTCTTGACGTCGCGGCGCGAGGGCAGCTCGAACTGCACGTCAAGCAGCGTCTCCTCGATGATCGACCGCAGGCCGCGAGCGCCGGTCTCGCGCTCCAGCGCGAGCTGGGCGACCGAGCCGAGGGCGTCCTCGGAGAAGACGAGCTCGATGCCGTCGAACTGGAAGAAGCGCTGGAACTGCTTGACGAGCGCGTTGCGCGGCTCGGTCAGGATCGTGATCAGGTCCTCGCGCGAGAGCTGATGCACCGCGCTCATGACCGGCAAGCGCCCGATGAACTCCGGGATCAGCCCGTAGTTGACGAGATCCTCGGGCAGGCACTTCTGGAAGACCTCACCCTTGTCGTGGTCGGCCTTGACGTGGATCTCGGCGCCGAAGCCGATGCCCTTGTGGCCGATGCGCCGCTCGATGACCGTGTCGAGGTTGGCGAACGCGCCGCCGCAGATGAACAGGACGTTCGTCGTGTCGATCGACAAGAACTCCTGATGCGGATGCTTGCGCCCGCCCTGGGGCGGCACCGAGGCGGTGGTGCCCTCCAAGATCTTCAGCAGCGCCTGCTGGACGCCCTCGCCGGACACGTCGCGCGTGATCGACGGGTTGTCGGCCTTGCGGGCGATCTTGTCGACCTCGTCGATGTAGATGATCCCGGTCTCGGCCTTCTTGACGTCGTAGTCGGCGGCCTGGATCAGCTTGAGGAGGATGTTCTCAACGTCCTCGCCGACGTAGCCGGCCTCGGTCAGCGCTGTGGCGTCGGCGATCGCGAACGGGACGTTGAGGATCCGCGCCAGGGTCTGCGCGAGCAGCGTCTTGCCGCAGCCGGTTGGGCCGAGCAGCAGGATGTTGGACTTCTGCAGCTCGATGTCGGTCTCGGTCGACTGCATCATCTGCACGCGCTTGTAGTGGTTGTAGACCGCTACCGACAGCGTGCGCTTGGCCTCTTCCTGGCCAACGACGTACTCGTCCAGGACGTTGTAGATCTCCCGCGGCTTGGGGAGGTTCTCCAAATCGAACGACGGCGGAGCGGTGAGCTCCTCGTCGATGATCTCGTTGCAGAGATCGATGCACTCGTCGCAGATGTAGACGCCGGGTCCGGCGATCAGCTTCTTGACCTGCCGCTGCGACTTCCCGCAGAAGCTGCACAGCAGCTGCTCGTTGGAGTCCGTAGGACGCGCCATCTACATCCGCCTCGTCTTCTCTTCTCGCCTGACCTGCCGAGCCTAGTGCTCGGAGATCACCCTGTCGATGATGCCGTACGCGACGGCCTCTTCGGACGACATGAAGTAGTCGCGATCCGTGTCGTTGCGGACCTTCTCGTAGTCCTGCTTGGTGTGCTTGGCGATGATGTGATCCAGGCGCTGGCGGATGTCGATGATCTCCTTGGCGTGGATCTCGATGTCCGTCGCCTGGCCGGAGAAGCCGGAGGAGACCTGGTGAATCAGGATCTTGGCGTTGGGCAGCGCCATCCGCTTGCCCTCGGCGCCGCCGGCGAGCAGCAGCGCGCCCATCGACATCGCGATGCCAACGCAGATCGTCGACACGTCGGGCTTAATGAACTGCATCGTGTCGTAGATCGCCAGGCCCGCGTACACGCTCCCGCCGGGGGAGTTGATGTAGATCGAGATGTCCTTGTCGGGGTCCTCGGACTCCAGGTGCAGGAGCTGGGCCACGATCAGGTTGGCGATCTGGTCGTCGACGGGCGTGCCGAGGAACACGATGCGCTCGTTGAGCAGGCGGGAGTAGATGTCGAACGCACGCTCACCACGCGACGTCTGCTCGACGACCATCGGAACCAGTGGACTCATGTGACCTCGTGCTCGTTCTCTCTCGGCGGGCGGAATTCCTGCCCCGATGGACAACCGTCGATCAGGCTCGGAAGGTTCGTGGAGGCTAGCACCCAGCCAGGAGCGCTCCCTGGGCTTTCAGGTCGGTTCTGAACGCCCGTCCTGAAGCGCGCTCGACACTCGTTAGGAGGCCGCGGGGGTGCCGCCGGCGCGCTCGGCGAGCAGCTCGACGGCCTGGCGCTGAGCCAGATCGTCCTTGAGCTCGTCCAGGCGGCCCTGCTGCTCAAGGCGCTTGCGCAGCTTCTCGGGCGCCACGCCCTGCTGCAGGGCGGTGTCCTGCAGCGCGTCGAGGATGTCGCCGTCAGACGGCTCAATCGACTCGGCCTCGATGACGGCGGCCAGGACGGCCTCGCGGCGCAGCGCCTGCTCGGCGTCCGGGCGGGCCTCGGCCAGCAGCTCGTCCTCGGTCTTCTGCGCGATCCGCAGGTAGGCGTCCTTGGTGATGCCGCGGTGCGAGAGCGAGTGCAGCATCTGGTCCCAGAGCTCACGCGCGCGGGCCTCGACGAGCGAGTCAGGGATCTCGACGGTCGCGTCGGCGACGACGGCATCGAGCGCCGCCTCGCGGAACTCGGCCTCGATCTTGCGCTCGTCGGCCTCGCGCATGCGCGACGCGATGTCCTCGCGCAACTCGTCGATCGAGTCAAAGCCGCCGGCCTCGGTGGCAAAGTCGTCATCGAGCTCGGGCAGCTGCTTGGCCTTGACCTCGTTGACGGTGACCTCGAACTGGGCGGGCTGGCCGGCCAGGTGCGGCGCCGAGCCGTAGTCCTCGGGGAAGGTGAGCTCGACGGTCTTCTCGTCGCCGGCCTTCAGCCCGACGAGCTGCTCCTCAAAGCCGGGAATGAACTGGCCGGAGCCGAGCTCCAGCAAGTGATCGCGACCCTCGCCGCCGGCGAAGTAGTCGCGCTCGTCGTCCTCGCCGTCGATCGAGCCCTTGAAGTCGATGACCACGTAGTCGCCGTTCTCGGCGGCCTTCTCAACGGTCTCCAGGCGGCCGAGCTGCTGGCGCAGTGTCTCGATCTGCTCGTCGACGGCGGCATCGTCGACCTCGGCCTCGCGCTTGGTGACGTCGATCTTGGCGATGTCGCCGATCGTCGCGGTCGGGCGCACGCCAATCTCAATCGTGAAGGTCAGCGGCTGGCCCTCGGCGGGCAGGTCGCCCAGCTCGACGTCAGGCTCGCCGACCGTCTTGAGGCCGGCCTCGTCGATGGCCTCGACGTACCAGCGGGGCAACGTGGCGCGAACGGCGTCATCAAGGACGGCCTCGCGGCCGACGCGCTGGATGACGACCGGCGCGGGGACCTTGCCCTTGCGGAAGCCGGGCATGCGCAGGTCGCGGCCGAGCTTGCCGGCGGCCTCGTTGACGCGGCGCTGGACCTCCTGCGGCGTGACCTCCGCGGCGACTCGAACCCGGGACTCGGGGAGCTCTTCGACGGTGGTCTTGACGTTCGTTGCAGCGGCCATTAGGCAACCCAAGATACCGTCACGGCACTGATGCGCGCCCGCCGCCTCTCCCCTTCCACACGCGCGCTCGCGTGGATCTACACGGGACCGATCGGCCACCTCTACGGCGGGGTGGCCGACTGGGCCACCCTCCTGTGGAGGATGGCCCGTCAGCGGAGATGGCGCTAGCAGCTCACCGTCACGTGGAACGGCTTGTTGGCCAGCGCGCCCGCGTCGTCGCGGGTGCTCACGTTGACCGTCTTCTTGTCGCCGGTCAGCTCGGCCGCCGCGGCGCCCGCGGCGGTGACCGTGGCCTCCGTGACCTGGATCGCGCAGGCCGAGATGTCGTTGGCAAACGTCACCGCGTAGGTGCCGGTGCCGGTCGTCGCGGAGCTGCTGGCCCCGCGCTTGCCGCCGAGCGTGCCATCGGCCGCCACGGCGGCGAACGAGGTCAGGCCCTGTGCCGTGGTGACGGCGTCGTCATGAGCGGCCTTGGTGATCTCGTCGGCGCTCTTGCCGTCGACCTGATCGGCGTTCAGCCCGGTCGCGACGCCACGAGCGTTGGTCGTAAACGGCGCAGCGTTGACGTTGCCCGAGGTGATCGCGCCGACCTCGGTCCCGCCGTTGGACGAGAACTCGAACGCGCGGCCATCGGCCAGGTTGCTGGCGCGCACGCACGGGCTGTTGCCCTTCGGCGAGCCGCCGAGCTTGGAGCGACAGCCGTAGATCGCGCCGCCGCCCTTGTCGGACTTGTTGGACTGGCGGGTGCCATAGGTGCCGTTGTTGGCGATGATCTGCGTCTCGCTCGTCAGCGCGGCCGAGTTGTTCGGACCCGGGTTGCGCTTGCCGAGGATCAGGTTCTTGCCTTCGCCGGACGCGACGGCGAACGAGCTAGCCAGCAGGCCGATGATCACGGCGGATGCGAGGACCAGCGAGCCCTTGGAGTGCAGCTTGCGGAACATGGTGGAAAGCCTCCCTGTCGGTTCCTTTCCCTCTGACAACTAGGCCGATGGACCAAGGTTGCGGTGCCCAGTTCGCAATGGCACGCAGATGCAAGACCTCGTGCTGCTCAACGCTCAGGTCTTCAGTGCGAAGATCGGCCATGGGCCGGGGACGCCGCGGAGCAGATGTGCCCCGCGCGCCTCGAAGTCCAGGCCGGAGCCGACCACCGTCCCGAAGACGGTGCCCGACGTCAGGATCTCCTCGGGACCGGCCATGTCACACACGCGCGCGGCGATGTGCACGGCCATGCCGCCGACGTCGTCGCCGATCAGCTCGCACTCCCCCGTATGCAGCCCGGCGCGGAGCTCGATCCCCAGGCCGCGGACCACAGCGACGACCGTCCGCGCGCAGCGCAGCGCATCTGACGGCGGCCCCTCGAACGCGGCGATGTAGCCGTCGCCGACGGTCTTGACCTCGCGGCCGCCGTAGCGCTCCACCTCCCGGCGGATCGCGCCGTCATGGGAGGACAGCAAGTCGCGCCAGCGCGCGTCGCCCAGCCGCGCGGCGTGGCCGGTCGCGTCGACAATGTCGGTGAAGAGGATCGTCAGCAGCCGCCGCTGCAGGCCGCTGGTCGACGTCCGGCTGCCGGTCAGGAACTCCTCGACCTCCCCCAGCAGCGCCTCGGTGTCGCCGATCATCGGCAGGCTGTCGTCACCCGGCAGCTCGACCAGCCGCGCGCCGGGAATGCGCTGCGCGGCCAGCCGCGAGTGACCGATGTCGATCAACCGATCGCCGGTGCGGTGCAGGATCAGCGTCGGCACGCGCAAGGCGGGCAGGTGATGGCGCACGTCGATCCCGCGCAGGTTGGCGGCCATCCGCAACATGCCGGCCGGCGTCGTGGACTGGCGCTCGAGCTTGCCGAGCCAAGCGCGGATCCGGGCGTCGTCAACGACGCTCGGCGCCATGTCATCGAGGTTGGCGCCGGTGCCCCAGTGCTCCAGCAGACGAGCGAGCCGTTCCTGACGCAGGTCGTCGGAGTCGACGAACGGCGTCTCGTCGTCGCGCTCGGTGGTCACGATCGGCGCATAGAGGATCAGCGCGAGCGTGCGATCTGGCCGTGCGATGGCGTACTCGATCGCCAGCGGCCCACCGGCCGCATAGGCCTGCACGACGACGCGATCGCAGCCGGCGGCGTCGAGCACCGCATCGATGTCGGCCACCTCGTCGGCGAGCGACAGCGGGCCATGGAGCGGATCCGACAGGCCGAGGCCACGGCGGTCGACGAGGATCACGCGAGCGATCGACCCGAGCCGCTCCCACCACCGCCGCAGACCGGGCTCCTCCAGCAGCACCTCGACGTGCGACAAGAAGCTGCCGAGGAAGACGAGATCGACCGGCCCGTCACCGAGCACGCGGAAGGCGATGTGCGACTCACCGCTCTGCGCCCAGCGGACGCGTCCCTCCTCCATAGGCGGCCAGCGTACTCGCGGCGGCGCGCTAGGCCTGAGCCGGGGCGAGCAAGCGCTCGGTCACCGGATCGACCAGATGCGCGGGATCGCCCCGCAACAGCCAGCCCTCCTCGGTGCGCTCCAACAGGTGGTCGCGCGCGAGATCGCCCAGCGCGGAGGTCACCGACGGTCGGCGCGCGCCGACCAGGCGCGCTAGCGCACTGTGGGTCAGGCCCATCGGGACCAGGACGCCATCGGGCGTGACACGGCCCCAGCGCTCGGCCAGCGCCCACAGCGCGAGCATCAGCCGATCCTCGAGGCGGACGAGCTGGTTGACCACCAGCCGCACCGACAGCCCGCGCTGGCGCCGCGAGGCGCGCGCGAAAAGTGCGTCGATGATCGCCGGGTAGCGCACGGCCGCGTAGAGGAAGCGCTCGTCGAGCACCGCTAGGCGCAGCGGCTCCAGCACCGTCCAGCGCGCGACGAACGGCAGGTCGGAGTTGGCGCTGTCGGTGTCCCAGGGGCGCAGGATGTCGCCGAAGCCGAGGACCTCGGTCGAGGCGCGGCGGCCGAGATCGAGGTCGCGCAGCAGCAGGCCGTCGATCAGCAGCAGGCCCAGCGGGGTTCCGCCGGGCTCCAGCACGCCCGCGGCATCCCAGCGTCCGGTCGGCACACGGCGCGTCTCCGCGACGAGCTGCTGACGCGCGCGATCGAGCTCATCAGGCGCCAGGCGATCTCCAAGCTCGGGATCGGCATCGAGGAGGCGAACGAGGTCATGGGTTGCCACGGTCTGCCAAATACTGCCCGACCAGGATGCCGACTAACCCCGATTCGACGTTAAGCCGAGCCGAATGCTGGGTATCGGGATCTCTTTTGGGGCCACACCTCGACGCACCGGTTACCCGCGGCGCATGAGCCGCCCGACCGCAGCCATCAGCTCATCGGTGCGATCCGCCTGCAGCTCTTCAGGGCCACCGGTGACGCAGTGGCGCGCGTGGCCGTCGAGCAGGCCGAGGGCGACTTTGTCCAGCGCGGCCTGCACCGCGCTGATCTGGGTCAGGACGTCAATGCAGTAGCGGTCGTCGTCGACCATCCCCTCGATGCCGCGAACCTGGCCCTCGATGCGCCGCAGGCGCTTGAGCAGCTGGTCCTTGGAGGCGGTGTAGCCGCGGGTGGTGGGAGCGTCGGACATGCCCGGAGAATACCGCCCCCGGGTAACTCCACGGCTAGGCTGCCCGCGTGGACCAGCCCATCTTCGACGGCCATCACGACGCGCTGACCCGCGCGAGCGCCGACAGGCTCGTCCCCGGCCGGCCCGACGGCCATCTCGACCTCCCCCGCGCCCGCGCCGGGGGGCTGGTCGCTTCGATCTGGGCGATCTTCGTCGACGGCCCCGGAGCGGAGCTGGACTTCGGCAACGGTCCCAGCGGCGGCTACGACCTGCCGCTCGCCGAGGAGGTCGGCCACGCCGAGGCAGCAGGTGGCGCGACCGCGGCGGCAGGACGGCTGCTGGCCCTCGAGCGCCACGGCCACCTGCGCGTCGTGCGGACGATCGCCGACGTCGACGCCGCGGCCGATGGCGGCCTTCCGGCGGCGATCATGCACCTGGAGGGCGCCGAGGCGATCGACCAGGATCTCGAAGCGCTCGACCACTGGCATGCCGCGGGCCTGCGGTCGCTCGGACCGGTCTGGAGCCGGCCCAACGCGTTCGGCCACGGCGTGCCGTTTCGCTTCCCGTCGACGCCCGACACCGGCGACGGGCTGACCGCAGCCGGTCGCGCGCTGGTCACACGCTGCAACGCGCTGGGCATCGCGGTCGACGTCAGCCACCTCAACACGCGCGGCTTCTGGGACGTCGCGGAGATCACCGACGCCCCGATCATCGCCTCGCACTGCGGCGCGCATGCGCTGGCGCCCGCGTCGCGCAACCTCACCGACGACCAGCTCGACGCGATCGGCGCCTCGGGCGGCATCGTCGGCATCCCCTACATCGTGGACTTCTTGCGCGCTGACGGCGCCCTGGATCGCTCGACGCCGTTGAGCACCGTCGTCGCCCACATCCGCCACGTCGCCGAGCGCATCGGCGTGCGGCATGTCGGCTTCGGCTCGGACTTCGACGGCGGTGACATCCCGGACGAGCTCGGCGACGTCGCCGGGCTGCCACGGCTGCTGCACGCCTTGAGCGACGGCGGCTTCACCGACACGGAGATCGCCGCAATCGCGTGGGGCAACTGGCGGCGCGTCCTGGCAGCGACCTGGGGCTAGCCGCTAGCCCGGCGCGACCGCGTCGACCGGCGGGCTGAGCCGGCGATCGAGCGCGGCGACGACGGCCGGGATCTCCTGCGGCGACACCGGCCGCGCGTAGAGGAAGCCCTGGCCGATGTCGCAGCCCAGTGCCTCGACGACCTGGCTCTGGGCCTCGGTCTCGACGCCCTCGGCGACGACCGAGAAGCCAAGCGTGCGCGCCATGTCGCAGACCGCGCGCACGATCGCGGCGGCCTGGCGGCTGGAGGCGAGGCTCGTGATGAAGCCGCGGTCGAGCTTGAGCGCGTCGAGCGGCAGGTCGCGCAGGCAGGCCAGCGAGGACTGGCCGACGCCGAAGTCGTCTAGCGCGATGCGCACGCCGGCCCGCGCCAGCGCGTCGAGCGTCGCGTTGGCGACCTCGGGATCGTCCATGACGGCGGACTCGGTGACCTCGACCACCAACTGCCGCGACGGGATCCCGCGCGCGGCCAGCACCTCGAAGATCTCCTCGGCCAGGCCCCGCCGGCTGAGCTGCACGCGCGAGACGTTGATCGACATCTCCATCGCGCCCATCGAGAGACCGGCATCGCGCCAGCGGCGCAGCTGATCGACGGCCTCATGCAGGACCCAGCGGCCCAGCGGCTCGATCAGGCCGTGCTGCTCGGCCAGCGAGATGAAGCGGTCGGGCGGGATCTCCCCGCGCTGCGGGTGAGTCCAGCGCGCAAGCGCCTCGAAGGCGTGGGCGCGCCCTTCGGCAAAGCGCACCATCGGCTGGAAGACGAGCTGCAGATCGCCATCCTCGATCGCGCGCCGCAGGTCGCGAGTCAGCGCGACGCGCTCGACGGTCTCGGCGCGCATGTGGTCGTCGAAGATCTCATAGCGCCCATGGCCCCTGGCTCGCGCGCGGTACATCGCGACGCCGCCGTCGCGGACGAGGTCCTCCCCGTCGTTGGCCGTGCCGGGGCCGGTCAGCGCGATGCCGATGCTCGCGCTCGGACGCAGTTGCATGCCGGCGATCTCGACCGGCTGGGCGACGACGGCGAGCAGCCGTTCGGCGATCGCGGCGCTCTCGGTCACCTCGTCGAGGCCTTCGCAGAGGATCGCGAACTCGTCGCCGCCGAGCCGCGCCAGCGTGTCGCTGGGTCGCAGCGCCTGGCTGAGGCGCGGCGCGAGCGTGCGCAGGAACTCATCGCCGGCCGCCTGTCCAAGGCTGTCGTTGATGCCCTTGAAGTCGTCGACGTCGAGGTAGAGCACCGCGATCCAGTTGCGCTCGCGGCGACGGCGGGCGACCGCGAGGGTCAGCCGGTCCAGCAGCAGGGCGCGGTTGGGCAGCTGGGTCAGCGGGTCGTGCAGGGCCTGATGGCGCAGCCCGCGCTCGGCAACCTCGGCACGCTCCTCGGCGGCCTTGAGGCGGGCGACCGCCTCGTCCAACGTGTCGAAGCCGTGCTCCGTTGTGCGGACGTCATCCACCAGTGAAGGTGATCGGCCGTTGCTAGCCCAGCTTGATCATCGCGTGCTTGACGCGCGTGTAGTCCTCTAGGGCATAGACGGAGAGGTCCTTGCCGTAGCCCGACTCCTTGAAGCCGCCGTGAGGCATCTCCGACAAGAACGGCAGATGGTCGTTGATCCAGACGCAGCCGAAGTCGAGCTGGCGGATCGCCTCCATCGCCATCCCCGTGTCACGCGTCCAGACCGAGGCGGCCAGGCCGTAGGGGACGTCGTTGGCTAGCGCAAAGGCCTCGCTGGCATCCTCGAGGCGCTGCACCGTGACGACCGGCCCGAAGACCTCGCGCTGGACAATCTCTGCCTGCTGCCCGACGCCAGCGACGACCGTCGGCTGCACGAAGAAGCCGCGGTCGCTGCCGGCGCTGCCGCCGGTGAGCACGTCGGCGCCCGCGTCGGTCGCGCGATCCAGGAAGCCTAGGACGCGCTCCTGCTGGCCGGCCGAGATGACCGGGCCCATCTCGATGTCCTCGCCCGCGGCGGGGTCACCGACCGTCAGTGAGGCCGCTGCCGGGACGAGCTCCTCCAGCAGCGCCTCGTAGATCCCGGGCGCGGCGAGCACGCGCGAGGCCGCGGTGCAGTCCTGGCCGGAGTTCAGGAAGCTCGCGACGCGCAGGCCTTGCGCGACGGCCACCGGGTCGGCGTCGTCGAAGACGATCACCGGCGCCTTGCCGCCGAGCTCCAAGTGCACGCGCTTGAGCGTGTCGGCCGCGGCGCGGGCGATGCCCTTGCCGGTCTGAACACTGCCGGTGAGCGAGACGAGCGCGATCTCCGGATGGGCGACGATCGCCTCCCCCACGCCCGGCCCGTCGCCGGTGACGACGTTGAGCACACCGGGCGGGAGGATCTGGGCGACCAGCTCGGCGAAGCGCAGTGTGGAGACCGGCGTCAGCTCCGAGGGCTTCAACACCACCGTGTTGCCACCCGCCAGCGCCGGCGCGATCTTCCAGATGGCCATCATCAACGGGTAGTTCCACGGGGCGATCTGCCCGACGATGCCCAGCGGCTCGCGCCGGACCATCGATGTGTAGCCCGCGCCGTACTCGCCGGCGGCGGGCCCGTTCATGGTCCGTGCCGCGCCCGCGAAGAAGCGCAGCTCGTCAGCGCAGATCGGCAGCTCCTCGGCCGCCAGCGCGTGCGGCTTACCGACGTTCAGCGACTCCAGCGCGGCGAGCTGTTCACCGTGACGGTCGATGGTGTCGGCCAGCGCGAGCAGGAGCTCCTGGCGCCTGCCCGGCGTGGTGTCGCGCCAGGGGATCCGCGCCGCGCTCGCGGCGGCGACGGCGCGCTGCACGTCGGCGGCGCCGCCCTCGGGGACGCGCGCGATGGTCTCGCCGGTGGCCGGGTTGAGGATGTCGCGCGTGGCGCCGTCGACGGCGTGCAGCAGCTCGCCACCGACGAGGTTGCGCTGCTCCAGGACCGCGGTCGCGCTCATGCGGTTGCCCGCGCGCTGGTCGCCAGGCCCATGTGGACGCCGGCGTCGCTCAGCACGTCATGGAGGCGAACGACGATTTCGTCGATCAGCGGCTTGTCGGCGATCAGCGGCGGGGCGATCTGCAGGACCGCGTCGCCGCGGTCGTCAGCGCGCGCGATGATCCCGGCCTCACGCAGGCGGCCAGGCAGGAAGCCGCGCAGCAGCTTGTCGCGCTCGGCCTGATCGAACGTCGAGTTGTCATCGTCCTTGACAAGCTCCATCGCCCAAAAGAAGCCGTCGCCGCGCACGTCGCCAACGATCGGCAGCTCGGTAAGCGTGCCGAGCGTCTGGGCGAGGTAGGGCGTCAGGGCGCGCACGTTCTCCAGCACGCCGTCGCGCTCGAAGATCTCCATGTTCTTGAGCGCGATCGCCGCAGCGACTGGGTGACCACCGAAGGTGATGCCATGGCGGAAGACTGCGCCGCGCTCGACGATCGGCGCGACGACCGACTCGGCGGCGACCACGGCGCCCATCGCCGCGTAAGCCGACGTCAGCCCCTTGGCCAAGGACACCAAGTCGGGGGTGATGCCCTCGCGGCCGGTGGCGATCCACTCGCCCAGGCGCCCGCAGCCGCAGATGACCTCGTCAGCCATCAGCAGCGCGCCGTGCTTGTCGGCCAGCGCGCGCAGGCCTTGCCAATAGCCCGGCGGGGCGACGAGGCAGCCGCCAGCGTTCTGCACGGGCTCGGCGATGATCAGCGCGACCTCGTCGGGGCCGGCAGCGAGGATCGCGTCCTCGACCTCGGCGAGCAACGTGGCGCAGAACGCTGCCGGGTCGGTGACCGGGCCGCCACCCGGCCCGCGGAACATGTTGGTGTTGGAGACGTGGGTGACGTCGATCGCCGGGCGGCCGAACGGCTCCTTGAAGCGCTCCACACCGGTAAACGACAGGGCGCCGAGCGTGACGCCGTGGTAGGCGATGTCGCGCGCGATCGCCTTGGTGCGCTGGGGCTGGCCGATCGCGAGGAAGTGCTCGCGCGCGAGCTTCCACGCCGCCTCGACGGCCTCCGAGCCGCCGCTGGTGAAGAAGACGCGTTCCATGCCCGGCGGCGCGACGCTGGCGAGCTTGGCTGCCAGCTCGATCGACGCCGGGTGCGCCGTTGCCCAGTTGGTGTTGAACGCCAGCGTCGTCAGCTGCGCCGCCGCCGCGGCGGCCATCTCCTCACCATAGGAGTAGCCGAGCTGCGCGCAGAAGAGGCTCGACAGCGTGTCGATGTAGCGCTTGCCCTTGGTGTCGAAGACATATGGCCCCTCGCCGCGCTCCAGCACGAGCAGGTCGTCGACCGACTGCTTGGAGAAGTGCAGCAGCAGGTGATCGCTCGCGGCCTGCTGAAGCTCGTCGTGCGTCATAAAGCCATCGTGACGGCTCAGCGGTCGCCCGCAACCCGCGAGACGTCACAACCTGCCGACAGCCGATGGACAGGTCGTCTAGTGGCCTCTGCGCGCCCCTAGAGGTTGTCGTCGCCGAACGCCTCGGCAACCGACTCGTCAACGAAGATGCGGTGGATCGTGTCGGCCAGCAGGTCCGCGCAACTGACGACGCGCAGGTAGTCCGGCACGCTGGGCGGAGCGCCGACGGTGTCGGTCACCAGCAGCTCCTCAAGCCCGAGCGCGCCGACGCGCTCCAGCGTGCCAAAGCTGAGGACGGGGTGCATCGCCACGGCGCTGATCGACGTGGCCTGCGCGTCGCGCAGCGCGCCGACCGCGGCGGTCAGCGTGCTGCCGGTGTCGATGATGTCGTCGACGATGACGGTCTTGCGCCCCGTGACCTCGCCGATCACCCGATGGCTCTCGTGCGTGGCCTCGGGGTCGAGGATCGCGAGCTCGGCGCCGAGGTGTGTCGCGAACTTCTTGGCGAGCTTCACGCGGCCGGCGTCCGGCGCGACGACGACCGCATCGGCCGGCAGCCGCTCGCTGAGATCCTGGGTCAGCGTGTGCAGCGCGGTCATATGGTCGACCGGCACGCGGAAGAAGCCCTGGGCCTGACCGGTATGCAGGTCGACGGTCAACACGCGGCTGACGCCGACGGACTCCAGCATCCGGGCGACCGCGCGGGCACTGATCGGCTCGCGCAGGCGCGACTTCATGTCCTGGCGGCTGTAGCCGAACCAGGGGATCACCGCGATGACGCGGTGCGCCGAGGCGCCGACCGCCGCGTCGACCATCAGCACCAGCTCCATCAGCGCGTCGTTGAGCGACAGCGCCCCGTCGCGCGTGCCGGCCAGCGACTGGATGACGAACACGTCGGCGCCGCGCACCGACTCCTCATAGCGGCAGTACATCTCGCCGCTGGCGTAGGTCTGGAGGTCGACGGGGCCCGCCTCCACCCCGAGACGCTGGGCGATCGCGTCGGCCAGCTCGTTGGAGGCGCGGCCCGCGAAGAGCATCAGCCGCTTGTCGTAGTCGAGAGGCAGGTGGGTCGGCACGGACCGACGATTCTCACGGGAACGCGGGGCAAATGCCGTCTGGCTCGTTGCCGGACCGCCGCGCATCGGACCTGCTCATCTTTGTGCACCTATCGCGCAGAAAGGTCGTGCGTATGTCCAGGGCCCGGTTTGGACGCACCAAAAAGCGGAACCACTCAGCGAACCATGTCCCGTCTCCTCCCCCGACACAGCCGGTTCGAGCACGGGCGTGACGACCTCGCGGCCCTGGCCAGCGAGGCGCTGCGCGCCACCCAGGCCGAGCACAAGCTTGCTGCCACGCTGAACGCCAGCGTCCAGGCGCTCGCCTCGCTGCTGGACCTGCGCGACGGCTACACCGGCCAGCACAGCGGCACGGTCGTGGCGCTGTGCGAGCAGGTCGCCCGCCGCGTCGGCGTCACCGGGGACGAGCTGGAGCACCTGCGCATCGCCGCGCACCTGCACGACCTCGGCAAGATCGGCGTGCCCGACGAGATCCTGCACAAGCCCGGGCCGCTCAACGACACCGAGTGGGCGATCATGCGCGAGCACCCGGTCTGGGGCGCCCGCGCGCTGGAGTCGATCCCCGGCTTCCGCCCCGCCGCCCGCGCCGTCCGCCACCATCACGAGCGCTGGGACGGCGGCGGCTACCCCGACGGCCTGGCAGGCGAGGAGATCCCGATCGGCGCCCGCGTCATCGCGGTCTGCGACGCCTACGAGGCGATGACCTCGACGCGCCCCTACCGCCCGGCGCTCGCCGAGCCGCTGGCCCGCGAGCGCATCGTCGCCGGCACCGGGAGTCAGTTCGACCCGGCGGCGGCTTGGGGACTGCTGGAGGCGCTTGCGGCTTGAGCGGTGGGCTAGGCGCATCGGGTGAGGCCGAGTAGCGTTCCGTGCCATGCCTGAGCTTGAGCTGACCCGGTCGCGCGAGGAGCGCAAGTTGTACATCTTGAAAGGCGTCGGGACGCTGCTGCTGCGCGGCTGGACGTCACGGAGCGCCACGGCCGAGGCCGACGGGCGCAGCTGGGACATCGAACGCCGCGGGATCTTCACGTCAGTCTTCGAGGCGGCCGATGCCAGCGGCACGACCGTCGGCGAGTTTCGCGGCCGGACGCTGCGCCGTGGCGGGACCCTGCAGTGGGGCACGCGTGAGCTGGAACTGCGCCCGGCGAGCGCCTGGCGCTCCCGCTACGCGCTCGCCGACGGCGAGCGCGAGCTGGCGATCTTCGACGGCAAGGGCTGGGGCAAGCGCCCGGTCGCGGTCATCGTCGACGACGTCGGTGCCATCGACCCCGGCTTGGTGCTCTTCGCCGCGTTCGTGGTCCGCGGGCTGGCCGAGGATTCGTCGTCGGCGGCGGGTGGGGCCTCGGCGGCGACGACCAGCGCGTCGGTGAGCTGAGCCATGTAGGCGGTGTCCAAACCCATTCCAAATCTATCCAAATTTTGTCCAAGTCTTGGATATGATTCCAAGAACTTGGACCCTCTTGGATTGATTTGGAAATGACCCTCTACGTCGCCCCGCCGCCAAGCTGGAGGCCGTTCCTCGACGCCGACTCTGATCTCTTCGGCGCCATCCTAGGCGCCAAGGCGACCGGCTACCCGCACTGGGACAAGCTCCGCCACCTTGTCCCGCCGAGCGACCTGACCCACGAGCAATGGTGGGCCGGCTTGAAGATCGGCCGCCTTGCCGGACGACGGGTGATCCCGCTGTCCGATCCCACGGGGGCGTCGTTCTCCTATACGACCCCCGACTCCGCGCTCCGGCTCTTGCACCTCATCGATCAGCGCTGCGCCGGCGAGATCCGCATGCCCGAGGTCGTGACGGCGGACGCCCAAGCCAAACAGCAGTACCTCGTCAACTCCCTGATGGAAGAGGCGATCCGGTCCAGCCAGCTCGAGGGAGCCAGCACCTCACGACGCGCAGCGAAGGAACTGCTGAGAACCGGGCGACCGCCCACCGATCGCAGCGAACGGATGATCGTCAACAACTACGTGGCGATGCAATACATGCGCGACCAGATGGGCGATCGCCTAGTCCCGGCAGACGTCCTCGAACTCCAGCGCATCCTGACCGCCGCCACACTCGATGATCCAGGCGCCAGCGGACGGCTCCAGACGACCGACGAGGAGCGTGTGGTCGTCGTCGACCGCACGGACGGCGGAGTTCTCCATCGTCCACCACCCGCCGAGCAGTTGCCCGACCGGTTGCAAGCCCTCTGCGATTTCGCCAACGGCGAGAGCGATGACGAGAACACGTTCATTCATCCGGTGGTTCGGGCGATCCTGCTGCATTTCTGGCTGGCCTACGACCACCCTTTCATCGACGGCAACGGCCGGACCGCGCGCGTGCTGTTCTTCTGGTCCTTGCGCACCAAGGGCTACTGGTTGGTCGAGTACCTGTCGATCTCGAAGATCCTGCGCGAAGCTCCAGGGAAGTACAACCGCGCTTTCCTGCTGACCGAGACCGACGAGGGCGACACAACGTATTTCCTCTTGCATCAGCTCGAGGTCATCGAACGCGCGATCGAGCAACTGCACAAGTATCTCCAGCGCAAGGTCGCTGAAGTTCGTGACGTGGAAGAACTGCTGCGGGGATCGGGAGGCTTCAACCACCGCCAGATAGCCCTCCTCAGCGGAGCGCTACGGAATCCGGATCGGGTCTACACCTTCACCTCACATGCCAAGAGTCACGGCGTAACACACGAGACCGCCCGAGCGGATCTGCGTGATCTTGCCGATCGCGGACTGCTGGACACCGAACGTCTCGGACGTCTCTATCAGTTCCACCCCGCGGCCGGCCTGACCGCTCAACTCAAGGCACTCGGCGACCAGCGACGCGGCTAGCGGACGCCGCTGGCGCCCCAGGTGAGCACCGTCCCGCCCCAGGCGAGGCCGGCGCCGAAGGCCGCGAGCAAGACGCGGGAGCCGGGCTGAAGGCGGCCGTCGGCCTCGGCATGGGCGAGCGCGGTTGGCAGGCTGGCCGCGGTCGTGTTGCCGATCTGCGCGATGCAGTCGACGACGCGCTCGGGCGGCAGCTCAAGCTGCTCGCCGACCGCTGCGGTGATGCGTGCGTTGGCTTGGTGTAAGACGGCGAGATCGAGTTCGGCGACCGTCGTCTCCGCCAGGGCGGTGCTGCGCAGCGCAACGTCGACAAGCGCGTCGACCGCGCGGCGGAACGTGCGCTGGCCCTCCATGCGGACGGGGCCGGCTGGCCAGGGCGTGACGATCGCGTCGCCCGCGGCGCCGTCGGCCTCCAGCACAAACGGCCCGACCTGCGAGTCGCCCTCCACCGCGCGGACGACGACGGCGCCCGCACCGTCGCCGAAGATCCCGGCGGTCACGCGGTCCTCGTAGTCCAGGACGCGCGACATCGCGTCGGCGCCGATGACGACGACCGTCTGCGCCCGGCCCGACTCGACCTGGCCGACGGCCAGCGCGAGCGCCGCGAGGAAGCCGGTGCACGCGGCGTTGAGGTCCATCGTCCCGGCGCGCGTGGCGCCGATGGCCGCCGCGACCGTCGCGGCGCCGTGCGGCGTCAGCGCGTCGGGCGTCATGGTGGCCAACAACAGGAGGTCGACCGTAGCCGGCTCGACCTCGGCCCCGGCGAGCGCACGCCGCGCGGCGTCGGCGGCCAGATCGCAGAGGCACTCACCCGCACCGATGCGCCGCCGCGACTGCACGCCCGTGCGGCGGATCAGCCAGTCGGGCTCGATGCCGAGCGGGGCTGCGATGTCCGCCGTCGAGACGCCCTGGGCGGGATACGACGCGGCGACGGAGACCAGCGCGGCGCCGACCCTCGTCGGCCGCGCGACGCGCGCGTGGTCCTCGACCTGCGGTGCCAGCGTGCTGGAGCCGTGCAAGGCCATCATGATGCCCTGGCGTGAGCCGATCTCTAGCCCGGCACGGCCTCAACCACCCTCTCGGGCTACCGGGCGCGAGGAAACGACGACATTTCCTCAGTCTCGCCGCTCGATCAACCGCGACATGATGATCTGCGAGCGCGTGCGGACCACCGAGGACTCGCGCTGGAGCTCCATGATCACGCGCTCAAGATCCTGAGGGTCGGTCGCGCGCACGCGGACGATGCAGTCGGCGTCGCCGGTGACCGACCACGCCTCGACGACCTCGACCAGCGGACGGAGCGACTCGCGCACCTCGTCGAGGCCGATGCCGGGCGCGTAGAAGAGCTCGATCAGCGCCTCGGTCGTGGCGCCGAGCGCGGTGGGATCGACCAGCGCCGTGAAGCCACGCAGGACCCCGCGCTCGCGCAGGCGGTCCACCCGCCGCTTGACCGCCGGGGCCGACAGCGCGACGCGCTTGCCGACGTCGTCGTAGGTCGAGCGGCCGTCATCGACCAGGCACGCAAGAATCCGTCGATCGACGTCGTCTATGCGCAAGAGATCACTCATCAGGCGCACGATAACGGGGTTGAGCGTGGTTGGTGAGGAGCGTAGCCTCGGTGGATGGCCGATCTGCGACCCGTCATCCGCGTGCTCTTTGACGAGGCCCATGCGCAGGCGTGGACGATCCGCCCGGAGCTCGCGGCGCGGATGCAGCCCTCGCACCCCGCCGACGTCTCCTACGCGCGCGCGGCTGACACGCTCCGCGCACGGCGCATCGCGGTCGACCCCCACACCGATGGAGCGCTCGACGCCATCGCGCTGGATGACGCCGACGTCGTCATCCTCGCCCACCCCAGCGAGCCCAAGTGGGAGGCGACGACGAGCAGCGGATCGCCCGTGCTCACCGGCGCCGAGCTCGACGCGCTGGAGGCCTTCGTGAGCGCCGGCGGCGGCCTCGTCGTCCTCGGCGAGAGCGAGCAGGACAAGTACGGCAACAACCTCAACATGCTGCTCGCCCGCTTCGGGATCACGATCGAGCACGACACCGTCCAGGACTACGAGCGCAACCTCAACGCGACGCCCTCGTGGGTGCGCGCGCAGCTGGGGCGCGGCGAGCGCGGCGTCGCCGGCGACCTGCTGGCGGGGGTCGCCGACGCCTGCTTCTACCGCGCCGGCACGCTGACGGTCGCCACCGACGCCGATGCGCAGGTGCTCGCGCGCACCGCGCCGAGCGCCTCGACGCCGCGCGCACCATTGGCCGTCGCCGTCCGCCATGGCGCAGGCCGCGTCGTCGCGCTCGCCGACTCCGACCTCTTCGGCGACGACTGCCTCGGCGACCTCGGCCACGAGGCGCTGTGGGCCAACATCGTTGCCTGGGCCGGCGCCGCCGCCTACGCGCGTCCGGTGACCGACGGCGCGTCTGAGGCGGCCGCCGACCCCGCGTGGATCGCGCTGCGCGACGCCACCGACGCCCTGCGGCGCATGCAGGAGCCCGACGGCTCGCTCGATGTCATCGTCCACGACGAGGCCACGGTCCGCGCGCACGTGGAGACAATCGCGGGCGCCGTCGCGGCCCTGGCGCCGCGCCTCGAGCATCAGGACGAGTACCTGCGCGCCGCCATCGCCGACCTCCGCGCCTGGGCTGACGGCGGCTTCCCCAAGCCGGACTTCGCCACGTCGTTGGAGCTCTTTCGCCCCGAGCGCAATCGCGTCGACGGGATCGAGCACCTCGTGCTCTTGCCCATGTACACCCAGAACGGCTCGCGCGACACGCGCTTCGAGGCGCTGCTGGTCGCGGTGCCGTGGCCGGACTGGCTCGCCGAGCTGGAGCGCGACCGCTATGACAACGCGAAGTTCGTCCCGGTCACGCTGACCGACCACACCGCGGGCTATGACTCCGAGTGCGCAGTGCTCTTCCCGGAGACCGTCAGCGTCGCCACCAAGCCCGAGGTCAACCACTTCGGCGCGATCTTCTGCGACCGCGAGTCCGAGCGCTTCCGCCGCGTCGTGGGCGCTGCGGCCGACACGGTCGGCGTCAACCTCCCACCCGATGCCGCCGCGCTCATCGGCTCCGCGGAGCTGTCGATCGAGGCCTATGCCATGTGGGACCTCATCCACGACCGCGCCCACAGCCGTGGCGACCTGCCGTTCGACCCCTTCATGATCCGCCAGCGCATGCCGTACTGGATGTACTCGCTGGAGGAGCTGCGCTGCGATCTGACCACCTTCGGCGAGGCCGTCACGCTCGAGGCCGAGGGCATGGCCTTCGCGCGCAATGTGCAGTACGCGATCCTCTTTGACCGCATCTTCCGCTTCCCGGTGACGGGCAGCCGCGTGCGCAACTACGATGGCCTCGGCGGGCAGCTGCTCTTCGCTTACCTGCACCGCCACGGCTTCGTGCACTGGACCGACAACCGCCTCACCGTCGCATGGGACCGCCTCGCCGAAGGCGTCGCGGGCCTGCGCGCCGAGGTCGAGATGCTCTACCGCGAGGGCATCGACCGCTCCAAGCTCGCCCAGTGGGGCGCGGCGCACGACCTCGTCGCGCGCTACGTGCCGCCGACGTCGGGCTCGACCTGGGCGGCAGGCGTGCGCGCCTATCCGGATGTCGAGGACCCGCGCGGCTACATCGACGACGTCAACCCCGATGAGTTCCCCCTCTCCATGTTCTACACCTCGCTCAAGCAGAAGCTGGCGCCCGTGATCGCACGGCCAAGCGCCGCTGACACATCATCCGTTGCGGTGACCGCATGACAGGGAGCGGCCTCCTCGCCGGCCGCCGCATCGCGGTCGCTGGCGCCGGGGGCGGTCTCGGCCCCACGGTCGTCCGCGCGCTGGCCGACGCTGGCGCCTGGGTCGCCGCGGCCGACCGCACCGACGGCCATCTTGACGTCGTCCGCGACATCGTCGGCGACGCCCGCGCCGCCGACCTCGTAACCGCCGAGGGCGCACAGGCGTGGGCCGACGCGCTCGGCGAGGTCGACGGCCTGCTGCACCTCGTCGGCGGCTGGCGTGGCGGCCAGACGATCGAGAACACCAACTTGGAGGATCTCGACCTCCTGGAGATGCTGCTCTTCCACAGCGTCGTGCACACCACGCGCGCCTTCGCGCCGCTGCTGAAGGCCGCCGGCCCGCACGGGCGCTTCGCGGTGGTCTCCTCCTCGGTCGCCGGCAAGCCCGTTGCCGGCAACGGCGCCTACGCCGCGACCAAAGCAGCAGCCGAGGCCTGGACGCTGACCTTCGCCGCCGAGCTGGCCGAGACCGAGGGCACCGCGAACATCGCGGTCGTCCAGGCGATCGTCACGCCGCAGATGCGTGAGGAGAACCCCGAGAAGTCCTACAAGACGTTCACCGACGTCACCGAGATCGCCGACGCGCTCGTCTACCTGTGCTCCGACGCGGCGCGCAAGATGAACGGCCAGCGGCTGAGCCTGCACACGTCCATCTAAGGTGAAGCGCATGCGCGCGTTCGCCTCCGACAACTACGCCGGTGCCCACCCCGAGGTCCTGGCGGCGATCGCGGAGGCCAACGCCGACCACGCCGTCTCCTACGGGGCCGACCCGTGGACGGCGCGGGCGACAGAGCTGATCCGGGCGCACTTCGGTGAGCACGCCCAACCGTGGCTGGTCTTCAACGGCACCGCGGCCAACGTGCTGTCGCTCGGCGCGCTGACGCGCTCCTGGGAGTGCGTCGTTACACCCGCGACGTCGCACCTGCACGTCGACGAGGCCGCCGCGCCGGAGCGGATGGCCGGCGTGAAGCTCCTGACGCTGCCGACGCCCGACGGCAAGCTGAGCCCGGCGCAGATCGAGCCGCTACTCGCGCGCCAGGGTGACGAGCACGCGCCGCAGGTGCGCGTCGTCTCGATCGCCAACACCACCGAGGTGGGCACCGTCTACACCGTCGACGAGCTCCGCGCGCTGGCTGATGTCGCCCACGCCAACGGCCTGCTGCTGCACGTCGACGGCTCGCGACTGGCCAACGCGGCGGTCGCGCTCGGCGCGTCGCTGGCTGACATCACGACCGCCATCGGCGCCGACGCGGTCTCCTTCGGGCTGACCAAGAACGGCGCGCTCGGCGTCGAGGTCGTGGTCTTCCTTCGCGATCCCGCACCCGAAGGCTTTGCCTGGATGCGCAAGCAGCACGCCCAGCTCTCCTCCAAGATGCGCTTCCTCTCAGCGCAGGTCGTCGCGATGCTCGAAGGCGACCTCTGGAGCCGCTCGGCGGCGCACGCCAACGCGATGACCGCACTGCTTGCGCAGCGCACCGTCGGGATCCCCGGCGTTCGGCTGACGCGCGCGCCACATGCCAACGCGCTCTTTGCGGTCCTCCCCCGTGCCCTCGCCGACGCCGTGCGCCCCGACTTCCCGTTCTACACGTGGGACGAGGCCACCGGCGAGGTCCGCTGGATGTGCTCGTGGGACACGACCGAGGATGACGTCCAGCAGTTTGCGGCCGCGCTGGAGCGCGCGGCCACCGGGGCAGTTTCCGGCGCCGTGTAGACAGCCTCATCCGTCCGGCCAGGGCGCAAGAATCGAACGATGAGCACTGCTGCGGAGCAACGGGACCTGCTGGATCGCCATCAGCCCTACCTGCGCTACGACAGCCACGAGGCGTACTTCGCCGACGACGCGGCGATCTTCACCGACAGCCGCGGGAACACCCTGCAGCAAGCCAATGGCCATGTGCTGGCCACGGCCAACGACGGGCTCTCGCTGGCGCTGCTCAGCGTTGACCCGTACCCCCGCAGCGCCGCGGTGCCGTGGGCCAAGACGGATGTGTTGAGCATCCACGACAAGAAGTACCGCGAGCGCGCCGCCGAGCTGCACATGCAGCCGCGCTACGCCAACGTCGTCTACGGACATGTCGTCAACGACGGCCGCGGTGCGACCTGGCTGCAGTACTGGTACTGCTACCTCTTCAACGACTACAACCTGATCGGCGGCTTCCTCAAGGCGGGGCTGCACGAGGGCGACTGGGAGACGGTCCAGCTGCGGCTTGGCGCCGACGGCAAGCCCGACCACGCCGTCTACGCCCAGCACAGCCACGCCGAGGGGCGCCCGTGGGATCAGATCGAGACCGTGCCTGGTACCGACCGACCGGTCGTCTACGTGGCCCGCGGCTCGCACGCCTCCTACTTTGAGCCCGGCACGAAGTGGACGGGCGTGTGGTTTGACTACGCCGACGGCAAGCGGCAGAGCCCGGAGCGCCAGCGGCTCGTGCCGGTCATCGGCGGCGACCCGACCTTGCGCTGGATCCGCTGGCCCGGGAGCTGGGGCGACACGAAGCCCGGCGGCGGGATCGCGCCGGCGTCGAGCCCACGCTCGCCCGGCGTCCGCAAGCACTGGCGCGATCCGCTGGCACTGCTCGACGTCGCGGTGTCCAAGGCCGCTGAGCCGCGGCCGCCGCGCCCCGCGCCGCCCGCCGCGCCGTCGGTGACGATCACGCGCACCAGCGAGGGCGCCGAGCTGGCCTGGGAGGTCACGCCGGCCGCCGACGGCGTGCTGCCCGAGCTGCTGACGGTGACCATCAACTCCAAGGACGAGGCCGCCCCGCCCGCGACGACCAACGCGAAGATCTCGGGCACTCGCGGCACGCTTGCGCTTCCCGGCCTGGACCCGGCCAAGCGCTATGACATCTTCGTCAGCGACGCGACGGCCGCCGGCTTGGCCTCCGAGAGCGTACGCCGCGACCTGATCGCGGTCGCCTGATCCGCCGAGGCACGCTGGGGAATGCGTGCTAGCGCGAACCGCTCGGCCAGTAGGGTTGCCCCCATGCGCTGGTCCGGCCGGGATCTCGTCTCCGTGGTCCTGTCGTTGCTTGCGGCGCTCGCGACCGTCGGCGCGATCCTCGCCTTGTACGTCAAGGCCGAGATCGGCGGCCGTGATGCCTTCGCCGACCGCGCCGTCGCCGCGCTGGAGGATCCGGCCGTCCGCCAGGTCGTGGCGCGCCAGGTCGTCGTCGGCGTGCTGGAGCGCGGCTCGCCCGATCTGCTGTCGGCGCGCCCGCTGCTGGAGAGCG
Source organism: uncultured Conexibacteraceae bacterium (assembly GCA_963829185.1). Lineage (GTDB taxonomy): Bacteria > Actinomycetota > Thermoleophilia > Solirubrobacterales > Solirubrobacteraceae > Baekduia. Next base: position 24,223 of record CAWHID010000001.1, read on the forward strand.
CGGTCCAGACGATCGTCGGCACCGGGCCGTTCCGCGCGCTCGTGCGCGGCGCGGCACTGCAAGGCCACCATGTCCTCTTCGACCGTGGCGACGCGTTCGTGCTCGACCTCGCCGACACCGGCACCGTCGTGCTCTCGGCCGTGCGCAGCCTCGCGCCCGACATCGCGGCCAGGCTGCCCGAGCACGCCGACGCGACGCTCATCGATCTCCGCGAGCGGCCGTTTGCCAACGACACGCTCGATGCCGCCGACCGCCTGCGGCGCTGGGCGATCCTCGTACCGGCGCTCGCCCTCGTCCTGCTCATCAGCGCGCTCGTCACAGCCCGAGACCGCGGCCGCGCGCTGGCCCGCTACGGGTTGGCGGTCGGCGTCGTGGCGACCGTCGCCGCGATCGCGCTCTCGACCGCGCGCACGATCGCCATCGGAACGGTCGACGGCACCAACGAGATCCCTACCGACGATATGCGCGCGGCGGTCGGCGGGGTCTGGAACGCGTTTCTGGGTGACCTCGCGAGCCTGCTGGTGATCGGCGCCGTCGTCGGCTTCCTGCTCGCCGCCGGCATCCTCTCCGCCCTCGACCCCGGTGCGGTTCGGCGCCGGCTCGAGCAGCTCGCCCAGCGGCCGGAGGCACCGTGGGCGCTGGGGCTGCGCGGCGCGGCGATCGGCGCCCTCGGCATCGCCGTCCTGCTCTTCCCGAGCCTCGCCCTGCGGGCCATCGCCTACATGGTGGGCGCCGCCCTGGTGCTCGTCGGAAGCACGGAGCTGCTGACCGCACTCGGGCGACCAAGCACCCGCACAACCGCGACGGACGCCGCTGGTGTGCGCCGCCGCATCGCCGTCGCCGCCGCGACGGCGCTGATCACCGTCCTTGCCGCCTCCGGCGCCGCCGCGCTGGTGCTCGACGACGAGCGTCCGGCGCGCATGACCGCCGCACCTGCTGCGGGCTGCAACGGCCTGCCCCAGCTGTGCGACCTGCGCCTCAACGAGGCCCTCTTCCCCGGCACCCACAACGCGATGGCGGCGGCCGACGTCGCCGGCTGGTCGCTCCCGAACCAGCGCCGCTCGGTGGGACGCCAGCTCAAGGACGGCATCCGGCTCTTCCTGTTGGACCCGCACTACGGCCGGACGCTGCGCGGCGGCCGCGTGCAGACCGACTTCGACGACGAGAACCGCGACGCCAACAAGGTCGCGCGCGAGCTGAGCCCCGCGGCGCTTGCCGCGCTGGATCGCCTCGGCGTCTCCATCAGCCGCTCGGGCAACGCGCGCGGCCCACGCGAGGTCTGGCTCTGCCACACGGTCTGCGAGCTCGGCGCGACGCGCATGAGCGACACGATGAAGACGATCGGCGCCTACCTACGCGCGAACCCGTCGACCGTCTTGGTGGTGATCCTCGAGTCCTACGTCACCGACGCCGACCTGCAGCGCGCGTTCGCCGAGACCGACACCGAGCAGTACGCCGTGACGCTGAGCCACGGTGAGCCGCTGCCGACGCTCGGCGAGCTGATCGCCGACAACCACCGCCTCGTGGTCTTCACCGAGAAGACGCCGAGCGGCACCGTGCCCTGGCTCAACGACGCGTTCAGCTGGATCCAGGACACCCCGCTGGGCGCCCAGCAGCCCAACCAGCTGCAGTGCAAGCGCTACCGCGGCAACGCGAGCAGCCCGTTCTTAATGCTCAACCACTGGATCGACCGCTTCCCGCCGCCAGCATCGGCCAACGGCGCGATCCTGACCCGCGACTTCCTGCGCCAGCGCATCGCCGCGTGCGCGAAGGCGCGCGGGATGCCGGTGTCCCTGATCGCCACCGACTTCTATGAGCAGGGCGCGCTCATGGACGCGTCCGAGGAGATCAACCGCGCGCGCTGAGCGGCGGGTTCGGGCGTCGCGGTGAGATCCGGGGCGCCTCGTGGTGAATAGTTCACCATCAAACGCCCTGGACTTGGGTTCGGGGCCGAACCGTCGATCCGGGTCGGCTGCAAACTCAACCCTGCGGGTTGACCCCGTAGTACTTGGCCGAGTAGCTGCGATCGGCACACCCGACGCCCTCGGTCAGGTATTTGATCGTGCCCTTCACCTTGCCGTTGACGTACTTGCCCGTGACCTTGACCGAGATCACCGAGTTGCTGGAGCTGCGCAGCGTCGACTTACCCGTAAACGAGAACGCCCCCGTCGACGAGATCTTGATGCCCTTGGTGATGGCGTTGCCGCCCTGCTGCTGGCCATCGACCATGCACGGGAAGTTGAAGGACTTGATCGACGTCGCCGCCGCGTTGGTCTGGATGTAGGTCTGGCTGGAGACCTCGATGTAGTACCCGCGCTTGATGCCGGCGAACGCGACGGCGGGAACCAGCAACGCGATGCCGGTCAGGACAGCGAGGATCAGTGCACGACGGGTCATGGGATTCACTTGCTCCGGAGGGTCAGGGTCTTACGGGTGACGGTCTTGGTCTTGCCGTTGGCGAGCTTCTGCGTGGCGCTGAAGACGATCTTGAGCTTGTGCTTGCCCTTGAGGATCCGCTTGCCCAACTTGTTGAGCTTCACGGTGACCTTCGCCTTCTGGCCACCGTGCAATGTCACGGTCTTGGTCCCCAGCACGCGCGGCTGGTGCTGCTTGCGCTTCTTGTTGGCCGACGGGAAGCCGGTGACGTACTCGTGCTCCTTGATCAGGTAGATGAGCGAGCAGCGCGCCTCGGGCGGTCCAACACAGATCTGGTTGGTGTTGATCGCGCCGTTGCCGGTCTGGGGCGGGTCGAGCTTGGCCTGACCGATCGTGGCGGGCTTAAGGACGATGGGCGGCGTCGCGGGCGGGCCAGGGGCGATGACCGGCGGCGCGGGCGTCGTGGCACCGCCGGCACCTCCACCGCCACCGCCACCGCCGGGATCCGGGGCAGGGGCAGCCCCCACCACGCCGGCCAGCCGGCCGACGAGGCTCGGCGCGCTCGGGTTCCCAACCCCGAACCAGATGTTGCCCGCGTTGTCGGCCCCGACGCTCAACGGCGGGTTGCTCGGCGAGGTCTTGTAGACCGTGGCCGATGCGCCGACCGCCGTCGGGACGATCCGGACGAGCGCGTTCTGCGTCGCGCTCGTAAAGCCCTGGTAGGCGGTCATCCACAGCGTCCCGTCGGGCGCCGTGGTGATGTTGCGCGGTGACGCGGCGCCCAGGCCGATCGACGCCATCGTGTAGTGCACCATGACGTGGGTGACGGGATCCAGACGCCCGAACTTCTTGTTGAGGACGTTGGTGAACCAGATCCCACCGTCGGGCGCGATCGTGACGTCGGTAAGTCCCGTACCGGTGAACGAGCCCGAGCAAGGTGATCCGCTGCTCTCGCACGGCGAGATCAGGTACTCCTCGTAGTTGTCGCCGCTGCCGCTATAGGTCGCGACGCGATAGCCCGGGTTGCCCGGGTTCTCCTGGACGAACCACGGCCGACCGTCCTTGCTGACCGCGATGCCCGCCGGCTGAGCCGAGTAGCGCAGGCTGTTGAGCGACGTGTTGCCGTTCTGGATCGCGACGTTCGGCCCTTCGAACGGGGTCCCACCGTTGTAATAGGCGATGCGATCCCCGTAGAAGGTGGGTGCGACGTTGCTCGCGCTGTGCTCGGTGAACCACGCCCCACCGGCAGGCGATGGAGCGATGTCCCAGAGATCTTGATGACCGGGCAGCATGAGGGAGTCGAACCCCGAGGTCTGGTTCGGGACGAGCGACGCCGGGAGGGCCGAGCCAACGGTGCCGTCGCTGCGGACGTAGTAGAGCTTGCCGTCCTTGGGATTGAAGGTGACGCTGCGGAGCTGGTTGCCGCAACAGCCGATACCCGGCGGGTCGGGGGTCGGGAACGGCGCCATGCCGTTGCTCGTCCCCGGGGAGGCCTGCCCCGGGATCAGCCGGACCAGTGACGGCGTGGGCTGCGAGCCACGCGGCACCCCCTGAACGCCGAACCAGATGTTGCCCGCCCCATCGGCGGTGACACCGCCCGCGATCGTGTGGCCCGTCGGGAGCGGGTAGTAGTCGGGCGTCGCGGCGGCCGCCGCACCCGGCGTCCAGACGAGCATCGACAAAGTCAAGACCAACCACGCGCGGCGTCGCATGACCTGTACCTACCATTTCCCGGAGCCACGCACGGGCCCCGAGCGGCCACCCGTACGCGGTTGTGCGTACGCCGGCGCCGACGCCTCCGCATGCAACGATCTCGCGATGCCTGACCCGTTCACGCTGCAGGACCGCGTCACCCTGACGGAGGCGGCTCGCGACGTCGCCGCCAGCGGGCTGGTCGTCGGTTCCTCGGGCAACCTCGGCATCCGCTCCGGCGAGCACCTGTTGATCACCCCGCGCGGTAGCAGGCTGGAGGCGATCAACCCGCCCGACTGTGTCTGCGTCGCGCTTGCCGACGGCAGCGTCTCGCCGGATCACGCCACCGACTCGGCGCCCTCCTCGGAGCTCCCGCTGCACCTGGCCGTCTACGCGGCGGCGCCCGAGGCCAAGGCCATCGTGCACACCCACTCGCACTTCGCGACCGTGCTCTCGACGCTCGTCGACGAGGTCCCGCCAATCCACTACGTCACGACCGAGTTCGGCGGGCCGGTGCGCGTCGCGCCGTATGCGACCTACGGGTCGGTGGAGCTGGCCGAGGGCGTCGCCGCCGCGCTGGCCGGTCGCTCCGCCGCGCTGATGGCCAACCATGGCGCGGTCACCATCGCCGCGACGCTCGACCAAGCCGTCGAGCGGGCCCGCCAGCTCGAATGGCTCGCCTCGGTCTCCTGGCATGCGCAGGTCTTCGGCACGCCGAGGCTGCTCGGCAAAGAGCAGCTCAGCGCGGTCGACGTCCAAAACCGCGCGCTCGGCAGGCGCTGAGCCTCAGCTCTTCGGGCGCGCCGCCTACGCCGATCGCAGCGCCTCGGTCGGCGACAGCCGCGCCGCCCGCGCCGCCGGGTACAGACCAGCCGCCGCGCCAATCAGCAGCGCGCCCGCGATGCCGCCGGCCAGCGCCTCAGGTGGCACGACCGCCGTCCAGCCGCGGGTCTTCGCGTAGCCGCCGGTGACCAACGCCCCGATCGCGACGCCGGCTAGACCGCCCGCGACGGCGAGCAGGAGCGACTCCACCACGAACTGTGCGCGGACGTGGCCGCGGGTGGCGCCGAGCGCGCGCCGCAGGCCGATCTCCGACCGGCGCTCCAGTACCGAGATGACCATCGTGTTGGCAATGCCGATTCCGCCGACCAGCAGCGCGACCGCGCCGAGGCCGAGGAACAGCCCGGTCAGGGCCGAGTCGGCGGCGGCGCGCGCCGCGAGCGCGTCGGACGGACGGCTGACCTGGACCTCCTCCGGGTTGGCCGGGTTGACGGCCGAGGGCATCAGCGCCCGGACGCGGTTGACCGCGGCCGGATCGGCGCGCAGGTAGACGGTGCTCGCGGTGCGCTCCTCGCCCAGCTCGCGCGCCGCCGCCGCGTAGCCGACCAGCGCGGCGCGGTCGATCTCAGGCGCGAGATCCAGCGCCGCCAGGATGCCGACGACCGTCCAGCGGCGCCCGCCGATGTCCACCAACATGCCCGGACGATCGACCCCCAGCCGCTCGGCGGCCAGCGCGCCGAGGACGACCGCGGATGTGTGCGCGATCGCCGCGTTGAGGAAGCGCCCGCGGGCCATTGACCCGCCGAGCGTGGCCAGCAGCGCCGGATCGGCCGCGCCGACCGTGATGCCGCCGGTCTCGTCAGGGTCGATCCGGTCGCTGCGCCGCACCGTCGCCCCGAGCGCGCGCACCGTCGCGACCTGCTGCACGCCGCCCAGGCGCGAGAGCACCTTGCGCGTGCGGCGCGGCAGCACCGCTTCGTCGCCGCCGAGCGTCTGGCCGGGCGCCGCGGTCAGCAGGTTGGTGCCGAGGCGGTCGAGCTCATCGAGCAGCCCGGCGCGCGAGGAGGCCGAGAGCCCCAGCACCGCGACCATGCTCGCGATGCCAATCGCGATCCCCAAGCCCGAGAGCGCCGCGCGCAGGCGCCGCGTGCGCAGGCCGACGGCACCGACGCGCAGCAGATCGGCGGGCAGCAGCCGCGACGCGCCGGTCATCGATCCTCCTCGATGCGGCCGTCGCGCAGATGGACGTGACGCGGCAACGCGGCAGCCACCTCGCGATCATGGGTGATGACGATGATCGTCGTGCCCTCGCGATGCAGCTCGCCGAGCAAGTCCATGATCTCGCTCCCCGAGCGCGAGTCGAGGTTGCCGGTCGGCTCGTCGGCGAAGACAATCGCGGGGCGCGCGACGGTCGCGCGGGCGATCGCCACGCGCTGACGCTCACCGCCTGACAGCTCGTCGGGCCGGTGCGTCATGCGATGCGCCAACCCGACGCGCTCCAGCGCCGTGCGTGCCGCCGCGGTGCGTTGCGCCAGCGGCGTCGCGCTGTAGAGCAGCCCCTGAGCCACGTTCTCCAGCGCGCTCATCCCGTCCAGCAGGAAGAACTGCTGGAAGACGAAGCCGATCCGGTGCGCGCGCAGGCCCGCCAGCTCGCGGTCGTCGAGCTCGTCGACGTCGGCACCGGCGATCGACACGCGCCCGCTCGACGGCCGCTCCAGCGTCCCCATCACATGCAACATGGTGGACTTGCCCGAGCCCGACGGCCCGACGACGCCCACCAGCTCGCCGTCGGCGATCGTCAGGCAGACGCCGTCCAGCGCGCGCACGCCGCCGGGGTACTCCTTGGTCACCGCGTCCAGGACAAGGCTCATCGCGGCACCACGACGCGCGCGCCGACCGCCAACCCGCGGCCAGAGACCTCGACCCAGCCGTCGGCCGAGACGCCGAGCGTGACGGCGACCAGGCGGCGCGTGCCGGCCAGTTGCACTGCATAGGCCGACGGACCGGTGGCCACCAGCGCGGAGATCGGGACCGCGAGCGCCGCCGCGGTGCTCGCGGTCGCCAGCGACAGCGTCACCGGCGCGCCGTCGAGTCCGCCGTGGCGACGATCCCGCAGCGCGACCGACAGCCCGACCGTCGCCTCTCCTCCCTCCTCACCGGCCGTCGCGACCGACGCGACCTTGGTGATCTTCCCGCGCGCGGCGCGCCCGTCGGGCAGCGTTACGGTGACCGCATCGCCGCGCCGGACCGCACCAGCGTTGCCGGCGCCGACCTGCGCGGTGACCTCCGAGACGGTCGAGCTCAGCGCGGTCACCGGCGCGCCGATGCGCGCCTGATCACCGACCGCGACGGTGTGCGCGCCGACGCGCGCCGGGCCGTCGCTGACGACGAGGTCGGCGCGCCGTAGCGTGCCGGTCTCATCAAGGCCGCGGTCCTCCTGGAACTCCTGGACCGCAGCGGTCGTCGCCGACGTCCAGTCGACGTCGACCGTCCCGGGGTCGTAGCCGAGCGCGACGAGGTTGCGCTCCAACTGGCGGACGTCGCGGCCGTCTGCAACGCCCGGACCGAGGTCGCGGTAGAACGGCCGGGTGCCATAGAGCACCCACGCGGTGGCCTGGGCGTCGATCGACAGCAGCGACCGGCCACGGCCGACGAGGGAGCCCTCGGCGCGCAGGCGGGTCACGGTCCCGCCAGCTGGCGCGGCGAGCTTGCGGGCGTCCGCGTAGCCGAGCGTGGCGTCGACGTCGACGCGGTCGACGAGGTCGCGCCGCTGCACGGTCGCAGCGCCGAGCGGGATGTCGCTGTTGGCGACCGGCGGCGCGGCGCTGTCGCCGGGCGCCAGCAGCCAGACGGCGGCGCCGACGGCCGCGATGACCACGACCACGGCGACCGCGCGGCCGATGCGACGACGGGTCCGGCCGCGGCGCGTCGGGCTCGGACCCGCGGTCACTGGCGGCACCTCGGTGGCCGCGCTCACGGCGTCGGGCCCGCGCGGAACGTCGTCGGGCCACCGTCCGGACCGCCGTCTTCGCTCCCCGGTGGCTTGCCCAGCAGCGTGTGACACGCCTTGTCTGCCGCCTTGAAGGCCGCCGACTCGGGCCGGATGCCCTTGCCGATCGACATCTGGATGCCGTTGCCGTTGACCTTCGGGTCGGGCATGTCGACGCCCTTGCCGCGCATGCAGCGGGCGTAGGCGACGAAGGCGTCGCGCTGCTTGGCCATCGCGGCCGGATCGGGGGCGTCTCCGCCTCCGTCCTCGCGGTACTGAGAGCAGGCCTTGTCGGCCACCTTCATCTTGGGACCGTCGACGCGGATCCGCTTGTCCGGGCCGCCCATCTTCTGCAGGATGCCGCCGCCGCCTGAGCGCGTCGGGTCGGGCATGTCGATGCCGTGGTCGCGCATGCACTTGGCAAACTTCAGCGCGCCGTCAAAAGCCTTGTCCTCACGGTCGCGGGGCGAGTTGTCGTCCTTGCCTGAGCCACAGGCGCCAAGGGCCAGCGCGGCGCCGGCGATCGCGGCGAGGGTGAGCAGCTGTCTGATCATGTCCACCATCAAGCCCGGCGAACATGAGAGTCGGCTGAACGCGAGCTAGGGAGCGCATAGGAGACCGGCAGCGTCAGCCGCAGCAGCGTCCCGCCGCCGGGCGCGGGCTCGGCGACGACGGTCCCGCCGTGGGCGTCGGCCACGTGCTTGACGATCGCCAGCCCAAGGCCGGAGCCGGGCAGCCCACGCGCCGATGGCGCGCGGTAGAAGCGGTCAAAGACATGTGGTAGGTCGACCTGCGCGATGCCGGGGCCGTGGTCGCGAACGGTCACCTCGGCGTCGGCGACCGTCACCTCGACCGTCGCGTCGGGCGGGCTCCACTTCACCGCGTTGTCCAACAAGTTGCCTACGGCGCGCGCCAGCCGCGGCCGACAGCCGACCACCAGCGACGGCTCGGCATCCAGCGTGAACGCCATCGCGGGCGCGTGGCACCGCGCGCGCTCCACGGCGGCGCCGACCAGCTCATCGAGGCGCAGCTCCTCGGGCGGTTCGGCCTCGCGCGGGCGGGTGGGTCCGGCTCCGAGGTCGACGAGGTCGCCGACGAGCACCGTGAGGTCCTCCAGCTGCCCGCGCGCGGAGCGCAGCATCGCGGCGCGCTCGGCCGGTGCCAGCTGCGGCGCGTGCTCCAGCAGCTCGATGTTCGCTCGGATCGCGGTCAGCGGGGTGCGCAGCTCGTGCGAGGCGTCGGCGACCAGCTGGCGCTGGGCGTCGCGCGAGCGCTCCAAGGCCGACAACATGGCGTTGAAGGCGGCGGCGAGCCGGCCCGGCTCGTCGTCGGTGCTCGCCGGGATCCTGTGGTGCAGCTCGCCGGTCGCGGTGACCTGCTCGGCCGTCGCGGTCAGCCGCGCGAGCGGACGCGTCGCGGCGCGCGAGACGGCGAGGCCGAGCGCAGCGGCCAACCCCACCCCGCCGAGCATGACCATGACCAGCACCAAGCGCAGCCGCCCGAGCGTCGCGTCGGCCTCGGTCAGCGAGCGGGCGATCTGCAGCGCTTCGCCGTTCTCCCCGCGGCGCGTGAGGACGCGCAGGTGGACGCCGTCGACGGTCTCATCGCGGATGAAGGGCCCGCGCCTGCCCGCCGCGACTGCCTTGACCGCAGCGGTCACCGGCAGGATCTCGCGCGCGTCACCGCGAATCGTCGTGCCGCCTTCCAGCGTCGCCTGGGCCACGCCGATCGCATCGCCGAAGGCTGCGTTGGGGACCCGGACGCGAACGTCGAGCGGTTGAGTCTCCTTAGCATCGCCCAGTGGCGGCACCGCCATGCCGGGCGCGCGCTCCTTGCTCAGCAGGACGACCTCCGGCTGGGTCGTGCGCAGCGCGCGGTCGACGTTGGCCCGCAGGTCGTCCCGCACGATGATGTAGGTGATGGTCACTGCCAGCGCGATCGCCACGGCGACAGCCGCAGCGGCGAGCAGGACGATCCGGCGCCGGAACGTCATACGCGCGGGGCCCGCAGCACGTAGCCGAAGCCGCGCACGGTGTGCAGCAGGCGCGGCTCGCCCGCCGCCTCGGTCTTGCGGCGCAGGTAGCCGACGTAGACCTCCAGCGAGTTGGATGCCGGGCCGAAGTCATAGCCCCAGACGCCGCCAAAGATCTGCTCGCGCGTGAGCACCTGGCGCGGGTGCAGCAGGAACAACTCCAACAACAGGAACTCGGTACGCGTCAGCTCGATCGGGCGGCCGCCGCGGTGCACCTCATGGCCGACGGGGTCGAGCTCGAGGTCGTCGAAGCGCAGCGTCTGGCGATCCTGCTCCCAGCCCGACCGGCGCAGCAGCGCGCGCAGGCGCGCGAGCAGTTCCTCCAGCGCGAACGGCTTGGGCAGGTAGTCGTCAGCACCCGCCTCCAATCCGGCCACGCGATCACCGACGCCATCGCGCGCGGTGAGCATCAGCACCGGCGTGCGGTCGCCGGTGTCGCGCATCCGGCGGCAGACCTCCAGGCCGTCGAGGCCGGGCATCAAGACATCCAGCAGGACGGCGTCGGCCCGCGCCGTGGCCTGGGCGCGGACAGCCGCCCGCCCGTCGCCGGCCAGAGCGACCTCGAAGCCCTCCACCTTCAGGATCCGCGCGAGCACCTCGCGCACGGCGGGTTCGTCATCGACGACCAGGACGCGCATCGGCGCGGATCGTCCCAGGCGTTCCTGAAGGTCAGGTGAGGACGGGCTCAGCCGTCCGGCAACGCTCGGCGCGCCAGGCCTTAACGGCCCAGTACCTCGCCGAGCGTGCGCCCGCTCGCGACCGAGCGCGGCTGGGCAGCGGCGACGTCAGATCCTGGCTCGGCGTCGTCGTCACGGCGCTTGATCAACAGCCATTGGGGCTTGGTGGGATCGCCCCGACGTGTCCGCTGCAGCGCGAAGCCGCCACGCAACTTCTCGCCGTGCAGGACGAAGACGGCGTGGCCGCGATCGAGCGCCTCGGGCCACGGCACCCGGCCACCCTGCTCGTAGCTCCCACGGTCCCAGACGATCACGGCGCCGTCGCCGAGCGCCCCTTCGACGTCGTTGTGCGACAAGTCGTGGTCTTCAACCTGCACCGCCAGGCGCTTGACCGCGGGATCCATCGACGGGCCCTTCGGAACCGCCCATGAGCGCATCACGCCGCCGACCTCCAGCCGCAGGTCGTAGTGGTGGGCGGTCGCCTGATGCTCTTGGACGACAAAGACGCCGGCGCTCACGCCGCGCATCGCGAACTGCTCGTGGCCCTCGACCTTGACCGGCTCGAGCGCGACGCCGTCGACTCGCGCCGGTGCGGGTCCCTCATGCAGCCAGGCAGAGAACGCGTCGAGCGCCTCGGGAGCGCCCTCGGCGTGGACGTGCACCGTGCCGTCGTCCTGGTTGCGGACCCAGCCGAGCACGCCGAGCGCCCTGGCACGCCGGACCGCCGCATCGCGGAACGCCACACCCTGAACCTTGCCTTGGACCACCGCGCGGAAGGCCGCCGCCCCGCTCATCGGGTGATCACCGCGTCGTTGATCCCCAACAGCGACGTGACGCTCATCGCCAGCAGCTCCCGCGCCCGCTCGCGCCCGATCAGGCCGGCGAGCCAACGGCCGCTGATCCCGTCGACCGACGCCGTGAGCAGCGCAGCGAGGTCGCCGGGCGCAGCGAGCGCCCCGATCGACCCGTCCTCCTGCCCGCGCCACACCGCCTCGGCGACGAGCGCGCTGCGGCGCGTGCTGGCCTCCGCGAGCTGCTCGCGCAAGCTCGGGTCAAAGAACGCCGCCGCCATCACCTCGCTCCAGAGGATCGACAGCTCGCGCACCTGGACGGGATCGTCAAGCTCGGCGAGCAGCATCGTGACGATCAGCTCGGCGCCGGTGCGCTGGTCGGCGTTAAGGTCCTCGACAGCCTCGGCGGTGCGCTCGTTGGCGTGCTTGAGCGTGGCCCGGATGAGGCCGGAGCGGTTGTCGAAGTGGTAGTAGAGCAGCGACACGGCCACGCCGGCCCGCTCAGCGACCTCCTCGACCCGCAGGCCGCGCACGCCCTTGCGCGCGATGACGCCGATGGCCGCATCGAGGATGGTGCGCTTCCGGTCAGCCATGGGTGGGCAAATCCTCGCACATCCTCGCCTCACTCAGTGATGAACGAAGCGTGCCTCGCCCAGAGAACGAGGTTGTTGTGGAAGCAGACGTAGCGGCTGAGAATCCGCACGAAGGTTGGTAACTCCAGCCGCGGGCCAACTAGAGATCGCGCCCGTCCGCATTCCGCTAAGCAGGAGCCATGGCTCGACAGTTGGCAAACGATAAGCAGTTGCTCTAAGTTCTCGCCGACCGATCAACCATGGAGTGGTGCATGACCGACGGCACGGTGGAGACACGGACGGACGCCGATGCGGGCCGAGTGGCCGAGTTGCGCGAGCAGGGCCTGGAATGCGCGCGCCGCGGCAAGCTCGAGAAGGCCCTTGAGTCACTCGATGAAGCACGGCGGCTCTGCCGCGACCTCGGTGATGAGGCGCTGCTGTCCGACATCTACGCTGATCTCGGCGATGTCCACGCCGAACGCCATGAGATGGACGCGGCAGTCGACGCCTACAAGCGCGCGCTCGAGCTCGACCAAGAGCATCGCGACCACCACGGCCAGGCACTCGTGCTGCGCGGCCTCGGCATCGCGTACATCGAGCTCGGAGACTGGGGTCGTGCCGACGACGCACTACGCGACGCCGAGCGCCACTTCGAACGGGTCGGACTCGACGGCTTCGACGGCGACCGAGCACGGTTGCAAGTCGCCCGCGGGCGACTGTTCATGGATCAGGCCAAGTATCGCGACGCAGCCGAGCGCTTCGAGATCGCCTTGGATACCGCCAAGCGCCTTGGCGACCTTGCCCTTGAGGTCTTGTCGCTTCGGCACCTCGCCGCCGCACGCCACGAGTCCGGGAACAGCCGCGAAGCAATCATCCACTTGGAGCGCGCCGAGAGCATCCTTGCCCAGCCCGATCAGGAAGACGTGCCGGAGCGGATCGAGGTCCAGAACCTCCACGGCGCGATCCTCGAGGATGCCAACAGCACCGAGCGCGCGCTTGAGCTCTTTCGCAACTCGTTGCGCGACGCCGAAGAGCTCAAGCTCGAACCGGCACAAGCGGAGACACTGCGCCGCATGGGGTCCGCGTTCGCGGTTCGCGGTGATCTCATTCGCAGCCGCCAACACTACGAGCGTGCGATCGAGATCTGCCGGAGACTGAAGGACGAGCCGGCGCTGTCGCAGCTTTACGGCGACTTGGGCGACGTGCTTCTCGAAGCCGGCGAGACCGAGGCAGCCATCGTGCTGTTCAAGGACGCGCTGCGCCTGGACGCCGACCACAAAGACTCGCTCGGCAAGGCACTGGCACAGCGCCGGCTCGGTACCGCCTACCAAGCACGAGGGCTCTTCTCTCAGGCCGAAGACGCCTACGAGGAGGCCGAAGCCCTGCTGAAGAACACCGACGACGAGGGCGAGCTCGCGGTCGTGTGCAATCACCTCGGCTCGCTCTTACTGGAACAAGGCCACTTCCAGAAAGCCAAGGAACGGTTTGAGCGCGCGCTGGAGATCAACCAGCGTCACGGTAACGAGACCGGCGAGGCGATCTCCCTGCGCTGGCGCGGCGCGGCGCGACGTGAGCTCGGAGAAGGGTCGAAGGCCGAGAAGGACCTCCGCGCCGCCGAGGAGATCCTCATGCGTCAGGGCGGCCAGGACAAGCCCGAGCTGGTCGAGGTACGTGTCGGCCTCGCTGGAGTCCTTGACGATCTGGGCCGGACCACGGCGGCCATCGAACTGCTGAGTGAGGCACTCCGAGACGCGCGGCAGCTCGACAACGCCCCGCTCATCATGCGCGTGCTCGGTCACACCGCCGCAGCGCTCGCTGATGCCGGCGATCTGGCCCGGGCGTTCGAGCGCTATCAGGAGGCGATCGACATCGCAGAGCGTCTCAAGGACGAGCCAGAGCTGTCAGAGCTCTTTGGCGCCGTTGGCGATGTCCTTGCCAAGCTCGGTCGTCACGACGAGGCGATCGACAAGTACCGCGACGCGCTGGAGCTCGATCAAGAGCACCAGGACACGCTCGGCCGGGCGATCGCGCACCGGCGGCTCGGCTCCGCGCACCAGGCACGCGGCGAGTTCCCCCAGGCCGAGCAGTCCTTCAAGAGCGCGGCCTCCGCACTCGCGCGTGCCGACGACAAGCTCGAGGAGGCGACCCTCAACCGCCACTGGGGAACACTGCACCAGGAGCAGGGCCACTTCCGCAAGGCATTGGACCTCTACGAGAAGGCGCTGGCACTCCACGGCCGCAGCGGCGACGGGCTGGGCGCGGCGATGACCCATCGCCTGATGGCCGCTGTGCATCTTTCGCTGGGTGACTTCCAGGACGCTGAGCGTCTGCTCGGCCGTGCCGCCGATGAGCTGGTCCGCACCGGCGACGAGGATCCGGCAGAGCGCGTTGCGCAGATGGACCTCGGCGCTCGGCTCAAGCTCGAGCTCCACGACCCACGCGCGGCGCTCACACTCGTCGAATCAGCGCTCGATCAAGCCGAGCGCCTCGAGATCCCACCGCTGGCGATCGGATGCCTGCGGACCCGCGCGACGGTCCTGGTGGAACTGGGACGACACCCCAAGGCCATCGACTCCTTGCGCCAAGCCGTCGAGCTCGCAGGGCCCAAGGACAACCTGATGCTGGCGCGGCTCGAGGATGATCTCGGAGACGTGCACCTCAGCGCCGGCAGGCCCGAGGATGCCATCAAGCACTACACCGCCGGACGCAAGAAGATCGCCAAGCTCGATCAGCCGGCGCTGATGGCCGACATCCTGCTCGGACTTGCCCGTTGCCAGCGGCAGCTCAACCACCTCGAAGCGGTCCGCCAGCTGCTCGACGACGCCAAGGAGGCGATCGACGACCTCGAGTCCAGTGACCTAGTGCAAGCGCGTCTTTCCCTCGAGCTGGCACAGCTCGACGAGCTCGACGGCCAGCACGACGCGGCGGTCGAGAACTATGAGAACGCGCTGGACGTCTTCGCTCGCTCGCAGGACACCGCCCGCGCGCTGGAGTGCCACGAGCTCTTGTTGCGCGCCCACGCTCGGCGCGGCGAGCTCGGCAAGGCTGGGATCCATCTGGCCGAGGCGCTCGGTCCCGATCGCCTGCCCGAACTGTGGACCGCGGTGCTTCCGCATCTGCATCCGGACATCACCGCCGCAGCGCGCCCCGGCTTCGAGGCGCACAAGTACGACGAGGCGGTGCGTGAGGCATTCCGCGCGTGTGAGGAGACACTACGGGCGCGAACGCAGAACGCGGCCAACCGGAACATCGCCGCCGAGACCGCTGCGTGGTTCGGCACCGGTGCCGACGATCCGCAGGCCGAGGGCCGCACGGCAGAACGTCCTGGTCTCGCTCCCTGGGCCAAACTCGGGCAGCAGGCGGGCATGGGGCTGATGTGGACCGGAGCGTTCCGTGCGATGCGCAACCCCTTGCAGCACCACACGATGCGCCTGTCGCCAACCGATGCCTTCGCCTGGCTGTGGGTCGCGCACATCATGCGCTCAACCCTGGACCCCGTCGACGAGGAGCTGTACCGCGAGGTCGACGACGACGACAGCGACGCCTAAATCGGCGATTTCCGACACGATGGCTTCGCAGATCGATATGCTCAGCGTGCGCGAGCGGGAAGATACGAGCCCGACGCGACAACGTCGCACGCACCGCCTCGGACGTCCTCGACGGTCGAGGCCGCGATGAGCGACCACTTATCCCCGTGCTGTCGTCAGTGAAGACAGCGTGTGAGCAAGATGGGATTCGTCCTCTGTCCTCTTTGCGAGGCGGAGGACGCACGCCACCCACAGGGACTTTGAGCCGATGTTGCTCGTAGCTCAGGTGCCGCTGGCCGATGCGCGACCGTTCGAGCACGACGAGGTGCGTCGACTGACACGCCCACGCTTCGATCTCGGCTTCGATCCTCAGAGCGCCGGCTTCGTCCGGTCGTTTGGTGCGCTCCAGGAGCGGGCGCCCGGGTTGCCGGCCGATTGGCCAGCCGAGGATCTCTACTGCCATGCCGCGCGTGCCGTCCAGATCGACACGGCGCAACTCAAGGTCCTCAAGCGATCGACAGGCGGGCCGGGCCAGTTCGTTCCCGTCATGCGCCGCCTCCTGTCAAACGGCGAAGCGGTCGGCCGAGCTGAGATCTGGCTCGCCCGTACGCCGCGCCATCCGCTTCGTCAGCCGATGACCGATCGTGACGTGGAGCACCTGCTTGAGGACTTCGCCACCATGCGGGTCGGCTGCCGGAGCGGCGACCGGCTGACGGAGGCGACGGTGCTGACGATGGGCAAGCTCCTTGCCGCCCAGGTCCTGGCGAGCACCACGAAGCGCTCCGAGCAACCTGATGGCTTTGCGCCTAAAGGCTGGTGGGTCACCCCTGGACGCCCACTGCTGCTGTTTCAGTACGCGCACGGGGACGTCGCGGCGCTCCCCTTTGCGGCGACCGCCGTGCCCGTCGACAACGCGACGATGACGCTGCACCACATGAGCGTTGGCGGCGAGCTCGTGTGGCTGGTGGGCCTCAGCGCCCGCGCCAACACGGCACGCGTGCGTGAGCTGCGACTCCACCTCATGCGCCTGCACTGCGAGCACGAGGTGGCGCGGATGATGGTCACCCACATCATCGACGATCGGCTCGTGGCAACCGATGGTCTGGAGCACTATCTCGAGCGTACCTCCGGCTTGCTGAGCCGCACCTTGTTCTACAAGCACCCGCCGTCAGCGACGTTGAAGATCGCATACCAATACGCCGAGCACGTGACGGCCGCCCAACGCTCCACCCTGGAGCAGCGGGTTGATGAGCAGCTTGAGAACTGCCGGGAGACCGTCAGGGCCGCAGCCAAGCAGTTCACGTACCTATTCTGAACGTTTAACGACATGCCACTGCCCGAATCCGTCATCGACGCTGTCATCAGTGCCTATTACCCGCAAGCTTTGGCCGAGGCGAGGGCCGCACGTAGCCGTGCCCAGAACGGCTACGCCATCACGGGTGCAATCGCCGCAGCCCTGACCGCAGCGGGACTGCTCAGCGGCTTGGGTCAACGGCTGCCGGCCGTGCAGATCACCGGCTACGTGGCGCTTGCCGCCTGGTTCGGCTGTGCCCTGCTATTTCTCCGCGCCGTCGCGACGGCCGCTGCTCCGGCCGGCTCCGGCTCCACCGACTCGCGCGATGCGTTCGTCACCGAGATCCTCCGACGCTCGAAGTCCGAGCGCGACAGCGTGGTGGCCCGGACGACCTGGGCGATCCGGCTCGCAGTGCTCGCCGTCGGCCTGACCTTCGCCGCCATCGTGCTGGGCTTCGCTCTCGACGATGACCACGGTCACGACATCACCGGGCGTGTGGCGCTGACGAGCAGCGGCCGCGGCGCGGTGACGGCAGCGTGCGGCGCTGCGACGGACTCAGTCACCGCGACCATGGACGAGCACGCACTCGACAAGGCCACAGTGAGGCTCAGGCTGCCGTCCGGATGCCCCGGGCAGCGTCCCGCAACCCTCCTCCTTCCCAAGTCCGCCGTCGCCGGCTTCGTCGTCGCCCAGGGCCAGTGACGACCGCCTAGGCATAGCTGTTGATCAGCCAGCGCCATCGGCGTCCGGAGGCGAGCGTGGATCACCCTGCCGTCGGGAAACCCAGGTCCACGCCACGGTGCGACGGGTCGGCCCAGCGGCGCGTGACGACCTTGCCGCGCGTGCAGAAGCGCACACCCTCGGGGCCGTGGATGTGGACGTCGCCGAAGAGCGACGCCTTCCAGCCGCCGAAGGAGTGATAGGCCATCGGCACGGGGATCGGGACGTTGATGCCAACCATGCCCGCGGTGACGTCCTGCTCGAAGGCGCGCGCGGCGCCGCCGTCGTTGGTGAAGATCGCCGCGCCGTTGCCGAACGGGTTGGCGTTGACCAGCGCGAGCGCCTCCGGGTAGCTCGCAGCACGCACGACGACGAGCACTGGCCCGAAGATCTCCTCGTCGTAGATCCGCATGCCGGGGCGCACGTCGTCAAAGAGCGTCGGACCGAGGAAGTGACCGCCCTCGCGGCCCTCGACGGTGAGCGTGCGGCCGTCGACCAGCAGCTTGGCGCCCTCGGCGACACCGGCGTCGACGTACTCGGCAACGCGCGCCCGGTGGCGCTCGCTGACGAGCGGGCCCATGTCGGCGTCGGCGTCGGTGCCATCGCCAACCTTCAGCGCGGCGATCCGCTCCCGGATCTGGTCGAGCAGCGGATCGGCGCAATCGCCGACCGCGACGGCGACCGAGACCGCCATGCAGCGCTGGCCGGCCGAGCCGTAGCCGGCCGAGACGAGACCATCGGCGGCGAGCTCCATGTCGGCGTCGGGCAGGATGACCGCGTGGTTCTTGGCGCCGCCGAGCGCCTGCACCCGCTTGCCGTGCGCGCTGCCCGTCTCGTGGACGTAGCGCGCGATTGGCGTCGAGCCGACGAAGGAGACCGCGTCGACGAGCGGATGGGTCAGCAGCGCGTCGACCGCCTCCTTGTCGCCGTTGAGGACGGTGAAGACCCCTGCCGGCAGGCCAGCCTGCGCCCACAGCTCGGCGACGCGCAGCGACACCGACGGATCCTGCTCGGACGGCTTGAGCACGAACGCGTTGCCACACGCAATCGCCACCGGGTGCATCCACATCGGGACCATGATCGGGAAGTTGAACGGCGTGATGCCGGCCATCACACCGACCGGCTGGCGCATCGAGTAGGAGTCGACCCCGCGCGAGACGCCGGGCGTCAGCTCGCCCTTGAGGATCTCTCCCACGCCGCAGGCGAACTCGACGACCTCCAGGCCACGCTGGACCTCGCCACGGGCGTCGGCGAGCACCTTGCCGTGCTCGCGCGTGACGATCGCCGCCAGCTCGTCGCGGTGGGCGTGCACCAGCTCGCGGAAGGCGAAGAGCACCTTGCTGCGCTGGCTGATCGAGCTCTGCCCCCAGGAGGCGGCGGCCGCGGCGGCCGATCGCACGGCACGATCGACGGTCGCGGCGGTCGCGAACGGCACGCGTGCCGTGACCTGTCCTGTCGCAGACTCCGTCACCTCCCCAAACCGCTCGGTCGCCGACGCATCCGGCGCGCCGTCGATCCAGTGATGCAGCGTGGCGGTACCGACATCGATGCCCATGCTGACGATGGTCTCAGACCTGCCAAACGGCTCTGGCAGGCGCTGAGAGACTCGAAGTCCCGATGTCCGCCACAGTCACCGACTCGCCCACCACCATCGGCGAACCAGCGCGGGCGCGACGGCTGTCGCTGCTGACGTCGACCTGGTTCACCGTCGCCGGCGGCCTCACCCTGGCCGCGGTCGTCATCTTCATCTGCACGTACCCGATGATTGCCGGTCGCGCCGGCGAGTTCCGCGCTGGCGGCTTCGTCGGCTACGACTGGTTCGCGCACCTCTGGTACATCTGGCACCAGGGCGAGTCGATGAAGGCGCATCTCCTGCCGTCCTACTTCGCCCAGAACACCTCGGGCGTCTTTGACCCGCACTTCGCGTTCTACGGCGGGACGCTCTACACGCTGACGGGCGCCGTCTCGATCGCGCTCGGCCCTGATGCGGCCTACGTCAGCGCCTGGATCTGGGCGTTCATGATGGCCTACGGCGGCCTGTACTGGATGGCGCGCCAGGTCGGGGCCGGGCCGTGGGCGTCGCATATCCCGAGCATCGTCTTCGTCACGTCGCCGTGGTACCTCTCCTCGATCTACGTCTGGGGCAGTTGGGGCCAGAACACGGCGTTCTCGGCGCTCCTGCTCGCCCTCGCGGCGGGGTTCTCAATCATGCGCGCCGACCGGCTCAAGCCGCTCCCGGCGCTGGCATTAGCGATCGGCGTCCTGTTCTACACGGGCAGCCACAGCCTCACGCTGGCGTGGGCGACCACGGCGATGACCGTGCTGGGCGTGGTGTTCTTCGCGCTAGTGCCGGGCTTCCGCCGATTGTTCAACCGGCGCGGGATGCTGCGGATCGCGGTCGTCGCGATTCCGGCAGGACTGATCAACGCCTGGTTCATGTTCCCGGCCATCGCGTACCAGGGCCAGACGTGGATTGGCAACAACTACACGATGGCCCGGAGCTTCCTGCTCACGTCGATGCACTACGTCGAGCCCGAGCACATCCTGAGCTTCACGCGCGCACGCGCCGAGCCGTTCTCGCCGCACCTCGCGCTCCAGCTCCCCCTGCTCGCCGCCGCCTGGCTCGTGGTCGGCTTGGTGCTCATCCGACCGCACTGGCGGTCGCAATGGCTGCGCACAGCGCTCCTCATGCTGATCGCGGGCGTCGGGATGTGGCAGCTGATGACCCACAGCTCATGGATCCTCGGCCTGCCCCACCCCTATGACCAGATCCAGGCGCCCTACCGCCTCGAGGCCTACATCAACATCGCGGTCGCCGGCGCGCTGATCGCCACCCTGGCACTGATCGCCCGCTCCAGGTCCCGTCTGCGCCACTGGACATGGGTCATGGTCCCGATCCTGGCCCTTCTGGTGATCCAGTCACGGGCGCAACTGCTCGAGGTGCGCGATCCGACGGCGGTCGGCCCGCAGTGGAACACCGCGGCCCCATACCTCACCAACGACGCACGGCTGGGCATGGCCGACTACGTCAACACCGAGATCGAGGAGTACCAGCCGACCCGATCCTTCGCGTTCGTCTCGTTCTCCCCCAAGCAAGCCGAGCAGGATGGCCGCGCAGTCGCCACCATCGACGCTCAGCCAGGCGAGTACGTCGCGAGCAACCTGAAGGTGTCCAACCCGCTGATCAAGGTGGAAGGCGCCAGGATCGCAGCACGCGACCAGGCCGGCAACGCGTTCCTAGAGGTCGACGCTGACGCGAAGCCGGGCGCCGCGAAGATCACCGTGACGGCCGCGCATCCGTTCCCGGTCGTAGCGGGACGGCTGGTCACGCTCTTTGGCCTCCTCAGCCTTGCGACCGTGGGCTTTGTGCTGCTGCGGCGATGGCGCCGGGACCGGCGCGATGTCGCCTGAGCCGTCCTAGAGACCATGTCTGCGACCGCCGCGCAAGCGTCTGGATCGGTCAGCGAGAGGACGCAGGCGCAGGCGTGGTGGTCGTCACGATGGCTGGCCGTCGTCGCGGGTGTCGCCCTCGCCGGGCTGGTCATCGGGGTCTGCCTCTGGACCATGTTCCACGAGACGCGGTTCGTCGTCCAGGACTGGTTCTTGCACGAGTGGTACATCTGGCATCAAGAAGAGTCGCTGCGGGCCCAAGGCCTGCCGTCGCTCTTCGCTCAGGACGCGGCAGGGGTCTTCGACCCGCACTTCGCGTTCTACGGCGGAACCCTCTACACGATCGCCGGGGTGATCGCGCTCGCGATCGGACACCACGCGGCCTACCTCGTCTCGTGGGTTCTCGCGTTCGCCATGGCCTACGGCGGATGGTTCTGGCTCGCGCATCAGGCCGGCCTCGGACGCTGGGCGTCCCACCTTCCTGCTGTGTTGTTCATCACGTCGACGTGGTACCTCAGCGCGGCCTACGTCTTGGGCAGTTGGGCACAGACGATCTGCTTTGGCGCACTGCTGTTGGGCCTCGCCGCGGCCTGCTCGATCCTGCGTGCCGACCGTCTGCGACCGCTCCCGGCCCTGGCGCTCGCGGTGGGAGTGACCCTCTACACGGGCAGCCACAACATGACGTTGATGTGGGCGACGACCGTGCTGGTCATCGTCGGGCTCGCGGCCCTCATGCTCATCCCGCCGCTGCGCTCGCTGATCACCCGTCAAGGGCTGCTGCGCCTCGCGGTCGTCGCGGTTCCCGCAGTGCTGGTCAATGCCTGGTTCTTGCTTCCGGCGATTGCCTATCAATCGCACACGGTGATCGCGAGCAACGCGGACGCCGCGCACGGGATGCTGCTCGACGCCATCGACGGGACGACTCCGCAGCATCTGTTCAGTCTGGGCCGCAAGCGCGTCGACCCGTTGTTGCCGCGCATGGCGGTGCAACTGCCAGTCCTCGCCACCGCCTCGATCGTCGCCGGCCTGCTGATCATGCGACCGCGGCGCAACTCGCCGTGGCTGCGGGCAGCGCTGCTGCTGCTCATCGTGGCGGTCGCGACCTGGGCGCTGATGACCCAAAGCTCGGTCATCAACGGACTTCCCCATCCCTATGACATGCTGCAGAACCCGTTCCGGCTCGAGGCCTACATCAACCTCGCTATCGGCGGCGCGCTGATCGCCACCCTGGTGCTGACGCGTCGCGCCGGGCCGCGGCGCCGGTTGTGGGTCTGGGTGATCGCCGGCATTGTCGCCGTCTCGGTCGTGCAGGCACGGCAGCAGGCAGGGGAGCCGCTGACGCCGTGGCCACCAGAAGTGCTGTGGACGGCCATGCCTTACACCACGAGCAAGGACAGCCCCACCCGCAGCGGCCAGCCTCAGCATCCAACGGCGGACTACACCGACGCCGACGTGCCGCTGTACGTCGAGGAGCGCCCCTTCAAGAGCGTTCGGTTCCCGTCAGCGATGGCCGAAGACACCGAACGCACCGAGGCCACCATCGACGCGCAACCCGGGGAGATCGTTTCGAGCAATCTCAAGGCGTCCCCCAGGCTCATCGACGTCGACGGCGCCCGCATCGTCTCGCGCTCGGACTTCGGTGACTCTTACCTGCAAATTGACGCCGACGCCAAGCCCGGCGCCGCGCGCATCGTCGTCACCACCGCGCACCCGTGGCCGGTCACGGTCGGACGCGTCCTCACGCTGCTCGGGCTCGTCGGCCTGGCCGGCGTGGCCGTCGTGGTGCTCCGGCGGCGACCCTGGCCACCTGCGAGCGTGAACTGAGCACCGTGTCTACGACGACCACCGAAACACCCACCTCGGTCGGCAAGCCAGCACAGGCACGGCGCTGGCCCTCACCGCTGCTCACCGGTGTGGTGGGCGTCGTCATCGCGGGCCTCGTCATCGGGATCTGCGTCTTACCGCTGATCGGTGGGACAGACTTCGTTCTCAGCGACTGGTTCCAGCACATGTGGTACGTCTGGCACCAAGAGGGATCGTTGCGCGCCCATCACCTGCCGTCGTTGTACGCGCAGGACGCCTCCGGCGTCTTTGACCCGCACTACGCGTTCTATGCCGGCACCTTGTACGCGATCACGGCGGCGGGCGCGCTCGTCGTCGGTCACGAGGCGGCGTTCGTCTCGACCTGGGTCCTCGCCCTCGTGATGGCCTACGGCGCCTGGTTCTGGCTCGCGCGCCAAGCGGGGCTCGGACCCTGGGCCTCACATGCGCCCGGCGTGGTGTTCGTGACGTCCACGTGGTGCCTGACGTCGATCTACGTCCTGGCAAGCTGGCCGCAGACGGTCGCCGTCTCGGCGCTCGTGCTGATCCTCGCCGCGGCGTTCTCGATCTTGCGCGCCGATCGGCTGAGGCCGCTGCCCGCGCTGGCGCTCGCGGTCGGCGTCCTGCTCTTTACGGGAAGTCACAACCTCACGCTCGTGTGGGGAACCACGGTGATCATCATCGTCGGCGCCGCGGCGCTCGCCCTGAGCGCCCCATTGCGCGCGCTGGTGACGCGTCGAGGGCTCCTGCGCCTTGCGGTGATCGCAATTCCAGCTGCCTTGGTCAACGCCTGGTGGCTGGTGCCCGCCGCCGCCTACCAGTCCCACACGGTGATCGGGAGCGATGTGGCCAAAGCGCATTCCCTCGTGCAGTACTACACGGCGATGGTGACCCCCGAAAACGTCCTGACGTTGACCCGGAAGCGATCCGACCCGCTGATGCCGCGCTACGCGCTGCAGCTACCGATGCTCGCGATCGCCTGGACGACGATCGGGCTCGTCCTCCTGCGGTCACACCGCCGCTCGGCATGGTTTCGGGCCGGGGTGCTGATGCTCGTCGTGATCGTCTTGACGTCGGTGTTGATGACCAGCAGCTCGCTGCTCATCGCCTTGCCGCGTCCCTACGACATGTTGCAGGCGGGCTATCGCCTCCAGGCCTACATCGTGCTGGCCCTTTCCTGCGCGGTGATCGGCCTCCTGGTCCTCATCAGCCGTGGCACACCACGGCTCCGCGTGTGGGCTTGGGCACTTCTAGCGGTGCTGATCGTGTCGGTCGTGCAAGCGCGAGCGCAGATCCGGGAGCCGCTCACGCCCCCGCTGAGGAGTCCGCTATCGCAGGCCTTCCCCTACTACATCGTCGGCGTGAGCTATCCCGGGACCGTGGACTACGTCGACGCCCGCGTGCCCCCCTACACCCCCGATCGCCAGTTCACCCGGGTTGAGTTCTCGCCCATGGACGCCGAGCGCACCGATCGCGCCGAGGCCACGGTCAACGCGCAACCCAAAGAGACCGTCTGGACGAACCTCAAGGCCTCGCCCGAGCTCGTCAACGTCGCCGGCGCGAGGTTCGTCGCCCGCGACCCGGGCGGCAACGCCTTCCTGGAGATCGACGCCGACGCCAAGCCCGGCGCGGCGCGGATTGTCGTCACCACCGCGCACCCCTGGCCGGTCATGGTCGGGCGCCTGCTCACGCTGATCGGCCTCCTCGGCCTGGCCGGTGTCGGCGTCGCGCTGCTGGCTCGCACGTGGCGCTCCCGCCTCAGCGCTGGTTGAGATCGATGCCCGCGGGCAAGGTGAACGTCGGAAAGCGCTTTGGGTTCTTGCGCGTCTTGGGAACGTGGGTGGCCAGCCGGTAGACCGCGGCGGTTGCGCCCTTGGGCGCCGCGACAGTCACCTCGAAGCTGCCGTCAGACGCGGGCCGGAACGCCCGGACCAACACGGTCTTGTGGCAGGAGACCCGGCGCACGAGCCGGATCGTGTCGGCCGGGTGCGACAGCGGCAGCTCGACGCGGCCCGCGACCGTCACCTTTCCGTTGGCCGCGGTCAGCCGGGTGAGCGCCATCCGCCGGTGCAGCTTGAGCGGCAGCGACAGCTCCTTGCCTAGCTCGGCGCGGTAGCGCGCCGCGTTGGAGGTGCGGATCGCCCGCGGGGGCAACGGCGCCGTCGTGGTGAAGAACCCGTCCTTGCCGACCTTGGCGCTCGCCACCACCTTGCCGGTCGCCCGCAGCCGGATCTTGACGTCGCGCCCAACCAACGCACGGTCGGCGGCACCCTTGATCTTCACCTTGCCCGCGCCCGGCAGGACGTCGAGCAGGATCAGCTTGCGGTCGGTGCACGCCAGCAGTTGTGCCGAGGCGCTCAGCGCCGCCGCCCTCGCGTTCGGAACCGCGGAAGCGGCAGGCGCGCCCTGGGCGACCGTGGGAGCGTCGCCGGCGGGCGGTGGGCAGGCGCCGGCCCGACCGACCTTCGCCTCGCCCGCGACCGTGTCGAGGATCGGCTGCCCGGCCAAGGTCAGCGTGGCGTGCAGCGCACGCTGGGTCAGGACGTCGCCTTCGACGATCTGCTCGGGCGACCGGACGTTGAGCTGCGCGACCGTCGAGGGGATCTCGATCGGCGGCAGCGCGGCGAGCGCCGGGCCGATCAGCGCCCCGACGGCGGAGAGCAGCGGCGCCGTCAGGCCGTCGAGCGGCGTCAGGACCGAGACCTGCGACAGGTCCAGCGTCGAGAGGTCGATCGACGCCGAGTCCAAGAGCGTGAGCTGGCGCTGCGCGACGCCGTCGACAACCGTGACGTCCTGGCCGAACGTTTGCATGCCGTTGACAGCGCTGGTGCCCGTCAGCGACGGCACGCCGGCGGTGCAGCCGGCGGTCGCGGTGGAACGCAGCAGGTTGGCCCCGAGCAGGTCGCCCGTGGCGAGCCGTCCGTCGGGCAGCGCGGCGGTGACCGCATCGCGGATGTCGACCTCGATCGCGCTGGGGAACGCGGGCACGACCAACTGCAGCGCCGTGGCTAGGACGGGCGGGATCGGGACCGAGATCGGCGGCAGCGCGGCGATCAGCTGCTCGGTCGGAAGGTTGATCGCCGGCAGCAGGGCGTCCAGCCCGAGGTGCAGACCGGTGACCGAGCCCGTCGCCCCGGCCTGCAGCGTGGCCGGGTCAAACGTCGTCTCCGCGGTCAGCACCGACCCGCTGAGCAGCGAGGGCAGCGCGAGCGGCGGGAGGGCGGTGCCGGTCGCGCACGGCGCATCACGACCAGTCACGCTCGGCTCGATCGCCTGCTGGCCCGCGATCGTCGTGCGCAGCGCGCTGGCTTCGCAGGTCAACGACGGGTCCGCCGCGCCACTCGTCGCCGGCGCGAGGCCGAGCGTCATCGCCGCCAGCGCCCCTGCCGCGCAGGCCTCCCCGATCCTTGTCCGTAGATCCCGCATGGGTTCCCCTCCCTGGTGGATGGATGGTGGTGCTTGTTGATGTCGTTGACGGCGGTGAAGGCGCGTGGCGTCAGCGCGCCTGCGCGTGGTCGCGCCGGGCGACGGTGAAGCGGTCGGCCCGCTGCTGGTCGGGCGGCGCCGGCACGTTGAGCTCCGCGCGCTCGATCGCCAGCTCCTGCAGCACATGCGTGATCCACGGCCGCGCGGCCATGCCCGGCGCGCCGGCCACGACCAGCGCCCCGGTCCGGCCGTCCTCGAAGGGCACCGCAACGCCGACGAGCGCCATGCCATCCAGCGGTCCGCCCGTCTGGCTGGGCACGATGATCGGCACGTCGGCGTTGATCGCCATCCCCGCGACGCGCAGCGCCAGCGCCTCGCCGGAGGGTGGGAGCGTGGCCCCGCCGCGGCCAGTGAGCCGCAGGCCCGCCTGCGCCGGTGATGAGGAGTAAACCCAGGCCCGCCGGCCACGCAAGGCCTTGCGCGCATCCAGCGCCGTGCGGTCGTCGACCAGCCCTTCCTCCACCCCATCACGACTCGTACGTTCGTCCACGTGGTGGGCCGTGGCCATGGCATCGGCGCGTCCCGCTGCGGCGCACAACGCGACCGTCGCCAAGATCAAGCACATGACCACGGCCAAGCCCGTCGCATAGGCGAGTACTTGCATCACTCTTATCCCCCCTGCACTACCGCGCCGCTCCCACGGCACGGGATCGTCCGGTAACTCCCGTTCACCGGCTGCTTCCCTTCCGTTGCTCCGTATCGCAGAGCATCGGCTATCTCGTCGTTGTACCACTTCGCACGACGATGCTGCGCAAGTTCATCCGATCGGTTCAACCAATCGCGTTCTCGACTGCTAAGCCCTACCATGGCCGGGCACAAGGGGGAAGGGCATGCCTGCTGCAGGCACGAGGACGACAATCGAAGCGGGGCTCCATGCCCTGTTGGACCACGGCTCGCCCGGCGCCGCGCTGCAGGACGCCGACGGGCGCTACGTCTTCGTAACCCGCGACTTCGAGGAGGCCCACGGCCTGCCCACGCAGACGATGCTCGGCGCGACCGACGCCGAGCTGCTCCCGCCAGCGGCGGTGAGCGCGCGAGCGGCGGCCGACCGCGAGGCGCTGGTCAGCGGCCGGGCACGGTTCGCGTACACCATCGAGGGCGCCGGCACCGTCTGCGGGGATGTGCTCGACCTCGCGCCCGAGACCGGCGGCGCGGCGGGCTTCGGCGTGGTGCTGCGTGCGGTCGAGCATGAGGACCTGCATCCCGCCGGCGAGCTGCGCAAGCGGCTGCACGACGCCGAGCGGCGCGGGCGCATCGGCAGCTGGGAGTGGGACCTGCGGACCGACCTGGTGCTCTTCAGCGAGGAGCTGGCGCGGATCTACGGCCGCGACCACGACGGCCAGCCGCTGACGATGGCGGAGTGCCTCGACCACCAGCATCCCGGCGACCGCGAGATGGTGGCCCGCCAGATGCGCGAAGCCGTGCAGCGTGGCGAGCCGTTTGCGTTCGAGCACCGGATCATCACCTCCGGCAGCCGGCTGCGGTGGATGCACTGCCAGGGCCTGCTGGAGACCGACGCCCGGGGGCAGCCGGTCTGGGTGCGCGGCACCGACCAGGATGTGACCGAGCGCCGCGTCGTCCGCGATCAGCTGACGCGCCTGCACCGTCGCAGCCAGCACATCCTCGAATCGGTCTCCGAGGGCATCGTGGGGCTCGACCGCCTCCGGCACATCACGTTCATCAACGACGCGGCGCTGCGGATGCTCGGCCGCACCCGCGCGCAGCTGCTCGACAGGGCGTTCGACGAGTTGGTCACCGGCGCCGGCGATCCCCCGCAGGCCGAGCAGCATCCGATCCTCGCGACGCTGGCCGACGGCCACGAGCGCCACATCGAGCGCGGCCACGTCCAACAGGCCGATGGAGCGCTGCTGGGGGTGGACTTCACCTGCACGGCGCTGAAGCAAGGCCGGCGCATCGAGGGCGTGGTCGTCGCCCTGCGCGACCGCGGCCTGCGCGAGCGCTACGAGCTTGAGATCACCGAGGCGATGGCGGCGCTCTCGGCATCCGACGCGCACCGCCGCCGGCTGCTGGTCGACATGGTCGCCGCCCAAGAGCATGAGCGCCGCCGCATCGCCGGTGAGATCCACGACGACGCTGTGCAGGCGATGAGCGCCGTCGCGCTGCGCGCCGAGCAGCTCGCGGGCTCGCTCGACAGCGTCGCCGCGGGCCAGCTGCACCGGCTCCTGGACGTCGTCCGAGACGCGACCGGCCGGCTGCGTCAGCTGCTGGTCCAGCTGCAGCCACCCGAGCTCGACACCGCGATCGGCCCGGCGATCGAGGCCTATGTGATCTCGTCGGCGCTGCCGTTTGACCACGTGCTGGACGACCGGCTGAGCCAAGAGCCCAGCCGTGAGACGCGGGTGGTCCTCTACCGCATCGCCCAGGAGGCGCTGCGCAACGCCGCCAAGCACGCCGACGCCACCACGGTGCGCACCGAGCTGGTCGACACCGACGCCACGGTCCGGCTGACGGTCGCCGACGACGGCCGCGGTGTGGCCGAGCAGGAGATCCTGCGTGGCTCGCAGCCCGGCCACCTGGGCATCGACACGATGCGCTACCGCGCCGAGCTGGCGGGCGGACGCTGCACCATCACCAGTGTGCCCGGCGCGGGCACCACGGTCGCCGTGGAGCTTCCGCGGCAGGAGCACGGGTGAGCGATGATCCGCGTGGTCGTGGTCGATGACCATCCGCTGTACCGCCAGGCGCTGGCCGACACGGTCGGCGCGGCGCCCGAGCTCGACCTGGTCGGCTCGGCCGGCGACGGCCCGACGGGGCTGGAGCTGATCCGCAAGCTCGATCCCGAGATCGCCATCCTCGACGTCCGGATGACGGGCTGCGACGGCCCTGAGATCGCGCGCGCGATCGAGGAGAGCGGCCTGCGCACGCGCATCCTGTTCATCTCGGCCTACGACGACGGCGCCACGGTCCACCGCGCGCTCAGCGCGGGCGGCAACGGCTTCCTCTCCAAGGACGCTGGGAGCACCGAGATCCGGCGTGCGATCGTCGGGATCATGCGCGGCGAGCTCGTCCTGGCGCCGACGGCCGGGCGCCAGCTGACCGCCGAGCTGCGCCGCCAGCGGCTGCCCGAGAGCCCGCCGCTCACGGTCCGCGAGCAGCAGATGCTCGAGCGCATCGCCGAGGGCCAGTCGGTCGCCGAGATGGCCGATGAGCTGCACCTCAGCCAGGCGACGGTCAAGAGCCATGTGCGCAGCCTGTACGCCAAACTCGAAGTGTCTGAGCGGGCGGCGGCGGTCGCCGCGGCGATGCGTCGCGGGCTCTTGAGCTGAGCACGGCTCAACGCGCGGCGGCGCCCGACGTGTAGGACGAGAGCGGCTCGGCATCGTCTCCCCCGGCACCCTCCACATGGCCCAGCTCGGCGGCAACAGTGACGCCATCGCCCAGGTGGGTGCCGCCGGGCGTGTTGCGCACGACGCCCAGCCCAAGGAGCGTGGGCTTGCGACTGAGCAGGATGGCGCGATGCGGCGGGCTGTTCAGCCAGGCCGAGAGGAGGTGACGCGGCGTGCTGGCCCCGCCGCTGCCCAGCGCGAGGATCTCCCCGGCCCACCACCCCTTGTCGGCGGGTGGCCAACCCACGCGCCGCAGCCGGTCGGTCTGGTCGCGGCCCGCCGGAGTCACGTGGCCGAAGTAGCTCCGCGCGACCATGTCGGTGGCGTGGCCGCGCGCAGCCTCGCTCAGCTGATCGTCGGGACGCAGCGCCGACCGCCCACGCTCCTCGCGGACGGTGTCGATCAGGCAGGCGAGCGCGGTACGGCTCTGCGCGACGGTCGTCGCGGCGATCGGGGTCTCGGCGCCATCGCAGGCAGCGGCGGCACGGGCGAGCCCGCCATGGGCGGTGGCCGGGGCCATCGCCGCGGCGAGCGTGATGGCCCCGACCACCGTGCGCGCCAGCGCACGGCACCGCTGTTGGTGCTCGTCCATGTTCCCCCCTGCCACGTTCGAGATCTTCGGTCCTCGAACCGGTGTGTTCCCTCAGGCAGGGGCGCTAGACAGGGTCGGCGACTCTGCAGCGCCCCGGCAACGCAACCTGTGCATCGTCGCGAAGTGTGGTCTCAGGCCTGACCGTCGGGCGCGCCGAACGACATGGTGCGGATCACCGGCTCGCCGGCCGCGTCGGAGGCGTCAAGGTCGACGGTCGCGACGATCGCGAAGTCATGATGGCCTTCGGGGTCGTCGATGATCTGACGGACCATCCACGTGCGCCCCTCACTCTCGGCGGGATCGCGATCGATCATCAGCAGTTGCGGCGAGCGCGCCTGGGGCCCGCTGCCCATCGACTCGTGCTCGTCCCAGTAGGCGCCTAATGCGGCTTCCCACTCGGCGTCCTTCATCACGATCTTGCCGGGCGGATCGGTGAGCGCGGCCGCGGCGGCCTCCAGCTGGGCCAATGTGTCGTAGCGGTCGCGCGCGGCGAGCTGCACCTTCTGGAACATCGCGTTGCGGACCATCACGGTGAACGTGCGCTCGTTGGCGGTGATCGGTCGGGGTGGCGGCGGGCCTTCGCCGGCCGCGAGCGCAGCCGCCGTGCGCGCGACGGATTCCGGATCGGTCAGCGCCTCCCACTCGTCCAGCAGGCTGGAGTCGGTCTGCCGGACCGTCTCGCCGAGCCAGTCGATGATGTCGTCGAGCTCGTCGGTCTTAACCTGCTCGGGCACCGTCTGGCGCAGCGCCCGGTAAGCGTTGCTCAGATAGCGCAGCACAAGCCCCTCGGAGCGCGCCAGCCCGTAGTGCGCGATGAACTCGGTGAAGGTGCGCCCCCACTCGTACATGTCGCGCACGACCGACTTGGGCGAGAGGTCGGACTCACGCACCCACGGATGGGTCTCGCGGTAGACCCGCAGCGCGTCCTGCAGCGGCTCGGCCAGCGGCATCGGGTAGGTGACCTGCTCGAGCAGCTCCATGCGCTCCTCGTACTCGATCCCATCGGCCTTCATCTCGGCGACGGCCTCGCCGCGCTCCTTGTTGGCCTGGGCCATCAGCACCGGGAACGGGTCGTCCAGGATCGCTTCGACGACCGAGAGCACGTCGAGCGCGTGGTGCTCGGACTCCGGGTCGATCAGCTCAAAGGCGACCAGCGCGAACGACGCCAGTGGCTGGTTGAGCGCGAAGTCTTCCTGCAGCTCGACGGCCAGCTGCAGCGTGCGGCCGTCGGCGTCGGGCTCGGCCAGCCACTCCAGGACGCCCGCGTCGACGAGCTCAGAGCCGAGAGCCTGGGCCTGCTCGGAGAGGCGCCGGCGGCCCCGCTCGTCCTCGTGGTTGTCCTCCATCAACGCGCGCATCGTCGCGACCGGGTCCGCCGGCTGGTTGACGACGTTGAGGATCATGGAGTGGTCGACGCGCATGCGCGACACGAGCGCCTCCGGGGTCGCGTCCTTGAGACGCTCGAAGGTCTCCTCGGTCCAGCTCACCGCGCCGTCGACGGGCTTCTTGGCCTGGACCTTGCGGCGCTTCTTGGGGTCGTCGCCCGCCTTGGCGAGCGCGCGCGTGCGCTCGATCACGTGCTCGGGCGCTTGGACCACCACGTAGCCCGACGTGTCAAACCCCGCCCGGCCGGCGCGCCCGGCGATCTGGTGGAACTCGCGGGCCTTCAGCAACCGGTGGCGCGAGCCGTCGTACTTGGCCAGGCCCGTGAAGACCACCGTCCTGATCGGGACGTTGATGCCCACGCCGAGCGTGTCGGTGCCGCAGATGACCTTCAACAACCCGGTCTGGGCGAGCTGCTCAACCAGCCGGCGGTAGCGCGGCAGCATCCCGGCGTGGTGCACGCCGATACCGCCCCGGACCAGCTTGGAGAGCGTGCGGCCGAAGCCGGCGGTGAAGCGGAAGGCGCCGATCGCCTCGGCGATCGCGTCGCGCTCCTCGCGCGAGCAGAGCTTGGCCGACAGCAGCGACTGCGCGCGCTCCATCGCCGAGGCCTGGGTGAAGTGCACCACGTAGATCGGCGCCTGGTCGACCCTGACCAACTCCTCCAACAACTCGTGTAGCGGCTCCACCGACCAGGAGTAGGTCAGCGGGACCGGCCGCTGCGCGTCGTCGATCAGCACCGTCTCGCGACCCGTCCGCCGCGTCAGGTCGGTCGCGATCTCACGCACGTCGCCGAGCGTCGCCGACATGAGTAGGAACTGCGCCTGAGGCAGGCAGAGCAGCGGCACCTGCCAGGCCCAGCCGCGCTGGCCGTCGGCGTAGTAGTGGAACTCGTCCATCACGACCTGGCCGACATCAGCGCCCGGGCCCTCGCGCAGCGCGATGTTGGCCAGCACCTCGGCGGTGCAGCACACGATCGGCGCACCAGCGTTGACCGACGCGTCGCCGGTGAGCATCCCGACGTTCTCGGCGCCAAAGATCGCGCAGAGCGCAAAGAACTTCTCCGACACCAAGGCCTTGATCGGGGCCGTGTAGAACGTCGAGCGTCCTTCGGCCATCGCGGCGAAGTGCGCGGCGACCGCGACCATCGACTTTCCCGAGCCCGTCGGCGTCGCCAACACCACGTTGTTGGCATCGAACAGCTCGATCGCCGC
The DNA here is from genome assembly GCA_963829185.1 of uncultured Conexibacteraceae bacterium. Classification (GTDB taxonomy): domain Bacteria; phylum Actinomycetota; class Thermoleophilia; order Solirubrobacterales; family Solirubrobacteraceae; genus Baekduia. The sequence goes on from CAWHID010000001.1 coordinate 56,906, forward strand.
CTCCTCCTGATGGGGATAGAGGCTCAGCCCCTGCTCCGTCGCCCAGCCGGTGAAGGCGTCATAGAGGGCGTCGGCGCTGGGCTCGGTGGGAAGGGCGTCGACGAGGGTCATGTGGCGCAGGCCACGCTAGCGGAGGCGTGCAATCGCTCGCTCACGTAGCACTAGACGTGCTACATTCGAGAACATGGAACGCATCGGGGTCCGCGAGCTGCGTCAGCATGCCACCCGCTACCTCTCCAAGGTCAAGGCCGGAGAGACCGTCGAGGTCACCGAGCGTGGCCGGCTCGTCGCGCTGCTCGTCCCGCCCTCTCCCGGCACCAGCGCCCGCGAGCACCTGATCGCCTCCGGTCAGCTGATCCCCGCCGCTCGCCCGTTCCGGCTTCCCCAGCGGACGGCCGCCTCACCCGAGACCCCTGACAGCGGCAAGGTCCTGGATGACCTCCGGGACGACCGCGCGTGATCTACCTCGACTCGTCAGCGCTGCTCAAGCTCCTGCACGAAGAGCCCGAGAGCGCCGCGCTGGCCGATTGGCTCACCGGACAGGCAGGCAGCCCGCTCGTGAGCAGCGAGCTGGCCCACGTCGAGGTGATTCGCGGCTGCCGGCGGATCAACTCCGACGCGCTGCCCGAGGCTCGAGCACTGCTCGGTGGACTCGACCTCATTCCACTGGCCGGCGCCGTGATCGCCGAGGCGGCGGACGTCGGCGAGACGACGCTTCGCAGCTTGGACGCCATCCATCTGGCCAGCGCCCTGTCGATTCGCAGCGATCTCTCGGCGTTCGTCGTCTACGACCACCGTCTGAGCGAAGCCGCCTCGGCGGCTGGGCTCCAGCCGCTCGCGCCAGGCGCCTGAGCCCCGTTACGAGCGCGCTTCGCGCAGCGCGGCGAGGTTCTCGTGCGCGGCGGTGTGCTCGGGGTGCAGGAGGATTAGGGCGTTGAGCAGCGTGACCGCCTCGTCCTGGTCGCCGCAGCGGTGCGCGAGGACGGCCAGGTCGTTGAGCGCCTCGGGATCGAGTTGGGCGCGCAGCGTGTCGCGCAGCAGCGACCGGGCGGTCGCCGCGTCACCGCCCGCGGCGTGCTCCAGCGCGGCGGTGTGCCCTGCCGCCACCTCGACGCGCTCCCGCGCCCCGAACGCGAGCGACGGGCGCGCCCGCGGATAGAGCGCGGCGACCTGCCGCGCGGCCGCCATCTCGTGGCGGGAGAAATCGATGTTGGCGGCCACAGCGTTCTCGCGATCCCACCGTGAGCCGGCGCGGACGATGACCGAGAAGCAGTCGTTGAGCAGCGTCTCGTTGCCCCAGGCCACCGTCTCCTGGCTGACGCAGCGCAGCCCCACTGACCGCGCGAGGCCCTCGACAAGCGCCGCCGAGACCGTGGTCGCCCGCCAGTGGATGTTGTGCGGGTCATAGGAGCCCGGTTCGTAGGCGCCCATGTTGGAGTGGTGGATAAACGCCACGCCGTCATCGGCGAGCACGCGTGCGAACTCCGCCATGTAGCCGGCGATGATGTCGTGCTCGGCGTGGACGAGCGAGTCGAAGCTGAAGACGAGATCGACCGAGCGATCCGCGGCGACCGCCAGCGACGTGCCGTCGTTGACGTGGAAGCTGACATGCCCGTCGCCAGCGAAGCGCTTGCGGCAATGGGCGATCGCCGTCTCGGCGATGTCCACCGCGACTAGCTCGTCGCACAGGTCACGCAGGAAGTGCGTCCAGCGCCCGTACCCGGGGGCGATCTCCAGGATCCGCCCAGCCGGAACGAACCCCTGGATCCGCGAGAACAGCGTCACCCACCACTGGTAGGCGACTCCACCCCACGCATCCGACCACTCATCACCTTGTTGGGACCAGTCATAGGACTCGTTCCACATCGAGATGTTGTCGGCGAGTGCGGGCATATCCGCGTCATCGGCCGCTTCCGCGCGTGTCTTAAGGCGATCTGCGGACCGCCACGCATTCGGGACGCAAACTTCAGGTGCTGAGTCCTTGCCCCTGGTCGAGGCTGGCGCGCACCGCTTTCGCGTCGTGATCGGCTCCTACCGCTTCCAAGCGCTGAAGCGCCTTGCGCCACAGCGTGTCGGCCCGTGCGTCGTCGCCGTCGGCAACCGCGATGTTGCCCAACAGGGCGTAGGCGCGCCCGGCCGTCAACAGATCATCCAAGGAGTCGCCCACCGCCAGTGCCTGCTCGGCGTGCTCGCGCGCTCGCTGCCGGTCGCCTACGTCGAGCAATACGCGGGCGAGCTGAAGCGCGCTTTGCGCCTCGCCGTAGCGGTCCCCGAGACTTACTCGGATCGCCATCGCCTCGGTCAGCAGGTCAAGTGCATGGTCCTGGTCACCGACGCGGTGGTAGGCCTCCGCCAGGCTGCCACTGGTCCGCGCCACGCCGTGGCGATCGCCCAGCTCGCGTCGGATCTTCTGAGCGCGCGTCAGCGCTTCGATCGCCGACGTGGGATCGTCGGCCCGCAGGTGGAGCTGCCCCAGGTTGCTCAAGGTCCGGCTCATGCCGTCGGCATCTTCGATCGATGTACGGAGAGCGAGCGCCTGTTCGAACAGGCTCGCCGCCGCTTCGAGGTCGCCCGCGTCGCGCCGGACCATCCCGAGGTTGTTCAGGCCGCGTGCGAGCCCGAAGAGGCGCTCCCGCTCGGGAAGCTCTCCCGCGAGCGCCTCCCAGCCAGCTATGCATTGCTGGAAGGCATGCTGTGCCCCATCGCCATCCCCGAGCTTGCGGTGCACGAGACCGAGATCGCTAAGCGTCCGCGCGCGACCCACGGTGTCGCCGAGCTGGGTGAAGAGATCGAGTGCCTCGGCCAGCTCCTTGGCCGCTGTCGACCAGCGCGATTGCAGCCGATGCACCGTGCCGAGCTCGTCAAGAAGCTGCGCCTGCGCGGGACGGTCGCCCAGCTGGCGTGCGGCGTCGATGCCCCACCCGACAACACGCTCCCCGTCGGCCCAATACGAGCGGCGCTGCAGGAACGGCACGAGCGTCGAGGTGAGCTTGAGCACCTGCGCCCAGTCGTCGGCCGCATGCGCCTGCTCCAACGCCGACAGGAACTCATCGCGGCGCTCTTCATACCAATCCAGCGCAGCGCGCTCGCGGGCAAGGTCGATCGCCATGCCACCTACCCGCCGAGCTTGTCGATATGCGGCTGAGCGGAATCCACGAGCCGCTTGACCCTACGCTCTCGCGCGGACGACAGATCGTGGTCGGTCAACTCGTTCGACGCAAGGTCAATGAGCAGCGACGCGAGCAGCTGATGTGGCCCCGCGTGGCCCAGCAGCCGGCGGTCGCGCAGTTCCTCGAGCACGATACGCGCCTTCGCGGCGGTCAGGCCGGCCAGCTCGGCAACGTTCTCGGGCGACAGATCGCGCACGTCTAGCACAGCGACCAACAGCAGGACGCGGCGCGCCGCCGGTGAGGCGCCGGCCAGACCCGCCTTCAACGTCGCGGTAACGGTCCGCGAGGGATCGTCCAGCGCCGCGATCGTGCCGTCGAGCTCGCTCGCGAACGTGGCGAGCGCTCGTCCCGGCTGACGGCGCAGCCGCGCACCGAGCACCGAGACGGCCAGCGGCAGGCCATGGCACGCCTCAGCGATCGTTTGGGCCGCGCCAGGCTCGGCGGCGGCACGGTCGCCCACGAATCCCGCGAGAAGCGTCAGGGCGTCGGCGTCAGCGAACTCGTCCACTGTCAGGAGTTGGGCCTGACCCAAGCCCGCCATGAGCGTCGGCGACGTGATGATCACCAGGCTGTCGCCGCTGACCGGCAGCAGACCGCGGACCTGCTGCTCATCGACGGCGTTGTCAAGGACCATGATCACGGCTTCGTCGGCCAGCACGGAGCGCAGCAGCGCCTCGCTGTCGGCGCCGATGGCATCCGGGGCGACGCCAAGATTCCGCAAGAGGCTTGCAGCGGCATCCGAGGCCGGGCGCGAGCCGCCATCACCAGCACGCATATCGATGTAGAGCACGCCACCGGCAAACTGGTCAGCGCACCGCCGCGCGATTTCGAGGGCTAACGCGGACTTGCCGATGCCCGGCATCCCGCCGAGCGAGATGACGCGGGCCACGCCCTGCGGCGGCGGAGCGGCGAGCACGTCCATCGCCGCTCTCAGCTCCACCTCCCGGTCGACGAACAGATCGGGTGCCGCCGGAAGCTGGCGCGAAACGGGAAGCGCACGACCGAGGCGAGCCAGGATCGCATCGAGCCGAGCAACGATCTCGTCGGTCTGCGACGCAGTGTCAGCGGCGAGCTCTGCACGGAGACGGCGCACCTCGAAGTGGGTGCGCCGTTCGTCGCGGACCGCTCGCCACTGCGTGTCGCGGACGGCCTCCGCCAGCGCAACCGCTTCGGCCTCGTCGTCGGTGATCGCCCGCAGCGCCGTCGTCAGGCCGGCAAGATCGAGATCACCGGTCTCGGCATAAAGCCAGAGGTGGCCCAGCACATCGGGCTGCGTCGTCATCTTGTACGCGGCGGGATGCTGCTTTTCGAGGAGCTTCACCAGGCGTTTGGCCTCGCTGCCCTCGATCCATTCCAGCATCTGCCGACCGGCGAGCGCGCCGACGTGGCTGGCTGCGGCCTTGCCGACGACGAGGCCCAAGGTTGTTGCCGGCTCGGCCATGAAGCCGGAACTCTGACTGGTGGGGCCGACGGATGCTCCGCAATCGTCACTGGCGAGCGCCAGATTCGGAGCGAGGTCTGACTCAGCGCCGCCACGCAGACGGGTCCGGGGCGTTTGCGGCTCCATTGTGGAGCCCAGAATGCCCCGAATCCTCGCGCCCAGGAGCGATGGCGTCTGGTGTCCCGCATAGGGACACCAAACGCCACGGACCTTCCGCCGCCGTCGTCCCACCCACGCAAGAGCCATCCGGGTCGATCTCACCCCAACAGTCGGGGCAAACACGACCCGACCACCAGCACAACCCGAATCGCCAGCCCCAGCGCCAGCGGACGACAGGCCAACGCCAAGCACAACCAACCCCGCTCACTCCCCTCGATGCCGACAGACCACGTTGGCACGCCACCCACCGTCTGAGCGGAACGCCAATAACAAGTCGCGCCGCCCAAGCGCTCGCCACACACCACGCCCGCCCCACGACCAGCGCCCCACGACGACAGTCTTTGGCGGTCCGCTCCCCCTCCCAAGGCAGTAGGCATGACAGACGCCGCGAGTTGTTGAGGTGGTTGAGTTGCAACGAAAGTACAACGGCTTGCACCGACTCTGCGAAATCCACCAATGCCGTCGGCCCCGCCATGTAGGCTCCGCCGCTCATCCATACACAGTACCCCCGCGACCGCTAGAGACGGCCCGGGGGCATGACCCAAGGAGACAGCATCTCCCATGAGTACCCGCAGGGTAACCACGCCTGCCGTATCAGCGTCGACCCCTCGACCGCCGACGTCCTCCGCATCGAGACCAAGAAGGTCATGATGTTCAACCACGACCCCTTCGAGGACTTCCTCGACTACATCCCCACCAAGCAACTCGCGCTCGCCAACGTCTACCGCGACGCAACCGCCGTCATCGACGCACTCGGCTGGGACCCCGAGATGGCTCCGCACACTGACGACGTCGAGGTGCCACTCACACGCGGCCACATCCACCACCTCCACGAACGCCGCTGCGACCTCCTGGCCACCAACCTCGACCTCCTCACCGACATCGGCGCCGACACCACCATCAACGCCGCAGTCATGTCCGACATCCACGCCAACCGCCACAGCGTCGAAGCCCTCAACCGCATCTTCGACGCCTACAGCACCACCATCACCACATAGCCATCACGCAACGGCGTCGAGGGACGATCTGTGGGTCGCCATGACCCATGAGTCGTCCCTCGACGCCTAGCGAAGTCCCTCGACGCCTGGCGGACGCAGCCCACTGCTTACGCCGGCCGCGTCAAGCCGCCTGCGCTAAATCCGGCAGTACGACACCGGCGCCGCAGCACCCGGCACGACGATGTCCACGCGAAACCGATCAGCGGTCACACGAAGGTCCGCGCCCCCGTACGACACGCCGTCATTCGCGTCAGGCACGACAACAGCCGCCTCACTCGCCGGCAGCCCACCGTCACCCCCGGTCTCTGCCGGGAGGTCGAACGAGTCAAACGGCACCGCGCCCCCATCACGCGCCCCGCGCAGGAACGCGGCGAACCCAGCATCCGGCGTGTGGATGTTCAGCCACGTCACGTCGTCGACCTCGTCGTTCATGAAGCTGTGCGCCACGCCCGGCGGCGCCGAGACCAACGTCCCCACCGTCGCCCGCACGACTTCCTCGCCGTTCGGACCCAGCGCGAACCGCAGGACCCCGCTCAGCACGTAGAAGGCGTCGGTGTGCTGGCGGTGCAGGTGCAAGTCCGGCCCACGCTCGCCGCTGGAATACCGCGACCAGGTCACGGTCACTGCGTTCTCGGTGTGCAAGATGATGATGTTGCGGGCATCGCGGTCGCTGATCGTCTCGCCGTCTGAGGCCCAGACCATCTCGGCCAGCGCGTCCTCCCATGCCGGCGCGTCGAACCACGCCGCGGCGGCCGACGCGATCCCGGCGGCCTGCAAGCCCGCCAGCACCGCCGCGTCATCGGCCGACCGCGCGACGACGTCGCTGAAGGTCTCGAAGTCGATCCCCAGCAACGCCAGGCAGCGCCGGTCGACCGGGCACGGATGTACCGCGTCACCGAGCGTGCCGGCACGTGCCGCGCGGGACTTGTCGATCATGCGCGGCAGCCAGGCGTAGCCGTCGAGGGACGCGTCCATGGGGCGAAACTGGGGCATGGGTTCCTACGCTAGTAGGTGCGTGCGAGCGCCCTACGCGGACGGCTCGTCGACCACGACGACGGTGTTGCCGTCCGGATCGCGCAACATGAACATCAGCGGGGCGCCCGGCGTGCGCATCGGCTCGGGGTCGAGGTCGATGCCGCCGATGGCGGTCAAGCGCGCGTGCTCGCCGAGGACGTCGCGGGTCTCGACGCCGATCCCGCCGCCGCCCGGCTGGTTGTTCATCGGCGGGTTGAGCGCGAGCCGGGCACGCGAGCCGGGCGGAGCCACCTCCAGCCAGCGCATCTCGCCGTTCTCGCCGAAACGGATGTCGCTGCGCACCTCGAAGCCGAGCTTCTCGGTGTAGAACGCGAGCGCCGCGTCCTGATCGGCAACGGTGAACATGGCGACGCCGATGTTCGAGACTGTGGTTGGGGCCTGCGGAGATTCGGTCATGGTCATCAGACGGCGCGGGTGTCCGGAATTCATCGCCGCAGTTGTGACAGAGGCGTAGCTTTGGCACATGTCCGAGCTCCCGCCCGAACCACCCCCAACGGCCCCGCTCACCTTCGACGTCACCTATCCGGACCGCGACCTCAACCGGCTGACCACCGCGCTGCGGATGTTCACCATCATCCCGATCGCGATCGTCCTGAGCTCCATCAGCGGCTACAACACCTCCTGGCAGCACGCCGACGAGACCTACACCGTCGCCGCCAGCGGCACCGGCCTCCTGGTCTTGCCACCGCTGCTCATGTTGGTGTTTCGCGAGAAGTACCCGCGCTGGTGGTTTGACTTCAACCGCGAGCTGCTGCGCTTCGTCGCCCGAGTCAGCGCGTACGGAGCGCTGCTGACCGATCGCTATCCCGCGACCGACGAGCAGCAGGACGTCCACCTTCATCTGCCCGAGCCCGACGCCGCGCGGCTGAACCGCTGGCTGCCGCTCGTCAAGTGGCTGCTGGCGATCCCCCACTACATCGTGCTGGCCTTCCTCTACCTCGGCGTCCTCGTCGCGGTCGTGATCGCCTGGTTCGCGATCCTCTTCACCGGCCGTTACCCGCGCGGCCTCTATGACTACGTGGTCGGCGTCGGCCGCTGGCACCTGCGCGTCGTCGCCTACGCCTTCGCACTGGTCACCGACGAGTACCCACCGTTCCGCCTGGCACCCTGAGTTAAGACACCCGCGCGACCTTCTTGCCCGGGTTCATTAGGCCCTTGGGGTCCAGCGCGCCCTTGATCGCCTCGTGGGCGCGGATCGCGCCCGGGTTCCACTGGCGCTCAAGCTGGCCGGCTTTGATGGAGCCGACGCCGTGCTCACCGGTGACGGCGCCGCCGAGGTCGATCGCCAGCGCGAAGAGCTCATGGGTTGCGGTGGTGGCGATGGCCAGCTCGTCGGGAGACCGTGGATCGATAAGGAAGCTTGCGTGGATGTTGCCGTCGCCGGCGTGGCCCCAGCTGCAGGCCTCCAGACCGTGGGCGACGCCGATGGCCCCGATCGCGGCGATCGCCTCGTCCAGGCGGCTCCATGGCACGACGATGTCCTCAGACGCCTTGCCGCCGCGCTCGGTGGCGACGGTCCCGCTCACGCCGTCGCGCCAGCGCCAGACATCGAGGGGACGCGGCTCGGCGACCGCCAGGGCGCCGTCGGCCAGGACGGCGACCAGCTCGTCGCGCTGGCGCCGCGCCTCGTCGGCGCCGCCGTCGACCTCGGCCATCAGCACGAACCCGGCGCCGGCCGGGATCGCGACCGGGCACGCGCCGGCGACGAAGCCCAGCGTCGTCGCATCGAGATAGTCGAGCGCCGCCGGCTGCAGGCCGTTGCCGAAGACCGCGCCGATCGCCTCGGTTCCCGCGCGCGCGTCCGTGTAGAAGGCGACGACCGGGAACGTCGCCTCGGGCGCCGGCAGCAGCCGCAAGGTGACCGCGGTGATCACGCCGAGCGTGCCCTCGGACCCGACGAGCAGGCTCTTGAGGTCATAGCCGCCGACGTCCTTGCGCAGCGCTCCGCCGAAGGCTGCGGGCTCGCCGTCGGCCAGTACGGCCTCGATCCCGCTCACCCATGCGCCGGTGGCGCCGTACTTGAAGGCGTGCGGGCCGCCGGCGTTGGTCGCGACGTTGCCGCCGATGTGCGACTGCTCGCCCGCACCCGGGTCCGGCGGAAACAGCAGGCCGTTCTCCCGCGCGAGACGGTGCACATGCGCGGTGGTCACGCCCGCCTCGACGGTCATCCGCCACTCCTCGGGCACCAGCTCGCGCACGGCGGTCAGCCGTTCGGTCCCGATCACGACGCCGCCGCTCAGCGGCACCGCCCCACCGGCAAGTCCCGACCCGCCACCGCGCGGCGTCATCGACACGCCGCGCTCGTGACACCACGCCACGACCGCTGCGAGCTCCTCAGCGGTGGCGGGCAGCGCGACGGCGTCGGGGATGCCGCGCAGCCCGCGGTAGGCGGTCGCGTCGGTCTCGTAAGGCCGAGCAGCGTCACCGGCCAGGACGTTGCCGGCGCCGACGATCTCCGCCAAGGCGCGCGGGAGCGCGCTCGCCTCGGTCGCGCTCACGTGCGCTCCGGCACGGCGGTCGCCAGCAGCCCGCCAACGAGCTCGCGCGCCAGCGCGGCCGCCCGCGCCAGGTCGCCGCGCAGCGGGCCGTTGAGCAAGACGAAGGACTCGAACTCGACGCAGGCCGCGCCGTCGTAGCCCACGTCGGCCAGCGCGGCCAGCAGCCCGGGCCAGTCGACCCGGCCTTCACCCGGCAACAGAAAGCTGAAGTCCTCGTCGACGCGACCGACGCGACCGACGGCATCCTTGAGGTGGACGTGGGCCACGCGGTCGGCCCAGTCGCGGACCATCGCGGGCACGTCGTCGCCGCTCATCACGAAGTGGCTGGGGTCGATCGTCACGCCGAGGTCAGCCACGTCGAAGCGGTCCAGCACCCGCTGGGCTGACGCGCGGTCGCAGGCCAGCGTGCCCCAACACGGTTCCAGGCAGACGCGCACGCCGCTGCCCTGGGCATGGCGCACCACGCGCTCCAGGGCGCCCAGCGCAAGCTCCCACGCTTGACCGGAGGACAGCTCGCGACCAACGATCGTGTGGCCTTCGACCCACTGGTTCGGGCCCGTGACCACGCCGATCGACGCGATGCCGGCCAGCGCGGCGGCATCGACGGCCCGCTCGCTGCGCGCGACGCGGCGCTCCCACTCGGCAGCGTCGTCGGTGACGTAGTCCTGATGGACCATGAGCTGCGGCGTCGCCAGGCCGGCCGCGCGCGCGTGCTCGGCGATGCGCTGCAGATCAGCGGGATCGTCGACGATTGGATCGAACTGCTCCATCGTCCAGTCGACGGCGCCGTAGCCGCTGGCGACCAGCAGCTCAACGACCTCGTGGGCATCGCGCCAGCCGACGTCGGCGGCGATGTAGCCGATCGGGCCGATCATGCGCTCACCGGCACGTCGTGCTGGAGGTAGACGGTCTGACCCTCGGTGAAGAACTCGATGGCGGCCTGGCCCTGCTCGCGGTGCCCGGAGGCCGTGGAGCCCTTGACGCCGCCGAACGGCAGGTGCGGATCGGCGCCCGGCGTTGGGCGGTTGACGTGCACCATGCCCGCGTCGATGCGCTCGACAAACGCGAAGGCCGCACCGACGTCGCGCGTGCAGATCGACGCCGACAGTCCATAGGGCGTGCGGTTGGCCAGCTCGATTGCGTCGTCAAGATCAGCCGCGTACTGCAGGACGCACACGGGTCCGAAGACCTCGTCGTCGAGCACCGCCGTGCCGACCGGGACGTCAGCCAGGATCGTCGGGCGCACGTAATGCCCGTCGGCCAGCTCGGGGCCACCGGCATCACCACCGGTCAGGACCACTGCGCTCTTGGCGCGCGCCTCCTCCACCCCCTCGAGCACCTCGCGCTGGGCGCGGGCGTCGATGAGCGGCGGCACCTGGCTAGCCGGGTCGCCTCCCGGCCCGACCACCAGCGCCTCGGTCGCCGCGACGAACCGCTGCGCGAAGTCGTCATAGATCGACGCCGCGACGATCACGCGTCGCGTCGCCGTGCACTTCTGGCCGGCCGACCCGAACGCGCCCGCCACGGCCGTTGCGACGGCGTGGCCGAGGTCGGCGTCCTGCAGGACGATCAGCGGGTTGTTGCCGCCCAGCTCGGCCTGGAACCGGACGCCGCGCTGCGCGACGCGCTCCGAGAGCGCCATCCCGACGCCGTTGGACCCTGTGAACGACAGGCCCGCCACGCGCGGGTCGTCGGCGAGCGTCGCGCCGACGTCGGCCCCGCCGATGACGACCTGCAGCACGCCTTCTGGAAGCCCCGCGTCCTGCAGCGCGGCGGCTAGCGCCAGCGCGCCGCCCGGCGCGCGGGAGCTCGGCTTCATGACCACCGTGTTGCCCGCGGCCAGCGCCGGGGCGAGCTTCCACGCGGGGATCGCGATCGGGAAGTTCCACGGCGTGATCAGCCCGACGACACCCAGCGGCCGGCGGCGGGTGAACGCGATCGTGCCGGGATCGGCGGCGTCACCCGCGGTCCCCGAGACGCGCTCGGCCTCGCCGGCGTGGAAGCGCAGCACGGCGGCGGCGCGCAGCGCCTCGCCACGTGCCTCGACCAGCAGCTTGCCGGCCTCGCGCACCATGTCGGCGGCGATTGCATCTGCACGCTCTTCGATCAAGCGTGCTGCGCGCTCCAACACGACAGCGCGCCGCGGGCCTGGCGTCGCGCCCCACTCCGGTGCGGCGTGCTGCGCGCCGTCCACGGCGACCGTGACGGCGCCCGCGTCGTCAAGCGGATAGCTCGACACGAGCTCATGCTGCGCCGCCGGGTTGTGGCATTCGAGCGTCCGCGTCACGAGGCGGCCCGCTCTTCGAGGTAGGCCGGCTTGGGCAGGTCCCAGAACCCGTTGTTGATGCCCGTCGTGTTCTGCGGGTCGCGGTCCTGGATGGCCTCGACAACGACCGGACCGTCGGTCTTGATCGCCCGCTCCAGCGCCGGGCGCAGATCGCCGAAGGACTCCACTTTGATCGCCTCGCAGCCAAAGCCCTGGGCGATCTGTGTGAAGTCCGGTGAGATCAGCTCGCCCTTCTTGTCGCGGAACTCGGTGAAGAACGCGCGATCCTCGCCGAACAGGCCACGCTGGAAGTCGCGGATCGACGTCCAGCCGATGTTGTTCATGACGAGGTAGACGACCGGCAGGTTCAGCTGGGCAGCGAGCGCCAGTTCCTGGATCGACATTAGGAAGTCGCCATCGCCGGCGATGCCGACCACCGGGACGTCGGGGGCGGCGAGCTGCGCGCCGATCGCAGCCGGGACCGTGAAGCCCATCGTCGAGTAGCCGCCCGGCGTCAGCCATGTCCGCGGCTCGTAGGAGGGGAACTCCTGGAAGCCCTGGATCTGCGGGTGGCCGGCCGACGCGATCGCGATGCCGTCGCGCGGCAGGACGTCGCGCAGCGTCGCCAGCGCCTTGCTGAGCGACAGCGCGCCGTCGACCCAGCGGCCGCGCAGCTGCGCGTTCCAGCGGGTGCGGACCTCCTCCAGCTCGGCCTGATACGCGGTGAGATCGGGCAGCGACTTGGCGCGCTCGGTCAGCGCCATGTACAGGTCAACTAGCGCGGTCCGAGCGTCAGAGACGACGCCGACCTCGGTCGGATAGTTCTTGCCGATCTCGCGTGGGTCGATGTCGATGTGCAGCAGCCGCGTGGTCGAGGAGAACGACTCACCGTCCTTGAACGAGGAGCTGGTCTGCTCGGCAAAGCGCGTGCCGACGGCCAGCAGCACGTCGGCCGTGCGAGCCATGTGGTTGCCGCAGCCGGTGCCGTTGGAGCCGGTGTGCTGCGCACACAGCGGGTGGTCCTCGGGGAAGACGCCCTTGCCCATCATGGTGGTGATGACCGGGGCACCGAGCAGCTCTGCAACCTCGCGCAGCTCGGCGTGGGCGCGCGCGGACACGCAGCCGCCGCCGGCGAGGATCACGGGCCGCTTGGCGCTGGCCAGCGCGGCGGCGATCGCATCGATGCCCGCAGCGTCGGGCCGCACCGCGGTGTGCGTCGCGCGGTGGTTGCCGAAGTCCATCGCCGGCGTGTCGTCGCTGTGGCTCTGCAGATCGATCGGCATCTCGACGTGGACCGGCCCGCGGCGGCCGCTGAGCGCCGAGTTGAAGGCGCGGTGCATCGCCCGCTGGACCTGATCGACGCGGCCCGGGGTGAAGCTGCGCTTGGTGACCGGGCGCATGATCGAGGAGAAGTCGGCGTCCTTCTGGCGCTCGATCTCCTGCAGGACGCCCGTGCCCTGCATGTAGGTCTGCACGCCGCCGGTGATCGACACGAGCGCCTGGGAGTCGACGTAGGCCGTCGCCAGCGCCATCGTCAGGTTCGCCGAGCCCGGACCAATCGACGTCACGGTCGCCAGCGGCGTGCCCGCGACGCGGTGATAGGCGTCGGCGATGTGGCCAGCCGACTGCTCGTGGCGAACCTGGATCGCCTCGATCTGCGCGGTCCGGTCCTTGAGCGCGTCGAAGATGCCCATGTCGCCGTGGCCCGGGACACCCAAGATGTAGGGGACGCCTTCGGCGATCAGGTGGTCGGCGACGATCTCGCCGCCGGTACGGGGAGTCATGTTTCCTCCAGAGGGGACGTGGTGGAATCGGGGCCCGCGCTGCTCTGGGCGAGCAGCAGGTCCCGGGTCGTGGTGAGGTGGACGGTCATCGCAGCGGCGGCACCGTCGGCATCGCCCGCAGCGGCGGCGTCGAAGATCGCGGTGTGCTCGGTGACGATCGCCGCCATCGGGCGGGAGCGGCCGACGGTAGAGATGCCGTGCAGGCGCGTCTGGTGGCGCACGTTCTCGATGATCTCGACCAGGCGCCGGTTGCCGTTGGCGCTCAGCAGCGCTTCGTGAAAGGCCCAGTCGTGCTGCATGAAGGTGCTCTCGTCGTCTCTGCTGGCGCGCATCGCCGCCAACGTCGCGGCCAGCGCCTCGACGCCGGCGGCACCGAGCTTCGGCACGGCGTCACGCGTCGCGGGCACCTCGAGCAGCAGCCGCAGCTGGAAAATCTCTTGGACGTCGGAGCGCTGGGCGACGAGGATCCGGACGCCGCGGTTGCGCTCGAACTCGACCATGCGGCCGTTGGCGAGCTCGACCAACGCCTCGCGCACGGGCGTGCGCGAGATGCCGAGCGCCTCTGACAGGGCGCGCACCGAGGTGCGCTCCCCGGGGCTGAGCCGTCCATCGAGGATCGCGGCGCGGATCTCACGGAACGCGCGCTGCGTCAGACCTTCCTCGACCTCGACCACTCGCATCAGCCCCAACTGGTTCACGGCTTGCCTCCTACGGACTCGTTGGCGTATGCGGCACGGATGAGCGCGACCACGTCCCGCCCATCGCGGGCGGAGACCGGAGGCTCGGCGCCGGAGGCCACAGCCTGCACGAAGTCGGCGATGCTCGCCGCGACCGAGTCGACCCAGTCGCCGCCGGGCACGCGCACGTCGGTCCAGGCGCCGTCGTAGCGCCGCAGCGCGGGGCCGGTGCGGAAGCCCTCGAACTCCGCCTCGCAGCCCGACACGTACAACATGGCGTCGGTGCCGACGATCTCGATCGCGTCGTCAAACGCGCCGGGCGGACAGCGGTAGTTGGCGTCGATCACGCCGAGCGCGCCGCTGGCAAAGCGCAGCGAGACGATCGCGTGGTCCTCCCCTTCGTCAGGCCCGCGGTCAACCATGGCGGAGACCTCGACGATCTCGCCGAACAGGTCGCGCGCCACGTAGAAGCGGTGCACGCCCGCGTCGAAGAGCAGGCCACCGCCGGTCTGCTGCGGCTCGGCCCGCCAGCCGCCGAGCTTGCCGCCGATCCCGAGGCGCAGCCGCAGGTGCACTGGGGAGCCGAGGTCGCCGGCGGCCAGCAGCTCGCGGGCGCGCACGTGGGCGGGGTAGTAGAGCTGGTTGTGCTGGACGCCGACCTTCACGCCGGCCGCCTCGGCCGCGGCAATGATCTCGTCGCACTCCTCGACGGTGAGCGCCAGCGGCTTTTCGAGCAGGACGTGCTTGCCCGCGGCGATCGCGGCCAGCGCGACGGGCCGGTGCAGGCGGTGCGGCAGGCAGACGCTGACGACGTCGACGGCCGCGTCGGCCAGCAGCGTTTCAAGATCGGGGTGCGCGACGGCGCCGGCCGCGGCCGCAGTGCTCGCGGCCAGCGTTCCGTCGAGGTCGGTCACCGCGGCGACCCGTGCGCCTGGCGCACGCAGGAAGCCCTGCAGGTGGACCTGTCCGATCTCACCCAGCCCCACGATCCCGACGCCCAGGGGCGTCGGGATCGTGGCGGTGGTGCGGGTCGTCTCAGACACGCACAGGCTCCGGCTCGGGCGTCGCCGGGGGCGGCTCGGAGAACGCCGTCGTGGGCAGGCTGGCCCGCCCCGTGCGGATCGCCCACCAGGCGTAGACCGTCAGCAGGGCACAGATGCCCAGCGCACCGCCGAAGTACCCAATGATGTAGTGGTTCTCTGCCGGGATCAGGTAGGCGGCGCAAACACCGATGCACCACAGCAGCGCCACCCCGCACACGGGCAGCAGGAAGCGACCGAGGCCGAAGTAGCCGGGACCGGGCTCCGGGATCCGGCCCTTCAGGTGGCCGGCGATCACGCCAATCACCGTCGTGCCGTAGGTCAGGTAGTACGCGACGACCGCCATCGCCGTGATCCGGAAGATCTGACCCGAGCCGGCGACAGTGATGATCATCGTGATCGCCCAGAGCACGCCGCTGGCGATCACCGGCGTCTGGAGCTTCGGGTGGACCGAGCCCAGCTGCTTGGAGCACGGGAGCATCCGGTCACGAGAGGCCGAGAAAACCAGGCGCGTCGCGACGGCGATGTTGGCGATGATGCAGCCCATCAGCGAGGCAAACGCGACGACCATGACGATCGCGGCGGCGAACGCGCCGAGGCGGTCGTCGATGACCCAGAAGAGCAAGTTGGGGTGCGTGATCGCCTCCGACAGCGGCGCCTTCATGGCGGCGACGACGATCCACATGACGATGAAGCCGCCCAGCGACGAGATGGCCACGGCGCGGAACATCGCCTTCGGCGCGGCCTTGCGCGGGTTGACCGTCTCCTCGGCGAGGTCGGCAGATGCCTCCCAGCCGAGCAGGGCGAAGATCGGCGCGGTCGCCGCGAAGATGTAGTTCACGGTCGGGATGTGCGAGCCGTCCACGGCGCCGGCGCCGCTGTTGGTGATGACACCGAAGCCCTCGCCGCCGTCGAAGAACAGCGCCAGGCCGATGAGCAGCAGCAGCGCGAAGAGGACGGTGACCACGATCTCGCTGATCGCCACGCCGTTGTTGAAGTGGGTGGCGATCTTGATGCCGAGCACGTTGATGATGAACCCGAGCGTCAGCAGCCCGGCACCCAAGAGCATGATCTCGGTGTCGGTGCCCTCCAGGCCGATCTCCGGCGCGATCAGCGAGCCGAGCAGCGCGCCGATCGACGTCGCACCCGTGGTGAACGTGACCATGCCGATGGCGGCCACGATCCAGCCGTAATACGGATTGGTGATGCGACTGGTCCACTGGTAGGCATAACCCGTCACCGGGATGCGCGCGGCCATGTGCATGAAGACGAGCACGATCCACACCACGCCGGCAAACGCCAGCGGCCACATCCAGATCGCGATGCCGCCGATCTGCGACAGCACGGGCTGCAGCAGCGGCGACAGCGTGCCCGTGATGGCGATCATCGAGAACGCCAGACAGAACGATGTGAACGTCGACATCGTTCGCTTCAGACGCTGGTCGTAGCCGAACTGCGCCAGGTCGTTCTCGTCGGTGCCAGCCCCGTTGGGGCGGCCCGAGGCCGGGTCGGTCATGCTCTCTCTTCCTCCGGGTGTGGGGTGGTGATGCGGCGCGCGTCTCAGCGCGCGACCGGCTCGCGCCGGTAACCGAAGTGCTCCTCGGCCTCGGTCAGGACCTCGTCGAAGATCTGACACATGCGATCGACGACGTCCGGCGTGATGTTCACCGCCGGCTTGAACTTGATGACGTTGCCGCGCGGAGGCGGGAACGTCGGGCCCGTTTTGCCGACCAGCAAGCCACGCTCAAGGCACCGGTGGAGGATCCACTCGGTCTCCTCGAAGGCGTGTTCCTTGCTCTCCCGGTCGCGGACCATCTCGATGCCGATCATCAGCCCGATGACCCGCACGTCACCGATGATCGGATGCTTCTCATACATCTCGGCCAGATGGCCGGCGAAGCGCTCTCCCATGGCCCGCGCGTTGGCGGGCAGGTCGTCGCGCTCCATGACCTCGATCATCTTGAGCGAGGCCGTGGTGGAGACCGGATGGCCGATCTCGGTGAAGCCGTATTCCCAGTCGGCGAGGTGTGCGAAGCGCTCGTTGGCCAGGACGCCCGACATCGGGAACCCGCCGCCGAAGGCCTTGCCCAAGACGATGATGTCGGGCGCCACGCCGTAGTGGTCCATCGCAAAGAACTCGCCGCACCGGCCCCAGGCCGTCTGGACCTCATCGGCGATCAGCGCGATGTCGTGGCGGTCGCAGATGTCGCGCAGGACCTCGAAGTAGCCGGGCGGAGCCGGGACCATGCCACCGTTGGCCTGGTAGGGCTCGACGACGACGGCGGCCACACCGCCCTCGGAGCCCTCAACAATCATCTTCTCCACAAACCGCGCGCAGAACAGATCGCAGGAGCCGGGCTCCAGCTCGAACGGGCAGCGGTAGCAGTTGAAGTTCGGTACTCGGATCTGCTTGGTGAGGTAGCGCTCAAGACCCTTCTTGGCGCCCTCGTACATGCTCGGATGGGTGTAGGAGAGCGCGGTCGTCGCGAAGGTCCGGCCGTGGTAGGCCTGGAAGAGACAGACGAACTCGTCCTTGCCGGTCGAGCGCATTGCCAGATGCATCGCGCCTTCCATAGCGTCTGAGCCCGAGAGGCCGAAGAGCAACTTGCTCATGTTGCCCGGCGCCATCTCGACGACCTTCTGGGCCAGCAGCGCGCGCGGAACCGAGTTGTACATTGGTGCCGTGAAGTCGGCGCGGCCGATCTGCTCGATGACCGCGTCGGCGATCTCGGGATGGCGGTAGCCGAGGTTGACGACCCACTCGCCCGAGATGGCGTCGAGGTACTCGCGGCCATCAGCGTCGGTGACCCTGAACCCCTGAGCGTCATCGATGGCGAGCGGCTCGTGGCCCATGGGCTTGAGCTCGAACTGCTCGGTCAGGTCGTTGATGTCGCTCTGGGAGAACTGGGACGGGTCGCTCACGGAGGCTCCTGGGTGCTAGGTAGTGTGTGGCATGCCACATGTAACCGGCCGCAAGGTACGCGGTACAGAAGGCCGGTGTCAAGTGCCATTTGCGCCAAGCTCGTGCCAGATCCGACCGACCCGCAGCCCATCGAGGGACGATTCGATCTCGCCTAACGAGATTCAGTCGTCCCTCGTCGGCCGGCATGGCGGCGGGAGCAGCACGTAGCGTGTGCCGCGTGCGCCTCGTCACCTGGAACGTGAACTCCGCCAAGCAGCGCGTCCCGCGGCTGTTGCCGTGGCTCGACGAGCGTCAGCCCGACGTCGTCGCGCTTCAGGAGACCAAGCTCGCCGACGAGGCGTTCGCCGCGCTGCTCGGCGACGAGCTCGCGCAGCGCGGCTACGAGGTCGCCCTGCACGGCGAGGCGGCGTGGAACGGCGTGGCGATCCTCTCGCGCGTGGGGCTCGACGACGTCGTCTCCGGCCTCGGCGACGGCGCGCCCGGCTTCCCGCATCCCGAGGCACGGGCGGTGGCGGCCACGTGCGGCGGCATCCGCGTGGTGTCGGTCTACGTCCCCAACGGGCGCACGCCGGACTCCGAGCACTACCACTACAAGTTGGCCTGGCTCGCGTGGCTGCGCGATGTCGTCGCCGCGGGCGATCCGGCGACGACCGTTGTTATGGGTGACATCAACATCGCGCCGACCGACGACGACGTCTTCGACCCCAGCGCCTACGAGGGCCAGACGCACGTCACGCCACCCGAGCGCGCCGCGCTGGCCGAACTGCAGGCCGTCGGTCTGCGGGACGTCGTCCGCGACCGCTGGCCCAACGAGCGTGTGTTCAGCTACTGGGACTACCGGGCCGGCATGTTTCACCAGGACCTCGGGATGCGGATCGACCTCGTCCTCGCCGGGTCAGCGGTCGCCGACCGCGTGCAGGCGACGTGGATCGACCGCAAGGCCCGCAAGGGCAAGGGGCCCAGCGACCACGCGCCGGTGATCGTCGACCTCGACGAGGCGCCCGACGGCGACATCGGACCGGTCGTCCCGCCGCCGTCGGCCCCGGCGCCGCGGCGCGGGACCAAGAAGCTGCCGCAGGCCTGAGGCTAGTCGCGCTTGCGGTCGGTGTCGCGCGACGGCTGCACGCGCTTGGGCTCGCCGGGCATCTTGGGGTAGTCGGGCGGGTAGGGCATGTCGCCCGCCTCGTCCTTCTCATACATGTCGAGCAGCGGCTGCAGGGAATGGGCCTTGTCATCGATGGCCGCGTGCAGATCGCCGACCTCGGCGAAGCGCGCGGGCATCGTGCCGACCGTGAAGTCCTCGGGCGCGATGCCGCTGGCCAGCTCGTCCCAGGTCACCGGCGCGGAGACCGGCGCGCCGGGCTTGGGCCGCACGCTGTAGGCCGACGCGATCGTGCGGTCGCGGGCGTTTTGGTTGTAGTCAACGAAGATGCGCTCACCGCGCTCTTCCTTCCACCATTTGGTCGTGACCTCGCCGGGCAAGCGCCGTTCGAGCTCGCGGCCGAACGCGATCGCCGCGTGGCGCACGTCGGTGAACGTCCAGCGCGGCTCGATGCGGACGTAAATGTGGACGCCCCGGCCGCCCGAGGTCTTGGGGTAGCCGGTGTAGCCGAGGTCGGCCAGCAGCGTGCGCGCCTCAGCGGCGACGCGCACCGCATCGTCGAAGTCGGTGCCCGGCTGCGGGTCGAGGTCGAGGCGCAGCTCGTCGGGATGGTCGACGTCCTCGCGACGCACCGGCCACGGGTGAAAGGTGATCGTTCCCATCTGCGCGGCCCAGGCGACCGTGGCGATCTCGGTCGGGCAGACCTCGTCGGCGCTGCGGCCCGACGGGAACTCGATCCGCGCGGTCTCGACGTAGTCGGGTGCACCGCGCGGGATGCGCTTCTGGAAGAACGCGTCTCCTCCGCCCTTCTCGCGCGTGGACACGACGATGTCGGGATGGACGCCCTTGGGCCAGCGCTCCAGCGTCACCGGCCGCCGCGCGAGCGCGCGCATGATCCCGTCGCCGACCGAGAGGTAGTAGTTCACGACGTCGAGCTTTGTGATGACCGGGGTGCGGTCGGTTGCGGGGAAGATGATGCGGTCGGCGCTGGATACCCGCACCTCGCGTTCGCCGGCCTGGACGGTCGTTGCCTCGGAGCTCGCCATGTTCTGTAGTTCTACGGCATCACGCGGCTCAGGCCGAGGGGTGGGCGGCGAGTAAGGCGCGGATCTCGGTGATGCTCTTGCGGATATCCGCGCGGTCTTCGTCGTTGAGCTCCGACCGGTCCTCGTCCACGAGGCCGGCGTAGACCATCTCCAGGCCCGACCAGGCCGTACGGAGTTCCTCGAGCCAGGGCTCTTCTGATTCCTCGAGTAGGGCCGCGATGGCCGCTTCGACGCCGCCGATCAGCGCACGTAGCCCCGCTTCGTCGCGCTCGTATTCATCAAGCCTCGTCCTGATGTGGCCGAACAGGCGTTCTTCACGTTCGCTCCTCACCGTCACCCCACTCCGTTGAATTTCCCGTGTCCGACGGTGATCACCGTATTGCCTCGTCCAACGACAACGCTGACGTTGTTCGTGGGGCTGTAGTAAATCGACTTTCCTCCACGAGCCGCGATCGGCTGGCTGTGCGCGATCGCATCTTCGACGACACTCGGCGGGATTCCGCGGCCTTGCATCTGGTCAAGCGCATGCCCCCGATAGGCCCGGCCGGCGATCTCGCCGGGAGCGTTGATGTCAGGGATATTCATCGGCCGCCGTTTGCTGCCGACGGGGAGCCGCGCAGCGTATTCGGCAGCGTCGTCCGCGGCCCGGGCAGCCTTGCCGGTCAGCTTCGCGCCAACCGCAGCGATGCCCGCGCCATCCAGGAAGCTCCCCGCAAACCCGAGCCCCTGGCCGATGCGGCCGGCCAGACCGAAGTCAGCGCAGGACGGGTTGAACCCGAACACGGCGCCCGCGATCTGGGTACTGAGCCCACTGGTCAGCCCATCGAGGGTGCCCGCAGCCAGGTTCGGCACGGCGTTGACTGCGGCGGCAGCCACGTTCCCGACCGCCGATACGGCCCCCGCGGCGTCGCCGGCGAGGCCGCCAAAAAATCCGCCGATCGCGCCGAAGATGCCGTTGCCCGTCGGGTCGACCCCGTTGACAGGATCGTTCGCAGCGAAGGCGTACAGGTTGGTATCGCCGCTGCGGAAGCCCTCCGGATCCTTGGTCGTGAAGCGCCCGATCCGCGCGTCGTAGTCGCGCATTCCGAGGCGGGTGAGACCGGTGTCGGCATCGTAGATCCCGCCCTCGAACCCAAACGGCTGGAAGCCGGGGTTCGTGTCCTGGGTGATGTTGCCGAAGGCGTCGTAGTCCAGCCGCTGGACAATCGCGCCGGTCGACGTGTTCACGATTAGCCGCGGGCTTGAGCGCTCGTCGGTGATGAAGCGGTAGGTCGTGCCGCCACGGATCATCAGCGACGGCGTTGTGGCGTCCGACCCGTAGACGAAGACGCTGCGGACGCCACCGCTTGGCGAGAGCTCGGCCTCAGGGTTGATGGCCTTCCCGTAGAGGAAGCCGTGGGTTAGTGCGCCATCGACCTTCTTGCCTATTCGGCGGTTCTGCCCATCGAGCACGTAGTCGATTCGGCGGCCGTCAGGAAGGTCGACGCGGTCGAGCGCGTCGAAGGCGTTGTAGCCGTAGCTCGTGACCGCGTCATTGCCGCCACCCTCGCCGGCCTCGGTCCTGGTGACGAGCTGCCCATTCTTGTTGTAGGCAAAGTTCGTGCTGCCGTCGGTAGTCAGGCGATCCTGGGCGTCGTACTGGGCGACTCGGGTCCCGTCGGGCGTGACGACAGACGTCCGATTGCCGTTGAGGTCGTACTCGTACGCGGCAACAGAGTCGCCGTCTTCGGTGACGTCCGCCAGCCGGCCCGCGTCGTCATAGCCGTACCCACGATGGATCGTGGCACCGCTAGGACCGGTCTCGGCGACCTCGGTGATGCGCCCGAGGTCGTCGCGCGTGTATGTGTCGGCGAGCACCGCGCTACCAGAGACCGCCGCAGACGCCGATTTGAGCTCGCCGAAGTCGCTCCAGTCGATGGAGGTCGTCACCGAGCCAACGCTCGTTCCAATTGCAGCGCCGTTGGACGCCGCATACGCGACGGTCAAGTCGCCCGCCCCCGTGAGCAGCCCGTCCTGGTCATAGGTGTAGTCGACCGGAGCGGCCCCGCTGACCGCGACACGCGACACGCGCAGGTTGTCGTCGAACGTGCGCGTGACCGTGCCCCCCACGATGCCGCTCAGCGTGTCGCTCGTGCTGAGTCCGCCGTCGTAGCCGAAGCTCAGCGTCTCGCCACTCGGAGCCTCGATCGAGGTGACCTGACCGGCGGTGGCGCTGTAGTGATATTTGATCTCGTCGCCACCGGACTCCAGCGACGAGAGCCGCCCGCCGGAGTCGTAGTGGTAGCTCAACGTCGTTCCGTCGGGCCGATCGAGCGCTGTCACCTGGCGATCGCTGTTGTAGTGGAAGTGTGTCGGCGTCGCGCCATCGCCGACGGTCGGAGCGATGACGGTCTCGGGGAGGTCGACCGTGGTGCTGGTGAACACCCACGCGGGCTTCCCGGGCGGCGTGAGCGACGCGAGGTTGCCATTGGCGTCGTAGGTGTAGGCGATGGTCCGTCCGCCGGGTAGCGCCGCCGACAAGAGCCGCCAGCTGTCGTCGTGCTCGTAGGTGGTCGTGCGACCCTCAGGCTCGTCGATCTCAGACAGTTCGCCGTTAGCGCCGTAGTGATAGGTCGTCTGGCGCGCGCCCTGACCGGTGTGGGTCGGGCGTCCGTGCGCGTCGTAGGTCGTCATGACCGGGAGTCGCTCCGGAACCGAGACCGTCAGCGGCCGGCCCTGGTCGTCGGCGGTGGACGTCACCTCCCGGCCCTCGGGAGATGTGGTGGTCGACTCCGCCGATGGGCCGTCGTAGTGCTGCAACCACGTCCGCCCGTTGATTTCCGCCGCGTCGTCGCTGCTCTCAAGCGACAGGAGGTCGTCGGGGTCTGACAGATCGACGCTCTTCGAGCTGGTCGCCACGTAGTTGACGCCGCCTGGCGTCGTGACCGACCCGGAGATGAGCGGTGCGCCCAGGCCGAAGCGGGGGTCGGCAGTGCGCTTGTTGGTGATCGTGCTGCCGTCTGGGAGCGTGCGATGCAGGATGCCGTTGGCGTCGTTGGCCGTCCCGCCGGCGAGGCCCGAAGGATCTGCGAAGGACCGAGTCGTCGAGTCGAACCCGTCCCTGGTCGTGCCGTAGGTGGTCTCCTTGCCACCCGCTGTCGTCATGACGACGTTGGCGCCACCCTCGTGGTTGGTCCGGACGAGCTCCTTGGAGCCGCCCGCCGCGTCGGAGTCGCTGGTCAGGTAGCCGACGGCGTCGTACTCGAAGTTGCTCGTGTACCCCTTGGGCGATGTCAGCGACCGCAGCAGGCCGCGGGTGGTGCTCGTCATGGTGAACGCATGACCGCCCGGATCCTCGACGCTCGCCAGCCAGCCGTTGCTGTCGCGGGTCAGCTCGGTCCGCTGCCCGAACGGCGCGATGATGGCCGTCGGGTAGCCGGCCGAGGCGCGCTCGACGGCCGTGACGTTGCCGTCGCCATCGGTCATCGACAGCAACCGCCCGGCCGAGTCATAGGCCATGGTCGCCGTGTCGGCGCCGGTGCGCGCATTCACTGTCTTCAGGTGCCTCCCGCGGCGGTCGAAGGTGTAGATCACGCTGCCATCGGGCGCCGGGACTCGGTAGGTGTCTTGGCCCGCGCCCGGTAGGGCCGGCGCGACGCGGAACGTCTTGGCCGCGCAGGAGTCGTTGATGTAGACGCTCTCGCCGGGCCCCGACATCACGGCCCTCGGACAGGCAAGATTGGCGGCCGACGCCGCACCGCCGCCCGACGCGTTGCCGCTGCCGCCACCCGCGAACGTCGAGATCTTGCCGTCCGGCAGGATGATGCGGACCCTGACGTTTTCGGTCACGTACAGCGTCCCGTCCGCCGCAGAAGCCACCCCGTATGGGCCGTTGATCGCGGCCGAGGTCGCCGGGAGGCCGTCGCCTGACGACGCGCCCACGCCGTTGCCGGCCACGGTGTCGATCACGCCGTCACGGGTGACGCGGCGAACCCGGTTGTTCGCCGTGTCGGCGATGGAGAGCGCGCCGTCAGGACTAACCGCCAGACCGCCGGGCGAGTGGAGCTTGGCGGCCGTCGCCGGTCCGTCGTCACCCGAGAAGCCCGCGACACCGGTCCCCGCGAAGGTCGAGATGGTGCCGTCAGGACCGATCCGCCGAACGACATGGTGAGCGCCGTCAGCGATGTAGAGCGTGCCGTCGGTCGCGACCGCGATCCCCTCCCAGGCGCTCAACACGGAGCTGGTCGCCGGGCCGCCGTCACCGCTCGGGGCTCCGTCGGCGCCGGTACCCGCAAAGGCGTGGATCGTCCCGTCCGGCGCCACCTTGCGCACCCGATAGCCGTCGGCGATGTAGAGCGACCCGTCGATGCCGAGCGCTACGGCCCTGGGGTGGCCGAGCCAGGCGTCGGTCGCCGGCCCGCCGTCGCCGGTGTCGATTCCCTGCCCCTCCTCGGGCTCCTCGCCACCGCCCGCGACGGTCTCGATGATCCCATCGGGCCCGATTCGCCGGACGCGATGGTGGCCGCCGTCGACGAGGTAGACGCTGCCGTCGGGGCCGACTGCCCCCGCGCCGAGGTTCGCGATGTCGGCCAGCTGCGCGGGGCCGCCGTCGCCATAGCTTCCTCCGGCGCTGCGCGCGGCGGTCCCGCGGCTGGCGACCGAGCCACCGTCGCCCGCGTAGTGCGAGATCGGCGTGCCCAGCTCCTGGGCGCTGATCTGCTCGCCATCGCCCAAGTGCAGGATCTTGCCTGCCGGGTCATAGCTGTGGTGTCCGCTGAGCGTCCAACCGCCGAGGTCGTCCGGTACCTCCTTGACGCCACCGATCTTGACGCTGAACGCCGTCGTCGTCGTACCCTCTCCGCGCGTCGGGATCGCCGTACTCGTTCCGCCCGGCAGGCCGAACGTCGGGCCCCCGGCCTCCGGGACCCTGGCGCGGTAGACGGTCGGGTAGACGTAGTCGACCCGCACGTTGGCGTCCACGGCGCCGGTGACCGTCCGGCCGAACGAGTCCTTGCCGTCCCAGGTGTAGGTGTAGACCTGAGACGGGTCGGCATCGAACTGGCGCGTGATCTGCTGGCCGGCGACGTCGATCGTGACCTCGGCGCGGATCAGGGCGCCAGGCTCGTCAGGCGTCACGGTCATCTGCAGCGTGTTGCCGACCACGCGCCCCGGGGTGCGGTCGCTGCGGTAGTGCAGCGACGCGCCGGTGCCGACGAGCGCGAGATCCTCGCCCAGCGTCTGATCGTCGCAGCCGATGATCGAACCACCGGAACTGCAGGAGCCGTCCATCGGCCCGAAGCCGTTCGCGCGCACGCCCGGCGTGCGCCAACCGCCGCCGCTGAAACCGACGCCCCAGTTGTAGTCGAACACCGAGAAATGCGATACCGGCACACGCCAGAGGCGCTTGCCCGGCGAGTACAGGTCGGCCAAGCGTGTGCGCTCGTCAGCGGTGATGTCGAGCAGTGCCAGCTCAGAAGCAGAGTCGGCCTCGCCGTCACCGTCGGCATCAATGTCGGCCGCGCCGCCGGTCTCCGAGAGGATCTCGATCACGCGACCGTCGGGCTGCGGGACCCAGGCGCCCTTGTCCTTGTCGTAGTAGCCGACCGGCACGATGGTGCCAGCATCGAAGCCGAGGAAGTCATCCGTGTAGGTAATGACCGGCTGGCTGAACGACACCTGCGAGGCACCCGCCATCACTGCCTCGTCGACCGTGTAGTCGACGGCGTAGGTGTAGGCGCTGGCCGCCGGCAGCGACGCCGGCATGGCGTCCTCGCCATGGTCGCCGACCGTGTACTCGGTTGCGCGCACGTTAAGATGGCTCAGCGGCAGCTCGGTGCCGCCATCCAGCGTCATCGACGCCGTCGTGCCGGCCGGGAACAGCAGCGTCGCCTGGCGCGAGCCGCTGTCGTCGGTCTCGACCGACCCACGGGCGACCTGCGCGACCGACATAGGTGTAGACAGATCGATGTCGGTGACCTGGCTGTCGAGCTCGGTCAGGCGCACGTCTTCGGCCCATGCCCAGTTCTGCCATGGGACTTCAACATCACGCTCGACCGGTAAGTAGCCGTCGCGCTCATAGCGCACCCGCAGCGTGCCGCCGCCGTTGACGGCAAGGTAGATCTGGCCGTCGCCTGTGGTGGTCATGCTGCCCAGCTCGGGGCGGTCCACGACCGTGGCGGTCACGCCGGCTAGCGGCACCCCGTCGGTGTCGAGCACCCGCCCGCGGACGACCGCAGCGCGCTCGCCTACGATCGTCTCGGGATCTACGCCCTGCTGGATCGGGTTCTCGCCCGTGTACAAGAACTCGCTGGCGTCGCCCACGTCGGTCGTCTCGTGGACGGGCAGCGGCGGTGCCTCGACGGCGCCAGCGACGGGATCTGTCGCGCCGCTGGTCGCCGTCTCTTCGCCGGCGACGTTGGTCGCGGTGACCGCGACGCGGATCGCCGCGCCTACGTCGGCGGCCCCCAACGTGTAGGTGTCGCTCGTCGCACCCGCGATGTCGGAGCAGCTACCACCGGAGCCCGCGCAACGGCGCCAGCGGTAGGCGTAGGAGATGGGCTCGGTGCCGTCCCATGTACCGGACGTAGCGGTCAGGAGGCTCCCCTCGGCCGCCGCACCGTCGATCGACGGCAGGGCCGTGTTGTCCGGCGCCCGGCCAGCCACCGGGTCGGTCTCGGCGCTGGTCGCGGCCACCGACGCGAGGGCGTTGGACGCCGTGACCGCGACGCGAATGGTCGCGCCAACGTCGGCGGGCGTCAGCGTGTAGGTCTCACCGGTCTCACCGGCGATGGGCGAGCAGTCCTCACCATCGGTGTCGCAGCGCAGCCACTGCCGGCTGTAGCCGATCGGCTCGTCGCCCGACCACGTCCCCGTGGTGGAGGTCAGAGCCTCGCCGTCGATCGCGTCGCCGGAGATCGACGGCGCCGCGGTGTTGGACGGCTCCCCACCGGCGACGCCTGTGGTCGCCGCGCTGGTCGCCGAGTCCGAGCCCGACGCGTTGGTCGCGGTCACCACGACCTTGATGGTCTTGCCGACTTCGGCCGCGGTGAGCTGGTAGGTGGTGGTGGTCGCCCCGCTGATTGGAGAGCAGCTGCTGGGCGACGTGCATGCCTGCCACTGATAGTCGTAGGTGATGGTGCCGGCCCCGGCCCAGGTGCCAGGGTCTGCCGTGACGACGTCGGACTCGTGGAGGCCCGTCGTGGGAGTGACGGTCGGCGGCGTGGTGTTGGTCGGAACCCCGACTGCCGCGTTGTAGTGCGCAGTGATCTGCGTCCCGGTCAGCACGTGGTTGTAGTACGCGACGTCGGAGATCGCTCCGGAGAACGGGCCAAACGACTGACTGGCGCTCCCATTGTGCAGGCCACCGATCCGGAAGCTGCCGCCATTAAGCGTGACCGTCGTGCTGTTGGTCCCCGGCTTCTGGACCCCATCGGTCCATAGGCTCGTCACACCGGCCGAGCGCTGCACCACCACGTGATGCCAATCGCTCTGACTCGAGAACAACGAGAAGTTGGTGGTCGAACCGCCCTGGTTGCAGGTGTTGGCGTCGTAGCCGAACAGGATCGACGCCTGCGCGCCGGCCCACACGCCGTGCCAGCAGTTGTCGGTCCCGACCCAGCCGTTGGAC
Organism: uncultured Conexibacteraceae bacterium; assembly: GCA_963829185.1. Lineage (GTDB taxonomy): Bacteria > Actinomycetota > Thermoleophilia > Solirubrobacterales > Solirubrobacteraceae > Baekduia. The sequence continues at coordinate 84,651 of CAWHID010000001.1, forward strand.
ACCGGCGCCTGACGCTCATTGACCCGGTTGGACCGCACCCAGAACTCGATCGCGAAGTTGTTGCTGTACGCGAAATACGCCCGACCCAGATACCCACCCGAGAACGCCATGCCCTTCGCGCCCGCCATCGGCCCCGTCACACCGGCGGTCAGCCCTGTCCCCGGCCCGGTGAGCGTGTAGCCATTGCCCGACGCATCCGCCGCCGATGTCAACGACAAGCCGTCCAACGGCCAATACCCCAACGGCGAGTCACCGAGGACCGTCTGGCGGTAGAGCGGGTGGGCGTGCGGCGTCTGCGCCGCGACGACCTCGGTTGCCGCCGAGCTCTCGGCAGCTGTGCCCTCGCTGTCGGTCGCCGTGACCTGCACGCGCAGCGTCTTACCCACGTCGGCGCCCTGCAGGGTGTAGGCGCTCGACGTCGCCCCGCCGATGTCGGCGCAGCTCGCGCCCGACCCATCGCAGCGTCGCCATTGGTAGGCGTAGCTCATGCCTGCCCCCACCCACTTGCCGGGGCTTGCCGACAAGGACAAGCCAGGGCCGAGCGAGGTCGCGGGAGCAATGATCGGTGGCGTCGTGTTGGCCGGAGCCCCGACCGCAGCGTTGTAGTGCGCCGCGATCTGTGCGCCCGTCAGCACGTGGTTGTAGTACGCGACCTCCGACAACGCCCCGGAGAACGGGCCGAACGACTGGCTAGCGCTGCCGTTGTGCAACCCGCCGATGCGGAAGCTGCCTCCGTTGAGCGTGACCATTGTGCTGTTGGTGGTCGAGTGCTGGACGCCATCGGTCCACAGGCTCGTCACACCGGCCGAGCGCTGCACCACCACGTGATGCCAATCGCTCTGATTCGAGAACAACGAGAGGTTGGTCGTCGAACCACCCTGGTTGCAGGTGTTGGCGTTGTAGCCGAACAACAGCGACGCCTGGACACCTGCCCACACGCCGTGCCAGCAGTTGTCGGTCCCGACCCAGCCGTTGGACACCGGCGCCTGACGCTCGTTGACGCGGTTCGACCGTACCCAGAACTCGATTGCGAAGTTATTGGTGTACGCAAAGTACGCACGACCCAGATACCCACCCGAGAACGCCATCGCGGTCGAGCCCGCCATCGGCCCTACCATCCCCGCCGTCAGCCCCGTCCCTGGACCGGTCAGGGTGTTGCCGTTGCCCGACGTATCCGTGGCCGACGTCAACGACGAGCCATCTAACCGCCAGTACCCCAACGGCGAATCGCCCAGCACCGCCTGGCTGTATGGCGTGGCCGTCGCCACCGCAGCGGACATCAGCGCCGCGCCGAGCGTGAGCAGCAGTGAGCAGATCAAGGGGGCGCGGCGAAGGCCACGGGGCTGACGCATAGTTTTGAGAGCAGTCCTGGGAGGAGAGCCGGGCCCTCATACGGGTGCCGGCGGCGCGATGGAGGGTCGACGGAGATGCCTTGGCACATCATTCTGGATACCGCTGACGGATCCAGATCGCCGACAGACCTCCATAATATTCAGCCTGACCTCTGGTTTGCAAGGCCGATAGACTCCGCGCGGCCCGTGAGCGACCCGCGCATCCTCGTCTCCCTCCCCGTCCACGAGCAGCCGCTGGTGGTCCTCGACCAGGTCGAGAACCTGCGAGCGTTCCTGCCAGCGCAGACGCAGATCGTGCTGCACCTGTCCCAGGCGATGGGATGCGATCCGGCCGAGGTCGCGCCGCTGCTGCCCGACGGCGTGCACGTCAACCCCACCTCCCATGCCACGCAGTGGGGCGACATCGCCTACCTGCACAACGACAACGTGCGTTGGGCGGTCGACGCGCTGGAGCCGTTCGACCACGTCGTGCTGCACGCCAGCAACGACTTGTACTTCCGTGCCGGGGCCGGCGAGCACATCGCGAGCTTCGAGGCTGGGTTCTTCGCCAATCCCGTCCCGGCTGACACGCCGTGGCCACCGGGTGCCGCCGCGCACCAGGATCGCGCGGTGGCCGCGATGCTGACCGACCTCGGCGAGACGCAGATCTTCGGCGGCCAGTCGGAGGGCAGCTTCTTTTCCACGGCGTTGTTCGTGGAGATGCTCGAGCGCATCGACCGGCGCTACCGCCATGGCGAGGGCGGGCATTGGGTCCGCGAGGAGGTGCTGTACTCGACGCTTGCCGGGCACCTGTCGCGTGGCCCGCAGACCAAGGCCATGGTCTACTCCGACGCGGTGAACCCGGCGGCGACGGAGATCGGGCCGGCGCTGCTGTGGTCGCTGATCGACGGCGGCTACGGCGAGTCGGGGCCGATCACCGGCTATGACCTCGCGCACGTCTACGCGGTCAAGCGCGTCGCGCGGCAACTGCACGACCGTCAGCGCGAGCTAATCCGGACGCTGGCGCGGGCGACGGGCGCCCGCATGCGGCTGGCGCCGCCGTTCGAGGCGCGACGGTTCGTCATGGTGGCCTACGTCGCCGACGTGATCGCGGACCCTGCGATCCTCCAGACCTGGCTGGCGTCCTTTGGCGGCGAGGACGACGCGACGCTGGCGATCCACGTCGGCGAAGACGAGAGCGCCCTGATCGACGGGCTCGTCGCTGCGGTCGGCGCCGCGGGTGGCCAAGAGCCCGGCGCGCCACACCTGACCGTGTTCACCGTCAAGGCCGGCGGCTTCGCCGAGGCGACGCTGCGCTGGTCGGTCGACGCCGTCCTGCGTCCGGCGGGCAAGCCCCTGCCCGCGTTCCTGGACGACGTGCTGCTGGTGACGCCGCAGTCGGCGGCCAACCTCGCGGCGATCGCCGCGGCGCGCGCGGACCGGCGCCGCTAGACCACGGCAGACGCGGCGGGGGCAATGCCGCCGCTAGCGCCAACGGGCTGCACGAGCGTCCCGGCGGCCGCGGCCTCGGCCGGCGTGCCCAGCGGGACGACGTCGCCCTCGGCCAGAACGGTCAGCCGAATGTCGTGGCCGGCGCGCACGAGCGTGTCGTACAGCGGCGCCACGAAGCGCTCACGACGGCCGCCGGCCGGGGTGACCGACGGCGGGGTCGCGGCGTAGGCCTCGCAGTACAGCGCGAGGTCGCGGAAGGCGTAGAGCCCGACCGAGGCGTAGTCGGAGATCCGCTGCTTCTCGGCCACGGCCGTCACGCGGCCGGCACCATCGCAGGCGGCGAAGCTCCAGGCATCGCCCGCGCCGGCGAAGCAGGGGATGCAGCCGTCGCCGAGCAGCGTGTCAGCCCCCATCGCCCCCGGCCGCACGTGCGTGTCGATGTTGAAGATGACGAGGCGCTCGCCGGGCGCAACGTGCGGCGCGGCGGCCAGCACGGTCTCGGCCTGGCCCGCGGTCGGCCGCTCGACGGTGACGACCGTCGGGGCCGAGAAGCCGAGGCCGCGGCACTCAACGGCGGCAAACGCCGGGAGGCCCTGATCATCGGCGCGGCCGACGAGGATCAGCCGCGCGCCGATCTCGACGTAGGCGCGCAGGCTCTCCAACGACCACGACAACAATGAGCGGCCGTCGACCTCGAGCCGGTACTTCGGGACGGTGTAGCCCGCCGCGCGGAAGCGGCGGCTCTCCCCCGCCATCGTGACCACCAGCGCGATCACGCGGCCTCCGCCAGCGCCAAGGGCACGCCCGCGTCCACGCACGCGGCGACCTCGCTCAGCAGCGCCAGGCCACGCGCGCCGAACGCCAGCTGCGAGCGCGGCCGGTCGTGATGCAGCGGGATCATCGTGAGGAACAGCAACGCTTGGATCAGCCGTACACGCTGGCCGTCGCGCTCGCCAAGGGCGCGTTCGGCACGCCGCGCAAAGAGGCGCTTGACGCGCTCGTGAGCGGGTGTGAGGTGGACGTCGAGCGCGACGCCGTCGCGATCGACGCGCAGGTCGAACAGGCCGCGACAGAGGTGGTCGTAGTCACCTTCGAGGCTGTGGGCAAGCTTGGCGCGGTCATACAGCGGATCGCCGTGCAGCGGCAGGCCGCCGAAGTCGCCGCGCGGGTCGATCAGGCGCACGATCCCGGTCCGACGGTCATAGAGGATGTTCGACAGGCACAGGTCACCGTGCAGGACCCCGAGCGGCCGCGGGTCCAACAGGCCGACCGCGGCGATGAGCTCTGGCAGCCGGGCCAGCGCACCGTCGAGTCCGAGCCCGCGCACGCCGTTGACCGTCAGACCTGTTCCGCGCAGCGGTGCGAAGCGCTCATCGACCAGTACCGGCGCAAGTCGCTCGTCGGTCTTGTCGCAGTACATCGCCGACAGGATCGCGGCGACCTCGGCGTCGGGCAGCTCGAGCGCCTCGGCGCGCAGCGCCTCAGCAACACGATGCACCGCGTCGAGCGCCAGCGACCACGCGCCGCCGTCCCAGGCGCCGTAGAGGTAGGCGTCGGCCAGCGCCGTGTAGCCATAGAACTCGATGTCGACGTAGGCCTCGGCCCCAAAGTCGCCGTGGTCCAGCACCCGCGGAGCCAGGTGCGCCAGCCGCGGTGGGAGATCGAGGTACCAGCGCGTCTCGCGACGCAGCTTTGCCGCGTTGGTGCTCGTCTTGCGCACCACCCCGCGCGAGGCGTCGACCTCGAGCTCATTGAACGCGCGCGAGTCCATGAAGAACCGCTGACGCGTGCGGTGATAGGTGTCGAGGTGACCGAAGTCGTGCCACACACCGGTCTCGAACAGCGCGCCTGCGCCACGGACCGCCACGTAGGCGGCAACCGCCACATAGAACGGGTCCAGGTCGGCGGGCGGCGCAGCGAGCGCTACCTCCAGCGCAGCGGCGAATGCCTGCGCGTCGGCAAACGCGAAGGCCCCGACGAACACCGCTTGGGCGTCGTCGTCCTTCTCATAGTCCTTGTCGACGATCGACGCAATCGTGCCGTCGGCGGCGCGGGTGAAGGTCGTCCAGCGATGCGCGTCTTCCTGGACGCGATAGGCGATCGCATCGCCGGCGGGCGGCAGATCGCCGACGACGGTGTCGGCGAGGTTGACCACGAGCCGCTCGCCGTCGACCGGCGCCGCATGCCCTACGGCAACCGCGACCGTCTCGCCCAGCGACCGCGTCGGCCCGACATCGAGTACCTCGACGCCCTCCAGCCGGCAGGCCGCGCGTCGCAGCGACGCGACCTCCTCATGACCGGCGACGACCGCACGCGAGCCATCCGGTGCCCGATCGAGCACAAACGCCATCGCCGGCCGTCCATCCAACGGAATCAACGCCGGCGGAATCGGCCCGAACTCCGCCTGCAGTTCGGGCGCCACGACACGCGCACTCGGGATGACGAGGACGTCCACTCCCAGGTTGACGGCCGCTGCGCGCGACTCTTGAGTGAACTGCCCAGCACGCGGACTCGGGCGACGCCTTCCGCCGTCCGCCCCGCTAGGCTTCGCGCCTCACAAATCAAAAGACCCCCGCGACCGCGTCAACGGCCCGGGGGCATGACCCAAGGAGAGTAGGTCTCCCATGAGTACCCCGCAGGGTAATTCAGGCTGCCGTATCAACGTCGACCCGCCGACCGCCGACGTCTTGCGTATCGAGACCAAGAAGGTCTTGATGTTCAACCACGACCCGTTCGAGGACTTCCTGGACTATGTGCCCACGAAGCAGCTCGCGCTGGTCGATGTCTACCGCGATGCGACGGCGGTGATCGACGCGTTGGGTTGGGATCCCGAGATGGTTCCGCACACCGACAGCGTCGAGGTGCCGCTCACTCGCGGCCATATCGAGCAACTGCACGAGCGCCGCTGCGATCTGTTGGCGACCAATCTCGACCTGCTGACCGACATCGGTGCCGACAACGAGGCCAACACCGTGGTGATGAGCGAGATCTACGCCAACCGCCATGGCGTCGAAGCGCTGAATCGCGTCTTTGACGCCTACGGCGACACGATCACCCCATAGGCCGTCGCACGTCCGTTGCGGGGTCTAACGCCGCAACGGACGTGCTTACGAGGCGTTTGGGCGTTCGGTGCGGACGTTGGTCGGGTTGCGGGGCGCGGTCTGTCGGCACCGAGGGAGTGAGGAGTGGGAGGCGCCACGAGGCGCTGGTCCGTCATCCGCTCGCGCCCGGGCTCGGGTCGTTCGAACTCGATCGCGGCCGCACGCGAAGCCACCACGACAAACCCGAGGGTGGGCCTGTCTGCGGACGTATGCCGGCCGCAAAGAGGCGCACCCGCCCACGAGCGCCTGGGCCGACCCGACGTGGGCGCGTAGCCGGACGCGCGACGTCCGCAAACAGGCCCACCCCTCCGCAGGCCCGGCATTCTCGACAATCTTTGTCGAGATTAGGTAGATTGAGACGTGTCGCATGTCGGACACCACCTCCACCCTGCCCCAGACCCCCACCGCCGTCGCCGCTCGCCGGCCGTCGCCGTGGACCCTTCACCGCTCCCCTCGCCTACGGCGCGTCGCGCTGCGCACCCTCTCGCTGGCCGTGTTCCTCGGCGCGTGGTGGCTGGTCGCCGAGCTGGATGTCTGGTCCGACCTCTTCGTGCCGGACCCAAGCGCCGTCTTCGGTCGACTCATCGATGGCGAGACCGTCCACGACGGCGCTCGTGGGCTCAGCGGCTACTACCTGCACGAGCACCTGTGGCACAGCCTCTGGCGCATCATCCGCGGCGTCGGCTGGGCGATCGTCTTCGGCGTCCCGCTCGGTCTCCTGCTCGCCACCGTCACCCCGTTTCGCGTGATCTTCGAGCCGTACGTGACGTTCGTGCGCGCGCTGCCGCCGCTGGCCTACTTCAGCCTGCTGATCATCTGGTTCGGGATCGAGGATGCCTCGAAGGTCTGGCTCCTCTTCCTCGCCGCGTTCCCGCCGATCACGCTCTCGGTCCTGCATGGCGTGCGCGGGATCCCGCGCCGGCAGCTCGACGGCGCGCTCGCGCTCGGCGCCAGCCGCTGGCAGGTCACCCGCTTCGTCGTCCTGCCGTCGGTGCTGCCGGAGCTGTTCACCGGCATCCGCCTGGCGATCGGCTTCGCGTGGACGACGATCGTTGCGGCCGAGACCGTCGACGGCATCCCCGGCATCGGCGGCCTTGCCTGGGAGACCAAGAAGTTCCAGCAGACCGACATCGCGGTGCTCTGCATCGTCCTGATCGGTCTCGCCGCCATCGTCCTCGACCAGTTGGTGCGGGCGCTGGAGCAGCGCGTCGTGCCGTGGCGCGGCAAGTCCTGACCACCCAACACCAACACTCCAAGTGAGACACCTATGAGACCTCGTGCCCTCCTTAGCCTCCTGCTGACCATCCCCGCCCTCGCGCTGGCCGCCTGCGGCTCCGACGACAACAGCGACAACAACGCCACGGCCGCAGCGAGCAAGCCGGCCGCCGCCAGCGCGCCCAAGAAGCTCACCATCGCCTACCAGGCGATTCCCAACGGCGACCTCGTGGTCAAGCACGAGGGCTGGCTGGAGAAGGCGCTGCCGGACACCAAGATCGAGTGGAAGCTGTTTGACTCGGGCGGATCGGTCAACGAGGCCGTCGCCGCGCGCTCGGTCGACATCGGCCTCGCCGGCTCCAGCCCGGTCTCGCGCGGTCTGTCGCAGCCGCTGCCCTACGAGGTGCCGTGGATCCACGACGTCATCGGCAAGGCCGAGGCGCTGGTGGTCAAGAAGGACATCACCTCGATCGAGCAGCTCAAGGGCAAGAAGGTCGCCACGCCGCTGGCGTCGACCTCGCACTACTCGCTGCTCGCCGCCCTGCAGGACCATCAGTTGACCGCCAAGGACGTCAAGGTAATTGACGCCGAGCCTGACGCCATCTCCGCAGCCTGGAGCCGTGGTGACATCGACGGCGCCTACGTCTGGAACCCCAACCTCGCCAAGCTCATCAAGGACGGCGGCCACGTGCTGGTCAGCAGCGCCGACCTGGCCAAACAGGGCAAGACGACCTATGACCTGGCCGTGGTGACCAAGGACTTCGCGGGTAAGTACCCCGACGCCGTCAAGACCTGGGTTGCCCAGCAGGATCGCGCGGTCAAGTTGTACCGGTCCGACCCGGACGCGGTCGCGACCGCCGTCGGCGCTGAGCTGAACGTGAGCGCCGAGGAGGTCCTGCCGCAGCTCAAGGACCTGATCTTCCTGACCGCCGCCGAGCAGGCCGGAACCGACTACCTCGGTGGCGGCCTGGCCAAGAACTTGTTCGCCGCGGCGCAGTTCAACAAGGACTTGGCCCAGATTGACAAGGTCCAGCCCGAGGAGTCCTACGGGGCCGCCGTCAACGCGACCTACGCCAGTGCCGTCGGCGGCTGACGCCATCGCCCTCCGGGGCGTCGCCCACCGCTATGACGGGCGCGGGGCCGAGGTTCACGCGCTCGGCCCGCTCGACCTCGACATCGAGGCCGGCGAGCTCGTCGTGCTGGTGGGCCCGTCGGGCTGTGGCAAGACCACCTTGCTGCAGTTGCTGGCCGGATTCCTGACGCCGTCGACGGGCCAAGTGCTCGTCGGCGGCGCGCAGGTCCGCGCTCCCGGCCCGGAGCGTGGCGTCGTCTTCCAACAGCCCAACCTCTACCCCTGGCTCAGCGTGCGCGAGAACGTCGCGCTGGGTCCCCGGCTGCGTGGCGCGCGCAAGGCCGCGCGGTATGCGATCGCCGACGAGCAACTTGCGCGCGTTGGCCTGACCGAGTTCGCCGCAGCAGCGCCATATGAGCTGTCGGGCGGCATGCAGCAGCGCTGCCAGATCGCCCGCGTGCTGGCCAACGACCCGGCGATCATGCTGCTCGACGAGCCCTTCGGCGCGCTGGACGCGCTGACCCGCGAGCGGCTGCAGGCCGAGCTGTTGCGCGTCTGGCTCGGCTCAGGCAAGACCGCGCTGTTCATCACCCACAGCGTCGAGGAAGCCGTCTTTCTCGGAACGCGCGTGCTGGTGATGTCGTCGCGTCCGGGACGGATCGTCTTCGACGAGCGCCCGCCGTTTGACCCCGCTGACCGGACCGACGCGCTGCGCGGTGATCCTGCGTTCGTTGCGTTCCGCGAGCAGGTGCGGGCCGCGATCCGCGACTCGTAACAACCCTTTTCTGAATCGACATACAGCACATGCTTGCCATCCACTGGTTCCTGCCCACGAGCGGCGACTCCCGATCAGACCTCAGCCTCGGCAACGCGGTCGGCGTCAGCGGCTCGCGCGTCACCGAACAGGGGGTGCAACGTGCGCCCGACATCGCCTATCTGGGGCAGATCGCCCGCTCGGCCGAGCAGCTCGGCTTCGCCGGTGCATTGACGCCGACCAGCTCCTGGTGTGAGGACGCCTGGGTCGTCACCGCCGGGCTCACACAGGTCACCGAGCGCTTCAAGTACCTCATCGCCTTCCGGCCCGGTCTCCAGGCCCCGCTGCTGGCAGCACAGATGGCCGCGACCTACCAGCGGATCTCCGGCGGCCGGCTGCTGCTCAACGTCGTCACCGGCGGCGACGACGCCGAGCAACGGCGCTTCGGCGACTTCCTGAGCAAGCCGGACCGTTACTCGCGCGCGGGCGAGTTCCTGCATGTGCTGCGCGAGCTGTGGACCGGCGAGGTCGTCGACTTCGCCGGCGAGCACCTCCGCCTGGAGGGCGCGCAGCTCGTCGCGCCTCCGGCGTGGCCCGACGTCTACCTCGGCGGCTCGTCGCCCGAGGCGATCGAGGTGACCGCGCGCTACGCCGACGTCTTCCTGACCTGGGGCGAGCCGCCGGCGGCGGTCGCCGAGAAGATCGCCGCAGTCCGCGCGGCGGCGCAGCGCGAAGGTCGCGAGCTGCGCTTCGGCATCCGCCTGCACGCGATCGCGCGGGATACCTCCGAGGAGGCGTGGGCTGAGGCCGACCGCCTGCTGGCCGGCCTCAGCCCTGAGGCGATCGCCGAGGCCCAGACCGTCCAGCGCGCCTCACAGTCCGAAGGCCAACGGCGCATGACCGCGCTGCATGACGGACGGACCGACGCGCTGGAGATCTCACCGAACCTGTGGGCCGGAGTCGGCCTGGTGCGCGGCGGCGCGGGCACGGCGCTCGTCGGTAGCCACGAGGAGGTCGCCGACCGCATCGAGGAGTACCACCGCCTCGGCATCGACGAGTTCATCCTCTCCGGCTATCCCCACCTGGAGGAGGCCTACCGCGTGGGCGAGGGTGTGCTGCCCGTCCTGCGCCAGCGCGGCCTCTACGACGGCTGACGGGCCCCGACACCGACACCGCGCACGTAGCTCAGGTGGCCGCCCAGATAGCCGCTGGCCCCGAGCAGCCCATTGGCCGCGACCGACAACGCGACGCCGCGGCCGCGCTTGCCCCGACCGCGAGCCGCGAGCGACCAGAGTTGCAGGCCGAGGGCAGCCGCGTTAGCCAACCCATGCACGATCCCGACGCGACGGGCGGCGGGATCACGTGCCTCCACGTCGGCCCAGTCGGTCGCTCCGGTCAGCGCCGTCGGGACGGCACAGACGACCCCGGCGGCGACCAGCCGGTCGCCACCGGAGCTGCCGGTGAGGTCGAGCAACAGCCCGCTGGTCCACGTCCCGATGACAATGTCGGTCAGCAGCGGATGCAGCGCGTGCCCCATCCACGTGCCCTGCAACGCGTCTTTGACCGGCCCCGGCGTGATCACATCGCGCACTTGCGTGCCGATGATCTGGGATGGCGCGTCGAGATCGGCGAGCTCTTCGATGCGCTCGGTGATGTTCTGAGGCTTCATGGCCATGACCGTCAGCTGAGCGCCTCTTGGGCGGCGAGCGTCAGCGACGCCCGGCGCACGGCCTCGACGTGCTCACGCTGAACGCCGACAGCCCACCCCGCCAGCGCGCGAACGTCCTCGGCACCGATCGTCTCCGACATCTTCTCGACGATCTCCCAGTGACACAGCTCGCCCGCCTCGGCCATGCTCAGGAACTCAAAGCCATCGAGGGCTTCCTCCTCGTCAGCGAGGTAGGTCTCCATCATCTCCGTGGCCTCGCTCTTGGTCTCGCGCGCCATGTCCCGGATCGCGGTCTTCTTGCCGTCAAGACCATCAACCAGCTCGTCGGTACGCCGCTCGGTCTCGACCGCCTGCTCGCGCATGCGCGACAGCTCCTCGGAGAAGCCGTCGGCATCTTCCATCTTGGCCACGGTGTCAGCTGCGGCCTGCGCCGCCTGCGCGAGCCCGAGCACCTCTGCGAGCTTCTCGTCCAGCGGGGTCAACTCGGCCATCATGGTCTCCTTCGGTTGGGTTGTGAAGGCACTACCCACCTGCCGGACCGAACATCCGGTGATCGGGGGTCGTCCGTCAGGCCCGTGGGGCGCTCGCCAGGAGTACGGATACTCAGGATCACCGAGCGCCGCTTGAGCGGCCGGGCGCCCGCTTGACCAGCGCGCCAGCGAGCAGCAAGACGAGGACGACGCCGATGATCGCGCTCAGCAGACCGCCAAGGTCGAAGGCGTCGTCGTCCCCGATGCCCAGCCCGCGCGTGAAGATGAAGTAGCCCACCAGCGCACCAACGAGGCCCAGCGCCACGGACGCCGCCCAGGACTTGGGGCCGTCCATACCGCTGAAGACGTCGTTGGGCACCAGCGCCCGGCCAATGAAGCCGGCGACGAGACCAAGAATGAGGGCACCGATCATGCCCGGGCGTTACCCGCGGTCACGCGGCGCCACACACCGATACGAGCGAAACCTATGCGTCCTCGGCGACCTTGCCGGTCGGCTCGTCGAAGCCCGCAGCCTTGCGCAGCTTCTGGGCGATCTCGGCGATGTCCTCGGGCGCGTAGTCGGGGGCGAAGACGTCGCTCTGGGGCGGCAGGTCGTTGGGCAGCGCGCCTTCCGGTGGCCCGTCCTCGACGATCAGGTCCTCCCCCGTCTCCGGGTGCGGGCCGTTGAAGACGGCCGCGATCTCGTGGTAGTCGGTCGTCGAGAAGCGATACAGGATCCGGTGCAGGCCCTTCTCAATGTGCGGCTGACACTCGGGGATCTTGTCGGTCGGGATCCGCGGGGTCGGGAAGGCCTTCATCATGTCGACGCCGGTGAGCTTCTCTAGCGCGCGGGCGTAGGCGATTTGGTGGACGCCACCACGGACGAGCAGGTAGCCGGTCAGCGCACGGGCGGCCGGGTGCTCGACCATCTGGTAGACCTTCAACTTGCCATTGCGGGCGCCGGTCTCCAGGAAGAAGTTGTGGGTCAAGTCCTCCACGAGATCGCCCGAACTGAACACGTAGTCGCCGGTCCAGGGGATCTGGCGTGAGTCGGCGGGCAGCGCGCCCTTGCCGCCAGCCAGGAAGTGGTGCGAGGCGCCGACGCCCTTGTACTTGGCCAACGTCGCGTCCGGTGCCTGCGCGTCGACCTGCGCGGGGTCGGTCAGCATCGTGTTGATCGCCGCGGCGACCACCTCGATGTGACCGAACTCCTCAGCCGCGATGTTCGCGATCAAGTCATAGAACGGACGTGCGGCCTGCCGGCCACGGAAGTTGAACGACTGGAAGGTGTAGTTCATGAACGTCGACATCTCGCCGAACCGTCCGCCCATCAGCTCTTGGACAGCGGCAGCCCCGTCGGGGTCGGGATCTGATGGCGGCGGAAGGGCGACGCCCAGCCGGTCGATGCGGGTGATCATGTGATGCGGCTCCTCATGGAGGGACAGTGGTCCTTGACGGGGTCCCTGTCTGCCATGACCCGGAAACATCGGTTGTCGCATGGTGCCCGCGCGCTCCGGGGAACTCCGACGACGTGGCCGAGCCCGTGCCTCACGTCTCACCACCGTCGCCGCTTCCCGCCATCATCACCGCCCATCTCGGATCGCGTGACGTCGCGCGGACGCTCTACGGAGCGCTGGTCGGGCTGGCGCTGGTCGTCGCGCTCCAGGATCATCCGCTGGCACCTGGAGCGATGGCCGTCCTGCTCCTCGCGACGGCCATCACGGTCGGGCTCGCCGAGCTGTATAGCGAAGCGGTCTCGCTCGAAGCCCGCACGCGTGCGCCGCTCGCGCGCCGTCAGTTGCGCGCGGTCGCCGGCGAGGCGATCGCGGTCGTCGTCGGCGCCGGGTTCCCCGCGCTGTTCTTCGTGCTCGCGGCGCTCGGCGCCTTCGACGTCGACCTGGCGTTTGCGCTTTCGAAGTGGTCGGGCCTCGCGCTGATTTGCGCCTACGCGTTCCTCGCGGCGCGTCTTGCCGGGGCGACCGTGCCGCGGTGCCTCGTCCACGCCGCGGCCCTCGGCCTGCTCGCGGGAGCGTTGATCGCCGTCAAGGCCGTCCTGCACTGACGCGCCCGCACCCGGTGCGGTGCCGTGCCCACCCCCTTGCCGTGCCTGGCCACCCGCACGAGTCTGAGCGCATGCGCATCGAGGACTACGCCCTGCTCGGAGACCTCGAATCGGCCGCACTGATCAACCGGGCGGGCGCGATCGACTGGCTCTGCGTGCCGCGCTTCGACTCGCAAGCCGCGCTCGCCGCGCTGCTCGGCGACGACGCCCACGGCACGTGGGAGCTGGCGCCGGCGACGCAGCCCGTGGCCGTCTCGCGCCGCTACCGGTCCGGCACGCTGATCCTCGACACGCGGTTCGAGTCCCCGCATGGCACGGTCGTCGTGACCGACTTCATGCCCGTGCGCAGCAACGGGCCGCCGCGGCTGATCCGGATCGCCGAGGGCGTCAGCGGCAGCGTCCCGATGCGCATGCGCCTGCTCGTACGACCCGACTATGGCGCGACGAAGCCATGGGTTGAGCCGACCCCGGACGGCGTCGTCGCCGTCTCCGGCCCCGACACCTTCCGGCTCTCGACGCAACTGTCGCTGACGACCGAGGAGGCGATAACGACCGCCGAGTTCACGCTGCGCGCCGGGGTGCACCAGCACTTCTCGCTCGACTGGTGGCCCTCACACGAGGCCTCGCCGATGGTCGAGGACGCCCATTCCGCGCTGGCCCGCACCGAGGCCTGGTGGCGACGCTGGTCGGATCGCTGCACCTACGACGGCGAGTACCGCGAAGCGGTCCTGACCTCGTTGATCGTGCTCAAGGCCTTGACGTCGGCGACCACCGGCGCGCTGATTGCCGCGCCGACCACGTCGCTGCCCGAGGACCTCGGCGGCGTGCGCAACTGGGACTACCGCTACTGCTGGCTGCGCGACGCCGCCCTGACGCTCGAGGCGCTGCTGACCGGGGGCTACGTCGAGGAGGCACTCACCTTCCGCGGCTTCCTGGAGCGCGTCGCCACCGGCGACCCCGCCGACATCCAGATCATGTACGGCATCGCGGGCGAGCGTCGCCTGACCGAGTACGAGCTCAGCCACCTGCCCGGCTACGAGGGCGCGCGACCGATCCGCGTCGGCAACGCGGCCTCCGAGCAGTTCCAGCTCGACGTCTATGGCGAGCTGGTCGCCGTCAGCTATCTCGCCGCGACTCGGCTCGGACACATCAACCCGCGTGCCTGGCCTCGCTGGCGCGCGCTGGTCAACTACGTCGAGACGGTCTGGCAAAAGCCCGACGACGGCATCTGGGAAGCCCGCGGTGGTCCCAAGCACTACACGTACTCCAAGGTCATGGCGTGGGTCGTCTTTGACCGCGCGATCCGGCTCGCCGAGCGCTTCGGCCTCGAGGCGCCGCTGGCCCGCTGGACGGCGACCCGTGATGCAGTCCACGACGAGATCTGCGATCACGGCTATGACGCCGCGCGCAACACGTTCACCCAGACCTACGACGCGCCGGAACTCGACGCCAGCACGCTGACAATCCCGCTCGTGGGGTTCCTGCCGGCTGACGACGAGCGCGTCACCGGCACGATCGACGCCATCCGCGCCGAGCTCACCAGCGACGGGCTCGTCGCCCGCTACTCGACCGTGGCGACCGACGACGGGCTGCCCGGGAGCGAAGGCCAGTTCCTGGCCTGCTCGTTCTGGCTCGTGAGCGCGCTGGCCGCCAACGGCCGTGTCGACGAAGCACGGGTGCTTTTTGAGCGCTTGCTGACGCTGCGAAACGATGTCGGTCTCCTGGCAGAGGAGTACGACGTCGAGCGCCAGCGCCAGGTCGGCAACTTTCCCCAAGCCTTCAGCCATCTGGGGCTGATCCAGGCGGCGCAGGCGATCACCGACGCGACCCGCGGCTCCCGCGCCGGTGTCATCGCGTCCTCACAGGGGACTGACGGAATCAGGTGAGTTGGCCGGCCGGCCTCCGGTCGGCGACACTGGGCGATGCGCACCTTCAGGCGACCGTGCGTTGCTCGTCATGAACGTCGCCACACCCCACGCACCCGAGCTTCCCCGGCCGGCGTTCTTGCGCCTGACGCGGACGGCCGCGGGCATCGGCGCCGGCGGTGCGCTGGTGGCGTTCGCGGCCGCACGCACCGCCGCCAGCGCCGAGCGGCGGCGCATCGAGCGCGATCTCCACGACGGCGCGCAGCAACGGCTCGTCGCGCTGCGCATCGAGCTAGGCATCGTGGAGGACATGCTCCTCGACGACCCGCTCGGCGCTGCAGCCCGCATCCGCGAGCTCGAGGCGTCGGCCGAGGAGGCGCTGGAGGAGCTGCGGGCGCTGGCACATGGCGTACACCCGCCGCTGCTGACCGACCGCGGGCTGGTCGAGGCGCTCCGCTCGGCGATCGCCCACTCGCTGCGGGTGGTCTCACGGCGCGGGATCGGCACCCGCGTGTCCGGCCGGGTGCCGGTGCCCACGCGCGCGCCACAGCGTTCGGTCATCACCGCCCATCGGGACACGTCAAACGCGGCGCCTCGCACGATCCGGGTTGTCATCGCCGACGACAGCTACCTGGCCCGCCAAGCGCTTGAGCACATCTTGGCGGCCGCCGACGGCATCGAGATCGTCGCGTCGTGCCGGGACCAAGATGAGCTGATGCTGACTGTCGAAGCCGCGCAGCCAGACGTGGTCGTCACCGACATCCGGATGCCGCCCACCAACACCGACGAGGGGATCGTCGTCGCCGCCCGGCTGCGCAAGACCGCGCCCAAGGTCGGGGTCGTGATCCTCAGCCAGTTCACCGACCCGCGCTACGGCCTGGCGCTGCTGGAGAGCGGCTCGGACCGGCGCGCCTACCTCCTCAAGGAGCGCATCCAGTATCGCGGCCAGCTCGTCGCGGCGATCGAATCGGTCGCTGCGGGCGGCTCGGTCATCGACGCCAAGGTCGTCGAGTCCCTCGTGCGCTCGCGCCACCAGGCGGAGTCCTCCCAGCTCAACGAGCTGACCGCCCGCGAGCTGGAGATCCTGACGTTCGTCGCTCGCGGCCACAGCAACCAGGCGATCGCCGACGAGCTCGTGCTCACCAAGCGCGCGGTCGAGAAGCACATCGCCGCAATCTTCCTCAAGCTCCACCTGACCGAGGCGGCCAACGTCGCCCGTCGCGTCAAGGCGACGCTGATCTACCTGGCCGAGCAGTCGCCATGACGGCTCGGCGCTCTCGAAGCCCGTGGCGCACTCATGATGGCGCGCCCTCACTCCCCTAGCGGGTAGCGCAGGCACCATGACCACCGTGTTGATCACCGGCGCCGGTAGCGGGATCGGCGCCGCGACCGCCGAGCAGCTTGCAGGCCAAGGTGTCGACGTCATCGCCGGGATCCATCCCAGCGCCGGCGAAGCACAAGTTGGCGGGCAGTCCGCGCACGCCTGTGGCGCGTGCCGTTGGACGTCGTCGGCGGCGCCGGACGGATCGCCACCGCGCTGAGGCCGCTGATCCCAGACCGCTTGGCCGACCGCCTCGCTGAGCGCACCACCTGAACGCCTGCCGTACGAGGAGCAACTCGCGTCTACCCCCCGCCCCGAGCCGGGTAGCTCGCGGCCATGGCCGACCGTCGTACCCAAGGCAAGACCGAGACCGAACGCCGCTTCGTCCGCTCTGAAGACCCCGAGCTGACGCCCGAGGCCAACCGGCTCCTCACCGAGGACCTGCGCGAGGTCGTCGGCCGCGACGAGGTCGAGGGTCCCGCGTGACGCGCCGCGCCGCGCACAGGAGGCTCATGCGACGCACTCGCCGCTGGTGGCGACGCTGGTCAGCAACCGCCCGCTGATCCTCGTGACGCTGCTGGCCGCCCTGGTCGTCGGCGGGATCGTCTCGATGGTCACCGGCTGGTACGTCGCGGTGCTCCTCGCGGTCGGGTTGCACGCGTTGGCCACGCTGTTGGTCGCGACGGGCGCGATCCAGCTCACGACCCAGGTCGAGCACGTCGCCCCCGAGACGGCGGCGCGCCTAGAGCAGGAAGGCGTCGCCGACCCCGACCGCGTCCTCAGTCAGCTCGCCGAGGACTTCGCCGGCGCGCCGCAGGCCGGAGGCGTCCCCGAGGTCATCGGCAGCGAGAACAACGAGCGGACGGTCGCGGCCCAGGACGACCCAGCCCGAAGCATGCTCGAACAGCGCACGGCGATGACCCCGCAGTCGGGGCCCGGCCCGTCGGCCGGTGAGGGGTCGGCGATCGCCATGTTGCCCTGGTGGCTCGTCCTCGGCGTGATGGTCATCAGCCTCATCACCGTGCCGTTCTTCTCCCAGGGCTGGCTCGTCCCGCTGATCGTCGTACCGCTCGGGCTCGGATGGATGGCGCTTCAGCGCTGGATGGCCCACAGCGACCGCGCCCGCGTCGACCGCTCCGTGGGCGACACCGCCGGCGCACGACGGCGACTGGCGCCTATCGCCGTGTTCGTCGTGCTCGGCGCTGTGTGGTTCATGGTGGTCATGCAGCTGGTGACCAGCTACGTCTGATCGGCGTCTTGCTGAGGTCGGCTCTCGGCGCGGAAGTTGACAGCCTTGTGCATGCCGTCACAGAACGGCTTTTGACGCGAGCGACCGCAACGGCACAGCGCGACGGTGCGCTGATGGACTTCGATCTCGTTGCCGTCTTGATCGGTGATGCTGAATGGTCCGCGCACCAACAGCGGTCCATCGCGGTAGGGCGTGATACGCGCGGTCTCGCTCATGCGCCCACCGTCGCGGCCACTGGAGCGCGCAGCATGGTCCGGTCGTCGTTCCACGCATCGAGGAGCGCTGTCGCCCAGCGCCCCTCCAGCTCTACCAGCGCCCGGGCGCCGAAGAGGATGTCGTCGATCAGCGGCGGCTCGACTCGCACCAAGCCGCCCGCCAGGTCGACGGCAGCGATGCTCTCGTGGACGGCATCGGCGGTGACGTGCTCGTCAAAGAACGCGGTGACATCTGGGCTGTCGAGACCGAGGCGCCGCAGACCGGTGGCGTAGCGGCGGTTGGGAATCGAGGACGTCATCTCGAACAGCGCGAGATGCCCGACGATCTTGCCGCGGTTGCGGCGGTGCAAGCCGAAGAAGGACATGAGGTTGACGGTCGCCAGCGTCTCCCCCGGCAGCCGGTCGAGGTAGGTGCCGTACGTGTCGTCCAGCCCGACGGCGGTCATCGTCTGGGCAAACAGCGTGGCGTGCACGCGGGTCGGGTCACCACCGCCGTACTCGTCGGCCTGGATCTCGACCAGCGCGGCCTTGGGCGGACCGGAGAGCCGCGCGATCGCCCATGAGTGCGGGTCGGCCTCCTTGAGCTGGTAGGCCGAGCGATGCACGAGGAACTCGCGGACCTGCTCGGCGGTGCCGCGAGTCTCGAGGTAGCGCGAAAGCGACGGTGCCTCGTCGGCGTCGATGATCGCCCGCAGGGCGACATCCATGGTGGCTGCGGTAGCGGGCGGCGGCGTCCAGCCTGCCAGCGCGTCGGCGAGACCCGTCTCGAAGACCTCCTCCAGCCGGGCGCGCAGCGCGAGCAGGACCGGGTCCCACTCCCAGCGCTCGTCGACACCTTCGAAGCCGCGGTAGTGCAGCTCGTAGCAGCAGTAGAGCGCCAAGTTGAAGTCGTCGTCGGAGAGTGGGTCGTTGATGACCGACAAGTCGAGCGCCATGGCGTCGTTCCACGAGAGCGTCCCGGGATCGGCGTGCAGGGCAGCGAAGACGGTCCCAGACAGGGGTCCTCGCGGGGCAGGAGCGTGCGGCGACATGAGTCCGGCGCTACCCGCTCGCGGCGCTCCTCATACCGCGAGGAAGCGTTCCGCCAGCGATGCGGCCAGCCCGCGTGGGCCTGCGGCGCGCGCCCGCGTGACGACGGGATCGTCGACGTATGCGCGCGCATCGGCGAGCTCGGCGCCACAGCGCAGCTGCTCGGCCGCGTCGTCCAGGCTGTCGAGCAGCGCGTGCAAGTGCTGGCGCATGGAGGTCTTGGCGCCTGAGTGCGCGTCGACCCAGGAACCCGCAACACCGTACCGGCACGCCGACCAGCGGTTCTCCGCGATCCGCCACGTCTCGGCGGGCGCGGGCAGCTCTGCGGCATCGTGGCGCGCGGCCAGCTTCGCCACCAGCGCATGGACCACGGCAGCGACCGCAGCGGTCTCGCGCACAGTCGCCTGGGTATCGGGCACCCGGATCTCGATCGTGCCGTGCACCGGATGCAACCGCGCCTCCCACCACCATCGGGCGTCGGCGAACGTGCTCGGAGCCCGGCCCCAGGACAGCGCCTGCGCAAGCGTCTCCCAGTCAGCGAACGCGGGCGGGATGCCCTGGCGGGGCAGCAGCTCGCTCAGCTTGGGTCGCACCGACGCCAGGCCGGTGTCGCGACCTTCGTAAAACGGCGACGCGCCGGCGAGGGCGGCAAGGGCCGGAAGCTCTTCCCGCAACGCGTTGTAGATCGCGAGGGCCCGGTCAGCGCCGCTGACCGCAACGTGGACGTGGAGCCCGAAGACCAGTTGACGCCGCGCAACACCTCCGTGTTCGGCGAGGATCTCGTCGTAGCGCTCGCCGGGGCTGACCACGCCGATGCCCTGCGCGAAGGGATGGACGCCGGCGCCCGCCGGCCGCGCGAGCCCGTCGGCCGCCCGGGCAAGGTCGCGTCGTGCCCGCAGCAGCTCTGTGGCAGCTTCAGGCACGGTGGCGACCGGCCGACCGACGATCTCCAGCTGCGCGGCGGGCAGCTCGGGCTTGAACCGCGCGTCCCCGTCAAGCCGCGCCAGAAGGGCCGGCGCGCACGGCGCGAGATCGAGCGTCTCGGGATCGAGCAACATCAGCTCCTCCTCGATGCCGACGCTCAGCGCGCGATCTCCCGCGAAGGCCGCGTACAGCTGTTGGACGTCCAGGTTTGCCGATGAGGTCACGCTGGATATCTCCCCGCTCGTGAGGATCACGACGCTCCCAGGTGTGTTCCGGCCGATCTCCGACACATGGTTACTGGCCGATGCCCTGCGTGAGCTCGCGCCTGGCGCTCGCGTTCTGGACGTCTGCACCGGGAGCGGGGCGCTTGCGATCACGGCCGCCCGCGCCGGGGCAAGCGACGTCACCGCTGTCGACATCTCGCGCCGGGCGATCATGACCACACGCCTGAACGCCCGGCTCAACGGCGTCGCGGTCCGCGCACGGCGCAGCGATCTGTTCTCTACGCTGCACAATCAGCGTTTCGATGTCATAGTCTCCAATCCCCCGTACGTTCCCGATCCGCAACGGGACCACCCCCCTACGCGCGGGCCTCAGCGCGCGTGGGACGCCGGCCACGACGGCCGCATCGTCCTGGACCGCCTCATCGCCGAGGCGCCGGCGCATCTGCACCCCGGCGGCACGCTGCTGGTCGTTCACTCCGAAGTCTGCGGGACTGCGACCACGCTGGACGGGATGCGCGCCGCCGGCTTCGACCCGCGCGTCGTGGCCCGCCATCGCGGCCCACTGGGACCGTTGATGCGCGACCGCGTCGACCACCTTCACCGCCGCGGCGTCCTCGCCGTTGGCCAGACCGAGGAGGAGGTCGTCGTCATCGAGGGCGTCCGCCGACCAGCTGGCACGGGTCAGCTGATCAGCCTCTCCCACGCCTCGCCGCTCACCGCGTGAGCACCGCGCTTGCCCCGGCGGCGGCCCCGCCGCCGCCGGGGAGGCGCATCGGCCCTATGCCTGCGTCGCACCTTCGCGAGCGGCTTGGGCGTGGTCCTGCGCTGAGTCCTTGAGCTCGCCGGCATGTGCTTGGCCCTGCTCCTGGGCCGTGGACTTCGCGGCGTCAGCGGCCGCCGAGGCGGTCTCGCTCGCCACGGCCTTGCCGTGCTCGAGCGCCTCTTGGCCGGTGTCCTTGATCTGGTCCTTGACCTGATCGGCCATCGGGCCGAGCTTCTCGTCCTCGACCTTGGTGGAGGGCATCAGCATGCCCGCCAGGAACCCGACGGCGACCGCGCCGACGGCGAGGCCGAGCGGGTTCTCCTGAGCGATGCCGACCGCTTGGCGGGCGCCATGCTTGACGTCGCCGGACGAGGGCGTCGCGCCCGTCACCTTGGCCTTGACGGCTCCGACCTTGTCACTGGCGCGAGCCTTGACATCGGTCTTGTACCCGAGCGCATCGACGGTGTCGCCCATGCGCTCGCGGGTGTCTTCGATATCCCTGCGGATCATGTCCGGGTCTTGGCCCATCGCACGTCCTCCTTTACGGTCTCGACGGTTTGAGGTGCAGGCGGCGTCGCCTGCTGGATCTTGTTCTTGCCTTGCAGGGCCAGCACGCCGGCCACAGCCGCCCAGACGACGGTCGCGATCAGCGCCGCCAGCCAGAACGCCATCGCGGTGTCGAGCACCCCGATCAGCGTCGCGGTCAGCGCACCAAGCGTCAGCAACCCGGCGACGCCCGCGCCACCGAGCATCCCGGCGCCCGTCCCGGCGCGCTTGCCCTGCTGCTCAAGCTCGGCTCGTGCCAGTGCCAGCTCCTGCTTGACCAGCGTCGACGTCTCCTCCGAGAGCTGGCGGAGAAGATCGCCGATCGGCTGCTCGCGCAAGCCGGAGTCCTGATGGCCGGCCATCAGGACACCCCGGTCGACGGCGCCCCGCCTGGGCGCTCCGGGGGCGCCGACGCGCCGGTAGCCGCGCCGCTGCTGACGAACCGCGGCTCGTCGGGCCCGGTGGGCCGCGGCAGCGCGCGTTCGGGCGTTGCCGTCGCGGCGCTACGGGCCTGGTAGCGGTCGCTGCTGGAGGCCTTCAGAAAGCGCGAAGCGGCAAACCCCAGCGCGACGCCACCGGCGGCCACAGCCCACGGGTTCTTGCGTGCCGCGTCCTCGACGTCGCGCAGGATCTTGTCCGCGTCAGAGTCGCTGAGCCACGTGCCGACGCGCTCGACATGGTGGGCTGCCTGATCGGCCAGCTTCGCCGGCCTGTCCTTGCCCTGTTCGCGCAGCTGATCGCCGACGGCGCGCAAGTCACTGCTCTGCTCGCGAACCTTCGCGCCGGCATCGGTAGAACGCTGATCAATCTGCGTGCGCACTTGGTCACGCGCCTGACCTGCGGCCTGTTGGGCTTTCTCCTGCGCCTGCCCGGCCACCTCGGTGGCCTTGTCTTTGACCTGATCGCGGGTTCCCGCATCGGTCTGGGTCATGAGTCTCTCCCTTCATTGGGAACGTCCATTTGCCCACTGGCTCCCCAAGGCTCCGGGCGACGCAAACAGAACATCAATGGTTGGGCGCCCTGCCGCCACGGGAAGCGCCCGCATCGACACCAACCCGAAAGGAGCGCTCGATGTTCTTCCATCATCGTGACCTCGCTTACACCGTCCGCGTCGACAACCCCAACCCCGTCTTCGCTCGTATGCTGCAGCAGGCCATCGGCGGGCCCGAGGGTGAGATGCGGGTCATGAACCAGTACATGTTCCAGGGCTTTGGCCATCGAGGCGAGAAGAAGTACCGCGACATGCTGCTCTCCACCGCGACCGAGGAGATCGGCCACATCGAGGTCTTGGCGACGGCGGTGGCGATGAACCTCGAAGGCGCCAAGGCCGAGATGGTCGACGACGTCGTGACCAACCCGGCGGTCGCCGCGCGCATGGGCGCCCTCGAGCCCCGCCACTTCCTCTCCGGCGGATTGTCGGCGATGCCGTCCGATGCCAACGGCGTGCCGTTCAACGCGGCCTGCATCGATGCTGGCGGCAACCTAATCGCCAACATGCGCGCCAACGTCGCCGCCGAGGCGATCGGCCGCACGCTCGCGTGCCGGTTGCTGGAGCTGACCGACGATCCGGGCATGAAGGACATGCTCAACTTCCTGATCGCCCGCGACACGATGCACCAGCAGCAGTGGCTGGCCGTCCTGGAGGAGCTCGGCCCCGAGCAGGCGACCAACGCCCCCGGCGACTATGAGAACACCGCCGACAACCAGCGCCACGCCTACGCGTTCTTCAACCACCTCATGGACGAGCAGCTTCCGGCCAACGCCCGCTGGACCTCCGGGCCGTCGCTGGACGGCAAGGGCCAGTTCACCCTCGCCGAGCCCGCACCGGCCCTCGGGCAGGAACCGCAGTTGCAGAAGGCACCGCCCGAGGTCCACGCCGGCGCGGAGGCCACCGACCCCACCGGCGCAGGGGCCGCGGCGCGGTTCACCCGCGTGCTGGGCAGCGCCATGGACAAGGTGACGCCGGGCGCCTGAGCGAAAGACCCAGAGCGGCTGGCGCTCCCGGCGAGTCCCCTCCGCCGGGGGCGATGACGACGCTCAGGCCACGGGCGCAGCACGCGCCGCCGCAACCGCGGCGCGTGCTCCGCCCTCCCATACGGGCCCGTGTCCGGTGAGCACATAGCGTGCGTCGGTCGCAGCGAGCGCTTCGAGCGTCGTTCGGTTGCGCTCGCTGTCGACGGTCGCTGCGCGGGCGACCAACCGCGGTCCTGTGCGCGCGGTGTAGGGGTCATAGGTCACCAGCGCGTCGCCGGCCACCACGGCGTCGCGGTCTGCGAGGTGCAACGAGCAGTGGCCGAGGGTGTGGCCGGGCGTTGGGACGATGCGCGGCGCGCCCGGGACGGGCAGCGTGCCGGAGTCGCCATAGCGCACCACCTCGCGCACCGGCGGCGGCCAGAACGCGCGGTCGCGGACAAAGCGCGCGACGTTCGGCAGGGCCTGGAGCTGCGTGGCGAAGTAGATCGCCCTCGGTCGCTCGTGGTCATAACGCCATGGATGCCGGCTGAGCGGCACGTCGTTCTCATGCACATAGACCGGGATGCCGAGCTCGGTTCGCGCGCGCTCGGCAAATCCGACGTGGTCGAAGTGGGCGTGCGTGAGCACGAGCGCGCGGATGTCGGCCGCCTGGCGCCCCAGCGCAGACAGCGCCGCGTGCAGCGAGTCCCACGAGCGCGGGACGCCGGCGTCGATGACTGTCAGTCCATCGGCGCCACCGTCAACGATGTACCAGTTGGTGTTGTCGTCCTCGACCCGGTGGATCCCGGGCGCGGCATCGATCTGCAGCATGGTGCCGCCCTTCCCCTTGGGCGGCGTGCAGCACACATTTGGCGCTGCGCGTCCGGGCGCCTCAGCGACGCGACGCCAGCTCGATCGTCTGCAGCCGTCGCTCGGCGAAAGCAGGAAGCGGGCGTCGCTCGCGTAGGACCCAAGCGGACCCGACCACAGCATCCGCCAAACCTCCGAGGTGACGGGGCCTGAGCGCCGCTATCGTGGCGCCCACCGCCACGTCGGCGGGCCGGCGCAACCACGCGGTCCAGAGGTCGTTGCGCACGGTCTTGCGCCGGCGTCCGGGCCGGTTTCCCGGATGCGGATGATGGTGGGCGACGACATCGTCGGCGTACGCCGTCATCCAGCCCGCTGCGAGCAAGTCCATGGCCAGGAGCCCTTCCTCGCCGCCGAAGCCGAACCGCTCCTCGAACCCGCCAACTGCCAGGAACGCCTGACGCCGCAAGACGACGGCGCAGGCCAGGAATCCGGCGACGGCAGGGCCAGGCGTGCCGGGCAGGCGCGGCCCTCGCGCCATGCGCACACAGGTGGGGTCCAGCCGTTCCTCGGGCCCCACGAGGATTCGCGCGGTCAGGAGCCCGAGCCTCGGATGGCGGGCGAAGGAGCCGGCGGCTCGGGCCAGCGCCCCGGGCGACCACCACGAGTCGTCGTCGCAGAAGGCAATCAGCGATGTCATGGCCGCCTCTGCCCCGACGTTGCGCGCCGCCGTTCCGCGATCGCCCGCCAGCTCGATGACGCGGACCTCTGGCGCGGCACGGCGCACGGCGGCGGCGGTCCCGTCTGCCGAGCCGTTGTCGACCACGATTACTGCTGGCCGATCGGGCAGCGCGAGCAGGCGCTCCAGCGTCGGCAGGAGCGTCGCGCCCCGGTCGCGCGTCGCGATCACCACCGTCACGTCGCCGGCGCTCATCGGCGGCCTCCTTTCGTGGTCCAATCACGCAGAAATCCGGCGCGATCAGCGTCCGGAAAGTCTCTCTCGCTACCCGGGTCGGTCAGGCGGTTCGCACTTCAAGCACCATCATCATGTTCTTTCGCGGACGCACCTGAGCGGCGACGCGCCGCAGGTGTTTGCGCTCGCAGTCAGCGAGGTGAAGCCGCGGCCGTGAAGGTCCTCGGGGTCAACGCCGTCTTCCACGATCCTGCCGCGACGCTGGTGATCGACGGGCGGATCGTCGCCGCGGCCGAGGAGGAGCGCTTCAGCCGCCGCAAGCACGGCAAGCCGCCGGTCGCGTTCTCCACCTGGGAGCTGCCCGAGCAGGCGATCGCGTTCTGCCTCCGGCGCGCCAGGCTCGCCCCAAAGGATGTTGATGTGGTTGCCTACTCGTATGACCCCGCGCTCGCGCCAGCCGCGGGTGACGGTGTCACCGGTGACCCGTGGGAGAGCCTGCGCACCCTCTTTGTCGAGCGAGCGCCCCACTTCCTCGCGACCCTCGGCTTCAACCCGGCGGCGGTCCGCTTCGTGGGCCACCACGTCGCGCATGCGGCGTCGGCGCACCTCGCCTCGCCGTACGCGACCTCGGCCGTGATCGTCGCCGACGGCCGTGGCGAACGGGCTTCGTCGCTGCTGGGCCGCTATGACGCCGCCGGCCGGCTCGACACGCTGACGGCCCAAGAGCTGCCCCACTCCCTTGGCCTGCTCTACGAGGAGCTCACAGCGCATCTGGGGTTCCGGCGCTCATCGGACGAGTACAAGGTGATGGCCATGGCGTCCTACGGGACGCCTCGCCACGCCGGGCAGTTGGCCGAACTGGTCCACGCCACGGTCGACGGCGGCTTTCGGACCGAACCGGTCGACTGGCCCGCCTTCGCGCCCGCGCTGCCAAAGGGCGGCTACGGCTGGACAGCCGATCATGCCGACCTCGCCGCCTCGGTCCAGCGGGTTGTCGAGGACGTGCTGCTCGACCTCGCTCGCTGGCTGCACGCCCGGACCGGTGAGCGCCACCTGACGATGGCGGGCGGCGTCGCGCTCAACTGCGTCGCCAACGCCAGGCTGTTGCGCGAGGGGCCGTTCGAGGAGATCTGGGTCCAGCCTGCCGCCGGGGACTCGGGCACCGCGCTGGGCGCGGCGCTGCAGGTCGCCAGCGACCTCGGGGATGACGTCACGCCGATGGGGACCGCGGCGCTCGGACGCGACTGGGACGACGACGCGCTGGCGGCGTGGCTTGACCGCGCCGGGGTGGTCTACGAGCGCGCCGATGACATCGCCGTGACGGTAGCCGAGACGCTGGCCGCCGACGGCGTCGTCGCCTGGTTCCAAGGGCGCAGCGAGTTCGGGCCGCGCGCGCTAGGCCACCGCAGCCTCCTGGCCGATCCGCGCCGGACGGCGAATGTTGAGCGCCTCAACGACGTCAAGGGCCGCGAGCAGTTCCGACCCGTCGCGCCGATGGTGCTCGAGGACTATGCGCCGGAGATCTTCACCGGCCAGCACCCATCACCGCACATGCTCTTCGTGCACGACGTCGCGGCGGCGTGGCGGCAGCGGATCCCCGCGGTCGTCCACGTCGACGGCACGGCGCGCGTCCAGACCGTCTCGGCCCGCGACGAACCGCTGGTCGCACAGATGTTGGAGGCCTTCCACGCGCTGACCGGCGTGCCCGTCGTCGTCAACACGTCGCTCAACACCGCCGGCCGGCCGATGGTCGACGACCCGCGCGATGCGCTGGAGTGCTTCGGGTCGGCGCCCGTCGACCTGCTCGCTGTCGGTCCGTTCCTCGTGCGCCGCGACCGGCCCCTGGGCCGGCCGCGCGCCCAGATGCTGGAGCGCGCGGCGTGACACCGCCACCACGCTACGACGTGGTGATCCCGACCTCTGGCCGGCCGTCGCTCGACGTCCTGCTCGCATCACTGGGCGCGGCGGACGGACCGTTGCCCGAGCGGCTGATGATCGTCGACGACCGGCCGGAGAGTTCGGTGCCGTTGACCCCGCGGGTCCCCGCCGCGCTGGCTGGTGCGACCACCATCCTGCGCTCCGGCGGCCGCGGCCCCGCGGCCGCGCGCAACGTCGGGTGGCGCGCGTGTCAGGCGCCCTGGGTCGCGTTCCTCGACGACGACGTCCTCCCACCTCCGGGCTGGCGTGCGGAGCTCGCCAACGACCTAGCCGGCTTGGGTCCGCGGACCGTCGCCTCGCAGGGCAGGCTGCGGGTCACGCTGCCGCGCGACGCGGCGCCCACCGACTGGCAGTGCAACGTCGCGGGGCTGGAGCGCGCGCGCTGGGCGACAGCCGACATGGCGGTGCGCCGCGCGGCACTCGAAGCGGTCGGCGGCTTCGACGAGCGCTTTCCCCGTGCCTACCGCGAGGACTCCGACCTAGGGTTGCGGCTCACCTCGCGCGGGTTGTCGCTGACCGTCGGCGCGCGCCATGTGCTCCATCCGATTCCGGAAGCTGATCGTTGGGTCTCGCTGCGCAAGCAGGCAGGCAACGCCGACGACGCGCTGATGCGGGCGCTTCACGGCCGCGATTGGCGGTCACGCGCTGGTGCGCCGCCCGGACGCCTGCGCCGCCACGTCGCCGTCGCTGCCGCGAGTGTGGTGGCAGTCGGCGCCGCGCTTGCGGGCGCGCGTCGCACGGCCGCGATCGCCGGCGCGGCGTGGCTTGCCGGCACAGCTGAGCTGGCCTGGGCACGGATCGCACCCGGACCGCGCACGCGCGAGGAGGTCACGACCATGGCGCTCACGAGCGCCCTCCTGCCCGCGGCTGCCACCGCACACCGCGCCGCCGGCACGCTGCGCGCCCACCGGATCCTGCGCAACGACACCGGGGCGCCCGCCCCGGCCCCACCGCTGGCCGTCCTGCTCGATCGCGATGGCACCCTTGTCCATGACGTCCCCTACAACAAGGACCCCGCTTTGGTGCTGCCACTGCCCGGCGTGCGCCGCGCGCTGGATCGGCTCCGCGCGCATGGCATCCGGCTGGCGATCGTCTCCAACCAGAGCGGCGTCGCGCGCGGCCTGCTCGCCGACCACGACGTCGCGGCGGTCATGGCCCGCACCGTTGCGCGACTCGGGCCGATCGACGACGTGCGCTGGTGCTCCCATGGGCCCGACGACGGCTGTGCGTGCCGCAAGCCAGCGCCCGGAATGCTGCTCGACGCGGCGGCCGCGCTCGGCGTCGACCCGCTGCGCTGCGCGCTGATCGGCGACATCGGCGCCGACGTCCAGGCCGCCACGGCCGCCGGGATGCGCGGCATCCTCGTGCCCACGGCCGTCACCAAGCCTGCCGAGATCGCGGCGGCCGCCGAGTGCGCCGCGACGTTCGCCGGCGCCGTCGACCTTCTGCTCGCCGGCGTGCCCGCTTCGCCCGCGCGCATTGGCGACCGCAAGACCCCGCCGACCCGGCCGGCGCAGGCGGCGGCATGACGCGCGCGCTCGTCGCCCGGCTGGACAACGACGGCGACGTCCTGCTCGCTGGACCGGCCATCCGCGCGATCGCCGCGGGCTGCGACCACGTGACGCTGCTGTGCGGTCCTCGCGGCGCACAGGCCGCCGCGCTCCTCCCTGGCGTCGACGAAGTGATCGTGCGGGCCGCGGAGTGGATCGACCCCGAGGCACCCGCGATCGACCGCGCGGAGATCGACGCCTACATCTCGCTCCTGGCCGAGCAGCGCGCCGACGTCGCCGCGATCCTCACGTCCTTTCACCAGAGCGCGCTGCCGCTGGCGCTGCTGCTGCGGATGGCCGGCGTCCCGCAGATCGCGGCGATCAGCGAGGACTTCCCGGGGTCGCTACTCGACCATCGCCTGCCAGATCCAGGTGACGTCCCCGAGCCTGAACGGGGCCTGGGGGTCGCTGCCGCGCTGGGCTTCACCCTGCCGAACGACGACGACGGCAGCCTGCAGGTCCTCGCCGAGCCACCGCCTCACGCATTGCCGCCACGCTACGTCGTCGTCCACCCCGGCGCATCGGTGCCCGCTCGGGCCTGGGCGCCCAGGCGCCACGCAGCGCTCGTCACGCGCCTCGTCGCCGATGGACGCGACGTGGTGGTCACCGGCGCACCGGCGGAGCGGACCCTGACGGCGGCGGTCGCGGGGCAGCACGCCATCGACCTTGGCGGCGCCACAACGCTCGCCCAGCTGGCCGGCGTCCTGGCCGGTGCCGACGCGCTGGTGGTCGGCAACACCGGCCCCGCGCACCTGGCCGCCGCCGTCGGAACGCCCATCGTCTCGCTCTTCGCGCCGACCGTGCCCGCTGCGCGCTGGCGCCCCTACGGCGTCGCGCACGAGCTGCTGCACCGTCCGGTGCTCTGCGCCGGCTGCCGGGCGCGCGACTGCCCGGTTGCCGGCCATCCCTGCCTCGCCGACGTCCCGGTCGACGCGGTGCTGCTCGCGCTGGCGCGCCTGGAGACGCGCACCGGCGCTCGGTCAACCCCGGCGGTGGTGGCGTGAGAATCCTGCTCTGGCATGTGCACGGTTCCTGGACGACAGCCTTCGTCCAGGGCGGTCACGACTACGTCCGTGCCGGTGGTCGGCGACCGCGGGCCGGAGGGCCGCGGCCGCGCGCGCACCTGGGACTGGCCCGCCAACGTCGTGGAGCGCGCGCCCGAGGAGCTGCGCGAGGAGGACTTTGACGTCGTCGTGCTGCAGCGCCCACGCGAGCTGACCGAGCTGACCGAGGCGTGGACCGGCCGACGGCCAGGTCGCGACCTGCCAGCGATCTACGTGGAGCACAACGCGCCGCAGGGACGGATCGCGGAGATGCGTCACCCGGCCGCCGATCGCCGCGACCTCGTGATCGCGCACGTCACCCACTTCAACGACCTCTTCTGGGATTGCGGCACCACGGCTACGACCGTCGTCGAGCACGGGATCGTCGACCCGGGGCATCGCTTCACCGGCGCGCTTCCACGCGCCGCCGTCGTCATCAACGAGGCGCGCCGCCGTGGCCGCGTCACCGGCACCGATCTCCTGGCGCGCTTAGACCGCGACGGCGTGCCCATCGACCTCTTCGGCATGGACGCCGCCGCGCTGGGCGGCATCGAGGATCTGCCCCAGCACCGGCTGCACGACGAGCTCGCCCGCCGGCGCTGTTACCTCCACACGATCCGCTGGACGTCGCTCGGCCTGTCGCTGATCGAGGCCATGCACTTGGGCATGCCCATCGTCGCGCTCGCCACGACCGAGGTCGCGGAGGCCGTCCCGCCCGCCGCCGGCATGATCTCGACGCGCGTCGACGTGCTCGCGGAGGCCGCGCGCGCCTTCATCGCCGACCCCGAGGCGGCGCGCGCCGCGGGCGAGGCCGCGCGCGACCACGCGCTGGACCACTTCGGCCTGAACCGCTTCCTCACCGATTGGGACGTCCTGCTGGAGGAGGTGATCGACGGTGCATATCGCCCTGGTCTCCGAGCACGCTAGCCCGCTCGCCGTCCTCGGCGGTGTCGACGCGGGCGGCCAGAACGTCCACGTCGCCGCGCTGGCGCAGGGGCTGGCTCGCCGCGGCGCACGCGTCGTGGTCCACACGCGACGCGACAGCACGGCGCTGCCACCTCGCGTACCGCTGTGCCCCGGCGTCGAGGTCGACCACGTCGACGCGGGACCGGCCGCGCCAATCGCCAAGGACGAGCTGCTTCCGTACATGGATGCCTTCGCCGCCGAGCTGGAACGTGCCTGGCGCCGCGATCGGCCCGACGTCGTCCACAGCCATTTCTGGATGTCTGGCTTGGTCGCGCTGCAAGCCGCCCGTGCGCTTGACATCCCAGTAGTGCATACCTTCCATGCGCTCGGCGTCGTCAAGCGCCGCTACCAGGGCGACGCCGACACCAGCCCCGCCGAGCGCCTCGGCGTCGAGCGGACGATCGTGCGCGACGCCGACCGGATCGTCGCCACCTGCACCGACGAGGCCTTCGAGCTGATGCGCCTCGGCGCCGAGCGCGGCAAGGTCCACGTCGTCCCGTGCGGCGTCGACCTCGATCGCTTCCGCCCCGACGGCCCCGCCGAGCCGCGCGGACAGCGCCACCGGATCCTCTATACGGGTCGACTGGTCGAGCGTAAGGGCATCGGCAACATCATCAGCGCGCTGGAGACCATCGACGACTGCGAGCTGATCGTCGCCGGTGGGCCTCCGCGCGAGGCGCTGGGGACCGACCCCGAGGCGCGGCGCCTCCGCGCGCTCGCCGAGCGCCACGGCGTCCGCGATCGCGTGCTGCTGCGAGGCCGCGTCGGCCGCGACGACCTTCCGGCGCTGCTGCGCTCCGCCGACGCCCTGGTCACCGTGCCGTGGTACGAGCCGTTCGGCATCACGCCCCTGGAGGCGATGGCGTGCGGTGTCCCGGTCGTGGCCAGCGCCGTCGGCGGCCTGATCGACACCGTGGTCGACGGCGTAACCGGCCGCCATGTCCCGCCGCGTGATCCCGTGCGACTGGCCGCCGTGCTGCGCGATGTGCTGGCCGATGAGGCCGGGCGCGCGGTGCAGGGCCGGGCCGGCGTGCGCCGGACGCGCCAGCTCTATGACTGGGACCGCGTCGCGCTCGCGACCCGCGACGTCTATGACCAAGTCGTCGTCCGGCGCCGCCGCACCACGGGCCGCTTCACCCGGGCGACCGGCGCCACCCAGCACGTCGAGCAGCTCCGGATCGCGCTAACCACCGCGATCGAGACGCTCGCCCAAGCCGAGGAGTGGGGCGCCCGCCTGGCGACGCGCCTCGGGGACGGCGCCCGGTTGCTGGCCGTGGGCAACGGCGGCAGCGCCGCCGAGGCCCAGCACCTGACCGCCGAGCTCGTCGGCCGCTTCGAGCGTGATCGGCTCGCGCTCAGCGCGATCTGCCTGCATGGCGACACGTCGAGCCTGACGGCGATCGCCAACGACTTCGGCATCGAGGAGGCCTTTGCCCGCCAGGTGGTGGCGCACGGACGCGCCGGGGATGTGCTGGTCGCGCTGAGCACCTCGGGCCGCTCGCCCAACGTGCTCGCCGCGGCGCGGGCCGCCCGCGAGTGCGGCCTCACTGTCTGGGGCATGACCGGCCCGGCGCCCAACCCGCTCGCCGATCTTTGTGACGAGGTGCTGGCCATTGACGCTGAGCGTTGCTGCACAGTGCAGGAGCTGCACCTCGTCGCGATCCACGTGCTCTGCGCCGCGGTCGACGCGGCGCTCGTGGGCGATGCGCGCCGCCGTGGCCGTCCGGCGGAGGTGCGCGCATGAACCGCATGCGCCTGACCATCGTCGGCGACGCGCTGCTGGACCGCGACATCGACGGCGACGTCCAGCGGCTGGCGCCCGACGCACCGGTCCCTGTCGTCGAGCACGACCGCACCACGATCCGGCCCGGTGGCGCGGGGCTGGCCGCCGTCCTCGCCGCCGCGGCCGGTCATGACGTGCGGCTGGTGACGGCGCTGGCACCCGACGGACCGGGCGCGGAGCTGCGCGCCGCGCTCGAGCGCACGGGCGTCGAGATCGTCGACCTCACCCTGGCCGGACAAACGCCAGAGAAGATCCGCATCCGCGCCCAAGGCCGCGCCTTGCTCCGGCTCGACCGAGGTGGTGACCCGGGCAGCGTCGGGCCTGCGACCGCGGCGGCACGGGCGGCGATCGAGTGGTCTGACGCGGTCCTGGTCGCCGACTACGGACGTGGCATCGCCGCCGAGCCCGGCCTGCGCAGTGCGCTGGAGCACGGGTCGGCCGCCGGCTCACCGCTGGTGTGGGACCCTCACCCGCGCGGTGCCGTGCCGGTCGCGGGAGCTTGGCTGGTAACGCCCAACGCCGCCGAGGCCGCCACCTTTGCGGGCGGGGTCGGCGACCGCGCGGACGCCGCGCCGATCGTGCGAGCCGGCGCTGACGCCGAACTGCTGCGCGATCGCTGGTCAGCGCGCTGGGTCTGCGTCACGCGCGGCGCCGACGGCGCTGTGCTCGCCGGACCCGACGGTCCGCTGACGGCGGTCGCCGCCGATCGCGTCCCGATCGGCGACCCGTGCGGCGCCGGCGATCGCTTCGCGGTCCGCGCCACCGAGATCCTGGCCGGGGGCGGCTCCGCGCCCGAGGCCGTGCGCGCCGCGGTCGCGGCCGCGTCGGCATTCGTGGCCGCGGGCGGCGCCGCGCAGGTCGGCGTTCCCGGCCCGGCGACGGTCGGCCGCGCGGCGACCGGCCTCGCCCGCTCGGGTCACGCAAACGTACTCGCGCGCGTGCGCGCGCGAGGCGGCACCGTGGTCGCCACCGGCGGCTGCTTTGACCTCCTGCACCCTGGGCACATCGAGACGCTGCGGGCCGCCCGCACGCTCGGCGACTGCCTGGTGGTCTGCCTGAATTCCGACCGCTCCGTGCGCCGGCTGAAGGGCCCGTCCCGGCCGATCGTCGCCGAGGCCGATCGCTCAGCAGTCCTCAGCGCATTGGGGTGTGTTGACGCCATCGCCGTCTTCGACGAGGACACGCCAGCCGAGATCCTGCGCACGCTGCGCCCCGACGTGTGGGTCAAGGGCGGCGACTACGCCGCCGCCGACCTGCCCGAGGCAGAGGTGCTCGCCGAGTGGGGCGGTCGCGCTGTCGTCCTGCCGTTCGTCGAAGGACGCTCCACCACCCGTCTCATCGAGGAGGCCCAGCTCCATGCCATCTGACCAGACCGCCACCGTCTCAGCATCCGGCGTCGCGCCGCTGGCGCTCGGGACGGTGATCGTGACCGGCGGCTCCTCCGGGCTCGGCCGAGCCGTGGCGGCCGCCGTCGCGCGCCAGGGCGGCACGCCCGTGATCCTGGATCGCGCCGTGCCCGACGACGGTCACGACCACGAGACCGTCGACCTCGCCGACACGGCCGCCGCCGAGGCGGCCGTCGATCGCGTCGCCGAGCGCCACGGCGACTTGCGCGGGATCGTCACGGCCGCCGGCACCGACGCGTGCGGCCGGCTCGTCGACGTCGAGCGCGACACCTGGGAGCGCGTGATCGCGGTCAACCTGCTGGGCACGGCGGCGATCGTGCGCGCCGCCCTGCCACACCTCGAGCAGACGCAGGGCCGGATCGTCACGGTCGCCTCCACGCTCGGCTGGCGCGCGCTCAGCGACGCGACCGCCTATTGCGCGAGCAAGTTCGGCGTCGTCGGCTTCACCCGCGCGCTCATGGCCGAGGTCGGCGACCGCGTCGGCGTGACGCTGCTGCTGCCGGGCGGGATGCAGACGCACTTCTTCGACGACCGCCCGGAGCAGTATCGGCCGGGCGCCGACGCGGTGCTCGCCCCGCCCGAGGAGATCGCGGAGGCGGCGCTCTTCGCGCTGACGCGGCCGCCGGGAGTCGATGTCCGCGAGATGATGGTGTCGGTCTCGACCGAGCCGTCGTGGCCCTAGAAGTTGTCGTCCTCCGAGCGCTCGGACTCGGTGACTTCCTCACCGCCGTCCCGGCGTTGCGCGCGCTGCAAGCCGCCGCCGGGCGCGTGACCGTCGCCGCGCCCGCCGGGCTGGCGCCGCTTGCACGGCTCGCCGGCTGCGACCTGCTCGCTGCCGAGCCCCTGCAGCCGCTGCCCGCGGCAGCGTGCGACGCGCGCCTGCTCGTCAACCTCCACGGCCGCGGGCCCCAGTCACACAGCGTTGCGATCGCCGCGTGCCCGCGGCGGCTGATCGCCTTCGAGCATCGCGCCGTCCCGCTGACCGCTGGGATGCCGGCCTGGCGCTCCGACGAGCACGAGGTCGAGCGCTGGTGCCGGCTGCTGCGCGAGTCCGGCATCCCGGCCGACCGCACGCGCATGGATCTGCCGTGCCCGCCCCTGCCGCAGGACTTGCAAGCCGCCCGCGGCGCAACCGTCGTGCACCCCGGCGCGGCGAGCGCCGCGCGTCGCTGGCCGGCCGAGCGCTTCGCCGCCGTCGCCGCCGCCGAGGAGCGCGCCGGCCGCTCAGTGATCCTTACCGGGTCAGCCGCTGAGCGCCCGCTCGCGCTCGCCGTCGCCGAGCGCGCCAGCCTCGACCGGCGCTGCGTGCTCGCCGGCCACACCGACCTCGGCGCGCTGGCGGCCGTGGTCGCCCATGCCGGCCGCGTCGTCTGCGGCGATACGGGCGTCGCGCATCTCGCGACGGCCTTCGGCGTCCCGTCGGTGATCCTGTTCGGGCCGACCTCCCCAGAAATCTGGGGCCCGCCCACTCCGGCCGACCCGCCGGCCAAGCGCCACCGCGTGCTGTGGCACGGCACGACCGGCGACCCGCACGGCGACCGTCCGGACCCTGGCCTGCTCGC
Organism: uncultured Conexibacteraceae bacterium; assembly: GCA_963829185.1. Classification (GTDB taxonomy): domain Bacteria; phylum Actinomycetota; class Thermoleophilia; order Solirubrobacterales; family Solirubrobacteraceae; genus Baekduia. The sequence goes on from CAWHID010000001.1 coordinate 119,834, forward strand.
CATCGACGTGCCGCGCGTGATCGACGCGCTCGCCGAGCTTCCCACTTGATCGCGCCCCCGACCTGGAGCATCCTGATGTCCTCGACCCTCTCCTCCTCCATCACCGTCATCGATCCCTCCACGGGCGAGTCAGGCGCGACGTTCCCAATCGCCGATCGCACGGAGGTCGACGCCGCGGTCACCGCCGCGCAGTGCGCCCAGCCGCTCTGGGCGGCCACACCCGCGACCGAGCGCGGTGCCGCACTGCGGCGTGCTGCGTCCGCGATCCGCGCGCGCCGCGAGGAGCTCGCCCGGCGCAACGCCCGCGACAGCGGCAAGCTCATCGCCGACGCGCGCGGCGGCGTCGACGCCGCCGCGGCGACGATCGAGCAGTACGCCGAGCTCGGGCCGCTGCACCGTGGCCGGGCACTGAACGGCGACCGCCTGGCCTTCGACGCCATGCGCTACGAACCACGCGGCCTGGTGGCCGCGCTCGTCCCGTTCAACGACCCGATCGCCGTCGCCGGCCAGGCCTCGCGGCGGCGCTGGTCACCGGCAACACGGTGGTCTACAAGCCGTCAGAACGCACCCCGTCCTGCGCGGCATTGCTGTCTGAGCTGCTGACCGAGCATCTGCCCCACGGGGTTCTCACGCTGGTGCAAGGCGATGCCGAGGCCGGCCGACAGCTCGTCACGCATCCGGATGTCGCGGTCGTGCTCCACACCGGCTCGGCAGAGACCGGCCGCGAGATCGCCCGCGCGTGCGCGGCCCGCGGCGCCCACGCTGTCCTGGAGCTTGGCGGCAACGACCCGCTGATCGTCGACGACGGCGTCGACCCCGGCTGGGCCGCCGAGCAAGCAGCGAGCGGCGCGTTTGCCAACGCCGGTCAGATCTGCGTGTCGGTCGAGCGGATCTACGTCCACGAGGCGGTTAGGCGTCGCCAAGGGCGAGGAGCAGTTGTAGGACATCACGAACGGTCCGCAGCCGCTACAAGCTCAGCGTTCCCGCGCGATCACCATCCCGCTGCGGCGCGGCACCAGGATGGTGGCGCGCAGCACCATCTTCTCCGGCTGTGGGCCAACGGTCTGCAGGGTCATCGCGCTCAGGACGGCCGGGATGACCGCTGCGATCTGGGTCCAGGCCAGCGACTCGCCCAGGCACCGCCGTGCACCGCCTCCGAAGGGCAGCATCGCGTGGTCGGGTACCGGCCAGGCGGAGTCGAGGTGGCGCTCGGGCCGGAAGCCATCCGGCTCACGGTGGTAGCGCGGGTCGCGCTGCAGGACCGGGATCGGGACCATTGTCACGGTCCCGCGCTCCAGGGCGTGGCCGTCGATCTCCGCGGGGGCGGTGAGGCGCCGGAGGGCGGCGATCGCCGAGGGATGCAGACGGAGGCTCTCGCGGACGACGGCCTCCATGAGCTCGTTGTCGCCGCCGTCGGCAAGACGTGCGGCAAGCGCCGGATCGGCCGCGATGCGCAGCGACACCCACGTCAGCGCGGCCGCCATCGGCTCCTGCGCGGCCATCAGCAGCGCCAGCAGCTCCTCGACCAGGCCTTCGGCCGGCTGGTCATCCTCGGCCGCGACGAGACGGCCGAGCACGCCGGGGCCCGGGTCGACTGCCCGGCGCCGCTCGGCGATCTCCGCCTCCAGCAGACGCGCCACAGGAGCGCGTCGGCGTCGGTAGACGATGTCGACGGCGCGACCGGCGAGCCCATCGTCCGGGCCGGGGATCGTCAGCGGCGGGTTGCCCGGCGTCCACAGCAGGCTGCCGATCGACGCCGCCAGCTCACCGGCGCGCGGTCCGTGGACGCCCAGCACTTCCCGGACGAAGACCTCGTCGGCGATAGCCCGCAGCCTGGGCAGCAGTCGCAGGGGCCGATCGCGCGGCCAGCGAGCCAGATGCGCGCGGGCGATCTCGGCGATCGCGTCGCGGCGCTCGGCCACGGCGTCGAGCGTAAAGAGGTCAGCCACGCGTGCTCGCGCGGCGTGGTGCTCGTGCCCGTCGCTGCCAAAGACCGAGCGTGGCGAGGCCATCGGCAGCATGCCGCGCCGTGCGGCCCCGGCATGCGCGCGGGTGGGATCGGCCGCGGGCAGATCGCGAGCCAGCGTGGCATCGGCGACCACGACGACGGGACCGGTCGTGGCGAGCCGGATGGTGAAGACGTCGCCGAAGCGGTCCTGCTGAAGACGCAGCCAGGCGAGCGGGTCGCGATGCAGGCCGACGGTCTGAGCAACCCGGCCGGACCGCGGACCATCGGGCAATACGGGCATGGGCACGTCAGCGCCCTACCCGCAAATGGCGCTTCAGTCCGCATACTCGCATCGCATGGTTGGGAGACGTTGGGGTCGGGGACCTCGAAGGCCATGGACACCACCAAGCCCCTCGCGGTCGTCACCGGTGCCTCCAGCGGCATCGGCTTCGAGCTGGCCAAGCAGTTCGCGACCAACGACTACAACCTGCTGATCGCCGCCGAGGACGCCGAGCTGGAGACCGCTGCCGCCGAGCTGCGTGCGCTCGGCGCGAACGTCGAGGCTGTGCGCGTCGACCTCGCCACCGACGACGGCGTCGATGAGCTCTACGGCGCCATCAAGGCCCGCGGCCCGGTCGACGCCCTCGCCCTCAACGCCGGCATCGGCGCCGGCGGCTCGTTCGCCGGTCCGGACCCCGACCGCACCCCGCTCGATCAGGAGCTGCGCATCGTCGACCTCAACGTGCGCTGCACCGTGCACCTCGCCAAGCACGTCATCGCCGACATGGTCGAGCGCGACGAGGGCCGCGTGCTCTTCACCTCTTCGATCGCCTCCACGATGCCCGGCGCCTTCCAAGCCGTCTACAACGCCTCGAAGTCGTTCGTGCAGTCCTTCGCGCTGGCGATCCGCAACGAGGTCAAGGACACCAACGTGACGATCACATCGCTGATGCCCGGCCCGACCGACACCGAGTTCTTCGAGCGCGCCGACATGCTCGACACCAAGGTCGGCGCCGACGACAAGGACGATCCCGCCGACGTGGCTCGCGACGGCTTCGAGGCGTTGATGGCCGGCAAGGAGCGCGTCGTCTCGCACTCGGCCAAGACCAAGGCCCAGGGCCGCGCCGGGCGTTTCATGCCCGACAGCGCCAAGGCCGAGATGCACCGCAAGATGGCCGAGCCCGGCTCGGCTCCCAAGAACTAGGAGACATCTGAGCGACATGAAGGCTTTGACCTACCACGGCAAGCGCGACGTCCGCGTCGACACCGTCCCGGACCCCACGATCGAGCACCCGACCGACGCCATCATCAAGGTGACCTCGTCGGGCCTCTGCGGCTCTGACCTGCATCTCTACGAGGTCCTCGGACCGTTCATCGGCGAGGGCGATGTCCTGGGCCACGAGCCGATGGGCATCGTGCAGGAGGTCGGCGCCGAGGTCACGCACATCGCTGCCGGCGACCGCGTCGTCATCCCCTTCAACATCTCCTGCGGGCACTGCTTCATGTGCGACCACGGGCTGCAGACCCAATGCGAGACCACCCAGGTCCGCGAGCAAGGCATGGGCGCAGCGCTGTTCGGCTACACCAAGCTGTACGGCGAGGTGCCCGGCGGCCAGGCTGAGTATCTGCGGGTCCCGCAAGCGCAGTACGGCCCGATCAAGGTGCCCGAAGGCCCCGCCGACGACCGCTTCCTATTTCTCTCTGATGTCCTCCCCACGGCGTGGCAGGCCGTCGAGTACGCCCAGATCCCAGAAGGCGGCACCGTCGCGGTCATCGGTCTTGGGCCGATCGGCGAGATGGCGGCCCGCATCGCTCAGCACCAAGGCGCGAGCCAGGTGCTCGGGCTCGACCTCGTGCCCGAGCGACTCGCACGCTCGCGGGCCCACGGCGTCCAGACCATCGACGTCAGCGCCACCGGCGACGTCGCGGCGGCCGTCCGCGAGCTCACGGGTGGCCGCGGCCCGGACTCGGTCATCGACGCGGTCGGCATGGAAGCCCATGGTGCTCCGGGCGGCAAGCTCGCCCAGACGATCGCCGGGATGATGCCCGATGCGGTCGCGCGCAAGGTCATGGAGCACGCTGGCATCGACCGCCTCAGCGTCCTCAACATGGCCATCGAGATCGTCCGCCGCGGTGGGACCATCTCGCTCTCGGGCGTCTACGGCGGCACCGCCGACCCCCTCAACATGCTGCAGATTTTCGACAAGCAGCTGACGCTGAAGATGGGCCAGGCCAACGTCAAGCGCTGGATCGACGACATCCTGCCGCTGCTCACCGGCGACGACGACCCGCTCGGCGTCGATGGCTTCGCCACCCATCACGTCCCGCTCGCCGAGGCCCCGCAGGCCTACGAGATGTTCCAGAAGAAAGAAGACGGGGCGTTCAAGGTGGTGTTCAAGCCTTAGCGCGGTGTCCGCCGGCGCAGCTCAGCGCACACGCGCCGCGTGACGAGGTAGGCCACGATCGGCGCCACGAAGAACAGGACGCGAAAGATCCGCACCTGCAGCTCGTAGTCGACGCCGAAAGCGAGGAACGCGCGGTCGGCCGAGCCGGCCAGGAACACCGTCGCCACCCACACCAAGAAGGCGGTGGCGAACGCGGTGCGGCGCGGGTTGTCGCGCGGACGGTCCAGGAGATGGTGGTGTGCGCGGTCACCGCGGGTGAACACCTTCTCCTCCAGCCACGGCCACGCGTAGAGCACCATGAACACGACGGTCGGAAACAGCAGGCCACCGAAGAACGGGTTCGGCACCAGGGTCCGCCCGAACGCGGACACCTCCAGGTTCGGCATCAGCCGCAACGCCCCGATCAACCACCCCAAGTACCAATCGGGTTGCGCGCCGTTCTCCCCCAGCCACGGCTCGTAGGGCCCCCACTCCCACACCGGGTTGATCTGGACCAGCCCGCCGAGCAGCACGAGCAGGCCTGCGACCGCGGCGAACAGCCCGAGCGAGCGCAGGGCGTAGCCGGGCCACAGCGGCGATCCGACGACATTGTCCTCCCGGCGCCCCGGGCCGAGAAACTGCGTGTGGTGCGGGCGGATGATCAGCGTCAGGTGCACCGCGATCAACGTCGCGATCAGCGCCGGCAGAAGGAAGACGTGGACGATGAACAGCCGTGGCAAAAACGCATCGCCGCCCGGCAACGGCCCGTCCCAGATCAGGCTGCCCAGCGCTCCGCCGACGCCGGGGATCGACAGCGCCGCGGCGTTGCCGATCGCCAGCCCCATGCCCGACAGCAGGTCGTCGAGCAGCGAGTAGCCGACGTAGCCCTCAAGGATCGCGACGCCCATCAGCGTCACGCCGATCATGTAGTTGATCTCGCGCGGGCGCCGGAATGCACCGGTGTAGAAGATCCGCATCAGGTGCAGCACGATGGCCACCAAGAACACGAGCGCGGCCCAGTGGTGGGTCTGGCGCAGGAGCAGGCCTCCCGGCACCTTGAACGACAGGTCAAGCGCCGAGGCGTAGGCGCCCGAGACCCGCGCACCGTTCAGTGGGGCGTACGGGCCGTGCCAGACGACCTCGGTCGCCGACGCGTCGAAGAAGAGCGCCAAAAACGTCCCGGTCGCCACGAGCACCATGAACGAGTACAAGGCGATCTCGCCCAGCAGGAAGGACCAGTGGTCGGGGAAGACGTAGCGCAGGGCCGTGCGCAGCGGGCGCGACGAGCGGACGCGATCACCGACAAACGCGACCGCGTCGTGCTCGGCCGCGGGCGGTGCTGCCGGCTCGGCGTGGCGGCTCACGCGTGGCGTCCCTTCGTCCCCCACCAAGCCGGACCGACCGAGCCCGACAGCGGCCCGGCGGCGACGAGGTTGCGCTCCCCGTCGAGCTTCAGCGGCAGTTGCGGCAGCGGACGTGCCGCCGGTCCGAAGACCGGCTTGGCGGCGCGGCGAACATCGAACGCCGAGTAGTGGCACGGGCACACCAGCGCCGGAGGACTGGAGAGCTGCTCGTCGGTCGGCGTGCGAAATAGCGAGACCGCGCAGCCCGCATGCGTGCAGATCTTCGAGTAGGCCAGTAGGCCTTCGGGTGCCCAGCCGCGACGGTCGGCCGGGAGCCGCAGCGTCGACGGCGCGACCCGGACGACCATCACGGGCGAGCCGAGCTCGCGCTTGTCGGCGCCCTCAGGGAACGCCGTGATGAACGCGCCCTCCACCAGGACGTCGGCGGTGATCGGCTTGCCCTCCTCGTCGACCAGCCGGACGCCGTCGCGCCAGCGCGAGACCTGATCCAGGACGGCGGCCGACGGCCCCAGCGCGGTCAGCGGCAGCGCAGCGGCGGCGACCGCGCCGGCCCCGGCCGTCCCGGCGGCTGCCGCGAGCAGACGACGGCGCGAGATGCCGTCGGCGGCGCTGGGCAGCTCCTCTTCGAGCGCCACCTGGTCGGAGCGCGGCTCGGCGATCGGCCGCTCCTCGACAGCGGTCTCGCGCGCGACGACGCGCTGCGCCGCCAGGATCAGCGCCGCGGCGAGCGCGGCCAGCCCCAGGCCGAGCGCCAGCCCGAGCAGCTGGGTGTCCGCGTCGACGGCGATCAGCACGGCGAAGGTGACCAGCAGCGCGCCGGTGAGGAGGAGCAGCCCCGCGACCAGCGGCTCGCCCCACGGCGGAGAGCCGGACTCATAGCGGCGAGGATCGACTCCATCATCTTGATCGGCCGCCGGCGCGCCCGACCCCAGATGCGCAACGCCGCGCAGCATGCCGACCAGCACGGCTAGCCGCCCGATCAAGGTCTTCATCATGGTCGCGCCCGCTCCCCGATCAGCCGGGTAATCAGCAACAGCACCGAGCCGGCGAGCAGGAACGCGACCGCCCCTTCTGGGATCGGGCCGAGATGGCCGATACCCCAGCCGCCCCGGTTGGGCGGGTCCTGGACGACGTCGGTGACGTAGCGGGCGATCGAGGCGACCTGGCGGTCGTTGAGCTGGCGCTCCGAGAAGCGCGGCATCACATACGGCCCGACACGGATCGCCTCGCCGACCTCGCGCGGCGTGGCCTCGGTCAGCGCGGGCGCGACGAAGCCAGGTGCAGCGCCGCCACGGCCCATGATCTGGTGACAGCCCGAGCAGCTGTCGGCAAACAGGCGCCGGCCCTCGGCGACATCGCCGCGTGCGGGATCGACGTTCGGGATCGCCGGGCCGCCAGGACCTCCGCGCACGGCGACGTAGGCGATCAGGGCCTGGATGTCGCGCGCGTCGAAGACCGGGTCGGCGCGCGCGGGCTCGATGCCGGGCCGCGCCAGCGGCATCCGGCCGGTGCGGAGAGAGAAGTCGGTCGCCGCCGTGCCAACGCCACGCAGCGACGGGCCGCGCCCCGGCCTGCCGCGCAGATCGGCGCCGTGGCAATCCGAGCAGGTCTGGGCGTACAGCTGCGCGCCGCGCGCGACGAGCGGCCCCTGCGCTGAGACGTCGCGCGAGGACCACGCGATGGCCGCGGCGCCGACAGCTAGCGCGCAGGCCAGCGTCGCGACCGCTCGCCTCATCGCGCGCCCTTGGTCGGCAACCCGCGCTGCTCACGCACGACGGCCCGGCGCTCTTCCGCTGCGAGCGCACGCCATGCGAGCGCCAGCAGCAACGGGACCACGACCGCCATCCCGCCGACCGACATGAGCCCGCCGGCGATGCGCTGGTCGGCGAGCGCATCGACACCCGGGCGCACATAGGGCGCGTAGACGACGCGGGGCGCGGCGGCCAGCGCGGCGCCCAGCACCGCCATGGCCCCCATGGCAACCACCAGCGAGGCGACCGTCGCCGTCGCCGAGACCCGCCGGGGCAGCGGATCGGCGCCGAGCAACCCCATCCACAACAGCAGTGCCGACCACAGCAGCGCGGCGTGCACGAGCGCGTGGACCGGCTCTGACCGCAGCGTGAGGTCATAGACCGCCGGGACGTGAGCGGCCAGCAGCACGCCGCCAAAGGCCACGGCACCCGCGCCGGGGTGGGTCAGCACGATCATGGCGCGCAAATGCAGGAGACGGGCGAGCCGTAGACGGGTCGCCCGCCCGGAGGCCGCGAGCGCCAGGCGCACCGGCGCGCCCGCCGCGAGCAGCGGCGCCGCGACGAGCCCGAGCAGCTCGTGCTGGACCATGTGCATCGACAACTCACGGTCGGCCGCGCGCTCCAGCGCGCGCGAGGTCGCCACGGCCAGGACGGTCAGTCCGGCAAACCACGCGAGCGTCGCCCAACTCCGGCGGCGCGCGGGCGCGCGCAGCAACCCATAGGCGTACAACAGACCCAGCCCACCGATGGCGCTCAGCACGCTCACGCGGGCACCGCCACGCGCGCGGGCTCCCGCGCCTGCTGCTCGCGCAGGTCAGCCAGCGGCGCATAGGACCGCACCGGCGGCAACGGCTCGACGAAGTTCCCGCGCGGCGGCGGGCTTGGCGCCGCCCACTCCAACGAGCAGCCGGTCCCCCACGCATCCGGAGCCGCATCGCGCCGGCGCAGGAACGAGCCCGCCACGGCCAGCAGGAACACCGCAACCGACACGGCGATCAAAAACGACCCGATCGTCGAGGCCACGTTGAGCCCCTTCCAGCCCGTATCGGCCGGGTAGTCGGGCAATCGCCGCGCCATCCCGTCGTAGCCCAGGACGAACTGCGGCAAGAACGTCAGGTTGGTCCCGATCGCCATCAGCCAGAAGTGCCCACGCCCGAGGCGCTCACTCAGCCTTCGCCCGGTCAGCTTCGGCCACCACAGGTACAGGCCCGCAAACAGCGCGAACACGCTGCCCGCCAGCAACGTGTAGTGGAAGTGCGCGACCACGATGTAGGTGTCGTTCGCCTGGTAATCCAGCGTTGGCGAGGCCACGAAGATCCCGCTCAGCCCGCCAACCAGGAACTGCACCAGGAAGCCAAGGACGAAGAGCATCGACGTCGTCAGCCGGATCACCCCGCGCCACAGCGTCGCGATGATGTCGAAGTACTCGATCCCCGCCGGGATGATCAGCGCCGTCGATGTCAGCGCGAACACCTCGACTGGCACCGCCCCCGTGGTGAACATGTGGTGCGCCCAGGCACTCAGCGACAGCACCGTGAACCCCAGCAGCGCGGGCACGAACGCGCGGTAGCCGAAGAAGCGCCGGCCGCTGAACGTCGAGGCCGCCTCAGCCGCCATACCGAGGAACGGGAAGAACATCACGTAGACGGCCGGGTGGCCGTAGAACCAGAACAGGTTCTGGTAGGTGATCGGCCCGAGCGTCGCCACGCCGCGGCGATCCAGCCACAGCAGCGCCATCCCCACGATCAGTGAGGGGAACGAGACGATCACCAGCAGCGACGTCGCGAACGCCGTCCAGGTGAAGACCGGCATCCGCAGCATCGTCATCCCGGGCGCGCGGCGCCGCAGGATCGTGATCAGCAAACACCAGCCGAGGACGATCGCCCCCATCGTTGAGAGCACGACGCCCCAGATCCACAGGTCCATGCCGGTGCCCGGCGTGCTCGGGGTGTCTGAGAGCGGGTCGTAGGCATACCAGCCGGCACTCCCGGCGCCCTCGCGCGTCAAGAAGCCCAGCCACATCACCAGGCCACCGACCGAGATCAGCCACGAGGCGACCACTGCCCAACGTGCACCCGAGAGATTCGCCACACCGAGCTGCAGCGGGACGAAGTACACGCAGAACGCCAGCGCGACCGGGATGACGACGAGGAAGATCATCGTCGAGCCGTGCATCGTGAACAGCTCGTTGTAGCCCTGGTGCGAGACGATCTGCAAACCCGGCTCGGCCAGCTCGGAGCGCAGGACCAGCGCCAAGACGCCGCCGGCCAGGAAGTACAGCAGGGCGCTGCTGGCCATCCGCAGGCCGGTCAGCTTGTGGTCAGCGGAGAAGAGCGCGGCGATCACGCTGCCGCCGCCTCACGTTGCCGCGCGCGCAGCCACGCGCGGAAGGCGGCCGGTGCCTTGACCGCGACGTCAAAGCGCATCTGCTCGTGGTATTGCCCGCAGAACTCCGAACAGCGGTCGTCGCGGTAGTCGACGCCGGCGTCGAAGGCCAAGTCGAAGGTGTTGGTCCGGCCCGGGATCGCGTCGTACTTGAAGCGCGCCTGCGGGATCCAGAACGCGTGCACGACGTCGAGCGAGGTCAGCCGGAAGCGCACCGGTTGCCCGGCCGGCACGACCAGCGTCGGCAGTCGCGCGGGTCCTTCCCCCTGCTCGACGACGCCGCCCGGGTAGGTAAAGCGCCAGTTCCACTTGGCCGCCTGGATGCCGACGGTCAGGCCGGCAGGCCCGGCGCCGGGTGCGGGCGCGGCGCGCGCGACGGTCTGGTTGACGCGATGGGTGGCGTCAAACGTGCGCCAAAGCAGGAACGCTGCGATCAACGCCAGGACGACCGCGTAGCCAACTTCCAGCCGCACGGCGCTCGAGCGGGTCGACGGGGCATCTCCATCAGGGCGTGCGCGGTAGCGCACGACGACCACCGTAAGCGTGATGACCACCAGCACGAAGACGCCGGCCGCGATCGGCACGTAGAGGTCAAAGAGCCCGGAGAACTCCCCGCGGGTGTCAGCGCCCCCGCTCACACGAGCGCCCTACCCGCTATGGCCGTGAGCCGACACCGGTCCACAGCTCGCGACTGCGAAAGCGACCGCCAGCGTCGCGCCGCAACGGTGGCGTCGCACCGCCTGCCCCATGCCCGAGGCCGTCGAGCAGCTCCAGCAGGGCATCGGTCGCGCTGTGTCGTGGCTCCCAGCCCAACTCGGTTCGAGCGCGGGTGGTGTCCAGCAGGGGCACGCCGCGGGCGAGATCGATCCAGTCGGGAGAGGTTGGCTGCAGGTGCGCGCGCCACGTCAACGACGCCGCGCAGCGCAGCGCGCGTGCCGGCACCGGCACCGCTCGCGCCTCCAGGGCTGCGGCCAGCGCATCGGCGTCGAGGACCGGATCGGCCGCGATGTTGAAGGCGCCATATACCTCGCGCTCGGCGATCACGCGCCGGTAGGCATCGGCCACGTCGTCGGCGTGCACTGCCTGGAACGCCAGTCGATCGGTCCGCGGGACGAGCGGGAGCAGACGAGGGCGCAGCAGCGGGTTCGGGATCAACGGTCCGAGGAAGTAGCGACGGATCTCGCTGGCGGCGTCGCGCTGGAAGATCAGCCCGGGACGCAGCCGCACGACCCGGACGTGGGGATGCTCGGCTTCAACGGCGTCGAGCATCCGCTCCATGCGCGACTTGTGCTGGGAGTAGGTGCTGGTCGCGATGCCATCGGTGGGCCAGGACTCGTCGACCGCGCGATCCTTGGGTCCCGGCGAGTAGGCGCCGACCGAGGACGCGACGACCAGCGTCCCCGCACCCGCTCGCAGCGCCGCCTCGAAGACCCGACGCGACCCGTCGACGTTGACCGCCTCCAGGATCCGCGGCTGGCGCTCGGGCTGGATCAGCCAGGCGAGGTGGACGACGACGTCGGCGCCGCCCAGCGCCGGCGCGAGATCGTCGCGGGTGATGTCGGCCGTGTGCCAGGTCACCTTGTCGGCGCTGACCGTCGGCTGTCGCCGGGCGATGCCCACGATCTCACGCACACGCTCGTCGCCCTGCAGCGCCCGCACCAGGGCCGATCCCACGTTGCCCGTTGCCCCGACGATTGCGACTTTCATGCCCTCGGCCTGCCCGATGCCGACGCTGGCTATCCACCGACCACGGCGAGCCGGGCCCGCTGGGGCTCGACCGTGTAGCGCGGGTCGCGCGCCGAGACCATGCCAGCCTCAAACAGGCCGAACCGCGTGAGCGCCGAGCCGGCGAGCAGCGCGGCACCGGTCAGCACCGCGCCGGCGCGGCCTCGTCGTCCGATCGTCGCCGCGCCCAGCGCCCCGGCGGCGGTCAGCGCCTTGGCGGCCTTCAGGCGACGTCCGGCGGTGCCGCCGCGCAGAGCGCGGGCCACCATCCCCAGCCTGCGCTCCATCAGGTGCTCAGCGGTCAGCTCGGCCACCGCGCCGAGCACAGCGAGGTTCGCCGCGGGATCCGACTGCGCCATCGGCGCGGCCAGCAGCCCGACGCCCGCCGCGGCGCTCGCGGCCGAACCGGCAAAGACGTAGGGCAACTCGCGATGGCCTTCGTGCCAGGCGGGCACCGCCGTGTCGGCGATCAGCGCGGCGGTGTAGGTGCTGACCCCGGCCCCAAGCAGTCCCGCCGTGACGCTGGCAGCGCGGCCGGTGCGGGGCGCACGCGTCAACAGATCGCTGGCCGACGCGATCACGGTGAGCGGCGCATAGGCGCCCAACAGCCAGACGCCCATGCTCATCGGCGACGTCGGCTTGACGACACGCAACATGTTCAGGAACCGCGCCGGGCGCCCAAGGTCGTGGATCAGCGCGACGAGCGAGAACGCGATCGCCCCGCTGGCGGTCACGCGCGAGACGCGGGCAAGCGCCGGTCGGCCGGTGAGGTCGGCGCCCGCGCCCAGCAGCGACGAGGCGCCCGCCAGCCCACCGGCAAACAGGTAGCTCGCGATGTCACGCTCGGCCCAGACCGGCGGGTTGATGATGGGCTTGCCGTAGTAGGACCCCGTGTCGGTCATCGACGGGCTCCGGCAAACGACGTGATCACGCCCGCGACCAAAGCCCCGGCCGCCAGCCCGACGTGCTTCCACATCCGCGGCAGGTCGCGCGTGGTCACGACCGGGTCAGGCGGCAACCCGTACACCTCGGGCTCGTCGAGCAGCAGGAAGAACGCGCCGTCGCCGCCGACGCCGTCCTGCGGGTCCTCGCCATACAGCCGCGCCTCGACGACGCCCGCCTCATGCAGCGTCTCGACGCGCCCCGCCGCACGCTCGCGCAGCTCGTCCAGCTCGCCGAACTGGATCGAGTCGGTCGGACACGCCTTCGCACAGGCCGGCTCCTGCCCCACGTCGAGCCGGTCGTAGCAGAGCGTGCACTTGAAGATCCGGCCGTCGTCTTCGCGCTGGTCGAGCACGCCGTAAGGACAGGCGGGCACGCAGTAGCCGCAGCCGTTGCAGATGTCCTGCTGGACGACGACGGTGCCGAACTCGGTGCGGAAGATCGCGCCGGTCGGGCAGACGTCGAGGCAGGCGGCGTGGGTGCAGTGCTTGCAGACATCGGAGGCCATCAACCAGCGGAAGAGGTCGTCGTCGCGCTGGAAGTTCGGGGTATGCGTGCCCAGCGGCTTGCGCTGCTCGATGAACTGCACGTGGCGCCAGGTGTCGGCGCCCAGGCCACCGGAGTTGTCGTGTGACATGCCGGTCCAGTCCAGGCCGTCCTCGGGAACCTGGTTCCACTCCTTGCAGGCGACCTCGCAGGCCTTGCAGCCGATGCAGACCGACGTGTCGGTGAAGAAGCCCATCCGCGGGGTGCCGTCGCTCATGGCGCGAACCCCGTCGCCGCGGTGATGTGCGCCCGCGCGCAGTACTCGTCGACCAACGCGCGGCGGGCGGGGCCGCGCGGGCGGCGGCCGGGCCGGATGTCGACGGTCAGCGCCTTGACCTCTTGGATGTGCGAGCTCGGATCCAACGCCATCGAGGACAGCTCGTTCATCGCATCGCCCGTGGCATAGCCGTTGGCGCCCCAGTGGTAGGGCATGCCGAGCTGGTGCACAACGCGACCGTCGATGCGCAACGGCGTCATCCGGTCGGTGACCATCACGCGCGCCTCGATCGCCCCGCGCGCGCTCACCAGCGTCGCCCATCCCGCGTGGACCAAGTCCCTGGCGGCCGCCAGCTCGGGCGAGACCTCCACGAAGAGCTCGGGTTGCAGCTCAGAGAGATACGGCGTCCAGCGCGACATGCCGCCGGCGGTGAAGTGCTCGGTCAGGCGGTAGGTGGTCAACACGTAGGGGAACACGTCGGCGCCCGGGTCGCCCGGGTCCGGGTGATAGCGGTTGGCCGGATGCTCGTAGACCTGGCGCGCGGGATTGCGCTGCTGACGATGCAGGCGGTTGCGCACCGGCGAGTCCTGCGGCTCGTAGTGCGTGGGCATCGGCCCACTGGCGGTGCCGGCTGGTGCGTAGAGCCAACCGCGGCCGTCGGCCTGCATGATGAAGGGGTCGTCGCCCGCCAGCGCATCGGCGGCGCGCGCGCCATCGGGTGGCCGGTAGGACGGCGGCTTGTCGACCTGGAAGTCGGGCACGTCATCGCCGACCCACTGCTCCTGGCCGGCGTCCCACCAGACGAGCTTCTTGCGCTCGCTCCACGGGCGGCCCTCCGGGTCTGCGGAGGCGCGGTTGTAGAGGATGCGCCGGTTGGCGGGCCACGCCCACGCCCACTCGCTCCCGGTCCAGCTCTGCTCGCGCGCAGGTTTGCGACGTGCGGTCTGGTTGACGCCGTCGGCGTAGCACCCGCAGTAGATCCAGCACCCGCACGCCGTCGACCCGTCGTCGGTGAGCTCGGTGTAGGCCGACAAGAAGTCGCCGTCAGCGTTCCAGCCGCTGATCTCGGCCAGGATCGCGTCGGCGCTGGGCTCTTCATGTTCGCCCTCGGTCGGGTAGTCCCAGGTCAGGTCCAGCACGGGCCGGTCCATCTCGTCCTCGGAACCTTCCAGCCGGGCGCGGATGCGCTTGCCCAAGTGGTACATGAACCATAGCTCGCTGCGCTGGTCGCCGACCGGCTCCTGGGCCTTGTGATGGAACTGCAGCATCCGCTGGGTGTTGGTGAACGTCCCCTCCTTCTCGATGTGCGCGGCAGCGGGGAAGAAGAAGACCTCGGTGGACAGGTCCTCGGTCGCCCACTCGCCCGACTCGATCTCCGGACCGTCCTTCCACCACGTCGCGCTCTCGATCAGCGAGAAGTCGCGCACGACCAGCCAGTCGAGGTTGGCCATCCCGAGGCGCTGCATGCGCGCGTTGGCTGAGCCGACCGCCGGGTTCTGCCCGAACAGCATGTAGCCCTTGACCGTCCCCTTGACCTGCTCCATCACCGTGTCATAGGTGCTGTGCGTGCCGGTCAGCCTTGGCAGGTAGTCAAAGGCGAAGTCATTGTCCTTGGTCGCCGCGGCACCCCACCACGCCTTCAGCAGGCTCACCATGTAGGACGACATGTCGCCCCAGAAGCCCTTGTCGGGCGCGTCGGCGGTGATAAAAGACGCCAGGCCGGTGTGCTCCTGAGCATGGGGCATCGGGATGTAGCCCGGCAAGGTGTCAAACAACGTCGGGATGTCGCTGGAGCCCTGGATCGACGCGTGGCCGCGCATCGCCATCACCCCACCGCCTGGCCGGCCCATGTTGCCCAGCAGCAACTGCAGGATCGACGCGGCGCGGATGTACTGCGAGCCGATCGTGTGCTGCGTCCAGCCAACGCCGTGGACGAATGCCGTTGTCCGCTCGCGCCCCGAGTTGGCCACAAACAGCTCACAGATCTGGCGAAACAGCGGCTGGGGAACGCCGCAGATGCGCTCGACCATTTCGGGTGTGTAAGACGCGTAGTGGCGCTTGAGGATCTGCCAGACGCAGCGCGGGTGCTGCAGTGTCGGATCGAGCGTCGGCGTGCCGCGGTTCTGGGGACCGTACTCGTCGGTGCCGCTGCTCTGCTCAGCGCGGATGTTGCTCTCCTGATCGCGTTGGCCCGCCGCAGCGGCCACGAACGCGCCCTCGTACTGCCAGCTCGCCGGGTCATAGCCGCGGATTTCGGGGTCAAAGCCGGAGAACAGCCCATCGGCACCGGCGTCCTCGAACTCCTCGCGCACGATCGTCGGCGCGTTGGTGTAGTTGATGACGTACTCGCGGAAGTCCAGGTCGTTGGCGACGACGTGGTTAATGATCCCGCCGAGAAACGCGATGTCGGTGCCGGCGCGCAGCGGGACGAAGACGTCGGCCAGCGCGCTGGTGCGGCTGTAGTGCGGGTCGATGTGCACAACCGTCGCGCCCCGGGCCTTCGCCTCCATCACCCACTGGAACGCGACCGGATGCGCCTCGGCCATGTTGGAGCCCTCCAGCACGATCAGGTCGGAGTGCTGGAGGTCGCCGGGCATCGTGCTCGACGCGCCGCGGCCGAAGGAGGTTCCGAGCCCGACGACCGTCGAGCTGTGGCAGACGCGCGCCTGGTTCTCGACTTGAATGACGCCCAGCGCGGTCAGCAGCTTCTTGATGAGGTAGTTCTCCTCGTTGTCGAGCGTGGCGCCACCGAGCGCCGCAAGGCTCATCGTCCGTCGCACGCGCTTGGTCTCGTCGCGTTCGCCGACCTCCCACTGCCAGCCGCGCCGGCGCTCGGCCACGATCCGGTCAGCAACCATGTCCATCGCGGTCTCAAGGTCCAGACGCTCCCAGTCGGTCGCGTGCGGGCGCCGGTAGAGGACGTGCTGCTCCCGTGCCGCGCCGGTGGTCAGCTGCAGCGTCGCCGAGCCCTTCGGGCACAGCCGCCCGCGGCTGTGGGGCGCGTCGGGGTCACCCTCGATCTGGACGGCCTTGCCGTCCTTGACGTACACGTTGAGCGCACAGCCGACGGCGCAGTAGGGGCAGACCGACTTGACGACACGATCGGCCTCTGCCGTCCGCGCGCGCAACGCTGCGAACTCCCTGGACTTCGCCGCCGCGCCGCGCGCGCTGGGATCGTCGCCGCGCAGTTGGCGGACGAGCGGCCACGCGGCGGGTGAGGGGATCCGGGGCGTCACGCTCCCCTCGGCGGCGTCAGCTCACGCTGGGCACGCTGGCGAACCCAGGCCGCGATCTCCGGCTTACGCGTCGGGTTGTGCGCGGGCGGGTTGACCAGCGTCTGGTCGCCATCGGGATCGCCGTCGGCCGGCCGGCCGGTCGCGATCATGTACGCCTGGCCGGGCGCGATCCCGAGCGCCTTTGCGGCCGAGACGTAGGTGTGGCCGCCCTCCACCAGCTCCAGCACATGCGCGCGCGTGGGCATCGACTCGCAGATACCCGCGCGTCCAGCCCCTCCAACCATGCCTTTCCCCACCGACGGCGGGGACGTCGGTCATCCGGCGCCGTCGGTCGAGGCGTACTCCAGAACCTGATCGATACCGGTGAGCGCCAGCACGCGAGCTACAGGGCCGCCGCCATCGATGATCGAGAACCGCAGGCCGCGCGCGGCGGCACGCCGGTGATGGGTGACAAGGACGAAGAGGCCGGTGCTGTCGATGAACGTGACCTGGCGCAGATCGACAACGACGTCCTTCCAGCCGCTGTTCCACAGCTCCTGGATCTCCACGTCGAAAAGGCCGGAGGTCGCGAGGTCGATCTCGCCGGAGGGCTGCACACGCACGAACGCCCGCTCGGGAAGCACAGAGACCTCAAAGGATGGCGTAGCGCCCACACAGACTCCAGATAGTCGTTCAGCTGGTGAGAGGCACTCCATCCACCTGCTCCGTCAGAGAAGCGGTGGCTGGCGCGCTCGGGTCTTCGTGAGCGGTCGAACCGGTGCGACGGCACAACAGCCACCCAGAAGCGTACCGGCAAACATCAGCACGGAGTGCGAAATTTCGACCCCGACCCAGGACAGTTGGCCGAGTCGCCACGTGCCACATCGGGCGACTGCGCTCTCTCGTGACGGGTAGCTCAGAACCAGGAGCGGTCGCGGGTCGCCGACGGGTGACACGGGATCCTTCGGCGGCAACTGCACGGAAAGCGGGCGCGCACGGTCGCGGCGCACCGACTCCGCAGCCTCACCCCCAGCCGCGAAAGGTCGCGTCCCCATGCAACGACCCTCCACCAACGTGCCCGACGGGACACGGGCACGCACCAACTACGCCGGCCCCGACGCGATTGTCGTCACGCTCGAGCACTCGCTGACCCCGGCCGAGCAGTCCCTGGCCGACATGGGCGAGCACCAGCGTCTGCGCGACGTCCGCATGTTCTTCCAGCACGCCCGCGAACGAGACTTCTGCGAGGTCGTGGAGCGCATCACCGGCCGGCGCGTCCGGGCGTTCGTCAGCGGGATCGACACCAAGCAGGACGTCTCCGCCGAGCTCTTCTACCTGGACCCGCGCTAGTACACTGGCGGACACGCGAGTCCTACCCGGATCGGCTGGAGACGGGAGAGGAACGCGGGCCGCGCGGACGGTTCGTCCGTCTCTCTCCTTCTTTCGCGCGCGCCCGTTTCCTTGGAGGGAGGCAGAACGGTTGCGGATGTCCAGCACCGAAGAACACGCCCCAGAGCGGGGTGGAGCGCAGTCTGCTGCGATCTCACAGACCGTCGTCCGGCTCATGAGCGAGTACACCGGCCGCGGGCCCACCAAGGCGCGCACGACGATCGGCAAGGACGTCGTCATCGTCCTGCTGGAAGATACGCTCACCAAAGGCGAACGCAGCCTTGCCGCCGACGGCAAGACCGACCTGGTGCTCACCACCCGGTTCGCCTTCCAGGAGACGATGCGCGCCGATCTCGTCGCCGCCGTCCAGGACATCACCGGTCGCGACGTCGCCGCCTTCATGAGCGCCAACCACATTGACCCCGACATGGCCGTCGAGGTGTTCGTCCTCAACCCCAAGGCCGTCCGCGACGAGGACAGCCCCTGAGGCCAAGCGGACGCAAGGCCGCGGAAGGCCCTGGTTAGAACCCTCACGCGTCCTCACGTCCTCAGCGCCTGGCCGGGCGAACTTAATACCCGCGAGCCCGGCGCCTGCCGCCGGTCTTCCCGCCAGGACGGCGCGAAAACCTCAAATTTGTCAACGCGCCCCGCGCGTACGGGTGGGGACCTCCGGGCGCGGCGTCATTCGCCGGCCCGGTGCGCGGCCCGCAGCTTCTCCAGCGCGTTGCGCAGCACGCGCGAGACGTGCATCTGCGAGAGCCCAATGCGCGCGCCGATCTCGGCCTGCGTCAAGTCCTCTTCAAAGCGCAGACGGACGATCTCGCGTTCACGCCGGCTGAGATGGCGCAGCAGCCCGAGGACGATCGCGCGGTCCTCGGCGCGGTCGAAGCCGGCGTCGCAGGTCCCGATGCGGTCGCCGAGCTCACCACCGTCATCGCCGGCCGCCGGCAGCGAGAACGACACGGCGCTGCGCGCTGCGAGCGCCTCCCGCGCCTCGAGCACGGCCTCCTCGCCCAGCCCGGTGCGTTCGACGATCTCGTCGACCATCGGGCTGCGACCGAGGCCAGCAATCAGCTGCTGGGTCGCACGCTCGACCGCGAGCGCCTGATCCTGAAGGTCGCGTGGCGGCCGCACGTTCCAGCTGCGATCGCGAAAGTGCCGGCGCAGCTCGCCCGCCATGGTCGGCAGCGCGTAGCTGCTGAACTCCGCGCCATGCGCCGGCTCATACCGGTCAATTGCCTTGAGCAAGCCAATGCTGGCGACCTGCAAGAGGTCGTCAAACGACTCCTGACTGCGCGCGTAGCGGCTGGCGCTGTAGCGCGCCAGCGGCATGTAGCGACGGACCAAGTGGTCACGAAGCTCCGGCGCTCGCGTGCGCGCGTAGCTGGCCAGCAGCTGCGCGTCGGCCCGAGACGATCGTGCGTCGCGCCGGGGCCGGACGGGCGCCGTTGTTGAGGATGGACGGGTGGCTGATACCGACAAGCGGGAGTCCCTTCAGAGATCGATCCGGATCCTGATGGGCGCCGTGGGGGCCAAAGCCAGCACCACACGCGTTCCCGTCCACTTCGCGAAGCCACCGCTTGCTTGCGCCGGCGACAAGCTCCGTCCGTCACCGTACCCGTCGCCGGAAGCGGCCCCGAGGTGAGGAGTCCGTGCGCAGACGTCAATCGGGTCGCCCCCGCTCAGCGACTGATGGCCTCCAGAAGCTCGCCGACCTTCTCCGGGGGCAGCGCTCGAGCGAGATCGGCCTGCGCCACGATGCCGACCATCTCGGCACCGTCGATGACGGGCACGCGGCGGACCTGATGATCGGCCATCGTCTTCAGCGCCTCCTCGACGGAGTCGTCAGCGCCGATGGTTACGACTTCGGACTGCTCGCGGGTCAGCTCTCCGACCTTCGTCTCGCCGGGGTCAGCGCCCTTGGCGATCAGCTTTACGACGATGTCGCGATCGGTCAGCATGCCGGTGAGGTGTCCGCCGCTGTCGCACACCGGAAGTGCACCCGCATCCTCGTCGGCCATGCGCTTGGCGGCCTCATGCACCGGCATGTCCTCCTTGAGGTACTCCGGGGCCTCGGTCATCACGTCTCTTGCGGTGGTAGCCATGAGAGCGCCTTTCCCGGTCGGTGAGGAACCGCAATCATCGATTGGCGCAGGCGATCATCGGTTATCCCTGAGAACATGGAAGGTGGAATCGCATTTTTCCTGCTGTTCTTGATCATCGTGGTGGGCCTTGGCTTGGCCTTCGTCTTCGGCGGCCTGGGCGGTGGCCTGGAGGCCTATCGCGCTAAGCGCGCCGGTGAGCGTGAGCCGCCGCGACCGACCCACGCCACGGTCCGCGATGATGGGTCGTCGGAGGCCGAACGCGGCAGCCACCTCAACGACTAACTCCCCATCCTCGCCGGGGCGTCACCGGACTCGATGAGACGGGCCAGGGCGGTTGCCGCATCGGTGATGTCGGCGCGCATGTTGATCTCCATCATCTTGAGTGCGGCGTCGGCGAGGTCGGGATGGATGTGGGCGACGGCATCGCGTACGACGGTCACGTTGAAGTGGCGGATGTACCCGTCCAGCGCGGAGTACAGGATGCATTGCTCGGTGACCTGGCCGACCAAGATGATGTGGTCGACCTCGCGCTGACGGAGCAGGTACTCAAGCTGGGTCTCGTAGAAGATCGAGTGGCGCGCTTTGACGAGGAGCGGCACGTCGTCATCGGGCGCGATCGGCTCGACTAGGGAGGGGTCGGCGCCTTGGCGCGCCCACTCGGTCAGCGCCTCGCGGCCAGCGGTCCAGTCGCCGTGGTTGTCGTTGACGTACACCAGACATGCGCCGGCCTGTTTGGCCTTCGCGACGAGCCTTGCCATCGGGTCGATCACCGCCCGTACCGACGCTCGCAACGGCTCGGCATCGTCGTGCTCGTAGCGGTTGAGCATGTCAACCACGATCAAGGCGGAGTGAGGCATCGACGAAGGCCTTACCCGGTGTGACCGTCAGACGGCGGACTTCAAGGCCGGCGACTCAGAACCTGACCCGCGGTGCGCAGGGCGGCCGGCGTGCCGGCCTCGCGCACCGACGCCAGCCCAAGCGCTCGCGACCCGGCGTCACCGAGCGCGTCCTGCCCGACGACGGCGTGAACCGGAACGTCATGCCGGCACGCCGCGGCCGCGACGGCCGCCACGACCTTGCCGTGCGCGGTCTGCTCGTCCAGCCGGCCCTCGCCGGTGATCACGAGGTCGGCCGCTGCGATGCGGACGTCGGCGCCGACGGCGTCGAGCACGAAGGTGCTCCCGACCACCAGGCGGGCGTCCAGATGCGCCCACAGGCCGCCCGCCAGGCCGCCGGCGCTGCCGGCCAGCGGCCGTCCGCGCGGATCGCGGGGCGCCGCGGCCGCAAACTGGTCAAGACGGCCAGCGAGCAGCTCGCGATCCTGCGCCGTGGCGCCCTTCTGTGCGGCATAGGACCAGACGGCCTGGTCGAACTCCACGTCGACGTCGCACAGGACGGTCAGCGGCGGAACGGGGCGTCCGAGTGCGCGCAGCACGGCCAGCGCGCCCGCCCCAGCGTCGGTCGTCGCGCTGCCGCCGGCGGCGACGAGGACCTCCCGCGCGCCGTGCGCGATCGCGGCCGCGATCAGCTCGCCGGTCCCGCGCGTCGTGGCGCCGACCGCGTCGAGCTGGTTCGGGTCGAGCTGGCGCAGGCCGCTCGCCTCGGCGACGTCGACCACGGCGCGACCGTCGGCCAGCAGCGCGAAGCGCGCGCAGATCGGGCGACCAAGCGCATCGGTAACCGCGACGGTTACGGCGCGGCCGCCCAGCGCGTCCAGCAGGATCGCCGCCGTGCCATCGCCCCCGTCGGCGACCGGCAGCGCCGTCGGTTGGCCGCCGGCAGCGACGACCCCGGCGGCGAGCAGCCCGGCGACCTCGACCGCGTCGAACGTGCCCTTGAACTTGTCCGGGGCCAGCAGGACCCGCACGGACCCGCTCACGGGAGCAGGTGCGCGACCGCTTCGATCTCGAACAGCAGCTCCGGGTGAGCGAGGCCGACCACGACCGTCGAGCGCGGTGGGTGCGGCGCTGGCAGCAGCTGGGCGTAGACGGCGTTCATCGCGCCGAAGTGCTCAGCGGTGGTGAGGAACACGGTGGCCTTGACGATGGTGTCCAGCGCGCCCCCCGCGTGGTCGAGCACGTAGGCGAGATTGGCGATCGCGCCGCGGATCTGGCCCTCCAGGTCGGCCGGTGTGAGGCCGGTCTCGCGGTCACGCCCGACCTGGCCCGCGGTGTAGATGGTGTCGCCCACCACGCTCGCGGCACTGAGGGGCGCAGCGCTGAGGCCGGGCAGCTCGATCATGGTCATGGTGATGCTCCGTTGGTCGTCGTGGGTGGGAGGTCGAGCAGCTCGACGGTCGTCTGCCCCGCGCGGATCCGGGCGATCAGCTCGACCTCCGCACCGGCGCGCACCGCGGCCGCGGCGAGCGCCGCGTCCGCGCGGTCAGCGGCGAGGACCGCCACGCCACTGTCGTCGGCAATGACCCAGTCGCCGGGCCGGACAAGCAGGCCGGCGCACGCGATCGGCACGTCCAGCGCCCCGGGCGTCGTCTTGTCGGCGGCCGTCAGGGCGCGAGCGCGGGCGAAGACCGGGAAGCCGAGCGCGGCGATCGCGTCGACGTCACGGACCGCGCCGTCGATGACCAGCGCGGCGACGCCCGCCTGCAACGCTGCGACGGTCAGGACCTCGCCCCAGACGCCGGTGTGGTGGTCGAGCCCGTTGGCCACGAGCACGTCGCCGGGACGACAGCCGGCGACGGCCTGGTGCAGGGCGAGGTTGTCGCGGGGCGCGCAGAGCACCGTCCGCGCCGGCCCGGCCACGCGCACGCCGCCCAGCAGCGAGTCGAGCCCGGGGGCACAGGCGCCCGTGCGGCCGTTGGCCTCGTAGAGCGTCGCCGTGTCGTAGCGGCACAGCGCCTCGGCGGTGACGGTCATGCGGCGACCTCATAGGCCACAGCGAGCACCCGCGCGTCACCGGTGAGCCGATGGGCGTGGTGCGGGCCGACGAGCACGACGTCGCCGGTCGCGACCGCGCGGCGCTCGGAGTCGCAAGCGACCTCAGCGGTGCCCTCAAGCACGGCGTAGACGTGCTGGGCCGGCCGCGGGGCGACATCGTGATCGCCCGCGCTCAGCGTCACGGCGGTCACCGAGCCGAGGCGGCCGCCCAAGGTGACGTCGCGCAGCGCCCGCGGCGGCACGATCCACCACACGGCGACCGTGCCGCGGTGCTCCAGGCTCGGCGTGATGGCAGCCGCGCTACGAACCTCCAGGCCGGGCGCGACCGGCGCCGGCGCTTGCGCGGGCGCCGGCGCCGGCGTGTCCTCCCCGTCGCTGCCGTAGTCGATTGGCGGCGCATCCGCGTCGGCCACGGCAAAGCAGAAGCAGCGGATCGCCTCCTGACCCGCGGGCCGCAGGCTGTGCACAGCGCCCGACGCGATGACGACAAGGTCGCCGACGCCGATCTCACGCTCCTCACCGGCGATCGTCATCAACCCGCGCCCCGCGGTCACGAGGTAGAACTCGTGCGTTGGGTGCTGGTGCGGGTTGACGTGCCCGTCCACACCAACTTCGAACTCGCTGATCAGCTCAAGGTGCCCGCCGGCCGTCGCTGCGGTCAGCGGCTCCTCGCCGCCCACGAGCACGCCGTCGGCTCGCGCCGTGCGAACGTCCATCAGTCCAGCACCGTCGCGAGGACGCGCAGTGGGAACGCGTCGCCGTTCTCGTAGCGCACCGGCGCCGCGCTGAGCAGGCAGCGGTGGCCGGTCACCTCGTCGAGCTGGCCGCCGAGGCCCTCAACCGCCGGGATGTTCGCGGCAAACAGCTCGTGGTGGCTCTGGAAGCTCGAATCCCCGTAGGGCATGTACAACGCGCAGTCGATTGCCGGGCTGTCGATCATCACCGTCACGATGCCGCGCGCGACCAGCCAGCGGGCGGAGTCGGCCGAGAGGCCCGGGTTGCGCTCCATGTAGGTGATCGCGCCCTCGCGGTCCTCGCCCGGCCCGAAGAACCGCCGGTGCCAGCCGGTGTTGATGGCCACGATGTCGCCCTCGCGAACGTCCAGGCCGTCGCGCTCGCACGCCGCTTCGAGGTCGGCGGCGCTGATCGGCTCCATCTCGCCCTTGGGGACCGACAGGACCGGCCCCTCGCCCAGCCAGCGGTCGGCCGGGATCTCGTGCAGGTACCAGCCGTCGGGCCGGAAGTGCACCGGCGCGTCGACATGGGTTCCGGTGTGCGTCAAGAACGACACGTGCGTGACGTAGCCGTCCTTGGTCTCCGGGCCCAGCGGCGTGCCCTCCAAATGGCTGAAGACCGTGAACATCGGCGGCTGATAGCGGTTCTCGTAGAAGTAGTACGTCGGCATGTCGCGCCGGAATGGGAGGCTGAGGTCCCAGACCTGCCGCGAGCCGTGACGCTCCGTGCTGCTCATCGTTCGCTGCTCCTTTGTAAGTCAGATGCCAGTGCGGCGTAGCCCCCTGCGTGCACGGGGTCAGACGGTGCGAGCGGCAGGGCCACCGGTCCGCCGTCGGCCGCCGCCCGGTAGGCGCCGAGCGCAAGCTCGATGGCGCGCCGCCCCGCGCGGCCGTCGGCGCCGTAGCGCGACCAGTCGCCGCCGTCGACGGCGGCAGCGAAGTCGCTGAACAGCGTCGGCTCGAAGAGCCGGTACCAACTCAGCGGCCGGTTCCAGATCCGGGTCTCGTGCCCGACCCGCCCGAGCCGCACGGCGCGCGCCGGCATCCCGTAGTAGCCGTTGCCCTCGTCAAAGACGAACGTGATGTGGCCCTCGGTCCCCATGATCGAGAGGCGGCCATCGCCCTCGCCCCAAGCGACGTTGACCGCGCCGAAGCCGCCACCGGCGAACTGCAGCTGGCAGAACGCCCACGTGTCGACACCGTCGGGCCCGAGACGCACCGACGCCGAGACCCGCTCGGCCGGCGCACCGTGATAGGCCTCGGTGAGGTAGAGCGCGTGCACGCCCGCGTCCATCAGCGCGCCGCCGCCCGACGCGCCGACCTGGTGGCGCCAGCCCGGCTGGCCCTCCTGCGCGCCCTCCCACGGCCGTGTGCCGAAGCCGCTGATGTCGGTGGCGACGACCTCGCCGATCGCGCCGTCGGCGATCAGCTTCAGCGCGTGGCGCGTCTCGGGGTACCACAGGTAGTTGTGGAACAACCCGAGCAGGACGCCCGCGGAGGCGCACGCGTCGATCATCGCGTCGGCGTCGGCCAGCGTCGTGGCCAGCGGCTTCTCGCTGAGCACGTGCTTGCCGGCCTGCGCGGCCGCGCACACGATCTCGCGGTGCGAGCTCGGCGGCGTCGCGACGCTCACCGCGTCGACGTCGGCCCGCGCGAGCACCGCCTCGTGGTCGGTGTGGATCGCGCTCGCGTCGAGCCCGAGCAGCGCCGCGACGCGCTGCGCCCGCTCCGGCGAGCGATCGGCGACCGCGACGACCTCGATGCCGGTCGCGTCGCGCAGCGCGGGCACGTGGCTGCGCTCGACGATCCAGCCGCAACCGATCAACGCGATCTTCATGCCGAGCTCCCGGTCTCCAGCGCAGCCCACGCCGCGGCGTTGACGGCGGCTTGCTCGCGGAATGTCGGGTGACGCAGCGTCTCCATCTCGGTCGTCGTCCAGCCCGCGTAGCCCGTCTCGGCGAGCGCGCGAGCGACGCCGGCGAGGTCCAGGACGCCGGCGCCGATGTCGGTGTAGGACGGCGTCAGTGGGCGGACGGCGGGCAGCGTGTCGAACACGCCGTCCCGCATCAGCTCTGGGCCTGGAGCGGTGAGATCTTTGACGTGCACGGCGTCAATGCGGCCGGCGAACCCGCGCACGCCACCGGCGAGGTCGGTCTCAAACAGCGCGTAGTGCGCCGTGTCGAACAGCAACCCCGCGTTCGCGCGGTCGACCTCGTCGAGGTAGCGCTCGATCGCGGCCCCGTTGTCGACGCGCGTGCCCGCGTGGTGGTGCAAGACCACCTGAACGCCGTCGGCGCCGGCGACGTTGCACACGTGTCGTACGCGGGCCAGGTCGTCCTCCCAGCTCGCCGCGGCCGCGTCGCCCATGAGGACGAAGACCTGTGGGACGCCGAGCGCCACCGCCGCAGCCAGCCGCGTCAGCGTCGTCGCCGGATACTCGCCGTCGCGCAGAACGCCGAGGTTGGCGCAGGCGATCGTCAGGCCAGCAGCGTCGATCGCGGCGCGCGCCGAACGCCTCGCCGTCGGGTCGGCCGCGTAGGCGTCCAGGTGCGGCGGGTGCAGCTCGACGGCCCCATACCCCGCCGTGCGAATGGCGCTGAGCTCGGCCTCCAGCTCGCGCGGTCCGCACAGGACCAGGCCGCAGGCGAGGCGGCCGCGTTCTCCGGTGTGCATGCTCCGCAGTCTGGATCGTGACGACTTGCCGAACAATCGACGCCACGGCCGTATTCACTGCGGTGGTTTCGCCCCCGTGTCGGCGACCGCCGTCGGCGGCGTCCGGCCCTCCAGCACGGCGATGACGTTGCGCGCCGCCAGGACGGCCATTGCCGTCCGCGTCTCGACCGTCGCCGACCCGAGGTGCGGGGCCAAGACGGCGTTCTCGCAGGTCAGCAGGTCGGGATGGACGGTGGGCTCGGCCTCGAACACGTCGAGGCCCGCGCCGGCCAGCGGGCCGGCACGCAGCGCCTGTGCCAGCGCGGCCTCGTCCACGATCGGGCCGCGCGCGGTGTTGATCAGGTAGGCGCCTTCGCGCATCGACGCCAGCCGCCGCGCATCGAGGAGATGGCGGGTCTGCGAAGTGAGCGGGCAGTGCAGCGAGAGGACGTCGACCGTCGCGACGAGCGCGTCGAGGTCGAGCCGCCGCGCGCCCAGCGCCCGCTCCACCGCGGCCGGAGCGGCGCGGCGTCCGGCGTAGGCGATGTCCATGCCGAAGGCGCGCGCCCGCGTCGCCATCGCCTGGCCGATCGCGCCGAGCCCGACGATCCCGAGCGTGCGCCCCTGCAGGCCGTGGCCGAGCAGGAAGTCGATCCGCCAGGCCCACGGCTGCTGCGCGCGCAGCAGCCGCTCCCCCTCCCCGATCCGGCGCGTCACGGCGAGCAGGAGCGCCATGGCGAGATCTGCGGTGGCGTCGGTGAGGACGCCGGGTGTGTTCGTAACCACGACCGAGCGGGTGCGAGCCGCGTCGAGGTCGATGTTGTCGTGGCCGACCGCGACGTTGGCGACGCAGCGTAGGGCTGGGCCAGCGGCATCAAGCAGCGCGGCGTCGACGCGGTCGTGCAGGAACGTCACGAGTGCGTCAGCGCCGCTGGCTGCGGCGCGCAGCGCATCGGCGGTCAGCGGCTCGGGTGCGATCCAGACGTCGCCGGCGGCCTCCAGCAGCGCGAGGGCGGGGGCCGGCAGCGTGTCGGTGACGACGATCCGGGCGCTCATCGGTCCGCCTCGCTCAGGCCGTCGACCAGCGCCGA
Source organism: uncultured Conexibacteraceae bacterium (assembly GCA_963829185.1). GTDB lineage: Bacteria > Actinomycetota > Thermoleophilia > Solirubrobacterales > Solirubrobacteraceae > Baekduia. Next base: position 147,176 of record CAWHID010000001.1, read on the forward strand.
CAGCCGCGCGGCCGTCTCGCGCAGGCGCGGCAGCGCCGCGCCCCCCAGGCCGTCGGCGCGCGACTGGGGCGTCCGCGTGGGCATCGTCAGCGGCGAGGCCGGCTCACCGGGCGACCCCAGCTCGCGGATCAGCAGCGCGGCATCGGTGCGCAGTGCCGCCTCAGGCGACAGCGGCAGGACCGTGCGCGTGCCGAAGGCGACGGACTCGCCGTCGATCACGACCGTGACGCTGACGGTCAGCGGCGCGACGGTGGGCGCCAACCGCACGGTCAGCACGGCTCCGTCGTCGGCGACGACGTCGGCGCCCGCCACGTCCCAGTTCAACGTCGGCGACGCCCCGGGTACAAGGTCGGCGAGGTCGACGTGGAAGCGCACGGTCTCCCCCGCCGCGGCCAGCGGGCGCCCGCCGCGCCCCGGCAACGGCCCGATCACCCGCGCGCGGCCGAGGCCGAGGCGATCCAGGACGTTGCAGGTGACCCGCTCGACGGCCGGGTCGTGGACGGCCGCGACCGGCCAGTCGACCGTCGCGCCCTGAAAGACAATGCCACCCATTGGCGTCGTGTAGGTCCCCATCGTCGCCGCCGCGTGAGCGCGGAACCGAAACCACTCCTCCGAGAGCTCCGCAACGCCGAGGATGAAGAAGCTGGCGGGCGTGCCCTGCCCGCCGTTGGCGACCGCCAGCCCGCCCTGGCGGGTGAACTCGGCCCCGTCGCACTCGTACCCGACGAGCGGATGCTCAACGTTGGCGCCCAGCACGTCGCCGTCCTCGATGCCGGTACCGGCGAAGGCCCAGTGCCCGGCGTGCTGGATCGTGTAGCCGAGCGCCTCCCGCGCTCCGTCCCACCAGCCGCCGGCGTTGTGGATCGAGACGCCGGTGAACGCGTTCTCGGGCGCGAAGAAACGCCATTCGTCCGATGGCCAGGTGGCCGCGTCGCGGCCGTCGGGCGCGACCTTGGCGCAGACGATCGCGGTGTCCTCGTCGGCGAAGTGGATGCGGAACCCGGCGATGTTGCCGCTGAAGAACGCGACGTTGCCGCCACGGCGCACAAACGTCTCGACGCTCGCACGCATGGCGTCAGACCAGTACTCGTCGTGGCCGACGCTGAGCAGCAGCCGGTAGGGCTCCAGCAGCGCCGGGTCGCGGTGCAGGTCGAGGTCGAGGCAGTAGTCAAAGCGGTAGCCCAGGCGCTCCAACCGCGCGATGAACGGCGCGTCCCAGTGCGCGAAGGTCTGCCGGCGCGAGCTGAGGTCGTGGGCGTCGGGCGGGTCGTTGGGCGCACCGCGACCGCCCGTCCCGCCACCGGGGCGGCGCGTCGTGACCTTGAACCCGGGCCGCGGCGGCGCGTCGGACCACTGCGCCTCGGCGTAAAGCGAGCCATAGCCGGTGGCGTTGTAGGCGTGAAACGTCGCCCACGAGATCTTGTACAGGATCGACGGGCCGGTGACCGACCCCGACCCGCGGACGACAAACAGCGCCTTGGCCGTGTCGCCGGCCGTCGTGGTGACGTCCGGCCAGCGCTCGCGCCCGTCGGCGTCGACCTCGGCGAGCATGGCGATGTACACGCCTGACGGCCAGTCGGGCGGGATCGCGAAGGTGTGCGGCGGCCAGCCCCAGTCCTCGTGGGTCGGGCCATCGCCGACGTCCAAGGCCGCGATCGACGCGGGCCCCAGGTCACCCATCAGCGCCAGCGTCGCGCCCTGGCGGTAGCAGCGCACCCGGAAGGCCGGGGCGTCGGTCGACACGCACAGCGTCAGCGTCTCGCCCGGCGCGAGGCTGGGCTCCCGCGGATAGGCGCGGATCATGCGTCGGCACCCGGGAAGTGACAGCGCACGCGGACCGGGCCGAGCGTCCGCTCGGCGGGGTCCTCGACGCGGCAGCGGTCCTGCGCGCGCGGGCAGCGCGGCGCGAACGCGCAACCCGGCGGTCGGTCGACCGGGCTCGGCAGCTCCCCGGAGATCCGCGTGAGCGAATGTTCTGAGCCCTCAATCACTTCGCGACGGTGATCTGGGATCGACCGCAGCAGCCCCTGCGTGTAGGGATGCTGCGGATCGGCGAAGACCTGCTCCACGGGCCCGGCCTCCACAACCTTGCCGAGGTACATGACGGTGACGCTGCGCGACAGGTAACGGATCACGCGCAGGTCGTGGGAGATAAAGACGTAGCCGAGGCCCAGCTCGGCCTGCAGCTCGACCAGCAGGTTGAGCACCTGGGCTTGAATCGAGACGTCCAGCCCGGACGTGACCTCGTCGAAGATCACCACGTCGGGCTTGAGCAGCAGCGCCCGTGCCACGCTGATGCGCTGGCGCTGACCACCGCTGAACTCCGACGGATAGCGGCCGACGTCGCCGCCCAGCAGGCCAACGAGCTCCAGGACCTCGGCGACCCGCGCGCGCCGCTGCGCTGCGCCGACCCCCGCGATCTTCAGCGGGTCTTCCAGCACGGCGCCGATCGTCATCTTCGGCGGCAGCGAGCCGTACGGGTCCTGAAAGACATATTGAACAGAACGTCTGAGCGTCTTCCAGCCGTCCTCGTCGACGACCTCGGTCCCGCGGAAGCGGACGCTGCCGCCCGTCGGCCGCTCAAGGCCGACCATCATGCGCGCCAGCGTCGACTTGCCGCACCCACTCTCGCCCACCACGCCGATGCAGTCCTCGCCGCCGACGCTGAGCGTGACGTCGTCGACGGCGTGCAGCGTCGCGCGCCGGAAGGCGCCGACCCGCTGCTCGAACTCCTTGACCAGCCCGTTGACGGCCAGCACCTCAGCCATGCGATCCCTCCTTGTCGAGGACGACGCCGGCGGCTGCCGCGTCGGTGAGGCGGTGACAAAGCCCCTTCTGGCCGGGGCCGACCGTCGTCCACACCGGCATCTGCTCCGCGCAGCGGCCCGCGATCGCCACGTCGCAGCGCGCGGTGAAGCGGCACCCGGCCGGGACGTCGCCAAGCCGCGGCGCCGTGCCGGGGATCGACGGCAGCCGCTCGCCGCGCCGGCTGTCGAGCGAGGGCGCGGAGCGCAGCAGCCGCTCGGTGTACGGATGCCGCGGGCCGGCCAGGACCGCTGGCGTCGGGCCGATCTCCATCGTGCGCCCCGCATAGAGGACGTTGACGCGATCGGCGACGTGCGCGACGACGCCGAGGTCGTGGCTGATGAACAGGATCGCGAAGCCGACGTCGCGCTTGAGCTCCATGAGCAGGTCCAGGATCTGGGCCTGGATCGACACGTCGAGGTTGGTCGTCGGCTCGTCGGCGATCACGAGCTTGGGCTCGCACGCGAGCGCCAGGGCGATCGACACGCGCTGGCGCAGGCCGCCCGACAGCTCGAACGGATACGCGCGCAGCCGCCGGCGCGCGTCCGGGATGCCAACCCGCTCCAGGACCTCGACCGAGCGCTGGCACGCCTGGGCCCGGCTCGCCGACGTGTGCGTGCGCAGCACGTCGCCGAGCTGTCGGCCGATCGAGAACAGCGGGTTCAGCGAGGACGACGGGTCCTGGAAGATCATCGAGATCTCCGCACCGCGCACCTTGCGCAGCTCGCGCTCGGGCATCGCGACCAGGTCGCGGCCCTCCAGGCGCACGGCACCGCGCTCGATCCGTCCCGGCTCGGGCACGAGGCCGAGGACCGCGCGCGAGGCCATCGACTTGCCCGACCCCGACTCCCCCACGATGCCCAAGCACTCGCCCGGCTCGACGCTGAGCGAGAGGTCCTCGACCACCGGCGCGCGCATGCCGCGCGTCGGGAACGTGACGGTCAGCCCGTCGATCTCCAGCAGCGGCGCCATCACGATCCCTCCAGCCGGGCGCCGGAGCGCTTCTGCAAGCCATCGGCGATGAGGTTCAGCGACACGGTGGTCAAGAGGATTCCGACGCCGGGCAGCGTCGACACCCACCATGCGTCGCGCAGGTGCTGGCGGCCCTCCAACATGATTCCGCCCCACGATGGCGTCGGCGGCTGGACGCCCATGCCGAGGTAAGACAGCGTCGCCTCGAAGACGATCATCATGGCCATCTGCATCGCGGCCAGCACGAGGATTGGCGGCAGCAGCTGGGGCAACACATACTTGAACGCGATGCGCGGCCGCGATGCGCCGACGAGCGTGGCGGACTTCACGTAGTCCTTGGCCTTCTCCTGCAGCGCCGAGCTGCGCACCACGCGGGCGAACGCGGGCCACCCGGCGAGCACCATCAGCCCGATCAGCACCGGGATCGACGGCGAGAGCACGCTGGTCAGCGCGATCGCGAGCAACACGTAGGGGAACGCCAGCTGGATGTCGACGAGGCGCATGACGATCGCCTCGGCCCAGCGCCCGCCGAAGGCGGCCAGGAAGCCGGCCGAGACGCCGAGCGCCAGCGCGCCGACCATGCCGGCGCCCGCCACCAGCAGCGAGACCCGCATGCCGTAGACGATCCGCGTCAGCAGGTCACGGCCCAGCGTGTCGGTGCCCGCGACGTGGCCACCGCCGGGCTCGCGCAAGATCGCGCCGATGTCGGGCGCGTTGGGGTCATAGCTGAGCAGCAGCGGCGCGAGCAGCGCGGTGAGCACGAGCACCGCGAAGACCGTGGCGCCGACGACCAGCCCGGGCGGGTAGGGCCGGCGCTGCGCGGTCGACGCCGCCGGCGCCCAGCGGCTGGCGCGCAGCGCGGTGAGCGCAGAGCCGCCGCGCTCGGTGGCTCCCGCGAGACGCCTCATGCCGCACGCTCCGCGAGGCGAATGCGCGGGTCGACCAGGCCGTACAGCAGGTCGACGCCGAGGTTGACGAGCACGAAGACCCCCGCCGTGATGATCGTGATCCCCTGGATCAGCGGGTAGTCGCGCGAGTCCAACGCGGTCAGGGCCAGCTGGCCGATGCCGGGGTAGTTGAAGACCGTCTCGGTGACGATGACGCCGCCGAGCGTGTATCCCATGTCGACGCCGATCACCGTCAGCAGCGGCAGGCTCGCGTTGCGCAAGGCGTACACGAAGCTGATGCGCTGCTCAGCGATGCCGAACGCGCGTGCCGCGCCGATGTAGTCCTGTCCTAGGACCTCGCGCATGCCGGCGCGCAGGACCCGCAGCTCCGTAGGCAGCGTGGCAATCGCCACGGTGATCGACGGGAGCACGAGCGCCTTCCACCCGTCGTCGCCGGAGGCCGGAAACCAGCCGAGGTTGACCGAGAAGATCGTGATCAGCATCAACGCCACCCAGAACGTCGGCAGCGACTGCCCGAGCAACGAGACGGCGTTGGCGACCCACGCCACCGGCGAGCGCGGGTAGCGCGCCGACAGCACGCCAAGCACGACCGCCAGCGACACCGCGAGCGCCAGCGAGATGCCGGCGAGCAGGAGCGTGGCCGGCAGCCGCTCGAGGATCAGGTCGGTGACCGGCTGCTGGTAGCGGAAGGAGATCCCGAGGTCGCCGTGCACCGCGCCCGACAGGAACGACCACAGCTGCGACGTAAACGGCTTGTCGGTGCCAAACAGCTCCCGGTAGCTCTGGATGACGTCCTGGCGCGCGAAGACCGGGTTGGCGATCTTGGCCGGGTCGCCCGAGCTCAGGCGCAGGATGACGAAGACGGCGAGCGTGATCCCGGCGATGAGGACGAGCGCCTGCGCCAGGCGCGACGCGATGTAGCGCAGCATGGCGGCTAGCTCCCGAGCAGGCGGTGGACAGAGACCGAGCCGCCGTCGCCGTGGGCGACGTCGACCAGGAACGTGTGGTGAGCGGTCAGGTCGGGGCGCTCGCAGAAGCGCTGCCACGCCGCGTAGGCCTCGTCCTCGCTGCTGCCGGTCGCCTGCCAGAGCTGGCGCACGCTGACGCCGGCCGACTCGAGGCTCTGGCCGTCGGTCACCAACAGCGTTGCGTGCAGCGACGTGCCGGCCAGCGCCTCGCGCAGCCACGCGGCGAGGACCGGCTCGGCCTCGGTGCCAAAGCCCTGCGCGTAGACCAGCGCGCGACCGTCGGGCGTGAGCCGATCTTCGACGCCGTCCAGCGTGCGCCGCAGGATCGCCTCGCCGTCGGGCCCGCCGTCGGCCGACCGCGGCAGCGTCACACCGTCGGGCGCCGGCAGAAACGGTGGGTTGGCGACGATGAGGTCAAAGCGCTCGTCCTCAGCCAGGGCGCTATAGAGGTCGCCGTCGCGCACCTCGACGCGCCGCTCCAACCCGTTCAACAGGATGTTGAACCGCGCCACGCCGGCGACCTCGGGATCGATGTCGATGCCGACCACGTGCTCGGCGTCGGCCACCATCGTGAGCAGGCCCGCGCCGGTGCAGAGGTCGAGCACGCGCCCTACCGGGCCGCGCTGGGCGACAAGCTGCGCCATCCGGTAGGTGTCCCTGCCGACGTAGACAAGCGGCTCGTCGGGGTCATAGCCGCGGACCCACAGCGGCGGAGAGACCAGCAGGTAGCGATTCAAGAAGCAGGCGACGATGAAGCAGCTGCGCACGCCGCCGCCGGTGTGCGCCAGAACGCCGATCGCGAGCAGGCGCTCGACGGTCGCCGCGCCCAGCACCGCGTCGGCCTCCGCCACGTCGACCGTCGCGCCGAGGGTAAACACGCGCACGAGCAGGTCTGACAGCGCGGGGAGCTCGGCGATCGCGTCCCGGATCCGGTGGCCGGTGAACGGCTCGACGAACGGCGTCGTCAGCGAGGAGTGGCGCAGCAGCGCGGAGACCTCGGCGTATTTGCCGGCGTGCAAAAGCTCGCGCAGCGCGATCGCAGCGCGCTCAGCGGCGACCTCATCGACGCCGTCGAAGAACAGTCCCGCGGTCATGTCTTGACGGCCTTCCAGAGCAGCGGCTCACCCTCGAGCGGCGTGCGCCGGTAGTTGCAGACGCGCTCGCTCACCGCGGTGTGCCAGACGTCGTCGGAGATGGAGATCATCACCTGGTTCTCCCATAGGTATTGAGCCGCCTGGTTGATCGCGGCCAGGCGGGCCTTGCCCGAGCTCTGCTGCTCGCGTTCGATCAGGTCGTCCAGCAGCGGGTCGTCCATGTGCAGCGCCCGCTGGGCGACGATCGGACGAAAGAAGCTTAGGAGGTGATCGGGGTCGCGCGAGGTGGCGCCGATAGCGTTGAAGGACAGCGAGTACTGATGAAACGTATTGCGGAAGGCGCCGCTCTCCAACGGCACGAGCTCGACGTCGATCCCGACCGCTTGCAGCGACTCGCAGACGAACGCGTCGATCTGGCGCTGATGCGCGAAGAGGTTCGCCGAGGCCAGCGTCAGGCGCAGGCCGTGGCCGCAGCCCGCCTCGCCCAGAAGCCGGCGCGCTTCCACCGGGTTGTAGGCGAACGCCGGCTTGAGCGGCTGGAAGCCGATCGACGTGCGCGGCAGTGACGACGCCGCGGCCTCGCCCTGGCCAAGGATGCCCTTGGTGATCGCCCGCCGGTCGATCGCGTGGGCGATCGCCTGCCGCACCCGCGCGTCGGCCATCGGCCCTTCGTGCTGCGGGATGTAGATCAGCTGGCTGGCCGGGCCCACCGTCGTGACGGTGAAGCGCTCATCAGCGGCGATCGCGTCCAGCACCGTCGAGCTGGCGCGCGTGTGGACGTCGACGCGGCCGTCGAGGAAGGCCTCCAGCCGCTGCGCCGGGTCCTCGACGTAGCGCAGCACAACCGCCTCAACGGCGGGCGCGCCGCGCCAATACCGGGGGTTGGCGACCAGCCGCGCCTCGGCGCCGTCGTAGCTGGCGAAGGTGAAGGGGCCGCTCCCGAGCGGGCGGTCGGCAAAGCGCGTCGCGTCCTCGACGTCGGCCGCCGGCACGATCGCGGTGATGGCCAGAGCACGCTCGATCGGGCCGAACGGCTTCGGGGTCACGATCTCGACCGTCCGGCCGTCGACGACGTCGACGCGCAGGCCGGGCACCACCTTGGCCGACAGGACCAGCCGCGACAGCGGGTCGCCGATCCGATCCAGGCTCGCCTTGACGTCCTGCGGCGTCACCGGCGTCCCGTCGCAGAAGCGCGCGTCGCCGTGCAGCTCGACACGCAGGCGCGTCGGCGCGACCCGATACCAGCGCCGCGCCAGGCAGCCGACGAGCCGGCCCCATGCGTCGTAGGTGATCAGCGTGTCGTAGACCAGCGACCAAATTTGGTTGTCGGCGAGCCCGAGCGCGCCGTGCGGATCCCAGACGTCCGAGGACGGGGGCTCGGCGTTGGCGATGACGATGGTCTGGCCGTTGCGGGGCGGGGCGGGCACGCTGGGCGCAGTCTCCGCGCCCGGACCCAATCGCGGCAACCGACGCGCGGGCCAAGTGGCGCCGAGGGTTTCGCCATGGCGTCGATGGCTCCCAACGACGACCTAGGCTTGAGTGAGGCCTTCGCCCCACGCGAGACGCCAGGACCTGGGGCGGCCAGCTTCATCGTGCTCCGCATCGCCGACATCGCCGCGCTGCCGGACCTGCGCGCAACCCTTGCCGCGGGCCAGGAGGGCGCGCGCAACGAGGTCGCCTGGATAAGCGCGATCGACCTCGCCGACCCTGCGGCGGCGGTGCAGCGCGGCGAGCTGGCGCTCGTCTCGGGCGCCGGCTGGGCGCGGCTCGACGACGAACCCGCCGCCGACCTCGTGCTGCGGCTCGCCGCGGCGGGGGCGGCCGGGCTGGCCGTCGCCGACGGCGACGCCGACGCCGACGCCGACGCGCCAGCCGAGCCCGTCCCGGCGGCCGTCCAGGCCGCCTGCGACGCGCAGCGCTTCCCGCTCCTGCGGCTCGGCCACTCGGTCGCCGACGCCACCCGGATCCTTTATCCCGCGCTCGCCGTCGAGCCGGTCAGCCAGGCCCACGCGGTGCACGAGCAGCTGATGGAGGAGGTGCTCGGCGGCGCCGAGCCCCGCGACCTGCTCGCGGTGCTGGTCGGCGAGCTGGACGCCAGCCTGCAGTTGGTCGACGGCGACGAGGTCGTCGCCGAGCAGCACGGCCGCGTCAAGCTCGCCTTCGACGACGCCCTCGAGCTGCCCGTCGGCCCCGGCGCGTCGCCCGCGATCCTCCGGGCCGCGCGCGACGCGACGCCGCCGTTCGACGCGGTCGGCGAGCTGATCCTCCGCCACGGACAGAACGCCCTGGCGCTGGTGCTCGCGCGGCGCAAAGCCGTGCTGGCCACCGAGCTGCGCCTGGCCGGGACCTTCCTCGACGACCTCGAGCACGAGCGCATCGACCTCGGTGAGACGACGCGCCGGCTCGTCGCGTTCGGGCTCAACCCCCAGCACACCCACATGGCGCTGATCGCGGTGCTCGGCCTCGGCCAGACGCCCGAGCAGCTGCGCGCGGAGATCGCGCGCCTGCTCAACCGCCACGGCATGCCGCACGTCGCCGAAGCCCGCGACGACGGCGTCGCATTCCTCGTCGACGCGCCGACCGAGGACGGCCTGATGGCCCTGGCCGACACGATCGCCAAGACCGGTCCCCAGACGCGCGTCGCCGTGGGCCGGCCTTCGAGCGGCGCCGGCCTGGGCCGCATGCTGCTCGAGACTCGCGCCGCGCTCGGCGCGTGCACCGGCGACGTGGTGTCCTACCGCGACCTCAGCTCCTTCGAGCTGCTGCTGAGCATTCCGGTGCCCGTGCTGCAGGCCTACGTCGACCGGATCCTTGGGCCCGCGGCCCACAACGGCTGGCTGGTGGAGACGCTGAGCGTCCTGCTCGAATCCGGCTGCGTCTGGAAGGACGCCGCCGCGCAGCTCGACGTTCACCGCCACACGCTGCGCTACCGGATGGACCGTCTCGAAGAGCAGACCGGGCGCCATCCGGACCGCCCGGAGAACCGCCTGGAGCTGTGGCTCGCGGTCAAGGCCATCCAGGTGATCGAGATGCGCGGCGGGCGGGCCTTCGAGGCCCACACCGATCAGGTCTGACCCGCCGCGCTCCCGTTTGGGCTACTTCGCGATCTTTGCCTTCCAGAGCAGCGGCTCGCCCTCGACGGTCGATCGCTCGTACCCGCTGATCCGCGCGTTGACCGGCGTGAACCAGATGTCGTCGGTCAGGTAGATCAGGATCTGGTTCTTCCAGAGGTACTCGGCGGCGGCGTCGATGGCCGCCTGGCGGCCGGCGCCGACGGTCTCACGCTGGGCGTCGACGAGCGGCATGAACTCCTTGGAGTCCCATTGCAGGACCTCCTTGGCGATCGACGGGCGGAAGAACGCGAAGATGAAGTTCGGGTCCCCCGGCGTGTCGAGCGCGTTCATCGACAGCCCGTACTGGGTGAAGTTCGAGCGAAACGACCCGGTCTCGAGCTTCTTGATCTCGACGTCAATGCCGACCTGGCTCAGCGTCGCCTTGACGAGCTGATCGACCTGATCCTGGTGAGCAAACGCCGTCGCCGAGGCCAGGGTGATCTTCAGGCCCTTGCCGAAGCCCGCCGCCTTCAGCAGCGCCTTGGCCTTCTCGGGATCCTGGTCAAACGACGGCTGCAGCGGCTTGAAGCCCTTGGCGGCCGCCGGCAGGCTGGAGAGCGCCGGCGGATTGATCTTCATGATGTCCTTGGCGATCTGCTTGCGCGGGAGGGCGTAGGCGATGGCCTGGCGCACCCGCACGTCCTTCAGCGCGGTGTTGAACTGCGGGATGTAGAAGAAGTTGCTCGCCGGGCTGGTGGAGTTGACCGTGAAGCTCTTGTTGTTCTTGAGCTGGTCGACCGCCGTGGAGTCGGCGCGGGTCATGATGTCGACCTGGCCCGTCAGCAGCGCGTTAAGCCGGGCGCTCGGGTCCTGGATGTACTGCAACTTGACCTGCTGCGCGCCGGGCTTGCCCTCCCAGTAGCGGGGGTTGGCCTTGAGCGACACGGTGTTGTTGCTGTAGCTCACGAAGGTGTAGGGGCCCGAGCCCAGCGGCCGCTTCTTGAAGACCGAAGGGTTCGCGGCGTCCTTGGCAGAGATGATCGAGACCACGACGAGCGAGCCCTCGAGTGGCCCGAACGGCTTCGGCGTGACGATCGTCAGGTGCGTGTCGTCGGTGACGTCGACCTTGGTGTCGACTGGCAGCTTGGAGGCCAGCGCCAGCGTCGAGTCCGGCGCAGTGATGCGCTCGATCGATGCCTTGACGTCGCGCGCCGTGAGCGGCGTCCCGTCGCTGAACTTGACGTCGGGCTGCAGCGTGACCGAGAGCTTGGTCGGCGACTCGCGCTTCCACGCCTTCGCCAGCTGGCCGACGAGCTTGCCGTGCGAGTCGTAGGACAACAGCGTGTTGTAGACCAACGACCACGTCTGGTAGTCGGCCAGCCCGAACGCCGCCGCGGGATCCCACTGCGCCGACGTCGGCGGCTCGGCGTTGCCGATCACGATCGTGCCGCCGTTGTCGGACGCGAGCTTGCTCGCAGGCGCCGACGCGCCGCCGTCCTTCGCGGTCGCGCCGCCATCCCCCGAGCTCCCGCCGCACGCGCTCAACCCCAGCGCCGCCGCACAGCCCAGCGTCACCACCGTCACCCAACGCCGCCGACCCCGGTCCTTCGTCGTCGACCGTCGCTCACTACCTGTCATCTCGCTCCTCCTCCACCGCAAGTTATCGTGGTCGCCGAGTGTCGCCGGGCCTCCGTGTGCGGCCAATCGACCCACCGTCGGTGTGGGCGGCAGTCGTTTCGCCCCCGCGTCCATGGCCGCGATGTCCAAGAGGGCGTCGACGACGTGAGCGTCGAACGACTGCGGGCGCCCGCGGTATCGGATGGTGATGCGCTACGTGAGTCGCTCGCGGATCTGCGGCGCGTGGGCCCGGATGCGCGCGAGAGCCATGGATGGTTCAGATCACCATGCACCGACCGAGCTGCGCGATCGCGGCGCTCTTGGTGCTATCGGCGGTCGCGGCGTGCACGACGCCCGCGGACGCGCCAGCCGACGCGCCGGCGGACCGCTATCGGGTCGCTGCGCACGTCAAGGTCGGCGTCGCAGACAGCGACGCGGCGACGTTCGAGAACGCCGACTGGCCGGCACTGAAGGTCCGCGACGCGCGGGCTGTTGCGCCGTGGGACGTCGCGTTGCAGGAGCGCGACGGCAGGACGCCGGGCGGCAAGCGGCGCCTGCAGCTCGAACGCTGGCTGGAGGCCGCGGCTCACGTTGAAGCGCAGCCGGTCGTCACGTTCGAGCTCTCGGCCGGACGCCGCGACGCACCGCCGACGCTGGAGGCCTACGGACAGGCGATGCACGCCTTCCGGGAGACCTACCCCGACGTCATAGTGCTCGGGGCGTGGAACGAGCCCAACGACCGGCAGCTCGCGTCGTGGGTGCCCGATCCCGCGCTCGCGGCCGGCTACTGGGTCACGCTCCAAGCGGTCTGCCGGACCTGCACGGTCCTGGCGGGCGAGTTCGCCGGGATCCCCGGCAACGCGTACGTGAAGGAGTACGTCAACCACATGCGCGCGCGTGAAGAGGCGCGCCTGACCTTCCCGGCAGTGTGGTCGTTCCACGATCACACCGACGTCAACCGCTTCCAGGCCGACGTCGACCAGTCGGCGCCGGCGGCGCGCTACCTGCTCGCCGCGCTCCCCACCACCGCTCGCGTCTGGATCACGGAAGCCGGCGCGTACTACCGCAACGCCAAGGACGAGGTGTTCGGCGAGGCCTCCCACGCCCGCGCCGTCTCCTTCGTGCTCGGCCTCACGACCCTCGACGCCCGCATCGAGGCGATGTTCTACTACAACTTCGCCAACGACTGCCCGTCAGGGTCGTGCCCGCACCAGGACCGTGGGTTGATCTCGCCCATGCCCGCCGACGGGCCACAGCTGGACTACGACCAGCGGGCGCGGCGCCGGTGGGCGTTCGGCGTCATCGCCGCACGGGGTCCGTACCTGCGTCCGGCGGCGGTCGCGGAGAAGTCTCCCGGGGCGGCGCGGCACCAGCGTGCTGACCCCTTCCCGGCGTCCATAGCGTGACGGCGCAACCGCGGTGATCCATCAAAGCCGGGCCGGCGGAACTCCCTCGCAGGGATGTCTTTCCGGCCCGGTGCTTTTGGGCGCTCTCTTTCTCGCGCTCGTACTGAGTATTCAGGAAATAAAGATATACGTGATTGGCGTTGGCATCTGCCGACCAGCAGGATCGGCGCTCGCCGGACCTGGATACCGCTGAGATCACCCCACCAAAAGTGGCGGTTCTCGATGTACCTCAACGGCGTCGCATGCGATGCACAGGTCAAGTCACGGCAGCCCAGCCAGTGGCAACGGCGAGTTGGCGAAGGTGGTCGTCGAGGTCGCCGACCGGTAGTCGGGCAACCGACCAGGCCCTCGCGGGTTCGAGTCCCGTCGCTGCCCTCGACATACGTCGCTCGTGCTTACCGCCGTTCGGCCAAGATGCGCAGCAGGAGGGCCTCGACGACGGCCGGATCGAAATGTCGTCCCGCATCGCGGCGCAGGTGCTCGACGGCGGTAGCCCGCGTCATCGCGGCGCGGTACGGACGATCGGCGATCATCGCGTGGAATGCGTCGGCGGCGCCGACGATCCGAGCGCCGAGCGGGATGTCGGTGCCGGCTAGCCCGTCGGGATAGCCGCCGCCGTCCCAGCGCTCGTGGTGGCCCCGGATGACCTTGGCGATGCCGCGCAGGCGCGGGATGTGCGAAACGATGTCGGCGCCGGTGCCGGAGTGCCGGCGCATGATCGCCCACTCGTTGACGTCAAGCGCCGCCGGCTTGCGCAGGATGGCGTCAGGAACGGCGACCTTGCCGACGTCGTGCAGCCTGGCGGCGATCCCAATCGATGTGGCTTCGTCTTCTGAGCACCCGAGCGCGGTGGCCACCGCGATCGCCAGACCAGAGACGTCGTCAGGGTGCGCGCCGGTGTACCGGTCACGCAAGTTAACCATCATCGCGAGCGCCTCGACCGCGCCCATCAGCGCCTCATCGTCACGTGATAGCGGACCGGCACGGAGGATCGCGACGGCAGGGTCGTTGGCGGCCACCGTTTGGTTGCGGCCGAGTCGCTTGGCGGCGAACATCGCACGGTCGGCACGGTCCAGCAGCTCGTCGCGCTCGATGCCGTCGATCGGGAAGCTCGCGACGCCAATCGAGCAGGTCAGGTGACTTCCGCTCGCCCCGTCAAAGGCATGGCCAGCGACGGCCGCGCGCAATCGCTCGGCGACGACCATGGCCGCATCTCGCTCGAGCTCGGGCAACAGGATCACGAACTCCTCGCCGCCCCAGCGGCCCACGATGTCGATAGTCCGGAGCTGTTGGCGAGCCAGCGACGCCAGGTCGGCGAGCACCCGATCTCCGATGGCGTGCCCGAGCGAGTCGTTGATGGCCTTGAAGTGGTCGAGGTCGACAAACAGGACGGCGCAGGTGCGTCGGTACCGTGCCGCGCGCTCGAGCTCACGATCGAGGTGGCTGACCAGCGCGCGATGGTTGCTCAAGCCGGTCAGAGGATCGGTCGTGGCCAATGCTGCGAGCTCCTCGTGCGCCTGCACCAGCTCCCGTTGCGCCAGGAACTGGCGCAGGGAGACGAGCGCCGACGACGCAACCGCCGCGCCGACCAAGATCCCGCCCGGGACCAGCGCGTCGCCACGCTCGCTGTACGCCAGCAGGCCGAACAGGACGGCCAGCGCGACGTAGGGCATCCAGCTCGCGCGCTCGCGCTGGGCGGGTACCGACTCGCCGTCCGGTGCGGTCCTACTGGCGATGCGCTGCGCGTCAGCGGCCAGCAGAAACATCAGGTGCGCGAGCATCCACACCGCGTCGACACCGTCGCCGCCGGTGTAGGAGCCGTGCAACGTCACGTAGCCGAAGATGAGGTCGCCGACCACAAAGAGGAGCGCACCCAGGCCGACCAAATGCAGCGCGGACTCACTGGAGGGCAGGCTGCGGCGCAGCAGGACGGTAGCCAGGCCGACGATGACGATGAGGTCACCGCCGGGGTAGGCCATCGTGAAGACCGACTGCAGGACGCTGCCGCTCAGACCCAGCGTCGTCGGACCCAGCACAACGAACCAGACGACGGCGCAGCCGCCGATCGCCACGGTGGCGCAGTCGATCAAGATCCGGGCCTTCAGCGCCCCGCTGGCGCCCGCTTGCGGGAAGCACAACATCGCCGCTAGGACGAGCGGATAGAAGGCCAGGTAACCGACGTCGGCCAGCGAGGGATATGGGCTGGCGTCGAACACCACCTCGTACATGAACTGGGCGATGCCGCCTGCGAACGAGGCGGCCAGCGCCGCGCCAAACAGCAGCCATGCCCGCCGCACTCGCCGCGAGGAGGAACCGCGTGCCGCCCGCCAAGACAGCCAACACCCGGCTGCGTGAACTGGCCAGTACGCGACGTTGCCGATGAAGCTCTGTGCTCCGTCGCCGCCCCAGTCAAAGACCTGCCAGAGCAGGTAGAAGGCGAAATAGGCAGCCGCGGCGGCCAAGACCGCGCGCGATGTGGGAATGGGGGGTAAGGCAGTTCTCATCGTTGGAGCGGACCCCGGGGTGCGCAGGTGCCGTACACGACATATCGGCATCGCTGGCCGGTCTCGGTAGTCAGCCCGGTGCTCGACAGCGTGGTGAAGCTCAGAAACGATGCCCGAGAACGCTGATGAGATGCTCCGTGTGGCCGCCGAACACGCCGCCGATCTGGCCGCACCTGGCCTGAGCCCCAGCCCGCGGCGCAAGGTCGCCGTGCTGTCCTGCATGGACACGCGGATCGACCTGTTCGCCATGCTCGGGCTTGAGCGCGGTAACGCGCACATCATTCGTAACGCCGGGGCTGGTCACCGACGATGCATTGTGCTCGCTCAGTATCTCTCAGCGGCTGCTGGGGACCGAGGAGGTGGTCGTCGTGATGCACCGAGGGTGTGGCCTGCACGGCGCCGCCGAGGACGCCTTTACCCAGGAGCTGGCCGGCGATCGCGTGTTGCCGGCGTGGCGGCTTGGCGCCTTCGAGCACGTCGAGGTGACGCTGCGCCACGGGTTGGCCTGACGGCGGCGGCGCCGTGGGCGAGCACGAGGATCGACATCGCTGCGGCCGCACCCGCGCACTGATCTTCAGCTCGCGCGTGACCGCTGCCAGCCGCTCGACCTCGCCCGCACCCTTGGGGTCGGTGGGCCAATGGGGTTGCAACCAGTCGGCCGCACCGTCGGCAACCGCCGAGATTTGAATCGGGGTTAGTGACCCGGCGACAAACCCGTCACGGATGTGGACGGCCTTGATGACCGCCTCCTGGGCCTGCGGGCTGTCGACGCTGTCACACCCCTCGCGGATCAGCTCGGCAATCCACTCCTCGAAGGCAAAGACGAGATGATCGGGGATCGCCAATAGCGGTACTTCTGACTCGATACGGTTCGAGACGTCCATTGGAGTTCGCAGCTCCTTGGGCCACGCCCCCGGCCGCTAATCCCGGCGCGGGGGCACTATTTCGCCGGAGCCCAACGACCCCGGCCCAATTTGGATCCACCCGGCCGCGCGACTAAACGTCGGGCGGGCGGGGTGGCGACGCTAGCTCGATCCCCGAGAAATGGGAAGCGAGTCTCCGCAATCGCCTCCTATCGCCCATCACCGGGCGACTTGCCGGCCTGTGGGGCGGGGCCGCTGCAGCAGCCCGGTATTGGCGCTCTCGCTGGTGCGCCTCTGACGCGCAGCCATGGCCACGACGAATTCGCAGCACTTGAAGGCTATGGTCGAGCCGTGCCGTCCGCCAGTGAGCAGCTCGAGCAGTGGCTGCAGGGCGAGGAATCCAGGACGCTCGGCGGGTTGGTCGCGACGTTCGAGGAGAAGTCGTTCGCGCTGCTTTTCATCCTGCTCATGGGCGTTCCGGCCCTTCCGCTGCCGACCGGCGGAGTGACGCACGTGTTCGAGATCATCACGATGCTGCTCGCGCTGCAGCTCATCGCCGGGCGCGACGAGATCTGGGTCCCGGCGCGATGGAGCGGGGTCACGCTCGCGGGCGGCGCTCGCGAGCGTTTCGTCGTCCGGCTGACGTCCCTGATCCGCTGGTTGGAACGCCACTCCAGGCCGCGGCTGGCGTTCCTCTTCGGCCATCGCGCGTCGAGCATCGTCTATGGGACGCTCGTGCTCGGCGGCGCGGCCGCCGCGTTCCTGGCGCCGCCGTTCACCGGCCTCGACACGCTGCCCGCCCTCGGCGTCGTCCTGCTGTCAGTCGCGTGGTTGATGGAAGACACCGCGCTGGCGATCGGCGGCGTGATCGTCGGCGTGACCGGCGTGGCTCTGGAGATCGCGCTCGGCTCGGTCATCGTCGACGGCGTGCAGACCCTGCTCTAGCTCGGCCGCTTTGTGCGGGCGGGCTCGTCGAACGGTGAGCGCCGACGAGCCCGCGAACTCGGTACTAGACCGTGGCCGGCGTGGTGGCGACCGGCGGCGGCGTCTTGGTGCGGCGGCGGCGCAGGCCCTCGGGGCCGAGCAGGCCGGCGGCTAGGACGATGAAGCCGATGCCGCTGAGTACCAGCGCGATGCCCATGACGATCGCGAACGTGCCGACGCTGGAGGCAAAGAACGAGGTGTTGAGCGCGGTGGACAGCGCGGTCTCGCTGATCCAGACCTGGCGCGCGGCGTTGCTTTGCGGCAAGCCGGTCTTCGGGTCCTTGACGGCCTGGGCGGCGACGTCGGTGCCCTTGCCATCGGCCGTGGCGAACTGCGGCATCTGGGCGTAGGTCTTGCCGCCGGTGGCCTCCAGCGCGTGGATGCGCATGTAGCTGGCAAAGCACTTGGCCTCGCTGCCGTTGGTGATGGCCTTGCCCGCCACGTCGCAGGTGGGGACCGAGACACCTGTGAGGCCGGCCTCTTTGATCGCGGCGGCGGTGAGCGAGGGCTTCATGTCGGGCGTGCCGACGATCTGCTCGCGCTTGACGTCCTTGCTGACCTCATGAATGCCGGAGGCGCCGATGACGATCGCCCCGATGCCGAAGGCGACGAGGACGAGTCCGGCGATGATGCCGGCGAGACGAAACGGACGTGGCATGACAATGAGCTCCTTGGACGGGACTACGAGCCATGAGCATCGCCGAGCACGGGCCGCAGGCCATCGTGAGAGCCCCGCAGCTCGGCTGCGGGGAACCCGCAATCGTCGGCTGACCGCAAGGGCGCCGCTCATCGCGCGCGCCCAAGGACGTCACACCACAAGATGCCCGCGCAGTGCGACGGCGGCGGCGAAGTCCGTCGCGAAGCGGTCCACCGCTGCCCAGTCGGTGTAGTCGATGTCCTGATGGACGTCGATGTGGTCCTCGTGGCGCTTGGCGATCAAGTGCATCAACACGCGCGTCGGCAGGTTGTACTCGCGGAACTGGAATGCCCCGGCGAACGCCGCGGTGGTCGTCGGGGCCCAGCCCGTCTCCTTGATCACGCGATCGATCATCTCGCGGGTCGAGGCCCGTGCCTCGTCGGTGTCGTCGGCCGCGGTGAGCGACACCGAGAGGAACGCCGAGGGGCACCCGTTCAGGGTCGTCCGGTGCTCCGTGATCCAGTCGATGACTTCTCGCTGATGGTGGTGCAGGTGGATGGACGCCGCCACGATGACGCCGTCGAACTCGGCGGGTTCGAGGTGCGCGCCGGGGGTACCGACCTCACGGACGTGTGCGCTCACGTCGTGCTCGCGCAGCCGCTCGCCGATGCGATCGGCGATCTTGGCGGTGTGGCCGTGGGTGCTGGCGTAGACCACCAGGACACGGGGTCTCATGACGTCGATCCGCCCGCGGTCACTGCCGCTTCCCCGACCCAGTTGCGGCGGTGTTCGACGATCACGGGGGACGGCACGACCAGCACCGGGCGGTCGGCGTGCTGGACCACCTGGTGCGAGACGCTGCCGAGCAGGAACGACTTCACGCCGCCCAGACCGCGGGTGCCCATCACGATCGCGTCAGCGTCCATGGTCGCGCCCTCGGCGAGGATCGCGCCCGCGACGCCTCCGTGGTGGCTCACGGAGCGCGGATGCGCGACCAGCCCGGCAGCCGTCGCACGCTCGGCGCCTTCGGTCGCGGTGGCCAGCGCCGCCTCGCCCGTGGCCGCGTCGGCCGCGTCGGAGTCCCCGTAGCCGCCGGCCATGCCAAAGCCGAGGCCCATCGAGCCCGTGCGCGCGAGGACGTCGATGTAGGGCTCCCAGACGGTGAGCACCGTGGCCTCCGCCCCGGGCATCAGCTTCGCCGCGCGTTCGATGGCGGCCTGGGCATCAGCCGATCCGTCGTAGGACATCAAGATCATCGGTGTTCTCCTTGTTGGTGTTGGTGCTGAGAAGGCGGTGGACCTGGCGGGCGATCTCGAGGTCCTCGCGCGCGGCGATGACGCGGGTCTGCGCCTCGCCGATTCCGAGGAAGCCGAGCCCGTCGCGCGTCCTGGCCCGGATCTCGGTGGAGTTCTCGCCGACGCCGCCGGTGAAGACGAGCGAATCGAGCCCGCCGAGCGCCGCGACCATGGCGGCGATGCCGGCCCGCAGCCGGTGGAGGTAGACGTCCCGGCCGAGCACGGCGGATGGATCGCCGGCCGCGGCACGGCGCAGGATCTCGCGCATGTCGGCGGTGCCGGCCAGGCCGAGCAGGCCGGCGTCGTGCTCCAGCGCGCCACCCAGCTCGTCGGCATCCAGCTCGCCGTGCTCGAGCAGCCAGAGCACGAGCCCGGGATCGACGTCGCCCGAGCGGGTGGCCATGACGAGTCCCTCCAGGGGCGTGAACCCCATGGTCGTGTCAACCGAGACGCCGTCGCGGATGGCGCAGAGCGAGGCGCCGGCGCCGAGATGGCAGCTGACGACGCGCCCGCGCGGCACCTGTCGTGCGATCCAGCCGTGCGACAGGCCGTGGAAGCCGTAGCGCCGCAGATCCCAGCGCTCGCGCCACGCGGCGGGCAGGGCGTAGGTCGACGCGGCCTTCGGCAAGGTGGTGTGGAACGCCGTGTCGAAGCATGCCACGCGGGGCAGCTCCGGCAGGATCTCGCTGACGGCGTCCAGGGCCGCCAGGGACTTGGGCTGGTGCAGCGGCGCGAGCTCGGTGAGCGCACGCAGCGCGTCTTCGACCTCGGCGTCGACGCGTGCCGGGGCGACGAAGCGCGCGCCGCCGTGGACGATTCGGTGTCCAACGGCGTCGGCCTGCCCCATCGCGCCGGCCAGCGCCTCGCGCAGCGCGGCACCGTCGACCTCAGCGCGGGAAGCATCGAGCTCGACGTGCGCCAGCGTCACGTCGCCCTCGCCGATCAGCGACAGCTTGAGGCTGCTGGAGCCGGCGTTGATGACCAGGACGCGCATCGATGCGGCTCAGGCCTGCCAGACCCAGTCGCGGATCTCGGCCGGGTCTTCGCCGGTCGCCCGCGTGTAGGCGCGATGGCGCAAGCGCTCGTCGGCCATTTCCTGACGCAGAACCGCGGCCTTGGACCCGAGGCTCGGGACGCGATCGATGACGTCCATCACGAGGCGGAAGCGATCCATGTCGTTGAGCATCAACATGTCGAACGGCGTGGTCGTCGTCCCCTCCTCTTTGTAGCCGCGGACGTGGATCTGCTCGTAGTTGGCGCGACGGTAGGTCAGTCGGTGGATCAGCGTCGGGTAGCCGTGGTAGGCGAAGATCACCGGCGCGTCGGCGGTGAACAGCGCGTCGAAGTCCGCATCGGAAAGCCCGTGCGGGTGCTCGTCTTGGGGCTGCAGGCGCATCAGGTCGACGACGTTGACGAAGCGCACCCGTAGCTCGGGCAGGTGCTGGCGCAACAGCGCCGTGGCGGCGAGCGCCTCCAGCGTCGGGGTGTCCCCCGCGCAGGCCATGACGACGTCGGGCTCTCCTGCGTCGTTGCTCGCCCATGGCCAGATCCCGACGCCCCGCGCGCAGTGCAGGACGGCGTCGTCCATGTTGAGGAAGTTGAGCGCGGGCTGCTTGCCGGCGACGATCAGGTTGATGTAGTCGCGCGAGCGCAGGCAGTGGTCGGCAACCGACAACAGGCAGTTGGCGTCCGGCGGCAAGTAGACGCGCGCGACGCCGGCCTTCTTGTTGGCCACCAGATCGATGAACCCCGGATCCTGGTGGCTGAAGCCGTTGTGGTCCTGGTGCCACACCAGCGAGCTCAAGATGATGTTCAACGACGGAACCGGCGCGCGCCATGGGATCTCGGCGCTGACCTTCAGCCACTTCGCGTGCTGGTTGACCATCGCGTCGACGATGTGGATGAACGCCTCGTAGCAGTTGAAGACGCCGTGACGGCCGGTCAGCAGGTAGCCCTCCAGCCAGCCCTCGCACAGGTGCTCGCTCAGCACCTCCATCACGCGGCCGTCGGGCGCGAGATGGTCGTCGGTGTCGCGGTGCTCGGCCTCCCAGGTGCGATTGGTTGCCTCGAAGACCGCGCTGAGGCGATTGGACGCCGTCTCGTCAGGCCCGAAGATCCGCAGGTTCGCCGCGTCGGCGTTGCGCCGTAGCGCGTCTCGCAAGAAGGGACCCAGGACGCGCATCGCCTCGCTGGTGGTCGCCGCGGGCGCGGCGGTCGGCGCGGCATAGTCGCGGAAGTCGGGCAGCTCGAGGTCGCGGGTGAGCAACCCGCCGTTGGCGTGCGGGCTCGCTCCCATGCGCCGGGCACCTCGCGGAGCCAGGGCCGCAAGCTCCTCGCGCAGCGCGCCGTTCTCGTAGAACAGCTCCTCCGGTCGGTAGGAGCCCATCCACTCCTCCAGCTGGGCGAGGTGCTCAGGGCTGTTGGCCAGGTTGGACAGCGGCACCTGATGCGAGCGGAAGGAGCCCTCGGCGGGCAGACCGTCGACGACCTTGGGGCCGGTCCAGCCCTTCGGGCTGCGCAGGACGATCATCGGCCAGCGCGGGCGGTCGGTGACGCCCGCGCGAGCTGCCGCCTGAATCGTCGCGATCTGGTCGGCGGCCCGGTCCAGCGTCCCGGCCATCAGCTGGTGCATCGCCTGCGGCTCGTCGCCACTGACAAAGTGCGGGTGGTAGCCGTAGCCCTCCAGCAGACTGCGCAGCTCGTGTTCGGGGATCCGGGCCAAGATCGTCGGGCTGGCGATCTTGTAGCCGTTGAGGTGCAGGATCGGCAAGACCGCGCCGTCGCGCGCAGCGTCAAGGAACTTGTTGGAGTGCCAGCTTGCCGCCAGCGGCCCGGTCTCAGCCTCGCCGTCACCGACGACGCAAGCGACGAGCAAGTTGGGGTTGTCGAAGGCCGCGCCGAACGCATGTGCGAGCGAGTACCCCAACTCACCGCCCTCGTGGATCGACCCGGGCGTCTGCGGCGCCACGTGACTGGGAATCCCGCCCGGGAACGAGAACTGCCGAAACAGCCGGCGCAGCCCCTCCTCATCGTGGCCGATATGCGGGTAGACCTCGGAGTAGGTGCCCTCCAGGTAGGTGTTGGCCACCAGCGCAGGGCCGCCGTGGCCGGGGCCCGCGACGTAGAGGACCTCGAGGTCGCGCTCGCAGATCAACCGGTTGAGGTGGGCGTAGATGAAGTTCAACCCCGGCGTCGTGCCCCAGTGGCCCAGCAGCCGCGGCTTGACGTGCTCCAAGGTCAGGGGCTCGCGCAGCAGCGGGTTGTCGAGCAGGTAGATCTGCCCGACCGAAAGGTAGTTGGCTGCACGCCAGTAGGCGTCGAGCGCGTGCAGTTCGCTGTCGGAGAGCGGGGCGTGCCGCGATGGGGTGGGAAGGGTGGCGCTCATGGACATCTCAACGACAATCCCAGCCGCCAGGTCGCCCGCCATCGGGCAACGCCCACAGGAGCGCTGCGGGAAACCACGGAGACCGATGGCCACCGCGCCGGGTGATCGGTGTGTCACGCCGGCGTGATCGCACGTCCGGCGTGACACTGCCTTGCCCGATCGGCTCAGACGGTCGCCAGCGCCGCGAGCTTCGCGGCCGCCTCGTCGACCGACTCCATGCGGAACACCGTGCGAGCGGCGCCGGCGCTGCCGTCCAGGACGGCCTCGATCGCCTCGTTGACGTCGTCGAGCCGTGCCTCCTGGCGCTCGACGCGCGTCAGCCCGCGGCGATGGAGGTCGAAGACGTCGACAACGTCCTGATGCGTGCCGACGATCGACCCGGTGATCGTCAGGCCCCCGAGGACGGTCTCGAAGATCGGCAGGCTCATCGCGTTGTCGGCCGGTAGGCCGACGCAGACGAGCGTGCCGCCGCGCGCCAGCGAGCCGAGCGCCTGCTCGAACGCGCGCGGGCTGACCGCCGTGGCGATCGCCTGCGTCGCACCGCCCAGACGCTGGATCGCGGCGACCGGATCCTCCTCGGCGGCGTTGATGATGTGGTCGACGCCCAAGGCACGCGCGGTCTCCAGGCGCACGGGATTGATGTCGACCGCGACGACCTCCGCACCGGTGATCTTCGCGTACTGCACAGCGAGATGGCCGAGGCCGCCCACGCCGAACACGGCGACAAGACTGGAGGAGCGCGCGCCGGAGACCTTGACGGCCTTGTAGGTCGTCACGCCGGCGCACGTCAGCGGCGCGGCGTCGGCCGAGTCGATCCCGTCCGGGACCCGGACGACGTGACGGGCGTAGCCGACGGCGTACTCAGCGAACGCCCCGTCGAACGAGTAACCCGTGTCGAGCTGGGTGCCGCACAGCGTCTCGCGTCCGGAGTTGCAGTAGGCGCAGTCGCCGCAGGCATAGCCCAGCCACGGCAGCGCGACGCGCATTCCGATGGCCAGCCCGTGGTCGTTGCCCGGCCCGATCCGCTCGATCACGCCGACACCTTCGTGGCCTGGGATGAACGGCGGGGACGGCTTGACCGGCCACTCACCGCGCGCGGCGTGGATGTCGGTGTGGCACAGCCCGCAGGTCTCGATGCGCACGAGCACCTGCTCGGGACCGGGCTCAGGAATCGGCACGTCCTCGATCACCAGCGGGCGATCGAAGCTCTGGACGACGGCGGCTCTCATGGTGCGACCTCGTTCTGGAATGCGGCGGAGCCCCACCCTCCTAGCTCGACGGACCGCTGCCATCCGCAGCCGCTACCACCAGCGTTGCGGGAAACCACGGAAGGCGACACCGCCTCGCGCGCGTAGCTTCGAAGAGCCATGCATGTCCCTTCCCGCCCGAACCACGTCGTCATCGCCGGCGGCGGCGTTGCCGCCGTCGAGTGCGCGCTCGCCCTGCACGACCTGGCCGGCGACCGCGTGCGCCTGACGATCATCGCCCCCGAGCCCGACTTCGCGCTGCGCCCGATGCGCACCGCCGAGCCATTCTCACGCGGCCACGTCCGGCGCCACGCGCTCGAGGACCTCGCCGCCCACGTCGGCGCC
This sequence comes from uncultured Conexibacteraceae bacterium, assembly GCA_963829185.1. GTDB lineage: Bacteria > Actinomycetota > Thermoleophilia > Solirubrobacterales > Solirubrobacteraceae > Baekduia. Next base: position 171,259 of record CAWHID010000001.1, read on the forward strand.
GAGCTCATCGCCGACACCGTCGTCAGCGTCGACGCCGCCCGGCACACCCTGCTGCGAGCCGGTGACCAAACGGTCGCCTACGACGCGCTGGTCCTGGCCGTCGGCGCCCAGCGCCGCACAGCGTTTCAGCACGCCCTGACCTTCACCGGGGACCGGTCAACGCTGCCCTTCAACGGACTGCTCGCCGACATCGACGAGGGCTACACCCGAGCCATCAGCTTCGTCGTCCCGCCCGGGACGACCTGGCCAATGCCGCTCTACGAACTCGCGCTGATGACCGCCCAGGAGGCATGGGCGATGGGCATCGAGGACATCAAGCTGCAGCTCGTCACCCCAGAGGAGTCACCGCTGGCGCTTTTTGGCCCGTCGGTCAGCACAGCCGTCGCCAAGCTCCTTGACCAGGCCAACGTCGCCTTCTACGGAGGCAGCTACGTGCGCGAGGGCGACGACGGTCGCCTCGAGGTCCTCCCCGGCGGCACGCCCCTGGACAGCCAGCGGGTCGTAGCCTTGCCGACCATCGAGGGCCGGGCGATCGACGGCGTCCCGGCCGACGACCACGGCTTCGTCTCGGTCGACACCCACGGCCGCGTCACCTCGCTCACCGACGTCTACGCGGCGGGAGACGGCACCACCTTCCCCGTCAAGCAGGGCGGCCTCGCCTGCCAGCAAGCCGACGCGGTCGCCGAGGTCCTGGCCGCCGCCGCCGGCGCCGATGTCCATCTGACACCGTTCCATCCCTTCCTGCGCGGCCGGCTGATGACCGGCCGCGGCGCGGCCTACCTCGAGCACGCCCTGCACGGCGGCGCCGGGGATACGCCGCCACGCGAGATGCGTCTGTGGTCGGCGGCGCACAAGATCGACGGCAAGTACCTGTCGCCCTGGCTCGCGGCGCTGGAGAACGGTGACGCGACCGCCGCACCGCCGGATGACGACGCCGGAGACTTCAACGTCGACATCGCCTTGCCGACCGGCGGCGCGACCGCGCCGGTCCCGACGGGTTTGACCTAGGTGCCGACGCTCGCGAAGGATCTTGAACGGGCGCGTCTGGCGCATCGCGCCGATCGCATCGAAGAAGTCCTGATCGCCCTGCGCAAGCGACACCGTGAAGTCTCCCTGCGCGGCGCCGTGCCCGCGCCGCTGAGCCAGTCGATCGCCGAGTTCGCGGCGCAGCTCGCGCAGGTCCGTGCCGAGCAGCGGGCGAGCGGCCTCGCCGGCCATGCCGCCACGACGACACCCTGAGCCACGGCCTCCTCCCCAACTCTCCGCAGCGCGGCTGTTGCCTGCCCGGACCGTCGTAGCCGACCATCACGCAGCGGACTTCGATGCTCATGCGCGTGGTCCCGAAGAGCGCAGCGATGGCTCAGGCGTTGCCGGAGGAGCGATCGCGATCCGTGCACGCACGTCGACGGCCGCTGCTCCGGATGGCGAGACGATCAACGGGTTGATCTCGATCTCGACGATCTCCTCGTGTGCCTCCGCCATCGCACTCAGGCGCAGCAGCACGTCCTCGACGGCCGCGACATCACACGGCGGCGCCCCGCGAAAGCCGTCGAGCAGCGGGAACGTGCGCAGCTCGCGGACCATCTCGTAGGCGTCGCGATCGGTGAGCGGCGTCAGCCGCACCGAGGCATCTCCGAGCAGTTCGGTCGCCGCGCCGCCGGCAGCGACGGCGACGACCGGCCCGAAAGTCGGGTCGACCGTCATTCCCACGAGCACCTCGACGCCGGCCGCGGCCATCTCCTGGACGAGGAACCCCTGCGGGCTCGATCCAGCGTTCTCGAGCCGGAGCTGCATCGCGTCGGCCTCGCGCCGCACCTCGGCGGGTCCCGCAACGCCCGTCGCCACCGCACCGGCATCGGTGCGGTGCACGAGCCCTGGCGCGATCGCCTTGAGCGCCACGGGCACCTTCCACTCCCGGGCCGCCTCGGCCGCCTCGGCCGCCTCGCGCACCACCCGATGCCGCGGCTGCGCGATCCCGTAATGCTCCAGCAGCGCGGTGGCCTCGGCGGGCTGGAGCCACCCCGGTCCGCGGCGCAGCGCCTCGGCGACCAGGCCCCCCGCGGCGGCATCGTCGACCGACAGCGCCGGCACGTGACCGGGCGTCCGGGCCCTCCAGGCGCCATAGCGCGCGGCGCGCGCCACCGCTCGCGCCGCGTCCTCGGGAAACTGGAAGCACGGCAGGTCGGCAGCCGCCGGTGGCGGCTGGCGCATGGCGAAGACGGCGGCGATCGGGAGTCCTCCGCGCGTGGCGGCGTCGCGGATCGCCGCGGCGATCGGCTCGGGTTCGGTCACCAGCGGCGGCACGTAGAGCACGATCAAGGCGTCGACGGCATCGCTCTGCGCAAACGCGTCGATGGTCGCGGCGAACTGCGCCGGTGATGCCGTGGCCAGCAGGTCGACGGGGTTGCCGAGCGCCGCCTCCGCGGGAAGCGCCCGCTCAAGCCGGAAGATGACTTCGGCCGGCGTCTCGGGAACCTCGAGACCTGCCGCCTCGCAGGCGTCCGCGCACAGGATTCCGAGACCGCCGCCGTTGGTCACAATGCCGACGCGTAGGCCCGCGGGAGGCGGCTGGCGCACGAGCATCGAGGCGACGTCGAACAGCTCGCCGAGCGTGTCGGTGCGGACGACGCCGGCCTGGTGGAAGAGCGCGTCGACCGTCGAGTCCGAACCGGCGAGCAGGGCGCCGGTATGGGACCCGGCCCCACGCGCCCCCGCCGGCGTGCGGCCGCCCTTGACGGCGATCACCGGCTTGCGGGCGGCGACGCTGCGAGCGACGCGCGAGAACTTCCGCGGGTTGCCGAACGACTCGAGGTACAGCAGGACGACGTCGGTCTGCTCGTCGCTTTCCCAGTAGGACAGGAAGTCGTTGCCCGAGAGGTCGGCCTTGTCTCCGACCGAGGCAAACGAGGAGAGCCCGATGCCCAGCCCGGCGGCGGCCTCGATGACGGCGATGCCGAGTGCACCGCTCTGCGAGAGGAAGCCGACCCGCCCCGCCGGCGGCTGCGCCGCGGCGAACGTCGCGTTGAGCGAGATGGCCGGATCGGTGTTGAGCACGCCTAGGCAGTTCGGCCCCACCAGGCGCATCCCGCCGGCCCGGCAGATCTCCAGCAGCTCGCGTTGGCGGCGCTCGCCGGCCGGTCCGGCCTCCGCGAATCCGGCCGAGATCACGACGACCGCGCGGACGCCCTTGACCACGCAGTCGCGCGCGGCGCCGGCGACGGCCGCCGCCGGGGTCGCGATCACCGCCAGGTCGACGGGCTCTGCGATGTCGATGATCCGCGGGCGGGCCGCTACGCCGTGCACGCTGGCGGCGCGCGGATGGACGGCGTGGACCGTCCCGGTGAATCCCGCGGCAAGCACGTTGGACAGCACCGCGCCGCCCACGGATCCCGCACGCTCCGACGCGCCGATGACGGCGAGGCCACGCGGCTTCAGAACCGCCTCGACCGCGGATGCTGCGGCCACGGCGTCGCGCTCGTCGTAGCGGGCCTGCGCGCCGGCCGACAGCTCGGTCGGCATCGACACCACCAACAAGCCCGGCTCTGCGCGCACTTGCGCGTCGAGCCCGCTCTCGCGGAAGACGTCCACCATCCGGTGGTTGCCGGGAAGCACGTCGGCGACGAAGCGATCGATGCCGTTGGCCGCGGCCGCCTCGGCGAGGTGGGCGAGCATCGTCGTCGCGATCCCTTGGCCGTGGAGCTCGTCGCCGACAGCGAACGCGACCTCGGCCGGCCCCGGCCGTGTGCGAACGTACATGCCGTGGGCGACGATCGATCCGTCGCTGCCGGAGATGGCGACGATGCCGTAGCGGTCGCGGTAGTCGACATCGGCAGCGACGCGCGCGGCGGCGTGCAGGTCGCTCCCGGCCCCGAAGAAGCGGAAGACCCGCGCCTCCTGCGACAAGCCGTCGAGGAACGCACCCAGCTCAGCGGCGTCGCTGGGGCGCACGGGGCGGATGCGCAAGGTCCCGCCGTCGCGGAGCACGACGTCGACGACGCGCTCGACCGGGTAGACACCGATCGCTGGCGCGGCGGTGGGCAGCGTCATGCGAGCAGCTCCGCGGGACGTGCGGGCAGACGGGCGGCCGGCGCGGGGAGACGCTCGATGAGCTCGACCCACTGACGCAGGTGCCGGTGCTCCAGGAAGGCGTCTTGCACGCGCTCGTGGGCGGCGGCGCCGAGCCGGGCGGCCTGCCCGGGATCCTCGAGCAGCCGGCACACCGCGTGCCCGAAGGCCGCCAGGTCGTACGGGTCGACGAGCAGTCCTGTCACCCCGTTGGTGATCTGGTCCTGGATGCCACCGACGGCGGAGGCTACGACGGGGCGGGCTTTCCACAGCGCCTCGGCGACCGTCAGGCCGAAGCCCTCTGCGGTCGACTTCTGCACGACGACGTCGGCGCGTCGCTGCAACGCGTTGACAATTGCGGCGTTCTCCTCCGGGTCGTCCATCGGCAGCGACGCGACGTGCACCCGCCGCCGCGACGACTCGGGGAGCGCCGACCAGGCCTCGAGCACTTCGCGCAGGACGGCGGTGCCCTCTGGGTCATCGGCGACCGCCCCGGCCGCGGGACCGGCGAGGACGAGGTGCGCATCGCAGCGCTCGCCAACGTGAGCCACGAAGCCCCGCATTACGCCGATCGGATCCTTCAGGTGATCCCACCGCGAGACCTGCACCACGACCCGGTCGTCGTCGCGCAGCGGCGCGGTCTGCACGACCTCCGCCCGGCGGTCGACGCGTCCCGGGGTCCCGTCCTCCCGCACGAACACCGGGCTCGCCTGCGGTTCGCCACCCAAGAGGCCGGCGACCGCGAGGATCGCGCGCCCCGCCGCGTCGTCGAGGTCCTGGTTCTTGGCGGAGAAGGCATCAATCGACGGCGGGACGATCTGCACGCGCCCCGGGTCCAGCCCCTCCCACACGAAGCGCCCGCGTGAGAACACATAGGCATCAACTTCCGCGATGTACGGGCGCAGGAAGTCCCAAGCCACGCGCACGCGGTCGGTTGGCTCGTCGACTCCGATGTGCGACCGCCAGACGATCCGGGCCCCGGTGCCGGCCAGCCGGGGCGCCATCCCGCGGTCTGGGGATCGTGCAGGATCACGATGTCGTCGGGCTGGACGAGGGTGGCGAGCTCGTCGGCGCCCACGCCGGTGACGGCCTCGTACTCGGCGCGCTCGGCGGCGCCGAGCGGCCCGCCGTCGCCCGGCGCGTCGTGCAGCCGGTTGTGCAGGCGCTTGGTCAGCGCGAAGAAGGCGGGGCGCCCGTCGAGCACCATCCAGCGCGTGTCGACGCCGACGCCGCGCGTGTAGGCGAGCAGCGAGCGCAGCATCTCGGAGACCCCGCCGCCGGCAGCGGTCGAGTTCACGCACCAGACAACCCGACCGTCGAGCAGCTCGCGAGCGTGGGCCGCGAGCTTCAGCAGCTCCGCGTACTCATCGTTGTTGAGCACGGCGTGGAAGCGCTCGAGCAGCAGCGGTGCGATCGGCACCGCCGTCAGCGCGCGGGCAGGCGTCGCGATCATGCGACAGCCCCGAGCAGCGCGAGCGCGGAACGGCGGATCGAGAGACGGGCGAGGTGCAGCAAGGACCCTCCTTTGGCGAGCCCGCGGAACGCGGACCCCAGCGACCGTATTCCGCCGCGGGAGCCACGCCATCGGGACTGACCCGCGCGATGACTGCGGACTTGTCCGGATGCGGTCGGCGGGGCCTGCCGACGACCATGGCCTATGTCCACGCACGCGACCGCTCCCCTGGCTCTCGTCCCGACCGCGTCACGCGCCGACACTTCGCCGTGCTCGACCACGACCTCACCGCACGGGCCGGAGAGCTCACCCCGACGCTGAAGATGCGCCGGCCGGTGGTCTACGACCGCTACGCCGACCACATCGCGGCACTCTACGAATGACCTCCGCGGCCGTGCGGTTGTACCGCCTCACGCGCGGACGCATCCTCGGCCGCATCGGCGGCCAGCCCGTCCTGGTGCTCGAGACGATCGGACGACGCACGGGCCGCCGACGCACAACGCCGCTCCAGTACCTCACAGACGACGACGCATTCGTCGTCGTCGCCTCCAACCGCGGCGCCGCCCATCCCCCGGCCTGGTACCTGAACCTGCGGGCGCATCCAGGCGCGCGGGTGCAGGTGGGCGCAAGGACCATCGACGTGCGGGCACATCAGGTCGACGGCGATGAGCGCGACAAGCTCTGGGATCAGCTTGTCACCGGCAACCGCCACTTGGAGGAGGCAGCGCGGAAGGCCGGACGCTGCCTGCCCCTCATGGCCCTCACGCCGACGTCCGTAGCGCCAGGAGAAGCCGACCGAGCGCCTCGCCGGTAGAAGCCCCACCGCTGGGTACGCTGGATCCACGGATGAGCACCACGACCGACCCGCTGCGCATGCGTCGTCTCCTCGATGCCGGACGCGCCCTCGTCGGTGAGCTCGATCCGCAGGCGGTCCTCGATCGCGTCCTGGCCGCAGCCCGCGAGGTCACGGGCGCGCGCTACGCAGCGCTCGCCATCCTCGACGAGCGCGGCGAGGTCGAGCAGTTGCTCACCGTCGGCGTCGACCAGCAGACGCGCGCCGCCATCGGCGCTCTGCCCCGTGGTCGTGGCGTGCTCGGCCTGCTGTGGGAGGAGTCGCGCCCGCTACGGCTGGCCGACCTCGCCGACCATCCGCGCAGCATCGGCGTCCCGCCAGCACACCCGCCGATGCGGAGCTTCTTGGGCGTGCCGATCATGCACCGCGACGCCGCGCGCGGGGGCCTCTACCTGACCGAGAAGCAGAGCGGCCCGTTCACCGAGGCCGACGAAGAGGCGGCCGTGATTCTCGCCGACTGGGCGGCGGCGGCGATCGAGGACGCGCGCCTGACCCGCCGTGGCGACCGCACCGACGCCGCCGAGGCGTCGACCGCCATCACCAGCCCCGACAGCGGCCTCGAGCGGGTGCTCGAGCTGATCGTCCGGCGCGGTCGTACCCTGATCGACACCAGCGGTCGCGGAGCCGCCGACACGCTGACCAAGGACGACGAGCAGCGGCTGCGCTCCTTCGCCGCGAGTGCCGCGACGGCGGTCGCGCTGGCCCAGAGCGTCGAGTCCGACCGTGTGCGCAGCCTGATGGCGGCCGCCGACGCCGAGCGCAACCGCTGGGCCCGCGAGCTCCATGACGAGACCTTGCAGGGCCTCGGCGCGCTGCACCTGCTGCTCGCCGCGGCCCGACGACGCGGTGACGCGCGGCAGACCGAGCTGGCGGTCGACGAAGCGATCGAGCACATCCAGCAGGAGATCGAGAACCTGCACGCGATCATCAGCGACCTGCGGCCCGCGGCACTCGACCAACTCGGTCTACGCCCGGCGCTCGAGGTCCTCGTCGAGAGCCGCAGCGTCGACGGCACGTTGACGATCGCCTCGGTGCTCACCCTCCCGGGTCCAACCGACGGCGACGCCCGCCTCGCGCCCGAGGTCGAGTCAACGATCTACCGCCTCGTGCAAGAGGCGCTCACCAATGTGGTCAAGCACGCCCACGCCCGCCACGCAACGGTCGCCGTCATCGCCGAGGAGGGCGTCGTGTCGATCGAGGTCGGTGACGACGGCACCGGCTTCGAGACCGACACCCCCGCGCCTGGCTTCGGGCTGGCCAACATGCGCGAGCGGGTCACGCTGGCCGGCGGAACACTGACGATCGACTCCGACCCCGGCGGCGGGACGCACATAGCCGCACAGATCCCCATGCCCACACGCGGCGACGCCGAGGAGTAGACCGTGGTGCCTTAGGCCGGCGCGCGCCGCACGGCCGCGAGCCGTGAGGCGACGCGCAGGCTCACGTACTCCTCACCGCGCGCCGCGCTGAGCACGGCCAGCGTCAGCTCCGCATCGGCGTCGTGCTTGATGACGAAGCCGATCGCGCCCGCGCCCAGCGCCTGCTGGGCGAAGACCGGGCTGTCCTGCATCGTGAGCACGACGATCTCGGTGCCGGCCACCTGCCGCCGCAGCCGGCGGATCGCGTCGATGCTCGTGCCATTGGACATGCTCAGGTCGATCACGAGCACGCCCGGCCGCCCTTCGCGGACACGACGCTCGGCCGCCGGCAGGTCATGGGCCTCGGCGATCACGTCGAGGCGGTCCTCGCCGTCGAGCAGCCGCCGCAAGCCGCGGCGGCTCAGCACATGGTCGTCGGCAAGGACGACGCGGATCGGCACTTCCATAGACACCGCTCCACGCTAACCCCCGGCCCGCTCAACGGTCAGCGGGAAAAGACGCGGATCGGGCGCGGCAAACCACCCACCGCGACTCGTCAACGGTCGACGAGGTGATGATCCAGCGCGTAGCGCACGAGGTCGGCGCGCGAGGAGACCATCAGCTTCTGGTGGATGCTGGCGCGGTGCGATTCCACCGTGCGACCGGAGATGAACAGCTGCTTGGCGATCTCCGCGCTCGTGTGGCCGAGCGCGATCAGCCGCAGGACGTCGATCTCGCGGTCTGAGAGATTGCCCGGGTGCCCACGCGGCGACTCGGCGGCGATCTTGGCCCCCAGGCGCGGATTGAGGTAGCGCTCCCCGGCGGCAGCACGGCGCACGGCCTCGACCAGCTCGCCGTCGGCGGCCTGCTTGAGGACATAGCCGGTCGCGCCGGCGGCGAGGGCGTCGCGCGCATACGCCGGGTCCTGCTGCATGGTCAACACGACGATGTAGGTCTCAGGGAACTCGACGCGCAGCTCCGGGATCGCCTCGCGGCTCGACAGCCCGGGCATGTTGAGGTCGAGCACGAGCACCAGCGGGTGATGCCCGAGCACGTAACGCCTGGCCTCCTCGACATTGCCCGCCTCGGCGAGCACCGCGAAGTCGGGCTCCTCGTCGAGCAGCAGGCGCAGCCCGCGGCGCACGACCGGATGATCGTCGGCGAGGACGATGCCGATCGTGGGCGTCTCGGGGTCGGCCATCGTGTCTTACGGTAGTCCTCTAGACGAGCATCTCCCGCGCGTGGCCGCTGCGCACGACGTGGCGGCGAGCGTGAATGAGCGCCTCGCTGATGTCCGGCACGACGTGGTTGTCGTGGACGAGCACGTCGAGGACTCCAGCGCGCTGGAGCAGCAGCCGGTGCTCGGGTCGCAGCGAGGCGAGCAGCACGGTGATGTCGCGGTCCTGGAGGTGGGCGATGAGGTCGGCGAGCGCCTGGGCGCCGGTGGAGTCGAGAACGCGCAGGCCGCCGAGGCGGAGGATCACGACCTCGACGTCGGCGATCTCGGTCAGCTCGAGCAGGAAGCGCTGGGCGGCGCCGAAGAACAGGGCGCCGTCAACACGGTAGGCGACGATGTGCTCCTCCAGGAGCGCGTGCTCGAGCGTGGCGTCGACATCCGCCGGGTGAGCGACGGCCTCCGCCGCGAACGAGGTGCTGTCGGCGACGGCCTTGAGCGCCAGCAGCGACGCCAGGGCCACGCCGACGCAGACCGCCGTGACGAGATCGAAGGCCACGGTCGCTCCTGCGGTCGCGATGACCAGGAGCGCGTCGCGCGGGTGGTGCGCAGGATCCGCGCAACGGTGCTGAACTCAACCATGCGCACAGCGGTGATCATCAGCACGCCGGCCAACGCGGCCAGCGGCACCCGCTCGAGCAGCGGCGCCAACGCCAGGACCACGACGGCGAGCACGAGCCCGTGGACGATCGAGGACGCACGGGTCTGCGCGCCGGCGCGAACGTTGACCGCCGTGCGCGGGATCGCCCCGGTCGCCGGCATCCCGCCGACGAACGACACAGCGATATTCGCGAGTCCCTGGCCCACCAGCTCACGGTCGGGATCGTGGTCCTCGCCGTCGGCCATCCCGTCGGCGACCTTGGCCGACAACAGGCTCTCGAGCGCCGCGAGCGCCGCGACCGCGAAGACGCCAGACACCAGCGCGGAAAGGTGGCCGCTGGAGACGCTGGGCCAGGTCGGCATCGGCAACCCCGACGGGATATGGCCGATCCGCGCAGCGTCCAGCCCCGCCAGCTCGCAAAGCCCGGTGGCGACGACGACGGCCGTCAGCGACGCGGGAAGCCCCCGGTGCAGCCTGCCCATGGCGACCATCACCACCGCGACGAGTACGACCAAGCAGAGCGCCGTCCATCCATGTCCGTCCCAGCGCGTCACCGCCCGCAGCGCGACCGCGGCGGTGTTGGTCCCGTCGGGCTTGGCCACCCCGAGCGCGGACGGCACCTGCTGCAGGAAGATCAGCAGCGCGATGCCGACCCTGAAGCCCTCGACGACCGGCCACGGCAGGATCCCGGCGTAGCGGCCCAGGCGCACGCCACCGACGATCACCAGCAGGACACCGGCCAGCAGCGCGACCAGCGCCACGCCACCGGGCCCGACCGACGCCACCAGCGGGACCAGCACGACGGTCATCGCGCCCGTCGGACCGCTGACCTGTACGTGTGAGCCGCCGAAGACACCGGCGACGACTCCCGCCACGATCGCGGTGACCAGGCCCGCCTCCGGGCCAAGGCCCGAGGCGACGCCGAAGCCGAGCGCCAGCGGCAGCGCCACGATCGCGACGGTGATCCCCGCGACGAGGTCGCCGCGCCAGGACCCGCGCAGCCCGCGGTAGTCGCGGCGCCCGGGCAGCAGCGCGGCGGCCCGGGGACCGATCACGCGTGCCGCAACTCGTCGTGCGTCGCAGAGATCATGTCCAACAACATCTGCCGCGAGACCGCGAGGATCTCGACGATGCGCTCGTCGGCCAAGGCGTAATTCACGTTCGCACCCTCGCGCCGCGCCAGGACGAAGCCCGCCCGCCGCAGTATCCCCAACTGCTGGGAGAGCGCGGACTGCTCGACGTCGACCTGCTCCAACAACGCCGACACCGACTGCTCGCCCTCCGTCAACAGCTCGAGCACGCGGATCCGCAGCGGATGCCCCAAGGCCTTGAAGAACTCCGCTTTGAGCCGAGGAATGTCACGCATGATTATGAAGATATCGCAATATCCTCATGTCGCGCGTGCCGCGATCGCGAGGCCGGACGCCCACCCCGGAGCACGACCGCCGGCCGGTGGGCAGAGCTGCTCGTTCGCCAACCCTGCCGTGGCGATGAGCCCCGCGACGACCGAGTTCGAGTTCCACATCTCCCCCGCCTTCAGCTCGTCGCGTCCCCACACCGGGGTCGGCACGGTTGCGACCGCGTCGACGAACCGACGAGCCATCCGCGGATCGCTAGCGAGTCGACGCGGCCCGCCGATCACCGAGCCGAGGTCCGGGATGGACCCGCCGGCGCTATCTCGATCGTGTAGCGATCGCCGTCGACGGCGACGACGAGCGCGGCGTCGAAGAGCTCGCACCGCTCTCGATGGTCGCGGAGCGCTTCGATCGCCTCAAAGACCCGGCCCCGAGCTTGGCCGAAAGAGAGGGGCCCGACATCCGCACAGAGCGCGCACGGCGAGTAGGGGTTTCTCCGCACCTGCTCCATCATGCGGTCGATGCGCGCGTCACTGCCGCCCGTCCAGGTCCATCTCAGCCACCGCGCGAATTGGCTGCGCGCCGCCGTGCTCGGCGCCAACGACGGCATCGTCTCCACGGCCAGCCTCGTGCTCGGCGTCGCCGCCTCCGGGGCCTCCGCCGGCGCGATCGTCACCGCCGGAATCGCGGGCCTCGTCGCCGGCGCGCTGTCGATGGCCGCCGGCGAGTTCGTCTCCGTCAGCTCCCAACGCGACGCCGAGCAGGCCGATCTGCGCCTCGAAGCACGCGAGCTCCGCGACGATCCGGACGGCGAGTTGCTCGAGCTCACCGCCATCTATCAACGGCGCGGGCTCGATCCGGGCCTCGCCGGCGAGGTCGCGCGGGCTCTGACCCGCGGGGATGCGCTGGAGGCCCACGCCCGTGACGAGCTCGGCCTCGACGGGGAGCGCGTTGCTCGTCCGCTGCAGGCCGCGTGGACGTCCGCCCTCTCCTTCGCGGCCGGCGCCGCGCTTCCCCTGCTCGCCGTCGCCCTCACCCCCACCGGTGCGCGCCTGGTCGCCGCCGTCGTCGTGACCCTCCTGGCCCTTGGTCTGCTGGGCGACCTCGGAGCGCGACTCGGCGGCGCGCCGCGACGCCCGGCCACCTTTCGCGTCGTCGCCTGGGGCGCCGTGGCGATGGCCGTCACCGCCGGCATCGGCGCCCTAGTTGGCACCGTCGCCTAGCGCAGGTCCCGGCGCGCGAAGCCCACGACGGCCTAAAAGAGCCCCATCGGCTCGGCGTCGTAGCTGACCAGCAGGCACTTGGTCTGGGAGTAGTGGTCGAGCATCATGCGGTGGTTCTCGCGCCCGATACCGGAGGCCTTGTAGCCGCCGAACGCCGCGCCGGCAGGGTACTGGTGATAGCAGTTGGTCCACACCCGCCCGGCCTGGATCGCGCGGCCGACGCGGAAGGCGCGGCTGCCGTCGCGGGTCCACACGCCGGCGCCGAGGCCGTACATGGTGTCGTTGGCGATGGCCAGCGCCTCGGCCTCGTCCTTGAAGGTCGTCACGGCGAGCACCGGGCCGAAGATCTCCTCCTGGAAGACACGCATCGAGTTCTCGCCCTTGAGGACGGTCGGCTCGTAGAAGGAGCCGCCGTCGAGCTCGGCACCCAACTCGGGGCGCGCTCCGCCGATCAGGACCTCTGCGCCCTCGTCGCGGCCGATCTGCACATAGCGCTCGATCGTCTCTCGCTGACCGGTGGAGACTTGCGGCCCGACCTGCGTGGCCGGATCGAGCGGATCGCCCTGGCGGATCGCCGCGATCCTCGCCAGGCAGCGGGCCATGAACGGCTCGTAGATGTCCTCGTGGATGATCGCCCGCGACGGGCAGGTGCAGACCTCACCCTTGTTGAAGGCGTAGAGCACGAGGCCCTCGATCGCCTTGTCGAGAAACGCGTCGTCCTGCGCCATCACGTCGGCGAAGAAGATGTTGGGGGACTTGCCGCCCAGCTCGGTCGTCGACGGGATCAGGCTCTCGGCGGCGTAGCGCATGATCTGCTTGCCGACCTCGGTCGAGCCGGTGAAGCCGACCTTGGCGATCCGCGGGTTGGTGGCCAGCGCGCGGCCGATCTCGCCGCCCGGCCCGTTGACCACGTTCAGGACGCCGGCGGGGATGACGTCGCCGATGACCTCGCACAGCTTGAGGATCGACCACGGCGTCGGGCTCGCGGGCTTGACCACCGAGCAGTTGCCTGCCGCCAGCGCCGGCGCGATCTTCCACGCCGCCATCAGGATCGGGAAGTTGAAGGGGATGATCTGCGCGACGACGCCCAGCGGCTCCTGGAAGTGATAGGCGTAGGTCTGGGAGTCGACCTCCGTGATGCGCCCCTCCTCGGCGCGCACGGCGCCGGCGAAGTAACGGAAGTGGTCGATGGCCAGCGGGATGTCGGCGCCGAGCGTCTCGCGCACCGGCTTGCCGTTATCCCAGCTCTCGGCGATCGCGAGCTGCTCAAGGTTTGCCTCCATCGCATCGGCGACCGCGTTGAGCACCGCCGCGCGCGCAGCCGGCGAGCGCTCCGCCCACGCGTCCTTGGCGGCGTGCGCGGCGTCGAGCGCCAGCTCGATGTCGGCCGGCGTGGAGTCCGCGACCTCGCAGATGACCTCACCGGTGACCGGCGTGCGGTTGGGGCGGTAGCCACCGGCGACCGGCTCGACGAACCGTCCGCCGATGAAGTTGCCGTAGCGCTCGGCGACCTCGACGGAGCTTCCGAGCGCGCCCGGCACGGGGAACGTGGTGGACTGATCAGCGGTGGCGGTCATGGTGATGTTCCTCGATCTCGAAGGGGTTGAGGCCCGAGCCAGGACCCCACACCGCATCTGATCACCGGCCAGCCGTCGGCACATCGGCACTTTCGCACCGTCTCGGTGCGGGCTACTACGGAACTCCTCCTCCAGAAGTCTGAGGCTGCCGAGGTCAGACGTAACGCCTGACGCCGCCGACGAGAGCGGCGACCTGCCGCTGTCCAGTTGGGACGTCCCCGGCCGGGGAGCGCTTATCCGCGCGAGACGGAACCTGGCTCAGCTCATCCGATCCGACCGGAGGGAGATGTCGAGCACGTAGGAGATGCATCGTCAACCTGGTCTTTCATCGCCACTTGCCACTGAGACAGCGTCTTGGTCGCTGCCCGCTTGCTGCCAGGGCGGTTCCATCGTGCGATCGAGTAGCAGCCGACGACGTGGATGCCGTGGCTCAGTCCTGCTGATCGCAAGTAGCCCTCCGCCAACTGCGTCCGGGCCCCTCGGCGCCCGGCCCCAATCCGCGCGAATCGCCGCCCATCGACAGCGATATCGCCGAATAAAGGCACTAGTGCCTGAACCGGCGCCCCACTTCGCACCGACCCACCCGCCCCCAAACACGAAGAAACCCCGCGATATGCAGGGCTTCTCGTCAAGGGTGAGCGACGGGACTCGAACCCGCGACCGCCTGGACCACAACCAGGAGCTCTACCAACTGAGCTACGCCCACCACGGACCGGAAGCAGTGTAGACGGTTGCCCGCGCGGGAACTGCGCAGGGGTAGGCAAACCGTCATCGAGGAGGAGCACACACCACCATGGCCCCTGAGCCGACCACCCGTGAAGCCAAGCTGATCCAGTACCTCAACGAGGCGTACGGCAAGGAGAAGGAGCTCGAGACGGCGCTGAAGGCGCACATCTCGATGACGTCGCGCGAGGCCTACAAGAAGCGGCTGCGTGAGCACCTCAAGGAGACCTCCGCGCAGGCCAAGGGTCTGGAGCGGCGGATCAAGCAGCTCGGCGGCAAGGCCGAGGCCGTCAACCTCCCGGGGCCGGACGTCGCTTCCGACGCCGCGGCGAAGGTGACCGCCGCTGCGAAGAAGGGCGTCGCGCTCGCGCAGGGTCCGCTGCACGCGATCCGCGGCACGGGCGACGCCGAGAAGCTGCTCAAGAATGCTAAGACGGAGCTGTTCAACGAGTTCGAGGAGATCGCCAACTACCTCGCGATCGAGGAGCTCGCCAACGGCCTGTATGACCGCGACACCGCCAAGCTCGCCAGGGAGTTCCGGCGCCAGGAGGAGCGGATGGCCGGCTTCCTGCAGAAGCTGATCCCGCAGTTGGCCAAGCAGGTCGTGCGCGACGAAGTCCCGGCAGCCGAGCGCAAGCCCGCCGGGGCGGCCAAGCCGAAGACCGCCGCGTCGAGCTCACGTTCACGCTCGACGACGGCCAAGCCGAAAGCCAAGACCACCAAGAAGCCCGCGGCCCGCAAGCGGGCAACCGCGAGCGCGTCCTCCTCGCGCGGCGCGAAGCGGTCCTGACCAGCACGGCGCGGCGGCGCCCACCCCGCCGCCGCGCCGCGCTCCCCGCTCAGCCTCCGAGCAACTCCACCAACTCGCTCGGCTGCGCCACCAGCGCGACCGCGCCCGCGTCGCGCAGCTCCTGCTCGCTGCCGATCCCCCACAGCACACCGACGCACGGCAGCTCGTGCGCCCGCGCACCCAGCACATCGAACTTGCGATCGCCGACCATCACCGCCCGCCGCGCGAACGGCAGGCCCTCCAGCGCCCGGCCGATCGTCAGCGACTTCGCCTCGTCGCGCGCCTGCAACGACGGACCGTAGATCGCCTGGAAGCGATCGCGCAGCCCGAGCTGCTCGAGTAGCGGCTCGGCCAGCGCCCGGGACTTCGACGTCGCGACGACGAGCGGCATCCGCGCCGCCAGCACCTCGAGCGCCTCCGGAATCCCATCGAAGACAGCGCTCTCGGCAGCCATCGTCTCGCGATAGCGCGCGCGATAGGACACCACCAACGTGTCGACCTGCTCCTCGTCTTCGGCAAACAGCGCCATCGTGCGATGCAGCGGCGGACCGAGATGGGGCAGAAGCTCGACCGCCTCGCGCGGCGCAAGCCCGTGCTCACCGAGCGCCGCGTTGATCGACGCCACGAACGCCACGCGGGAGTCGACGAGCACGCCGTCGAGGTCGAAGAGCACAGCGTCGGCGCCGGTCAAGTCCATCATCTCGCCACCTTCCTGGCCGTGTATCGCCGCAGCGACGCGCTTGCGCCCTCGGCGACGGTGAAGAACGAGCGGCCATCACGGCTCAGCGCGAGCGACTCGCCCTGACCCTCGCGGCCCAGCTGCACGCTCCCGACACACGGCTTGCGCGCCAGCGTCGCCGCTAGCGTCGCACCAGGCTTGCGGGTCCACGCGTACAGCGCCGTATAGGTGCGGATCGCGATCGTGCGCCCATCGGCGCTGACGTCGCCCGCCGTCGCCAAGCCGGCGAAGCCGAGGCGCAGCTCGCCGGTGCGGCGGAGCACCGCCTCGCCTGAGGCGTCCCGCGCCGGCGCCCGGCCCGCGTAGACGCCGGAGCGGCCGTCAAGCCGTTTGGTGACGATCGCGATCTCCCCGGTTCGCGGGTCAGCGAGCAGCGTCTCGGCGTCCTGCGCGCCGTCGGGGTAGGTCAGCCGCAGGCGGGTCGCGGCGGCCGTTGTCGTCGGCCCGTCGGCGAGCCGTGGCTCGGGCACGCGGTAGATGTCAATGGCGTTGCGAACGGACTTGTTGTCGCCGATGTCGGCGAGTAGGAGATCGCCGCCGGGCCCGACCGCTATGTCTTCCCAGTCGGCCGCCTCGGCGCCCGGGACGTCGAGCGAGGCGATCAGCGAGCCGTCCCTGCGCAGCGCGAAGATCCGCGCACGGTCGCCGGAGTCGTTGTGCGCCCACAGAACGCCGGGCTGCGTCGTACTAGCGACCAGGCCCGAGATCTCGGTCGCCTCGGGCGCCGCGAGCCGGCCGGTCACCACGGTGCGCAGCCGGCCGCAGATGGCCGGTGCCGCCGCAGGCCTCTTGGCATCGGCGGTCGTGGCCGTGGTCGTGCCCGTCGTCGCGACCGTGCCCGTTGTCGCCGGCGCGTCACCCCCGCCACACGCCGCCAGGCCCACGGCGACGCCGAAGACGAGCGCGGCAAGATGCGGGAGACGGACAGACGACATCGACAGCCCGCCACCCTACTCGGCGCATCAGCGCCCAGATCAGCGCACGACGAGCGCGACCGACGCAAGGCCGCCGCTCACGACCCGCAGCCGCGCGCCGACACGTCCACGGAGCTCAAGCTGCAGGGGATGGTCGCGGCGCACGTGCGCGGCCCGCGCCACGACCCGCCACCCGCGCCCGCGCCAGACCTCGACGCGAAGGACACCATCAACGGACGGCACCGCCCAGACGGCCGCACGGCCCCGCCCCAATGACGCGACGTCGACCGGCAGCGCGAAGCCGCGCGCGTAGGCCTTTGGAGCACCCGTGAGCGCTCCGCGCCGGCCGCGAACCCGCAAACCCGCGCGATGGCCGCGCGCCGGATCCTCCAGGAACTGCCATGTGACCAGACCGGCGCCCGCGGCCCAGAGGCGATGCAGGCCGCGGCCGACGACCGCACCACGGCGAGCCGCCGCGATCGCCTTCGTCGACCAGTTCAGCTCGGTGATCCACAGCCGCGGCGACCGCCGCGCGAGCAGATGATGGTGTTGCGCTGAGCGCAGGATCGCCGTCACCTTGCCGACGTCTGCCACCGACACATTCAGCGAGGACCGCGCCGGACGATCAGGCTCACCGACCGACAAGGGGTGGAACGCGAGGACGTCGAAGTCGGGCTTCTCCGGACACGCGACCGGCCCGCCAGCGGGCGGCGGGCCGAGGCAGAGCAGCGCGCGCAGGAAGCGCACCGGCGTCATCCGCCCGGCCCCGTCGGCGCCCTCGCCGGCGGGCGCAAGGCCGGCCGCCACGATCGTCGCGGAAGGCTGCACGGCCCGGACCGCTCCCGCGAAGGCCTGCAACATCCTGCGGTAATGCGCCGGCGCCCACGGCACCCAGCGACCGTTGCGGACGATCCACTGCGGCGACAGGTAACGCGGCAGGTTCGGCTCGTTCCAGGCCTGGAAGGCGGCGACGCGCGGCAGCGCCATCCCCGGGCGTGCCGGATCCGGCCACGTGCCCGAGTAACGGCGCGCGACCGCGGTCGCGAACGCGGCGAGCTCGCTTGGCCGGGGTGCCCACGAGCCGGACGCCGCAAAGCGCCACCGGCGCGGCGCCTCGGCGTACGGCGGCGCGTGCGCGATGGTCAGCACCGGCGTCAGGCCGGTCGCCACGGCGCTGCGGACCGCGGCGTCCTGCGGCGCCCAGTCATAGGCGGGATCGCCGGGATCGGTCGCGTCGGCGGGTGGTGCGCCCGGCAAGGCGCCGCGCCAGCTCATCTGGATGCGAACGACCGCCGCGCCGAGGCCGCGCGTCGCATCCATCGCCCGTGCCCGCACGGCGCCATCGAGGCTGAGCATCAGGCGGCTGTCGGAGATCCCGCGCGCGAGGACGGGCGAGACGGCCGCGCGGGAGGCACCACGCACAACAGCCGGTGAGCGACCCGGCGCGGTGGACACGGCGCCCTCCTCCGCGGGTCTCCGGCTTGGTACGACGTCAAAAAGCGCCCGGACCGCCAACACGTCCCGTGACGACGACGTCGGGCGCGCCCGATCGAGACCCGGCGCAACGACCGGCCCCAGCGGCTGCGGTGGTGCCTCGTCAGCGATCGGCGGCCGTGGGCTAGCCAGCGGCGGCTGGTCGATCGAGCCCGGGTCGGAAGCGACCTGGCCCGCAGCGAGCGCCGATACCGGAACCGCGCCGAGGACGACGACCGCCGCCACCCACCACGGCTGTCGCTTGCGAGCTACTTGATGCCCTTCACGCGCTTGACCGTGAAGCGCGTCGGTGCCAGGACGCGCACGTTGCCGGCCTTGTCGCGCAGGACCGTCACCAACGCGAGCTTGGTCTGCCGCGCGGCCCGCAGCCGGCTCCAGCCCTTCTTGGACACCTTGACCGTCACCTTGACGACACTCGGCTTGGTGACCGTCGCGCGGCCCTGGCCTACGACCGTCGCCTTCTTCTTGACCGCGGCGGCCACAACCGCCGTCGGCTTGGGCAGCTTCGCGCCGTCATTGACGTACAGCGTCTGCGTCACCGTCCCCGCCTCGCTGACCATCACCGAGTCGGTGAACTTGCCGCCTAGGAGCGCGCGGAAGGCCGCGGCCGGCTTCTTCAGCGATGCGGGCAGGATGAGGCGTCCGTTAGGCAAGATGGTGTCCTTCGCCGGCACCACCGGCGGCGCAAGCGTCGACGGACTCCGCCCCACGACCGACACGGGCGATCCGGGCACGGGCTTGGGCCCTGGACCTGGTCCCGCGACCGCACACGCCCCCACCGGTCGCTCGATGTCATTGAAGACCGTGATCCCCGACGCGAAGCTCCGCGCCTGCGAGACGTAAACGCGCCAGCTCGGCGACAACATAATGTTGAAGCTCCCGCTGAACGTCGTCTGCGTGCCGAAGAACGTCTGCCGGCGCACGCGGTTGATGTTCGTCCGCGCCGACGCGCCGTCATCCAGCGATGCGCTAACCCACAACGTCGAACCCGCGTCGCGCGTCCCCGAGAAGGCCGTTGGCGTCCCGCACACCACATCGCTCAGCGTCGGTTGCCCGCTGATCGCGACCGACCGCGACAGCCCGGCGTCGACATCGGTCACCGTCACCTGATCGCCAGCGACGACCGGCACGCCAGAGATCATCGCGAACCCCTGCGCGGTCGCCGTCGCGATGACCGCGCCGGCGCGCACGAGGTCCACCTTGTAGGTGTCGCTCTCCCCCAGCCCGTCGCCGAAGCCGTAGCCGGCGATCTCGGCACCCGCATCCGCGCCCGCCGCTCCGGACGTGTCGGTCCACGTCGCGACGTACAGCCGCGCCGACGCGGGCGCCGCACCCACGGCGAGGACGACGACGGCCAGGGAAACCAGCGTGCGCAGGCGCAAGGCGGTTCGCTTTCGGATCAAGAGCGCCAGCATGGGCGCCGACATGATCGCCGTGGAGGTGAGCTCCATGGGCCACTAGCCGTCCGGAGGCTGACCAAGCAAGCCCCATTGCACGCCGTCGGCCGTGCCGCCTAGCCTCGCGCGCCCATGCTCCGCGAAGCCAAAAACGCCGCCTGGGCGCCATCAGGCCGCTGGTGGCGCCGGCGCATCGTCTTCACCGCCGGCCGGCTGGTTGCCGTCCGTGGGCTGGGCGCCGCCGAGTACGCAGCGCTGGAGATCGAGCAGCGCGACACTGCGGTCGCGGTCCTCCACGCGCCCGGCGGCCGCACCTACTGGTGGTGCCTGGACCGCTTCTTCTGGGAGGACGACGGCCTGAGCGCCGACGACGTCTACGCCTTGGCCTACGAGCGCGACCACCGCGCGCGGCGCCGGCTCGCCCGCGCCCGTCAGACCGTTGCGCTCGGCCAGGCGGCGCCCGCGCCCCGCCGCGAGTCCATCTCCCGCGACGTCCGCCGCGCCGTTTGGGAGCGCGATGGCGGTGCCTGCGTGCAGTGCGGCGACGCCTTCGAGCTGCAGTTCGACCACATCATCCCCGTCGCCCTCGGCGGCGCGGCGACGCCCGAGAATCTCCAGGTCCTCTGCGGCCCATGCAATCGCACCAAGGGCGCGGAGGTCGACTAGGGCCAGCGTATGAGGGTCGATCGCGCCCCGCATATCGGGGTGAAAGCGACCCGGATCGCGCGCGCGGCCCTTACGGCCAGCGCCGCAGCGCCGCCCGTGCCGCGGCGTCCCCCGGCACCCCGTGCACCGCCCCGCCCGGGAACGCCGCGGCGCTGCCGAGGAACAGCCCCTTCAACGGCGTGCGGTAGGGCGAGAGCGTCGGCACCGGCCGGAAGACCACCTGGCGCAGGAGGTAGCTGCCACCGCCCACGTCACCTGCCACGAGGTTCGCGTTGCGTGCCTGGAGGTCGCGCGGCGTCAGCACGTGCCGCGCCAGCACCCGGTCGCGGAACCCCGGCGCGTAGCGCTCGACCTGCGCCTCGACGCGTTCGACCTGCCGCGCCGTCGCCACCTCGTCCCATACCGAGAGGTCATGCGGCCCGTGCGTGTAGGCCCATGCCGTGTGCTTGCCCTCCGGCGCGCGCGTCGGGTCCGCGACCGTCTGCTGGCCCAACAGCAGGAACGGCCGCTCCGGCAGCCCCCGCCAGGACGTAGTGATGGTGTCCAACAGCTCCTCCTCGCCGCCGCCGACATGCACCGTTCCGGCGCCTCGCACGCCCGGATCGCTCCACGGGATCGGCCCGTCCAGCGCCCAGTCGAGCTTCAGCGTTGCCGGACCGTAGACATAGCGCTTGATCAGCTCGCGATACCACCGTGACAGCGCGTCGCCAGCCAGCCGCGCCAGCGCGTCCGGCATGACATCCGCAATAACAAGATCCGTGCCGACCCACTCACCACCCGCGATCGTCACCCCTGTCACCCGGCCGCCAGCCGACGTCACCGACTCCACCCGCGCGCCCGTCCGGATCTCGCCGCCAAGCGACTCCAAGTACCCCACCAACGCGCCGGCCAGGAAGCCCGCGCCGCCGCGCGGGCTCGGCCAGCCGACCGCGTGGCCCATCAGGTTCAGGTACGCCGACGCAATCGCGCTGCCCGCACGCGCCGGCGGCGTGTCGCCGTGCATCGCAGCGCCATGCAGCCACGCCCGCGCGTCGCCGCCCGCAAACAGCCGCCGCGCCAGGCCCACCGACGACTCCGGCAGCAGCCGCGCGAACCCCAGTGTGCCCAGTGGTCCCATCGACGTCAGCAGCTTCAGCGACCCGCCGACCGGCGGGAAGCCGGCGAGCATCGTCGCCCGCAGTGCCTCCCACGAGTCCAAGAACGGTTCCGCAAACGCCGCCCACGCCACGCCGTCGCCGGCCCGGCCCGCCTCCAGCGACGCGACGGTCGTGGCCATGTCCCGGGAGAGCACCGGCGCCGGTCGCCCATCCGGCAGCGGCGTCGCGTAGCAGCTCTCCGGGTGCACCCACTCCAAGCCGTGCTCGGCCAGCGGCATGCGCGCGAAGACCGGCGACGC
Source organism: uncultured Conexibacteraceae bacterium (assembly GCA_963829185.1). Taxonomy (GTDB): domain Bacteria; phylum Actinomycetota; class Thermoleophilia; order Solirubrobacterales; family Solirubrobacteraceae; genus Baekduia. The sequence goes on from CAWHID010000001.1 coordinate 193,097, forward strand.
CGCCCCCGCCGGATACACCGACGAGAACACGTCATGGTGAAAGCCCGGCAACGTCAGCTCCTCGGTGCGCACCGCCCCACCCGCTCGATCCGACGCTTCCAGCACGACGACCGACCGCCCCGCCTCCGCAAGCGCGATCGCCGCGGCCAGCCCGTTGGGCCCGCTGCCGATGACTACGGCGTCCAAGCTCACGACGCGATCTGCCGCGCGAGCTGGTGCAGCATGCTCAACCGCTCGACCTCGCCCTGGCCCCAGAACGCGTGCTGCGCGTCGCGCCCGGCGACGCGGTAGGCGCGATCCAGGTGCCACGGCATCGGGTCCCACGTCCCCGCGGCCCGCACCCACGCCACGCCGTCGAGCTCGTACAGCACGAGTCGGTTGTGGCCGTTGCCCATGAAGTGGCCCTGGTGCGTGGTGAGGTCGAAGCCGACCAGCGGCGTCCCGCCCTCGGGCACCGCGCGCGGCTCGTTGTCGCCGTAGCGGGCCAGGCCGTCCTCCAACGCCGCGAAGTAGGCCGCCAGCCGCGCCGGGTCCTCGGGCGTCACGAGCGTCGTGATCGTCACGTACCCGCGCGTGAAGATCGGTCGCCCGGAGTCTGTTCCGGCCGCCACCTCGATCTCGAACGTCTGCCCGTCCAGCCCACCGGGCCGCAGCGGCGTGAAGCGCCCGATCTCCGAGGCGTAATCGGGCCAGGTCTCGACGCGGGTCAGCGCGTCGATGACCGCCTCGGTCGACGGCATCCGCACCGGCGGGTAGGTGTGCCAGGTCTGCTCCTGCGGCGGTGCGCTCTCCGGCGTTAGCTCGCCCAAGCGCGCGAGAACGTAGCGGCGATCCGGGTTGTAGGCCTCGCGATCGGCGACGGTCTCGAACCCGATCCCCCAGCCGCGCCGCGCATCGTCGGCGTAGGCCTCCGGGAACCAGTCGCCGAGCAGCCGCGCCGCGCCCTCCTCCAGTTGCTCGCGCGACAGCGTGCCGCGCGCCGAGCGGTCGGTGTGGAAGCGCTCGCTGCCGAAGGCCTTGTGGAACGCGGCGAGGTCGCTGAGGTGCAGCCGCCGGTGCGTGTCCTTGTTGTACCAGTAGGTGGTGAGGACGCCGAAGGCGAAGCGCAGGTCGTCGACCTCGCGATCGTCCACCGCGCGACGGTAGTAGGCGGCGTTGAGGAAGTCGGTCACCCACGGCGCCGCGTCGCGGCCGGCGATCGAGGAGCCCGTCATGCGGGCGAAGCGCAGCGGCCCCCAGCGGGGAACCTCGCGCTGGCCCTCCTGCACCGCGGCGCCGTCGACGTCATCGAGGTGCTCGGGAAGCTCCTCCTCGGTGACGGGACGGTCGCTGCTCGGATGCTGGCTCATGAGGGCTCCTTGCTCGCTCGGCTGTGGCTCGCCTCCCACGATCCTCTCCGGATCGGCGTTCCACATCCGTCTTCCCCCCGCGAGGGCTCCGGAGAAACCCGCTGCCACCAGCGTCGAGGGACGACTTATGGGTTTATAGCGACCACAAGTCGTCCCTCGATGCCCGCGGGTGCGCCCTCAGCCGACTTCGGCGTACGCGGCCTCGCGCTCCGGAACGTCATCGTCATCAGATGCCGGCACGCCGTGCGGCGCCGCCGCCACCGGCTTGATCACCGTGACCGCCACGAGCAGCGCGGCGAGCCCGAGACCGAGCGCGACGACGAACGCCAGCTGGTAGCCGCCGGTCAGCGCCTCGGCCGTCGACTTGCCCTGCTCGGTCAGCGTGTCGGTACGGGTCGCCGACAGCGTCGCGAGCACCGCCAGCCCGAGCGCCCCGCCGACCTGCGCGGTCGTGTTGACCAGGCCTGAGGCCAGCCCCGCGTCCTGAGGCTCGACGCCGGCCATCGCCAGCGTCATCAGCGCCGGGAACGCGGTGCCGCCGCCGATGCCGAACATCAAGATCGCCGGCAGCACGTCGACGACGAAGGAGCCGTCAGCCGAGATCTGCGTAAACCACGCCAGCGCGCCGCAGATCAGCACGAGACCGGGCACGAGCACGTTGCGCGCGCCAAAGCGCATGATCAACTTGTCCGTGTAGCCCAACGACAGCGCGCCCATCGCGACCGTCGCCGGCAGGAAGGCGAGGCCGATCTGCAACGGGTCGTACTCCAACACGCGCTGCAGGTAGAGCGTGCCCATGAAGAACATGCCGAACATCCCGGCGACCGACAGGATCTGCACCAGGTTGGAGCCCGTGATGTTGCGCGAGCGGAAGATCCGCAGCGGCACGAGCGGCGCGGCCGCCGTCGCCTCGCGAACCACGAACGCCACCAACAACGCGATCGAGACCGCGCCGAAGGCCAGCGTCGTGCCCGAGCCCCAGCCGTCCTCGGCCGCCGGCTTGACCATCGTGTAGACGAGCAGCATCAGCGCGCTGGTGATCAGCACGGCGCCGGCGACATCGGTGCCGCCCGCGAAGCCGGTGCCCTTGTCATGGGGCAGCAGGCGCATGGCCAGCGCGGCGGTGACGACCCCGATCGGCACGTTGATGAAGAAGATCCAATGCCAGTTGATGGCGTCGGTCAGCACGCCACCGGCCAACAGGCCGATCGAGCCGCCGGCCGACGCGACGAAGGCAAAGACGCCGATCGCCTTGGCCTGCTCCGCCGGCTTGGGGAACATCGTGACGATCATCCCGAGGATCACCGCCGAGGTCATCGCGCCGCCGACGCCCTGGACGAAGCGCGCGACGACGAGCATCGCCTCGCTATTGGCCAGGCCACACGCAATCGAGGAAAGCGTGAAGACGGCGAGCCCGGCGAGGAACACACCACGACGGGAGATCAGGTCCCCAAGCCGCCCCGCCAGCAGCAGCAGGCCGCCGAAGGCGATCAGGTAGGCGTTGACGACCCACGCCAGCGACGAACTGGTGAAGCCGAGGTCGGTCTGGATCGACGGCAGCGCGACGTTCACGACGGTCGTGTCGAGCACGATCATCAACATCCCGACGCAAAGGACGACCAGCGCGATCCAGCGTGCGCGGTCGTCGTCGGGGGTGGTCTGGGGGGCGTCTACGGCCATCTTCGGGGCTCCTGAAGCTAGGAATTGGGGAGGGGGAGTTGGGTCTTGTTGCAGAGAGGACGGGGGCGGCGCCCGAAACTCATCGCTGCGTGTCCTCCGAACGTAGCGCGCCGGGCAGCGGAAGCGCATCGGCCACCGATCGCTGCCATACGGCAGGGACCAGCTGTTGACGCCCCGATCCCACTCCGCTCTACTGACCTTAATGTAATGCCGAGCATCCGGTAAGAGCTCTGACCAGCTGCGATGCCTCGGTCTCCACGATCAATGCCCGGCATGGCCGGGTCTCTTAAGGAGTTTGTGATGTTGAAGAACTTGCCCAAGCGAAGCAGCCTCCTCGTCCTCGTGGCGCTGGCGGCATGCGCATTGGCAGCGCCATCGACGGGGTCGGCAGCAAACTGGGACGTCGTGGGCACGACTCATGTCCTCGACTCGTCGACTTTCTCCTTCCGTGCTGGAGGAGCCCTCAACGCCGGCGCTGCCTGTACTCAAGCCCGGTTCCATGCTGATGTCAGGAGCAGCTCGACTCTGACTTTCACTTCGTCGACTCTCGACCACTGCACTGGAACGGCCGGTGCGATCGGCTGCCTGGTCACTGCGACCGGCACTCCGAACTGGACGGCGACGGCGAACTTTGAGAACAGCCTGTCGATCGCTGGCCTTCGTGTCCAAGCCACGTTCGAGGACAGGCCGGGCACTCCGGGTGGTTGCGCGCTCACGACGACGCACCTCGTCGTGACTGGCAACGTCTCCGGCGCAAACACCTCGACTTGGGACTTCATCGCGCACACCCTGACTTTCAACAACTCACCCGGCTCGATCGCGCACTTCGACAACGGCCTTGGGACTTTCCCGGCCACTTTCACGGCCGCGCTCCGCGACACTACTCAGACGCTGACGATCACTTAGGACGCCGCGACGGCATCGCGGGCGCAGCTACGCGCTCGCGATGCCCAGCTCGCTCTTGCCGCCGCTACGCCCCGCTGCGCGGCCGCAGCGCGACCACCGGGATGACGCGCTCGCCCGCGCGCTCCTGGTAGGTCTCGAAGCCGTTGTAGTTGTCACAGGCCATCGCCCACAACCGGTCGCGCTCGCCGTCCTGGGCGATCTCCGCGCGCATCGCCACACGCCGGCCGCCGATCGTCACCTCAACCTCGGGCTCGGCCTTGACGTTGTGGTACCAGGCGGGGTGCTTGATCGCCCCGGCCTTCGAGGCGATGACGACGACGAGGTCACCCTGCTTGGTTGCCAACAGCGGCGAGGTGCGCTCGAGTCCGCTCTTGGCGCCGCGCGTGTGCAAGAGGACAATCGGCTGCCCCAGCCCCGTCGACAGCTTGCCGCGCGTCACCGGGATCAGCGCCCGGTCGATCGCCGGGAACACCGAGATGAAGAGATAGCCGCCGAACCGGGTCCGCGCGAAGGCCTGCAAGGACTTGTCGAACCACGTCTTCTGAGCTTGCGGCCGGTAGTCGCGCATCGACGAACCCTATAGCCGCCGATCGCGACGCCGGCCAGCACCGGGGAGGGCTGCGACGGACATTCGTCCGGCCAGGGCGGCCCCGCCAATCCTCAGGCCGATGACCGTGCAAGGACATGCCGACGGCGCCGCACCCACCACCCCTCTGGGGCTCGCTTCGCCGTGCCGTCATCACGGGACTCCACACCGCATCCGTCGTCGGCCTCGTCGCCTACACCGCGCGCGCGATCATCGCCCCCGATGGCGGCGGGGCGCTCGGCCACCACCTCTTCGAGGACGCCCTCTTCAACGGCCTGCTCGTCAGCGGCGCCCTGCTCTGCCTCCTGCGCGCGACCTGGATCCCGCACGAGCGTGCCGCCTGGCTGACGCTCGGCACCGGCCTCGGCGCCTGGGCCGCCGCGACCATCCTCTTCTCGGCCGATCCCACGAGCGTCATCGGCCACGGCTTCCCCGCGTTGCCCGACCTGCTCTGGATCACCTTCTACGTCCTGGCGTTCCTGGCCCTCGGCCTGCTCGTCAAGGCCCGCGCCCGCTTGTTCTACCCCAGCCTCTGGCTCGACGGCCTGGTCGGCGCGCTGGCCATCAGCGCGCTGGCCGCCCAGTTCGTCCTGCCGCCGATCGTGGATGGCACCGGCGGCCAAACCGCCACCGTCGTCGCCGACCTCGTCTACCCCCTCGGCGACCTCCTCCTCGCCGCGTTCGTCATCGGGGTCTTCGGCGCCGTTGGCTGGCGCCCCGGGCCGGTGCTCGGCACCGTCGGCCTCGGCCTCCTGCTCGCCACGATCGCCGACAGCGCCTCGCTGCACTCCTCGGCCACCGGAGGCAGCGGCACCACCATCTTCGACGTCTTCTGGCCCGCCTCCGCCGTCGCCCTCGGCTGGGCGGCATGGCGGCCGACCCGGCCAGCGCCCAACGTCACCTTCGACGGCCGCCGCCTGCTCGTCATGCCCTGGGCCTTCGGCCTCATCGCCCTCGCGCTGTTGACCCAGAACGCCCTCGACGGCATCTCCCCCGCCGCCTATGTCCTCGCGGTCGCGACGACCGCAGGCGTCCTGACGCGCATGAGCCTAACGTTCTCCGAGAACCTCACGCTCGTCGCCCGCAGCCGCGCCGAGGCCCTCACCGATGCCCTCACCGGCCTCGGCAATCGCCGCAGCCTCCTGCTCGACGTCGATGACGCCGCCCGCATGGCCGGCCCGCATCAGCGCTACGCCGTCCTGCTCTTTGACCTCAACGGCTTCAAGGGCTACAACGACACCTACGGCCATCCCGCCGGCGACGCGCTGCTGGCGCGCCTCGGCAACCGCCTCGTCGCGGCCGTCGGCGACAGCGGCCGCGCCTTTCGCCTTGGCGGCGACGAGTTCTGCGTCCTGGCCCGCATCGGCGACGGCGCGCCCGACCAGCTCGCTGACATCGCGACCACCGCGCTTTGCGAGTACGGCGAGGGCTTCTCGGTCACGACCGCCTGCGGCATCGCCATCCTGCCCGACGAGGCCCAGGACACCAGCGCCGCGCTCGCGCTCGCCGACCAGCGCCTGTATGAGAACAAGAGCGGCGGGCGCGCGAGCGGTGAGCCGGACTCCACGCGCGAGGTCCTGCTGCAGGTGCTGCGCGAACGCGAGCCCGGCCTTCACGAGCACCTACATGGTGTGGCGAGCCTGGCGCGCGAGCTCGCCCGCGCCTTCGACCTCTCGGCCGAGGAGCTCGACACGATCGTCCGCGCCGCCGAGCTGCATGATGTCGGCAAGGTCGCGGTCCCCGACGCGATCCTGCACAAGCCCGCGCGCCTGGATCCGGCCGAGCGTCAGATCATCCAGCGCCACAGCGAGGTTGGGGAGCGCATCCTCGCGGTCGCGCCCGCGTTGCGGCCCGTCGCCCGGCTCGTGCGCTCCAGCCACGAGCGCTGGGACGGCACTGGCTACCCGGACGGCTTGGCGGGCGAGGAGATCCCGCTCGGCGCACGCGTTGTCGCGGTCTGCGACGCGTTTGACGCGATGACGACCGACCGGCCCTACCAGGCGGGGACCGACGCCGACACCGCGCTGGAGGAGCTCGTGCGCAACGCGGGCACCCAGTTCGACCCCGCGGTCGTCGCGGTCTTCGCACGGCTGATCGTCCGGACCCATCGGATCGCCGCATGAGCCGCGTCGCGTCCCGGCTCGCCACCACCGTCTGCGCGCTCGTGTGCGCGCTGGCACTCACCGCGCCCGCCCACGCGGCGCTGACGCCGACGATCACCGAGCACGTGCTCTCGCCGTCGAGCCATCCCGTCGGTCTGGAACCCGGACCCGACGGCGCGCTCTGGATCACCCAATGGTCAAACAGCGCCATCGGCCGGATGACGACGGCCGGCATCACGACCCCCTACACGCTGCCGACGCCCGACGCGGAGTCCACCGCCATCACCACCGGCCCAGACGGCAACCTCTGGGCGACCGAGCGCCAGGGCAACGCGATCGCGCGCATCACGCCGACCGGCGCCGCCACTGAGTTCCCGTTGCCGACCGCGGGCTCGGCGCCGGCCGACATCGTCTCCGGACCCGGCGGGCAGCTGTGGTTCACCGAGAGCGCGGGCGCGCGGATCGGCCACATGAAGCCACCCGCGGGCGCGATCTCCGAGATCACGCTGCCTAGCGGCGCGCAGCCCCAAGGGATCGCCGTCGGCGCCGACGGCAACCTCTGGGTCGCGCTGTCGGGAACCAACGCCATCGCGCGCGTGACGCCGGCCGGCACCGTCACCTCCTTCCCCGTCCCAACATCCTCAGCAGGCCCGTCCGCCGTCGCCGCCGGACGCGACGGCAACATCTGGTTCACCGAGCGCACCGCCGGCCGGATCGGGCGGATCACGCCGAGCGGGACCATCACCGAGTTCCCGCTTGCTTCGGCCTCGAGCGCACCGACAACGATCGCGGCAGGACCCGACGGCGCGCTGTGGTTCGCCGAGACGACCGGCAACGCGGTCGGGCGGATCACGGTCGCGGGCGCCATCGAGGAGTACCCGCTGACCGGCCCGGGCGCTCAGCCGGGTGTCATCGCCGTCGGCCCTGACGGCAACCTGTGGCTCACCGAGTCCGGACGCGACGCCGTGGCGCGCATCACCACGCCACCGGCGATCGGGACGGCGACCGCCACGACCAAGGGCACCAGCACGATCGACCTCGCGGTCGGCATCGGCGTGCACGCCCAGCAGACGACGGTCAGCGTCGAGTACGGGCCGACCACGGCCTACGGGTCCACGACGCCCGTGCGCGTCTTCAACTCGGTGTCCAACGCGCCGGTCGGCCAGAGCTGGTCGATCACGGGGCTGGACCCGGGGACGACCTACCACCTGCGCGTCGTCGCGACCAACGCGACGGGGACCGTGCGCGGTCCCGACGTCGTCGCCAGCACGACGGCGGGCCCGCCCGTGCAGGGCGGAACGCCGCTGGCCAAGTCGCCGTCGACCGGCGCGGCACCCCCGATCTTCAAGAGCCCGCTGAAGGCGCCGACGCTCGGCCGCGTGCCCAAGGCGCCACCCGCGGCGACGCTCGTCGGCGCCGCCACCGTGCGCGTGGTCGCCGGACGGGCGCCGATGACGGTCAGCTGCCCGGCCACCGCCGTCGACGGCTGCCGCGGGACGATCGTGCTGCGCGCGGCACCGGCAACGCCAGCGTCGACGAAGCGACGAAAGACCACGGCGCGCGCATCGCGCTGCGCCCGCGGCTGCCGGCCGCTCGGCCAGGCGAAGTTCGACGCCAAGGCCGGCAAGCGGCGAAGCGTGTCGGTCAAGCTCTCAGCCGCCGGGCGCCGCGCCCTGACGCGCGCCGCGCGCGTCAAGGCACGGGCGACGGTGACGACGGTGATCGACGGCACGGCGACGACGGTCACGCGGACCATCACGCTGCGCTCGCGGTAGCCGGCACGCCGGTACGCTCAGAGCATGGAGCAGACGGACGCAGGAGATCTCGTCAAGGTCGCCGTGGGCAGCCGGGCGATCGACGGCATCGTCTTCGACGCCACCGGCGGCACGAAGGTCGTCGTCGCGATGGTCGACCGCGAACGCGGCCCGGTGATGCGCACGGTCGAGTTGAAGGCCTTGACCGAGCGCACCGAGGCGGGTCCCGACGACCGCGCACTGCAGATGCTGATCCGGCGCACGCCGTTCGGCGTGCGCGGCGCGGGCCGCGGCGGCGCGGGCCCGAGCGGCGCGCGTGCGGGACACAAGCGCGCGTCGATGCACCGCACGACCGGGAAGTAGCGCGGGCAGGCTAGGCGCGGTCCGAGCTCTGCCGCCAGCGCCAGGGAACGGTGGGCCTGTTTGCGGACGCCGCACGTCCGGAGACGGGCCCACCTGCGTCGTCGACAGCCAGACCGCGCGACGTGGGCCCGTCAACAGGCCCACCCCACCACCGAGCGTCCGCGGCACCCTGCCCGAGCGCGATCGACGCAACGCCCCGAGTTGGATTCGAACCAACGACCTGCGGATTAGAAGTCCGCTGCTCTATCCAGCTGAGCTATCGGGGCCGGCCGACCCCAATCCTGCCAGCCCGCGCCCCTCGCCGCTAGCAATCCGGGACTACGCGCGGCTGAACACCCACCGCCGCCCGACCACATACGTCACCACCGGCGTGACCGGCAGCAGCACCGCCTGCGCCAGGATCTCGCCAACCCCGAACCCGTCGACGAGCACGGCCAGCAACACCAAGTTCAGCCCCGTCGCACCACCCTGGGCCGCGAGCCAGGTCAGCCAGCCGCGCACCGTCGGCGTCGCGCCCTTGAACGTCCAGTGCTCGTGCAGCCAGTACCCCAGCGACGCCGACAGCGCGAAGGCGACCAGCGCCGACAGCAGATACGGCACGCCAACCAGCACCCCGGCGGTGTAGCCGCCGAAGTACGTCGCGGCGTTGAACCCGCCGACCAACCCGAAGCGCGCCAGCTCGCGAAGCCTGTCCACATCGCAAGGTGTACTGGCTCGCCTGCCCCCGACGTCGCCTCACTACATTGTCGAGGCGATGGACGACCTTCGCCAGGCATGGGAGCGAGACGGCTACGCGGTGCTGCGCGGGGTCGCGCCCGCCGACCAGATCGCCGTCTATGCCCAAGAGCTCGCTGATGCCCGCGACGGCCTGCTCGTCCGCGGCCCCGGCGATGAGCAGGTCTCGCTCGCCACTACGAGCGACGATCGCCCCGCCGGCCCCGTCGATCCCTACGCGCTGTCGGCCGCCGCCCGCGCGCTCCTGCTGCCGCCAGAGCTCGTGCGCTTCCTGGCCCGCGACGTCTTCGGCGGCGACGCCCCGCTGCTCTTCGATGCCGTCGAGGCCAGCGCCGGAGCGCCAGACGACGGCCCGTTTCGCGACGCCACCTACGTCGCCCTGTCCACCGAGCCCGAGACACTGGTCACCGCGACGGTCGCGCTCGGCGCCGGCGCCGAAGTGACGCTCTTCCCCGGCTCTCAGCAGATCGCGACCGCGCCGTTCAGCGGCCGCTACCGCCACCACAACCCCGAGCGCGACGGCGACGCCGCGCTGCAGCACCACCGCAACGAGCTGGCGACAGCACTCGCCCAACAGCCCGCGAGCGACACCATCACCTTGAACCCCGGCGACGCCGTCCTGTGGTCGGCCGACCTCGTCCACACACCGGTGATCGGGCCGGCGTTCATCGCTCATCTGTGCCCGGTGCGCGTGCGCCCGTCCTGGTACACCTACCGCCCAGAGCGCGCCCGCCACGCCACCCACGCCGCCGGCACGGCCTACGTCGCGACCCAGCACTACGACCTCGTCGACGCCGGAGCACCCGAGGAGCCAACGATCGACCTGCAGGATGAGCCGGAGCGCGAGCGCGTCGGGGAGGCCCTCCGCGCGCACGACGACAACGCACCCCTGCCTCCGGCGGCCGCCGGACGCCGCGGCGGCGGTCTCGTCGGCTCCGTCCGCGGGCTGATGAACCGCCGCGGGCGCGGCAGCTAAAGCGCAGACCTCACAGCTCGCGGCGCCGCAACCGCGGCTCTACGACCCGCGGCGTGGTGAACCACACCAGCCTCCGCAACGCCCCGCTCACCACGCCCGCGCGCTCCCCGCGCTCTTCGGCCCCCTCCGCCCGCCGCACCGCGTCCCGGACCACCAGCCCGCCCAAGATGCGCGCCGGCTCCGGCGGCAGATAGCTCGGCGGCCCGCCCGTGAGCGCGTTGCGCGTGTGCTCGTCGCGCATCCCCAGCGCGCGCCGCCCGACCATCCGCCCCAACAACGCGCTCGGCCCAACGCCATTGCCCGAGAACCCGGTCGCGTAGTGGATGTTGCGATGCTCGCCCAGCGTCCCAACGAACGGCAGGTGCCCAGGCGCCCGGTCCACCGCGCCGCCCCACGCATGGGTCAGCCGCACGTCGGCCAGCTGCGGAAACCACCGCCGCAAGCCCTCGGCGACCACCCGCACCGTCCCGGGGTCGACGAAGTGCGACCGCAGCACCCGTCCCGCCGGCCCAATCGCCCCGCCACCACGACCGAAGGCGATCCGCCCATCGCGCGTCACCTGCGCGTAGTGCACCAACAACCGTGTGTCGCCGAGCAGCTCGCCGCCCGTCCAGCCAAGCTCCTCGATGCGCTTGGGGATGGGCTCGGTCATCACGATGTGGCTGCCAACCGGCACGACGGCCCGGCGCAGCTCACGGACTCCCGCCGCCCACGCGCCCAGGCCCAGCACCACAGCGTCGGTCTGCACGCGCCCCGCCGGCGTCCGCACCGTCGCGACGGCGCTGCGCCCCAGCTCCAGCATGGGCGTTCCCTCGTAGATCCTGACGCCGCGGCGCAGCAACACCCGCCGCAGCCCGCGCGCCAACAGCGCCGGCTGCACCGAGGCCGCATCGGCCAGCCGCGCACCGCCGACGATCACTGGCGAACCCGTCTGCGCCCGCAGCTCGCCCGCCGCCATTCGCTCCACGAACCCGGGCCGTCCCACCCGCTCGCCCGCCGCGATCGCCCCGTCCCACGCGCCCATCTGCGCCGGGGCGGTCGCACACCAGAACCCGCCCGCGCGCCGCAGATGGCAGTCGATCTCCTCGCTCGCGCAGACCTCCGCGATGCGGTCGATCGCCCAGGTGGAGCGCTCCGCCAGCCACCGCGCGCGGTCGGGCCCGAAGCGCGCGACCAAAACATCTAATTCGTCGTGCCAGCTCGTGACCCAGCCGCCGTTGCGACCGCTCGCGCCAAAGCCGCACCCCTCGGCCTCGATCATCACCACCTTGGTATCGGGCGCCCGCTCGATCACCTCAAGCGCCGCCCACATCCCCAGAAAGCCGCCGCCTACGACGCACACATCGGCGTTGACGGTGCCCGCCAGCGGTGGGCACGCCGGCCCGTCGTCTTGCGCTAGCGCCTGCTCCAACCAGAAGACGGAGCCGACCGTCTCCGCCATCGCGCCCATGCGCGCTCCTCCCCCAGCTGATCGGGACGACTGGATTCGAACCAGCGACCCCCTGCTCCCAAAGCAGGTGCGCTACCAGGCTGCGCTACGTCCCGTCCGGGTGAGTCTACGCTGCCCGTCGCCCCACAACCTCGATGGCCTTCTGCAGCGCGTCCTCCCAGCTGCCGACGTGCCGCGCGACGCTCTGGTCCTTGGCCCATGACATGGCGTTGCGGCGCAGGCGCATCCGCTTGAAGCGGGAGCCCACGAGATCGACCAGCGTCTCCTCCCAGCGATCATCGGCGATCGTGATGCCACCGGCCTTCGTCCCCAGCCCCTCGTACGAGCCGCGTGCCGATGCCACCCAGGGCACGCCTGCGCCGGCGTACTCCTTGACCTTGATGTTGGACCGCGCGTAGCTCATCGGGTGGTCGGCCAACGGGGCGATCCCGATGTCGAAGCCAGACACGAACGTGGGCAGGTCGCGGAACTCGACCTTGCGGACGTGCATGTAGCGGGCAGGGTCCAGGTCGAGCTTGATGCCGGCCGTCGCGACCCGCACGCGCTCGTCGCGCGCCATCACGTTGCGCAGCATCGGCGTCAAGCCCAGCCGCTCGACCTCGGCAACATGCTCGCCCGAGGCGACCCAGCCGATCACGATGCCCTCGTGCATCGCCCGGCCGCGGGTGTACTGATCGGCGCTGAGGTAGTTCTCGATGACCTCGATCGGACCATCGAACCGCGAGCGGAACATGTTGGCGAGGGTCTGCGTCGTGGTGGTCACGAGGTCGACCTTCGAGAACATCGTGTTCAGCCGGCGAAGCGACCGCTCGACCTTGATCGGGCTGAACACCTGCTTGGAGCCCGGTGACTCCGGCGGCACGAGGCGGACGTCGTCATCGTCATCCCACGTAACCGCGACGCCCTGGCGCCGCAGCTCGTCAATCGTCTTGAGCACCGCCGCCTCGTCAAGACAGCGATACACGTGGACCACATCACATCTCAGAAGCCGATCGACCGGGAGCTTCTTGTCGTCGGCCACCTTGGCGAGCACGACCTCGTGCCCGCGCTCGGCTAGCACAGCCGCCGGGAAGAGCGCTCGATAGGACGCGTTGGCGATGGTCGCTTTGACGATGATGCCGATCTTCATGCCTGGCCCAGGTCGAGGTCGAGTGAGGACGTCCGCGACCGTAGAGCCTCACCACGCCCCCCTCAACGCCAGGCCGTGCCAGCCCGGCAGGCCGCCGCCACCGGGTAGATTCGGCCGATGGCCGACGTCCAACCACTCCGCGCGCTTCGCTACGACCTCGGCGTCGTCGGCTCGCTGCAATCGGTGATCGCCCCGCCCTACGACGTCATCGACGCCGAGCAGCGCTCCGCGCTCGCCGCCCGCTCCTCCCACAACGTCGTCAGCATCGACCTTCCGCAGGCTCCGCTTGGCGGCGACGCCTACGAGGAGGCCGCGCGGCTGCTGGATCTCTGGAAGCGCCAGGGCGCCGTCGTCCGCGACACGACCCCGGCGCTCTGGGCCCTGCAGCAGGATTACACCGGTCCCGACGGCCGGCAGCTCACGCGCCGCGGCATCTTCGCGCGCGTGCGCGTGGAGGAGTACGGGCCGGGCAAGATCCGCCCGCACGAGCGCACCCACCCGGGCCCCAAGGAGGACCGCCTCCGTCTCACGCGCGCCACGCAGGCCAACCTGTCGCCGATCTTCAGCCTCTACGACGATCCGACCAACGCCGCTTGGGGCGCGCTGGCCGAGCATCTCAGCACCGACCCCTGGGGCATCGCGACCGATGCCGACGGCACGCTGAACAAGCTCTGGCGCATCGACGACGGGGCCGCCATCGCCCGCGTCAAGATGGCACTCGGCGAGACCGAGCTGCTGATCGCCGACGGCCACCACCGCTACGAGACCGCGCGCGCCTACGCCGAAGAGATCGGCGGCGAGGGCGATCACCGCTACGTGCTCATGTGCCTGGTCGCGCTGCAGGATCCGGGGCTGACGATCTTCCCCACGCACCGGCTGCTCAACAAGGTCAAGGAGCCGGAGGTCCAGCAACGGCTGGGTACGTACCTGCGCGAGCACTTCGAGGTCACGCCGATCGAGCTCTCCGAGCTCCGTCCTCCGGATGGCCTGGACGGCCAGGGGATGGACGGGAACCTCGTCATGGGCTACCTGGACTCCTTCCACCAGCAGCCCTACCGGCTCGTCCTCACCGACCAGGCCATCGCCGACGCGGCGCTGGCCGACTTCCCCGAGCCCTACCGCCACCTCGACACGGCCGTGTTGGAGGCCTTGATCTTCAAGGGCGTGCTCGGCATGACCGAGGACGACATCGCCCACCTCGACGGTCTCGGCTACTCGCGCACCGACGACGAGGCGCTGGCGCTGGTGCAGTCCAAGGAGTACGACTGCGCCTTCTTTTTGCGCGGCAGCCCGGTCAAGCAGGTCCAGGAGATCGCGGCCGCCGGCGTCAACATGCCGCCGAAGTCCACGTTCTTCTACCCAAAGGTACCGACCGGTCTCTTGTTCAACCCGCTCGCGTGAACCGTTTGCCATCATCGGTGCCATGAAGGCGACCGCCACGCGGTCCGGCAGCCTGCGCCAGGCCGTCCGGATCCGCGACCACCAACTCACCATCGACGAACCGACGGACAAGGGCGGTGAGGATCAGGGCCCCAGCCCCCAGGAGATCCTGGCCGCCTCGCTCGCCGCGTGCACCGCGATCACGATGGAGATGTACGCCAAGCGCAAGGGCTGGGACGTCGGCGACGTCGAGGTCGCTTGCGACTACACGCCCGCCGAGCGCGGCTGTCCCACGCGCTTCAACCTTGTGCTGCGCTTCCCGGACTCGATGAGCGACGAACAGGTCGAGCGGCTGCGCGTGATCGCAGCCAAGTGCCCCGTTCACCGGACCCTTGAGGGCGAGGTGATGTTCGACGAGCGGATCGAGCGCGTCACGCTCGCGCGCTGACCTGCGCGAGCTGCTCGACGGCGTCCTCCTCGACCCGGTCGAGGCGGCCGCGCTCGACGTCCACGGCCGCACCGACGCGGCCGTGCTCGTCCCGCTGTTCTTAAACGCCGCCGGCGAGCCATCGGTCGTGCTGACCCGCCGGCGCGAAGATCTGCGCCGCCATCCGGGCGAGATCTCGTTTCCGGGTGGCCGGCAGGATCCCGCAGATGCCGACCTGTGTGCGACGGCCCTGCGCGAGGCGCATGAGGAGATCGGCCTAGAGCCCGACGGTGTGGAGCTGGTGGGCGCGCTGCAGCCGACGCCGACGATCGCCACCGGCTACGCCGTCTACCCCTTCGTCGGGCTGATCGAGCCCGGCCAGACGTGGCGCCCGCAGGAGGCGGAGGTCGCGCTCGTCCTTGAGCTCACCCTGGCCGAGCTGCGCGCCGGCTACGCGCGCCGCCGGCTCACGCGCCGCGGCGTCCCCTTTCGGACCGACACCTACGTGGTGGACGACCACCTGGTGTGGGGCGCGACCGCGCGGATGCTCGCCGACCTGTTCGAGCGGTTGGACCGGCGCGCCGCGGCCTGACCCGGCAAACGCGCGGCGGCCGCCTTCGCCGCCGCCGCGCTCCGTTACCGGGAGCAGCAAACCAGTAAGGGTCCAACGCCACGAGACGGTACTCCAGTGTGCATTGCACAACAATGACTGAAAATTGGGCTTCGGTCGCCTGAACGGCACAACGTCCTATGACCTCGGGCCAGATGACCGGATCGGGCCCTTGTCAATGCGGCAGGTTCGTCAGGCGTCGCGACCGCGCGGCGCCGCGAGGACCCCGTCGACCGCCGCGAGGACCGCCGCCACCCAAGCGTCCTCGTCGTCTCGGGACGCATCCAGGATCGCGTGCGGGATCTCGTTGTAGTCCGCCATCCGCGCAACCTCGGCGGCGCCGCCCGGGGTTCCTTCGTAGACGACGCCGCGCACGGTGGTGTCGATCGTGCGCTCCATCATCATCGTCAGCCGCGAGCCATGCAGATCGCCGTCGGGCGCCTTGCCCATCAGCCATAGCAACGCGGTCACGTTGTCGAGCCCGTAGCGCAGCGACCCGACCCGGTCGGGGTCGCCGATGTAGCACTCGCCCCCGGCCGCCTCGATCTCGGTCCGGAAGCGCTCGTGCCGGGTGACGAAGCGGACGGCGTGGCCATCGGCGGTGAGCGCGCGCGTGAGCGCGAGGCCCGCCGTGCCGCCCCCGACCAGCAGGACCCTCACGCGCGGTCCTCGCCCGGCGGAGTCGGCGGGGTCGGGTTTCCGAGAATCTTCGCGCGGTACTCCTCCACGCTGATCTCCGGCAGGCCCTTCGCGCGGCGGCGGGCGTTCTTGGCGTCCAGCATCTGGACGACCTCCAGTTCTGCGAGGTGATCCTCGCGGCGCTTGATGGTCTCGGCGAGGTCGGAGCCGACGGTCGCGCGGATCCCCTCCTCGGTCAGCTCGGGCGCCCCTCGGCGCCGGCGGCGCGCGTTGGCCGCTTCGAGCATCTGATCGAGGTCGTCGATCTCGTTCTGGAGCTCCTGCTCGGCCGAGCGCGTGGGCTTCCAGTCGAGCGTCTGCGCACCCGAGCGCGGGTGCAGCAGGCCGAGCAGCAGCAGGCCGACGATCATCCCGCCGATGATGCCGATCATGATCACGGCGAAGGGGTCCACGACCGCGATTCTACGCGGGCGCGCCGCGGGCCATGGACTGGCCCTCGTGCCGACCTGGCAAGCTGCCGGGCATGAGCGCACCGCAGGTGATCGGCGTCGTCGGCGCCGGAACGATGGGATCGGGGATCGCGCAGCTCGCGGCCCAGAGCGGCGCGCGGACGCTGCTGTTCGACCCGCTCAAGGACGCGGCGACCGCAGGCGCCGAGCGGGCGCGGGCGGGGGTCGTCAAGTTGGTGGAGAAGGGCATGCTGACCGAGGACCCCGAGGCGATCGGCGCACGGCTCGCGGTCGTCGGCACGCTGGAGGAACTCGCGCCATGCGAGCTGATCATCGAGGCCGCCCCGGAGCGCCTGGAGCTCAAGCACGAGCTGTTCGCAGCGCTCTCGCGGATCGCGCCGAACGCGGTCCTGGCCTCCAACACCTCGTCGATCCCGATCACCGCGATCGCGCGCGCCGCCGCCGATCCCTCACGCGTCGTCGGCCTGCACTTCTTCAACCCAGCGCCGCTGATGGCGCTCGTCGAGCTGATCGCGGGACTGCAGTCCTCCGGCGAGGCGCTGGCGGTCGCCCGCGCCGCCGGCGAGGCGATGGGACGACACGTCATCGACGCGGCCGACGGGCCTGGCTTCCTGGTCAACCGCTGCAACCGCCCGTTCGGACTCGAAGCGCTGCGGCTGCTGCAGGAGAAGATCGCCGACGTCGAGACGATCGACGCCGTTGTGCGTGCCGCCGGCTTCCGGATGGGGCCCTTCGAGCTGCAGGACCTCGTGGGGATCGACATCGGCTTCACGGTCGCCCAGTCGTTCTACGAGCTGAGTTTCGGCGAGCCGCGCTGGCGCCCGTCACCGCTGAGCGCCCAGATGGTCGACGCCGGGCGGCTCGGCCGCAAGAGCGGCCAAGGCTGGTACACCTATGACAACGGCCAGCCACACCGGCGGGAGGATCCGGGCGCCCCGGAGCCGGGTGTGCCAGCCGGCGTCGACGGCCCGGTGCTGATCAGCGGCTTCCTGCCGGTCGCCGACGAGCTACGCGCGCTGGCCGACGAGGCCGGCTTCGCCGTCACCGACGCCGCCGACGGCGAGGTGCCGTGGCTGATCCTCGAGTGCGGGCCGCCCGAGGACGACGCGGAGCCGCTGCAGGGCGCGCCACGCGCCCTGCTCTGCGCCGAGGGCGCGCTGCAGGCGCTCGACCAGGGCGCCGCGGCCGCGGGCTTCCACGCGCTCTCACCCGTGGGGTTGGTGGAGCTCACGCAGACGGAGGCCACCGCCGACGTCGCCGCGCAGCGCACCGAGGCCTTCTTCGCCGCCCTCGGCCTCCCCACCATCTGGGTCGCCGACGCGCCCGGGCTCGTCCTCGGTCGCATCGTCGCCCAGGTCGTCAACGAGTGCGCCTTCGCCATCGGCGAGGGCATCGGCACCGCCGCCGACATCGACGACGGCATGAAACTCGGCATGGCCTACCCGACCGGTCCGCTCGCATGGGCCGACGAGATCGGCCTCGACCACATCGTCATGATCCTCGACGGCCTCCGCGAGGAGTACGGCGAGGAGCGCTACCGCACCGCACCGCTCCTGCGCCGCATCACAGCGTTCCACGAGCACGAGCACGTCGAGCACGACCACGGCCACGGCGAGCCGTGATCTACTAGCCCATGGCCGTCGCCGTCTTCCTCACCATCCTCTGGCTCTTGCTCGCGTTCCTGTTCCTCGCGCAAGCGCGGCGGCTGGAGGCCGATCCGTCGAAGATCGTCGATGGGCAACCGCCGGATCGATGGCGGCTGCTGGGCGCGATCATGATCGGGCTCGCGATCATCAACGGCGTCGCGCTGCTGTTCGTCTGACCGGCGATCTCACGCCGCGACGCCTCGTAGCGTTGGACTCGCAGTGATCCCCTTCCAGCGCTTTCTCGACGAGCACCGCGAGCCGGTCTACCGGTTCCTCGTGGCGTCGGTCGGGCGCGACGGGGCCGATGACTGTTTCCAGGAGACGTTCCTGGCGGCGATGAGCGCCTACCCGCGGCTGCGCGCGCACTCCAACCACCGCGCGTGGGTGATGACCATCGCGCACCGCAAGGCGATGGACCACCACCGTGCCCGGGCCCGGAACGCGATCCCGGTCGCCGACCCACCGGAGGTCGCCCACCACGACCCGCCGCTGCCCGACGACGAGACCTGGGAGCGCGTACGCGCGCTGCCGCCCAAGCAACGCGCCGCGGTGCTACTGCGCTACGCCGGCGACCTCAGCCACACCGAGGTCGCCACCGCACTGGACTGCTCACCGGAAGCGGCCCGGCGCTCGGCCCACGAGGGCCTTAAGAAGCTTCGCCACGAGATGAGCCCCACGCCATGACCAACCGACTCCTCCCACCCCAGGTCAATCCCGACGCCGTCGCGGCCGCCACGGCGCGCTTCGTCGCCCGCGCCGAGCCGGACGTCGCGTACGCCGTCGTGGACTCCCCCGTCGGCGCGCTCGTCGCCGCTGCCACACCGCAGGGCCTCGTGCGCCTCGCCTACGAGGACTTCAACGGCGGCCTTGACGCCATCCTGGACAACCTCGCCGGCCACCTCAGCCCGCGGATCCTCGAGAGCGCGGCGCGGCTGGACGACGTCCGCCGCGAGCTCGACGAGTACTTCAACAACAAGCGCACCGCCTTCGATCTTCCGATCGACTGGACGCTCTACTCCGACTTCGGCCGCCGCGTCCTGGAGGCGACGGCGGCGATCCCGTTCGGCCAGACCGCGACCTACGGCGACGTGGCGCGCCAGGCGGGCAACGCCAAGGCGTCACGGGCGGCGGGACGGGCGCTGGGCGCCAACGCGATCCCGATCGTCATTCCCTGCCATCGCGTGATCGGGACGAGCGGCAAGCTCACCGGCTACACGGGCGGCATGCATCGCAAGGAGGCGCTGCTGCGCCTGGAGGGGATCGCCTTCTAGCGCGGCGGGCTCGGCGGGGCGGCGGAGGCGCCCGGGCCGCTGGCCGGCTTCGGGGTGGCGCCCGCGAGCGGCGTCACCTTCGGATACTGGTACGTGTGGGGGGAGGGCTGCATGTCTATCTCTCTCTACGCCTGAGCCCCGTTCGAGTTGCGGCCCGTCGTGTTAAGCGATGTTGTTCGCCGCCCGACGCAAGGTTCCTTGCGCGGCCTGCGTCGACGTCCCGGCGGCATGTCCGGAGCGGCCGCCGGGACGCTGACGTGGCGCTCGCCCGACCATCGCTCGGGGAGCCGCCTGTGTGCCGGGACATGGCGCGCGCTGCAGGTACACGTCCCAGGGGACCTTCGACCCGTCGCCGGCCGAGATTCGGCGCGTCGAAGCTCTCGCCAGCGACGCTAACGCAACGACGCCGCACTCGTGGGGAAGTTGCCCCTGCCAACCCGGCAAGTTCGGCGGCTGTGCTGGTCACAACCGCGACGACCTTCAGTTAGGCCGCGCGGACACGGCGGAAGACCCGACTAGGCCGGCGCCGGCGGCGCCCACTGCGCCTCGGCCAGGTCGCCTTCGGCCAGCGACGGCGGCGTCGGGATCTCCGGCGTGTCGCGCAGGTACCACTCGGCATCCAGCGCGGCCTGGCAGCCGGAGCCGGCGGCCGTGATTGCCTGGCGGTAGGTGTGGTCGACCAGATCGCCGGCGGCGAAGACGCCGGGCCGGTTGGTGCGCGTCGAGCGGCCGTCGACCTTGACGTAGCCCTCGTCGTCGACGTCGATCACGCCATCGACGATCTCTGACTGCGGCTCGTGGCCGATCGCGATGAACGCGCCGCCGATCGCGACGTCCTCGATCTCGTCGGTTCCTGAGCGCTTGAGCCGGGCGACGCGCTTGAACGGACCATCGCCGTCGAGGATCGCCTCGACTACGTACGGCGTCTTGAACTCGATGTTCTCCATCGCGCGCGCGCGGGACTCCATGATCTTCGAGGCGCGGAACTCATCGCGGCGGTGGACCAGCACCACCTTGCTGCCGAACTTGGCGAGGAACATCGCCTCCTCCATCGCGCTGTCGCCGCCGCCCACGACCATGATCACCTGACCGCGGAAGAAGGCCGCGTCGCACGTCGCGCAGTAGGAGACGCCGGCACCGGCCAGCTCGGCCTCGCCCGGCACGCCGAGCTTCTTGTGCTCGGCGCCCATCGCGAGGATCACGGTGCGGGTGAGGTAGACGTCAGAGCCGACGTGGACCTCGTGGATCCCGCCGGGCTCGTCGCTCAGCTTGACCGACGTCGCCTGGTCGGTGATGAAGCGCGTGCCGAAGTCCTCGGCCTGGTCGCGGAGCTTCTGCATCAGCTCGGGCCCCGCGATGCCGCCGGCCGGAAAGCCGGGGTAGTTCTCGACCTCGGTCGTCTGCTGAAGCAGCCCACCCCAGAGAAAGCCTTCGATCACCAACGGGTTCAGGTTTGCGCGCGAGGTGTACAGCGCGGCCGTGTAGCCCGCCGGGCCACTCCCGATGATGATGACGTTCTCGATGTTGTCGGCCATGCTGGTAGCTGTCCTTTGAGGTTTACCGGGTCGCTTTACTTTGTATAGTACCGACCGTCGCGCGAGCGTTACGGCGGGCCAGCCGCTCGTCCTTCCACCGGGCAACCGTACGTCGTAGCTGGAAGTAGGCGATCGCGCCCGGGATCGTCGGCAGGTAGAACGCGAACAGGCGGTAGGTCAGCACCGCCACGACGATCGAGTCCTTCGACTCCCCGCCGAAGGCGACAAACGCGCCGATCATCCCGCCGTCGACCCCGCCGACGCCGCCCGGCAGCGGCAGCAGGTTGGCGAGCATCCCGACGAAGTAGCCCATCACGATCACGGCCCACGGCGGCGCCTCGCCGAAGGCGTGAAACGACGCCCACAGGATCGCGATGTTGAAGCCCCAGTAGGCGATCGAGCCGACCAGCGCAGGGTCACCCGCGCGCACGAGGGAGACCGAGATCCGGATCCCAGCCGAGATCGCGGCGGGCAGGTTCGCCGCCTTCTGGGCCAAGCGGCCGATCCGGCCGTGGCGCCGCGCGTAGCCCTCCAGGCGCCGCTGCAGGTCGGTCGGCGTCAGCGACGCCAGCAGCGCGATCGCGAACGCCACCAGGCCGATGATCGCCGGCAGCAGCGTGATCGCCCAGTCCTGGGAGCCTGGCAGGATCCCGAAGTAGAGCCCGAAGCCACCGACCACGACCGCCGCCATGTAGACGCCGTAGGTCAGCACGAGGAATGCGAGCGTCTGGTCGGCGACCGCGCGCTTGGGCATCCCCGCGCGACGCAGCGCCCACGCCGTCAGCGCGATGCCGCCCGCCCCGCCCGCCGCGAAGACGCGCGTGGCGGCCAGGCCGGCCATGGTGATCTGGTAGCTCTCGACAGCCGTGAGCCGGAAGCCGCCGCGCACATAGACGCCCTGAAAGAGGACGACGTAGCCGGCGAACGAGAGCGCGGTGAAGATGCCCGCGACGATCAGCCACAGCGGGTCGCCGTTCTTGACCTCGTGCCACGTGTCGCCGAGGCCAGCGAGCTGCGGAAGCACGGCGGTCAAGAAGATGATGCACAAGATCACGAAGAGGCCACCGAGGATCACGGTGCGCCGCGTGACCTTGATGAGCGGCATCTCCTCTTCGTCGTCGACCTCTTCTTCGTCGTCGATGAGATCAGGGTCCGCGGTCATGCGCGTGCCCTTCGCTCGAGTGCCTGCAACGTCGTGCCGAGACGGCCGACGGCAGGAGCAACAGCCGGCGCCGCGGCGCGGACGCCCTCGGTCAGTGCAGCGCCGACGAGCAGATCGACGAGGTAGTGCTCACCGAGGTAGACGAGCGCGAAGCCGAGCGTCAGCGCATAGCTCCAGCCCACCGCGCCCTCGACCGGACCCGCCTCCGCAAGGAGGTGCGCAGCCATCAGGGAGGTCGCGAAGTGCAGCGAGGGCATGGCAGCCAAAGGGTTGCCTCCCAGCACACTGTAAAGGGGCTCCCAGCTGTCCTTCCAGAACGCCTCGCCATGCTCGACCATCATGCGGCGGACGGCGATGTCGCCGCTCTCGCCCAGGCGGCCGTGCAGCGACGCGTACCACGGCGGCGCGGTCGGGACCGCCCAGTAGCCGATGAGGCCGAGGTCAAAGACCGCGTAGGTCAGCGCCGCGGTGCGCGGGAAGCGGTCGGGATGGCGCCACATCACGTAGGCCAGCGTCCCGTGCGGAAACAAGAACCAGAGCCAGTGCGACCACACGAGCACCTGGTCGCGCCTGCGAATCCGGCCCGGCTGCGCAAACCAGCGCTGGAAGCGGATGTTGGGCATCTCGCCGAGCCCGAGCAGCCGGTCAATGCGCACCGGGTAGTCGATGCGGACCCGCCGCTCGAGCCGCTCCGGGTCGTCGTTGGGCATCTGGTAGGTGACCGTGTATGCGTACATCTGCAGCACGCACAGCGCGACGTCGCGCTTCTTGGAGCGCGGCAGGGCCACGCTCAGGGCGAGCGGAGCGGTGGCGGCGATGGCGGTGACGGCCGGTGGCGGGATCCGCGCACGCCGGCGAACGAGCGGGACCGCGACCCCGGCCGCGATAACACCCCACGCGGCGAAGCGGACGGCAGAAGGCAGGCGCACGAGCGCGGCGCAGTGTAGTGCGCGGGTCGGACCCCACGGCGGCGCATACGCCCGCGACGACGGCGCCTACGCTCCGCGGCAGCCGATACCGTCGCGCCCTTGAGCGCTGTCGACAGTGAGCTCCAGGCCGGGGACGTCTTCGCCGGCTACCGCGTGACCGGCGTCGCCGGTCGCGGCGGCATGGGCGTGGTCTACGAGGCCCAGCAGCTCGACCTGCAGCGTCCCGTTGCGTTGAAGCTCATCGCAACGCCGCTGGCGCGCGACGAGGCCTTCCGCGAGCGCTTCGTCCGCGAGTCGCGCGCGGCGGCGGCGATCGACCACCCCAACGTGATCCCGGTCTACTCGGCCGGCGAGGACGACGGGCGCCTCTACCTGGCGATGCGCTTCGTCGACGGCGAGGATCTGCGTTCGCTGGTGCAGCGTGAGGGGCCGTTGGCGCCCGCACGCGCGGCGTCGATCATCGCCCAGATCGGAAGCGCACTGGATGCCGCGCACGCGCGCGGGCTCGTGCACCGCGACATCAAGCCGGCCAACGTCCTGCTCGATCGTGACCACGCGTATCTGACCGATTTCGGGCTGACCAAGCGCCTGACCGGCGAGACGACGATGACCGGCTCGGGCCGCTGGGTCGGGACGCTGGGCTACATCGCACCAGAGCAGATCCGGGGCGAGGGTGTCGACGCGCGGGCCGACGTGTACGCGCTGGGCTGCCTGTTGTTCTACGTGTTGACCGGCGTCGCGCCCTACCGGCGTGATTCGGACGAGGCGACGCTGTACGCGCACCTCAATGATGCGGCGCCGGATGCCCGGGCACTGGCACCGGAGGTGCCAGAGGCGCTGGCGGAGGTCGTGGCGCGGGCGCTGGAGAAGGATCCAGACGACCGCTATCTGTCAGCGGGCGATCTGGGGCGCGCGGCGCTGGCCGCGGTCGGTGACGGACCGGCGCCGCCGCCGGAGCGCGTGGTGGCACGGGGCGCCGCGGCGCCGGGTGGCTTCGCCGATGACGAGACGGCGGTGCCCGGTGGCGGACCTGGCGCGCGCAGCGTCACGCCGACGGCACCGACCGCGCTGGCGCCCGCGGGTGCCAGCGCACCGCCGCGAAGCACCGGCGCGCGCGCGCGGATCACGCCGGTACTCGCGCTGCTGGCGGGCGCGGCGATCGTCGTGGTGGCGGTCCTCTTGCTCGGCGGCGGCGACGACCAGCCCGGGTCCGGGACGGCGTCGCAGACGGTCACGACACCCGCCGCTGGCAGCGCGCCGCGCGTCGCGCAAACCGCGACCGTCGATCCGCGCCCCAACGCCATCGCTTACACCCGCGGGCGCGTGTGGGTCGGCAGCGTGCGCAGCGGCCGGCTGATCGGCCTGCCGGCTGACGGCGAGGGCGCGCGGCGGACGATCAAGCTTCCGTGGAGCAGCGGGACGACGAGCGTCGCCGTGGGCTTCGGGTCGCTGTGGGTGACCAACGGCGACCAGGCCCGCCTCGTGCGCATCGATCCCGTCAGCGGCCATCTGCAGGGCGACCGCCTCGTCGGCTCAGGACAGGCCGTCGTCGTCGTCGCGGGCGAGGGCGCGGTCTGGGTCGGCCGGCGCGCGCTACGAGCGGCCGACCCGCCATCTTCAATCGTCAAGGTCGACCCGCGCGGTGGCCAAACCAAGGAGATCCTGTTCGGCCAAGAGGGCGTCGGCGACGTTGCGACCGGCGGCGGCTACGTCTGGGTCCCCAACCGCCGTCGCGCCCGCCTGAGCCGCATCGACCCGTCCAGCGGTGAGCGCAGGTCCACGCCGATCGGGCTCGGCGACCATCGTGCGGCGTTCGGTGCCGGCCAGGTCTGGGTCACCAACTACGACGACGGCACGATCTCGCAGAACAACCGCTCGTTGAGCAACGCGGTGACCGATGCGCTCAACGTCCGGGGACCCTTGGACCTCGCAGTGTCGGGCACCACGGTGTGGGTGGCCAGCAAGCTCGATGATGCGGTGGTCCGTGTAGATGCCCGGACCGGGAAGACGATCGGCGAGCCGATCGCGGTCGGGCGCAACCCTTTCGCGATCGTGGCCCATGACAAGCACGTGTGGGTCACGAACCTCGCGAGCGGGACGGTCTCCCGCATCGATTACGGCTGAGCCTCGCCCGGAGGGCTCGTTCAGCGGCGGCTGACTCGCCTGGCGGCTCGCACCCGCGGCCTGTGCTCTCCGCGACGGCCGCCTTACAGGTCTCGCTGCGACAGCATCCCGCGCTGAAACGCCTCGGCGACCAGGCGCGAGCGCTTCTGGTTCTGCGGCAGCGACTCGATGCCGAACTTCTGAAACAGCGACCGCAGGTGCGCCTTGACCGCGTCGACGCTCAGATGCAGTTCCGCCGCGATCTCCTGGTTGGTCGCCGGCGTCGCGAACTCGGCCTGCTTGTAGGGGCGAGCCAGCGCGACGAGGACCTGGCGCTGCGTCGCCGGCAGATCGGCCAGCGCGACGGGCTCGCCGGCAACGACGGTGCGCTCGACGGTCTCCTCGGCGTCCGGACGGCGGTAGCCGAGCGTGGTGCGGCCGATGCGCAGCGTGTCGCCATCGCGCAGCCGCGCGCGGCCGGAGATCCTGGTGCCGTTGACATAGGTGCCGTTGCGACTGAGGCCGTCGTCGACGACCGTCCACTCGCCCGCGATGCACTCGAGCTCGGCGTGCAGCCGGCTGACCTCGGTGTCCCACGGCAGCGCGACGCTATTGGACTCCGCGCGACCCACGCTGAGGCGCTCGCCCTCGAGACGCAACAGGCGCTGGCGCCCTTCCCCGTCGCGCAGCACGAGGAACGGCGCGCCCGCGCGCTCGGCGCTCAGGCGCTCCTGAAGCTCGGTGGGCGAGGCGGCGTGGGCTGCGAGCGGGGACTCGTCGGCAGGCACGCGTCCCAGCGTAGAGACCCACACCAAGGTGTGGGCAGACCACACCTTGGGGGTGCAAGGTGTAGCCCCGGGGTCGGTGGGAGCGGACGCCGCGGCAAGCGAACATCCAGGACATGAACCCGGTCCTCTCCTCTCCCAAGTCGGTCCCCACCCATCCACGTGGCCCGCGCGCCGGCACCGCCTCCGACGAGGCGCTCGTCGCCGCTGTCCGCTCCGGGTCCGACGCCGCGTTCACCGCGATCGTCCACCGCTACGAGCCGCAGCTGACCGCCTACGCCCGCCAGGTTCTCGGCGGCCGCCACCACGACGCGCAGGAGTGCGTCCAGGACGCGTTCCTCCGCGCCCTGCGCTCGATGAAGGGCAACGATGCCGAGATCGCGTTGCGCCCGTGGCTGCATGCGATCGTCCGCAACCGTTGCCTTGACCAACTGCGCAAGCCCAACCGCACCACCGACCTCGACCCCCACGAGGCCGTCCTGGCCGACCACGGCCCGGGCCCGGTCTCGATGATCGCCCATCGCCAACGCCTGCATGAAGTCGTTGGCGGCGTCGAGCAGCTGCCCGAGCGCCAGCGCCGCGCGCTGGTCATGCACGAGCTCGAAGACCGCTCGCACTCCCACATCGGTCGCGTGCTGGGTGTGTCGGCCGGCGCGAGCAAGGCCCTGGTCTGCCGCGCCCGCCAGGGCGTCGCCGCCGCGGTCGGCGGGCGCACGGCCGCTTAAGCGGCCTCCGCACTCCCGTATCGGAGCCCGACCCGTTGCGGAAGTGCAACGCACCGTCGCGCCGACCTTCTACAGTCCAGCGCGATGAGCACCGCGCGGGCCGCCGAGCCCACCGCTGCCCACCGTGCCGGCGCGACCGGCGTGCTGTCGTCGCCGTGGGCGTGGGTGGCTGGGCTCTACTTCGTCGCTGCCGCGCTGTACCTCGTGCTCGCGCTGCGGTCGCCGCTGCCCGTCCTGTTCCCAGACGAGTTCCGCTACTCGCACCTCGCGCGCGGATTGGCCGACGGGACCGGCACGGACTGGCGCGGCGAGCACATCGGCCAGACCGCGGCGTTGTACGTGTACTTCATCACCCCGGCCTGGGAGCTGTTCAGCTCCTCGGTCGACGCCTACCACGCGTCCAAGGTGCTCGGGACGCTCGTGCTCTGCGCCCAACTGATCCCGGTCTGGATGCTCGCGCGTGGGCTCGTCGGACCGCGGCTCGCACTGATCCCCGCCGCCCTCTCAGTCGCCGGCACGTGGATGCTGACGAGCGCCGAGACCGTCACGGAGGTGCTCGCGTTCCCGCTGACGACCGCGGCGCTGTGCGTCGCGGTGATGGCCCTGCGAAGGCCCGGCAGCCGCCTCGGCTGGCTCGCCTTCCTGCTGCTCGCGCTGGCGACCTGGGCCAGGATCCAGATGGCCGTGCTGCTCCCCGCGTTGTTGATGGCCTTTCTCCTTGACGCGCTGCGCGATCCCACCCGGCGCGGCGAGCGGCTGCGCGCGCACCGGGTCTACCTCGCCGTTGCCTCGGTCGGCTTCGCCGGGCTCGTGGTCGTCGCGCTCGCCGCCCCCGGCGTCACCGGCGACTACGGCGGCTTCTTCAGCCTGCGCCCCTCGCTGGACCGGATCCTCTCCAAGAGCGGCCTGCAGTTACTGGCGCTTGTCGCCGTCGGCGGCTTCGCGCCGGTCCTGCTGGCCGCAGGCGCCGCCTGCTCGCGTCGCGCCTGGCGCGACGACCGCACCGGCCCACTGCTGGCGGTCTTCTGGCCGGCCGCGCTGGCGACGGTCGCCCAGAGCGGCTTCTTCCTCGCCGGCTACCCGCCGGCGCTCTCGGCGATCGACCGCTACGTCACCTACGCGCTGCCGCTGGCGCTGGTCCTGATGACGGTCCTGATCGCGCGGCCGGCGCTGCTGTCGCGGACGGCGATGATCGTCGCGGGCGCGCTCTCGCTGACGCTGCTCGCGCGGCCCGCGATTCAGATGATCGGCGAGGAGCGCGCGAGCTGGGGCATCAGCTACAGGTTGGACCATGTCCTAGGACTTGGCATCGGGTTCGGGCTGACGCTCGTCGCGCTCGCGCTGCTGTGGGCCGTCGGGCTCCTCCGCGCGCGCGAGACCGCACCGGCGCGCGCGGCCGTCATCGTCGGTGCCGCGGTGCTCGCGGTCTTTGCCGTCCAGAGCCAGGCCGCGTGGTGGCAGATGACCAAGACGGGCACGTCGTTTCGCTCGGTCATGCCCGCCGACCTCGAATGGGTCGACCACCACGCCTCCGGGCCCGTTGCGCTGCTGAGCGTCACCCAGAACGCACCGCAGTTCGACGACATCGACTTCTTCAACCGCAAGATCACGCAGGCCTACGCACCGGCTGCCGGGCTGCTCGGGCGAAAAGTCCAGGGCCTGTCCTGCTCGATGCGCTTCGCGGTGTCCGGCGAGCTCGTGCTCGGCGCCGGCTGCGGCCCGCGGCCCTCGCGCTTCTTGATCAACGACCCCTCGGCGCGCGTCACCTTCCAGGACGAGCTGCGCTCGGCGTCAGACCCGGACATCGGCCGGCTCGTTGAGCTGAAGCCGTCGACGGTCCCGCGGGCGCGGTCGCTGATCGTCCTGCCCTGCCCGCGCCGCACGCCGGGCTACGCCACCAACAACCCGGACATCGTCGGCGTCGACGCGCCGATCACCTGTGCCCGCGAGATGACCGGCGCGCTGTGGCTCGACGCGGCCTCCCAGGTCGAGATCCGCTACCGCGGCGGACGGCGCGACCAGCAAGTCGACGCCGGCGGCCGGCGCTGGAAGGTCGGGGCGGGCGTCGACACGACGATCCGCTTCGGCGCGCCAAAGGGCTACTCGCAGTTCGTCGCGCGGGCCGACTGGGTGTCGAGCGTGGGGACGCCGACGGTCCTCTCGGTCGCGTTGACGGGCGGCGGCAAGCGCACCGTGGTCGCGCGGCCGTGAAGGCCTACATCTTCGGCTACGCCTCGCTCGTCGCGGCGCCGACCATCGCGCGCGCCGTCCTGCGCGACCACCGCCGCGTCTGGGGCGTGGCGATGGACAACGCCATCGAGATACCGGGATACAAGGTGTATGCCTTGCCCGATGGCACGCGGCCACCGCTCGCCGTGGCGTTCTTGGACCTCCAGGACACCGACGGCGCCGAGGTCGACGGCGCCCTGCTGGCAGTCGACGCGCCGGGGCTCGCCGCCCTCGACGCGCGCGAGCGCCAGTACGAGCGCGTCGACGTAACCGCGCTCGTCGACCCAGCGCCGGGCGCCCCGGTCTGGGCCTACAAAGGCCGCGCGCCCGGACGAGCGCGCGTGGCCGCCGGCCGCGCCGGCACCGCCACGGTCGCGATCCAGCGCTCCTACCTCGAGCAGGTGCAAGCCGCCTTCGCCGCACTCGGCGGCGATGCGCTCGCGCGCTACCGCGCCAGCACCGAGCCGCCACCGTTCCCGGTGCTCGACCTCGCGCGGATCGATCTTCCAACCATCTAACCGCGCACCCGGACCACTGCCACGCCCGCCATCCGCTGGCGCGCGTCATGCACCAGGGACGCCACGAGCTTGCTCGTCTCGTCGGCTTCCGGATGCCACTGCACGCCGAGGACGAAGCGCGCGCCCGGCAACTCAACCGCCTCCGGGAGGTCGTCGAGCTCGGAGTGGCCGGTGACGACCAGACCCTCGCCGACGCGGTCGACACCCTGGTGGTGATGGCTCAGCGTTCGGTGCGCCTCCTCGCCCGCCGCGCGCGCGGCCAGCGAACCGGGCTCCAAGCGGACCTGGTGGTCAGCACCTTCGAACGAGCCGGGGTTGCGGCGGTGGTCCTCGTGGCCGTGGCTCTCGGGCAAGTGCTGCAACAACGTGCCACCGCGGGCGACGTTGAGCACCTGCATGCCGCGGCAGATCCCCAGGAACGGCAGGTCACGCTCGACCGCGCGCTGGGCGAGCGCGATCTCGAACGTGTCGCGCTCCGGGTTGATGTTGATGGTCTCGGGGTGCGCCGTCGCACCGTAAGCGTCGGGGTCGATGTCGGAGCCGCCCGCGAGGATCAGGCCGTCGAGCAGATCCAGCAGCTCGTCAGGATGCTCGGTCGCCCGCGCGTCGGGCGGCAGCAGTAAGGCGATGCCACCGGCGCGCTGCACGGCATCGGCGTACTCGCGCGGGAGCAGGTGCGCGGGCGTGTCCCAGGCACCCCACCGCGCACGCTCCAGCGCGGCACAGAGCCCGATGACTGGTCTGTCGGCCATGCCTCAACGCTACTGCGGCGCCGGCGCCAGGGCGGGTGACCCCGCGTCCGTCTCGACTTATGCACCGCATGGGTGCTTTGCTCGAGATGAAGTGCTCCGTGTCGAGCAAAGCCCCGGCCCGCCCCCACCCAACGCACACCCCCCAGCTGGCCAGACAGCCAGCACCCATAAGATCCCCGCCCATGACCGAGCTCGACACCATCAAGATCCACCGCCGGGGCGGCGCGGCCACCATCGAGCTGACGCGCCCCGAGACGATGAACGCGTGGAACAAGCAGTTCGGGCTCGACCTGCTCGCCGCCGTCGAGGAGGTCCGCGACGACGAGGCCGTGCGCGCCATCTGCATCACCGGCGCCGGCCGCGGCTTCTCCTCTGGCGCCGACCTCAAGGACATGAGCGGGCGCGACGAGCTGACCGAGCAGGGCCGGCCTGACGTCTACAAGGTGCTGACCGAGCGCTACCACCCGATCATCACCGGGCTGCGCACGATGCCCAAGCCCGTCGTCGCCGCCGTCAACGGCCCGGCCGTCGGCATCGGGCTCAGCCTCGCGCTGGCCGCCGACCTTGTCGTCGCCCGCGAGTCGGCCTACTTCCTGCTGGCCTTCGTGAACATCGGCCTCGCGCCCGATGGCGGCTCCTCGCTCTTCGTGCCCGAGCGCGTCGGGTTCACGCGCGCGATCGAGATGGCGATGCTCGGCGAGCGCGTCCCCGCGCCACAAGCCGCCGAGTGGGGCCTCATCAACAAGGTGTTCGCCGACGCCGAGTTCGACGCCGAGGTGGCCGCGCTCATCGACCGCCTCGCGGCCGGCCCGACCGCCGCCTACGCGGGCATCAAGCGCCAACTCAACGCGTGGCTGTATGCCCGGATGGACGGCCAGCTGGAGCTAGAAGCCCAGGTGCAGCGTGAGATGGCGCACTCCGACGACTTCGTCGAGGGCGTGTCAGCGTTTCTGCAGAAGCGTCCGGCGACGTTCAGCGGTCGCTGACATTCGTGTCAGCGTTTCTGCAGAAGCGCCCCGCCGCCTTCACCGGGCGCTGACGTTCCGGCAAGCGGGCCTCAGAACCCGTACGGTGCCGAACTGAGTCCAGGCGCGCCGGTTGCGCACAGCCAGCGGCCGTCGGACGCCGGTTCATGAATAGAATCCCCGCCGCCTTGGACACCTCTCGCCTTCGCAACCTCATGACTTCGCGCCGATTGATCTTGACCCTGCTCGCCGTGGTGACCGGCGCCCTGCTGCTGGCGCCCGTCGCCAGCGCGGATCTCTGGTCACCGGAATCCGGCGGCTCGTCGAACGCCGACGACATCGACACGCTCTACAAGTTCATCTTCGCCGTCGCGATCGTCGTGTTCGTCGGCGTCGAGGGCGTGCTGCTCTACTCGGTCTTTAAGTTCAAGGCGAAGAAGGGTCGTGTCGCGGCCCAGATCCGCGGCAACACGCGCCTGGAGATCGGCTGGACGGTCGGCGCCGCGCTAATCCTGGTCGTCCTCGCGGTCATCACGTTCGTCAAGCTCGACGACATCCGCAATCCGCCGGAGTCCTCGCCCAACGGCCTCCAGCTCGCCGACACCAGCCGCCGCCTGCCGCCCAACGGCAAGTCGCTGAACATCTGCGTCAATGGCCAGCAGTACCTCTGGCGCTACACCTACGCCCAGAACTGCGAGGCGGGCGCCAACCTCGGCGAGGTCTTCTCCTACGAGGAGATGGTCGTCCCCGTCGACACGACGGTGACGCTGGACATCAACGCCCAGGACGTCGTCCACTCCTGGTGGATCCCGAAGCTCGGCGGCAAGATGGATGCCGTCCCCGGCTACACCAACCACACCTGGTTCAAGGTCCCCGGCAAGTTCGGGGCCAAGCCGGGCGGGACCGTCTTCTTCGGCCAGTGCGCCGAGCTGTGCGGGCGCGGCCACGCGAACATGACCGCCCGCGTGCGTGCCGTGTCCGTCGAGGAGTACGAGCGCTGGCTCAGCGACCGCAAGGCCGACATCAAGTCCGCCGAGCAGCTCGGCTCTGAGCAGCGCAAGAAGCTTGAAGGGTCGGCTGGCCAGCCAGCTGGACCGGCAGCGGCCGGGCAGAACCCCGCAACCCCGACCGATGCGTCGGACTCCGACCCCGACTCCCAGTAGTTCCTGAGGATTGAAAGACCGCATGGCCGCCACCATCGAAGCTCCCCGCCCCAACGTCGCGCCTGCTCCGCAGGTCGTCGCGCGCAAGGTCGACCCGTCCTCGCAGGGCTGGACGTCGTGGGTCACCACGACCGACCACAAGCGCATCGGGATCATGTACCTGGTCCTCACGTTCGGGTTCTTCATCCTCGGCGGCGTCGAGGCGCTGCTGATCCGCCTGCAGCTCGCGGTCCCGAACAACGACCTGCTAACGCCGCAGACCTACAACGAGCTGTTCACGATGCACGGGACGACGATGATCTTCCTGTTCGTCGTGCCGGTCATGGCCGGCTTCGGCAACTACTTCGTGCCGCTGATGATCGGCGCGCGCGACATGGCGTTCCCGAAGCTCAACGCGCTCTCGTTCTGGCTGCTGGCCGCCGGCGGCGTCGTCTTCTACGCCTCGATCTTCTTCAGCCCGCCCGAGTGCGGCTGGACCTGTTACTCGCCGCTGAGCGACACCGAGTACCTGCCCTCCGGCGGCGTCGATGCCTGGATCTACCTGATCCACCTCACGGGCCTGAGCTCGCTGGTCGGCGCGATCAACTTCTACGCGACGATCGCGAACCTGCGCGCGCCCGGCATGGGCTGGGGCCGTCTGCCGCTGTTCGTCTGGGCGATCCTGACCTACGCGGTCCTGCTGATCCTCGCCCTGCCGGTCATCGCCGCGGCCGTCACGCTGCTGCTGACCGACCGCCACTTCGGGACGAATTTCTACGACGCCTCCAACGGGGGCTCGCCGCTGCTGTGGCAGCACCTGTTCTGGTTCTTCGGGCACCCCGAGGTCTACATCATGGTGCTGCCGGGCTTCGGCATCGTCTCCGAGATCCTGCCGGTGTTCGCCCGCAAGCCGATCTTCGGCTACAAGGCAATCGCCGCGGCGACGCTGGTTATCGCCTTCCTCGGCCTGCTCGTGTGGGCCCACCACATGTTCACGACGCCGAGCCCGGCGCTGGTGCTCATCTTCTTCATGATGAGCTCCTTCCTCATCGCGATCCCCACGGGCGTCAAGATCTTCAACTGGATCGCGACGCTCTGGCGCGGGACGATCGAGTTCACGACGGCGCTGCTCTTCTGCGTCGGCTTCATCGGCACGTTCCTCATCGGTGGCATCACCGGCATCTTCGTCGCGGTCTTCCCCGTCGACTGGCAGCTGCACGACACCTACTTCGTGGTCGCGCACTTCCACTACGTGCTGATGGGCGGCGCGGTCTTCACGATCTTCGCCGGGCTCTACTACTGGTTCCCGAAGATGTCGGGCCGGATGATGAGCGAGCCGCTGGGCAAGGCCAGCTTCTGGCTGATGCTGATCGGCTTCCACGTCACGTTCCTCGTCCAGCACTCCGCCGGCATGGAGGGCATGCCACGACGGATCTACGAGTACTCAGACATCCAGGACCTCGCGATCCTCAACCTGATCTCGACGATCGGCGCGTTCATCCTCGGCGTCGGCATCCTGCTGACGCTCATCAACGTGCTCGTATCGCTCAAGAAGGGCGCGATCGCCGGGCCGGATCCGTGGAAGGCCAACACGCTGGAGTGGTTCACCACCTCTCCCCCGCCGGTCAACAACTTCGACTCGGTGCCTCGCATCCGCTCCGTCGAGCCGATGAAGGACATCCGCCGTCAGGTCGCCATGCAGACCGGCGTCGTGCCCGAGCCCGAGCCCGTCCACTCCCACTAGATGGTCAAGGAGTAGGCTCGCCCCGCCATGGAGGCGTCACGCGCAACCACCGCCGCACTGCCGGCGACCGGCGCCCGTCAGCTCGCCAGCGACCTGCTGGCGCTGACCAAGCCCAAGGTTCAGTCCCTGCTGCTGCTGACCACGGTCACCACGATGCTGGTGGCCGGCAGCCCGTCGATCTGGCTCATCATCGCGACGTGCATCGGCGGCTATCTCAGCGCCGGCGGCGCCGGCGCGGTCAACCACTGGTATGACCGCGACATCGACGCGCAGATGGCGCGCACCGCGACGCGGCCGATCCCTGCGGGGCGCATCGCGCCGCAGACCGCGCTGTGGTTCGGCATCGCGCTCGCCGTCCTGGGCTTCGTCTGGCTGACGCTGACGGCCAACCTGCTGGCCGCCTCGCTCTCGTTCAGCGGCTTCTTGGGCTACACCCTCATGTACACGGTGTGGCTCAAGCGCCGCACGTGGCAGAACATCGTCTGGGGCGGCGCCGCGGGCGCCGTGCCACCTCTGGTCGGCTGGGCCGCCGTGACCGGGGGCCTGACCGGCCTGCCGATCTACCTGTTTGCGATCGTCTTCTTCTGGACCCCGCCGCACTTCTGGGCGCTGTCGCTGCTGATGAAGGACGAGTACGCGAAGGTCGGCGTGCCGATGCTGCCGGTCGTGCGCGGCGAGCACGAGACGCGCCGCCAGATCCTCCTCTACAGCGTCCTGCTCTACGCCGTGACGCAGCTGCCTTTCTGCGGCGGCGGTGGGCTCGACGCGATCTACCTCGTCGCGTCGCTCGGGCTCGGCGTGGTGTTCATCTACCTCGCTGTGGCACTGCAGCGCCAGGCGACCCGCAAGGCCGCCCTGCGGCTGTACCTGTTCTCGCTCCTCTACCTCGCGCTGCTGTTCGTCGCGATGGTGGCGGACGTCAAGCTGTAACCCCGTCTGGGAGAATCGCACCCGTATGGACCGCAACCTCGCCCGCAAGAACGTGCGCACCGGCCTCGTCGCCGGGACCGTGTGCTTCATCATGTTCGGCCTGACCTTCGTCGCCGCGGCGATCTACGTCGCATGAGCCGCGATCCCGAGATCCCGCCGGTCGGCGAGGAGATCCACCTCCCCGGTGGCTCGATCCAGCCGCTGCTGCTGACCATCGGCATCACGATGGCGCTGCTCGGCGTCACGCTGGGCCTGCCGCTCCTGATCGCCGGCCTCGTGCTCACCGTCTGGGTGATCGTGCGCTGGGTCGCCGACACGCGGCGTGACATCGCCGAGCTACCGCTGCATCACGACGGCGAGCAGCATTAGCGCTCGGCGCTGCTTTTGAGCTTTGAGAAGGGCGGATGCCAGATGGCGTCCGCCCTTCGTCGTTTCAGGCCGATGCGTCGATGGAGACGCCAGCGGGCACGTCGCAGATGACGCCGCGCTATCAAGCCGAAGCGTCGATGGACACTCCGGCAGGCACGTCGCAGATCGCGCCATCATCCGTCCAGCACCGCACCACATCTCGTACCGAAAGGATCCCGATGAT
>CAWHID010000002.1:0-193294 GCA_963829185.1 uncultured Conexibacteraceae bacterium
CGTGTCGAAGGTCTTCGGCGGCCTGGTCGCCGTCAACGACGTCGACTTCGTCGTCCCGCGGAAGTCGATCGTGTCGCTGATCGGCCCCAACGGCGCCGGCAAGACCACGTTCTTCAACTGCCTCACCGGGCTCTACCGGCCCACGACAGGGCGGGTGATCTTCGAGGGCAAGGACATCACCGCTCAGCGCGCCGACCTTGTGACCGCGGCCGGGGTGGCCCGCACCTTCCAGAACATCAAGCTGTTTCGGACGATGACGGCGACCGAGAACGTGCAGGTCGGGATGCATCCGCGGCTGCGGTCGCGGGTCACCGGCATGGTGCTGCGCACGCCGTTCGTCCGCCGCGAGGAGAAGGCCGCCCGGGAGCGGGCGCGTGAGCTGCTGGACTTCGTCGGCCTCAAGCGCAAGGACGAGCTGGCGATGAACCTGCCCTACGGCGACCAGCGGCGGCTGGAGATCGCGCGCGCCCTGGCCTCTGACCCCAAGTTGCTGCTGCTCGACGAGCCCACGGCGGGCATGAACGCCGCCGAGTCCGAGGAGCTGCGCGGGCTGATGGACCGGCTGCGCACCGAGCAGGACATGTCGATCCTGCTCATCGAGCACGACATGAAGGTCGTGATGAACGTCTCGGACTACATCACCGTCCTGGACCATGGCGAGAAGATTGCCGAGGGGCCGCCGCAGACCGTGCGCCAGGACCCGCGGGTCATCGAGGCCTACCTCGGGAGCCAGGCATGAGCGACGGCAGCGGCGCCGAGCCGATCCTGCAGGTCGAGGACATCCACACGTTCTACGGCGCGATCGAGGCGCTCAAGGGCATCTCGCTGGAGGTCTTCGAGGGCGAGATCGTCACGTTGATCGGCTCTAACGGCGCGGGCAAGACCACGACGCTGCGCTCGATCTCGGGCATCGTCGCACCGCGCCTGGGCGCGATCTACTACCTGGGCAAGGACATCACCGGGATGCCCGGGCACCAGGTCGCCTCGATCGGCATCGCCCAGTCGCCCGAGGGCCGGCGGATCTTCCCGCGCATGACGGTGCTGGAGAACCTTGAGATGGGGGCCTTCACCCGCAAGGACAACGCGGCGATCCGTGCCGACGTCGAGCGCGTCTACGACATGTTCCCGCGCCTCAAGGAGCGCGCGAAGCAGAAGGCGGGCACGATGTCCGGTGGTGAGCAGCAGATGCTCGCCATGGGCCGTGCGCTGATGGCCCAGCCCAAGCTGCTGCTCCTCGACGAGCCCTCGCTCGGCCTCGCGCCCGTGATCGTGGACAAGATCTACGAGATCATCCGCGAGATCAACCAGCAGGGCGTCACGATCCTGCTCGTCGAGCAGAACGCTAACTACGCGCTCGACGTCTCCTCGCGCGGCTACGTCCTGGAGACCGGGACCGTCGCGCTCTCTGACAAGTCCTCCGCGCTGCGCACCGACGAGCGCGTGATGGCCGCCTACCTGGGGACCTGACATGACCGCCTCGCTCATCGTCGCCGCGCTCGGCGTCAAGGCCTTCTGGTTGTTGTACATCTGGCTCATCTCGGCGTGGGTGGCCAGCTGGCTGTCAGACCGCAAGGGCTATGGCGAGAAGTGGGGCCTCGGCACCGGGCTCTTGCTCAGTGCGATCGGCGTCCTGATCTGGCTCGTGGTCCCGGCCAAGGCGACGTCGATCGTCTCGCAGCGCAAGGCGCGCCAGGAGCACGAGGAGCACCCGCAGGAGGGCTGAGCCCTCGCGGCCGGCGCTAGGTCAGCGCGTCGGCCAGTGCCGCGTCGAGGTCCGCGTACTTGTAGGTGAACCCGTCGGTGAGGACGTGCTCGGGCACGGCGCGCTGGCCCTCGGTGACGATCTCGGCCATGTCGCCGTAGAGCAGCCGGATCGCGAAGCCCGGGACCGGGGCGATGGCGGGGCGGCGCAATGCCTGGCCGAGAGCCTTGCTGAAGGCCTTGTTGGTCACGGGCTCGGGCGCGGCGCCGTTGTAGGCGCCGCTCCAGGACGCGTCGGTCGCCGCGTGCAGGTAGATGCGGACGAGGTCGTCGACGTGGATCCACGGCAGGTACTGCTCGCCGCCGGCGACCGGGCCGCCGACGCCGAGCTTGAACGGCGGCAGCATCTTGGCCAGCGCGCCGCCGTTGGCATCGAGGACGACGCCGGTGCGGACCTTGACGACGCGCGGGTGAGCGGGGCCGTCGGCCGCCGCGTCGGCCTCGCGTTCCCAGGCGACGCAGACATGGGCCAGGAAGTCGTCGCCGGCGGGGGAAGACTCCGGCACGCGCTCGTCACCGCGCTTGCCGTAGTAACCGACGGCCGAGGCGCTCACCAGGACCTTCGGACCATCGGCTGCGGCTGCGGCCATTCCCGCGACGAGGTTGCGGGTGCCGACCTCACGGCTCTCGAAGATCTTGCGCTTGACCTCGTCGTTCCAGCGCTGGGCGACCGGCTCGCCGGCGAGGTGGATGACGGCGTCGCGGCCGCGCAGAGCGGCAACGGGCGCTGGTCCGGCGAGCGGGTCCCACGCGACCGCCGGGACACCGAGCGAAGCCTGGGCCTTCTCGGGGGAGCGCGACAGCACCGTGACGGTATCGCCGTGGTCGCGCAGCGCGCGGGCGAGCTTGGTGCCGATCAGTCCGGTGGCGCCGGTGAGGGTGACGTTCATCGCATCCCACTACGTACCCGTCGTGGCGGGAGGATCAATTCCGCAGCTGTTCGATATCCAGCGCCGCAAACCCGATCGTGTCCCCGGCGCGATCGTCGCCGGCGCGGCGAGCCTCGGCGGCGACGGCCTCGGCGACGGCGGGGGCGACGTCGCGGTTGAAGACCGAGGGGATGATGTAGTCCTCGCGCAGCTCGGACTCGGGGACGATGTTGGCGATGGCAGTCGCGGCGGCCATCTTCATCGCCTCGGTGATCTGTGGCGCGCGCACGTCCAGCGCGCCGCGGAAGATCCCAGGGAACGCGAGCACGTTGTTGATCTGGTTGGGGTAGTCGCTGCGACCGGTGGCGACGATCCGGCAGTAGGGCGCGGCCTCCTCGGGGGAGACCTCGGGCGTCGGGTTGGCCATCGCGAAGACCATCGCGTCCTTGTTCATCCGCGCCAGCGCGTCGGCCGGGAAGACCTTGGCGCCCGACAGGCCGATCATCAGGTCCATGCCGTCGATGACCGACGCCGGCGTGCCGCCGAGGCGATCGGGGTTGGTCGCCTCCGCATACCAGCGCTTGATCGGCGGCATCGAGCCGTCCTGGTAGTCGCCACGGTCGGTCGACAGCACGCCGCGCGAGTCGGCGCCGACGACGTGGCGGACGCCGGCCTCCATCAGGATCTTGGTGACCGCGACGCCGGCGGCGCCAAGCCCGATCACCAGCACGCGCAGGTCGGCAAGGTTCTTGCCGGTCAGCTTGCAGGCGTTGATCAGCGCGGCGAGCGTGACGATCGCGGTGCCGTGCTGGTCGTCGTGGAAGACGGGGATGTCGAGCTCGGCCTTCAGCCGGTCCTCGATCTCAAAGCAGCGCGGGGCGGAGATGTCCTCCAAGTTGATCCCGCCGAAGGTCGGCGCGATCTGCTTGACCGCGGCCACGATCTCGTCGGGGTCCTTGGTGTCCAGGCAGATCGGGAACGCGTCGACGTTGGCGAACTCCTTGAAGAGCATGGCCTTGCCCTCCATCACCGGCATCGCCGCGCGCGGGCCGATGTCGCCGAGGCCCAGGACCGCGGTGCCGTCGCTGACAACGGCCACCGTGTTGCGCTTGATCGTGTACTGGAAGGCCTTGTCGGGATCGTCGTGGATCGCCATGCAGACCCGCGCGACGCCCGGGGTGTAGGCCATCGACAAGTCTGCACGCGTCTTCAACGGCGACTTGTTGTGCTGCTCGATCTTGCCGCCGATGTGCAGCAGGAACGTGCGGTCGGTCGTGTCGATGACCGTCACGCCGTCCAGTGCGGCGAGCGCGCCGACGATCTGGTCCCAGTGCTCGGCGCCCGTCGCGTCGACGGTGATGTCGCGCAGCAGCACGTCCTCCTTGACCTCGACCAGGTCGATCGACCCGATGCTCGCCCCGACCTCGCCGATCGCGCTCGCTACCAGTCCAAGCATGCCGGGGCGGTCGGCGATCTCGACACGGATCGTGAGGCTGTACTGGGCAGAGGGGGAAGGGGACATCTGCGCGAGACTCTAGGGGGTCGCCCGTCTCAGAAGCCGTCCGACGCTTGCGTACTTGTATGCCAGGGCGCCCGTCCTTTCACGCGCGCCGTCACACCGACTATGGTGCGCCGGTGAGCAAAGTTCAGTGGGTCGGGTGGGTCGTGTCCGCGGTGCTGCTCGCGACGCCCATTGCCGCGGGCGCCGCGACGCCGCCGCGGGGGCCGGAGGCGACCGTGGGCGCCTATGTGGCGGCACTCCGGGCCGGGGAGGCGGGTCGCGCGTGCACGCTGCTGGCGCCTGACCGCCGCGTCAGCCTGGTGGACTGCCGCTCCAGGCTGAAGGAGCTCGACCCGGCGTCGATCGTCCGCGCCAGGGTCGAGCCGGGCGCGCTGACCCGTGGCGCCCGCGCCCGCGTGATCGTCGACCTCGTCCAGCGGGTGAGCGGCCGATACGACCCGTGGTCAGCGCGTGCTCGCGTGCTGCTGCGACACACGGCCGGCCGTTGGCGGATCGTCGAGACCGGCGCGCTTCCCGGCATCAGCCCGTCGTTCGCGCGGCGCTTGCCGAGCGACGTATGGCCCTCCGGGACCGGCGCTGCGCTGCGCCGCCTGGCCGACGACGAGCTGCTCGCGGTCTCGGGCAACGAGCTCATGCTCTGCGACCTGCTGGCGCCGGGTGCGCCGCTTGGTGACCGCGACGGCGGCTGCCTCCTCGCCGCGCGCTTCGGCTTCCTCGACAACTTCGGCTACGCCGCGCGCACCGACCGCGTCACGATCCACCGCACCGGTCCCGATCGTGCCCGCCTCGAGGTCGCGCTCACGATCCGCGAGGCCGTGCGCACCAAGGCCAAGCCGGGGTGGGCCGTGCGCCCACATCACACCACCGACACGCTCCACGCGGTGCGAACCGCTGGACGCTGGCGGCTCGCAAAGCTCTCGCGCCGGGCCTACACCCTGCTCGGCGTGCCTCCGCCCGACGACGTCGACGCGCCCGGCTCCACGGCGACATGGCCCTTCGCCGAGGTCCCGTCGCTCTCCGAGCGGCCCGTGCCGATCGAGTGTCGACGGCCGCCCAGCGCCTGGGCCGACCGCTGCCAGCGCGTCGCGGGGTTCGCGGCGGGCGGCGGGCTCGTGACATGGTCGCTGCTGAGCCCCGGTCCTGTCCTGGCCCGGCCGGTGGCGGCCGGACAGGCAACCGGCGCGGTCGCGGACGCCTCACCCTTGCCGAGCGCGGGGGCCCGGCTCTGGTCGCCCGTGGGCGTGATGCCGCTGGCTGACGGCGCGCTGGTCATCGAGCAGGACCTCACCCGCGAAGCCGGCTTGCGCGCCGTGCCGGTCGGCCTCGACGGGCGCGCGCGCGGCGACGCGCAGGTCGTGGGTCAAGACGCCAGCAACCAGGACGAGCCCGTCCGGTTCGTCCGCGGGCCGCTCGGGGCGACGACCGCGACCGTCCTGCTCGCCTCCGGGGAGCTGGTCCGGCTCGGTGCCGACGGGCGCCGCATCGGGACGCCCGCGAGGGTCAAGGGGCGCACGGACACCCAGTTCCTCGCGCGACCGGACGGCTCGCTGTTGGAGATCGCTCCTGACGGGGAGGGCGGACTGGACATCGTCGGGCGGGGCGCCGATGGCGCCCCGTCGGGTGGAGCGGCGTCGCGGGTGCCGGTGGCGTCCGGAAGCGGGGTCGTGGCGCGCGCCGGCGCGCAGGCCGCGGAGGGCCAGGTGCTCGTCGCTTGGATCGAGGCCGACGATCAGGGGCGCGGGATGGTGCGTGCCTGGGCGCTCGACCCGGCCACGCCGGCGGCGACCGCGCCCATCACGATCGCCACGCTCGCGCGGGTGGCCGACGCCCGAGCGCTCGTCCGGCCCGACGACGAGGCGCTGGTCGCCGTCGCGCTGCCCGGCGGAGGCTGGGGAATCGCGTGGCGTTGGCTACCGATGACCGGTGGCGACGAGCTGTGGGCCTCGCGCTTGGACGCCGCGGGCGCTCCGGTCGCGGCTACGCGACGCATCACGACGCGCCTGGCGAACACCGCCCTCGGCGACGCCGGCTTCGGGCTGGCCGGGGACACCGTCGCGTTCATCGAGTGGCCGGAGATCGCCGGGCTCCAACAAGTCCGCGCCGCTCCGCTGCCCTGACGCGCCGCCGTCGCTAGGGTCCCACCGATGTCGGAGAACGGGTCAGCCAGCAGCCACGACGAGCTCTACCTGATCGACGGCAGCTCGCTGGCCTACAGGGCGTTCTTCGCGCTACCGGAGTCGATCGCGACGTCGACAGGCGTGCCGACCAACGCGATCTTCGGCTTCGCCTCGATGCTGGTCAAGCTGCTCACCGAGCACGGCGTCAAGCCGACGATCGTCGTCTGGGACGCGGGTCACTCCGGCCGCAAAGAGATCTCGGTCGACTACAAGGCGACGCGCCAGTCGCGGCCGGATCTGCTCAAGGAGCAGTGGCCGCACCTGGCGCCGCTGGTCGAGGCCTTCGGCTACCGCAACGTGACGGTCGACGGCTACGAGGCCGACGACGTCATCGCCTCGATCGCCGAGA
Organism: uncultured Conexibacteraceae bacterium; assembly: GCA_963829185.1. GTDB lineage: Bacteria > Actinomycetota > Thermoleophilia > Solirubrobacterales > Solirubrobacteraceae > Baekduia. The sequence continues at coordinate 6,679 of CAWHID010000002.1, forward strand.
AGGCACGCGCCCAGGATGTCCCCGTCGTCGTCGTCACCGGCGACCGCGACATCTTTCAGCTGATCGACCCCGAGTCACGCGTGCGCGTGATGGCGACGGGCCGCGGGATCACCGACACGAAGTTGTATGACTACCAGGCGGTCATCGACCGCTACGGGATCCCGCCGGAGCTGATCCCCGACTTCTACGGCCTCAAGGGCGACACCTCCGACAACATCCCGGGCGTTCCCGGCATCGGCGACAAGACCGCAACGACGCTGCTGCAGCAGTTCAACGACCTTGAGACGGTGCTCGCCTCGGTCGACCAGATCTCTGGCGCCAAGCGCAAGGAGAACCTCACCAACCACGCCGACGACGCGCGCATCTCCAAGCAGCTAGCGACGATCATGCGCGACGTCCCGATCGATGTGGACCCGGCCGACGAGGCCGCCCGCGAGCCCGACCGCTCCAAGCTGCGCGAAGTCTTCCGCCAGTTCGAGCTGCGCGCGCCGCTGGCCCGCCTGGAGGATGCGCTGGCCGCCGACGACCAGGCCGGCGTGCCCGCGGCGATGCCGACCGAGGCCGCGACGGTCCGCGTGCGCGCCCGCGACGGTGGCGTCGCCGAGGTCCGCGCGCTGGGCCCGGCAGGCTCGGAGATCACGATCGCGCTGGAGGCGCCGGTCGTTGATGAGGGCCAACTGCTCGCGCAGGATCCGCTCTGGAAGTTCGGCGCGGTTGTGGGGGAGGAGGCCATCGTCGGATCCGTCGCCGACCCCGCCGAGCTGATCGCCGCGCTCGGCGAGCGCCCCGTCATCGGCTACGACGCCAAGGCCTGGGGCACCGTCCCGGCGAACCTGACGCACGACCTGCTGCTGGCCGCCTACCTGCTTGAGCCGGCCCGCCGCGGCTTCCCGTTCGCCGAGATCTGCGAGGAGCGCGGGCTCAAGACCGAGGCCGGCGAGGTGCTGGCGGCCGCCGCGGCGCTCGGCCAGGCGCTGGCCGCCTGGCAGCGCGAGCAGCTCGATGACCGCGGGCTCACCGGCTTGATGGACGAGGTCGAGTTGCCGCTCGTCGCGGTGCTCCGCGACATGGAGGTCGCCGGCGTGCGGCTCAACAAGGAGCGCCTCGCGCTGATCCGCACCCGCGTGCTGGACGAGATCGCGGACCTAGAGCGCGAGATCTTCCGCTTGGCCGGCGAGGAGTTCACCATCGGGTCGCCCCAGCAGCTTGGCGCGATCTTGTTCGACAAGCTCGGCCTGTCGCGCAAGCGTCGCGGCAAGACCGGGTTCTCGACCGACGCGCGCGTGCTGCAGGCGATCCGCACCGAGCACGAGATCATCCCGTCGATCGAGCGCTGGCGTGAGCTCAACCAGCTCATGAAGACCTACCTCGACGTGCTGCCGCAGCTGACCGACGCCGAGTCGCGCATCCACACCACCTTCGTGCAGGCCGCTGCGACGACCGGTCGTCTGGCGTCGACCAACCCCAACCTGCAGAACGTGCCGGTGCGGACCGAGCTCGGTCGCGAGATCCGCGGCTGCTTTGAGGCCGCGCCTGGCAACGTCCTCGTCAGCGCCGACTACTCGCAGGTCGAGCTGCGCGTCATGGCGTTCATCGCCGACGAGCCCGTGCTCAAGGAGATCTTCGTCCGCGGCGAGGATGTGCACACCGCGACCGCCTCGACGGTCTTTGACAAGCCGGCCTCCGAGCTCACGCCGATGGACCGCTCCAAGGCCAAGATGATCAACTACGGGATCGTGTACGGGTTGAGCGACTACGGCCTGGCCGACCGCCTCAACATCGCGCGCGAAGAGGCCAAGCTGTTCATCGACACCTACCTGGAGCGCTTCTCGCGGGTCGCTGCGTTCATGGCGCTGACGATCGAGCAGGCCAAGGAGCAGGGCTACGTCACGACGCTCTTCGGGCGCCGCCGCCAGATTCCGGAGCTGCGGGCCCGCAACTACCAGGTGCGCACGCTCGGCGAGCGGCTGGCGGTCAACACGGTCATCCAGGGCACGGCGGCCGACATCATGAAGCTGGCGATGATCGGCGTGCACCGCGAGCTGCAGGCCTCCGGGATGGAGACGCGGATGATCTTGACGATCCACGACGAGCTGCTCTTCGAGGGCCCGCCGGAGGAAGCTGATCGCGTCAAGGAGCTCGTCGAGCGCGAGATGATCGCGCCGTGGGGGGACCGCACGCCGCCGCTGGCCGTCGATGCGGGATCCGGGCTCACCTGGCTGGCTGCCAAATAGCTCTTGAGCGCCGGCGCGGCGCTCGTTACGATTGGCACGAACACGCTCGTCATCCCTTGGAGGTCCTCATGGCTGCCGTGCACATGCCGCACCCGATCCGTGACCATCCCGAAGCCGGTCGCACCGCGATCGACGCGTTCTGGGTGCTAGCGATGGGAGTGATCACCGCCTACGCGTTCTTCGCCGCGCTCGGGGCGTTCTCGCCCGGAGACGTGCTCGCGGTGACGATCGGCGTCGCGGTCTTGCTGGTGCTGTGGATCGTCCGCGCGTTGCGGACCCGTCGCGCGACGGCCCGCCGCGACCCGCGGCTCGTCCACGCGCGCGAGCGCCGAGGTTTTTAACTAAGCAGCCAGCGCGGGCGTGCTGATGACGAGCGGCTCGGCCGGCTCCTGCCACGGCGCGCGCGACCATGGGCTCGCGCCGTCCAGCGCGAACGACGGCGGCGCGATGTTGAGGTAATGGCGGAAGATCCAGCGGATCAGCGCGGGCCGGGTCATCACGTTGAGCGTCGTGTCCATCGCCGGATAGCGGTTGGCGACGCTGAAGAGCGACTGCACGCGCCATAGCCAGTCGAATGCCCAGCGGTGGTCCTCGTTGAAGCAGTGATAGCGAGCCAGCGCCTGCTCGCGCGTCTGGCGGCCGTCGAGGACCTTGCGCAGCTCACGTCCGGCGGCAAGGCCGAAGTAGAGCGCGGTGCGGATGCCCTCGGCGGTCGTCGGCAGGCAATGGCCCGCGCTGTCGCCGACGAAGAAGACGCCGTCGCCGGTCGCCGGGCGCAGACGGTGCGGGATCCAGTTGCCTTGGTAGCCGCCCTCCAGGCCGATGCCGAGGTCGTGGGCCAATTGCACGGTCGGCTCCTTGACCTTCAGATGCGGGTCAAAGGAGCCGACGCCCGTGCGCAGCTCGTCGCCGGCCGGGAAGGCCCACGAGTAGCCGGGGCCGATGTACTTCGGGTCCAGCCACAGCTCGAGGTCGTCGCCGGTGGCCGGGGGATGGACCTCCAGCCCGCGCGAGAGCCGCGCGTTGGGGGGCTGGATCGCGTCGCGCTTCTCGCTCAGCACCCGGCGCCAGCCGAGCGCGTCGATGACCAAGGGCGCGCTCAGGTCGCCGCGATCGGTGTGGATGGTGTGAACCGGTCCGCGCGTGATCCCGTCGACCTTGGCGGTCTCGAAGGTGAAGTCGCCCTGGGCGGCCAGGAGCCCGCAGAGCTGGGCGTAGTCGAAGGTCGAGAACGACCACGGCAACGTCCAGCGGTAGGTCTTGCTCGGACGATGCATGACGAGATCGCGGAAGCTCTGGCGGATCGACGCGTCAAGGCCGAGGTTGACCAGCCACTCGGTCGGCGCGGCGCACGCCGAGGTCTGCCGCTCACCGATCTCGTAGCGGTCGATGACAAGCACACGCGCGCCGCTGTCCTTCAGCTCGCGGGCGACCGCGAGGCCCGCGAAGGACGCTCCGCAGATCACCACGTCGTAGTCGCCGCCGAGCGGGGTACGCTCGGCCCCTCTCTTGGTCGCGCGAACGGGCATCCGACGCCCGATCGTATCCGTGCTGCGCGGGCGCGTGAGCGCAGGGTTCCCATGTGCGGTTTCGCGCTACCCTCTCTGGTCGCACATGACCCAGACAATCTCACCTACCCCGGAGGCGAAGATCGTCGAGGGCAGCAATGGTTTGCTGCTCGAGATCGACGGTCACATCGTCCCGAATTACGACGCCACATTCTCGCCCTTTGAAGAGGGCGACGTTGTCAGTGGCCGCGTAGTTCGCATCGATAACGACGAGGTCCTCGTCGATATCGGCTACAAGAGCGAAGGGGTCATCCCTTCCAACGAGCTTTCGATCCGCAAGAACGTGGATCCGCACGACGAGGTGGAGATCGGCGAAGAAGTCGATGCCCTCGTCCTCACCAAGGAGGATCAGGACGGCCGCCTGATCGTCTCCAAGAAGCGCGCGCGCTTCGAGAAGGCTTGGCGCAACATCGAGGCCGCTGCGGAGTCGGGTCAGCCCGTCACCGGCACGGTCATCGAGGTCGTCAAGGGCGGACTGATTGTGGACCTCGGTGTCCGCGGCTTCCTGCCCGCCTCGCTCGTGGATATTCGCCGGGTTCCGAACCTGGACGAGTACATGGGCCAGCCGATTGAGTGCAAAGTTATAGAGCTTAATCGGTCGCGAAATAATGTGGTCCTGTCGCGACGGGCCGTGCTGGAAGAGGAGCGCAAGGAGCAGCGTCAGGAGATCTTGGATCGCCTGCAGCCGGGCCTTGTTGTCGAGGGCGTCATCTCGAACATCGTCGATTTCGGCGCGTTCGTGGATCTGAACGGCATCGACGGACTCATCCACATCTCCGAGTTGTCGTGGTCGCACGTCAACCACCCCTCGGAAATTCTGAACATCGGTGACACCGTGCAGGTCAAGGTCCTCGACATCGACCGTGACCGCCAGCGCATCTCCCTCGGTCTCAAGCAGACCCAGGAGGATCCGTGGCAGCGGGTCGTCGACACCTACAACGTCGGTGACGAGCTCGAGGGCACCGTCACGAAGGTCGTCACGTTCGGCGCGTTCGTCGAGATCCTCGACGGTGTCGAGGGCCTCGTGCACATCTCCGAGCTGGCTGCCCATCACGTGGAGAACCCGCGTGAGGTCGTCCAGCCGGGCGACGTCGTCCGCGTGAAGATCCTGGAGATCGACTCCGAGCGCCGCCGTCTGTCGCTCTCGATCAAGCGGGTCGAGGGTCAGGTCCTGCCGAGCGAGACCCGCGCTCGTGAGGCCGGTCTGCCGCTGCCCGGCGAGGGTCAGCCCCCCGCCAGCGCCGGTGACCTCGATGACGTGGCCGATCTCGGCCTGTCCGAGGACGTCTTCGCCGGCGAGGGCGATCCGGACGCCGCGGTCGCGGTGGACGACGCCGACGCCGCTGCCGAGGAGTCCGCGCTGCCGATCGAGGCTGCCGGGGACGCCGAGGTCGAGGCTGCCGACGAGCCGGTCGCCGAGGCCAGCGACGAGCCCGCCGAGGAGGCCGCAGTCGCGGTTGCCGACGAGGAGCCCGCCGCCGAGGCAGCGGTCGACGCCGAGGGCGACGCGCCCGAGGCCGCCGAGGAGCCCGCCGCCGAGGCGAGCGACGAGCCGGCCGCCGAGGCTGAGGCTGCGCCCGAGGGCGACGCCGAGCCGGAGGCCGCCGCATCCGGCGACGAGCCGGACGCCGAGCCGGAAGCCTGAGGGCTCGCGGCTCGTGGCCGCATCCCCTGAGCAGGACGCTTCACCCAGCGGCCGCACCGATTCCGGTGCGGCCGCTGGCCGTTGCAGCCCCGTGCCCTTCATCGCGCTGACCGGCGGGATGGGGTCGGGCAAGTCGACCGCGTGCGCGGCGCTCGAACGCCTCGGTGCGGCAACGATTTCCACCGACGCGGTGGTGCACGAGCTCTACGGCTCGGCGAAGGTGCGTGACGCCGTCGTCGCGCGCTGGGGCGAGGCGGTTGCGCCCGGCGGCGTGGTCGACCGCGGCGCGATCGCCCGCCACGTCTTCGGCGCGCCGGCCGAGCGCGAGTGGCTCGAAGGGCTGCTGTGGCCGCTGGTCGGCGAGCGTGTCTGGGCGTTCAAGCGCGAGCAGGAGGCGGCCGACCCGGCGCCGAAGGCCGCGGTGGTGGAGACCCCGCTGCTCTTCGAGGCCGGCATGGACGGCATCTACGACGCGACGATCGCGGTGATCGCCGACGAGGACGTGCGCCGTGCGCGCGCCGCCGCGCGCGGACACGAGGCCGTCGACGAGCGCGCCGCCCGCCAGCTCTCCCAGGACGAGAAAGCGCAACGTGCGACCTTCGTGGTCCGCAACGACGGTACGGAAGCTGACCTCGAAGCCACGCTGTCCTCGGTGCTTGACAAGCTGAGCAACCGCCGTGAGTAGTCCCCGCACAACAGAGCCCTCTCGTCGGCAGTTGCTGAGCGATCGCCGATGAGCACCCGCACTGCCACCGCTCCGCGCCGCAGGTCACCGGCGCCCAGGGTTGCCGAGCGCCGGCGCCGCGCCCAGGTGCGCCGCCGTCGCCTGATCGCGATCATGGCCGCGGCCGGCGTCGCGCTCGCCGCCGTCCTGGCGCTGCAGCCGCTGTTTCATCACGCGGTCCGCGAGATCGCGCTGCCGTTGCGCCATGAGGACATCATCCGCCAGCAGGCGCGTGACAAGGGCCTGGATCCGGCGCTGATCGCCGGCGTCATCTATGCCGAGTCACACTTCATCGACGGCCGCACGTCGTCGGCCGGGGCGGAGGGCCTGATGCAGCTGACGCCCGCCACGGCGCAGTACATCGCCAACAAGTCCGGCGGGACCGCCTTCCGCGTCTCCGATCTCGCAACCGCGCAGGTCAACATCGCCTACGGCGCGTTCTACCTGCGGTACTTGATGCAGCGCTACGGCGACGACGTGCCGCTGGTGCTCGCCGCCTATAACGCGGGCGAGGGCAACGTCGACAAGTGGATCGCCCAGGCGCGCGCCAAGGACAAGGCCTTGGACATCGGCGCGATCCCGTTCGGCGAGACGCGCAGCTACGTCGCCAAGGTGCTCGACGCGCGCCGCCAGTACCGCACCAGCTACCGCTCAGAGCTCGGCCTCTAGCCCCGCCCAGCCGTCGAGGGACGACTTAATCTCGTTGTACGAGATCGAGTCGTCCCTCGATGCCGAGGGCGGCGGGTGGCTCAGACGCGACCGGAGGCCGCGCGGCCCATGCGGGCTGCGGAGTCGAGCACGACGGCGCCAAGGAGTACCGCGCCCGTGACCATGAACTTCGTCGCCGAGGTGTAGGCCAACAGGTCCATGCCGTTGGAGATCGATCCGATCACCAACGCGCCCAGCAGCGCGCTCCAGACGTTGCCGCGGCCGCCGAAGAGCGACGTGCCGGCGATGACCGGACCCGCGATCGAGTTCAGCAGCAGGTCCGAGCCGCCCGACGACTGGTTGACGGCCAAGAGCCGCGAAGCGGCCATGATGCCGCCGACCGCCGCCATTGAGGAGGCCAGCGAGAAGACGACGACGCGCACGCGGAAGACGTTGATGCCCGCGCGCCGCGCCGCCTCCATGTTGCCGCCGACCGCGTAGATGTGGCGCCCGAACCGCGTGCGCCGGGTCATGAAGTCGAAGAAGGCGACAAAGCCCAGCAGGATCAAGACCGCCACCGGGACGCCGCGATCCTGGTTGGCGACATAGACGAACAGCAGGCCGGCGAGCGCGACGGCCCCGATGCGGATGCCGACGAGCACCATCGAGGGCGCGTTGAGCCCGGCACTCACACGCTTCTGCCGGCTGCGCAGGTTCGCGACGCCAAAGAGCGCGATGCAGACGATCGCGACGATCCAGCCGGCCGAGTGGGCGAGGAACGTGCCGACGAGGTCGGGGAGCAGGCCCGGCTCGAGGTTCACGGTCCCGGTCTCGCCGAGCACCTTGAGCTGGAGGCCCTGCCAGCCCAGCAACCCGGCAAGTGTGACCACGAACGTTGGTATCCCGAATTTTGTCGAGATGAAGCCCTGAAACAGGCCGATGCTGGCGCCGACGCCGACGCCGGCGATGATCGCCGGGACTGGCGCCCAGCCGTGCTTGACGTTGAGCACCGCCACGATCGCAGAGCAGACGCCCGAGACAGCGCCGACTGACAGGTCGATCTCGCCGAGCAAGAGGACCAGCACGACGCCGACTGAGATCAGCGCGACCGCCGTGATCTGCAGTGACAGGTTGACGATGTTGGTGGAGCTGAGGAACCGGCTCTCTTGGGACTGGAAGATCGCCCACACGATCGCCAGCAGGAAGAGTACGCGCAGCGAACCGAGGTCGCCGGTGCGGATGCGGTTGAGGAAGTCGCGACCAGAGGTCGGCAGCGACTCCTTCTGCGCCACGGCCGTGGTCTCTGGCTCGGCCGGCGGGGGCGTGGGGGCAGCGGTGGTGCTCACTGGTTCACCGTTCCTTGCGTCTTCTGGCCGTTGCCTGAGGTGAGGCCCGTGATCGCCGCGACCACGTCCTGCTCGCTGGCGCTGGCGACGTCGAACTCGCCGCCGTCGGCGCCGAGGCGCATCACGAAGATGCGGTCGCAGACGTCGAAGACGTCGCGGAGGTTGTGGGAGATGACGATGACGCCGAGGCCGCGGCCCTTGAGCCGCTTGACGAGCGCAAGCACCTGCGCGGTCTGCGCGACGCCGAGCGCCGCGGTCGGCTCGTCCAAGATCACCATCTTGGGCTCACCGAGCAGCGAGCGGGCGATCGCAACCGACTGGCGCTGACCGCCCGACATCGCTCCGACCTCACCGCGAACCGACTGGATCGTGGTGACCGAGAGCTCGGCGAGGAGCTCGTTGGCCTTGTTCTCCATGGTGACCTCGTCCAGGAGGCCACCGCCGATGGCCTCCCGTCCGAGGTACAGGTTCTCGACGACGTCGAGGTTGTCGCACAACGCCAGGTCCTGGTAGACCGTCGCGATCCCCAGGCCCGTGGCGTCCTGCGGGGTGGTGACGCGCTGCGGCCCACCTTCCCACAGGTACTCGCCTTCATCCGCGGGATGGATGCCCGAGATGACTTTGACAAGCGTGGACTTGCCGGCGCCGTTGTCTCCGACGAGGCCAACGACCTCGCCGGGCATGACCCGGAAGTCCACACCGTTCAGCGCGCGTACTGCGCCGAATCTCTTGGTGATGCCCCGCATCTCCAGCAGGGGCGTGGTCTCCGCCATCTCGAGCTCCTCCTCAGGACTGAGTGGTTACTGGATGCCCGCGGACTTGCAGTCGGCGGCGTACTGCCCGGTGCAGATCTGAGAGGCCTTCCAGAAGCCGTCCTTGATAATCGTGTCGTTGATGTTGTCGACGGTGACCGCGACCGGATCCATGATCACCGACGGGATGTCACCGGCGTCGCCGTTGGCGGTCTTGGTGTTCACCAGACCGTCTGGCGGCTGCTCGCCGCGCAGCAGAGCGACGGCAAGCGTCGCGGCAGCTTCGGCCTCGGGCTTGATCGCCTTGTAGACCGTCATGTACTGCTCACCGGCGACGATGCGCTGGATGCCGGCGAGCTCGGCGTCCTGGCCCGTGACCGGGATCTTCTTCGGGTCGACGCCGTTGGACTTCATCGCCGCGATGGCGCCGCCCGCGTTGCCGTCGTTCGCTGCATAGACGCCCACGAACCCGGTCTTACCCAATGCGGTGATCGCCTGCTCCATTTCCGACTGCGCCTTGTCGGGCGACCAGTCGGGCGTGTCGTACTCCTTGGCGACCTTGTAGCCGCTGTCGTCGATGACGCTGTGCGCGCCCTCCTTGAACAGCTTGGCGTTGTTGTCGGTCGGCGCGCCGTTGATCATGACCAGCGATCCGGAGGACTCGCCGTCCTTCTTGAGCTTGTCGATCAGGCTCGTCGCCTGCAGCTTGCCGACCTTGGCGTTGTCATAGGAGATGTAGTAGTCGACCTTGGCGTTGCTGATCAGGCGGTCATACGAGATGACCGGGACCTTGGACTGCGACGCGCGCGTGACGATGGCCGCGGCCGAAGCGGCGTCCACCGGGTCGAGCACGAGGACCTTGGCGCCCTGCGTCAGCGCAGCCTCAGCCTGCTGCTGCTGCTTGGACGCGTCCTGGTCGGCGTTGGAGTAGATCTCCTCGCACTCGGGGCAGATCTCCTTCAACTTGCGCTCGAAGTTCGGACGGTCCTGGGACTCGTAGCGGGCCGTCTTGGACTCCGGCAGGAGCAGCGCGATCTTGCCGCTCTTGCCACCACCGCTGCTGGCGGCGGTCGTGCCCGAGCCTCCGCCCGAGCTGTTGTCGTTGTCGTCGCTGCCACAGGCGGCGACGCCGAACGTGAGGGCTGCGGCCACGATGGCCGAAACCCATTTCGTACTACGCATGGAAAGCACGCTCCTCCTCGAGGTGCAGGGGACATGGACTGGCACAGCTGCGGGTCACGCCTGGACCTCCGTGAGATGGCCGGCGGGCGTGGAGAAGGTCTCTGCGTCTTGGAGGACCAGGGCGAGCGCGCCGAGCACCTGCGCGCGGTCGCCGAGTGGGCCATGGTGAATCTCGACGTCGTCGCCGGCGCTGGAGATCGCGTGGCGCTGGCACTCCTGGCGCAGCGGGTCGAGCAGGATGTCGCCGCAGGCCGCCATCTCGCCGCCGACGACGATGCGGCTCGGGTTGAGCAGGTTGACGAGGTTGGCGACGGCGCGGCCGATGTGGCGGCCGGCGTCGGCGACGACGCGCGTCGCGGCGGGGTGGCCGTCGAGCGTGAGCGCGACGACGCGGCCGAGCGTGAGGTCGGCGCCGAGCGTGGGTCGCAGGAGCTCGACGGTGGCGGCGCCGCTGGCCAGCGTTTCCAGACAGCCGCGGTTGGCGCAGCGGCAGACCGGGCCGTGCTCGTCGATGATCGTGTGGCCGATCTCGCCCGCGGTGCCGCCGGCGCCGGAGTAGAGCCGGCCGCCTAGGACCAGGCCGGCGCCGATGCCCGTCGCGAGCTTGAGGTAGATCATGTCCTTGACGCCCTCGCCAGCGCCCCAGACGTGTTCGGAGAGCGCGCCGAGGTTGGCGTCGTTGTCGACGCGGACCGGCAGGCCGAGGGCGTCGCTCATCGCGCGCGCCGCCTCGACGCCGACCCAGCCGGGGAGGATCGAGGTCGAGCCGACGGTGCCGGTGTCGGCGTGGATCGGGCCCGGGAGGCCCATCCCGACGCCCAGCACGCAACCGCGGTCGACGCCCGTCTCGGCCAGCGCGGCATCGACGAGGCCGCTCGCCGCTTCGATGCCCTGCTCGGCGCGATGGTCGCTCGGCAGCTCTTGGCGCATCTCGGCGAGGACGGTATGGCCAAGGTCTGCCACAGCCACCGTGACGTGGGTCTTGCCGAAGTCGATGCCGACGGCAGCACCCGCGCGGCGGTCGAGGGAGACAAGGACGGGTGGTCGCCCGCCCTGGGCACCCGAGGCTGCAGAGTGGTCGACGCGCTCGGCGACGAGGCCGTCACGCACGAGGTCGCCAATCAGCGAGGAGACGGTCGTGCGCGACAGGCCGGTGCGCCGGGCAAGCTCGGCGCGACTGGTGATCCCTGCGACCCGGAGTGCGCTGAGCACTCGTCTTCGGTTTCGCTCACGCAGGGACTCAAGCGATCCGGAACCCTCATCGCCCATCTCGAAACCGACCATCTCACGGCCATCCGAGGTTTGTCAAGAAGTAGTGCGAACTTGCCAATCGACGCGTAACAGTTCGTTCATGGCACGTTCGAACTCCCCGCCGACCGGGTGGTCGTGGGGGAGGATGCTCACCAGCGGCGCTCGGCAGAGGTTCGGTCTGCATCCGGACAGCTGGACGTCCGTATGACTGGGCTTCACCTGCGGCGGCCCGCTGCCGACTTTCAGGGAGTGATGCCCGGCATCTCCCGTCGCCAAAACCTGTCGCTGCTGCAACGCGTCCGTGGCGAGATGCCCAGCATCTCCCGTCGCCAAAACCTGTCGCTGCTGCAACGCGCCCGTGGCGAGGCTGGCTTCGCGCTGATCGAGGTCATCGTCAGCGCGGTGCTGCTCGTCGTCCTCGCGCTTTCCACGCTGGCGGTGCTCGACCGGTCGCAGTCGACCTCGTCCAACAACCGCTCGCGCGCTATTGCGTCCCAGCTGGCCCAGTCCGAGCAGGACGCCATCCGGCAGATGCCGATGAGCGCGCTCGCGGGTGGCTTTCATCCCGGCACCGTGCCAAAGAAAGTCGGCGAGATCACCTACGAAGTCACGTCGTCCGCCGAATGGGTCCAGGACAGCGGCGGCCCCGTGACCTGCTCGACCAAAACGGGACGGGTCGAGTACCTGTCCACGACGACCTCGGTCACCTGGCCCGGCATGGGCACCATCAAGCCGGTCGTCGCTGACGGCGTTGTCTCCCCGGGCGTCGCAGCGCTCGGCGCGAACAAGGGTGCGCTCACCGTGCTGCTCAGCCGAGCTGACGGCACCGGCACGGAGGGCATCGTCGTCACCGTCCAGGGGCAGTCTTCGATCACCGATGAGAATGGCTGCGCGGTTATCGGCAACCTGGACGCGGGCGTCCAGACGCTGAGCTACAACACGGGTGGCTTCGTCGACGAGAACAGCAAGCCGTCAGTCAGCAAGCCCGTCACGATCGGCGCCGGCACGATCGCCCAGACGACGGGCTACTACGACAACCCGGGGACGCTGGCCGTCACGCTGGCCAGCGACGGCCAGGGTGGCAACGGCACCTGGACGGGCAGTGAGGGCACGTTGCCGGGCGGGAAGGTGTCGATTGACCACCCGAACCGGTCGAAGCCGTCGGTCTTCTCCGTGGACCTCAATGCGGGGACCAACGCGTCCGTCGGTCTGTTTCCGTTCGATGCGCCCTACAAGGCCTATGTTGGCGAATGCTCCGGCAACGACCCGTCTAACAAGCTCTATGTGGGCAACCTAGGCGCTGGCGGAGGTGTCGTCACGCGTGGCGCCACCACGACCGCCAACCTGACGATGCGCACGGCCCAAGTCACGTTGACCGGAACAGGAGCCTCCACCAACCCGGCCAGGGTGTACTTCCTGCCCGAGAAGGCCGACGGCAAGAGCAACGTCATGAACGTGGCGGAGTGCACGACGAAGTACGGGCCCTGGACCACGTCGACGGGCGTACTGAACGTGTCGCTGCCGACCGGCGTCTGGCGTGTCTGTGTGAATTTCCGACAGAGTTCCTCAAGCAGCAACTGGGCACAGAAGAAGACCATCGTGGCCGGAACCTTTTCCGACGACGAGCCCCTCATCGTCACGCCGGCCTCCGTGACCGGCGACTACGCGGCCCAGCTGGGCACCAAGGTTGCCCGGCCATCGTCCTTCAGCCTTGGGGAGCCGGCATGCACGTGATCCGCCGCTTCCGCTCCGACCAAGCCGGCTTCTCGCTGGTCGAGCTGCTCGTCGCCATGGGGCTGGGCTCGATCGTGCTGGCCGCGTTGATGTCGATTGTCGTCGGCGGCACGAGCAGCGTCATCGCCACCCACAACCGCACGGAGGCCGCGCAGCGTGGCCGCCAGGCGATGGACCGCGTCGTGACGCTGCTGAGCTCGCAGACGTGCGTCGTCGCGGCCGACAGCAACAGCCAGCCGCCGATCCTCGAGGGGACCAACACATCCGTGTCGTTCTACGCCAACCTCGGCGTCGTCGACAGCACGCCGTTGATCTATCGCTTGCGCTATGACCCGTCGACCAAGAGCATGTGGGAGGAGCAGTACCTGCCGGTCACCGACCAAGCGACCGGCAAGGTCACCTACCCAAGCTATCCGGCCTCGCCGAAGTCGTCGCGGCTCGTGGGCGAATACCTCGCGCCGGCCAACGTCGGTGATCCGATCTTCAAGTACTGGCAGTTCGTGACGACCGAGGGCCCGACGCTCGGGATGATCCACGGCACGGTGCTTGGGACACCGCTCACCGCGCAGAGCAAGCTCGCGGCCGTGCGCGTCACGACATCGTTCATCGCGCAACCCGAGAAGACCGGCAAGAACGAGCCGATAGCGACGGCCATCGAGTCCTCGGCGACCGTCGGCAGTGCTAATGCCGGAGAGCCTTCCAAGGGAGTCAACTGCTGATGTCCGTCATGCGCATGATTCGAGAGATCGTCCGGCGGTCTGTCGCCCAGGACGGCTTCACCATGATCAACGTCATGTTCGGGATGATGGCCCTCGGGACGCTCACCGTCTCGGCGTGGGCCATCACCACCGGTGACATTCCGGTGGCCCGTGCTGACCAGGACCACAAGCGCGCCTACGAGGCTGCGCAAGCGGGCCTGCAGTGGTACGCCTACGAACTCGATCGCGACTCGACCTACTGGACCAAGTGCACCCAGGTGCCGAAGATCGGCACCGCTACCGCGCCGGTGAACCTCGAGTGGAAGACCGGCGGCACCGATCCACGCGTATGGCGCGCTATGGGCACGTCGGGTCAGTCCTACACGGTCGAGATCATGGACAAGCGCGACAAGGACGGCACCCCAATCGCGTCGTGTTCCACGACCGATGCGGTGGGCACCGCACTGCAGAGCAACACGCTGCGCATCCGTGCCACGGGCAAGGCCAACGGCAAGTACCGCAGCGTCATTGCGACGTTCAAGCGCCGCAGCTTCATGGACTTCGTGTACTTCACCAACAGCGAGGCCCAGGATCCGCTGGTCGGTAATGGCACCGATGCCGCCTGCAGCGCGCAACGCATCACGCGCTCCGGCTGCACCGAGATCACCTTCATCGGTGGCGACGACGTCAACGGCCCGCTGCACACCAACGACAGCAGCGTCTTGACCACGGGCTCGCCGATCAACTTCGGCCGGCTCGACAAGGGTGACGCGTTCGAGGTCAACGGCCCGACGCCGGGCTACACCGGCTCTGGCTCGCCGACGTTCCGCGGCTCGCGCAAGTTCTATGCCGGGACGATGGACCCGCCGCCGGGCAACGGCGCGCTGAAGACACTCGCGGGCACGAACTGGACGTTCACCGGCGACACGTGCCTAGTCTTCCAGGACAACAACACGGTCACCGTGTACCAGAACCAGACGTGGGCGACCAACAAGCGTGTGACGTGCACGGGCGCGTCTACCAACCGACCCCTCACGGGCGTCAACGGGCCGCCCAACGGCGTCATCTACATCGCCACCAACGCGGACCCGACGAAGGCAAGCAACTGCAGCTACGACAAGTACCAGTTGTACGACAACTCTGCGGGCTGCGGTGACGTCGCCGTCTCGGGGACCTACTCCGCGGACGTGACGATCGGCGCGCAGAACGACATCATCGTCAACGGGGACCTCAAGCAAAAGGACCTGAGCGACAGCATGCTGGGCCTGGTTGCCACCGGGTTCGTGCGGGTCAATCATCCGATTGTCAAAGAGACGTCGAGCAGCTGTGGCGACAACGTGACCCCGTCGTCGGACTACAGCAAGGTCAAGCGGATCGATGCGGCGATCCTGTCGCTGAAGCACTCGTTCATGGTCGACAACTACCACTGTGGCGGCGCCGAGGGCGATCTCACCGTCAGGGGTGCCATCGCTCAGTGGTACCGAGGCGTCGTCGGCACCGGCAACGGCACGACCGGCTACCTGAAGGACTACAACTACGACGACCGCCTCAAGGTCCGGGAGCCGCCGAACTTCCTGGACCCGCTGAAGACGAGCTGGCGGATCGTGCGCCAGACCGAGCAGCAACCCGCGACCAAGGGCTGAAGCAGCTCAGGCGGGGGTGCTTGCTGTCTGCAGCACGGCCTCGAGGAGCCCGGGAAACCGGGCCTCGACGTCGGCGCGGCGCAACGAAACATGGCGGTGGGTGCCCTCGATGCGTGTGCGCGTGACGCCCGCCTCGCGGAGGGTCTTGAAGTGATGTGACCCGGTGGACTTGCTGACCCCGAGCTCCATCACGCCGCAGATCTGCTCGCCCTCGGCGGCAAGCGCGCGGACGATCTTCAGACGCACTGGGTCGCCGAGCGCCTGCAGGATCGTGGTGAGGTCGAGGTCCTCGGTCGCGGGCTGAAACGGCTCCACGCCCGAGAGGGTACCCGATTGTTCGATTGGTATCGAACTAGCTGCTACGGTAGTTCGACCTCCGTCGAACAGGGAACCTCCCCGTGCCTCCTTTCCTCCCCTCCTTGCTCGCCGTCCTTTGCTGGGGCGGCATGTTCCCGATCGCCGACGCGGCGATGGACCACGTCGACGCCGCGCACATCACCTCGGTCCGCTACGCCATTGCGTCGCTGATCTTCCTCGCCCTGCTGGCGGCCTTCGAGGGCCCTGCGGCGCTGCGCTACGACGGTCGCTTCCGCCGCGCGCTGCTGTTCGGCACGCTCGGCTTCGCGGGCTTCAACCTGCTCTCCTACGCGGGGCTGCGGCACACGACGCCGCAACACGCGTCGCTGATCGCGGCGACGATGCCGGTGCTCACGGTCCTGGCTCGCTGGCGGATGACCGGCGCGCGGCCGTCGTCGCGGCTGCTGGCGTTCATCGGTGCGGCATTCGCCGGGGTCGCGCTGGTCGTGGTCGGCGATGACCCGGCCGCTGCGGTCAAGGGCGGCGCCGGCGACCTGCTGGTGCTGGCCGCTGCGATCTGCTGGGTGCGCTACACGTTGAGCGCCGCGAGCGAGTTCGGCGACTGGTCGCCGCTGCGCTTCACGGCGCTGAGCGCCGCGGCGGGCACGCTCGCGATCCTGGCGATCACCGCCGTCGCCGACGTCAGCGGCCTGCTCTCGCCGCCGAGCGCCGGCCAGCTCGGCGACGCCGGCTGGGGCATCGCCTACGTGATCGTCTTTGGCGCGATCGTTGCGGTGCTGGGCTGGAACGCCGGCGTCCAGCGGCTCGGCGTGGCCAACGCCGCGTTGTTCATGAACCTGGTCCCGGTCACGACGTTCACGATCCAGGCCGTGCGCGGTGCGACGCCGGGCCCGGTCGAGCTGGTCGGCGCGGCCGTGACGCTGACCGCGCTGGTCGCCGCCAACGCGACATCGCGGGGGCCGGCGCCGGTCGACGGCGCCGCCACGCCGGCCGGGGCGACTGCGCGCATCGCGGCCTGATCGCCGTCGTCGCGTCCGGCTACCCTCAGGGCATGCCGCCTTTCCGCCTCGATGCCGCTTACAGCCCGATGGCCGATCAGCCGCAGGCGATCGACGGGATCGTCAAGGCGCTGGACGCGGGCGTGCCGATGACGACGCTGCTGGGTGCGACGGGCACCGGCAAGACGATGACGATGGCGTCGGTGATCGAGCGCGTGCAGCGGCCGACGCTGGTCATGGCCCACAACAAGACGCTCGCGGCGCAGCTGTGCAACGAGTTCCGCAGCTACTTCCCCGACAACGCGGTCGAGTACTTCGTCTCCTACTACGACTACTACCAGCCCGAGGCCTACGTCCCGAGCAAGGACTTGTACATCGAGAAGGACTCGGCGATCAACGAGGAGATCGACCGCCTGCGTCACGCGGCGACGGCCGCGCTCTTCGGCCGCCGCGACGTGATCATCGTCGCGTCGGTGTCGGCGATCTTCGGCCTCGGCTCGCCGGAGACCTACAACGACAACCTGGTCCTCCTCAAGAAGGGCGAGGAGGTCGATCGCGACCTGCTGCTGCGCAAGCTCGTGACGATCCAGTACAACCGCAACGATCAAGCGCTTGGGCGCGGCACGTTCCGGGTCCGGGGCGAGGCGCTGGAGGTCTTTCCCGCCTACAGCGAGCGCACGGCCTACCGCGCGACGTTCTTCGGCGACGAGGTCGAGACGCTGCAGGAGTTCGACCCGCTGACCGGCGAGCTCGTCCATGGCGACATGGAGCACGTCGGTATCTGGCCGGCATCGCACTACAACGTGCGCGAGGGCACGGTCGAGAAGGCCGTTGAGGAGATCGGGCGCGAGCTCAACGCGCGCTGTGCCGAGCTGGAGGCCGAGGGCAAGTTGCTGGAGAGCCATCGTCTGCGCCAGCGCACGCAGTACGACATGGAGATGCTGCGGGAGATGGGGTTCTGCAATGGCATCGAGAACTACTCGCGGATCCTCGATGGCCGGATGCCGGGCGACCGGCCGTACTGTCTGCTGGACTACTACCCCGAGGACTTCGTCTTGATGATCGACGAGTCCCACCAGACCGTGCCGCAGATCGGCGGCATGTACGAGGGCGACCGCTCGCGCAAGCAGACGCTGATCGACTACGGCTTCCGGCTGCCGAGCGCGCTGGACAACCGGCCACAGACCTTCGACGAGTTCCTCTCGATCACGCCGCAGATGCTGTTCGTCAGCGCGACGCCGGGAAACTACGAGCGTGCGCACTCCGGGGCGACGGTCGAGCAGATCGTGCGCCCGACCGGGATCGTCGACCCCGAGGTCGACGTGCGCGCGACGCGCAACCAGATCGACGACCTCATGAACGAGGTTCGCGAGCGGGTCGACCGCAACGAGCGCATCCTGGTCACGACGCTCACCAAGAAGATGAGCGAAGACCTCACCGACTACCTGCTCGAGATGGGGTTCAAGGTCCGCTACCTGCACTCCGAGGTCGACACGCTGGAGCGCATCCAGATCATCCGCGACCTGCGACTGGGGGAGTACGACGTCCTGGTCGGCGTCAACCTCCTGCGCGAGGGGCTCGACCTCCCCGAGGTCTCGCTTGTCGCGATCCTCGATGCCGACAAGGAGGGCTTCCTCCGCGGCGAGACGTCGCTGATCCAGACCATCGGCCGCGCGGCGCGCAACGTCGACGGCAAGGTCATCATGTACGCCGACAAGGAGACGGCGGCGATGAAGGCCGCGCTGTCAGAGACCGACCGCCGCCGTGCGATCCAGCTCAAGTACAACGAGGACCACGGCATCACCGCGGCCTCGATCGTCAAGGGCATCAGCGACATGTCGGAGTTCCTGCAGGGCGAGAGCAAGACGCCCAAGGGCCGGCGCCGCAGCGATCGCAAGAAGGTCAAGACCGAGGCGATGACCTCGACCGAGCTGGACCGGACAATCATCGAGTTGGAGAAGGAGATGCTCGAAGCCGCCGAGGATCTGCGCTTCGAGTACGCCGCGCGGCTGCGCGACGAGATCCGGGAGCTGCGGCGGGACCTGCGGCAGCTGACGGACATGGAGGCGCCCGCATGAGCGCGATGACGCCAACGTCGGTCAGCTCGCTGTCCGACATGGAGGCGCCGGCGTAAGCTCGGCGGCGGCGATGCTTGCCAGCGCGTTGTTGGAGTGGTACGGCCGCGAGGCACGGGACTTGCCGTGGCGGCGGACGCGCGATCCCTACGCGATCCTCGTCTCTGAGGTGATGTTGCAGCAGACGCAGGTCGCGCGGGTCGTCCCGCGTTATCTCGCCTGGCTGGAGCGCTGGCCGACGCCGGAGGCGCTGGCGGTCGCGCCGGTCGCCGAGGTCCTGTCGGAGTGGGTCGGGCTCGGCTACAACCGCCGCGCGCTGCGGCTGCGCGAGGCGTGCGTCGCGGTGGCCGCGGGCGGCTGGCCCGACGATCTGCGGACGCTGCCGGGGATCGGGCGGTACACGGCGGCGGCGGTCGGCGCGTTCGCCTTCGGGCGCGATGAGCTGCCGGTCGACACGAACGTCCGCCGGGTCCTGGAGCGCACGGGGTTCGCCCCGGCCCGAACGCCGCCGGAGCTCGGCCAGGCGCTGATGGAGCTGGGCGCCTTGGTTTGCCGCGCGCGCGAGGCAGCCTGCGGCGTCTGTCCGGTCGCGGCGTCTTGCGCGTCGGCGGGCGCGGTGGTCGTGGCGCCCCGCGGGCGCGCCGACGACGGGGTCGTGCGCGAGCGCTTCGAGGACTCCAACCGCTGGGTCCGGGGCCGGATCGTCGAGGCGCTGGCGGCAGGCACCGAGCTGCCGGAGGGGATCGAGCTGGAGCGGCTGGAGCGGGCGATCGAGGGGCTCGTGCGGGACGGTCTCGTCGAGCGTGATGGGCAGGGGCTCAGCCTTCCGACCTGATCGCTAGGGTTCGCGCCATGGCCCTGGATCGTCAAAGCATCGAGAAGCGCGACTTCCCCATCGGCCGGCGAGGCTACGAGCCCGAAGCGGTCGACGCGCACCTTGCGCGCATCGCTGAGGAGGTCGAAGAGCTACGGCGCCGGTCGGGTGGCGCAGCCGCGTCCGGCGCGGCTTCGGCGAGCCCTGCGTCGCTCGCACAAGCCGCTTCCGAGCAGGTCCGCTCGATCGTCGAGGCCGCCGAGTCCAGCGCGGCGGCGATCGAGCGCGGCGCTCAGGACGAGGCGCTGAGGATTCGTGAGGAAGCCGAGTCTGCCGCTCGCCAGACGCGCGACGAGGCCGTCGCCCAGAGCCAGGAGCAGGTCGGCAACGTCCGCTCCGTCACGACGCAGATGCTGCAGCGCGTCGATGCGATGGAGTCCGAGCTGGCCGGCCTGGTCGAGAGCCTGCGCACCGGCGCCAACCGGCTGACGGCCGACATGTCGCTGCTGGAAGGCGGTATGGGGGACCTGTACGACGCCGCCGGCCGTGGCGAGATCCCCGCGCCGAGCGCTGCGACGCCGCGGGCCGCGGCATCCGTGCCGCCGCCGGCGGTCGCCGAGACGGTCGACGACGACGAGGTCGCCGACGAGCTGGAGGACGCCGAGGCAGTCGTCATCGAGGAGACCATCGTCGAGGTGGTCGCGCCGGTCGAGGCTGATGGCGCGCCGGCCGAGGGCGACACCGAAGGCGCACGCCTGGTCGCGCTGAACATGGCGCTCAACGGGACCTCCCGCGAGGAGACCGACCGCTATCTGGCCGAGAACTTCGACCTCACCGACCGCGGCGGGCTGCTCGACGAGGTTTACGCAACAGTCGAGCCCTGAGCCAGGGCCCCGGCCGCAACTCCGCTGGTCCGGCGGAGTTCGGAGGCTGATGCTCCGTCTCTGCCTGTGCCTGCTGGTAGCGGGCGCGCTCCTGTTCGCGCCTGCGGTCGCCCCGGCCGCGGACGCCGCTGTGCCGAAGGGCTTCTTCGGCGTCATGGTCAACGGGCCGCTCGACGACGCCGGCGTCGATCTGGACGCCCAAGCGGTGCGGATGAAGGCCTCGGGGGTGCAGTCCTGGCGGGTCGAGATGTCGTGGGATCTGATCGAGCCAGCGCCAGGGCAGTTCGCGTGGGCGGCGACCGACCGCAAGGTGCTGGCCGCGGCGCGGCAGGGCATAGATGTGCTGGGGTTGGCGCTGCGCGCGCCGGGGTGGGCCAACGGCGGGGGCGGCAACCCGTTCACGCCGCCGACGCGTCCGGCCGACTTCGCGGCCTACCTGCGCGCGCTGGTCGCGCGCTACGGGCCGAGCGGCTCGCTTTGGGCCGAGCATCCGGAGGTCTCGCGCCACCCTGTGCGGGCGTGGGAGATCTGGAACGAGCCCAACTTGAAGGACTACTTCACCGCGCAGCCGTTCGCCAAGCCCTACGCGGCACTGCTGCGCGCGGCGTATCCGGCGGTCCACGGCGCCGACCCGGGCGCGACCGTCCTGATGGCGTCGATGGCCAACTACTCGTGGCGCGATCTCGCCAAGCTGCTGTCGGCCGGCGGGCCGCGATTGCGCTTTGACGCCGCCGGCGCGCATCCGTTCTCTGGGCGGCCGTCCAACGCGGTCAAGATCGTGCGGCTCAACCGCGACGTGCTCGATCGCCGCGGCTACGCCAAGGTGCCGCTGTGGCTCACCGAGCTGACGTGGTCTTCGGCCAAGGGCAAGAAGCGACCGCTCACACAGAACTGGGAGACCACGGAGGGCGGTCAGGCGCAGCGGCTGCGCGACGTCTACAGGCTGCTGCTGGCGCAGCGGCGGTCGCTGAAGCTCGCGCGGGTCTTCTGGTACGCGTGGGCGACGCTCGACAACGGCTCGCCGAACTCGTTCGACTACTCCGGCCTGCTCCAGTACCGGCCTGACGGGACGTTCCGCGCCAAGCCCGCGCTGGGCGCGTTCCGGGCGGTGACGCGGGCCGCCGAGGGCCGCTGAGCAGCGCTTTTGCGCGGCGGCGTCTGAGCACGAAGAGAACGTCTGTTCGCCTGGCTACACTCGTCCGACAGTGCCGCCGAAGAACGCCATCGTCGTCTCCGGCGCCCGTGAGCACAACCTCAAGGGCGTCGATGTCACCCTGCCCCGCGATGCCCTGACGGTCATCACGGGCCTGTCGGGCTCGGGCAAGTCGTCGCTTGCCTTCGACACGATCTACGCCGAGGGCCAGCGCCGCTACGTCGAGTCGCTCTCGGCCTACGCGCGCCAGTTCTTGGGGCAGATGGACAAGCCTGACGTCGACTCGATCGAAGGCCTGTCGCCGGCGATCTCGATCGACCAGAAGACGACCTCGCGCAACCCGCGGTCGACGGTCGGCACGGTCACCGAGATCTACGACTACCTCCGCCTGCTGTGGGCGCGGATCGGTCACCCGCACTGCCACATTTGCGGCAAGCCGGTTCAGGGCCAATCGGCCGAGCAGATCATCGACCAGGTGTTGGAACTGCCGGAGGGCGAGCGCTTCATGGTGCTCGCGCCGGTCGTGCGCGGGCGCAAGGGCGAGTACGGCAAGGCGCTGAAGAACCTGCTGGCCGAAGGGTTTCAGCGCGCCAAGGTCGACGGTGAGCTCCGCGGGCTCGACGAGGAGATCGTCCTCGACAAGAAGTTCAAGCACGACATCTCTGTCGTCGTGGACCGGCTCGTGATGCGCGAGGGCGTCCGCAAGCGGTTGGCAGACTCGATCGAGACGGCGGTCGCGCTGGCCGACGGCATGATCGAGATTGAGATCGTGCCGCGCGAAGGCAACGGCCCCGGCAAGGTAACGCTCTACAGCGAGAAGTTCGCGTGCATCGACCACGGGCCGGTGATCCCGGAGCTCGAGCCGCGGATCTTCTCCTTCAACTCGCCCCACGGCGCGTGCGAGCGCTGCACCGGCCTGGGGTCGCAGATGGAGATCGACCCGATCATGGTCGTGCCGGATCCGTCGCTGTCGCTGGGGGAGGGCGCGATCGCGCCGTGGGCCAACAGCGCCTCCAACTACTACGAGCAGATCACCGAGGCGATCGCCGACAAGTACGGCGTCGACATGGAGACGCCGTGGGGCCAGCTCTCGGCCGAGCACCAGGATCTCTTCCTCACCGGCACCAACGGCGACCGCGTCGAGGTCTCCTATCGCAACCGCTACGGGCGGCGACGGTCGTACTCCACGCGCTTTGAGGGGATCATCTCCAACCTCGAACGGCGCTATCGCGAGACGGACTCCGAGGGCGTCCGCGAGAAGATCGAGGAGTACATGTCGCTCGTCCCGTGCCCGGTGTGCAAGGGCGCACGGCTGCGGCCGGAGTCGCGGGCGGTGAAAGTCGGCGGGATCGCGATCCACGAGTTCTGCGCCATGTCGGTGCGGCGCGCGCTGGTCTGGCTGGACGAGGTCGAGCTGACCGAGACCGAGCGCCACATCGCGCGGCTGATCTTCCGTGAGATCCAGGAACGTCTGCAGTTCCTGGAGAATGTCGGGATCGGCTACCTGTCGATGGAGCGCGCGGCGGCAACGCTGAGCGGTGGCGAGGCGCAGCGGATCCGCCTGGCGACGCAGATCGGCTCGGCGCTCGTCGGCGTGTTGTACGTGTTGGATGAGCCGTCGATCGGGTTGCACCAGCGCGACAACACCAAGTTGATCGGGACGCTGGAGCGGCTGCGGGATCTCGGCAACACGGTGCTGGTGGTCGAGCACGACGAGCAGACGATGCACGCGGCCGACCATCTGATTGACATCGGCCCGGGCGCCGGCGAGCACGGCGGCAGGATCGTCGCCCAGGGCACGGCCAAGCAGGTCATGAAGGTCAAGTCGTCGCTGACGGGTCAGTTCCTGGCGGGGACGCGAACGATCGAGGTGCCGGCGCGGCGTCGTAAGCCGTCGGGGTACATCGAGATCCGGGGCGCCTCGCAGCACAACCTTAAGAAGGTCGACGTCAAGGTCCCGCTCGGCGTCATGACGGTGGTGACGGGCGTGTCGGGCTCGGGCAAGTCGACGCTCGTCAACGAGGTGCTGTTCAAGGCGGTGGCCAACAAGCTGCACCGCGCGCGGACGCGCCCGGGCGCGCACACGGCGGTCCTTGGGCTGGACGCGGTCGACAAGATCATCCAGATCGACCAGTCGCCGATCGGCCGCACGCCGCGCTCGAACCCGGCCACCTACACCGGGCTGTTCGACGTCATCCGGGACCTGTTCAGCAAGACGCCTGAGGCCAAGGTGCGCGGCTACAAGCCAGGCAGGTTCTCGTTCAACGTCAAGGGTGGGCGCTGTGAGGTCTGCCGCGGTGACGGGCAGATCAAGATCGAGATGCACTTCCTGCCCGACGTCTACGTGCCGTGTGAGCAGTGCCACGGCAAGCGCTACAACCGCGAGACGCTCGAGGTTCGCTTCAAGGGCAAGACGATCGCCGACGTGCTCGACATGCCGGTCGCCGAAGCTGTCGAGTTCTTCCAGCACATCCCCAAGATCCACCGGCGGCTGGAGACGCTGCGCGACGTCGGTCTCGGGTACATCCGCCTCGGTCAGCCGGCGACGACGCTCTCCGGTGGCGAGGCGCAGCGGGTCAAGCTGGCGACCGAGCTCTCGAAGATCGCGACCGGCCGTACGTTGTACATCTTGGACGAGCCGACGACGGGCCTGCACTTCGCCGACGTCCAGCGGTTGTTGGAGGTCTTGCACCGGCTGGTCGACGCGGGCAACTCGATCGTCGTCATCGAGCACAACCTCGA
The DNA here is from genome assembly GCA_963829185.1 of uncultured Conexibacteraceae bacterium. GTDB lineage: Bacteria > Actinomycetota > Thermoleophilia > Solirubrobacterales > Solirubrobacteraceae > Baekduia. The sequence goes on from CAWHID010000002.1 coordinate 31,088, forward strand.
CGTCATCAAGACCGCCGACCAGCTCATCGACATGGGGCCCGAGGGCGGCGAGGAGGGCGGCGTCGTCGTCGCGATCGGGACGCCCGAGCAGGTCGCCGGCACTCCGGGCTCGCACACCGGCGAGTTCCTCGCCGAGCTGGTGACGCCGAAGGCGTCGAAGGTGCCGGCGGCCGCCAAGAAGGCGGCGGCGCCGCGGAAGCCGCGGGCCAAGAAGGTGCCGGCCACGGCGTAGCGGGCGTCGCCGCGCCGCAGTCGCGATCGCCCGCCCGTGAGCGTCGAGGGACGACTGAACCGGGTATATGCCGGTTCAGTCGTCCCTCGATGTTCGGGTGGGCGTTTGGGTGGGCGCTCAGCCGCCGAAGCGCGAGCGCAGCGCCAGGACGTTGGCGACGTAGCGGCGGGTCTCGGGCAGCATGCCGATGCGGCGGACCGAGCCGAGGCCCTGGTAGTAGGCGGCGACGGCGGTGGCCGGGTCGCCGCCGGTGTCGCGCAGCAGGCGGGCGAGCAGGACGGAGCCGGCGCGGACGTTGTCAGACGGCGAGGCCGGGTCCAGACGGCCGGCGCCGAGCTCGTTCTGGACGTAGGTCCACGTGCTCGGCATCACCTGCATGATCCCGCGGGCGTTGGCGACGCTGACCATCGCGTTGTTGAAGCCGCTCTCCTGCCAGGCGATCGCTGAGGCCAGCGAGGCGGGCGCGCCGTTGGCGGCGGCAATCGACCCGATCTGGGCTGCGGTGAGGCGGCCGGGGGAGCCGGTGGCTGCGCCCGCCGAGGGGACGTTGGCGGCTGGGCTGGCGGTCGTGGAGCCCGTCGTGGTGGCACCGGCGGCCGGAATCTTCAGGCTCGTGCCGGCGATCACGAAGGCGTTGGGGGCTAGGCCGTTGGCGGCCGCGAGCGCCGCGGGCGTGATGCCGTTAGCGGCGGCGATGCCGGTCAGCGTCTCACCCGGGACGACGGCGTGACCGCCGCCGGCGCTGCGGGTGGTCGTCGTGGCGCCGGCCGGCGCGCTGCTCTGCGTCGCGGCGGCGCCGCCCGGCAGTCGCAGCGAGGTCCCGGCGACGAGCGTGCCCGCGATGCTCAGCCCGTTGACCGCGGCGAGCTGGGTGAGGCTGACGCCGTGCTCGGCGGCGATGGCGCTGAGCGAGTCGCCGAGCCGGACGCGGTAGCCGCCAAACGGCGCCGGCGTGGCAGCTGCCGCGGTCGCTGCGACCGTCGTCGCGCCTTGCGGTGGGATCGTCAGCGAGCGCCCGGCGATGACAAAGGCATTGGCAGCCAGCCCGTTGGCACCGGCAAGCTGGGAGGGGGAGAGCCCGTTGGCCGCCGCGATCCCCGACAGGGTCTCGCCCGGCGCCACGAGGTGCGACACACCCGCGTGTGCCGCGGCGGGCAGGGCGAAGAGCGAGACGACGGCAGCGAGGACCGGGACCGGCAGGCGGAAGAGCATGTCCATCACCTTGCCGCGCGATGGCAGCGATCGAACGCAACGCGCGGGATTAGGTCACCTTGCAAGGTGATGTGCATGGTGTCCGGATGCAGACGTGGTTGCGCGCGGTGCGGGCGCGGTGCGGTCAACGACATCGAACCCGCGATATGCGCGGGTTCGATGTCGTTCGGTGCATCGTGGACGGCGCGCCGGGTCAGTCGTCGGAGCCGGAGCCGTCTGACGAGCCCGAGCGCTCGGACGAGCCGGAGTCGTCGTCGCCGCCCGAGCTGCCGCTGCCGCCTGAGCCGCTGCTGTCGCTCGATCCGCTGCTGTCGCCCGATCCGCTGCCGGAACTGGTCGTCGTCGTGAGCTCGGTGGTGGGCGCGGCCGACGTGGCCGACGAGCCGGAGCGGTCGTCGCCGGAGCCCGGGCCGCTGCTTGAGCCCGAGCTGTCGTCGGAGCCCTTATGGCTGGCGCCCGACGTCGACCCGCGGTCATCCTTGCCCCCAGAGGACCCGCTGCCGCTGCCCTTCGACCGGTGTCCATCGCGGCCACGCCCGCTGCCGCCACTTGCGCCACCGCCCTGCTTCCCGCTGTTGCTGTCCTTGGATCCGCTGCCCTTGCGTCCGCTACGGCTGTCGCTGTCGTCGTCGCCACCCGATCCGTGGCCGCTGCCGCCGGCGGCCCCGGAACGACTGCTACCGCCGGAAGAGCCGCTGCCGCGGTGGGAGCCATCGTCATCGCGCTGGCGACCCGAGCTGTCAGAGCCGCGGCCGCTCGATCGATCGTGGTCGTCGCCGCGATCTTTGCCCTTGCGATCATCGGTCCCGGAGCCACCGCTGGATCCACGGCCGGAGCCACTCGCGGGCGCACCGGTGCCTCCGGTGGTCACGGCCGCCGGGAGGCTCACGGCGCGAGCGCGAGTCTTGACCACGCGCGGCTTGGCCGCGGAGCCGCTGGAGGAGCGCTCCGCCGCCTCCTGCCCGGTGTCGCGGTGGTGGACCACGCGCTCGGTTCCGACCGCGCCGCCGACGAGCGCGCCGGTCGCCGCGACGCCCGCGGTCAGCTTGGCCAGCGTCGCACCCGCGCCGGCGCCGACGGCGGCGTCGGTCCAGCCCGCCGCGCCGGGGCTCGCGACCATCTCGGCCAGGCGGACGACCAGCGGGTAGGGCGTGATCGCGGTCACGGCGCCGCGCAACGCGACACGGGCACGCATGAGGTGCTGGCGGGCCGCGCCGCTGGTGACGCCGAGCGTCTCGGCGATCTCCTCGTGCGAGCGGCCTTCCAGCTCGCGCAGCACCAGCGCGGCGCGCTGGCGCTCAGGCAGCTCGCGGAGCGCGTCGACGGTCGCCCGGAAGCGCTCGCTGCGCTCGAACGCCGCGGCGGGGCCGTCCTCGGCGATCGCCGCGGCGTCGGACGCCGCGTCGAGCGACACGTCGTCGCGGACCACGCGCAGCACGTTCAGCGAGGCGTTGTGGGCGATCCGGTAGAGCCAGGAGCGAAGGTGTCGCACCTCGTCGGTCCTCTGCAAGGCGTTGTGGGCGTTGATCAGCGCTTGTTGCACCGCGTCCTCGGCCCGGCTGGGGCCGACGATGCCGGCGCAGTAGCGCGTCAGCGGCGTCCGGTACCGATCGACGATCGCGTCGAAGGCGGCTTCGTGGCCGGTGGCGGCGAGCTGGGCAAGGCGCTCGTCGCTCTGCAGGCGCAGCAGCGACGCACCCGCCAGGCGGGCGGGGTGGCGCAACGAGGGTGGGCTCATCGTCTCACTGACCAAATCCTTCGGCGATGCGTTGATGCTAGTGCCGCCGGGCTGAACGGACGGCGCGGCTGATGCTGCCGGCCGTCGTCGCGGTTTGCCGTTGCACTCCCGTTGCGGGGTCTGACCCCGCAACGGGTGCAACCTTCCGGTCGGGGTCAGACCCCAGACCGGGACCGTGGCGCTATTTGAGGAGCGTGACCTTCTTCCAGGTCGCGGTCCCGTCCTTCAGCGTCAGCTTGGCCTTCAGGACCTTCGTCCCGGCGACCAGCGCAGCGGTGCCGCAGCGGGCGCCGTGGCCGTTGTTGTGATCGTCGTTGCGATGGTCGTCGGTCGTCGACGGGGCGGTGGTCGAAGCCGGCGCCGTGGTCGTCGCGGAATGGTCGCCGTGGTCGTCGCCAGCGTCGTGGTTGGGACCGTCGTCGTTGCCGCCGCGGCGGCCGGAGCCGCTGTTGCCGTCGTCGTTGCCGCGGCGCGCCGTCGTGGCGGGCGGGACGACCGGGGCGGTCTTGCAGATGATGACCGTGCGGCGCTTGACGTCAGCCGTGAAGGTCTTGCCGTTGGTGAGCGTGATCGTCAGCTCGCCGTTGGTGAACGACGCGACGGTGCCGGTCGCCGAGCGCGTGACGTCGCGGGTCTTGGCCTTCTTGCCGTGGTGCTTGTGGTGGTGATGGCGGCCGTTGTGGTGGCCGTTGTCATCACTGCTGCCGTGCGCCACGGCGACGGTCGGGACAGCAAGCAGGGAGAGCGCTGCGATGGCGCCGATGATCCGGTTCTTGGTCATGGTCCCCTCCTGTTCGGGTGTGCGTTCAGGTCCATGACACCGTCGACCCAGGAAGATCACACACACGTCCGGCTGACGGGCGGACTTTGCCGCCACAGCGACGTGTACGGTGCAGACCTCAATGGCTCTGGAACCGTCCGTCGTCACCGTCACCGGCCCGGATCGCGCCACGCTGCTCACGGATCTGACGCTGCGCTTCGGCCACATCGAGCTGGTCAGCGAGCGCGAGATCGTCCTTCCGGGAGGCGGTCGTGGTCACGAGCTGACCGTCCGCCACCGGCCGTTTACCTCTGAGCTCGGCGGGTTCGCGCCGCCGCCCGTGGCGGTCTCCGTCGCACGGCAGGCGCCCGCGCCTCCCGTGGCTGTCGCTCCGGAGCCCACCGCGCCGGAACCGCCGGCGCCTACGCCCGAGCCCGCCGCGCCTTCCGTCGCGCCCGACCTGGCCGCCGCCCAGGCCGAGGCCGAGCGGCTCCTCACCGAGGCCCGCGAGCAGGCCCAGCAGGCGCTGGACCAGGGCCGCAACGACGCCGAGCAGTTGCGCCTCGACGCCCGCGAGGAGGCCGCTCGCATCGCCGCCACCGCCGAGGAGGACAAGGCCCGCGCGGTCGCGGCGGCCCGCGCGGAGGCTGATGAGGCGATCGCCGCCGCTCAGGCCGAGGCCGAGCGTTCCCGCGCCGAGGCCGCCGCTGGCGAGGAAGTGCGCATCCAGCAGGCCGTCGCCGCCCGCGTGCGCGAGCTCGACCAGGACGTCGACGGCCGCCGCAGCGGCGCCGAGCACGAGGCGCGCCGGACCATCCAGGCCGCTCAGGAGGAGGCCGTCCGGATCAAGCAGGCCGCCGAAAAGGAGCTCGCCGACGGTCGCGCGGAGGCCCGCATCATCACCCGCGAGGCCCGCGAGCAGGCCGACGCGCTGCTGCGCGAGGCACGCGCCCAGGCCGACCTCGCTTCCGTGGAGAGCCGCGCGCTCAGCGAGGCCGTCCGCGACGCCCAACATCGCCTACGCGAGCTCGGCAGCCAGATCACCACGCAGCTGCAAGCTGCCCAGAAGGACCTCAACGACCGTACGTCGCTGCACAGCGTTCAGGCTCGCCTGCGCGCCGGCGGCACCGAGGGCAGCGCCGCCGAGATCGCCGAGCACCTGTCCCGGATCCTGCGCGAGGGTGGAACGCGGGAGGAACAGTGAGCGCAAGCGGCTACGGCCGCCGCTGGCTGCAGAAGTGGCGCTGGTACGAGCGCAACACGCTGCCGCACAATCGCTTCCGCATCCACCGCGAGCTCGCCCGCCGCGAGTCGTTCGCCCGCTGGCCGATCCACGGCAACGTCCTGGAGATGCTCCAGGAGGATCGTCTCCAGCTCGGCCCGCACGTCCTCTTCGAGCCCAACGTCTGGATCACCGGCCCCGCGCCGGCGCGCATCCGCATCGGCGGTGGAACCTTCCTCAACATGGGGGTGATGGTCGCCGCGATGGAGCTGGTCGAGATCGGCGAGCACTGCATGTTCGCCAACGGCTGCTTTGTCACCGACGGCAACCACCGCTTCGACGATCCGGTCACGCCGGTGCCGTGGCAGGGCTTCACGACCAAGGGCCCGACCCGGATCGGCGACAACGTCTGGTGCGGCGCCAACGCCGTGATCACCAGTGGCGTGACGATCGGGGAGCGCTGCGTGATCGGCGCCAACAGCGTCGTGACAACCGATCTGCCGGCCTTCTCGATCGCCGCCGGCTCCCCAGCGCGGGTCCTGCGCAGCATCGAGTACGCCGAGCATCCGTCCGGCGGCCTGCCGCCCGACGCGCCGGTCGCGGGCTGACCGCGGATTACTTGTTGACGATCACGCCGACGCCGAGCACGACGATGGCGGCGAAGGCAAGCCCGGACACCAGCGCGACGATGCTGTAGAGCATCGCGGTTGTGCCGGCGCCGGTGCGCTGTGCATCGGTCGCTCGGGCCGAGCCCATGATCATCAGCGAGAAGCTGATCGATACGCCCAGCGCGGTCAGCGGCGCGACCCACAGCAGCTCACCGATCTTGTCCCACTCGATCGTCGCGAGCATCTCAGCCCTCCGCCGGCGCGGTGATGGCGGGACCGCGGCGCACGCGGGTGCTGAACGCGGCGGCGATCAGGCCGACCACCATGAGCGTCACGACGATGACGCCGAGCGCGTCGTCGCCGAGGATCGACGTGAGCCCGTAGGCGACGCCGCCGATGACGGCGGAGCACGGCAGCGTCAGGACCCAGGCGATCACGATGTTGCCCGCGACGCCCCAGCGCACCGCGGAGAGACGCTTGGCGGCGCCCGCGCCCATGATGCCGCCCGAGATCACGTGCGTCGTTGACAGCGGGAAGCCGAGGTGCGAGGCGGTGAGCACGACCGCCGAGCCCGCGCCCTGGGCCGAGAAGCCCTGGGCCGGATCCATCTTGATGATGCGGCTACCCATTGTCTTGATGATCCGCCAGCCGCCGGAGTAGGTGCCCAGCGCGATCGCGGTCGCCGAGCTCACGACGACCCAGGTGGGAACGTGGAACTCGTCGGCTGACAGGTTGCCGTGAGCGATCAGCGCCAGCGTGATGATGCCCATCGTCTTCTGCGCGTCGTTGGTGCCGTGGGCGAGCGAGAACAGACCACCGGTGACGAGCTGCCCGAGCCGGTAGCCGCGGTTGACGACGCCCGGTCGCTGGCGGCCGACGACGCGGTAGGCGACGAGGATCGAGACCCCGGCGACCGCGAAGGCCAGCGTGGGGGCGATCAGTGCCGGGATGACGACCTTCTCGAGGATGCCGTCACCCAGAATCGCGTCGGGACCGGCGGCGACGAACGCCGAGCCGACCATCCCGCCGATCAGCGCATGCGAGGACGACGACGGGAGGCCGAACCACCAGGTGGCGAGGTTCCAGGCGATCGCGCCGATCAGGCCGCCGAAGACGATCGTCGAGGTGATCGCGTCAGCCGACACGATGCCCTTGGCGACCGTCGCGGCAACCTCGAGCGAGACGAACGCGCCGACGAAGTTCAGCACGGCTGACATGAGCACGGCGGCGCGCGGCGACATCGCCTTCGTCGAGATGCTCGTTGCGATCGCGTTGGCGGTGTCGTGGAACCCGTTGGTGAAGTCGAACGCCAGCGCCGTGGCGACCACGATGTAGAGGACGATGTCGCTGCCCATGGAAGTGAGCTACGAGTTCTTGATGACGATGCCTTCGAGCACGTTGGCCACGTGCTCGCAGGCGTCGATCGCCTGCTCAAGGCGCTCGTAGATGTCCTTCCAGCGGATCACGACCATGGGGTCGATGCCGTGGTCGAACAGGGCGGCGATCGCCTCACGGACGACGCGGTCGCCATCGTTCTCCAGCCGGTTAATCTCCACCGTGTAGTGGTTGAGGTCCTTGAAGCCGCGCATGCGCGGCAACGCCTCGGATACCTGGCGTGTCGCCTGCACGAGGATGTGCGACATCCGCACGGCCTGCTCCATCGGCGCCTCGATCCGATAGAGGCCCATGTAGTCGGCGACCTCCTCGGTGTAGTCGATGATGTCGTCGAGCGCCGAGGCCAGCAGGAGGATGTCCTCGCGGTCGATCGGCGTGACGAACGTCTGGTTGAGGCGATGGATGATGTCGTGCGTGATCCGGTCGCCCTCCTGCTCGCAGACGAGGATGTCGCGAGCCAGCTCCTTGCGATCCGGCCAGCTGCTGAGCATCTGGTCGAGGAGGTCGGCGGCGCGCGCGATGTTGCTTCCCGCCTCCTCGAAGAGATCGAAGAACTCGCGGTCGCGCGGGGCGAAAACCTGGGACAGACGGGCCACGCGCGGCAATGTAGCGTGTAAAAGCGACGTTAACGCTTGCGCCTCGTCTGCCCCAGGCGGTGATCAGCTTCGCAGCGCCGCTTTGAAGGCGGCCAGTTCTTCGTCCGGGATCGAGTAGCCGTGGTCCGGGCGCGGGTAGCGGTGGGTGCGAACGTCCTGCGCGTAGGCGGCGACGCCCGCCACCATCTCGTCCAGGATGTCGGCGTAGCGCTGCACGAACCGGGCGCCGCGGCCCTCACGGATCCCCAGCAGGTCGTGGAAGACCAGGACCTGGCCGTCGGTCGCCGGGCCGGCGCCGATGCCGATGACCAGGGCGTCCATCTGCGGCATGACCGCCTCGGCCACCGCGCTTGGGATCGCCTCGAAGACGATCGAGAAACAGCCCGCCGCCTGCAGGGCGCGCGCTTGACGGGCCACCTCGATGGCCGCCTCGGCCGTACGGCCCTGGGCGCGGTAGCCGCCCAGCGCGGTCGACGTCTGCGGCGTGAGCCCGACGTGGCCCATCACCGGGATGCCGGCCTGCACGATCGCGCGAGCGCGGGCGACAGAGACCTCGCCGCCGCCCTCCAGCTTGACCGCGTCGCAGCCGGCTTCCTTGATGAACCGGAACGCGGTCTGCACGGCCTGCTCGTCCGAAACCTCGTAGGAGCCGAACGGCAGGTCTCCGACCATGAACGGCGTCGTCAGGCCGCGGCGCACGGCCTTGGCCAGGACGAGCAGCTCGTCGAGCTCGACGGCGACCGTCGAGGGGTAGCCAAGCACGGTCATCGCGCCGCTGTCGCCGACCAGCACGAGATCGACGTTGGCCTTGTCGACCGCGAGCGCGCTCGGGTAGTCGTAGGCGGTGACCATGACCAGCGGCTCGCCGAGGCGCTTCTTCTCGGCCAGCCGCGGGAGCGTCATCGGCAGGCGCGAGGCGTCGGCCGGGACGGTGATGTTGCGCATGGTGGACATGCTGTCTTCCAACCTCCTGTGAACCGGATCGGTTGACGCCCTCTAGCTGAGGAGGGTCGCCACCGCCGCATCCACGTCGATGATGTTGTTGGTGTCCTTCTCAACGTGGACGACTCGGGGCTCGTAGCGCTCCAGGTCGGCCTCGTCGTACTGCCCATACGAGATGACGATGATGGTGTCGCCGCGATGCACGAGGCGGGCGGCGGCGCCGTTGACCTTCATCGCACCGGAGCCACGCTCACCGGCGATGGTGTAGGTCTCGAAGCGGGCGCCGTTGTCGACGTCCACGACATGGACTTGCTCGTGCTCCATGATGTCGGCGGCTTCGAGCAGGTCGGGGTCGATCGTGATCGACCCGACGTAGTGCAGGTCACAGTCGGTGACCGTCGCACGGTGGATCTTTGACTTGAGCATGACGCGCTGCATACGCGGTCAGTTTCTCCCGTTCCCATTGTTATGGGGGTTGAGGATGATGTTGTCGATGAGTCGCACCGGCCCCACGTGTGCGGCGACCGCCAGGAGCGTCTCCTGGTCGACCGAGCCCACGGGGCGCAGGTCTTCGGGGTCGACGAGCGCGAGGTACTCGGGCTCGACGTCGAAGGGGGTCATGGCCGCGCGGGCGGCGGTGGCGATCGCCTCGGCGTCGCGCGTGCCGGCGGCCAGCGTGTCTTGCGCAGCGCGCAGGGCGCTGCTCAGCGCCAGTGCGCGGCGGCGGTCCTCGCCGGCGAGGCGCACGTTGCGGCTGGAGAGCGCGAGGCCGTCGGGCTCGCGGACCGTGGGGGCGACCTCGACGCGCGTCGGGAGATCGAGGTCGGCCGCCAGGCGGCGGATGACCAGCGCCTGCTGAGCGTCCTTCTGGCCGAAGAGCGCCAGGTCGGGGCCAACCATGTTGAGGAGCTTGGTCACGACGGTGGTCACGCCATGGAAGTGATCGGCACCGCGGTGGGCGCCCTCAAGAGTGTCGGTCAGCGGGCCGGCGACGCGGACCTGCGTGGTGAAGCCGGGCGGGTAGACCTCGTCCAGCGATGGCGCGAAGAGGAGGTCGGCGCCGGCGTCCTGGGCCAGGCCGGCGTCGCGCAGCTCGTCGCGCGGGTAGGCGTCCAGATCGGCGGCGTCGTTGAACTGGGCGGGGTTGACGAAGAGCGAGACGACGACGAGATCGGCCTGCTTGCGCGCGGCCTCGATGAGGCTGAGATGGCCGTCGTGGAGGTAGCCCATCGTCGGGACCAGCGCGACGGTGCGGCCGTTGCGGCGCGGCTCGGCCAGCGCGGCGCGCAGCTCGGCGACGGTGCGGACGGTCCTCATGCGGCTGACCGCATGACGATGCAATCGTCGGTTCGGTTTTGGCGCGTCATGCGGCTGACCTCGTCGTCCCGGCGAGCTCGCGCGTGGCCTCGGCCAGCGCGTCGAAGAGGGGCGTCAGATCGGCCGCGCGCTCTGCGACCGCGGCGCGCTGCTTGCTGACGGTGGCCTCGTCGCCGCGGGCGATCGGGCCGGTGAGGGCGGCCTGAGCGCCGTCGGCGACCCAGTTGTCGACCGTCGCGCGCACCAGCGGCGCGAGCGCCGCGCGGTCCAGGCCGCCGACGCGCTCGGCGGCCCACTCAAGCGTGACGAGGAAGTTGGAGGCCATCGACGCAGCCGCGTGGTAGGCGGGGCGGTCGGCGTCGGCGATCTCAATCGGCACCATGCCGAGCGCGATGGCCAGGGCGCGCGCGGTGGACAGCGCGGCGTCGGTGCTGCCGGCAATCGCGGCGGTGGCGCCCGTGAAGTCCGCGCCGGCGGCGGTGACGGTCATCAGCGGATGCAGCGAGAAGGCCTCGGGGTGCCCGTGCAGCGGCGCGAGCGTCGTGGCGCCCGAGCAGTGGCCGACGAGGCGGCCGGGAGCGACCTGCGCGGCGGCGCCGCCGATCTCGGCGTCCGGGACGGCGAGGAAGACCACATCCGCGGCGCTCGCGGTCGCGCCGCGGCCGAGCGGGCCATCGACGGACGCGCCGGCAGCGCGCAGGGCAGCGGCAAGCGCCGTTCCAAGACGGCCGTAGCCGACGACCGCACAGGCGGGAAGGACAGGGGTCATGTCAGATGTCGGATCCAGCTCCCCGCCAAGGGGATGCCGGTCGCGAAACTCGGTGACCCCAATGGTACCCCGGAATTAGCGGAATGGCATAGCGGCGGGGTCCGTTCGTCCGTCTAGGCTTCAGAACGTGGCGTCCCCGGACGAGCGACGCGAGGCCCTCAAGGAGCTCTTTCACGAGGCACGCGGCTGCGTGCGCTGCCCTCAGCTGGCCCAGACGCGCCACACCGTGGTCTTCGGTGCGGGCAATGCGAATGCGGATCTGATGTTCGTCGGCGAGGCGCCGGGTCGCAACGAGGATGAGCGTGGGCTGCCGTTCGTGGGGCAGGCGGGGAAGCTGCTCGACACGCTGCTGGGGGAGATTGGGCTGACGAGGGACGACACGTTCATCACGAACGTCCTGCGCTGCCGGCCTCCGGGCAACCGCGACCCTCATCCGGTCGAGATCGAGCGCTGTCAGGACTACCTCTTCCGCACGATTGACCTCGTTCAACCGGTCGTCATCTGCACGCTGGGCAACTTCGCAACCAAACTGCTGCGCCACGACACGACGGGGATCATGCGGCTTCACGGGCGGGCCGAGGTCCGGATGGTCGGGCCGCGCTCGGTGCGACTGTTTCCGGTCTTCCACCCGGCGGCGGCGCTGTATACCCCGAGCAACGTCGACGTGCTGCGCCAGGACTTCCGGGCGCTGCCGGAGCTGTTGGCGCTCGGGGCCCCGGAGCAGCCGCCGCCGCTGGTCGAGCCGAGCGCCGAGGACGAGCCGCTGGTCGAGGTGGCGCCTGGTGAACGCGCGCCGGGTGAGGCGGAGCCGCTGCTTGGGGCGGAGGCCGAGGCCGCGGTCGAAACCGCGGAGACCACACCCGAGCCGGAGGCCGCCCCCGCTGAGCCGCACCCCGCCCAGCTCGGGCTGTTCTAGATGGCGCGGCAAATCGCGCTGCTGCGCGGGATTAACGTCGGCGGTAACAAGAAGGTCGCGATGGCGCGGCTGCGTGAGGTCTTCACCGACGATCTCGGCCTGACCGACGTCAAGACCTACGTCAACTCCGGCAACGTCGTCTTCGGCGGGCCCAAGACGAGCGCGGCGAAGATCGAGCAGGCGATCGCCGCGGCGTTTGGGTTCGACGTCGCGGTTGTTACCCGCACGCGCGATGAGATCTCCGACGTGGTCGCGGCGAACCCGCTGGCCAAGGTCGCAGACAACCCGGCGCGCTACCTCGTGCTCTTTAGCGGCGGGGGGCCGATCGACGCCGAGCGTGTCGCTGATGTCGATCGTGATGCGCTCAAGCCGGAGGTCTTCGCGATCCGCGGCAGCGAGGCCTATCTGTGGCTGCCGGGTGGCGTGCAGAACTCCAAGCTGCTGAAGGCGATCAACGAGAAGCGCCTTGGCGTGACGCTGACCGGTCGCAATTGGCGGACGGTCGAAAAGCTGCTCGCGCTGGCCGACGCCGACGCGTCTTAGCCGGCGAACAGCGTCCGCGAGTCCGGCCCCTGGTGGGTCTCGGCCAGCGCGGTGATCGCGTCGACGGTACGGCGGAGCTCGTCGACGTAGGGCTGGGCGGGCGCGCCGAGGCGGTCGCGCTCGCGCTCGAAGGCTGCGGCGAGCTCGCGGTAGTAGACGCGGGTGGCGAGGCCCTGGCCTTGGCCGAAGCGCGCCCAGAGCTCGTCGCCGAGCGTGCGGTAGTCCAACAGGACCGAGCGCGAGTTGTGGATCTTGTCGGCGAGCGAGACGCGCAGCGCGGCGGGCGACTTGGCCGCAAACGCGTCGACATAGCCCTTCTTGCGCCGGTACCAGCCGGCGCCGCCGCTGGGCGTGTCGTCCTTGGGGTCCAGCGTATCGCTGTTGGCTTCGACGATCTCCGCGACGGCCGCGCCGAACGCGGCCTCGATCTCGGCCAGCGCCGCACGGCCACCGCCATCCTCGACGACGTCATGCAGCAGTCCGCCGATCGCCTCGTCCTCGTCGCCGTGCATCTCCAGGACCAGCGACGCGACCGCGAGCAGGTGCGCGGCGTAGGGGACCGGCGTGCCCTTGCGCAACTGCAGCGCGTGATGGCGCGTGGCGTAGTGCAGCGCCGCGTCGAAGCGGGAGGTCAGCAGGGGGATGTCGGTGAAGGACTCGGGCACGGTCGCTGAGGTCCGTTTCTACCGGGTCGCGCGCGGGCGAGCACCGAGGCGGCGCAGCAGCGTGTCCCAGGTTGCACCGCGCGCCTCGGCGGCGCGCTGGTCCTCGCCGCGGAAGCCGACGCCGGGCGGGACACCGATCTCGGCGGCGCTCAGCATTTCGATGTGCTCCGGTGCACCCGGGACCTGCGCGAGACGCTCCCGCGCTGCGGTGAGCGGATCATCCTTGCCGCCGGTGAGCACGAGCACTAGGACCCCGCGCGAGGCGAGCAGCGCTGCGGCCAGCGGCGCGGCGTCAAGGCCGGCCGCCGTGGCGGGCTCGGCGATGGCCGCTGGGGCGGCGACCGCGCCGGCGGCGTCGGGCGCTGAGGGCTGCGCCGCGGCCGTCTTTGGCTCGCGGGCGTCGATGGTCAGCGTCGCCGTTGCTCCGTGTGTCGGCAGGTACAGCGTCCCGGCAACCGCGTCCTTCCAGCGCCGGGCGCGCACGCCTTCGTCCATCAGGCGCCGCGTGATCGTGCGGTTGGACGCCGCGCCGTCGGTGCCCTCGACGCGGACGTCGACGTCGACCGGGCGCAGCGAGCGCAGCGCCGCGACCGGGCCGGCCGTCGGCTTGGCCGGGACCCATGCGGTGAGCAGCCCCTCGGAGGTGGGCGCCGCCGCGCGCCAGACGAAGCCGTCGTCGTCACGCAGGCGCGCACGCCAGGTCAGCGTCGCGTTGGGGGCTGCGCCTCCGACTTCGAGCAGCAGCGGGTCGTCGAGCAGGCCGGGGGAGGCGCCGCGAATGTCCAGCATCGCCCGACAGCATGGCGGGCGCGCCCCTCCAGCGGCATCGAGGGACGATTCGATCTCGTTCAGCGAGATTCAATCGTCCCTCGATGGCCCCCGGAGCTGTGGAGGGACGACTCAACCCGGAGAGCGTGGTTCAGTCGTCCCTCGACGCCGCTGGTTGGGGCTTGCGTCAGGTCTGGCGTGCGCGGAGCGTGTCGCTCTCGCGTTCGAAGCGCTTGGCGCCGTCGGCCGCCTCGCCGCGTAGCGTGGCAAGCACCTCGTCGCCGTAGCGGCGGATGGAGGTCAACGGATCAAGGTCGCCGATCGACTGCAGGCAGATGGTCGTGACGGCATCGTCGACCTCGATCATCTGCCGGATGCGGTCGATGTGCTCCTGCGGATTGGCGCTGACCAGGAAGCCCTCGTGGGCGAATTCCTCGTCGCTCATCCGGGCCTCGGCGTCGGCGGCCATCTTGTCGAGATCATGATGGTCTTCGAGGTAGTACTCCGGGAACTGGGTGGTCTTCCACTTCTTGGTGGCTTTGATGATGGCCGCCTCGTCGTCGCCGAGGCAGAAGCCGGCCTGTAGGACGATCTCGCCGACGGGTTTGTCGTGCTTGGCACACGATTTCTTGTAGGCCTCGATCACCTCCGGGGCGCTCTCGGGGTCGCCGAGCGTCCAGAGGCCGTCGCCGTACTTGCCGGCAATCGCTGCCGCATCGGGACCGAAGGCGGAGACGATCATCCGCGGACGCGACGGCGCCACCGTCATCAGGCGCGCCTCATTGAGCTTGAACCAGCCCCCGTCCATCGTCACGGTCTCGCCATCCCAGAGGCGCGTGATGGCCTCCAATCCGCGGGCGAAGCGCTCCAGCATCTCCTTCGGCGCTGGCCAGTCGAGCCCCAGCGGCACCTCGCTGATGGCCTCGGCCGAGCCGACCCCGAGGACTGCGCGGCCGGGGTAGAGCTCCTCCAAGTTCATGAAGAACTGCGCGACGACCGCCGGGTGGTAGTGATGCAGGATCGGCGTGACGCTCGTAAAGAGCGGCTTGTCGGCGACGACCTGACCGGCGGCCGGCAGGTAGGCCCACGCGCTCGCGCCTTGGCCGCCTGGGAACCAGGAGACGAAGTGGTCAGATGCGCCGACGGCGTCAAAACCTGCCCTGTCGGCGGCCTTGGCCTGCTCGAGCATCTGCGAGGGCGGGAACTCTTCGGTTGAGGCGGCGAACCAGAACTGGGTCATGCCCTTCGCGCTACCCGCGACGGGCGGTCCGCAACGCACGCAGCTGAGCACGCTCACGCGCAGCGTCCCGGCGCAACACGGCCCGTGCGGCGGCGCGGGTTGCGAAGGTGAGCGCCTGGGCGGTGTCGTCGAGCACCAGCGCCCGGCGGCCGAGGTTGGCGCGCACGACCGCGCGGCGCCGCGCAGCCAGCAGCTCGTGCGGCTCGCCGCCGTAGGCGGGCTCCGTGCTGTGGCCGCCACGATGCTCGACCGCGAGATCGGCATGGAGGATCGTGGGCACGCCGGCGGCGCGGGCACGCAGGCAGAGGTCGAGGTCCTCGAAGAACAGGAACTGCCCGGCGTCGAAGGGCCCGAGCCGGCGCAGCGTGGCGGTCCGCGCTGCGACCGCGGCGGCGATCGCCCAACCGACCGGCCGCTCGTCCCCGCCGGTGCGCCACGGGTCGGCGCGGTCGCGCAGCGGCCGCGGCAGCGCGCGTGGGGGCAGGAGCGCGGGGAGCAGCGCGGCGGCGCGGCCGGGCGTCGGATGCGCGCTGCGCTGGATTGAGCCGTCGGCGTTGAGCAGCCGCGGGACATGGAGGGCGTCTTCGCGTCGTGCGTGGCGCGCGAGCCGCTCGATGACCGGCGGATCCAGGACGACGACGTCCGGGTTGAGCAGCAGTGTGACCGAGCCCGTCACCCGCGCCACCCCGAGGTTGTTGGCTGCACCGAAGCCAACGTCGCCGGCCTCGATCACCTCGGCGCCGAAGGCCCGCGCGATCTCGGGTCCGTCGTCCTGCGAGCCGGCGTCGACGACCACGAGTTGGGGGTGCGGCGACACGGGTTCCAGCGAGCGTAGGAGCCGTTGCAGGTCTGCGGCGGAGTCGTGCAGGACGGTGACGATGCCGACGGCCGCACCGCTCACAGTGTGGCCGCCGTGTCTCGGAAGGTGGTGGAGTGAGCGGCGCTCATGGGCGGGCCGCCGCGGAGGGGAGGACAGCGGCTCGCGGTGCGTCGCTCACGGCGGCGCCGAGGGCGACGCGCGCTGTGCGATGCGGCGCGTCGCTCACGAGGGCTTCGCCGCCTCTTCGAGGATCACCCGCAGCTCGCGCGCGGCGGCGTCCCAGGTGCGCGGCGGGGGCAGCTCGGCGACGAGGCGGGCGCGCTCGGCGGAGAGCTGGCGCAGCGCGTCGGCCAGCGCGCCGGCGTCGCCCGGCGGGACGCGGAGCGTGCCGGGCAGGCGCAACGTCGGCAGATCGCTGACGATCGACGGCGTGCCGTAGGCGGCGGCCTCGCGCGGCGGAAGGCCGAAGCCCTCCAGGAACGAGGGCAGCACGACGGCCTGTGCGCCGGCGTAGAGCTCTTGCAGCTGACCGTCGGTCACGTGGCCGAGATGCGTGGCGCCTGCGACCTTCTCACGACCCTCACCGGCGACCAGCAGCTCGACGCCGTCAAGCTGCGCACGCGCCCAGGCGTCGGCGAGCACGTCGAGTCCCTTTCGCGGCTCTAGCGCGCCGACATACAGCACATAAGTCCCCCGTCGCGGAGCGACCCCATCAACATGGTCGACGCCCGGCTCGACTACCTGCGCCCTCACGCCCCAGCGCTCGGTGAGCTGCTCGGCCACCGCCGGCGCGTCGCAGACCACGGCCCGGGCGCCGCGGGCCAGCGCCGCCGGCCGCGCCACCCGGTGCCAGAAGCGCTCGTAGGCCGTGAAGTCCCCCGGACGGTCCTCCCACGATAGGTCGTGGACGGTCAACACGTAGGGGTCGCCCACCGCGACGGGCGCCGGTGCGGGCAGCCAGGTTACGTCGATGTCACCGAGGAGCTTGTCGACTCGCGGGCGCCCGGCGATCGCGCCGGTCATGTGCAGCATCCGCGACGGCAGCATGGTGCGCTTGAGCTCGACACCGCGCAGCGCTCCGACGGGCTGGTGGCCCGGGACGAGCGCCCGCACGTTGACGCCGTCGAGCGCCGCGAGGGCCGCGGCCATTCGGCGTGTGTAGCGAGCGACGCCGCGGCGCGACGCGAGCGCCCGGGCATCGACGCCGACAAGCATCGTCGGAACCTATCGCGGCGGCTGCCCGTGGCGCGATGTTGCGCGCTTGCCCGATGGTTGGCAACCAGTGCGAGGGCTCCGGGTCGTCTTGTGGTGACACTCTCACCACGAGGCGACCTGGAGCCGTTGGCGGGGGACTGGCCCCGCGGCTTACGCGCGGGTTAGTTGGTGATGGTGGTGCTGTAGGCGTCGAAGACCTTGTTGAGGGCTTCGACGGCGTGGCGGTTGGCGTGGATGTCGGACATGACGATCGCGTTGGCGTCGTTGTCGGCCCCGATGTCGGTGAGGAGGTCGAGGTTGGTGGCCAGCAGGTCGCAGCGGCGTTCGTGGAGCTGGTCGATGTGGCCGCGGGTCAATGGCACCTCGATGCTGTCGGCGTGGGAGACCATCTCGGGGTCCCAGCCGAGTGCGTCGATGACGGCGGTGGCGTCGCGGTAGACGTCGGCGAGCGCGAGCTGCTTGGTGGGGACGTAGTCGAGGAAGTCCTCGAAGGGGTCGTGGTTGAACATCAAGACCTTCTTGGTCTCGATGCGCAGGACGTCGGCGGTCGACGGGTCGACGCTGATGCGGCAGGCTGAATTACCCTGGTGGGCACTCATGGAGGGAACAACTCCTTGGGTCATGCCCCCGGGCCGTTTGCGCGGTCGCGGGGGTCTCTTGATTTGTGAGGCGCGGAGCTTAGCGGGTGGGGTGGACGGAAGTGGTGGATTTCGCAGAGTCGTCGCAATGTCACAGTTTGGTCGCAGTTCAACCACCCCAACAACTCGCGGGCGTCTGTCATTGCCTATTGCCTTGGGACGGGGAGCGGACCACCCAAGACTGTCGTCGTGGGGCGCTGGTCGTGGGGCGGGCGTGGTGTGTTGCGAGCGCTTGGGTGGCGCGTCTGCGTGGGCGTTCCGCTCGGACGGTGTCGTCGTGCTGGCGTGGTCTGTCGGCATCGAGGGGAGTGAGCGGGGTCGGTTGCTCGTTGCGTGGCTTGTCGTCCGCTGGCGCCTGGGTGGGCGATTCGCGTTGTCTTCGTTGACGGGCTGGGGATCCGTGTCGTTTGGTGTCCCTCTGTGGGACACCAGACGCCATCGATCCTCGGCGTGAGGTCCGGGTCGTTTTGGGCTCCACGATGGAGCCGCAAACGCCCCGGACCACGATGCACGAGATCCGGGGCGTTTGGTGGTGAACTATTGACTACGAAACGGCCCGGACCCGCCCGAGCGCCCGCGCCGAGCCACAACGGGCCAGGCCTCCGCTACAGGGTGGCGAAGCCGCAACGCTTCGTCGCAGTTCCGTGACAGGCCTAGGTACGTTGACCGGGAATATCCCGGTCACGGCGCGAGCGCGCCCTGACGCCGGGGCCGAAACTCGCCCGCGGCGCGAGCGCGTGGGGAGGGCGGTGATCCGTGATGTCGCCATCCGCGCGGACCCGGTTCGATGCCCACACAAATGCACGCCAAACCGCAGCGCAGCTACGCACCACACGCCTCAGACCACGTGAGCGTGGTGGCGATCGTCACGGAGCGCCGACCATCCAGCCAGGCCACGCGGTGCACCTCATCGTGACGCCCGCGCCCCATCCCTCGGCCGTCGCGGGAAGAAGCCCGACGTGCGCGCGATGTACTCCGCATACCCCGGACGCTGCGCCATCGACCGCTCCAGGTGGTCCTTGCCCGACACGCGCGTCAGCAGCAGGGTGACGACCGCGGGGCCGATCAGCGACCACCACGCGCCGGAGGACAGCGCGATGAGCCCGATGCCCCACCAGACGCAGAAGTCGCCGAAGTAGTTGGGATGGCGGGTGAGGCGCCAGAGGCCGCGGTCCATGACCTTGCCGCGGTTTGACGGATCAGCCTTGAAGCGCGCCATCTGCGCGTCGCCGACGCCCTCGAAGAAGAGCCCCACCGCCCAAAGCGCGACACCGACCCAGTCCAGCCACCCAAGCCCGGCGTCCTGCGCCGACGCGCATTGCACCGGCAACGAGACGACCCAGACCAGCACCGCCTGCAGCAGAAAGACGTTGACCAGCGAGACGAGCCAGAAGCGATCGCCCCACTTCTCGCGCCAGGCGCCGTAGCGCGGGTCCTCGCCCGGATGGCGCAGCTTGCGGGCGCCGATGTAGCCCGCCAGCCGCAGGCCCCAGATCGTCACGAGGATCGCCAGCAGCGTGCGGCGGCCCGCGTCGCCATCCCCGCTGACGAACGCGACCCATGCGATCACCACGAAGCCCAGGCCCCATGCGACGTCCACGATCGAGACGTCGCGGAGCGCCAAGCTCACGAGCCACGTCGCGATCAGGAGCGCGAGCACGGCGCCCGCGGAGAGCGCCAACGTGGCAACTAGGCCGTCCATGTGAGGTGTTCGGGCCTCGGTCGTGATCCGATCACGGCACGTGGCACGAACGCATCATCGTGAGGATTGCCGTCATCGGAGCTGGGGTCTCGGGCCTGGTCGCCGCCCACCTGCTGCATCGCGCAGGACACGACCTGTCGGTCTTCGAGGCCGGGGCGTATGCCGGTGGCCACACGAACACCGTCCGCATCGACGAGCCGGAGGCCGCGCTCGACGTCGACACGGGCTTCATCGTGTTCAACGATCGCAACTACCCCAACTTCGAGCGGCTGCTCGATCGCCTCGGCGTCGCCTCCCAGCCCTCCGACATGAGCTTCGGCGTCGGGGACGAGGATGGCGACTTCGAGTACGCCAGCACCTCGGCCAACGGTGTGTTCGCCAAGCGCGCTCATCTGGCGTCGCCCGCGTTCCACAAGATGGTGTTCGACGTCCGCCGCTTTCAGCGCGAGGCCCGCGGGCTGCTGAGCTCCGACGACGACCCGTCGCTGGCCCAATGGCTGCACGACACACGCTTCAGCGACGCGTTCGTCGACAAGCTGATCGTCCCGCAGGCCGCCGCGGTCTGGTCGGCTGATCCCGAGCAGATGTGGTCGTTTCCCGCGCGCTTTTTGGTCCAGTTCTTCGACAACCACGGGATGCTCGACCTCAAGCAACGCCCGAAGTGGCGGGTGATCCAGGGTGGCTCCAAGCGCTATGTGGAGGCGTTGACGGCGCCGTTCGGTGACGCGATCCGCCTGCGCACGCCCGTCGAGCGCATCGTCCGGACCGACGATGACGTGGCCGTCACACCGCGCGGCGGCGAGCCCGAGCGCTTTGACCACGTCGTCCTGGCGGTCCATGCCGACCAGGCGCTCGCGATTCTCGGCGCCGATTCCACGGCGCGCGAGCGTGAGCTGCTCGGCGCGTTCCCGTTCGCGCCCAACGAGGCCGTGCTGCACCACGACGAGCGGCTGCTTCCACGCCGGCGCCGCGCCTGGGCGAGCTGGAACTACCACTTGCTCTCCACGCCCACCGGCCGGCCGGCCGTCACCTACCACATGAACCGCCTGCAGTCCTTGCAATCCGATCGTCAATGGTGCGTGACGCTCAACCGCACCGAGGCGATCGACCCGGCCAAGATCGTGCGCACGATCCAGTACGCCCATCCGGTCTTCACCGTTGCCGGGATGCGGGCGCAGGAGCGCGTCGGTGAGATCAGCGGCGGTCGCGGGCGCACGCACTTCTGCGGTGCCTACTGGGGTTGGGGTTTTCACGAGGACGGCGTCGTCAGCGGCCTGCGGGTCGCCCGCGAGCTCGGAGCGGCGACATCGTGACGGCGCGCAGTGCGTTCTACGAGGGCACGGTCCGACACCGCCGCTTCGCCGTGCGTGAGCACGCGTTTCGCCACAAGATCTCGATGGCCTACATCGACCTCGACGAGCTGCCGCGGCTGCTCGACGGCCGGCTGGTCAAGCGCGGTTTTGGGCTAGTGCGCTTCCGCCGGGAGGACTACTTCGGCGATCCCGCCGTCTCGCTGGACGTCGCGATCCGGGCGTTGGTTGCCGAGCGCACCGGCGAAGCCGCACCCGACGGCCCGATCGGCGTGCTCACCCAGCTGCGGACGTTGGGCCACTGCTTCAACCCCGTGAGCTTCTACTACTGCCACCGCGCCGACGGGACGCTGCACAGCGTCGTCGCCGAGGTGACGAGCACGCCGTGGGCGCAACGCCATGCCTATGTGTTGCCCGCCGGTGAAGCGCCGGTCCTTCACGGCGACTTCGACAAGCGGCTGCACGTCTCGCCGTTCATGCCTATGGACCAGCACTACACCTGGTCCTCCACGCGGCCGGACGCGACCAACCCCATGCTGTCGGTCCACATCGAGAGCCGCGCAGGCGGCGAGCGCGCCTTCGACGCCACCCTGCGCCTCACGCGCACGCCGCTCACGCGCCGTGCCGTCGGCCGCCATCCCGCCGCGACGATCCGCGTCCTCGCGCTGATCTACGCCCATGCCTTCGCCCTCGCGCTCAAGCGCGTCCCCGTCCACGCACGCCCCTCGTCGCACCCGGAGGTTTCGTGACCGAGCGTCTCGCCCGTAGGATCGTCCTGTCCGTCCTGGCCCATATCGAGGTGGGGCGCCTGACCGTCGTCGAAGACGGCGAGCGCTTGAGCTTCGGTCGCGGCGCTCCCGAAGCCACCGTCTGCATCCGGGACCCGGCGGCGTGGCGGGGGCTGCTGCGCGGCAGCCGCGGGATGGCCGAGGCTTATCGCGATGGGCTGTGGGACTCGCCCGACCTGACCGCGGTGATCCGCGTCGGCGCCCGCAACGTCGCGGGCATCGACGCGATCCGCCGGCGGCTGAGCCCGCTGCGCGAGCCGTTGCAGCGCGGGCGTGCGGCGTTCCGGCGTACCACGCCGCGTCGTGCGCGCAAGGACATCGCGGCGCACTACGACCTCGGCAACGAGTTGTTCGGGTTGATGCTCGACGACACCATGATGTACTCCAGCGCGGTCTTCGAGCACTCGCAGATGACGCTGCGTGAGGCGTCGGTCGCCAAGCTGGATCGGATCTGCGACAAGCTCGACCTCGGGCCCGCAGACCACGTGCTGGAGATCGGCACGGGCTGGGGTGGCTTCGCCGTCCACGCCGCGACAACGCGCGGCTGCCGTGTGACCACGACGACGATCTCGCGCGAGCAGCACGACCACGCGATGGCGCGGGTGCGGGCAGCCGGGCTGGAGGATCGCGTCACGGTCCTGCTCGACGACTACCGCGACCTCGACGGCCAATACGACAAGCTCGTCTCGATCGAGATGATCGAGGCGGTGGGGTGGCAGGACTTCGGCACGTTCTTCCGGGTCTGCAGCGACCGGCTCACGCCCGCTGGCTCGATGCTGCTGCAGGCGATCGTCATGGACGACCGCGCCTACCGCGTCGAGCGCGCGTCGAAGTCGTTCATCCGGACCCTGATCTTCCCCAACGGCTGCCTGCCCTCGCGGGAGGTGATCGCACGCTGTGTCGCACGCGACACCGACCTGCACGCCGTCCACCTCGAGGACCTGACCCCGCACTACGCCGAGACGCTCAAGTGCTGGCGGTCGAACTTCGACGCGTCGGAGAGCGAGTTGGAGGACTTGGGCTACGACGAGCGCTTCCGTCGCCTCTGGCGGTTGTACTTGGCCTACTGCGAGGCGGGCTTCGCCGAGCGGCGCATTGGGCTGATCCAGACCGTGCTGGCCAAGCCGCATTGGCGGCCGGACGCCACCGAGCCGGCCGGCGCGCTGGGCGCACTCACGGCGGTGGGCTCATGACCCGCGCTCGGTCCGCAGCGGTTGCGGTGCTCGGCCTGCGCGTCGTCTATGGCGTCGCGCTGATCGCGGCGCCCGAGCGGCTCGCGCGCCGCTGGCTGGGGCCGAGCGCCGCGACGCCGCCGACGCAGGTTCCGCTGCGGGCGCTCGGCGTCCGCGAGGCGATCCTGCACGGCGGCGCGATCGCCGCGGCGCTGGGCGACCGTCCCGTCCGGCCATGGCTGGCGGCCTCGATCGCCGGCGACCTGTCCGACATCGCCTCGACCGTCGCCGGACGCGGCGGCTTGCCCGGTGAGGCGCCTGTCGCGACGGCCGTTGTCGCTGGCGCGTCAGCGGCGCTCAGCGCGGCCGTCGCCATCGCGGTGGACGCCTAAACGTGCCCGCGCCGTCGCTGGCCTACGAACGCCGCGGGTCGGGGCCGCCGCTCGTGCTCTTGCACCCGCTCGGTGCCGACCGCCACGTCTGGGATCCGGTCCTGGACCGGCTGGCGCGCGAGCGCGACGTGATCGCACCGGACCTGCCCGGGTTTGGTGGGTCGCCATCGCTGGCTCTCGACGATGGTCTGCCCCCGACGCCCGAGCGGCTCGCGATGGCGGTGCGGCGGTTCGCCGAGACCGAGCTCGACCTGGACGGGACGCCCTGGCACGTTGCCGGCAACTCGCTCGGCGGCTGGGTTGCGCTGGCGCTTGCGCTCGACGGTGCGGTCGCCTCGGTCACCGCGATCGCTCCCGCCGGCCTCTGGGCTCGGCCGCTGGGGCCCAGGCCGAGCGTTGCGCGTCGTGCCGCGCGCATCGCGTCGCCGGTCGTCGGGCTGGCAAGCCACAGCGAGCGCGTTCGGGGCCGGATCCTGGCCGGCGCCGTCGGTCATCCCGAGCGCGTCCCGCCCGGCGCGGCCGCCCGCCTCGTCCGCGCTTACGCCCACGCTCCCGACTTTCCGGCGGTCAACGCGGCGATGCGCAACGGGCACTTCACGAGGCTGGCCGACATCGACGTCCCGGTCACGCTGGCGTGGCCGCAGCTCGACCGGCTGGTTGGTCGTCCGAGGACGTTGCCGCCCCACATCCGCAACGTCACATTGACCGACTGCGGACACATCCCGACCTGGGATGACCCGGAAGCGGTGGCCACCGTGCTGCTGGATGGCAGCGCCGCGCATGTCGGCGCGCGCTGACGCCCGGCTCACACTTACACTCGGCCGTGGATGACCAAGCTGGAGCCTAGGGTCGCGCTCGTCCACGACTTCCTGCTCGACCTGCGCGGAGCCGAGCGGGTCTTCCTTGCGCTCTGCGACCTGTTTCCCGACGCCGACATCTTCACGGCCGTCTATGACGAGACCGGCACCGAGGGGCGCTTCGCCGACCGACGCATCCACACGTCGTTCCTGCAGCGGCTGCACCCCGACGCCACGTCGTTTCGGCGCCTGCTGCCGCTGTACCCCTATGCCATGGAGGCACTGGACCTCGCCGGCTACGACCTCGTGCTGAGCAGCTCCTCGGCATGGGCGCACGGCGTGCTGCCCTCCGAAAACGCGGTCCACGTCTGCTACTGCCACAACCCGTTCCGCTACGCCTGGAACGCGCGTGAGGCGACGCTGTGCGCCCGCGGACCGGTCATGCGCGCCGCGCTCGGTGTCGTCCTGCAGCGCTGGCGCCAGTGGGACTGGATCGCCGCCCAGCGCGTCGACCGCTACATCGCGAACTCCGAGACGACGCACCGGCGCATCGCGCGGTACTTCACGCGTGACGCCGAGGTCGTCTACCCGCCGGTCGAGATCGAGCGCTTCCAGCCCGGCGTCGTCGGCGACCACTACGTCGTGCTCTCCGAGCTCATGCCGCACAAGCGCATCGAGCTGGCCGTGCGGGCGTTCAACGAGCTGCGCCGGCCGTTGGTGATCATCGGCGACGGACCCGACGCGCGCCACCTGCGGCGCCTCGCCGGCCCGACGATCCGCTTCACTGGCCGCGTCACCGACACGGAGGTCGCGCGGCTGTTGGCGACCTCGCGCGCGCTGGTCGTCACCGCAACTGAGGAGTTCGGCATCGCCGCGGTCGAGGCACAGGCCGCAGGGCGCCCGGTCATTGCGCTCGCCGAGGGCGGCGTGACCGAGTCGGTGCAGGAGGGACGGACGGGCGTCTTCTACGAGCAGGCGACGCCCGCGGCGCTGGCCGCGGCGGTCGCCGCGTTTGACCCGCTCTCGGTCGATCCGGCCGACTGCGTCGCCAACGCGCAGCGCTTCGGCCGGGAGGCCTTCGCGCGGGGAATCCGTGCGAACGTCGAAGAGGCGCTGGCCGCCGGATCGAGTCCTCGCAGTGACCGGCGCCGCTCGGCGCGCGGGCTCGCGCTCGCCGGCCGCCGCGCCGCGTGAGCGCCCGGGAGGCTCGGGTTCGGGTCGCGGTCGTCGTCCCCAACCGGGACGGACGCGACTGGCTGCCGGGGCTGCTCGCATCGCTGCGCGCGCAGAGCCGGCCGGCGGACCGTGTCGTCGTGGTCGACGATGGCTCGCGTGACGGTTCGGTGGCCTGGCTGCGCGGGGAGGGCGTCGAGGTGGTGGAGCGTGGGACCTCGGGCGGCTTTGCGGCGGCGGCCAACGCGGGCTTCGCGGCGGTGGCTGGTGGATGCGACGCGGTCGCGCTGATCAACACCGACGTCGTCTTGGAGCCCGAGTGGCTAGCGCGGACCGTCAAGGTGTTGGAGGCCGTACCCGAAGTGGGTGCCGTGGCGTGCAAGATGGTGGCGATGGATAACCCGGGGCTCATCGACGACGCGGGGGACACGTTGCGGCGCGACGGCGTCTGCGAGCAGCGCGGGCGCGGGCGCCGCGACGACGGGCGCTTCGACGCGCCCGGCGAGGTCTGGGGTGCGTGTGCGGGCGCGGCGCTGTATCGGCATGGGGCGGTCGTCGGCGTCGGGGGCTTCGACGAGTCCTATGGCATGTACTTGGAGGACGTCGACCTCGCGCTGCGTCTGCGGCTGGCGGGGTGGACGTGCCGCTATGAGCCGGTTATGGCGCGCCACGCCGGTGCCGGCTCGGGCGCGCCGGTCGGTTACTTCGTGGCACGCAACACCTTGTTGTTGGTCGTGCGCTGGTTCCCGTTGCGCTGGGCGCCGTACGTGGCGTATCGCCAGGCGTCGTGGCTGGTCGACGCGGCGCGGCGCGGGCCGGGCGCGCTTGGCGCGCACCTGCGCGGGCTGGCCGCCGCGGTGCCGCGGCTGCCTGGCGCGTGGCGGGCGCGCCAAGGCCCGGGCGGGACGCAGCGGGCGGCGATGGAGCGCGCGGTGCCCGTGCGCCCGTGGCGCGGGCCGTCAGCCGGCGGCCATCCCGGAGCGGCGGAGTGACGGTGGCCGCGACCTCGCCGCAGCGGGAGCCGTCGGCCGGTTTCTTCCGCGTCTACGTGCACGTGTCGCCGCTGCGGCTCGTCGTTCTGGCGCTGCTGAGCATGGCGTTCGCGGCAATCGACTACCGCGCCGGCCTCGGTCCGCACGACGAGGGGCTGATGCTGCAGTGGGGGCACAGGATCGCGGGCGGCGAGTGGCCCTACCGGGACTTCTGGTGTAACTACCTGCCGGGCGCGCCGCTGCTGCAGGCGGTGATGGGCGACTCGCTGGTCGTCTGGCGCGTGGTGCGCGCCGCGCTGGCGGGGGTCTGCGCGGTGCTCGCCTACCTGCTGGTGCGGCGCGAGACCATCAACGACCGCTGGGCGCTGGCCGCCTGGGCGGGTGTCACGGCGGCGATAGCATGGCCGCTGACGCCGGGGCCCAACGCGCCGGCGCTGGCGTTGGCGCTCGGCAGCCTGCTGGCCGCGCGGCGACGCCGCGGGTGGGCGGGGATCCTGGCGGGGCTGGCGTTCCTGTTTCGGCCGGAGATCGGGGTGGCGGCGGCGCTCGGCGCATGGATCCTGGACGGGCGGCGGAGCTGGACGCCGGTGCTGTCGGCGGCGTTCGTGGCGTTGTTGGGGCTCTTGCCGTTCTTGGTGGTGTCGCCCGGCGAGCTGCTCTCGCAGACCTTCGGCTTCGCGTTCGAGCAGCACCTGCAACGCCTTCCGTTCCCGCTCGCGCCGCACACCACCGACCCCAACAAGGTGCTGGAGCGGACCTTCCCGGCGTTGTTGGTGGTCTTCACCGTCCTATGGGCTGCGACGGTCCTGCCGCGCCGTCGTGGTGGCGCGCTGGTCCCACTGATCGTTGTCGGGTTCGCGTACCTGCTCGCGCGCACCGACGAGTTTCACCTCGTGCCGCTGGCGGCCGTCTTGGCGATCGCGCTGGCGGCCGCGGCGGCGCGCGAGGAGCGGATCGTGCTGAAGGTCGCGCTCGCGGCGGGTCTCGCGCTGATCGTCGCCCACGGCGCCGATCGCCAGCTCGGCAAGCTGACCGACGCCACGCATCTGGCAGGCATCGATCTCCCAACGGTCGGCGGCGTGCGCACGGCACCCGGCGACGCGCACGCGTTGGAGGAGCTTGCCGCCGCGGTCCGTGCCCGCTCGAAGCCCGGCGACCCGCTGCTCTCGGCACCGCCCCGCTATGACCGCGTCCGCGTCGGCGACACCTTGTTGTACATGTTGCTCAACCGCACCAACCCCACGCGCTACGACGTCGTCCAGCCGGGTGTCGTGACGACGGCCAAGGTCCAGCGCGAGATGCGGACCGCGTTGGCGCGGACACGGACGAAGCTGATCGTCCGCTGGATGGCGCCGGCGGCGCGGGAGGTCGAGGACAACGGCTCGGGGAAGTCGTCGGGTGTGACGCTGCTCGATGACTACATCGCGGCGCGGTATGCGCGGGTCGGGCGGTTTGGGGACTACCTGCTGCTCGCGCGGCGCTGAGGGTCGGTGGCGTTCAGCGCAGGCGTTGGTCGAGGTGCGGCGCGGGAGCTGTTGGCAGCGAAGGAGTGAGCGGGGTTGGCGCTGCGTGGTGCCGGGGGTCGTCCGCTGGCGCTGCCCGACACGCGGGGGTGGGCCTGTTGAGCGCGACCTCTTCGCGGCAAACGGGCCCAGGTCAGCTTGGGACGCCCTTGGCGAGCGGGGTGGGCCTGTCTGGCGCGACCTCTTCGCGGCAAACGGGCCCAGGTCAGCTCGGGACGTCGTTGGCGAGCGGGGTGGGCCTGTCGGGCGCGACCTCATCGCGGCAAACGGGCCCAGGTCACTTTGCACGTCGTTGGCCAGCGGGGTGGGCCTGTCTAGCGCGAGCCGATCGCGCTGAATGGGCCCACTGCCCCGGGCGTGCGCGGACGACGAGTCAGCGCCGAGAGCTTCCGCTCCGCTCGCTCTCCTCGGTGCCGACAAACCACGTTGCGCAGCCGGCCACACGCTGCGCACTGGACGCCATTGACGTCCGCAGTCCCCCCTACAAATCCCGTCGCGCGAACGCCCACGCCGCGCCCGCCAGCACCAACGCCAGGTAGATGATCGCCCACGGGATCAGCAACGGGCCCGCGTCGTGGGAGCCGCCGAGCGGCCCGAGCTGGACGATCGCGCCCGTCACCCCGGGCACGTCGGCGACGAGCAGGCGCAGCGCATCGCGATACAACGCCTCGTAGGGCAGGATCCAAGAGGCGGTCGAGGCGATGTTCTGCAGGGTCGGCGACGGGATCGCGTCGCCGATGGCGCCGAGCAGGCCGGCGAGCAGGCCGGCGCCATAGGCCATCAACATGAGGATGCCGTTGGCGGTGGCGCCGAGGAAGATCGAGCCCAAGAGCGACAGCGCCGCCACCAGCACGGCCCCAGCCGCCAGGCGGAACCCGGAGCCGAACGGATGCTCGGGCCACCAGTCCCCGATCATGCCGGTGATCAGGATCGCGCCGAAGTACACGATCAACACATAGAGGGCGCTGACCGTCGCAGCGGCGAGAAAGCGGCCGAGCAGGTACTGCCCGCGCCCCAGCGGCCGCACGACGAGCGGCTGCAGCAGCCCGCGCTCGGCGTCGCCGCGCACCGCGCCGGCGGTCAGGAACGTCGCGAGCACGATGCCAAGAAAGAGGCCGCCGAACATCGCCAGCCCGACGATCGTCGAGCCGGCCAGCGCGACGGGATCCAGCCCGGTCTCCGAGTTGCCCAAGCCGTCCAAGTCGTTGAACAGCGCATTACAGCCCCAGGCATAGAGCCCACCGAAGACGACGGTCAGCACGAGCACGACGAGCAGGACACGGCGCCGCAGCGCCTCCTGCAATGCGTGCTGGGCGACGATCAGGATGCCGTTGTTCATCGGGCGTCCGCCACCGTGTCGAGGTAAACATCCTCCAGCGTGGAGCGCCGGACCTGGACGCCATAGATCTGCTCGCCGGCGGCGACCAGCTCGGCGACGATCCGCGGGACGTCCTCGCGTCCACCCTCAAAGCGCCGTACGCCGCCCGCCAGCTCGACCTCGACGCCGCTGCCGCCTTCCAGCTCCGCTGGCGTGCCGGCCGCGACCACGAGCCCGCGGTCGATGATCACGACGCGATCGCAGACCTGCTCGACCTCGCTGAGCAAGTGCGTGTTCAACAGCACGGCGACATCGCGCCGTCGCAGCTCCTCCAGCAGATCACGGACCGTCCGTCGCCCGCCGGGATCGAGCGCGCTCGTCGGCTCGTCGAGCAGCAGCAGCCGCGGACTGCCGACCATCGCCTGCGCGAGGCCGAGCCGCTGCTGCATGCCCTTCGACATCGCCTCGACCCGCGTGCCCGCGTCGTCCTCCAGCCGCACGAGCTCCAGCAGCTCGCCACGCTCGCGCGCGCCACCGTCGGAGCCCGTCAGCCGCTGATGCAGGAGAAGCACCTCGTCGGCCGTGCACCAGCCCGGGAAGCGGAAGAGCTCGGCGAGATACCCGAACGGTCGTGCGATCGTGACGTTGCCGTCGGTCGGCCGTACCAGCCCACAGGCGATCTTGGTCAGCGTCGATTTCCCGGCGCCGTTGGGCCCGAGCAGTCCGACCAACTCGCCCTCGCCGATCTCCAGATCGACGCCGCGCAGCGCCTCATGACGGCCGTAGCGCTTGCGCAGGCCGGCGATGGACAGCGCGGAATTCAAGCCGTGAGGACCAGCGGCGCGCCGTCGGTAATGACGATCGTGTGCTCGGCGTGCGCCGAGAGCGATCCGTCGGCGGTGCGGACGATCCACTCGCCGTCCTCGATGATCTCGCCGTTGCCCGCCGCGATGATCGGCTCGATCGTGATCACCAGGCCTTCGGTCAACACCGGCGACGGCCCCGGCAGTCCCACGCTGAAGATCGTTGGGTCCTCATGGATCCGGCGCCCGATGCCGTGGCCGGTCAGCTCGGCGCAGACCGAGAAGCCGCGCTGCTCGATCTCGCCCTGGACGGCGACGCCGATGTCGTTGACGGTCGCGCCGGCGGTCGCGACGGCCATCCCGCGCTTGAGCCCGGTCTCGGCCGCGCCGATCAGCTTGACCGCCGACGGCTTGGCCTTGCCGACGGCGACCGTGCGGCATGCGTCGGCGTAGAAGCCGTTGAGTTCGGCGGTGACGTCGAGCTTGACCAGCTCGCCCTCGCGCAGCCGCCGTGGCCCGGGAATGCCGTGGACGGCCTCGTCGCCGACCGAGATGCAGATCGTGCCGGGAAAGTTGTAGTCCAGATTGGGCCCGGAGCGGGCGCCATGCACCGCGAAGACACGGGCGGCGGCAGCGTCGAGCTCACCGGTGGTGATGCCGGGACGGACGAGCTTGCGCAGCTCGCGCAGCGTCTGGGCGACGACCTTGCCGGCCGCTTTGAGGCCAGCGAGATCTTCTGGGGTATCGACGGACATGGCGCTCCAGGCTAGAGAACGGCGGGCCGTCTGGTAGAACCGACCGATCGCAACCGCCCGCTCCGAGCCCTCGCGCCGCGGCACCCCGAAGGCGACGCTCATGGTTCGCGGCGCCGTCATCGCGTTGTGCGTCGTCGCGGTCGTGGTCTTCGCCCACCGGCGCGCCGAGGCCGCGACGTGCGACAGCTCCAGGATGGCGCTCTTCTCCGCCGCTCTGCGGCACGAGGCGCCCGCCGACACCGTTGGCGACGTCGTCCGCACCTGCAGGGACCCCGAGCAGATCGCGGTCGCCGCGGCCGGCGTGACCGCGTCCGGTCATCCGGACGTCGCCGCGGCGATGGCGCGCAAGGCGATCGCCGCGGGGCCGCGCGAGTTCGTGGCGTGGGCGGCGTTGTCGCAGGCGCTGGCGCGCGACGATCCGGCCGCAGCGGCGCGCGCCGCCCGCCGGGCCAAGGCGCTCAACCCGCGCTGGCGGCCTCCGACGAGGACGCCGACGGGGCCGCGGGGCGCACCCGGGTCCGCGGGTCCTTGAGGCGCAGGAACGGGCGCTCGACCAGGTAGTAGCTCGCGGCGCCCATGAGGATCGAGCCGCCCACCACGACGATCATCAGATCGAGGTAGGGCAGGCCCGGCGCCGAGTCCAGGAAGCCGCGGCCGATCAGCCAGTCCAGGAACGGGTCGTGGTAGAGGAAGATGCCGTAGGAGATCGCGCCCAGCCACAGCGCCAGCGGATGGCCGAGCAGGCCGCGGATCGCCGCCGAGACGCCGGGCGCGATCCCGGCCGACCGCTCGGTGCTCACGACCGCTGGCAGCGCCACGAGCACCGCGACCACGAGATACAGCACATGCCCCACGACGTTCTCCAGCGGCGTCGGCGACGAGCCGAGCCCGCGCGGGAGCCCGCTCGCGTAGGCGGCCAGCAGGTAGGCGAGCAGCGCCGCGCCCCAGCACGCCGCGGGTGATGCGATCAGCGGGCGCAGCAGCCGCGGCGCGGGCCGGTCCTCCAGCCAGAGGCTGAGCAGTGCCAGCCCCATGCCGCCCGCAAACCACGCGAGGTGCGCCGGGTAGCTGATCACCCACAGCGACGTGTTCTCGATCAGCGCCGCCGCGGCCCGGAACGCGATGCCAAAGAGCGCCAGCGCGGCGACGGCCCACAGCTCGGCGCGGAGCTGCGCCGCGCGTGGGCGGCCGGCCAGCAGCCGCCGCGCGACGACGACCCAGAGCGGAAGCGAGATGTAGAACAAGACCTCGATCGCCAGCGTCCACGCCGGGTTGATCCCCGAGAACAGCGAGTAGATGTTGTAGGGCTGCAGGAAGAAGGCATAGCGCCACCAGCCCAGCGTGAAGGTGACCCAGCCCACGCCCGCCGTGACGGCCAGCGCGACCCAGTAGCCCGGCAAGATCCGCAGCGCCCGCCGGCGCAAGTAGTGCGCGACGGTCGAGGCCGGCCGGCCGTCGACGCGGGTGGCCACAAACGGCCGGTAGAGCAGGAAGCCCGACAGCACGAAGAAGAGCGCGACGCCGACGTTCAGGCGCGCGGTCAGCGCACCGACGATCTCGTGCTGGCTGAATCCCGACCGGTCGCTGACATGGAGCACGACGACCGCCAGCGCGGCGATTGCGCGGACGCCGTCGAGCATCGGGAAGCGAGGGTGGCCCGGTGGTGGTGCGACAGAGGCGGCGACATGGGGGTCGGTAGGGCCGGGCTCGGCCGCGGGGGCGCGCGGAGTGTCGACGGTGGCCGGGGCGGTCCGCGGCGGCGCGCGCACGCCCGCGCGGGCGACGATCAGCCCGGCCAAGATCGCCGCGACGCCGGTCACCGCCGGCACCTGCCAGTCCCAGTCGACCGAGGCGTGCAACAACCACGCGACGAGGACCGCCGCCGGGCCCGCGGCAAGCGCCGCGTCCTCTCCG
The DNA here is from genome assembly GCA_963829185.1 of uncultured Conexibacteraceae bacterium. Taxonomy (GTDB): domain Bacteria; phylum Actinomycetota; class Thermoleophilia; order Solirubrobacterales; family Solirubrobacteraceae; genus Baekduia. Next base: position 63,323 of record CAWHID010000002.1, read on the forward strand.
TGCAGGCGCCGCGCGGCGAGCCCGACGCCACCGATGATCAGCGCCAGCAGCGCGAGGCCGACGAGGCCAAGCTCCGACGCCGTCTCCAACTCGATCGAGTGGGCGTTGCGGACGCGCTCGTCGATGTCGCGCTCCCGCAGCCACGTCTCGCCGAAGCTGCCCGCGCCCTCGCCGGCCAGCGGGTGGTCGGCCCACGAACTGATCGCGACCCGCCAGTAAGCCGAGCGGTTGCTGCCCGCGGCGGCCAGGCGCGAGGTCGACGCACCGAAGGTCTCCGAGCCGCCATCGCTGCGATCGGCCAGCGCGACGGCGAACGGGAGCACGGCGACGACGGCGAGCGCCACCGCGGCGGCGCGGCGCCAGCCACGCGGCAGCGCCAGCCGCGGCACGCAGCGTCCCTGCGCGACGAGATGCACGCCAGCGATCGCCAACGTCGCGGCGACCAGCAGGATGAGGCTCGCCGCGCCCTGGCGCTCGCGCAGGTCTGGCGAGCCAGCCAGCGCCCGCACGCCGTCAAACGGCGCCGTCGCCGCGATCCCCAGGCCGGTGCCCACGGCGGCGAGGACCGCGGCGCGCGCCTGAGCGCGCGAGGCCATCAGCACGACGAGGACGAGGACGCCGGCGATTGTGGCCGCGATCGCCGCTCGCGAGAAGCTGAGGTACAGCCCGGCGCCGAGCAGCGGCAGCGCGGCGGCGCCCGTGGCCCGCATCCAGTCCGGCCGCGTCTCGTCGCCCGCCAGCCGCGTGGCGAGCACGAGGCCGAGGCCGGCGAGCGCGCCCATCGCGTTCCAATAGGTCAGCGGCTGGTCGAGCCGGCCTCCGGCACGTGGGGAGACCGCCAGCTCAAGCAGTCCCGGGACGAGCCGCCCGGCCACGCCGTAGCCGATGATCGCGACCGCGCCGAGCGCCAGCGCCGGCTCGGTCAGCCGCGCCATGGCGCGCCGGCGCAGCAGCAGGCTCGCCGCGGCAACCGTGGCCAGATAGAGCGCGGCCAGCTCGAAGGCGCCGTCGGCGCGCCCGTGGTTGGGTGCCCATGTCCGCGCCAGCAGCGTCCAGGCGGCCAAGCCGGCGAGGCCCGCCAGGACCCAGCAGCCCGCCGCTGTCGCCGGCCGCAGCGGGCCCGGCGCGACGGCCGCCGCGAGGGCCAGGATCACGAACGCGGCCACGGTGGCCGACAGGCGCGAGACATCGGTTGCGCCGCCGCTGGAGAAGCCCACGATCGCAGGCCCGGCGAGCAGCGCCGCGGTGGGGAGGAGGGCTACACCACGCGGCATTCGGGAGTACCCTAGACGGGCCCCGGACGCCGGCACGTCGCGGCAGGTCGGTCGGCCCACTTGCCGTATGCGCCGCCGCTCCATCACGTTCGGACTCGTCCTGTTGGCCTATGCCTTGGCGCTGGTCCAGCGTCCCGGCGAGGTGGTCGCCGACACCAAGGTCGACCTCTACGTCGCGCCGGCGCGGTTCCTGTCCAACGTGCTGTCGGTGTGGTCGCCGACGACCGACCTCGGCCATGTCTTCGGCGCCCAGTACAGCGGCTACGCCTGGCCGATGGCGCCGTGGTTCGCGCTCGGCGACACGATCGACCTGCCGACCTGGATCGTGCACCGGCTGTGGCTCGGGACGCTCCTGGCGCTGGCGGCGATCGGGATCGTGCGACTGATGGATGCGCTCGCGACCGATCGTCGTGGTGTGCTGCATGTCGCGGCCGGCGTGCTGTTCATCATCAACCCCTACATCACGGTGTACGCCAACCGGACGAGCATCTCGCTGCTCTCCTATGCGGCGCTGCCGTGGTTGCTGCTCGCGGTCCACCGCGGCCTGCGCGAGCCGCGCGGATGGCGCTGGCCGGCGCTGTTCGCGCTCGTGCTCGCGTCGACCGGCGGTGGGGTGAACGTCGCCGTGACAGCCTGGCTGCTGGTCGGCCCGGCGTTGTTGGTGGTCTACGAGGTGCTCTGGGGTGGGATCGCCTGGCGGGTCGCGCGCGGTGTTGTGGCGCGGCTTGTAGTGGTCAACGTTGTCGCCCAGCTGTGGTGGATCATCCCGGTGCTGATCCAGGGCGTGGCAGCGCCGAGCTTCTTGCCGTTCAGCGAGCAGCCGGGGACGATCTGGTCGACCACCTCGATCCCCGAGTCGCTGCGCCTGATGGGCTTCTGGACGAGCTATGTCGGCGTCGGCTTCGGCGGCACGCTGCGGCCGTTTCAGGGCTCGGCCCCCGCGCTGCTGTTCCTCCTGCCGGTCGTGCTGGCCGGCCTTGCGGTCCCGGCGCTGTCGCTGAGCGGCTTCCTCGTCACGCGGCGCTGGCGCTACGCGCCGTTCTTCTTGATGTTGACGCTGGCCGGCGTGCTGATCATGTCGGTCGGCTGGCCCTCCGGCACGCCGCTACGCCGCGCGGCGACCGGCGCGTACTACCGCGTGGAATCGATCGAGTTTCTGCGCACGACCTACAAGGCCGGGGCGCTGGTGGCGCTCGGCCTGGCGGCGCTCGGCGGCGCGGCGTTCGACGCGGCCTGGCAGCGGGTGGGCGCGCAGGTGCCGTGGCGGCGGGTCGCGTTGGCCGGCGTCGCGGCCGGCGTGGTCGCGCTCGCGTCCTGGCCGCTGGTCAGCGGCCGCGCGCTGGAGCGCCAGCTCGCGTTCGACCTGCCGCCGGCATGGCGCTCGGTGGCGGCCGATCTGGACCGGCGGCCGGCGTCCAGTCGGGCGATGCAGCTTCCGGGACAGCTGTTTGCCTACGCCAACTGGGGCGGCACGATCGATCCGATCCTCCCGGCGCTGACCGACCATCCCGTGACCACGCGCTGGATCGTCCCCTTCTCGGACCGCCGAGCGACCGAGCTGCAGTGGACGGTCGACGGGCTGGTCACGCAGGCGCGCCTGAAGCCGGGGCAGCTGCCGCCGCTGCTGGACCTGCTCGGGGTCGGCGACCTCGTCGTGGCGGCCGACGGCGATCGCAGCCGCGGCGGCCAAGCGCCGGTCGCCGACGTGATCGGTGAGCTGCGCACCCAGGGCGTGCTGTCGGCCAGCGCGCGCCGCTACGGACCGTCCGTCCTCAGACCGTCGGGCGCCGGACACCTCACCCGCGGCGTCCGCGTGCCGCAGATCACGCGCAGCGAGCTGCGCACCGGGGGCATCGTGCGCGTGCTGCCCCAGGCGGGCCCGGTGGTCGTCGATGGCGGCGCTGGCGGAATTGCGGCGCTGGCGGCCTTCGGCGCGCTGGATCCGGGGCGCGCGCTGAGCTACGCGCCGGACCTCGGGCCGGCGGGCATCCGCGCCGCCGCGCGCCCCGGCGCGACGGTCGTCATCAGCGACGCCAACCGGCGTCGAGCGTTTGTGGCTTCCCGCTCGCGCGGGCAGGCTGGGCCGACGCTGCCGGTCGGGGAAGGCATCAGCGTCGACGGGGCGATGCTGGATCCGTGGCTCGGCGCCCCTGCCTCGGAGACCGTCCAGCACCTCTCGGGGATCGCGAGCGTCACCGCGCCCGCATCGCCGCAGGTGACGCAGTTCCCTGAACGCCGGCCGTTCGCCGCACTCGACGGTGATCCGTCCACCGCCTGGCTGGCCGACCGCGCGCTGGCGCGTCCGCGCCATCGGCTGACCGTGACCTTCGATGCGCCGCGCGATGTCGCCGCGATCGACCTGATGCCCTACTCCGACAGCCGCGGGCGCGTGGAGGAGGTCGCGGTCGCCGGTCGCCGCTTCCGTGTACACCGTGGCTGGAACCGCCTGACGCTCGGGCTGCACCGCGCACGAGCGCTCACTGTTGTGATGAAGAAGGTCTCTGAGCCCGAGGACGGCAGCGGCGCGGCCGGGGGCATTCGCGAGCTGCACATCCCTGGCGTCACCGTGCGCGAGGCGCTGCGGCCGCCGGTCCTCGCCGAGACGGTGTTGCGGGGCCGAGACCTCTCCGGCGTTGGGCTCGACTACCTGCTCGAGCGCACGACGGCCGACGTGCCGCTGTTGACCTCGCGCTATGTCGGTGAGCGCGGCGCGGGGCTGCTGCGCGACGCGCAGGATCCCGAGCGCCAGCTCTCCCGGACGATCGACCCGCCGGTGGCGCGGCGCTACGGCGTCGATGCGTGGACGACGATCGACCCGCGGACGGCCGACGACGTGCTCGACGGGCTGGTCGCCGGGCGCGCTGTCGGTGGCGGCGATGGGGCGGTGACGTCGTCGTCGCGCTTTGACGGGCTGGCCCGCTATCGCGCCTCCGGGGCGTTTGACGGCGGCGACCGCGCGTGGATCGGCCAGTGGATCCCGGGGCGGCCGGCGTGGCTGGGGTGGACGGTGCCGCAGTCGCGGACGGTGACCCGCCTGGTGCTGAGCCCACCGGCGGCGCGCGTGCGCCGACCCACGCGCGTGCGTCTCACCGTCGACGGTCGCGCGGGGCCGCCGGTCCGCGTCGGCCCGCTCGGGCTGGTGACGCTGCCACGCGCGGTGCGCGGACGCCACTTCCGCTTGGACGTGCTCGACGCGCGCTTCCCCGCCGGAACCTCTGGGCGCGACCGCCAGCGGCGTGCGGTCGGCATCGGCGAGATCACGGGTGCTGGCGTCTCGGCGCTGCGCGCGCCGCGCCGCGGGACGGTCGCGCTTGCTTGCGGCGTCGCCGCGGTCCGGGTCGGCGGTCGCGTGGTCGGGCTCGGCGGCACCGTCGACCGGGCGGCGCTGGAGGCGGGCCGGCCGCTGCGTTTGCATGGGTGCGGACCGTCGCCGTCGCTGCCGGCGCGTGGCGTGACGATCACCGGCGTGCAGCGGCCCCTGCGCGTCGACGCGCTGCGGCTGGCCTCGGGAGCCAGGTCGAGTTCACCCCAACTATTGGGGCTCAATCGACCTCGATCCGGCGCCCTAGCGCCGGCGGCCACCGGCCGCGTGCTCGACAGCGGGACGCCGTCGGCCGACGCGCGCCGCGGGGCGCGGATCGCCGTCGACGCGCCGTCGTGGTTGGTCTTCGGCGAGAGCTATGACAAGCACTGGCGTGCCACGTGCGACGGTCGTGACCTCGGCACGCCGCGGCCGATGCAGGGCTACGCCAACGCTTGGCCCATCACGGCCGGCTGCCGCACGGTCGACTTCACCTACAACTTGCAGCGTGCCGCGACGGCCGGCTACCTGATCTCGCTGGCTGGCTGCGCGCTGTTACTGCTGGTGGCGCTCGTTGGGTTCGGCCGACGCCGCCGGCGCCGCGCGGCCGGGGCCATGACTAACGACGAAGCCGGCCTGTCGCCGTTGCGCGTGCCGCCGGCCGATGTGCGCGGGCACCTGGCGCTCCTGCCGGCGCTGATCGCCGTCGTGGCGATTGCGCTGGCCTTCGGCCTGCGCGCCGGCGCGGTGGCCGCCGTCGCGTTCGCGGCGATCGCGTGGCGCGGCATCAGCGACCGCGCGCTCGGCGCCATCGCGGCGCTCCTGCTCGGGGTGGGCGTGCCGCTGGCCTACGTTGTCGCCGCGATCATCCATGGCGACGAGGGCCCCGGCGGCAACAGCACCGACTTCGGCGCCAATCGTCTGGCCGCCCATTGGATGGCCCTTGCCGCGCTGGTCGCGCTGGCGCTGATCCTGGTCCGGACGCTGCGTGCGCAGCGGCCCGGCCCGCCGCAGGCCGACGATCAGTAAGGCCAGGGCCCGCGCCGGATGCGGGCGAGGATGAGCGCCTTGTGCACCAGGTTGCGAACGAACCACGGCAGCTGGGCCAGCTGGCGCAGCGCGCTCGCCGGACCCCCGCGCTCGCGCCGGTACTCCGCCATCGAGCCCGACCGGCCGACGTAGGTCCACGCGCCGAACGCGACGTGGCGCAGGAGCGCGAGCGTGACGCCGATCGAGGAGAACGCGTCGTGGACGAGCATCGTCCCGCCCGGACGCACCCGGCCACCCCAGCGGACGAGGTCGTCGCTGGCCGGACGGAAGCGGTGCGCGCCGTCGACGTAGAGCAGGTCGACCGGGCCTTCGACCGCGTCGAGGGCCGCGGAGCTCAGCGCGCGGACGTGCTCGACGACGTTGGTCACGCCGTGGCGCGCCAGGTTGGCGTGAAAGGCCTCGTAGTCGTCCTCGCCGCGCCGGTGGTCGGCCGCGTACTCCTGCGGGCCGCGGTCGGAGCCGAGATGAGGATCGATGCAGACGACGCGTGCACCGGGCGGCGCCGCCGCCGCGAGCACGACTGCGGACTTCCCGCGGAAGGAGCCGATCTCCACGACGGTCGCGCCGGCGTCTAGCCGCTGTGCCGCGGCGCGCAGGCGGTCGGCCTGCGCGTCGGTCAGCCAGCCCTCGATATCGGCAGGGGCGCCCACGCGACGGCCGACCCTACTAGCGTGCTCTCGGTGAGCGCGACCGCCGCCGACCTGCCTCGGGGACCCGAGCGCTATCGCACCCTCTGGCGCCTGTGGCGCAACGAGCGGGCCGACCCGGAGCCGTTCTACAACTTGCTGGCCGCCTACGCCGTCGAGGATCTCGACGCCCATCACGGCCCGCTCCGCGGTCAGACGATCGCCGACCTCGGATGCGGCCCCGGCTACTACACCTATGCCTTCCGCGACCGCGGCGCCGTTGTCATCCCGATTGACAACTCGACCGATGAGCTGGAGCTCGGCGGGGCGCCTCCGCCCGGCTACGTCCTTGGCGATGCCGGCGCCCTGCCGCTCGCCGACGGCTCGGTCGACGGCGTCTTCTGCTCCAACATGCTCGAGCACACGCCGTCGGCACAACCGATCGTCGCCGAGATCGAGCGCGTCCTCAAACCCGGCGGCTGGGCCTACATCTCGTGGACCAACTGGTACTCCCCGTGGGGCGGGCACCTGATGGCGCCCTACCACTATCTCGGGCCGAAGATGGGTCCGCGCCTCTACGAGAAGCGCCACGGCAAGCCCGAGAAGCACGCCTACGGCGAGACCCTCTGGGCCTGCCACATCGGCGCGACGCTGCGCCTCGTGCGCAGCCACCCTGGCCTCCAGATCACCGACGTCGAGCCGCGCTACTGGCCGTGGGCCAAGCCCATCATGAAGATCCCGGGCCTGCGCGAGCTCGTCTCCTGGAACTGCGTCATCCGCGTGCGGCGGGTCTGAGCGTCAGACGGCTCTCGTCGTCCTCACCGGCCGCCGCGTCCGCAGCCCCAGCGCCAGGACGGCCGAGGCGGCCACGAGCTGGAGGCCGAGGACGACGGTCGCAAACGACAGCAAGGTGAAATCGCCGGCGCTAAGCAGGAACGGCTCGACGATCGCGACGACGCCGAGCACCCAGACGAACTTCAGCTCGCCCAAGGCCACCATGTACTGGACGGTCAAGTACGCGACGGCCAGCAGCGTCATCGCAACGCCGAGGACCGGCAGCGCGTCGGCGGCGAGCGTCAGGTCAGGGCCGAAGGCGACCTTCATGAGGACGTGGGGAAAGAGCGCGAAGATCAGCAGTGCCGGCGTCGCGATTGCGGCGAGCACGGCGAGCGCGCGCAGCAGTGCCGGGCGCGGGTCCAGCCCGGCGGCGGCACGGCGCGTCGCCTCGGGCAGCAACTGCAGCCCGACGCCGATCGCGACCCAGACCACCGACTTGGCCGCGACGGCCGCCGCGGCGTAGGAGCCGGAGCTGTCGCCGCTGAACTGATGGCGCCCGACGATCACGTCGACGTTCTGCAGCACCGCCAGCAGCAGCAGGCCGACGATCGGGATCCAGTTGTCGCCGACCAGCCCGAGCAGCGGTCGCGCCCCGTCGGCGCCCGCCGTGGTCTCGGCGTGCGGGGTGGACGGGGTCGGCGGGCCGAGTCTCCGCGACAGCACGCGTCCGAGCCACAGCGCGATCACCACGAACGCCAACGGGTTGCCGAGGTAGGCGCCGGCAACGCCCAGCCCCACGCCCCACAGCACCAGCGCGCAGGCGATGCGCGCGCCCGCCTCGCCGATGATCGACATTCCGACCGGCCCGTAGAGCGCCAAGCCCTGCAGGATCCCGCGCTGCAAGGACAATAACAACCACAGCGAGCCGGTCGCCGGCAGCCAGGCGACGGCCCACGGATGCTCCGAGGTGCCCAGCAGGTCGGCCAGCGGCTGGCGGATGGCCACGCCGAGAACCCCGAGTACGACGGTCGCGATGACGAGTTGGCGTGTCCACGTCTGCAACGTGGCGCGCAGGCGCCCGTCGGTCCCAAGATGGCCGAGCGTTGCCTCGCGCGCGGCGGCGACCTGGATCGACTGCCCGCCGACCATCAGGATCAAGAAGGCGGAGACGATTGCGGCCAGCGCCCCGTAGCCGTCGGCGCCCAGCAGGCGCGTGAACAGGACGACGAAGACGAGCTGGATCGCGTTGTTGAGCAGCGTCGCGGCCGCCAGGCCGGCGGCCGCACCGGTCTCCGAGCGGCGCACCGCGTCGCGCAGCCGCGAGCGCTGCGTCTCGGCGACCCGGTCGAGCACCGCGAGGTTGGCCTGCGCCGTCGCATCCCAGGTGAAGCCGCGGGCGCGGGCGCGGGCGGCGTCGCCGAGCTGATCGCGGCGGACTGGGTCGGCGACCAGCGCCGCGACCTCGCTTGCCAGCTGCGCCGGCGTGTCGGCCAGCAGCCCCGTCTGCCCGTCGACGATCGACTCCGGCAGCCCGCCGACCGCCATCGCCGCGCTCGGCGTCCCGGCGCCCGCGGCCTCCATCACCGTCAAGCACCAGCCTTCGGCCGAGGACGCGGTCAGGTTCACCCAGGCGCGCGCGTAGAGGTCGCGCTTGTCTTCCTCGCTGACGAAGCCGTGCAGCGTCACGCGGTCGCCCAGCCCCCGGCGGGCGATTTCCTCCTCCAGCACCGGGCGGTGGTCGCCGTCGCCGGCCACCTCCAGCCGCGCGCCGGGGATGCCCTCCAGGACGTCGAGCAGGATCTCCAGCCGCTTGTACTGCTTGAGGCGGCCGAGGTAGAGCAGCGTCGGGACCGCGTCGCGCTGGGTCTCGACGAACGCGTCGGGTTCCACGCCGAGGTAGGCGACGTGGATCTGCTCGCTCGGGATGCCGAGCGCGACCATGTCGCGCCGGGCGGCATCAGAGATCGTCAGGAACGGGTGGTGGCGGTAGAGCGTCGCCAGCGGCAGCCGCTCGGCGACCAGCGCCGCGAGCCGGCCGCGCTTGCCCATCTCGGCGACGTAGTGATCCTGATGGACATGGTGGACGAGCGTCACGCGCGGGGCGCGCAGCCACCACCACAGCGGCGTGAAGAAGGCAATGCCATTGACGACCTCCAGCACGACGTCGGCGTCGCGCCCGATGCCGCGCCAAGACGCGACCGCGGCGCGGCCGAAGACGGTCGTCCGCCCGCCCATGCGGTGGATGGTCAGCCGCTCGTGCGGACGCGAGACCGCCTCGGCGCCGGGATAGGACCCGGCGATGACCGTGACCCGGTGGCCCCAAGCGACCCAGCGCGACACCTGGCCGTACAGGTTCGTGCCCGTGCCGCCGCCCTGGGGGTGCGTCCAGTCACGGTCGGTCAACAGCAGGATATGCCGCGGGTTGCGGAGGTTCTCGGCGTGGGGCACGAGGAGGGCGAGGCTACCTCGTCGGCAGGTCGACGGGGGCGAGGTGAGGCCGTCCGCCACATCCTTAGACTGTCGTCGCGTGCCGTCCGTTTGCCGCCGGATTGTCGTGCTGCTCGTTGTCGCCCTCGTGGGCGTCGGCGCGGTAGCCGGATCCGTCTCCTCGCCGGCCTTCGCTCAGGGCGCGGGCGACCAGCAGTACGAGGACCCGCTCGGCAACTCGGACTCCGGGTCGGGCTCCGACGGCTCGTCGGACTCGGGCGACACCGGATCCAGCGACGGCAACCTGCAGCCGCTGTCGCCGAGCCCGCAGACCTCCGGCTCGGGTTCGGGCGCGTCGAGCGGCTCGGGCACCCCGAGCGCTGCCGCCGGCACGCCGGCGACCGGCACGACCACCTCGTCCGCCACGGCCGCGACCCTGCCGAACACCGGGCTCGACACGCGCGTCCTGCTGCTGGCGGGCGCCGTGCTGCTGCTCGTCGGCGTGGGCCTGCGTATGCGCAACGCCCCTGAGCGGTTCTAGCGACAGCCCGCAGGTCACCGACGGCGCGGCCGCAACCGAGGCCGTCGGCGCCGCGCTGGCGGCGACGCTGGCGCCCGGCGACGTCGTCCTGCTCGAAGGCGAGATGGGCGCCGGCAAGACGACGTTCGTGCGCGGCGCCGCCCGCGCGCTGGGCTTCGACGGACCGGTGACCAGCCCGACCTTCACGATCGGGCGCCGCTACGAAGGCGCCCATCTGTCGATCTCCCACCTCGACCTGCACCGCCTCAGCGGCCTCGCCGACGAGGACCCCGCGCTGCTGGACGACTACCTCACACCCGACGCAATCGCGTTCGTCGAGTGGCCGGAGATCGCCGAGCCTCAGCTCGAGCGCATCGCCGCGCGCGTCCTGCTCGAGCATGCCGGCGGCGATCGGCGGAGGATCAGCATCAGATGATTTTGGCGCTCGACACCGCGACCCCGGCCACCGTCGTCGGCGTGGCTGCGCCCGACGGCACGCTGCTGGCCGCGCGCCGCCACGATCCCGCCGCGGGCGAGAAGCCCGGCCACACCACGCAGCTGCTGCCGCTCGCGCACGCCGCGCTGACCGAGGCGGGGGCCTCGTGGAGCGACCTCACCCGGATCGGCGCTGGCGTCGGGCCCGGAACGTTCACCGGCATCCGCATCGGCGTCGCGACCGCCCGTGCCCTAGCGCAGGGGCTGGACGTCGAGACCGTCGCGCTCTCGACGCTGCACGCGCTGGCCTTGGGCGCCGTCGAGGGACGATTCGATCTCGTAGAGCGAGATCGAATCGTCCCTCGACGCGCACCTGCTCACGACGGCCCCGTCCTCGCCATCCTCGACGCCCGCCGCGGCGAGGCCTACCTCGCCGCCTACGACGCCAGCGGCGCGCAGATCCTGGCGCCGTCGGCGTGGGCGCCCGAGCGCCTCGCCGAGATCCCGGCGCTCGCACCAGGGCCCTGGCAAGCGGTCGGTGATGGGGCGATACGCTTCAGAGCGGAGCTCGAGGCGGTGGGCGTCGCGGTTTCACCGGACGACGCGGACCTCCACCAGGTGAGCGCCGGACCTCTGTGCCGGCTCGCCGCCGAGGCCCCGCCGGTGCCACGTGACGGCCTCGTGCCGGAGTACGTGCGCGCACCGGACGCCGTGCCGCGACGGTGACCCACTCCAGCTCCGTGACTCTCTCCGCACCATCGACCATCCGGCGCCTGACCTACGCCGACCTCCCGCAGGTGATCGCCATCGAGCGGCGCGCCTTCCCGACGCCGTGGTCGCTGGCGATGTTCGTGCTGGAGCTGTCCAAGCCCGCGGGCATCTGCCTCGCGGCACTGAATCACGAAGGCGCGATCGTCGGCTACTGCATCTGCTCGCGCTACGACACCGTGTGGCACATCATGAACGTCGCGGTCGCGCCCGAGCGCCGGCGCACCGGCATCGCGACCGAGCTGCTGGCGGCGCTGTTTGCACGCGTCGACGAGGCCGAGCCGCGCTTTACGCTGGAGGTCCGCGCCTCCAACGCGGGCGCCATCGCGCTCTACGAGCGCCACGGCTTCCGCGGGGCCGGCTTGCGCCGCCGCTACTACCAAGACAACGGCGAGGACGCCGTGATCATGTGGCGGACGCCCGCGACGCTGCGCGGCACGCTGGACGACATCCCCAACGCGGTCGACCCGCTGCGACGCGCGGTGTGACCATGATCGCTAACGCCTCCGCCCTGATACTCGGGATCGAGACCTCCTGCGACGACACCTGCGCCGCGGTCGTCACGGGGGCCGGCGAGATCCGCTCTAACGTCATCTCCTCCCAAGGCGTGCACGACCGTTACGGCGGGGTCGTGCCCGAGGTCGCTTCGCGCCACCACCTCGAGCTCGCGACGCCCGTCGTCGACGACGCGCTGGCCCAAGCGGGCGCGACGCTCGATGACATCGACCTCGTCGCGGTCACCGCCGGCCCGGGCCTGGTCGGCGCCCTGCTGGTCGGCATCGCGACCGCCAAGGGCCTCGCCGCCGCACGTGGCCTACCGCTGGCCGCCGTCGACCACCTCCAGGGGCATGTGGCGGCCAACTTCCTCCACACAGAAGGTGCGGAGCCGCTCGAACCGCCGTTCCTCTGCCTGGTCGCCAGCGGCGGCCACACCTTCCTGGCCCGCGTCGAGGACCACACGGGCTTCACCGTCCTCGGCCAGACGCTCGACGACGCGGCCGGCGAGGCCATCGACAAGGGCGCGCGCCTGCTGGGCCTGCCGTTCCCCGGCGGCCCGCACCTGGAGCGCCTGGCGACCGAGGGCGATGCCAAGGCCTTCGACTTCCCGACCTCCAAGAACGTCACCGGCCTGGACTTCTCCTTCGCCGGGCTGAAGACCGCGCTGCTCTACAAGGTCCGCGACCTGGGGGAGGAGGAGGCCCACGCGCGCCGCGCCGATCTCGCCGCCGCCTACCAGCGCGCGATCGTCGAGCAGCTCGCCCAGCGCGTGCAGCGGGCGCTGCGTGACACCGGCCTGCAGCGGCTGGCGATCGGCGGCGGCGTTGCCGCCAACGGCCCCCTGCGCGAGCGCCTCAGCGCGCTGGCGCCGATCGTCAAGATCCCGCCGCGCGCGCTGTGCACCGACAACGCGGCGATGATCGCCAGCGCCGCGCGCTACGCCGACGCCGTCGCGTTCCCGGGCTACTTGGACCTCGAAGTGCACGCAACCGGCGCGAGGGCGTTATGAGGAATCCAGGGGCGTGCCTGCCGGTTGTGGCCGCAACAGGGCAGCGCGCGCTGTAACGCCTTGCCCACCGTCGACCTCTACGGCCGCCCCGGCTGCCACCTCTGCGACGACGCCCGCGTCCAGCTCACCGCGCTACGCGACGAGCTCGCCTTCACGCTCGTCGAGCACGACATCGAGGCCGACGACGACCTCCACCGCCGCTACCTGGAGCGCATCCCGGTCGTGATGCTCGACGGTGAGCATCTCTTCGACTTCTTTGTCGACGCGTCGGTGCTCCGGCACCGCCTCGGTAGAGTTGGCGGCGCATGAGCGTCAGCGATCTGGCCAACGGACGCGGCACCCCGGGCCCCAACGGCGGAGCGCCGGAGCCCGGCGTGCCCGAGCGGCTCTCGCTTGGCGTCGCCGCCCGGCTGGCGCGCTACCTCCAGGTCCTGACCAAGGCCAAGAAGGAGGGCAAGGAGACGATCTCCTCTCAGGAGCTCTCCTCCTTCACCCAGGTCAACTCCACCCAGATCCGCCGCGACCTGTCGGGCTTCGGCAAGTTCGGCAAGCGCGGGGTCGGCTACAACGTTGACGGCCTCGTCTCCCAGATCCGCAAGATCCTGCGCACGGCCGGCCAGCACAACATCGCGCTGTTCGGCGCCGGCCACCTCGGGCGAGCGATCGCCTCCTCGGACGTCTTCGCCGACCATGGCTTCCGCGTCGTGGCGATCTTTGACGCCGATCCCGAGAAGGTCGGGATGTCGGTCGGCCCGTTGGAGGTCCGCGACGTCAAGAACCTGCGCCAGGTCGTCGAGGACGAGGACATCGTCGTCGGCGTGCTCGCCGTTCCGAGCGCCGCGGCCCAGGCCCTGGCCGAGGAGCTGGTCAAGGCCGGCGTGAAGATCATCTTCAACTACTCCGAGTCGCTGCTGCGCGTCCCCCCGGAGGTCACGGTGCACACATCGAGCCCCGCGGTCGACCTGCTCTACGCGCTCTACTTCTACCTCACCTAGGTTCGTCACCCAATGAGCTTGGACACCGATCGCGCCGCGGAGGCCTTCGCGGCGTCGACCGACTGGACGGTCGGCCTCGAAGAGGAGTTCGCGATCCTCGACGACGGCCTCGATCTCGTCCCTCGCTTCGAGGAGCTCCGCGATGCCGCATCCGAGAGCGACGCGGTGCTCGCCGAGTCGATCGCCGGCGAGCTGATCTCCTCGGAGATCGAGATCCGCTCGGGTCGCGGCGCCGACCTCCACGACGCCCAGGCCCGCCAGCGCGATGTGCGCCGCCGCCTGTTCGATCTCGCCTCCGCGCGTGGCCTGCAGCTCGGGGCAACCGGCACGCACCCGTGGGCCGACTACCGCGAGCAGCCAAACATCGACACCGAGCACTACCGCCGTGTCGTCGAAGGGCTGCAGTACGTGGCGCGGCGCAACAACACGTTCTCGCTCCACGTCCATGTCGGCGTCCAGGGCGCCGACCGCGCGATCCGCGTCTGCGACCGCCTGCGCTCGGTGCTGCCAACGCTCCTGGCCGTGAGCGCGAACTCGCCCTACCTCGACGCGCGCGACGCCGGCCTGCACTCGGCGCGCACCCAGTCGTTCACAAAGTCCTTCCCGCGCTGCGGCATCCCGGACGCCTACGGCGACTGGGCGACCTATGCCAAGTACATCGACTTCCTCGTGCAGACCAACTCGATCGTCGAGTACACGCAGGTCTGGTGGTCGGTGCGCCCGCACTTCTCGTTCGGGACCGTGGAGGTCCGGATCTGCGACGCGCAGGGCACCGCGGCCGAGAGCGATGCGCTCGCCGGCCTGATCGTCGCCTGCGTCGCGCAGGCCGCGCGGGACGAGGATGAAGGGCGGCCGTACAACGACCTTGCGCCGCGGGTTATCGAGGAGAACTTCTGGCGCGCGATCCGGTTCGGGATGGACGGCAAGCTGATCGACTACGCCACGCTGCGCGAGCAGCCTGCGGCGGCAGCGGTCGCCGACCTGCTTTCCTGGACGGCACCGATGCGCGCAGAGCTTGCCATCGACCCCGTGCTGCCTACGTTCAACGGTGCGCAGCGCCAGCGCCGGGCGATCGCCGCCGGTGCGCCGATGGAGGAGGTCTACGCGACCTCCGTGCAGGAGACCCGGCAGACCTACGCCCAGGAGGTTCCAGCCTCATGAGCGGTCACCACACCCACTTCCCCACGAGGTACGCGACATGAGCGACGACCAGCAGCAGCCCCAGATGAGCGAAGAGGAGCTTCGCGCGGCCTACGAGGCGCAGCTCGAAGAGCAGCTCAAGTCGCTGCGCGTCGAGGACGTCGTCGTGCAGACGATCGTCACCCTGGTCAACCTCGGCGGCCGCCGCGCCGGCCTGGCGCCCGGCACCGAGGCCGAGCGCGACCCCGAGCAGCTGCGGCTCGCGATCGAAGGCGCCCGCGCCTTGCTCGGGCTGATCGAGGCCGAGCTCGGCCCCGACGGCAACGCGATCCGGGACGCGCTGTCCCAGCTCCAGCTGGCCTACACGCAGTTGGCCGGCGGCGCGCAACCTGCGGGTGAGGGCGGCCCGGCAGCGCCTCAGGGTCCGGGTGGGCAGGCCACAGATCCCGCCCAACCCGGTAGCGGCCCGGCGCAGTCCAGCGGTCGCATCTGGATCCCCGGGCAGTAGTCCGCAGCGCCGTAACGCACTTCCGACTGGTCCTCTGGCTAGGATGGCGCGGCTGTCCAGGGGTTAGGGCGTCGTCGTAGCGCCTCCCGGGTCGGCATGCACCGGTTCGCACGTCTCGCGACCGGTGCTTCCAACCAGAGCTGGAGGAACCTGCGTTGAGTGACTTCCTGACCGACCACGGGGTGATCGTGGCGCTGGTATGCGCCGGACTGGCGGTGGCCTACGGGCTGTTGACCACCCGGCAGCTGCTGGCGCTCTCGCCAGGAAACGCCGAGATGCAGCGCATCTCGGGCGCCGTGCAAGAGGGGGCCCAGGCCTACCTCAATCGTCAATACACGACCATTGGTCTTGCCGGCATCGTGCTGGCAATTGCGTTGATCTTCGTCCAAGACGGCTATGTCGCCGCTGGATTCGTGATTGGTGGCGTGCTGTCTGGCGCCACCGGCTACATCGGCATGAACGTCTCGGTCCGCGCGAACACGCGCGTCGCTGAGGCCGCGCGAGGTGGCGTCTCGCCCGGGCTCGACGTCGCGTTCCGCGGGGGTGCGATCACGGGCATGCTGGTCGTCGGCCTCGCCCTGTTCGGCGTCGCCGGCTACTACGGGCTGCTGACGGCGGTCTTCGATCGCGATCAGAAGGAGGCCGTGGACGCGCTCATCGGCCTCAGCTTCGGTGGCTCGCTGATCTCGGTCTTCGCCCGCTTGGGCGGCGGCATCTTCACCAAGGCGGCCGACGTCGGCGCCGACCTCGTCGGCAAGGTCGAGGCCGGCATCCCCGAGGACGACCCGCGCAACCCGGCGACGATCGCCGACAACGTGGGCGACAACGTCGGCGACTGCGCGGGCATGGCGGCCGACCTGTTTGAGACCTACGCGGTCACCGCGGTCGCGGTCATGCTGCTGGGCGTCCTGACGTTCACCGAGGCCGACGCGACGGCCGCGGCCCTGTACCCGCTGGTCCTCGGCGCCGTGGCGATCGTTGCCTCGATCGCCGGCACGTTCTTCGTGCGGACGAGCACCGACAACGTCGAGGGCGCGCTCTACAAGGGCCTTATCGCCTCCGGCGTCATCGCCGCGGCCCTGTTCTACCCGGTCACCAAGTGGCTGATGGACGGCGTGCAGTACAACGGCGACATCGACACCCCGGGGGTCGGCAAGCTCTACCTCTGCGCGCTGATCGGCATCGCCGTCACCGCGCTGCTGTTCGTCATCACCGACTACTACACCTCGACGCGCTTCGGCCCGGTCAAGAAGACCGCCGCCGCCTCGCAGACGGGCCATGCGACGAACATCATCTCGGGTCTCGCGCAGGGCCTGCAGGCCACCGCGCTGCCGGCGCTGGTGCTCTGCCTCGGCATCCTCGGCGCCTGGAAGCTGGCGGGCGGCGGGACGGAGGGCATCTACGGGATCGGCGTGGCCGTCATGGGTCAGCTGTCGCTGACGGGCCTGATCGTCGCGCTCGACGCCTTCGGGCCGATCACCGACAACGCGGGCGGCATCGCCGAGATGGCCGAGCTGCCCGAAGAGGTCCGCACGATCACCGACAAGCTCGACGCGGTCGGCAACACGACCAAGGCGGTCACCAAGGGCTACGCGATCGGCTCCGCCGTCCTGGCGGCCGTCGTGCTGTTCGCGGGCTTCCGCTTCGAGCTCGCCGACGCGGGGGTCAGCGCTGAGACGCTGAACTTCGACGTCGGCAACCCGGCGGTCCTGATCGGCCTGCTCCTCGGCGGCCTGATGGTCTGCCTGTTTGGCGCGATGTCGATGGAGGCCGTCGGCCGCGCCGGTGGCGAGGTCGTCGAGGAGGTGCGCCGGCAGTTCCGGGAGAAGCCCGGGATCATGGAAGGCACCGAGCAGCCCGATTACGCACGGTGCGTGGACTTGGTCACCAAGGCCGCTCAGCGGGAGATGATCCTGCCGGCGCTGCTGCCGATCGTGCTGACGTTTGTCGTCGGCGTCATCGACATCCAGGCGCTCGGCGGCCTGCTCATCGGCGTCATCGTCGTCGGCTTCTTCTTCGCGGTCCTCATGACCGCGGGCGGCGGCGCCTGGGACAACGCCAAGAAGCTGATCGAGGACGGCGCGTTCGGCGGCAAGGGCTCTGAGGCTCACGCCGCGTCGGTCACCGGCGACACCGTCGGCGATCCGTTCAAGGACACGTCGGGCCCGGCGATCAACCCCATGATCAAGGTTGCCAACATCGTGGCGATCCTGATCATCCCGATCATCACGTAGGACGCCGCGCGCGGGGGGGTGGGCCTGTTTGCGGACGACAGACGGCCGCCGACGGGCCCACCCCTTCGTCGTCGCTTGCGCGCGGGGAAGGTGGGCCTGTTTGCGGACGGTGTACGTCCGTGTGCAGGCCCACCCCCTTGCGGTGTGCGCGCCTAGTTCAGCGTCGCGTTGGGCTCGCCGTTGCCGTTGAGGCCCGTCCCGTGCGTGCAGACGCCGCCACGTGGCGTGCCGCCGTTGTAGGACTGGCGCACGCAGTTGCGCAGCGCCTTCTGGCCCCAGTAGCTGGGGTGCAGGCCTTCCTGGAGCTGGTAGGGCCCGAAGACCGTCGACGTCGTGCGGATCTGGCTGACCCACTCGGTCTGGTCGACCGCGCCGGCCACCGTCCAGTTCGCCAGGCCCTTCTCCTCCAGCAGCCCGACCGTGGTCTCACAGAGCCGGCGGCCGTTGAGCAGCTGCGACATGTCGAAGACCTTCGTGTTGGTCAGCCCCGACTGGATGGCGCCGTTCTTGGCTGAGTTGTTCATTGCCACGACGGCCGTGTCGTTGGCCCAGTCAGCGTCCTTGTTCCAGACGCCGCAGCCGCCCGTTGACTGGCGCGTGTAGCCGGACTCCGAGTAGCGGATGCCCGAGCCGCGCGGGATCGGCGAGGCGTAGGTCTGGACCTGCAGCGTCCACGCGTTGTCGCCATAGCCGGCGTTGCGCATCGCCGTGCGCAGGTTCTGGAAGGCGCCTGCAACCTGCGTCGTGATCGTCGCCTGGTTGCCCGCCGTGAACCTGGAGCTGATGCCCGAGTCGTCGTAGCAGTAGTTCTTCCACCAGGTCGGGCTGGTGAGGAAGTTGACGACGCACTGCTGCACGATGTCGGCGAAGCCGTAGTTGTTGGCGCCGATCAGGACCGTGACCATCTTGACGTTGTGCGTCGCGGCGTAGGACTGCAGCGCCTTGGCCTGTCCGATGTGGCCGGCGCCGTCATCGTAGAAGTCCAGGCCGGGCTTGAAGTCGTTGCCGGAGCTGTAGGCCTGCGTGTAGGTGCGCGCGCCCGAGCACGCGAGGTTGGCGGAGTTGATCCCGCCGCCGATGGCAATCTCGTTGGCCTTGGAGCGATGGCAGCCGGGGATCGCCTCGCCCGTCGGCGTGTCCCAGTAGGCCGTCGACCCGAGCGCGTCGACGTTGTTGGAGCTGTTGTTCGTGTTGCCGGCCCAGCGGCCGGCCTCCCCGCTGATGGCCGAGTCGCCGACGCTGACGATCGACGGCGTCCCGACTCCGGGGCCGTCGGCCATCGCCGGGGCGGCGAGGCCGCACGCGGCCACGATGGTGGCGAGCGCGCAGATGAGCTTGTGCATTGACCCTGTTCCTCCTGATTGCGGACGTCCTTGTCCCGGGATTGGCGCATCTTGCGCAGCGAGTCTCATCGGCCGCGTGGGCCTAGCGCAAGAGCCACGGAGGCAAGGTGTCCGCTGGCGGCCTAGACTGCGCAGCGCTCGATGGCCGAACGCCGACTCCATGGCCTCCAGCGCGTCCTGGGTGTCAACGCGCTCTTCTCGACCGCCTACGGCAACGTCGGCTCGTCGATCTATTACGCGTTGGGCCTCGTGGCCAGCTTCGCGCTCGGCCTCACCCCGGTGGTGTTCATCATCACCGGCTTCATCTTCTACTTGACGGCCGCCACCTACGCCGAGGCCACGGCGATGTATCCGGAGGCTGGCGGCTCGTCGTCGTTCGCGCGCCACGCCTTCAACGAGTTCTGGAGC
The DNA here is from genome assembly GCA_963829185.1 of uncultured Conexibacteraceae bacterium. Lineage (GTDB taxonomy): Bacteria > Actinomycetota > Thermoleophilia > Solirubrobacterales > Solirubrobacteraceae > Baekduia. Next base: position 82,636 of record CAWHID010000002.1, read on the forward strand.
TTCTTCGCCGCCTGGGCGCAGATGCTCAACTACACGATCACGATCGCCATCTCGGCGTTCTTCGTGCCGCACTACATCGGCGGGTTGTTCTGGGACGAGCTGCGCCACGGGCCCGGGGACATCATCTTCTCGATCGTGCTGATCGCCCTCCTGTCGGTGGTCAACGTTCGCGGCGCCAAGGAGTCTGCGGGCGTCAACATCGGCCTAGCCGTCGTCGACTTCCTCACGCAGCTGCTGCTCGTCGCGGTTGGCGTGTTCCTGGTCTTCAGCCCCGAGGTGCTGATCGACAACGTGTCGTTCGGCATCGCACCGACCTGGAAGGACTTCTTCATCGCGATCCCGATCGGCATGATCGCCTACACGGGCATCGAGACGATCTCGAACATGGCCGAGGAGGCCAAGGACCAGGAGAAGACGATCCCGGCGGCGATCAACCGCGTGGTGATCGCCGTGTTCGCCATCTACTCGCTGCTGCCGATGGTCGCGCTGAGCGCGCTGCCCGTGACCCAAGGCGCCGACGGCACCTACACGACGCAGCTCGGCCTCTCCGAAGAGGAGGGCGGCTTCGCCGGCGATCCGGTGCTCGGCGTCGTCAAGCACTTCGACCTGGGCTTCCTGCAGGGGCCGGCGGAGATCTACGTCGGAGTCCTGGCGGCGACGATCCTGGTGATCGCCTCCAACGCGGGGATCATCGGCGTCTCGCGGCTGGTGTACTCGATGGGCATCCACCGCCAGATGCCCGACCAGCTGCGTCGGCTGCACCCCAAGTACGGCACGCCCTACATCGGGATCATGATCTTCGGCGCGATCGCCTGCGTCGCTGTGATCCCAGGCAAGGCCGACTTCCTCGGCAACATGTACGCCTTCGGGGCGATGCTGTCGTTCACGATCGCCCACCTCGCGGTCATCCGGCTGCGGCTGGCCAAGCCCGACGCGCGGCGGCCGTGGACGGGCCCGGGCAACATCGGCCTCAGCGGCGGCCGCTCGATCCCGCTGTTTGCCGTCTTCGGTGGTATCGGCACCCTGCTGGCCTTCCTCGTCGTCACCGCGCTGCACGTCGACGTCGCGCTGGCCGGCCTTGGCTGGCTGACGCTCGGGATGCTCATCTACCCGGTCTACCGCCGCCGCCAGGGGCTGGACCTGACGACGACCCACAAGGTCGCCGTCGAGCGCTCGGTCGTCGAGCACGAGGCCGAGTACGAGTCGGTGCTCGTCGTGCTCGACGCCCAGGCGTCCTACTCGCACGGCGCGATCGCCACCGCCGCCAAGCTTGCTGCCCGGCGCCGGCGCGGGATCCACGTGCTCGTCTACATCGCGGTGCCGCAGTCCTCGCCGATCGACGCCGAGCTGCCCGCAGCCGAGCAGGCCGCGGAGTCGATCATCGAGCAGGCCCGCCTGCAGGGCGGCCGTCGCGTGACCGGGCACATCGAGAAGGTGCGCGCCGGCGGCGCGGGGCGGATGATCGTCTCCGAGGCGCGCGAGCTGCGTGCCCAGGCGATCGTCGCGCCGCTGCCGCCCCGCAGCGGCGCCACCCTGTTCGGCAAGACGCTGGAGACCGTGCTCGCCGAGCGCCCGTGTCGCGTGATCATCCAGTCTGATGCGGCCAAGACGCCGCCCTCCAAGCGCCCGATCACCGTCCTCGACGAGTGACCGAGGTCTAGCCTGTGCGCCACAACATGCCTGAGCCACGCGACCTGCATCGGCAGACGACCGGCCTGCTGTCGGTGATCCTCGTGATCCTCGGTGTCGCCATGATCGTGCGGACGCTCACGGCGGGTGGCGGCGGGCTGGCCTTCGGGCTGCTGATGGGCGTGCTGTTCATCGCGGCCGGCGTGGGTCGGATCTACCTCAACACGCGCCTGACCGCGCGCCGCGCGCCGCGGGAGCGCTGAGCGGCCGGTGCTCGGCAAGGGGCTCGGACAGCCGGCGCTGTTTGCGATCGTCTACACGGCGGTCGCCAGCTCGATCTACTTCTCGCTCGGCGTCGTCGCCGATCACGCGCTTGGCCTGACGCCGCTGGTCTTCCTGATCGCGGGGCTGTTCTTCGCCTTGGCGGCGATGACCTACGTCGAGGGCGCGTCGCTGCATCCGGAGCGGGCGGGCTCGACGGTCTTCGCCCGCTACGGCTTCAACGAGCTGGTCAGCTTCATCGCCGGCTGGGCGATCCTGCTCGACTACGTCATCCTGATCGCGGTCACCGCGTTCTCGGCGACGAACTACATGGCCGCCTTCTGGGGCGACCTCGGCCACGGCAGCACCGAGGTCATCCTCGCGCTCGGGATCGTCTTCTACGTCGCGATGCGCAACATCCGCGGCTTCTCCACGACGCGGGTCAACCGCATCAGCGCGCTGGTCATCGCTGACATCGGCCTGCAGCTGATGCTGATCGTGATCGGCCTGGCCACGTTCTTCAACTACGACCGGCTGGTCAACCCGATCGACCTCGGCGTGACGCCGGAGTGGAGCGACGTCATCTTCGCCCTCGGCGTGGCGACCGTGGTCTTCACGGGGCTGGAGTCGGCCGCGGGGCTGTCGGGCGAGGTCACCGCGAGCCGCGCGTCGCTCAAGCGCCTGATCGGCAGCGCGACCGTCGTCGTCATGGTGGTCTACGTCGGCATCGGCCTGGTCGCGATGACGGCGTTCCCGGTCACCGATGGGACGACCGCCCTCAGCGGTCGCTACCTCGAGGCGCCGGTACTCGGCATCGCCGACGCGTTTGACACCGACTGGCTGGCGAGCGTCTTCAAGTACACCATCTCGATCGCGGCGACCGCGACGCTGATCGCCGCATCGAACTCGGCGATGCTCGGCCTGTCGCGCCTGGCCTATTCGCTGTCGCGCAATCGCCAGATCCCGAGCGCGATGGGGCGCCTGCACCCGACGCGCTCGACGCCGTTCGTCCTGATCATCATGGCCGCGGTGATCGCGGGCGCGCTGATCGTGCCCGAGGACCTCGACTTCCTCGTCGGCATCTACGCGTTCGGCGCCCTGCTCGGGCTGACGATCGCGCACCTCTCGATCATCTCGCTGCGCTATCGCGAGGCGGATCGCGAGCGCTTCTACAGCGTGCCGCTCTCGGTGTCATTCCGCGGCGGGTCGCTGCCGCTGCCGGCGGTTGCCGGGGCGATCCTTTCTGCCGCGGCATGGGTCAGCGTTGTGATCACCCACGCCGGCGCCCGCTACGTCGGCTTCGGCTGGATGGTCTTTGGCCTGGTGACCTACGTCGTCTACCGGCGTACGCAGGGCAAGTCGATCCTCAAGCGCGTGATGGTCCCGGAGGCCGCGCTGAAGCTGGAGCGCGACGAGCTGGAGTACGGGTCGATCCTCGTGCCGTTGACGGGCACCCCGCTGGATGACGACATGATCCAGACCGCGGGGCGGCTGGCGGGCGAGGAGACCGATCCGGGGCTCGACCACGCCGGCTCGACGATCGAGGCGCTGTGGATCTTCGAGGTGCCGATGGCGCTGCCAATCGACGCGCGGCTGCCCGACGCGCAGCTGGACCGGGCGCGGGCGGCGCTGCGGCGGGCCAAGGCGGTGGGGGAGGAGTACGAGGGCGTCGAGGTCGCGACGGCGACGGTGCGCGCCCGGCGCGCCGGCACCGCGATCGTCGACGAGGCGCGGCGGCGCGGCGTGCAGGCGATCGTCCTGGCGGCAGAGGAGCCGTCGCGGATCCGCGGCGGCGCGCTGCTCGGAGGCCGTGGCGGGCCGATGGACAACTTCGTGGGGGACGCCACGAAGTACGTGGTGTCCAAGGCGAGCTGCGAGGTGATCCTGACGGCGCCGCCGTCGAGCGACATCCCGGTGACGGGCACGCTCGATCCCGAGCAGCGCGCGACCCCTGCCGGCGACGGCGCGCCAGCCCACGACCAGTCGATCAGCGCGGTGCCGCCGCGCCACGAGCGGCCGTCGCCGTAGCCCACTTCGTCATACCCACCCACTCGAGGGGGCCGAACGGCGGTTCGCTGGGTAAGGTTCCCGTCGATGTTCATCCTCATCGTCGGCGCGGGTCGCGTCGGCTCCTCAGTCGCCCGGTCCTCGCTGGCCGCCGGTCACACCGTCTCGGTCCTGGACGAGGACCCGCTGTCGCATGAGCGTCTCGAGGTCGGCATGGACCGGACCTGGGAGGAAGCCGGTGGTCGCTTCACCGTCGGCCACGGCATGGAGGTCGACGCACTGACCGAGGCCGGCATCCTCGACGCCGACGTCTTCATCGCCTCCACCGACGGCGACAACACCAACTTGACGATCTCCCAGATCGCGCAGAAGCACTACGAGGTCGAGAAGGTCATCGTGCGCGTCATGGACCCGGCGCGCGCCGCTTGGTACAACCAGCAGGGCCTGCACACGATCTGTCCCACACAGCACGCGATCGAGATGTTCACCTCGGCGCTCGGCGAGATCGGCTAAGAAGGTGTTTCAGCATGAGAAGGCGGGGCTGAGCGTGGCCGGATCGTGGATGGGATGGTCGATGCGCGCGGTGAGGCGTGCTGGTGGCCCGGCGATCCGCGCGCATCGGGCAGACCGCCACGAGACGGTTCGCTCAGCCCGGCTTCTTTTTGAAAGGCCTTCCAGGGGAGCGCGCGCATGTACGTGATCATCGCCGGAGGCGGCAAGGTCGGTTGGAACCTCGCACGCGAGCTGATCGACAAGGGCAACGAGGTGACGCTCATCGAGAGCCGCCGCACCCGCTATCTCACGATCGAGCAGGAGCTCGAGCACGCCGTCCAGTACGGCGACGCGACGGAGCTGTGGGTGCTGGAGCGCGCGGGCATCCAGCGCGCCGACCTGTGCATCGCGGTCACCGGCGACGACGAGGACAACCTCCTGATCTGCCAGATCGCCAAGGAGAAGTACCTCTGCGAGCGCATCATCGCCCGCATCAACAACCCGCGAAATCGGCCCTGGTTTGAGCTGCTGGGCATCCAGCCCGCCGTCAGCGCCACCGACCTGATCTTGCGCTTGATCGAGCACGAGGTCCCGTCCTACGGGCTGGTCCACCTGCTCGATCTGCGTGACGAGCAGCTCGAGATCATCGAGGTCGAGGTCCTCCAGAACTCGCCGGCCGCCGGCATGGCCGTGCAGGACATGAACCTCCCCGAGGGCGCCCTGATCATCTCGTTGCTGCGGGGCGGCCACGGCTTCGTCCCCAAGGCCGACTCGATCATCGAGGCCGGCGACGAGGTCCTGTTGGTGCTGGATCCAGGCCTCGAAGACGCCATCACCGCCCGCTTCGCCCCGGGCGACCGCGACGCGGCCTAGCCTTCTATACTCCGGTCCTATTGCCGGATGGTGTAATTGGCAACACGGCTGGTTCTGGTCCAGTTATTCTAGGTTCGAGTCCTAGTCCGGCAGTTTCACAAAACCGTCTCTTTGCAGGCGGTTTTGTCGTTGAAGGGTGGGCGTGGGTACGGTGTTGGGTACGGACGTATCGAACGCATGCGGCGGCGAGGGCAGGGGAGAGGCGAGGCGCTGCGAGGGCCGCAAGGGTCACTCGCTGCCGCGTAGGAGGGCGTCAGATGGCAGCCTGGCCGCGTGCGTGACCCTCAGAACCAAAACGAGCCCCGGATTGGGGCTCGCAGGGCGACGCTCTGTCTGAGTCACGAGGCGTCCGGGAAGCTCACCCTCACGTCTACGGCGGTTGCCTCTTCGCCAAGCACGCCAGATGATTCGGCCGAACTGCGTGCAAGCTCGTGCAACTCTCCTAGGTCGAAGCCGCCTCGTGGTAGCTCCAGCCGCAGCGAGCGCCTGCCACTAGGACTGTCGGTCCCGACTTCTACAACAACGCGCCATGCCGGATCGACGCTCACCCCCTCGCCTCATCTCGCAGACTGAGCAGGTCACGCGTCAGCGAAGCGCGATCCTGCAACATGTCGGCGGCGTGTGGCGTCGTCGGCCATGCCTCGCGGATCGGTACCGGGAAGCTGGACGCGTCCGATTCCGATTCAGCGGCCGACTGCATGGCATCGCCCTGCATCGCTGCTGCTCGTTCGGCCAGTGCTGCGATTTGCTCACGGGTGTAGGTCCCACCCTTCAGCGCGTCCAGCACATGGACGGCATCGCAGACGGTGTCTAGGTGTACTTCTTGGTCCCACTCACCGTCACATGCCGTCTCGACGCCAAGCTTTGCCGCCGCCAGCAAGTCAGGCAGCAAGTGGGATGAAACCTGCAAGGGCTCGCCTTCAGGCGGGCTAGGGTGCTCGCGGTCCATCGGAGGTCCAATCTCTGGTGGGCACAGGGCCGGGCGGCTGTATCCGCAGTCGTCCGGTCCGCTTCGTTTGGCTGCGTCGGCGCCGCTTACAGAGCCGATTTCGCATCACTCAGTTTAACGGATCTGATGGGCCAGAGCAACGAATTGCTGTGCTTTTCCACGCATGCCGACGAGCCCTGGCAAGGCATCGTCGCCCGTCATCTTGGCGTGGCCGGACGGCGCGCGGCTAAGGTCTAGCGTGATGCCACTTAAGTATGCGCACATCGTCCACGCGGCTACGGAGCAAGGGCCGAGAATCACGGGGTACTTCCCGGTCGGCCATGACGTGCACTTGGAGCCGGGGCCGCCGCACGAACTGCTCAACACCGCCGCCGCCGCTGGCTGGGAGCTAGTGTCCGTGACCGCCGACCCCGGGCCAGGGGCATACTTCACGCACTTCTGGCTCAAGCGCGAGGCGCAGTAACTCCAGCGTCGGCAACGGTCAGGTACGGTGCGGTCCGCGCGCGCTGCGGGGTGCAGCGCACCGAAGGCCCGGCAGCTTTGAGCGCCGGGCCTTCGCCGTTTCCTAGGTCAGACTGACGGCCTCGCCCTTACGGCGGATGGTCCCCCGTCCAAGCGAGTTCGAGATTCCGCGCGTGATCCCGGCAGCCTCGCGGCTCTCAGCGGAGGCCAGCGCTTGCAGACGCTCCGGCGTGAGATCGCCGTACCTACGGAGCAGGGATTCAACATGTAGACCTTCGGGAGTTGGGGACATCGGCCAAAGGTACGCAGCCGGAGGCCGCCTGTCGCGGTTTCCTAGTTGGACGGCCCTCGGCGCGGTGGCTTCGGGTGGATGGTCGTCCGAACCTTCGAGTCTGCCGCCGGGATACGCGGCGTCGGCTTCAGCTTGTCCACCGACGTTGACACGTCAGCGGTGGTGGTGCCGTCGCGGCGCGACGATGGCGTAGGGAGCGTGGACGCGCGGGGGCGTGGAGTCTGGGCGGGGCGCTTGATCGTGGGCATGGACTACATGATCCTCCGCCCTGTGCCAGCGGCCCATGGGACCCTGACCAACCCTCAAGTAGGGGCCGAGACTTTGCACACGGGGTGCCAGCGCTCCTAAGCGGAGTGGGGATTCCGTTTAGGCGTTGGTGCTGCTGGCGTTGTTAGGGTCACTGGGGCCACTTACGTACCACTTCCCGCGCTGCTAGAAGCCGTGGCGGACGTGTGCGTTTGTGGGGGAAATCATGGTCCCGCGACAAAGCCGGCCATCAGGCGCGAGCCTCCCTCATCAAGCGATCACGGAGCGCAGGCCAGAGCATGAGACCGTGCCGCCGCGCTTCTGCCGCGATGGGATCAGGCTCCCACCGGTGCCAGCCGTTGGCGTAGGCGTCCGCTGCTGCGTCGATCAGGTCGCCCTCATGATCTCGCGTCCGGTTGCGCTCGGCGGGCGGGATGAGGCGGTACGGACGGATCATGCGGCGACCTTGCGGCCGGGCCAACCCGCGCGCAAGCGCTGGAGCTCTATTGCGTCGTCACCGTTCCAGCCCTCGCGGCGCATCGTCGCAAGGCGAGCGCGTGCCCATGCCAGCGCCTCGCGTTGGTCGTCGGGAGACGCAGCCGCAGTGCGCGGCGGTGGGACGGCATGTAGCGGCGTAGGTGCGTGCGCCACGGGCAGCCGCTGAACCGGGGCACACTCCGCATGCGCCCAGCGGCGAGCGTCGCCCAGACGGACGTTCCGAATCGGCGCGTCCGGCTGGATCTCGAACCCGCAACGCGGGCAAGTACCGCATCAGACCACCGCGCCGATCCGAACCCGCGACCGGCTCCGGTTGACGGGGTTGACAGACATAGACCCCACTTGGGGCATAAGCGCTACATGAGGCTCTCTCAAGGCTGCGATGTCCCGTTGACAGAAAAACGTGTCAACCGTGTCAAGGCAGCGTCCGGGGATCTTCCTGTAGGGGCGAATCATGCGGCTACCGGCTTCTTCTTTTCATCCGCCTTCTTCAGCGGCGCCGAGCGGTGCCGGTCCCGGGTCATAGACCCGGGAACCGGCGGCACCGCCCCTGCTCCGGTAGCCCAAATCGGGAACCGGTTCCCGGTAGCGGTTCCCACGGGCACCGCCCCTGATGCCGCGCCACTGCTGGGATTCCCAGCGACCCATGCACCCCGGTGCCCACCAGCGGTTCCCACGGGCACCACCCCGCCGAGCGGTGCCCGATCGCGGGCACCGCTGGGCACCGCCCCTGTCATGCCCTGCCACCGATCGGCAGTCCCACGCCGTGACCGGTCGCGTACTGCACCCCGCCGTCCACTGCCTTGACCGGTTCGTCAGGGTCGCGATCCATCTCGCGCAGCAGGCCCGGCAACACGTTGTCGCGGAACTTCAGTCCTCGCGCTCGCAGGTCCTCGCGCAGCGTGCGCTGTGCGACCACCTCGCCGTTGGCCTCCGATGCGCGGGCGACGATCGCGCGCCGCAGGTCACCGAAAAGCGCCGCCTTGTGCGCCTCGCTGGGCTGGTCGGCCGGAGTGATGGGCAGTCCCCCGGCACCGTCGCCAACGTCGTACCAGCGCTCACCAAAGCGGCTGTGGCGTGAGTCGTTCCACCCCTCGCCTCGTGCGCTCTCACGGTCCTTTTGGCAGACGACGCGCAGCTTGCCGACACTGGTTCGCGTCGGCGGCTCCGTCGCGTCAAAGCGATACGTCAGGTCGGCGTCTGCGTCCTTTGTGGACGCGCCACGCGCCACGTAGTCAGACGATGCGGACTGTGAACGTCCGGCGTGATCGATCACGTAGAGCGTTGCCCCGGCCGCCTTCAGCGGAACCAGCACCTTCGCCGTGAACGCCGACACGTCGCCGTTGTCGTTTTCGTTGAGTCCCAGCGACGCCAGCGCCTTGGATGCGGAGTCGATCACGACAAACGGTCGGTTCATCGCTCCAGCCTCGCCCAGCAGCTTCGCCATGCCGTCGTCCCGGAGGTTCGCTCCGTTGACGTAGTGGAATAGCTGCCGGACCTGCTCACCGTCGCGAGCGCCAGCAAGCCAGAGCTTGCCTCGCGCCTGGTCGCGGCCCACTTCCCAGTCAAGCCATACGACATCGCGCTCGGAGTCCATCGCCGTGACAGCGGCGTGTGCGCCTACGGTCGACTTCAGCGCGCCGTGAGTGCCGCCGATCCAGTGCGTCAGTCCGTCTACGATCAGACCGTCGACCAGCGTTGACCAGTCCTTCGGCGGCGCTCCCCACTCCTGCCCGAACGACGCGTCAAAGTACGGCGCGATGGTCGTACCGGCTGCCTTGACGGCCTTCTGTGCCTCTGCCAGCGACATCTGGGGCTCTAGCTCCCAGAGACGTAGCGCGACCGCGTCGCGGGCACTCCGTGCATCCTCTTCGGAACCGGCGAGCCGGTGCGCGCTGTCGCTGTAGCCCATGCCCTTGATGAGCGCCGCTACGCGTCCGGCGATGCGCTCGCGATCCTCCGCTACCTGCTCATCGCTGCGCAGGCGCGGCGGCGTCTCGTCGCCGTCAGTAAGCGCTGCTGCCACAATCTGATTGGCCTTTGCCGTGACAACGTCACGGTCGCAGCCCTTCAGCTCGGCGACGATGTCGGCAAACGCGCTCACGCCGTCACCCGAGCGACGTTGACCACGCCTGCCACCGGGTCCGATCCGGCGGCGCTCGGTCCTCGCACGTCCAGCGCATCAAAGCGCCAACGATGAGGCGCAGCAACGGCTACAATCATGTGTACGAACTCCTGCTTGGCGGTTGGATTCTGTGGCCCTCGATGAGCGATCATCGAGGGTCGTTTTCGTTGGTCAGCAGCGCGTCGACGGAGAGTCCAAACAACGCCTCCAGCTTGTCTGCGTGACGCTTGTAAGGACGGCGGCTGCCTCCCTCCCAGCGCGCCACGGTGCTAGGCGAGTAGAGGCCAATCAAGTTGGCTAGGTCGGACTGGCTCCAGCCTCGGCGGGTGCGCTCAGTGCGCAGACGAGTGCTCATCGGTGATGCTCCTTTCGGCGGTTGACGGGGGAACGCGAGTTCCACCCCATGTCAGACAGTATTGCAGATGGCTTGACAGTCCACTTGACTTGTGCTAGTGCGCCGAATCCGCGTAACCCCAGCGGTCCAGCGGTGTATTTGGGTCGGCAGCGTGTGGCGCGCCGATCCTTACGCTTGATGAGCGGCAGGTGCTACCTCCTAGCACCGCATCGGTGCCGGTTAGGGGCATCGAGTCGCAAACGAGCGATCAACCCCAGCGACGCCCGCGACCGCGCTTTGCCGTGTGGTGCGGGTGTCGCTGACGTTCGGGGTCCGTATCGCGTCGCTAGGGCCGCTGGCAGCCGCTCTCACGGGTTTTGCGGACGCAGGCGACCGTTTCCCTTCAGAACGCAGAACACCCGCCATAGGCGGGTGCTCAGGCTGCGCCGTTCGATGAAGGAGGAGCGGCGGCATCGAACCGCCGCCGCCCCCACGGCGAAGTTGTGTGGCTACGTCCAGAGCGATCGCGTGTAGCGCGTCGGCTTGCCTGCCTTGATGAGGCCAGCGTTCAAGCCGCGCTCAAGATCCCGGCCGAAACGCTGAAGGTCGCGGCGGACCGCTTCGAGCTGCGCATCGTCAGCCGGTGTCATGCGGGCGCCCTTTTCTTCCGCTCGTGCGGCGAGCCGATCGGCGGCCACCAACATAAGCGTCAAGCGCGCCTGGAAGACGGCGCCCGCGCGGTCGATCGGATCGGCTACGGGAGTAAGCATGTACACAAACGGTACTGGCGACCTCGCCACTGACTAGCGCTAGTCAGTGGCGAGGTCGCCAGTACCCTTTTAGTCATGGCTTTTGTCACCCATCTTCAGGAGGTCTGACCGTGGCACTTCGACGTCCGATCGCACGCGCCGCTAGCGGTACGTCAAAGCGTGTACAGACCTTTGAACCTGCGCCTCCTATCAACTGGCTAACGGGGCGTCCGTACGGCGATCCCGGCACACCTGAGATTGACGAGCGGCGAGCGGCGGAGCTTGCCGCAGGCCAGCTAGCGCTAGCCACGGCAGAGGCGCCCGGCGCCGCGCGTGCGCGTCTATTGGCTGAAGCTGACAAGTACCCCGAGCGCTTCCGTAGCCCGTTGAACCCAACTCCTGAGCAGGCCGCACGCCGAACGGTCCTCCGTCGTGGAGGTCGTCGCTAGATGGGAGTGACGATTGACATCGACGGACGAACCACCGTCACGTATCAGGAGCCCGCGTCTTCGCCAGTTGGTCGCAAGTTCTACCGTCGCAATCCGACCGGTGAGCCGTCAGACGCCGTCGAGATCGTGGGCGTGTTCGCTGTGGGAAACGAGGATGTTGGCGTCAGTCTTGAGCTAGTGATTCGTTCGCTCACCTTCGGCGCTGCCGTTGACGAAGACGGACGCAATACGACGACCGTCGATGCAGCCGACTTTGCGGAGGAGTTTCGACCCATCGAGACTGACGAGGTCTCGTCGATTCATGCGCGAGACGTGCTCGCGTCGATCGACGCGACGACGGCTGCCGAAGAGGCCAACGCGCGTGGCGAAGTTCCTACTTGGAGGCTGTATCGATGACGCTTGGCTTGAAGGTCACTAACAGTGCCGGTGACGGTTTCACCGTCACCGCGACTGATGCAGACCGTCTCATCCTGACTCCTGACGAGTTCGGTTCTCCAATTCCGGTGACCCTTACGGAGTTGGCGGAGGACTACCAGTCTGTTGACGGTGGCGCACTGCCCAACGCACTCCCTCCCACTGAGGCTGACGTGTTGGCAGAGCACAACGCCCGCGCGAACTTTGGCCTGAACCAGCGCTACGCCCGTGGCGTGCTTGGCAAGGGCTACGCGACCGATGCGGACACGCGCGGGTTCCGTCGTCCGGCTGGCGATCGTCCCCCACCGGCAGGCAGTCCAGAGGCGTTCTTCCGAGAGTTGGCATCCGCCGATGCGCCGGACGTCGCGCCGAAGCGCCGGAGCAAGGCCACCGCATGACGCGCACTGTCGGGATCATCGGTGACCGTGCGACTGTCGACGCGTACATGAACACGCGTGAAGGTCGCGCCACGGCGCGCGACATGGCCGCCGACGTGTGCGCAAACCCGGATGCCCTCGTCGCCTACGAACTCGGCGATGACCTGAACTTGCACGCCGCTGTGATGGCAGCACTAGACCGACTGATCGAAGCCCGCGATAAGGCCGAGCTACGGGAGAGCGCATGACTTACAACATCGAAAGCGAATTGGATCGCGCGCTTGACGAGTGGGAGTCGCGACACGCTCGCGCGGCGGCGCGACACAACGTTGCGCGCGGTGTCTTCCGTAGTCACCGTGAACGCGTAGACCTTCGCGCCGCCCACCCGTTGAAGCGCCGCCGTCTGATGTTCAGGGGCTCTGGACTGACCCGAGCAGAGTTGTCGTCACGTTCGACTGTCTCTGAGAAGACGATTCAGGACATCGAGAACAACGGCGCGCTTGGGTCCGATCAGACTTGGGAGCGCTTGGCTCGTGCCCTTGCGGAGCCGGGCGAGGCCACTGGGCGAGCCCGTCAGGTAATCGATCCGAACCACGTTCACGCATGAGCCCCGACGTTGACACCATCGAGGCTGAGGCGTCGCAGATTGTCAGCGACCCAGCGACGCTGAGCAGGTTCCTGACCGTTCATCGTGCGGTGCTGACTCTGATTGACCATCCGAGCGAGGATCGAGCCGCCGATATCGCGCTGCGAGTCAAGGATGCGCCGTGACTGACACGCAGCGATGCCGTTCGGGGCAGCAGCGAGGCGGATACAGCGCTGATGGCGCTTGCACCGCACCTGTGATGTCGGCCGAAGACCTGGAGGCTCTGGAGCTAAACGGAGTTTGGTGTAAGGAGCACGGGACACGCCTTGCGGCGCTCTCCCTCGGTTTGAAGATTCGAAAGAAGAGCCCGAGCGCTCCGCCCATCGCAAAGCCGCCGCCGCCGACAGCAGGCGAGTTGAAGGAGCGCTACGACCGGCAGCGCGCCGACGAGGCTCAGCGGCGCACGGCAGAGCTTGCCGACGATTTCGTCATGTACGTGAAGAACTCGCGCACGTTCCCTGTCAAGCGTCGTGAAGTTGTGGAGGCGCTCGGCGTTTCGACTAACGCTTTCCAGCGGGCGGCGAATCTCGCTATCTCGCGCGGAGACATCGTGTCGGTTCGCTGGGCAGGGCCGAAGCTCAGCGGCTACTTCACGCCAGAGACGGCACCTGCCGACAACACCAACTTGAAGGCTGCTGCCTGATGTCTCTCGCTCCGTCGCCTTACAGCAAAATCGCGGATGCGCTGGCGGCTGCCATCGACGCAGAGTTTGCCGATCTCGATGTCACCACCGCGCACGACTACCTACATGAGTCCCTTGGAGCGGAGGCGCGCGCCGTCGGTGTCTCCCCGGTCGCTGAGCGTCCGCGTGCCGGGCAGATGGCCGTACAGGAGTCCGTCGTCCGCGTGCAGTTCTTCGACTACTGGTCCCCCGATGCGGACCCCACGGCCGCCGTCGACCCCCGCGTGATCGCTGGCTACGCTGAGCGTCTGCGCAACGCGCTCAGGTCGTCCCGACCGGCTGGCAGCGCCGCCGTGTAGTTCTTCGACGTGATCGACGTTGACTACCCCCGTGATCCGGTGGGCAACTTGTCGCGCTTCGTGGCGACTGTGCGCGCGTACGGCAACAACTCCGGTCTGATCGAGACCGGGCAGTAACCCAGCGACGCAGCGAGTGCGGACCGCCTGATCGGTGCGGCATCGCTGCGTCGATCAGGTTGTAGGCGTCGCTCCGGCTTACTTCACTTCGGCAGCATGTTCCCCATGGTCAGGTCCACGACGTGGAAGCGCACGAAGTCGCAGTTGGCGCAGATCAAGGGCGCACACTGCATCGTCACGGGAACCCGGTTCTCGACACCAGCTTCTGAGACGGTGCCCGGGACCATGAACAGCCCGTCGTCGGGGTTACGCCAGTCGTTCTCGTCACAGCATGGGCAGTTGCCGCGCAACGCGCCCTTCTCAGTGAGCTTGCGGCGGAACGTCTTAGGGTCGTACTTCTCGAACTCTTCTACGTCGTCAGTCATGCCGCACACTGTTCCAGACCGGTCGGTCAACTAGTCGCTGAGGTGTCTCAGCACGCTTTCGGTAGATCCGGCAACCCTGGTGTTGCCGTCGTGTCTGTCACGGGAGAGAGCCTGTAACCCTCGGCTTGCTCGATGACCGACCATCGCAGCTTGCATCCGTCACTTGCACCGCTGCAACTCCATACGTGATCCGTCTCAGCCACTCTCGTGCAGCCGACCTGACGGACCTCCGGAAACGCGTCGTACACCGCCTGCGCGGCGCGGTGGGCGGTCCAAGGGCTATCGCTCGTGGCCCAAATCGCGTAGCCGCCGCCGAGTCCTACGACGACGCCAATCACTGCGCCCACGAGTAGTCGAATCACAGCGGCAGGCTATCTGTAGCGCCTGAGGCGTAGGCGTTGGTCCCTGCCGACATCGTTGGGGTTATTGCCTGACGATCTGATCGTCGCGATCCGCCACCTGGACTTCGAGCCCGCTGTCTAGGCGCACGGCGTAGATGGTGACGTGGCGGATTTCACCCTCGGGTTCGGCGACGTCAACACCGAACGCCCGGATTGTCTGCGTCCCGAGATCGGCTGTGATCTCGCCGTCCGAGTGTCGGGACGAGATGTGGACTCGATCACCCCTCCGAAACGGTCCTGCTGCGGTAGATGGCATGCCTCAGACGGTAACTGACTTGATGGACGCAAACCATCCGACCCCACTCGACTAGTAAGGCTCGAAGCTGGGATCACGCTAAAGAGGGCTTGAGCGCTGATGTTCACGGGTAGCGTCGCCGCTATGAGCGACATCACGCAGTGGGACGGCTATGCGCTGCCGTATCTCATGAAGCATGGGGCTTCAAACGCGGAGGAGATCATGCACTCCACCGAGATCGACCAGTTCGATCAGCGGACCGTCCCAGCTTGGATCGAAAGTGCACTCAGCCGCGATCTGATCGAGGTCACCGGAGGTACCGGCACGAGCACGCGATTCAACATCACCGACAAAGGGCGTGGTTTCGGGCGCTAGGCGGCGTCTAGGTACTTGTCCAGCGCCGCGCCTACCTCCGCCTCGCGACCGGGCATGAGCTTCCCGTACCGGTCGTAGGTGATGGTGATGCTCTCGTGGCCCATGACAACGCTGAGGGCCTTGGCCTCAGCACCGGAAGCGATCATCCACGAGGCGAACGTATGGCGGCACTCGTGCAGGCCGATGCGATCAAGCTTGGCGTCCTTCCATGCCTTGTTCGCTCGCTGGCGCACCGTCTCCCGGCCAAACGGTTCGGAGGCTGAGCGCCCGAAGACGAGATCCTGCCCAGAGCGTCCGGTTGCCTTCTGATGGGCCTTCAGGTGACCAGCGAGCACCTTGCCGATGTGGATCTTGCGCATGGCCGCCTTGGTCTTCGGTGGCCCGTCGCCTTCCACGTCATCCCACGAGCGCTTGACATGGATGGTCTTCCCCGCAAGGTCGACGTGTTCCCATCGCAACGCCCGTAGCTCGCCACGGCGGAGGCCCGCGTAGAACGCCGTCGCCCAGAGCGCTCGTTCGCCATCGGGCAGCGCGGCCAGAAGCTTGGTTGCCTCGGCCTTGGTGGCGTACCGCTCGCGTGCGTTGTTGATCGAGGGAACCTCAAGATCGGTCGTCGGATTGATCGTCACGAGGTCGCGGCGCTTCGCGCCTCGGAAGATGGCCCGCACGGGATCAAGGCTGTTCCGGATCGTGGCGGCCGGGACTCCCTCAGCGGCCCAGCGATCCACGAGCGCTTGCAGGTCGGCACGCTTGACGTCCGTTAGCCGGTGGGCGCCGATCTCTGGCTCCACACGCTTCCATGCGTACTTGTAGGCCCTGATCGTGGACGGTCGGTAGGTCCGTGTCCCGGTGCCGTTGACTGCGGACGCGTAGAAGGACTCCCACGCCTCGCGCACGGTCATGGGATTGTGCGGGCCACGGGTGCCCGCCACCGCCTCTCCACGGGCCTTAGCGAGCCATGCCGCCGCCTCCGCGCGGGTGCCGACCCACGGGCCACGCTGGACACCGGCGGACCTGCTGTTGAACGTGCCCCGATAGCGCTTATCGCCCTTGGTGGTCGTCCGGCTCTCGATGTTGTTCCGGGTCTTGGTGCTCATCGGAGAGCCCGTGCGGTCTTGGATGAAAGCCACGTCTCTAGCTCACGGATGGGGACAAGTTGCCGACGGCCTACCTGCGCAACGCGAAGCTCTGGCAGGACTCGACGCTCGAACGTGTCGACCGAGATCGAGAGGAGAGCGGCAGCCTGCTCTCTCGACACGGCCAGCGCGATCGGCGGCACGGCGACCGCTTCTGGGCGCTCAGGAAGCGGGGCGGGGGAGTCCTCTGCCGGGCTTTCGTCCTCGGCCATCAGGCGCTCGATGGCGTCCGTCTCGGCCCAGAACGAGTAGTCCGGATGGTCTCGGTCGATGACTTCGGCGGGTGATGTGATCCAGGCGTAGTCCACGCTGCAAGTCTCCCATGGGTACGCCGTGGGTACAAGGTTTGCTCCCTCAGGCGGTCTGAGGCGGACTGAGCGACCGGCCTAGTCTCGACCGGATCGAGCCGAGAAATCGTCAGCGGTCCGGCGGACCAATACCACCATCTAGTCGCGCAAGCACTTGCTGTACAAGGGATTAGGAGGATTCGTACCACTTCGATTTCCGACCTACGTGAGTACATACCGCCACGTATCTCAGGACCCCGGCGACCCAAACGACGATTCTTTCCCAACACCGGGACGAGATTCGAGTCCTAGTCCGGCAGTCTTCGGAAAGCGCCTGCAAACGGGCGCTTTCTGCGTTGTGGGGCGCGGGACCGAGTTAGACGCAGGCCTCTTGTGGCGGTCCGCCGCCTGCCGCGTCGCGAAGCTCGATCAGCTCGCGCGTGAGACGCGCCCGCTCGTCGAGGACATCGGCTTCCTCGCGGGTGGTGGGCCACGCGGGTTCGTCCATCTCGACCGCTGAGCGCACGGCCTCGCCCAGCATCATCACCGCGCGCCCCGCCAGCGCAGCGACTTGCTCGCGGCTGCAGGTGCCTGCCTCTAGCGCGTCGAGCACGTGGACGGCAGCTCGGACGCGTCCGAGCTGATCGTCTTCCCACTCTCCATCGCACTCCTCCTCGACCCCAAGCACAGCCGCATCGCGTAGTGCGGGTAGTAGGTGGTCGGAGAACTGCAAGTGCCCGGCTTCAGGCGGGCTAGGGTCTTGAATGTCCATCGGGAGGCTCCGTCTCCTTGTGGGCCAAGGTGCCCGGGCCGTTCACAGCGGTCGCGGGCACCGCTTGTTTGTTGATGATGCAGTCTAACAAATCCTGAGCATCATAAACGATACCGGTATAGTGGTCGACCAACGGCTCGACGTAAAGGCTCCCGGCTGCCTTGCGTTCCGTCGAGATCATCGCTGCAAACGTCCGCCGTCTTCGCGCCGAGAAGGGGCTCAGCCAAGACCAGGTAGCGGACGCTGCTGGACTCCAGACGGCGTCCTACTCGCGGGTTGAGCGAGGGGAGTCGGATGACGTCCTGTTGTCGACGCTTCAGAAGATCGCGACTGGCCTAAGCGTGGGCGTTCTGGAGCTTCTCGACGGAATCGACTCCTAGCACCTTCGCGCGTACGAGAGTTCAGGGGCCTCGCCGAGCTATTACTCATGAGTTATCATGTGCTAGGTCATGGCGATCAGGCCTAAGGGCAGCGATGTCAGCTTCGGCAGGCTCGTCGGCGAGGAGCTCAACTCAGACGATGACTTTCGGCGTGAGTGGCTGCGGCTTGCTCCGGCTCGGCAGTTCGCGGTCATGCTGATCGGATATCGAGCTGACCACGAGCTGTCTCAGCGGGCACTCGCTGAGAAGCTCGGTGTTTCTCAGCCACGCGTCGCCAAGATGGAGTCCGGCGAGCAGAATCCTGACTTCGACACGATCGTCGCCACGATTGAGCGGCTCGGGACGGAGTTCGTTCTCGATGTTGGGCCGGCGCAGTACGAAGCGAAGCTGGTGACCAGGGGAGCGAAGACTTCGGGAGCTGTTGCGCGGCACGGCAACGTCTCGGTTGTTACCGCTTCGACTTCGCGGGGCACGCCCGGGCGCTGAGGGGCTCGGAAGCACCACAGCGCGTGCCTGGACATGCGATCCCATGCCGCGCGTTGCGCTCAGGTTCGCTGGAAAGCGGCCGAATTAGAAGGAAGCCGTGCTCGAGCTTCCATCTGCCGATCCTTCGCTGCTGCCCGCGATGCGGGAGCAGGGTGGAGAGGTCGGCCGCCAGTTTGTCGACGTCTTCGTCGGCTTTCGCCTGCGCTTTCACACCGAGCGGGAGGCGTTTGGGTTCGCACAGCACTTCCGGTTTGCCTCGCCGCGGTCGGCGTTGCGGCAGGAGGGTGGGGGCGTGGTGTGGGTCGGCTTCCACGGCTGGGCGTTCGATGCGGCCGATGCGCAGATGCAGGCGGCGCTCGCGGTTCGTCACAGCGCGATCCGCGGGAAGGTGCGTCACATCCCGGCAGCCACGGATGCCGAGATGCGACCGACCGACCGGTTGCTGCTGCAGCCCGACAAGGCGCGGCGCGAGCGCGACGAGTTGTTGGCCAAGATCGACGAAGCCGTGCCGCACATGCTCGACACGCGTCGGACCGCGGTCGGTGGGGCGAGCCCAGCGTCGCGGCAGATCGGCACGGGACGGCCGGGCGGCGGCGGTGGCGCCCCTACCGCCGCGCCGCGCCAGGACCCGCCCGCCAGCCGCGTCTCCAAGCCGCCGCCGGGCTTCGACTCCGGCGCCGGCACGGGCGCCAAGCGCAAGCGCAGCCTCTTCGGGCGCTGACCAGTCCGGGAAGGATCGGGCGCCCGCGGCGTCTCTTCGGGTGGTCACTCGTCCATCGCTACCGAAGGGAACATCGCCATGGCCAGCTTTCTCTCACCGCGCCGCACGCTCGTCCTCGCGCTCGCCGCCCTCGTCGCCGCTGCGCTCACCGCTGTTCTGCTGCTCGCTGGAGGCCCATCGCCGGCCGACGCGGCGAGCACCAAGACGGTCAGGCTCTCGGCCGATGCGTCGGGTAAGTTGAAGTTCAACAAGTCAAAGATCACCGTGACGCACGGCAAGGTCGCATTCGTGATGAAGAACCCGAGTCGCTCGGGCAAGCCGCACGCGGTCTCTGTCGAAGGCAAGGGCATCGACAAGGACGGCAAGGTCGTCCAGCCCGGCGGAACGTCGAAGGTCACCGTGACCCTCAAGAAGGGGACCTACGAGTTCTACTGCCCCGTCGGCAACCACGAGGCCTCCGGCATGAAGGGCAAGATCACGGTGAAGTAGCCGCGAGCATCGTCGAGGGACGACTTGTGGGTCCTCAAGACCCACAAATCGTCCCCCGACGCTCCGGCCCGGCGGACACGGACGCTCCGCCGGGCCGCGAGCTACGCCGCGGCCTGCTCGGCCCAATCGCGGTAGAGGCGCCAGTAATGGCCCTCTGCGGCGAGCAGCTCGTCGTGCGTGCCGGATTCCACGATCCGGCCGCCTTCGAGGACCACGATCCGCCCGGCCTGGCGGATGGTGCTCAACCGGTGGGCGATCACGATCGCCGTCCGGCCCGCCAGCAGGCGCCGCAGGCCTTCCTCGATGATCGTCTCGGTGTGGAGGTCGACGTTTGACGTCGCCTCATCCAAGACCAAGATCCGCGGGTCGGCGACCAGGGCGCGCGCGAAGGCCACCAACTGCCGCTGTCCCGCCGAGAGCTGGACGCCGCGCTCGCCGATCTGCGTGTCGAGCCCGTGCTCCAACCGCTGGATGAGCTCCCACGCGCCAACCGCACGGCACGCGCGCTCCAGGACACTGTCGTCGACGTCGTCACCGTCCCCCACCCCGAAGGCGATGTTCTCGCGCAGCGTTCCGCTGAACAGGAAGCCCTCCTGCGGGACGATCCCCATCTGCGAGCGCAGTGAGCGCATCGTCACGTCGCGCAGGTCGACGCCGTCGACCTTGATCGCGCCCGACGTCGGGTCATAGAAGCGCGCCGCGAGCTTGGCAAACGTCGACTTGCCGGCGCCGGTTGCGCCGACCAGCGCCACGGTCTGGCCCGGTGGGACATGCAGCGTCACGTCCTCCAGCGCCGTCTTCGTACCTTCAGCCGTCGAGTAAGCGAACGTCACGTCCTCAAAGGCGATCTCGCCCCGCAGCGGCCGCGGCAGGTCCGGCGCGCCGGGCTTGTCCACCAGGTCGGGCTGCTCGTCGAGCAAGGCGAAGATCTTGTCCAGTGCCGCCATGCCCGACTGGTAGGTCGTGTAGACCTGCGACAGCTGCGAGATCGGGTCGAAGAACCCGTTGAGCGCAGCGATGAAGCCAACCAGCACGCCGACCGTGACGTTGCCGTTGAGCACTTGGTGGCCGCCGTAGAGCAGGATGCCGACCGTCGCGATGGCTGAGATGAACTCGACCGCCGGGAAGTACGCGGCGTTCAGATTGACCGTCGTCTGGTTCGCGGCACGATTCTCCGCGTTGAGGTCCGCGAAGCGGTCCATGTGCCGCGGCTCCTGCGCGAAGGAGCGCATCACCCGGATCCCCGACAGCGTCTCCTGCAGGTAGGCGGTGAGACCCCCGATCGTTTCGCGCGTGCGCCGGAACGCGTCGGCCGAGGCCAGCCGGAAGGCGAGCGACCCGACGGCCATGACGGGAAAGATGATGAACGTCAACAGCGCGAGCTCGACGTCGAACCAGAGCAGGATCGCGATCGAGCCGATCAGCGTCAGCGTCGCCTGGAACAGCGTCGTGACCGAGTCGGTGACCATCGACTCCAGCGCCTCGACGTCGTTGGTCATGCGCGAGATCAGCACGCCCGCCGGCCGCCGCTCGTAGAAGCCGACCGGCATCTCCTGCAGGTGCCGGAAGATGTCGAGGCGCAGGTCTTGCAGTGCACGCTGGCCGACCCAGTTGGTCAGGTAGGTCTGGATGTAGGACGTGCCCCAGACCACGAGCGCGCTGACGATGAACAGCACGACGATGACGTCGAGCGCGCCAAGATCGCCCTTGATGATGCCCTGATCGATCGCCTGCTTGGCCAGCGGCGCGGGCGCCAGCGCGGCGGCGGTCCCGAGGACCAAGGCCACGAACATGAGCGCCGTGCGCGTCCGGTAGGGGCGCAGCAGCTCAATGATTCCGCGCAGCTTGCGCCCGCGGCCGCCGGTCTCGCGCAGCCGGCGGCGCAGATCGTCGCGGCGGCTCAGCCCTTCTGCCTGCTCGCGTCTCACAGCCCGGCCACCTCCCGCTCGACCGGGTTGCGATTCAAGAAGACCTGGTCCGGCAGCCCCTTCTCGACGATCTCGGCGTAGAGCGGTGAGATCTCCAGCAGCTCGTCGTGGGTGCCCTCGGCGGCGATGCGGCCGTCTTCGACGACGACGATCCGGTCGGCCAGCGCGATGGTGCTCAGGCGGTGGGCGATGATGAAGGTCGTACGGCCGGCCATCGCCTCGCGCAGCGCCTCCTTGATTGCCTGCTCGGTCGAGGCGTCGACCGCGGAGGTCGCGTCGTCGAGGACCAGGACGCGCGGGTCGGCCAGCAGCGCGCGGGCGATCGCGACGCGCTGGCGCTGCCCGCCGCTGAGCGTCAGTCCGCGCTCGCCGACGCGGGTCGCGTAGCCGTCGGGCAGGGCGGCGATGAAGTCGTGGGCCTGGGCGCGCCGCGCGGCCAGCTCGATCTCCTCGTGGGCCACATGCTCGGCGCTGCCGCGCGCGTAGGCGATGTTGTCGGCGATCGTGGTGGAGAACAGGAACGGAGCATCGTCGACGACCGCGATCGTCTGGCGCAGCTCGACGGGGTCGACGTCGCGGACGTCGACGCCGTCGATCAGCACGGCGCCCGCGCTGACGTCGTAGAGCCGCGGGAGCAAGGCCACCAACGTGGTCTTGCCCGAGCCCGTCGCGCCGACCAGCGCGACCGTCGTCCCTTCCGAGACGTCGAGCGAGACGTCGTGCAGGGCATGCTCGGGGGCGCCCTCGTAACCGAAGGAGACGTCGCGCAGCTCGACGTGGCCGCTGCCGGCCGGCAGCGCCTTGGGCTCCGCCGGCGCGGCGATCGCCGCGCGGCGATCGAGCAGCTCGAAGATGCGCGCGCCCGAAGCGGTCGCGCGCTGGGCCAGCCCGAGCGACATGCCCAGCGAGCGCATCGGTCCCAGCAGCATGAGCAAGTAGGTGTAGAACGCGGTGAAGTCGCCGAGCGTCATGTGGCCGCTGACGACGCGGCGCCCGCCGATCAGCAGCACGCAGGCCAGGCCGATCTGGGGCAGGAAGCCGATCAGCGGCTGGTAGAACGCGCTCAGCTTCGTCGCGATCATCTCCTGGTCAAAGACGCGCGCGGTCGAGCCGGCGAAACGCTCCAGCTGGCGGTCCTCGCGTGCGAAGGCCTTGACGACGCGCACGCCGCCGATCGACTCCTCCGCGTCGGCGGTCAGCTCGGCAATCCGCTGCTGGACCGCCTGCTGTGCGGGGCGGGCGCGGCGGCCGTAGCGGGCGGCGATCACCACGACGAAGGGGACCGGCACCAGCGAGATGGCGGCCAGCAGCGGATCGACCAGGAACATGGCGAAGGCGGCGAGCACGATCGTCAGCGCCGACTGGATGATCAGCACGAGGCCGTAGCCAAGGAAGAAGCGCACGGCCTGCAGGTCGACGGTCGCGCGCGACATCAGCTGGCCGGTCTGCTGGCGGTCGAAGAAGCCGAGCTCCAGCGAAAGCAGATGCGAGTAGAGCCGCTGGCGCAGGTCGTACTCGACCCCGAGCGAGACCCGGCCGGCGACCAGCCGTCGCGCCACGGTCAGCAGCAGGCGCCCGATGCCGGCGGCCACGATGAACATCCCGAGCCGGTCCAGATCGGAGCTGTCGCCCGCACGGATCTGGTCGATCGCGCGGCCGGTGAGCCACGGGATCGTCACCGTCATCGCCATCGCGACCGCGGCGAAGACGCCCGAGAGCACCACGCCGCGACGGTAGGGAGCTAGGAAGCCGAGAAGTCTGCGGAAGATCGCCAAGGAAAGCCGTATTGTAGTTGCGCGGGAAACGAACCTGTGAGGGACTGGGTCGGGAGGGGCAGGGCGTGCGATGCTGCGGGCGAATGGAGGCTTCGCGATTCGGCCTGTGCGACCGCTGCGCGCATCAGAAGCTCATCAAGAGCGGGCGCGGCTCGGAGTTCTCGATGTGCCGCCTGGGCCTCGCGGATCCCGACTGGCCCAAGTACCCGCGGATGCCCGTGCTGCAGTGCACGCGCTACGAGCAGGCTGACCGCGCGCGGCATCCTGCCAGCCGGCCTACGTGACGTCGAGCGCGCACTGACGTTTACCGGTTACGTTCGCCGACATGAGCTCCATCGGCTCTACCCGGCGCCGGTCCTCGCCGCGTGTGCTCGCGCGAGGCATCGTCATGGCGCCGACCGTCTGGGCAGGGGTGATGGCGCTCGTGATTGTCGGGCTGCTGGTGATGCTGACCTGGCCGCTGTTGACGGAGGGCAATCGCCTGACGGGCGATTACCCGGCCGACACCTGGTTCATCATGCATCAAGCCGACTCGCTGCGTCAGCGTGGACTCCCGTCGCACTTCCTGCATGCCGACGGCGGGATCTTCTACCCGATCTTCGCGTTCTACGGCGGAACGCTGTTCGCGCTGGCGGGTGCCGGCTCGCTGGTCATCGGATCGGCGTGGACCACGCAGGGCATCGTCTACGTGCTGGCGCTCGCGTCGGCGTACGGAGGCTGGGTCTGGCTGGCACGACTTGCCGGCCTGCGCTCCTGGCAAGTGCATGCCCCCGCGATCTTGTACGTCACGGCGCCGTACGTGATCACCAACGTCGTCGTGCGCCAGGATCTGACCGAGTCGGTGGCGACATCGGTGATCCCGCTGCTGGTGGCGTCGGCGTTGAGCGTGCTGCGCGCCGACCGCCTCCGCGCTGGGCCGGTGGCCGCGCTGGCGGGCTCCACCGTCGTCTTGGGCGGCAGCCACAACCTCACGCTCTTGTGGGCACTGACGATCTTGGTGCCCGTGGTGTTGGTGCTGGCAGCAGCCGTGCCCGAGGCGCGGGGCCTGGTCACCCGGCGTGGGCTGCTGCGCGTGCTGGCCGTGGTCGTGCCCGCGATGGCGGTCAACGCCTGGTACCTGCTGCCCGACCTCGCCTACCACTCCCACACGCTGATCGTGGAACGGATCGATGAGTGGAAGCGGACGGTGCTCAACCCCGGGCCCGCGATGAAGGCCAAGTACCTGTACTCGGTGAATCGCACCAGCGGCTTCTCTGGCTCGGCCTTCTCGCTCGCGCTGCCGGTGCTCGCGATCGGCTGGGTGGCGCTTGCCGCCATTGTCGTTGGTCGCAAGCAATGGCGACACGTCTGGGCGCGCACGTTGGCGACCCTCGCGCTCTTGTCGATCGCGGTGCTGGTCATCATGACGCACCCACGCCTCATCTCGGTCCTGCCCGATCAGTGGCAGATGATCCAGTTCAGCTACCGGCTTGGGATCTTCGTGCTTTACGGCATCTGCGGTTGTGTCATCGCCGCGCTGGTCTTGGTCAACCGCAGCCCGCACCGCTGGGGCAGTCTCCTGCTGCTCCCGATCATGGCGTTCAGCGTCGTCGGGGCCGCCAGGCAGGTACGTGACGTCCCGCTCATCCCGGATCCGATCACCTGGACCATCGACAACGCCTTCCCGTACAGCACTGGGGACTTCGCCGACACAAGCGAGAACGTGGTGAACGCCACCGCGCCCCCGGAGTTGTACACGCGGTCGGATGTCCACCGCGATCACCTTGCTGTGACCGTCAACGCCCAACCGGGCCAGGTCATCTACACAAGCATCATGAGCTCCCCCCAGCTGCTCGACATCGATGGCGCACGTGTCGTCGGCCGCTGGGCGGCGCAAGCTTATGGTGTGTCGGTGCAGCCTCGCTGGTACCTCGCGCTCCGCATCGACGACAGCGCCACACCCGGCAAAGCGCGGTTCACCGTTCGCGCGGCGCGGAGCCTGCCGATCGTCGGCGGGCGGATCATCTCGATCGCCGGCCTGCTCGGCCTGGCCGCCATCGCCGGCACGATCATGCTCGCCGGCACCCGCCGCCGGCGCGCGGCTTGAATCCGCGGAATTCCGAGCACCATGTGTGGTGCGGCGCCGGAGTCGGACGGCAGGGCCGCGATGGTGACGTCCGCGGTGTCGCGGAACTCGAGCTCGCCCTTGCACTTGGGACATGAGCCCAGGATCCGGAGGCCGTCGGCCATGGCCGGGGTGTTCCAAGTGAATTCGCAGCCGGTGCAGCGCACGGCGAAGTCGTCGCTCATCGGGAAGCGCATCGGCCAATCGCGAGCCAAGCTCAATCGGCCGTTCGTCCAAGTTCTTGATCGATCGCGCGAGGTGCAGACCGGTGCGGTCGATCCTGAGCGGTTGCAGCGGATACGGTTGCGCACTCGATGATGCCCCGCGTTCTCCTTGCCCTCATTGGGTCCCTGGCCCTCTTCGTGCTCGGAGCGGATCCCGCCGCGGCGTTGACGACCAAGCCCTGCGCCCAAACAACCGCTTTCCGGTGTGCCACGTTGGTGGTCCCGCTCGATCGCTCCGCAAGGGTGCCTGGGACCGTGAGGCTGGCGCTGGCGATCGAGCGGCCGCGCAAGGGCGATCGCGGCTTCCTGCTGGCGCTCTCGGGCGGGCCGGGGCAGCCCGCGGTGGCCTTCGCCGATGCCTTCCGCGCCTCGCTGGCACCGGCGCTCGCGCACCGGCGGCTCGTGCTGCTGGATCAGCGCGGCACCGGCGGCTCGGGCGCGCTGCGCTGCGCCCCGCTGCAGGCGCTCCGCGGGCTGGACGTCATCAACACCAAGATCGTCGAGTCCTGCGCCACCATGTTGGGCCCGGCGCGCCAGTTCTACGCCACGACCGACTCGGTGGCTGACATCGAAGCGCTGCGCCTGGCGATCGGCGCGTCGAAGCTCCAGCTGATGGGCGTGAGCTATGGCACCTACGTCGCCGTCCAGTACGCCCGGCGGTTCCCGGCCAGCACCGAGGGGCTGATCCTGGACTCGGTCGTCGGCCCCGACGGCATCGACCCCTATTACTTGGACACCTTCGAGCGGCTGCCGCGGGTCCTTGCCGAGCAGTGTGCGGGGGACCGCTGCCGCACGGCGACCGAGGATCCCGTCGCCGACCTCGCGACGCTGACACGCAGGCTGGCGCAGGGGCCGCTGCGCGGCAAGATCCCGGACCTGCTCGGCGCTCCGCACCAGACGGCGATCCACGATGAGTCCGAGTTATTGTTGATGCTCATAGCGGGCGATCTCAACCCGTTCTTGCAGGCGGCACTACCCGGAGCGATCGCGGCGGCCGGTGTGGGCGACGCGGCGCCGTTGCTGCGGCTGCGGCGCCTGGCGCAGGGGCCGTCTGTCCCGGTAAACGAGCTCAGCGCGACGCTCAACGTCGCCACCACCTGCGCCGACGTGGAGCTCCCCTACACCTTGCTCACGCCCTATCCCGACCGCTGGAGCCTGTGGCGCGGCGGACTCGACGGGGTGCCCGATCACCGTTTCGCCCCGTTCAGCCGCGCGACGGTCCTCGACACCTCGGTGGCCCACGACTGCCTGCGCTGGCCGCTGGGCGACACGCCCGCCGGCCCGTCGGGCGCGCCGCTGCCCGACGTGCCGGCCCTGGTGCTCAGCGGTCGCCTCGACACGCGCACGCCGCTGGAGAACGCGGCGGAGCTTGTGGCGCAACTGCCCCACGGGAAGCTGCTGACGGTGGCGGGCACCGGCCACGACGTGCTGGACTCCGACATCACCGGCTGCGCGGCACGGGCGCTGAAGCGCTTTGCCGACGGCCAGGCGATCGGCGCGCCGTGCGCGGGCAAGGACAACGCGATCGGCGTCTTGGCACGGCCCGCAACGTCGGTCGCGGCCTACCGCCGCGCACCTGGCGTCGCCGGTGACCGTGGGCGGGTGCTCTTCGCTGCGCTGGATACCGTCGCCGACGCGCAGATCTCCGCGCTGCAGACGCTCTATGCGGGCTACGCGCGGCTTCAGGGCGGGGGCCTGCGGGGTGGACGCTTCGCAGCGTCGTCGGATGGCGACCACCTGCGGCTGCATCGCTATGAGCTGGTGCCGGGGCTGCGGGTGAGCGGCGCCTTGGCGGCGTCTGACAGCAAGGATGCCGGGACGCTGGTCGTCGACGGGCCGGGCGGGCTCGACGGCGCGTTGCGCATCAGCGCGAAGGGTGTCGTGACCGGTCGCTTGGGCGGCCGCGCGGTGCACTACGCGCCGGGCGCGCGCGGGGCCACTGTCGGGCCCGGCCGCGACCCGGCGAGGATGCGGATCCTCGCCGAGGCCGCGAGGCGACGTTTGTCACACCGCCGCGATCTCCACGCGCAGCCGCTCGATCATCCCGTCGAGCCTGCGTGACACGTCGCGCGCGGGGACGCGCAGCGCCTCGGCGACTTCTGTCACCGGCGTGCCGTCGATGACCATCGCCAGAATCGGCAAGTCGTCGGGGTCGACGCGCTGACCGGCGGCCTCCAGCAGCTCTCGCGGGACGGGTGGCAGGACGCGATCACCGCGCGCGACGGCGCGCAGCGCGTCGAAGAGCTCCGGCGCCGATGCGCTCTTGTTCAGCAGGCCGTCGGCACCGGCGAGGATCGCCGGGACGACCATCGCGCTGTCGGCGTAGGCGGAGTACAACAGGACGCCCGGAGCTGGCACCTCGCGCTTGAGTCGTCGGCAGAGCTTCAGCCCGTCTGCCCCTGGCAAGTGATAGTCCAACAGGACGACGTCAGGCTTGGTGCGCGTGATGGCTGGCCCGAGGTCCTGCTCCGACGATGCCGTGCCCAACGGGATGATGCCGGGCTCGGCGCGCAGCACCGCGGTCAGTCCGGCGCGCATGGCGGGGTGGTCGTCAACGATGAGCAGGCGGATCATGGGGAACCTCCGGGGTGGGGGAGAGCGAGGGCGACGGCGGTACCGCGCCCTCCGGGTCCGGGACCGATGTGCAGCTGTGCGCCGATCGTCTCGGCGCGACCGTGCATCGACCGCAAGCCATGCCCGCCGGGGCGTGGCTCGGCGGGCATGCCCACGCCGTCGTCGGCGATCGTGAGCGTGATGGCGTTCGCGGCGCCGTCCAACGTCACCGAAATGGTCGAGCAGTCGGCATGGCGGACGGCGTTGGTCAGCGCCTCGGCGGCGATGCGGTAGGTGTGGGCGGCGACGAGCGGCGGCAGGGCGGGCAGTCGGCCCGTGACGTCGATGCGTGCCACACCGGTCTGTGACAGCTCGGCGGCGCGCTCGCGCAACAGCACGTCGACCGGGCGGCCGTCCAGCGGCGTGCGCAGCTCGGCGACGCTGGTCTCCATGTCGGAGGTCGCGGCGCGCAGCTCGCCGACGGCGCTGTCGAGCAGCTGCCGACTGGGGCTGCCGGCGACGGCGCCGTCGAGCGCGGTCAGCATCAGGTGCGCGGCATGGACGCGCTGCTTGGCGGAGTCGTGCAGCTCCCACGCGATCCGCTGGCGTTCGGCCTGCAGCGCCAGGCGCTCGGATTGGCCGCGGGCGATATGCAGCCGCTCCAGCAGCAGGCTCGAGTAGGCGAGCGTCGTGGTGACGATCACCGGGACGAAGAGGTGCGTTGCCAGCGTCTCCAACCTGATGGTGTTGGTCAGCGTGTCGTCGGGGAGCTTGTCGGTGAGCAGGGCCACGACCCCGTAGGCCGCCGAGAAGCAGACGCCCCACGCCACCGCGCGGCGCCACGGCAGCGACGTCGCCGGCAGGACGAGCGTCGTTAGCGCGAAGACGTAGAACGGGCTGCGCCAGTCGCCGCCGCCGAGCACGAGCCCCAACGCGGCGAGTGCGTCCAGCGCCCAGATCGCCGGGGCCCACGCGGCATCCTGGGTCTGGCGCAGGAGCAGCAGGCTGATCGGCGTCCACGCCAGGGTGATCAGCGCCAGCAGCAGGTCGTGACGGGTGATGCGATGCGCGAGGAGGAGCGCGATCGCGAGCGTCGCGCCGAGCAGCCGCGTCATCATCAGCAACGCGAGCCAGCGGGGCGGGCCCCGCAGGGCGGCGAGCGTCCTGCCGTCGCGTCGTCTGCTGGGCACGAGCTGACCCTCGCACGCCGACCTCAAGGGTTCCTGAACGCGTCAGGGAGAGATCAGGTCCGCCAACCGCTCCCGCAGGCTGTGCCGCCGCTCCTGAAGCTCGCGCTCGAGCTTGGCGATCTCGGCCCGGCGGCGGGCGAGGAGGCCGAGCTGGCGATCGACATGCCCGAGCGCTTGGTCGAGGATCTCGCGGCGGCGGTCGCGGTCCGGGTTGCCGTGGCGCCACTCCTCACGCAGCACGCCGCGGGCCTCTTCTGCTTCCAGCAGCTCCTTGAGCTCATCGAGGCTGACGCCGAGCAGCGCTTTGAGCCGCAGCGCCTCGCGCAGGCGCTCGACGTCGGCGTCGGCGTAGAGACGATGCTGCCCAGCCTCACGCTTCTCGCCGCCGGCCAGCAGCCCGATCTCCTCGTAGTAGCGGATCGTGCGCGTGGTCGTGCCGACGAGCTTGGCGACCTCGCCGATGCGCAGCGTAGGCGTGGGCGTCTCGGTCATCATGCGGCCACTCGTAGCGCGTCGGCCTGCGCTTGGGCTTCGCGCGTGGGGCGCAGGAGCGAGACACCAGCGCCGAGGATCGCGGTGGCCGCCAGGACCCAGAGGGCGACGTGCATGTTGTGGATGAACGGCGCCAGGTCCGCAGCAGACAGCCCCGAGCTGACGCCGGAGAAGATCGACAACAGGACCTTGGTCGGCACCGCGGCGGTGACGATCGCCAGCACGAACGCGATCGACAAGACCGAGCCGGTGTTCTGCAACATCATCCGGGTGCCGCCCGCGATGCCGCGCCGGTGTGCGGGCACCGAGCCCATCATCGCGGCCGTGTTGGGGGAGTTGAACATGCCCGAGCCCAGCCCGTTGATTAGCAGCCAGGTGGCCGTCAGCCAGTAGGAGGATCCGGTGCCCAGCGTCGTCATGCCGACCAGGCCGACGGCGCTGACGACCATCCCGGCGGCCGCGAGCGCCCGGGCGCCGTGGCGATCGGCGTAGGCGCCGGCCAGCGGCGAGGAGATCAGCATCCCCAGCGCGAGCGGCGCGAGCTTGACGCCGGCCAAAATCGGGTCGTCGCCCAACGCGCCCTGGAAGTACAGGACGAAGACGAAGGTCAGCGCGAAACGCGAGAGGCCGGCGAGGAACGCGGCGCCGGTGGCGGCGGCAAAGCCGCGGTCGGCGAAGAGCGCGAGGTCGAGCATTGGCGAGGCCGTGCGGCGCTCGATGACGAGGAAGGCGGGGAGCAGGACGGCGGCCAGGGCGAGCGCGACGATCGTGTGCGCGTCGTTCCAGCTGACGATCCCGCCGCGCGAGATCCCGTACGTCAAGCCGGTGAGGCCCACCACGAAGGTGATCGTCCCCGGCCAGTCGAAGCGGTGCTCGACCTCGGGTGCGACGAGCTCGCGCAGCACGATCGCCGCCCACAGCGAGCCGGCGATGCCGAGCGGCACGTTGAACCAGAAGACCCACTGCCAGGAGATCTCGACCAGCGCGCCGCCGAGCACCGGCCCGAGGACGAGGCCGACGCCCGCGACCATCACGTTGGTCCCCATCGCGACGCCGAGCTGCTCGCGCGGGAACGCGTCGGTGACCAGTGCGCTGGCGTTGGCGAACAGCAGCGCGCCGCCGATGCCCTGCACGATCCGCCAGAGGATCAGGTCGGTGCCGCCGGTCGCAAAGCCCGCGCCGAGCGATGCGACGGTGAAGACGACGAAGCCGGCGACGAAGGCCCGCTTGCGGCCGAAGAGGTCGCTGAGACGGCCGAAGGTGAGCACGAGCACCGTCGAGGCGATCATGAACGCGAGGATCACCCAAACCAGCGTGAGCAGCCCGACACCGAGAGCCTGCTCGAGATCGGGCAGCGCGATGACGAGCGTTCCGG
The DNA here is from genome assembly GCA_963829185.1 of uncultured Conexibacteraceae bacterium. Lineage (GTDB taxonomy): Bacteria > Actinomycetota > Thermoleophilia > Solirubrobacterales > Solirubrobacteraceae > Baekduia. Next base: position 113,825 of record CAWHID010000002.1, read on the forward strand.
AGTTGATGGTCGCCAGCAGCATGCCGAGGCTGGTGCAGCTCAGCGCCCACCACTTGTAGTGCTCGTGGTCGGCGTCGACGCCGAGGCGGCGTCGGGGAGCGGGTGAGGAGGAGAGCGCTTCGGGCATCACGGGCCTTCGAGACTGGGTGGAACTTCTATCTTACGTCAACGTCAATTTGAGTCGGTGCGGTTGTCCGTACCCCGGGCGTCGACCAGGGGGAACCCTGATGCGACGGCCGGAGCAGGAGTCCAGGATCAGCGTCAGTTCCCCACCCCGTCTCTCCGAAGGACTCCCCGTGATCACCTCCGCTCGTCCCGCCGTCGCGCTGGACACCCTCCGCTCCCAGTTCACCGGCAACCTGCACGCTCCCGGCGATGCCGGGTACGACGACGCCCGTGCGGCGTGGAATTTGGCCGTCGACCAGCGTCCCGTGCTCGTCGCCGAGCCACGCACGGCCGCCGACATCGCCGCCGTCGTGCGCTTCGCGAGCGAGCAGGGGTTGCGCGTCGCGCCGCAGGGCACCGGCCACAACGCCGCCGCCCGCACCGGTGGCGACGAGTCGATCCTGCTCAACACGCGCCTGATGCGCGGGGTCGAGATCACCTTCGAGCAGCGCAGTGCCCGCGTCGAGGCCGGCGCGCTCTGCGCCGACCTGACGGCGCCGGCCTCTGAGCTCGGACTCGCCGCGCTGGCGGGCTCCTCGCCCGATGTCGGCCTCGTCGGTTACACGCTTGGCGGCGGCATCGGCTGGCTGGCGCGCGCCTTCGGCTTGTGCTGCAACTCGGTCTTGTCCTTCGACGTCGTCACCGGCGACGGCGAGCAGCTGCACGTCGACGCCGACAACCATTCGGAGCTGTTTTGGGCGCTGCGTGGCGGCACGGGGAGCCCGGCGATCATCACGCACATGGAGCTGCGGCTGATTCCGACGCCCGAGCTCTACGCCGGCGCGATGCTGTGGCCCTGGGAGCGTGCGTCCGAGATCCTGCATGCCTGGCGCGCGTGGACGCTAGACGCGCCCGAGGCGGCCACGACGTCGGCGCGCATCGTGCAGGTCCCGCCGCTTCCCGACATCCCCGAGATGCTCCGCGGTCGCCAGTTCGTCGTGATCGACGGCGCGGTGCTGGGCACCGAGGCCTACGCGGGCGAGGTGCTCGCCCCGCTGCGCGCGCTTGAGCCGGAGATCGACATGTTCGCCGCCGCGCCGCCGGTCGCGCTCAGCCACCTGCACATGGACCCTGAGCAGCCGGTCCCCGGTATCGGTGACCACGCGCTGTTGAGCGACGTGACGCCGGAGCTCATCGACGCGCTCGTCGAGGCCGCCGGCCACCGGTCCAGCTCGCCGCTGACGGTGGTCGAGCTGCGCCATCTAGGCGGCGCCCTGTCGCGGGCGGCGGCCGGCGCCGGCGCCCGCTCCCGGATCGACGCGCCGTACGTCTACTTCGCTGTCGGTGTGCCGATGACGCCGGAGCTCGGCGCGGCGATCCCGGCGACGCTGGCGCAGCTGCGCGGCGTGCTCGCCCCGTACAAGGCCGACGGCGCCTACCTCAACTTCGCCGAGGAGCCGACCGACGTGAGCACCGCGTTCGAGGACGAGGCGTTCAGGGCGCTGCAGGCGGTCAAGGCCACGTACGACCCGCGCGACACCATCCACGCCAACCACGAGGTCAAGCCGGCCGAGTTGTAGCGGCGGAGGGTCAAGCTCGTCTTTTCGGCGCGCATCGCCGCAAGGTGGCGATGCGCGCCCGCGCCTGACCGCTAGTGCGCGAGGCGCTCCAGCGCGGCCGTGTTCTCCTCCAGCGCCTTGCGGCGGCGAGCCTGGAATTCCTTGTCAGCGCGTCGTGCCGTGATGCGGTCCTCGATAGCGGAACGGACCTGGTCAGCAACGGTCGTCCCGTCGACACGTGCGACAGCGTCCAGCTCCGCGGCGATGTCGTCGCTGAGTCGCAACGTCATGGACTTCATCTGTGACACCTCTCTTGGCAGGTTGCGGGCAATGCAGAAACGCACCGTACCAGCCATCTCGGTATCGAGCAACCGTGATACCGAGATACCTCGACTTCCGCGAAGGCTTCAGATTGAGGATCTCCTGCTGATCGCCGAGGATCTCCTCGGTGTCCCGGCAGCGGAGATCGCCCGGACAACCGATCTTGGTCTCGCCGATTCAGCACTCCACGCGCCGTTCGCGGGCTTCGGCGGGCAGGACGTCTACGAAGGCTTTGCCGCACGCGCGGCGATCCTCGCCTCGCGTCTTGTCCGCAATCACCCGCTGCTCGACGGCAACAAGCGCCTTGCCCTTCTGGCGATGATCGAGTTTCTGCGGCGCAACGACCAGGACTGGCCGTCCGATCTCGACCAGGAAGACGTTGCAGAGACCTTCGAGCGGTTGGCCGCCCGTGAGCTGTCCGAGCAGGACTTCGCGGTGTGGGTCGCGGGGAAGCTGCGTGCGCCCTAATGGTCCGCCGCGACCAACCGCGTGAACAACCGGTCCAGCACCGCCTGTGGATCTCCGCAGAGGCCGGTGTGGATCGGGGACGGCTGGACGATCGTCGACGATGCTGCGGTGAGCCAGCCGAAGCGCTCGGATTGGTCCAGCGTGGCGATCGCGCCGCCGGCAGGGTCGCCGGCGGCGACGCGGGCCATGCCGTCGAGGTGGCGGCGGATGGCGTTGATGTCGAGGTCGGGTGAGAGCGCGTGCAGGCGCGCATCGTCAACCAGCACCCGCGCCGCGAGGAACTGGCGGCGGCGGCAGTAGACGACGACGCCGACGTTGAGCGCCTCGCCGCGCTCGACGCTCGGGACGACGCGCCAGATCGCGTACTGGAAGGCGTCGTCAGGCGAGGGCACGGCGCGCCTCCTCGGCCTCGGCGGCGAACGCGCGCGGCGCGGCGAGGCGCTCGATGAAGTGGTTCACGTAGGTCTTGCGTGCGAGGGCCGCGTCGTCGCCGAGCCAGTCGTCGGGCACGGCGGCGACAATGCGCTCAAGCGTGGAGCGGTCCAACCGGCCCGCCAGTCGCTCGTCGGCCTCGACGATCGGGCCTGCGAAGGGCAGCAGGACATGGTCGGCGATCAGTGGGAACGCGGCCTTGGCGGCACCGTCAGGCCACGTCGCGGCGTGGTGGCGATACAACGCGGCGCCGTGGTCGATCAGCCACAGCTCCTCGTGCCAGATCAACATGTTGGTGTTGCGTGGCGTGCGGTCGACGTTGGCGGTCAGCGCATCCAGCCAGACGATCGCGGCGGCGAGCTCCTCGGTCACGCCGACCGGCGCGGCGGGGGAGAAGGGCAGCGAGCCCGGCAAGAAGTCGAGCGCTGCGTTGCTGCCGCCGCTGGCCTGCACGAGCTCCTGGATCTCGGGGTCCGGCTCGGCCGCCGCGAGCAGCGGATCGACCTCGACGAGGACGATCTCCGGGACGCGCAAGCCAAGCGCGCGGGCGACCTCGCCGACGACGACCTCGGCGATCAGCGCCTTCACACCCTGGCCGGCGCCGCGGAACTTGACGACGTACAGCCCGTCGTCGTCAGCCTCGACGAGGCCGGGCATCGAGCCGCCTTCTCGCAGCGGTGTGACGTAGCGCGTGGCGCGCACGGAGCGCAGCGCGGAGGTCGTCGTGTCGGCCATCGAGCGCGGACGCTAACGATGTTGGTCGCTACGGTCCTGCGCACCTATGTGGTTCGACGCCGACAACATGGTCCTGACGGTGGCCCAGGCCACGTGCGTCGCGCTGCCCGCCGCCGGCGTCCCGTACGCGTTGCAGCGCTTCCGCGGCGGCGGATGGGCACTGGTCCTGCCGCTGTGCATCGTCGTCGTGATCGTGGCGATCAACGAGGTCCCGCACAGCGCTGATGTCCTGTCCTGGATCGCGCTGCTGCTGATCCCACCCGGTTGCGCGCTCGCCCTCGGCTGGGCGATGCGCGGCGCGCGCTGGTGGCTAGCACCGCTGGCGGTCCCGCTGCTCGCGCTCGCCTGGGCTGATCAGGAGACGCGGATCGGCGAGCTGGCGACGATCCTGCTGATCGTTGGCTCGTGCGTCACGCTCGGCCGCCTGCTGGCCGGCGCCGCGCCGCTGATCCTGCTCAAGCTCGGGCTGATCGCGATGGCGATCTCCGACGCGATCCTCGTCTTCGGCAACACGCTCCAGGCACCCAACGCGGTGCTGGTCGCCGCAGAGCCCGGGGCCGGTCTGCCGCAGCTGCAGTCGGCGAGCTTCCACTTCTCGAGCATGGGCTACGGCGACTTCTTCGCCGCCGGCGTGCTCGGCGGCATCCTTGCGGCGCAGAAACGCCCGCAGCTCATGCCGATGCTCGCGCTGGTGGTCGTCTCGTTCGTGTGGGATCAGCTTTTCCTGGTCGTCGACACGCTGCCGGCGACGGTGCCACCGGCGATCGTGCTGGTCGGCGTCGAGACGTGGGCGCTGCTGCAGAAGCGCAGGGCCTTACAACAGTGCGCAGATGCGCGCGGCTGACAGCTCGCCCTTGGGGATGAAGCCGTTGGCGCCGCTGCGGCCGACGAGCGGGCCGAACTCGCGCGGGTCGCGGCTGGAGGTCAGCACGACCTTCGGCGCCGCGTGATCGAGGCAGATCCGCGAGGCAACGTCGAAGCCGTCGAGGTCGGGCAGGTTGATGTCCAACAGGACCACGTCCGGTGAGAGCTCGGAGGTGGCGGCCAAGCCACTGGCGCCATCCTCGGCCTCACCGACGACATCAAACCCCTCGTGCTCGAGGAGCAGGCGGGCAGCCGAGCGAAAGCTCGGGTGGTCGTCGACGATGAGGAGCTTCATGGGCACACCTCCAGCGTGCCCATTGGCGCGGCTTTGCAACGTGGGGTTAACACCACACGTCCGCGTGGATGTCCGATCAACGCTGCGAGAGGTACCGCTCCCGCGCGGGCCGCTGGCACTACGAACGCGATCCGGGGTGTAACGGATCGGTGACCGGTGCAGACACACCGTCGTGCGCGCTTTGATCGTGACCACGACATGGTGATCCTGGTGCTCCTCAGCGCGCTGATCGGCGCCGGCACGGCGCTCAGCCCGTGCGCGCTGCCGGTACTGCCGGCTCTGCTGTCGGCCGGGGCGACGGGCGGCCGGCGGCGGCCGCTGGCGATCGTCCTCGGTCTCTCGCTGACGTTCCTGTTGTCGATCATTGGCGGCGGCGAGCTGCTGCGCCACCTCGGTCTCGGTGGCACGACACTGCGCAACCTCGGGATCGCCGTGCTCGTCGTCGCCGGTGTCGCGGCGATCATCCCCAGCATCGCCCAGCGCCTGGAGCGGCCGCTGGCGGCACTGAGCCGGCTTGGCCCGCGGCGCGCGGGCGACGGCTTCTGGTCGGGGCTGGTCGTTGGCGGCGCGCTCGGCTTTGTCTACGCCCCCTGCGCCGGACCGGTGCTGGCCGCGGTCGTGTCGGTCTCGGCCGTCACCGGGCGGACGGTCGCGGTCGCCCTGGCCTACGTCGCCGGCTCGGCGCTCATGCTCGGGGCGATCGCGCTGGGTGGGCGGAGGGTGCTGGAGCCGCTGCGGCGCGCCGGACCGTTGCGCGTGCAGCGGGCGCTCGGCGTGGTGATGCTGGCAACCGCGCTCGCCTTCGTGGTCGGACTTGACACGCGCTTTGAGACCGCGCTCGCGCGCCACTCGTCCTCAGCAACGCTGACCGGCGGCCTGGAGTCTTCGGGTGCGGTAGACGACCGCCTGCGCGACCTGCGCGGCGCGCCGAGGTTCGACGCCGATAGCAAGCGCGCCCAGACGCAGACCGGTCCGAAGTCCGAGCTGCCCGACCTCGGCGCCGCGCCCGACTTCACCGGGACGCAGCGGTGGTTCAACTCCCAGCCCTTGTCGTTGAAGGCCCTGCGCGGCCGCGTCGTGCTGATCGACTTCTGGACCTACACCTGCATCAACTGCCTGCGCACGCTGCCCTTCCTGGAGGCGTGGGACAAGCGCTACCGCTCCGCGGGGCTGACGATCGTCGGCGTCCACGCTCCGGAGTTCGGTTTCGAGCATGACGCCGGCAACGTCCAGCGCGCGATCGCTAACAACCACATCAAGTACCCGGTGGTTCAAGATAATGACCTTGCCACGTGGGATGCCTATGGCAATCAGTACTGGCCAGCTGAGTACCTGATCGACGCCGAGGGCCGGGTGCGCAACACGCACTTCGGCGAAGGCGACTACTCCAAGTCGGAGTGGGCGATCCGCTCGCTGTTGGCCGAGCGCGGCGCGAAGATCAGCAAGGCGCTGTCGCAACCGAGGGGCGTCACGCCGGTCGGGTTGCAGACCACGCCGGAGACCTACGTCGGCGCCGCCCGCGCACAGGGCTTTGTCGGGACCGCACCGAAGGCCGGGACCAACACCTACAAGCTGCCGTCCGGCGCACCACCGCTCAACGGCTTCGCGCTGGGCGGGACGTGGAAGATCGGTGACGAGCCCGCGACAGCGCTGGCCGGCGCGACGCTCACGGCGACCGTCCAGGCCCGACTTGTCTATCTGGTGCTGAGCCCGCCGTCGGCCTCGCGGCCGGGCGCGGTCGACGTGCGTGTCGACGGCGCGCAGCCGCGGCGGATCACCGTCGACACGCAGCGCCTCTACACGCTCGCGTCGTTTGCGACCAGCGGCCGTCACGGGCTCAAGCTGACGTTCGCGCCGGGCACCTCGGCCTACGCCTTCACCTTCGGGTAAACGAACTCTCAGGCTCCTTTAAGGCTCATGGGCCATCCTGGCGCCCATGAAGATCAAGCGCTACGTCCTGGTGTCCGCAGCCGTCCTCGCCGCCGGAGCCGGCGCAGGAGCTGCCATCGCGGCGTCGGGAGGTGACGATCGCCAGCAGACCGAGCAGTCGATCCTCAACGATGCCGCCAAGCGACTCAACGTCACACCGGACGCGCTGCGCTCGGCGCTCGGCGCGGCGCAGGACAAGCAGCTCGACCAGGCCGTCAAGGACGGCAAGCTCACCCAAGAGCAGGCCGACGCGATCAAGGCGCGGCGCGCCAAGGACGGCAGCGTCCTCGGCGGGCCTGGCGTGGGTGGCCCGCATGGTGGTCCTGGCGGGCGCCATGGCTTCGGCCACGGCGCTGGCGGTCCCGGTCTTATGTTCAAGATCGGCCCCGGCGGGGCGCTGGATGCTGCGGCCTCAGCGCTAGGCCTCAAGCGCGAGGACCTGGTCTCCAAGCTGCGCGACGGCAAGTCGATCGCCGACGTCGCCAAGGACCAGAACAAGAGCCTCGATGACGTCAAGAAGGCCATCACCGACGGCGTCACCAAAGAGCTCGACCAGGCCGTGACCGACAAGAAGCTCACCAGCGACCAACGCGACAAGATCCTCAAGGAGCTCGGGGAGCACCTCGACGACCTAGTGAACCGCAAGCCGCCCGAGGGCGGTCCGCGCTTTGACAAGCGCAACCATCCGGCGGCCCCGCGGCATCCCTGACGCTACGCTCGCAGTTCGCCATCACACTTCGCAGGAGGTTCCTGGGCGTTTCCCAGGAACCTCTGAGGAAGTGCGTCGACACTGAAGAGCGTGATGACCACCGCCACGCCAGAGAGCCACCGTGTCCTCGTCGTTGACGACGAGCCCAACATCGCCGACGTCATCTCGATGGCCTTGCGCTTTCAGGGCTTCACCGTCGAGTCCGCCGGTGACGGCCGTACCGCGCTGGAGGTGGTGGCCTCGTTCAAGCCCGATCTCCTCGTCCTCGACGTGATGCTCCCTGACATGGAGGGCTTTGAGATCGCGCGACGCCTCAACGCTGATCGCGTTCAGGTCCCGATCATCTTCCTGACCGCCCGCGACGCGACCGAGGACAAGGTCCGCGGTCTCACGATGGGCGGCGACGACTATGTGACCAAGCCCTTCAGCTTGGAGGAGCTCGTCGCGCGCATCCGCACGATCCTGCGTCGTTCCGGCCTCGCGCAGCTCGAGACCAGCCGGCTCGTCTTCGAGGACCTCGCGCTCGACGAGGACACGCGCGAGGTCACCCGCAACGGTGAGCTGATCGAGCTGACCGCCACCGAGTATCGGCTGCTGCGCTACTTGATGCTCAACCCGCGCCGCGTGCTGACGCGCGCGCAGATTCTCGACCAGGTCTGGGACTACGACTTCGGCGGCGACGCCCGCGTGCTCGAGACCTACATCTCGTACCTGCGCAAGAAGATCGACCGGCACGGCTCGCCGCTGATCCACACCGCGCGCGGCGTCGGCTACGCGCTGCGCGCCCCGAGGACCTAGCGGGGCGGGCGGGATCGTGTCTCTTCGTACCCGTCTCGTCGCAGGGCTCCTCGTCCTAGCCGCGGTTGGTCTCGTCCTGCTCGCCGGCGTCACCTACGCCGAGCAGCGCCACTTCCTTTATGACCGCGTCGACCAGCAGGCCAAGGCCGCGACCGAGCGGATGCGGTTCGGCGGGCAGCCACCACGGGGCCTCGGCTTTGGCGGCGGCTACGGGCCGCCCGGGCGTGGGCCGGGCGGTGGCGATGGCGACCGGGCGCCCGCCGGTCCGGTTGGTGGCACGTGGACCTTCACGCAGGACGCGAACGGCGCGACCTCCGGCGAGGACTGTCTCTCCACCTGCTACTCGACCACCGCACCGACGCTGCCCACGAAGCTGGCGCCAGGCACGATCACGACGATCGAGGCCTCGAACACGGGCACGCGCTACCGGGTGGCGACGTCGCCGCGGGCGAGCGACGGCAGCCTGCGCGGGGCGGCGGTTCCGCTGACCGAGGCCGACGCGACGCTGCACCGTCTGCTGCGCATCGAGGCGCTGGTCATCGCTGGGATCCTGCTCGCGCTCGGCGCCCTTGCGTGGTGGCTCGTCAGGATCGGGCTGCGCCCGCTGGAACGCATCGGCGTCACCGCGGGGTCGATCGCCGCCGGCGACCTCTCGCGGCGCGTCGACCCGGCGGAGCCGCGCACCGAGGTCGGTCGCCTCGGCCTGGCCCTCAATCGGATGTTGGAGCGGTTGGAGGAGGCGTTCGCCAAGCAGCGGGCCTCCGAGGATCGGCTGCGCACCTTCCTGGCCGACGCCTCGCACGAGCTGCGCACGCCGCTGGCGTCGATCCGCGGCTACGCGGAGCTGTTTCGCATCGGCGCGGCGCGCGACCCGGCCGACACCGAGAAGGCGATGCGCCGGATCGAGTCCGAGGCCGCGCGGATGGGCGTGCTGGTCGAGGATCTGCTGACGCTCGCGCGCCTGGACGAGGTCCGCGATCAGATCCGCGAGGACGTCGACCTCTCGCGGCTGGCCGGCGACGCCGTCGACGACGCGCGTGCGACCGCGCCCGACCGTGCGATCGACCTGTCGGTCAGCGGTCACGTCACCGTGGCGGGCGATCCTCATCAACTGCGTCAGGTCTTCGCCGACCTGCTGCGCAACGCGCTGGTCCACACGCCGCCGAGTACGTCGATCGAGGTCGACGTCCGCGACGACGGCGCCGGCGGCGTGCTGGAGGTCCGCGACCACGGGCCGGGCTTGCCGAGCGACGAGAACGGTGAGCTCTTCGAGCGCTTCTGGCGCGCCGAGTCCGGCCGCGAGCGCGGCAAGGCGGGCGCGGGCTTGGGGCTTGCGATCGTCGCCGGGATCGTGGCGGCGCACCATGGCGAGGTGCGCGCCGAGAACGCCCCCGGCGGTGGCGCGCGCTTCACCGTGCGCCTGCCGATGGGCGGGAAGGCCCTAGACGGCGGTGGCGATGGTGGGCTCGGGCGCGATGGGGGCGTCCGCGCGGCCGAGGTCGGCGGCTAGCTGCGCGAGGCGCTTGATCGCTGCGCGCAGATCGTCGGGCGCCAACGAGAAGGGCAGGCGGATGTGGTGCTCGAAGGTGCCGTCGACCGAGAAGGCCGGCCCTGGCGTGATCGCGATGCCCTCGCGGGCGGCCGCGGCGGCGAGGCGGGTCGCGTCGGGCGTAGGGAGTCGGGCCCAGGCGCTGATCCCGCCGTGGGCGCGGCGGACCGTCCAGCCGCGCGCGTGCTCGGCGAGCGCGGAGAAGAGCGCGTCGCGTCGCGGCCGCAGCAGTGCGCGGCGCGAGGCCAGCACCGCCTCCCAGTCGCGCAGCAGCTCGACCGCGACGAGTTGGTCGAGGACCGGGCTCGTCATGTCGACGTTGGCGCGCAGCGCCGCGAGCTCGCGGACCATGCGGGCGGTCGCGCGGATCCAGCCGATGCGCAGCCCGCCCCAGACCGCCTTGCTCATCGTTCCGATCGTGATGACCGTGGACCCGTTGCCCGCTTGCCCGCCGGCGGCGCCGAGCGGCGGCGGGATGGCCGGGCCGTCGAGGCGCAGCTCGGCGCAGGTCTCGTCGGCGACGAGCACGGTCCCGGCGCGCGCGCAGGTCAGCGCCAGCGCCGCGCGGTCGGCCGCGCGCATCGTCAGCCCGGTCGGGTTGTGGAAGTCCGGGACGGTGACCGCCAGCCGTGGAGAGGCGACGCGTGCCGCTTGCGCCCACGCGTCAGCGTCCCATCCCGTCGTAGTCAGTGGTACCGGCACCGCGCGTGCCCGTGCGCCGCGGATCGTCGACAGCGTCCGCGGATAGGCGGGCGCGTCGACGAGCACGCGGTCACCCGGGGCGACCAACAACCCCAACACGAGATGGAGGGCATGCTGTGCGCCGGCGGTGACGAGCACCTCCTCGGTGCTGGTGGCCAGCCCGCGCGCTGACAGATGCTCGGCGATCGCCGCACGCAGCTCGCCGAGCCCCGCGGCGGCGTAGCCGTGGCCGGCGAGGTGGCGGGGGAGGGCGGCGCTTGCCCGCGCAACCGCGTCGTGCAAGAGCGGATCGGGCGCGGGGAGCGCCGCGATCGTCAGGTCGAGCGCTCGCTCAGCGCCGCTGTCGCCGGGGATCGGCAGGGTCGGCGCGACGGCCGCGCCCGCGGGCAGCGTCAGCCAACTGCCTGCTCCACGCGCGCTGACCAGGAAGCCGTCTTCGCGCAGGCGCCCGTATGCGCGCGACACCGAACCACGGCTGACACCCAACCGCACCGACAACGCCCGCTCGCTCGGGATCCGCGTCCGCGCGGCCAGGCGGCCGTCGACCACCAGCCCGCGCAGCGCATCGGCCAGCGCGCTGGACGCCTCGCCTGGCCGGCGCCAGCCGTCGCCGAGCAGCGCCGCCAGTGCCGGGGCAGTCACCGAGGTCGCCATGAGTCCATCATCGCCCGATTGGCTCTACCCATACAGATCCACCTGCATCAGCATGGCACCATGCCCTGGACCACGCAACCGCGCCTCGCCCGCCGCCTCGTCCAGCTCTACACCGGCCTTGTCCTCTATGGCTTCAGCGCGTCGCTGATCTTGCTCTCCGGCCTCGGCAACGTCCCCTGGGACGTGCTGCATCAGGGTCTTGCGAACCTAACCGGCATCGGCACAGGCATCTGGGTCTGCTTGATCGGCGCGCTGCTGTTGCTTTTCTGGATCCCGCTGCGCCAGCGTCCCGGCCTCGGCACGCTGAGCAACGTGGTGGTCTTGGGCTTGGTCCTGCAGGCGATGCTCGACGCCTTCGCGCCGGCACAGGACGCGACCACCCGCGCAGGGCTCCTGATCGTCGGCGTGCTGCTCAACGGCGTCGCCACAGGCCTCTACATCGGCGCGCGCTTCGGCCCGGGCCCGCGCGATGGGCTGATGGTCGGCCTGGCCGCCCGTGGCCACTCGCTGCGCGTGGTCCGGACGGCGATCGAGCTGACGGTCTTGGCGGTCGGCGTGGCGCTCGGCGGCACCGTCGGTATCGGGACCATCATCTACGCCTTGGCGATCGGCCCGCTGGCGAAGGTCTTCGTACCGCTGCTGGCGGTGCCGGCCGAGACCGTGCCTCAGCGTGAGCCGAGGTGGCGCAGGAACGGCGCGGGATCGAGGCCGCGCCCGGTCGCCGACTCCACGACCGGCTCGGTGTCGAGCCGCCGGCCGTGGCGGTGGATCTTGTCACCCAGCCATGCGGCGATCGCCTCCACGTCGCCCGCGGCCAGCGCGTCGTCTTGTGCGCCGAGCTCGGACTCCAGCGTCTCCCACAACTGCGCGGCGATCAAGCAGCCCAGCGCGTAGCTGGGGAAATAGCCGAACGCGCCCGAGGACCAGTGGACGTCCTGCAGGACGCCGTCGGCGTCGCTGGGCACCGTCACGCTGAGCAGCCGCTGCATCCCGTCATTCCATGCCGCGGGCAGGTCGGCGACCGAGAGCGTGCCTTCGACCAGTGCGCGCTCGAGCTCGAAGCGCAGGACGATGTGCAAGGGGTAGGTCGTCTCATCGGCCGAGACGCGGATCAGCGACGGGCGCACCGCGGTCAGCGTGGCGTGGACGGCGCTCGCGTCGGTCGCGAAGCCGGCGGCCGACAGCTCTTGGGCGAGCACGCCCGCGAAGGCCGGGTGGCGGCCGACGTGGTTCTCCCACAACTTGCTCTGGGACTCGTGGATTGACATCGACGTCCCGTCGCCAAGGCTCGTCCGCGCGAGCTCCGGTGCGATCTGGCGGTCATAGAGCGCGTGGCCGAACTCGTGCATCGCGGCCAGCAGCGACTCAAGCTGGCCGTCCTCGTAGCGCGTGGTGATGCGGCTGTCGCGCTGGCCGATGTTGGTGGAGAACGGGTGGCTGGAGACGTCCAGTCGCCAGCTGTCGTCGCGGACCCCGAAGCGCCGCAGGACCGCGGCCACCGCCTGCTCCTGGGCCGCGACCGGGGGCTCCAGCGGCGGCTGGCGCGGGCGCGCCGACAGCTCGGCGACCAACGGTGGCAGCGCGGTACCCAGTGCGCCGAAGATCTCTTGGATGCGCTCTGCGGTCAACCCGTAGTCGTAGTCGGCCAGCAGCGCGTCATAGGGCCCGGCGTGGCCGTCGAAGCAGTCGGCGTAGGCGCGCGCGAGCTCGACGTTGCGCGCCAGCGCCGGGGCGAACATGGCGAAGTCGTTGGCGGCGCGCGCCTGCTCCCAGACGTCCTGGCCGGCCGCGGAGGCCTGGGCCAGCTCGGCGGCGAGGTCGCCGGGCACGCGCTTCTGGCGGTCGTAGTCGCGGCGCGCGAGCCGGACGAGGTCGCGGTCGAGGTCATCGAGGTCTGCCGTGGCGGCGTCCAGCGCGTCGAGCCACTCGCCGACCTCGTCGGCCGCCGCGCGCTCATGGTGCAGGCGCGAGAGCGTCGCGATCTGGTCGGCGCGGTCGGGACCGCCGGCCGGCGGCATCATCGTGCGCTGGTCCCAGAAGGCGAGGTGGCCGAGCAGTTCGAGGTCGGCCAGCTCGGCGAGCCGGGCGCGGAGGGCGTCGAGGGCGGCAGGCATGGCCGACAGCCTATGGCGTACCGCGGCTGGGACTTCCCTGAGGAGCGACACAATTATGTGCGCTTAGGGGGTTCTTGATGCTGAAGCAAGCACACCGGCCGAGAGTAATGGCATGACCCCCTCCTCAAAGCTTGCCGCCCTCGGCGCCTGTGCCCTCATCGCGGGTGCCGGCGGCGCGGGCGTCGCCGCGGTCGTCGTCGACGGCCACGGCAGTTCACCGACCGCAACCGCCGCCGCACCCGCCGACCGCGGGACCGTGCGCCCCGTCGCTGAGACCAGCGACTCCACCGCCAAGAGCGTCTACAACGGCGCCAAGGACGCGGTGGTCTACATCAGCGCCCAGACCGGCCAGGGCACCGCCACCGGCTCGGGCTTCGTCGTCTCCACCGACGGCAAGATCATCACCAACGAGCACGTCGTCGACGGGGCCACGTCGGTGACCGTCAAGATCGGCAGCGACGGCAAGGAGCAGACCGCCCAGGTCCTCGGCGCCGACGCCTCCAAGGACCTCGCCCTGCTCAAGGTCGACCCCGGCTCCACCAAGCTCCATGCGCTCTCCTTCGGCGACTCCTCCAACTTGCAGGTCGGCGACAACGTGTATGCCATCGGCAACCCCTATGGGTTGGACCACACCCTGACCAGCGGCATCGTCTCAGCGCTCAACCGCGACATTCAAGCGCCCAGCGGCGCCACGATCCCCGGCGCGATCCAGACCGACGCCGCGCTGAACCCCGGCAACTCGGGCGGCGCGCTGCTCGACGCCGACGGCAAGGTCGTCGGCGTCAACTCGCAGATCGCCTCCTCGGGCTCGGCGGGCAACGTAGGCATCGGCTTCGCGATCCCGTCCAAGCTGGTGCAGGCCTTTGTCGAGAACCCGACGAGCACGCCGGCTGAAGGTGGCCAGCAGGCCAATCCCTATGGGGCGGACCCTTATGGCGACCAGCAGCAGGCTGACCCCTATGGGGATCCTCAGCAGGTCGACCCCTACAGCGGCCAGGGCCAGGACGCCCCTGAACTCGTCCTTCCCGGCGGCTTCTAAGCCACGTCGGCCCAGTACCAGTCCGTATCGCAAGGAATAGGCAACCGCAAGCATTCTGCAAGGGACGTCGGGCTGGCCTGGGGCGCGGCCTGCCGCTCCGGCGATAACCTGCGCTGTTGAATGCTGACCGCGACCGACCGCAGCACCGCGCCCGTCCGGCGCGTCCGGATCCTGACCGCCGGGGGCACCATCGCGATGATGGGCGAAGGCGGTGCCACGCCGGAGCTCGATGCCGAGGCGCTCGTCGCCAGCGTCCCGGGCCTGCAGGTGTTCCCGGACCTTGAGGCGATCACGGTCCTCAACAAGCCCTCCGCGCACCTGACGCTCGAGGACCAGCTGCGCATCTGCCGCGCCGCGCGCGATGCCGCCCGGCGCGGCATCGGCGTCGTCGTCACGCACGGCACCGACGTCTTGGAGGAGACCGCGATGCTCTGCGACGTCCTGCACGACGCCGACGCGCCGATCGTCTTCACCGGCGCGATCCGCCCGGCCAGCGCCGCCGGCGCCGACGGTCCCGCCAACCTCGTCGACGCTGTCAGCGTCGCGGCCAGCGCGCCCGCCGCCGGGATGGGCGTCCTGGTCGTCTTCGGCGGTGAGATCCACCACGCGCGCTGCGCGCGCAAGACCGATACGACCTCACTGGTCGCGTTCTCCTCGCCGCAGACCGGTCCATTGGGCCGCGTCACCGAGGGCCATCCGACGATCTGGTCACGGCTCCCGCGCAACCCGCCGCTGGATCCGCCATCGCTGGAAAAGCGCGTGCACATCGTGCCGTCTTCGTCGGGTGACGACGGCACGCTCGCGCGCGCCGCGCTGGGCACCGAGCCCGACGGCATCGTCCTCGGCACGCTTGGCGCCGGCCACCTAACGCCCGCGCTGCTGGAGATCTGGGCCGAAGCGGCCCGCGAGATCCCGGTCGTCGCCTACTGCCGCCCCGAGCGCGGCGTCGTGCTCAACGCCACCTACGGCTATGCCGGGTCCGAGCGCGACCTGCGCGGCACCAAGATCATCCCGGCCGGCTTCCTGTCGCCGCAGGCGATCCGGATGAAGCTGCTGGCGTGTCTGTCGGCGGGGCTGGACGTCGAGGAGACGCGCTGGGCCTTCTCGCAGGACGACGGTTGAGCGCTTAGCGCATCTGAGAGGATGGCGGCGTGACGACCACCACGACGCTGATCCGGATCTTCGTCGGCTCCCCCGGCGACGTGCAGGAGGAGCGGACCGTCGCCGAGCAGGTGATCGCCTCGCTCGACCGACAGCTTGGCGCGGCGCATGGGTTCACGCTGCGGTTCGTCGGCTACGAGCACGACTCGTGGCCCGGCTTCGGCCAGGACGCCCAGGACGTGATCAACGGGCAGATCAAGCCCTACGACATCTTCGTCGGCATCATGTGGGCGCGGCTGGGCACGCCGACGGCGCGCGCGGCGTCGGGCACGGTGGAGGAGTTCGAGCGCGCGTATTCCCGTTGGCAGGAGCACGGGGCACCGCGCCTGATGTTCTACTTCAACCACGCCGAGGTGTCACGGGACGTCGACGCTGAGCAGCTGGCGAAGGTCCAGAAGTTCGAGCGCATGCTGCAACAACGCGGCGGGTTGCTGGCGGACTACCGCACCATTGACGAGTTCCGCGAGAAGCTGCGCGAGCATTTGTCGCGCGAGCTGCTCGAGAGCGCGGAGGGAGGGTTCGCCTACGACGCTGGCGCATCGCTCGGCAGCTACGACGCCCCGCGGCTCGCCGCCGTGGTCCAGCGCCCGGAGCTGCTTGAGCGGTTCGCCGCGCTGGTCGGCAGCTCGCCGATCGTCCTGGTCGAGGGTCTGTCGGGCAGCGGCAAGACCTTCCTTGTCGCCGACGCGCTCCGGCGCGCGGGGACGCTCGATCGCACCTGGTGGTTCGACGCCACCGACGGATCAACGCTCGACGACGTGATCGGCCCGCTGATCGAGCGTCTCGGCCTCGGAGGCTCCTCCGAGGTCAGCCGGGCCAAGGAACTGCTCCGCCATCTCGACCAGACCGGCCAGACCCTGGTCGTCGACGACTTCCATGCTGTTGCGCGGGAGACCTTCGAGCCGCTGCTGACGGCGGCGAGCCGCCGGCCCGGGCCGGCACGGCTGATCCTGCTGTCGCGCACCTACGTCGACGTCGACCCCGCCGAGGGCCGTCGCCCGGCACTCACCGTCGATGGACTGCAATGTCCCGAGATCGTCTCGATGCTGGCGGCTCGCGGTGTCACCGATCCGCCGGACTCGTGGATCGAGGGCCTTGAGCGCGAGGTCTCCGGGCTGCCCGTGGCGGTGACGCTGTTTGCCACGGCCGTGGTGGAGTTCGGGCGCGACGGCGATCGCCTCCTGGCCGATCACGAGATCCGCCAGAACGAGCGGCTGAAGCGCTGGTTCGCCGAGATTCTCGACGGCTTGCCAGAGGACGCGCGGCAGATGCTGCGGCGCCTGAGCGTCGCGGCGGGGCCCTTCAACCACGCCCTCACGCGGATGACCGGACGCGAGTTGGATCTCCCCGGCTGGGAGGACAGCTTCGAGCGCCTCCAACGCGCGCACCTCGTCGAGAGCTACACCCCGTACCGATGGCGGGTTCATGCACTGATCGCGTCGTTTACGCAAGACGAGCTGGAGCCGGAGGAGCTACGGCAGGCCCACGCTGCACTGGCCCAGCACTACCTGCGTGGCTGGCGCGTTGCGGGCCGCACGATGGACGAGGAGACCTTCACCGCTCGGGTTAAGGCCTACCGCCACCTGCTCGACGCAGGCCGGCGCAAGCAGGCGCTGAAGCTGTTGGGGGAGCTGTCGGGCGCTGCGAAGTCGCTCGGCTACTACGTCACGTTCATCAACCTCTGCCAGCCGGAGGTCGCGGCGAACGACATCGATCCGTGGTTGATCTACAACTATTCGCACTGCTGCCTTATCACCGGCCGGCTGACCGTCGCGCTTGACGCGCTCCGGCACGTGCGCGACGCGCCGTTGAGCGACCCCATGCTGCGGTTCTCGCTGCTCCGTCTGCACGCGGAGGTGCTCGACGCGGCCGGCTACGCGACGGAGGCTCTGGCCGTGCTCGACGAGGCGATGGCCGACGGGAAGGGCGTCGTCCGCGACACGGCCTGGACGCAGGCACTGTCGATCAGGGCGCGGATCCTGCTGTCGATGGACCAATCCCAGGCTGTCGTCGAGATCGCGGCGCAGCTGCTCGCGCGGGCACACAAGGCAGACGACTCACTGGCCGCGGCCGTCGGCCTGACCTACCTGGGCTACGCCAAGCTGCAGGAGGGCCAGCACGCTGATGCCCTCAGTTCGTTCGTCTCCGCAGTGTCGATCTTCGAGGAGCTTGACGATCGCCGAGGGCTGGCGTGGGCGACATCGGGGCAGGCGCTGACGCTGCTGCGCCGCAACGAGCTGCGCGAGGCGATCCCGGCGATTCGGAAGGCGGTCACGATCAAGGGGGACCTCGCTGAGTCCTCCCGCGAGTACCTCCGGTTCCTCGATGCCGTGCGGGCCCAGCATCCGGCCGGCGACCGGACGAATCTGATCGATGAGGAGCGCACCCGCGTGGCGACTGGGTTGGCTGCCGAGCGGCGAACGCTCGAGGCGCGGGGGCTCGTGCCGCGGCGACGCGCGGGCGCGTGATCCCCGCGTTCGCGATCCGGGTTCAAGTTAGGGTGCGCGCATGCGCGCCCTGCAGATCACCGAGCTGACCGGTCCCGACACGGCACTGAAGATCGTTGACGTTCCGGAGCCCGAGCCGTCGCACTTGATGACGCCCGGAAGCGGGGTCCTCGTAGATGTCGAGGTCGCTGGCGTCTCGTTTCCCGAGGTTCTGCAGACCCGCGGGGAGTACCAGATGAAGCCGCCGCTGCCGTTCATCCCCGGCAGCGAGGTCGGCGGTGTCGTGCGCAGCGCGCCGGAGGGTGCTGCGGTGCAGGCGGGTGATCGTGTCGCGGCGTTCTGCATGCTCGGCGGCTTTGCCGAGGTCGTCGTCGCGCCCGAGTTCATGACCTTCAAGCTGCCCGACGCATTGGACTTCGCTCAAGGCGCGGCGTTGATCCTCAACTACCACACGGCCTACTTCGCGCTGAAGCTTCGCGGCCGCCTCGCCGAGGGCGAGACGCTGCTTGTGCACGGCGCGGCCGGTGGCGTTGGGACGGCGGCGCTGCAGGTCGCCAAGGGCCTGGGCGCCAGGACGATCGCGGTTGTCTCCAATGACGAGAAGGAATCGGTCGCGCGCGCTGCGGGCGCCGACGAGGTCGTGCGCTGCACTGGCAGCTGGAAGGACGAGGTCAAGGAGTTGTCGGACGGTGGCGTCGACCTCGTCCTGGACCCGGTCGGCGGCGATCGCTTCACCGATTCGCTGCGGTCGCTGCGCGAAGGCGGCCGGATCGTCGTCATCGGCTTCACCGGCGGCTCGATCCCCGAGGTAAAGGTCAATCGGTTGCTGTTGAACAACACCGAGGTCATTGGCGCGGGCTGGGGCGCCTACATCATGTCCAAGCCCGACGTGACCCGCGCAATTGGCGCGGCGCTCGACGAGCTGATTGCCGCCGGGGCCGTGGCGCCGATCGTTGGGCAGCGCTTCCCGCTGGACCGGGCCGCCGATGCCTTGAAGGTCATCGACGGCCGCGGCGCGACGGGCAAGGTCGTGCTGGACGTGCGGTCGGGGTCCTAGACCTCGACCAGGACGGCGGCCTCGGCCGCCTCCTGCTCAGCTGCGGGCGCGGCGGGCGCCGGCGGCTTGTGGCGCGGGAGCATCAGCGCGGGGATGGTGGCGAGCGCGATGATGCCCGCCGCCCACCAGAACGTGTTGCCGAACGCATCGGCGATCGCCGGGGCGATCCGCGCCTGCTCGGCCGCCGGCACCGAGTGCGCCGCGGCCAGGCCGCTGCCGTCGGCGGCCGGGATGGCGCTCGTCAGCTGATGGGTCAGCACAACCGAGAGCAGGGCGGTGCCGATCGAGCCGCCGACCCGCTGAATGATGTTCAGCGCCGTCGTCGCGCGGGCCAGCTGCCGGTGCTGGAGCGTCTGGTAAGCGGCGCTCATCGCGGGCATCATCGACGCGCCCATGCCCAACCCCATCAGGAACTGGCAGCTGCCCAGGAACCAGAACGAGGTGTCGGCCCCGACCTGGGTGAAGCCGACCATCGCCGTGAAGAGCAGCGTCAGCCCGCCGAGGACGATCTTGCCCGGGCCGGTCTCGTCGGTCAGCTTGCCGGCAATCGGCATCATGATCGCCGCGCCGAGGCCCTGGGGTGCGAGCAAGAGACCGGCGTCGAGCGCCGATTGGCCGCGGACCACCTGGTAGTAGAGCGGCAGCATGAACATCGCGCCGAACATCGCGGCGGCAAACGAGAACGTCGTCGCCGATGCGGCGCTCATGGCCCGGACCTTGAACAGCTTCACATCGATCAGCGGCCACGCGTGGCGCGCAGCGTGGAAGATGAACGTCCCGATCAGCAGCGCGCCGACGAGCATCGGCAGCCACGCCTTGATGGCACCCAGGCCGCCCGAGGACGACGTCTCGGCCAGGCCGTAGACGAACGCCGCCAGGCCGGGTGAGAGCAGTGCGAGGCCAAGCCAGTCCAGGCGCTGGTGGGCGGCCGGCTTGTCGCGCGGCAGCAGCTTCACGGCCGCGGCCAGCGCGATCGCGCCGATCGGCAGGTTGACGTAGAAGATCCAGCGCCAGGAGACGTCGTCGACCAGCCAGCCGCCGAGCACGGGGCCGATGATCGGGCCCATCAGCATCGGGACGCCGACGATGCCCATCACGCGGCCCATGCGCTGCGGCCCGGCCGCTTGGGACAGGATCGTCATGCCCGCGGGCATGATCATGCCGCCGCCCAGGCCCTGCAGGATGCGGAAGCCGATCAGCGACTCGGCCGACCACGCCATGCCCGACAGCGCCGAGCCGGCGAGGAAGAGGCCGATCGAGATGATGTACAAGCGCTTGGTGCCGAAGCGGTCCGCCGCCCAGCCGGTGAGCGGGATCACGGTGGCGAGCGCGAGCATGTAGCCCGTTGAGACCCACTGGATCGTGGCCAAGGACGTGTCGAAGTCCTTGGACAAGGTGTTGATCGCGACGTTGACGATCGTCGTGTCGAGGATCGACATAAACGTGCCGAGCACGACGACGGCCGAGATGCTGATGAGCGCGCGGTCAAAGACCTTCGCGCGTGGGGAGGGCGCGGATTCTGGGGAGGTGGAGGTCATGCGGGGTCCTTGGCGCGTGGGGACGCGCAGTCGGGGCCGGCGGGGTTCTGGAGGAGGAGAGGGGTCAATGCGGTACTGAGCGCCGCGCGCTGTTGGGGGTCAAGGCGCTCGACGACGCGCGTCAGGCCTTTCAGGCGGGCGGTGGTGATGCGGGCCACGGCGTCAGACCCGACTGGGGTCAGCGTCAGGCGCTTGACGCGCCGGTCGCTATCGTCGTCGCGCCGCGAGACCATGCCGGCGCGGACCATGGCGTCGACCGCGCGACCAGCGGCCGCGGGGGAAAGGCCGACGAACTGCGCGAGCTCGGACGGCGTGAGCTCACGCTCGCTGCCGTCGAGGATGTGCAGGATCTTGAGCTGGGTCATGGACAGGTCGAACTCCTCGACGACCTGGAAGACCTCGGCCTGCGACGTGCGCATCGTGGCAGCCAGGAACCGTGCAATCTCGTCGGCCAGCTGCTCTGCGGAGACGCCTGTCGTGTGCATCGGCGAAAATAGTAACGCAGACGCAAAGATCGCGCAGACGTCTGTCATTGCGCAGACGTCACCTAGTTCGGTTCCCATAGTCTGCCGCGCATGCCCACCCTGGATCGCGACGGCGATGTGTACGTGCTGAACCTCGGCGACGACGAGAACCGCTTCAACCCCGACTGGGTCGATGCGGTCTCCGCGCTCCTCGACGAGGTTGCCGCGGCGCCGGAGCCGCGTGCGCTGGTCACGACCGCCACGGGCAAGATTTGGTCCAACGGCCTCGATCTCGAGTGGATGGGCGCGAACACCGGCGAGGTGCCGGCGTTCGTGCCGCGCGTCCACGCGCTCTTCGGCCAGATGCTCGGGCTACCGGTGCCGACGGTTGCGGCGATCCAAGGCCATTGCTTTGCCGCGGGCGCGATGCTCGCGGTCGCTCATGACTTCCGGGTCATGCGTGCCGACCGGGGCTACTTCTGCCTGCCGGAGGTCGACATCCATATCCCGTTCACGCCGCCGATGGCGTCGCTGATCCAGGCGCGGCTGTCAAAGGCGACGGCGCACGAGGCCATGACCACCGGCCGTCGCTACGGCGGTGCCGACGCGGCGGCCGCGGGGATTGTCGATGCCGCGGTCTCCGAGGATCGCGTGCTCGCCGATGCCGTCGAGCGGGCGGGCGCGCTGGCGGCCAAGCACGGGCCGACGCTCGGCGCGATCAAGGCGGGGATGTACACCGAGACGCTGGCGCTGCTGGACGACCTCACGCCGATCGCGTTTGGCTGACGATGCGCTAGCTGCGCTGCGCGTGTCGCTCGCCGAGCGGCTGAGCGCGTTGCGGGATATGCCGGTGGGCGAGCTGTCGCCGGCGTTGCTGGACGTGGTGGTGCAGCGGTTTGACGTCTCGTCTGAGGAACTGGTGCTGGTGCTCCCGCGCGAGTGGGAGCAGCTGCGTCACGAGGACGGCGGCGCGGGGCGTCCCGTTCCTTATTGGGCGCGGCCGTGGCCGAGCGGGCTGGCGCTGGCGGCGTCGCTGGTCGACGAGCCGGTCGCCGCCGATGCGCGGGTCCTGGAGCTCGGCTGCGGGTTGGGGGCGCCGAGCGTCGTGGCGGCGCGATCGGGCGCCGCGGTCCTGGCCACCGATGGCGCGGCTGACGCGGTGGCCTTCGCCGCCCATGCGCTGGCGCTCAACGAGGTTGTCGCCGACGTGGCCGTCGTTGACTGGGCGGCGCACGGCGAGGCGCTCGTGGATCTCGGGCCGTTCGACGTGGTCTTGGCCGCCGACGTGCTGTATACGCGGGCCAACGTCGAGACCGCTCTGCGCCTCTGGCCGCGGCTGCTGGGTCCCGATGGCGTGCTGCACCTCGCCGATCCGCAGCGTGCCGGAACGCGCGACTTCCTCGCCGCCGCGCGAGGCACGTTCAGCGTGGTGTCGCAGCGGCAGGACGAGGGCGTGGCGCTGCACGTGCTGCGACCGCTGCGGGGTGGTGGGTGAGCGGGGTCATCGGAGTCCTCCTTGCGGCGGGCGCCGGGTCGCGCTTCGGCGGTAGCGGGCCGCCCAAGGTGTTGCGGACCTTCCGTGGGCGGCCGCTGCTGACGTGGCCGCTGGCGGCGTTGCGCGACGGCGGGGTGGAGCGTGTTGTTGTCGTCCTTGGAGCGCGCGCCGACGAGGTGGAGACGGGAGTGGATCTCGGCGGTGCGGAGGTCGTGCGCTGCGTCGACTGGGCCGAGGGCCTGAGCGTGTCGCTCCGCGCGGGCGTCCTGGCTGCCGCCGCGGGCGGGGCGGACGCCGTCGTCATCGCCCTGGCCGACCAGCCGCTGCTGGACGGGCGCGCGGTCGCGCGGCTGATCGCCGCACGGGCGCCGTCGCAGCTCGACGCGCTCCGCGCGACCTACGCCGGCCTGCCGGCGCATCCGACGCTGCTGGAGTCCTCGACGCTCGGGGCCGTCGAGCGCCTGCGCGGAGACGCCGGCGCCCGCGAGCTCCTCGCCGACCCCGCGACGCGCGTCGGCCTCATCGCCTGCGACGGCCTCGGCCGTCCTGACGATGCCGACACGCCCGAGGCGCTGGCGCGCCTCGCAGCGCTCGCTTGAGCCTTACGCTGGCGTGCCGTCGCGCCGCAGCACGCGGCCGATCGGCTCGCCGACGAGCTGGCCGTCCCGCGCGATCGTCGTGCCGCGCAGCAGTGTGCGAACGACGCGGCCGCGCAGGGTGCGGCCGACGAACGGGCTGAGGCGGTGGCGATTGAGCAGATCCTCGCGAGCGATGGTCCACTCCTGCGCGGGGTCGAGCAGCAGCACGTCTGCGTCGGCGCCGATGGCCACCGCGCCCTTGGCGGGGGCCAGGCCGAAGCGGGCCGCGGGAGCGCTGGCGGTCAACGTCGCGAGCCGCGCGACGTCGAGTCCGCGCGCGCAGACGCCCGAGTCGTACAACAACGCTACGAGCGTCTGCGCGCCTGCGATGCCGCCCCAGGCCGCGAAGTGATCGGCACCCGTCTCCTTCAGCGTGGCCGGCGAGGGCGAGTGGTCGGTAGCCACGAAATCGACGTCGCCGCCGAGTAGGCGCTCCCACAGCTCCTCAACGATCTCGGCCGGTCGCAGCGGCGGCGCGCACTTGGCGGCCGCGCCGAGCCGCCCGGCGACGTCGGCGTCGAGCACGAGGTAGTGCGGGCAGGTCTCACAGGTCACGTCGACGCCGCGTGCCCGCGCCTCGGCGATCCGCGCCACGCCGTGGCCGCTGCTGACGTGGACGACATGCAGCGCGCAGCCGGTCTCGGCGGCGAACAGGATCGCGCGCTCGATCGCCTCGACCTCGGCGACGACGGGCCGTGACGCGAGGTAGTCGCGCACGCCCGTGCGCCCGGCGGCACGCGCTCGCGCCGCGAGCCGGCTCGTCAGCACCTCGCTCTCGGCATGGACGGCCACGGGCAGGCCGAGCTTCGCCGAGCGCGCCATGCCCTCAAGCAGCGTGAGGTCATCGGCGGCGGCGAACTCCTTGACGCCGCTGGCCGACATGAAGGCCTTGAAGCCGACGACGCCCGCGTCGGCCAGCTCGTCGAGGCGGTCGAGGGGGCCGGGGACCAGGCCGCCCCAGAGCGCGACGTCGATCCGCGTGACGCCACGCGCCGCGGCGACCTTCGCGGCGAACGCCGCGCCGTCGACCGTCGGCGGGATCGCGTTGAGCGGCATGTCGAATGCCGTCGTCGTGCCGCCGGCGGCGAGCGCTGCGGTGCCGGTGGCAAAGCCCTCCCACTCGGCGCGACCGGGATCGTTGAGGTGGACGTGCACGTCGACGGCGCCGGGCAGGACGAGCAGCCCGGTGGCGTCGAGGACCTCGGTGCCGTCACCCGCCAGCTCGGGCTCCAGCGCGGCGATCCGGCCATCGACCACACCAACATCGAGGACGGACGGCCTGTCACCAGTGACGACCCGTCCACCGCGGATGATGAGGTCGAAGCTCATCGCCCGCTCGCCACGTCGGCTGCCAGCGCGCGCACGAAGGCGTGGAGCACGTCGAGCGCGACGCTCGCATCGGCCGGTGCGACCGCCTCGGCGGGGTTGTGGCTCAGCCCGCCCGTGCAGCGCACGAACAACATTGCGATGGGGCAGAGGGCCGCGAGCGCGACGCCGTCGTGGCCGGCGCCGGAAGCCAGGCGCACGTCGGGCAGCCCGAGCCCGCCCGCGGCCGCCGCCAGCCGCTCGGTCAGCGCCGCGTCGACCGTCACTGCCGCGTTGTCGAGGCGCACGCTCCAGCTCATCTCCAGCCTGCGCGCCGCCGCGATCGCCTCCGCCCGCGCCCGCAGCTCGGCGACGGCGCGATGGCGGACATCATCGTCGGCGTGGCGCACATCGAGGAAGGCGATCGCGCCACCCGGCACGACGTTCGGCGCCCCCGGCAACACGCTCAGCCGCCCGACCGTCGCCAGCAGCCCGTCGGTCTCCCGCGCCGTCGTCTCGCAGGCCAACACGAGCTCGGCGATCGCCGGCGCCGTATCGCGGCGCAGCGTCATCGGCACCGTCCCCGCGTGGCCGGCCAGTCCGGTGAACCGGACCTCCGCGCGCGTGGCGCCCGCGATCCCCGTCACGACGCCGACCGGCGCTCCGCGCTCTTCCAGCACGGGCCCCTGCTCCATGTGGAGCTCGACGTAGCCGAGCAGCTCGTCGCCCCGCCGAGACGCGCTGCCGCTCGCGCCCGGGAGCGATCCAGGGTCGCCGCCAAAGCGCTGGAGTGCCGTCCGCACGCTCACGCCGTCGTCATCGAGCGCATCGAGCAGCGACGGCTCGAAGGTCCCGGCCACGGCGCGGCTGCCCAGGTACGCCGTCCCGAACCGCAGCCCCTCCTCGTCGGCGAAGCCGAGCACGTCGACGGCGAACGGCAGCGCGACGCCCTCCTCGCGCAGCCGCTGCACGAGCGCGATCGCGGTGAGCACGCCGAGCGGGCCGTCGAAGGCGCCGGCGTCGCGCACGGTGTCCAGGTGCGACCCCAACAACAACGTCCCGGCCGGCGCCGAGGTCCCCGGTCGTCGCCCGACGAGGTTCCCGGCGGCGTCCATGCGCACCGTCATCCCGGCCTCGCGCATCCAGGATCCGACGATCGCGTTGGCTCGCGCCATCGCCGGCGTGGCGAAGCGCCGCGTCAGGCACCCCTGCTCCTCGCTGACGCCGGCGAGCTCGCGGCAGCGCTCGACGATCTGCTCGCCCGGATCCACTACGAGCCGCGGTAGGTCGAGTACGACCAGGGCGTGACGAGCAGCGGCACATGGTGATCGGCGCCGGCGTCGGCGATCCCGAAGCGCACGGGCACCACATCGAGGAAGGGCGGATCGGCAGCGATCCCGCTGCCCGCGAAGTACGCGCCCACGGCGAAGCGCAACTCATAGACGCCGACCTCCAGCGCGCCTGGTGCAACCAACGGCGTGTCGGTGCGGCCGTCGTCGTTGGTCACCGTCGCCGCGATCCGGACCTCGTTGTGCCACAGCTCGATCCCGACGCCGGGGGCGGGACGCCCTTGCGCGACGTCGAGCACATGGGTCGTCAGTGCGCCGGTCATGGCAAGCGGTACTGCAGGTACACGGTGCCGTTGGCAAAGCGGCGCTCATCGAGCAACGCAAGTTGAAGGCCTAGCCCGTCAGGCAGCACGGGCTTGCCGCCGCCGACGATGACGGGCACGAGGAGGAGCTGGATCTCGTCGACGAGCCCGGCCCGGAGCGCCTCGGCGGCGAGTGTGGGGCCGCCGATCGAGATGTCTTGCTCCGCCGACTCCTTGAGCTGGCGGATCGCGTCGGGATCGAAGGCGTGCTCGATCCGTGTCCTGGCGCTGGCCGGCTCCGTGAGCGTCGTCGAGTACACCACCTTGTCGGCGGCCTGCCAGATCGCTGCGAAGTCGTTGTGGATGGCGTCGTCTCCCGCTCCGCTGGTCGGCGCCGTCTCCCAGTAGACCATCGTCTCGTACATCCGGCGGCCGTAGAGGTGGGTGCCGATCGGTCGCTCGAGCTCGTTGGCGAAGGCGTGCACCTCCGCATCGGGCGCCGCCCAGTCGAAGGAGCCGTCCGCATCCTCGATGTAGCCGTCAAGCGAGGCGATCGCCGAGTAGATGAGCCTGGCCATGGGTCGATTATGGCTCAGCTGATGATGCGATCCAGCGACGTGTGCAGCTGCGGGTCCTGCCACTCGTCGGGATCGGTACGGGCGATGCGCAAGCGCGCCGTCCGGCCGTTCAGTGTCAGGATCGCGATCTGGTTGTCGAAGGTCGGCTCCTCCGGGAAGCGCCAGCGGACTGGCGCCGAGCGGACGCCGGCGGCGCGGGCGAGCGCTTGCGCCACGACCTGCGCCGGGCGCGAGAGCGCGCTGCGCAGCATGCGCCGCTCGCGGTGGTCGAGGGGGTTACGGATCGGCGAGCAGACGGCCTGGACGACCGCGCTGCGCACGCCAGCGCTGCGCGGGAAGCCGGCCTCGGCGAGGTAGGCGTGGTGGACGTCGCCTGACAGGACGATGATCGACGCTGGCGGGGCGCCCCGCTCGCCGGAGCCCACGGCGCGCAGCTCATCGATCAGGAGATCGAAGGACCTCCGGAACGCCGACCAGTGCTCGAGATCGAGGCCTTGGCGGATCTTCTCGCCCACGCGCGCCGCCATCCCGCCCCAGGCGCCAGCACAGATTGCCTCGTTCCAGCCCTCCAGCTCGTGCAGCCCGTGCGACAGCAGCACCGGCAGCGTGGAGGCGATGAGCAGGTGGTCGATGTCGCCGGTGAGCTGCTCGGAGACCCAGGACCACTGCTCGTCGGAGAGCATCTGCCGGTCGGCGTCGTCGGCGACGATCCGCCCGGCGCGCGTGTCGAGGACGACCATGCGCGTGGTGCCAAAGTCGCGCGCGTAGCTCCAGCGCGTGCCGGCGACCTCATCGCGCGCTTCTCGCGCCTGTCGCCGCAGCACCGGCGCCATGTCCTCCCTGCTGCCACGCACCTGCTGGAACAGGTCGTGGGCCCGGAGCTCGTCGGGCGAGAGGTTCCCGATGTGCTGGTAGATCCAGTAGGAGACGTAAGCGCCGATGATGCGCTCCTCCCACCAGTCCTTCTCGCGCATCTCGCGCTCCCATGTGCCCGACGTGTTCCAGTCGTCGTGCACGTCATGGTCGTCGAAGATCATCGCGGTGGGCACGATGGCCAGCAGGCGGCGCAGCGCCGGGTCGCCCCAGGCCTCGTGGTAAAGCCAGGTGTACTCCTCGAAGTCCGCGACCTCGGTCCCCGCACCCTGCTGGGGGTCGCGGCGCTGGGCGATGCGTTCGCAGATCGCGGGGGAGACCTCGTCGGCGTAGACCTGATCGCCGGCCAGCAGCAGCGCGTCGGGCCAGCGCTCGGGCGGCTCGTCGGCCATCTGATGGGCGAGGGCTGCGAGCGCGTCGACCTCGCGGCCGGCCGAGTCATCGTCCTTGCTCAAGGTGTAGGGCGGACGGTGAGGCAGCGAGACGCGGCAGGAGCCGAAGGCCAGCGTCAACGGGGCATCGGGCGCGCGTGGGCGGATCACGCCGCCCGCTTCGCCCTCGGCCGGCCAAGCCTGGATCCCGTCGAGGCAGACGGTGTAGTCGACCGTCGTTCCGGGCTCGAGGCCGTCAATGATCACGAGCGCGTAGTGGTGTCCGGCGACGGTGAACGTCGGCTCGGTCGTGTCGAGCACGCAGACGTCGCACGGCACGTCGGTCTCAACCCAGACGGTCGCCTCGGTCGCGTTGACGTAGCGCAGCAGCGGACCCAACAGCAGCGTGGGGCTCATCGATCGAGCACGAGCGTGATGAGGCCGTACGCGGGGAAGGCCGAGGTGTAGGTCTTGCTCAGCGGAGCGGCGTCGGCCGCGCCCGGGACGGGATCGTAGGTGTGGTTCTCGGCGCGGAAGGAGGCCTGCGACAGCGCCGGGAACGCCGCGAGGATCCGCGTGCCCATCTCGTAGACGAGATGCTGAATCGACTCCGAGACGAACTCGTCGAAGGTCGACAGCACGAGCGCCAGCACGTCGTCCGATGCGACGCGGCCGTCGCCGATCGCGTCGGTGACGGCGCCATGACGCCAGTGCACGTCGAGATGGATAAACAGCGGCCGGTCGCCGCGCTCGGGCAAGGTGGTGTCCTCATCGCGCGCGAACTTCGTAAACGCCGATCCGGTGGTCTTCAGCAGCCGTAGCTCGACGCGACCGGCGCGGTGGTCGACCAGCGCGATCTCCCCGGCGGTCTGCGCCAGCTCCATCTCGACGACATCGTGGTCGCCGCCGACGCGCCGGTGCAGCCGGCCGGTCTCTGCGACCCACGGCTGCTGCACCGCCCATAGCCGCAGCCCCTCCATCTCCGGGTAGGTCGTCAGGAAGCCGCGACCCAGGTCATACAACAAGCCTTCGAGCGTCGCGCCGTCGTGCTCATGCGCCCGGCGCAGGATCACGTTCTTCATGGTGTCGGTCGCCACGACCGCCGAGTTGTCGCCCTCGGTGTAGGCGTGGAGGAAGCTCTGGCCGAGGACCTCCATGCTGATGTCGGCGGCCAGCAGCCGCTCGCCGCGGACGAGTTGGACCGGCACCGAGAGCTTGCCGTAGGAGATGCGGGCGTCGGTCAAGTGGATGTCCCTCCTGGGACGTCGTCGGTGGCGAGATCGGCCAAGCGCAGCGCCGCGATCTTCGCGATCTCGGCCAGCGCCGTGCGCTCCTCTGTCTCTGGGTCGTGCGCCAGCCGTTCGGCGGCTGCGGTGATGATCGAGTCGGCGGTGTGCTCGCGGGCGCAGATGACGAGCGGGAAGCCGAAGCGCTCACGGTAGGCGGCGGTCAGGGAGAGGAGCTGTGCGTGTTGCTCCGGGGTGAGGCGGTCAAGCCCCGCCGCAGCCTGCTCGCGCGTGGACTCCGGGGTCAGGGTGCCGGCGATCGCCGCCTTGCCGGCGAGGTCGGGATGCGCGCGGATCAGAGCGCGTCGCGCATCGGCCGACGCACCGTCGACGATCGCCACCATCGCTGCGTGCAGCGCGGCAACTGCGTCGTAGGGTCCGCGTTCCCACGCGGCTGCGGCGATCCACGGCGACGCCTCGAAGACCCCGCCGAAGCGTGCCACGAAGGCGTCTCGGTCCATCATCGACGCAGCACGGTAGTGGGTTGCCGACGGACGCTGCAAATGGCCCTGACAGGGTGCAGTACATTCCGCCTCATCGTCTATCGACACCTTGGTCAGGAGAGGATCACGGCCTGACCGTCCTGCAACCACGCACCCTCGACGACGCCCTCGCGGCCCGTGCCGCGCATCCCGACGCGACCGTCGTGGCGGGTGGGACCGGTGTGCTCGTCGACCTCAACC
The DNA here is from genome assembly GCA_963829185.1 of uncultured Conexibacteraceae bacterium. Taxonomy (GTDB): domain Bacteria; phylum Actinomycetota; class Thermoleophilia; order Solirubrobacterales; family Solirubrobacteraceae; genus Baekduia. The sequence goes on from CAWHID010000002.1 coordinate 143,585, forward strand.
GCGGGGTTGAGCCGGTTGCCTTGATCGACCTCTCGCGCGTCGCCGGGCTGCGGGAAGCCACGCGCGACGGTGACATCGTCCGCCTCGGCGCGGGCGTCACCTACACCGACGTGCTCGAGCGCCACGCGGGCGAGTTGCCCGGCCTCGCGGCGGCGGCCCGGACCGTCGCCTCGCGCCAGATCCGCAATCGCGCGACGCTCGCCGGCGCGCTCGTCTTGGGAGATCCATCCGGCGACGCGCTGGCCGCGCTTGGCGCTGCCGAGGCCAGCGTCGAGATCCAGGGCCCGCGCGGTCAGCGCATGGTCGCCGCCGATGCCTTTGTCACCGCGCCGGGCGCCTGCGATCTGGCGCCCGACGAGCTGGTCACCGCGCTGCACGTGCCGGTCGCCGACGGTCCCGTCGCCTACGCCAAAGCGGGCGCTCGCAATGCGATGGCGCGCGCGGTCTGCGCGGTCGCGATCGCGCTGCACCCGGCGCGCCGTACGGCGACCGCGTGCGTCGTTGGCGCGGCGCCGACCGCGATTCGTCCGAGCGTCGCCGAGGCGCTGGTCTCCGCGTCGTGGGACGCACTCGGCGACCCGGCGATCGCCGAGCAGTTTGGCGCACTGGTCGCCGCGGCGGTCGACCCGATCCCGGATGCGCGCGGCTCGGTCGCCTATCGCCGGCAGATCGCGGCCGTGCTTGCGCGCCGGGCATTGGGGCGCGTGGCCGCTGAGGCGGTGGTGGCAACGTGAGGCTCACCGTCGACGGCACGCCACGTGAGATCGATGACGTGCATGGCGGCCAGAGCCTGCTGCGCGTCCTGCGCGACGTCCTGCGCATCACCAACGCTAAGAACGCATGCGAACAGGGCGAGTGCGGCTCCTGCACGGTGGCGATCGACGGCGAAATCGCGTGCGCGTGCCTCGTGCTCGCCGCGCAGGCCGACGGGGCGCACGTGGAGACCGCGGCGTCGCTCGCGTCGCCGGGCGACGGCACGCTGCATCCACTCCCGGCGGCGTTCATGCGCGCCGGCGCCGTGCAGTGCGGCTTCTGCACGCCGGGGCTGATCGTCGCGGCGCGCGACCTGCTCGCACGCAATCCGGATCCGAGCGAGGCCGACATCCGCGAGGGGCTCAACGGCAACCTCTGCCGCTGCACGGGTTACCAGAAGATCATCGAGGCGGTGCGGATGGCCGCGCGGGAGGGGCCGAGATGACGGTTGTGGTGATTGAGGGCTGCGCGATCGCGACGGTCGACGATGCTGCGACCGAGATCGCTGACGGCCATCTCGTCATCGATGATGATCGCCTCACCGCTGTGGGGTCCGGACCGGCTCCGGCCGCCGACCGCGAACGCGCGACGCGGCGCATCGACGCTGCCGGGATGCTCGCCACGCCCGGCCTGGTCAACTGCCACCATCATCTCTACCAGTGGGCCACGCGCGGCTACGTGCAAGAGGCCACGTTGTTCGAGTGGTTGGTCGCGCTGTACCCGGTCTGGCAGCACATCGATGGCGCCGTGGTCGCCGCGACCGCCCGCGCCGGGCTCGCCTCGCTGGCGCGCTCGGGCTGCACGACGTCCACCGACCACCACTACATCTTCCCGCGCCAGGCGGGCGACCTGCTGGCCGTCGAGATCGACGCCGCGCGGGCGATTGGGCTGCGCTTCCATCCCTGTCGCGGGGCGATGGACCTCGGCGTGAGCGCCGGTGGCCTGCCGCCCGACGAGCTCGTCGAGGACCGCGACGCGATCCTCGACGCCTGCGCCGGCGCGATCGACCGCCATCACGATCCGACACCGGGCGCGCGCGTTCGCATCGCGCTCGCGCCGACCTCGCCGTTCAGCGTCACCGAGGAGCTGATGCGCGAAACGGCCGAGTTGGCGCGCGCCCGGCGCGTCCGGCTCCACACCCATCTGGCCGAGACCGAGGACGAGGAGCGCTTTTGCCTGGAGCGCTTCGGCGTGCGCCCGCTGCAGTACTTGGACAACTTGGGCTGGCTCGGCGATGACGTCTGGCTCGCGCACTGCGTCCATCTCAATGACCATGAGACGGCGCGGATGGGCGCGACCGGCACCGGCGTCGCGCACTGCCCGACCTCCAACGGCCGGCTCGGCGCTGGCATCGCGCCGGTCCCGGCGCTGCTGGCTGCGGGTGCGCCGGTTGGCCTCGGCGTCGACGGCGCGGCGTCCAACGAGTGCGGGGAGCTGGTCGACGAGCTGCGCGCCGCGATGGTGCTCGCGCGCGCCAAGGCGGGCCCGACCGCGCTGACCGCGCGCCAGGCGCTAGCGATGGCCACCCGCCACGGCGCGCGCTGCCTGGGTCGCGATGACGAGTTGGGGCACTTGAGCGTCGGCGCGCTGGCCGATGTCGCCCTCTGGGACCTGGATGAGATCGGCTTCGCCGGTATCTACGATCCCGTCGCCGCGCTCGTCTTCGGCCCGACGCGTCCGGTCGACACGCTGCTTGTGGGCGGCGAGGTCGTGGTCGCCGACGGAGAGCTGCGGACAGCCGACCCGCTGACGCTCGCGGCCGATCTGCGGCGCGAGAGCGCGCGGATGCGGAAGGTAGCGGCCACGTGAACACCGGCGGCCATGTCGGCGCGCGGCTGCCTCGCAGCGACGGCCCGGGCAAGGTCGCCGGGGAGTTCTTGTACTCCTCGGATCTGCACGTCGCGGGGATGCTCTTCGGTGCGACCGCCCGCAGCCCACACGCCTCGGCGCTCATCCGCGGGATCGACACGCGGGCGGCCTGTGCGCTGCCCGGTGTCCGGGCGGTCCTGACCCACGACGACGTCCCCGGCGACAAGCTCGTCGGCAGCATCATCCCCGACCAGCCGGTGCTCGCGATCGATCGTGTGCGCCACCATGGCGAGGCGGTCGCGATCGTTGCCGCCGACGATCCGGTGACCGCGCGCCGGGCCGCCGCCCTGGTGGCCGTCGACTACGAGCCGCTGGAGCCGGTGGTCAGCGTGCAGCGCGCGCTGGCCGATGACGCGCCTGCGCTACATCCCGGCGGCAACTGCCTACGCAGCGTTCCGATCCTGCGCGGCGATCCGCAAGCCAGCGGCGAGGTCGTCATCCGTGGCCGCTACGAGGTCGGTATCCAGGACCAGGCCTTCCTCGGCCCAGAATCCGGGTTGGCGATCCCCGACGCTGACGGCGGCGTCGAGCTGCACGTGGCGACCCAATGGCTGCACATCGATCGCGACCAGATCGCGGCCGGGCTCGGGCTGCCGGCCGACCGCGTGCACGTGGTCCTGGCCGGCGTTGGCGGCGCGTTCGGCGCGCGTGAGGATCTTTCGATGCAGCTGCATGCGTGCATGCTGGCGCTGCGGTGCGGGCGGCCGGTGAAGATGGCCTACCTGCGTGACGAGTCGTTTGTGGGCGGCCACGTCCATCGCCACCCGGCGTGGATGGAGTACGAGCACCATGCGGATTTGCAAGGCAAGGTGATTGCCGTGCGTGCACGACTCTGGCTCGACGGCGGCGCCTACGCCTCTACCTCTCCGGCGGTCATCGCCAATGCCACCACCTTGGCCGTCGGGCCCTACGCGGTGGACAACGCTGACCTGCTTGGCATCGTCGCCTACACCAACAACACGCCCAGCGGGGCGATGCGCGGCTTCGGGTCGGTGCAGGTCGCGGTCGCCTATGAGGCGCAGATGGACCGGCTGGCTGCGGCGGTCGGGCGCGACCCGCTGGAGGTTCGGCGGTGCAACGCGCTGCCGGAGGGCGGCACGTTGCCGACCGGCCAGGCCGTGCGCGGGCCCGTGGCGACGGTGGCGCTGCTCGATGCGCTGGAGGCGCGGCCGCTTCCCGGCCCGGTCGCCGATCCCCGCGATCTGCCCGGCAGCGGCTTCGGCGCGACGCTCGGCGAGGGCGTTCGGCGGGGCGTCGGCTACGCGACAGGCTTCAAGAACATCGCCTTCTCCGAAGGCGTCGACGACTCCGCCACCGCCCGCGTGGAGCTGACTGTGCGCGATGGCCGTCCGGTGGTCGAGATCTTCAGCGCGGCTGCCGAGGTGGGCCAAGGTGTGCTCGGCGTGCAGGAGCAGGTCGCGCGCACCGAGCTCGGGGTCGAGGACGTCGTCGTCTTGACCGCCGACACGGCGATCGCCTCGGCCGGCTCGGCCTCGGCCTCGCGGCTGACCTGGATGATCAGCGGTGCGGTCAAGGCCGCGTGCACGGCGGTGCGGACCGTGGTGCTGGAGCGCGCCGCGGACGTGCTCGGCGATCGTGACACGGCGCTGTCGCTGCGCGACGGTGCGATGTGGTCCGGCGACGATCGTGTCCTGGAGCTGGTTGACGTGGTCGGCGGGAAGCCGGTCACCTGCACCCGCACCTACCACCACGCGCCGACCGCGGCGCTCGACTCCGAGACCGGGCAGGGCGACTCGCATGCCGGCTTCGCGTTCGTCGCGCACCGGGCGGTGGTCGACGTCGACGTCGAGCTCGGGCTGGCGCGCGTGGTCGAGCTGACGTGCGCGCAGGATGTCGGCAAGGCGGTCAACCCCATGGCCTTGGAAGGGCAGCTGGAGGGCGGGTCGATCCAAGGACTGGGCCTTGCGCTGAGCGAGGAGTTGCTGCTCGGCGACGACGGGCTCGTGCAGACCCGCTCGTTCGGCAGCTACCGGATCCCCACGATTGTCGACGCCGCCCCGGTGCCGTCGATCGTGCTCGAGCTCGGCGATCCCGAAACGCCGTATGGATTGCGCGGGGTGGGTGAGATGCCGTCGATCTCCTCGACGCCCGCGATCCTCGCCGCGCTGCGCGCGGCGACGGGCCACGCGCTGACGCGGGCGCCGGTGCGCCCGGAAGATCTTGTCATCCATGAGAAGGAGGCCTGATGACCGAGCGCGCACGGGGTGCGCTGGGCCACGGCTACACGGTGGTGACGCCGGCCAACCACTACCCGAGCCGGCTGCCGGAGTTCGGTGACCAGCCGGTTGTCAAGCTCGTCACGCCGCGCCTGGCGCCGTCGCGGATCGGCCAGTACTTGGTGGTGTTGGACGCCGGTGGGGGGACGGTGCGGCGCGTCGGCGCGGGCTACGAGCGGTTCTTCTACGTGTTGGACGGCGCGGTGACGGTGAGCACCTCCGCCAGTGAGCGCCGGGCGTTGACCGCGGGCGGCTTTGCCTACCTGCCGTCCGACATGGCCTATGAGTTGCGAGCCGGCGAGGGCGGTCCCACGCGCTTGCTGATCATCAAGCGTCGCTACGAGAGCCACGCGGCCTATGACCCGCCCGCCGCGCGCTTCGGCCATCGCGACGACGAGCCGTTCGCCGCGTCCGCCGTGCCAGGCTTCACCCGCCGCGAGCTGCTGCCGGTCGCCGACCCGTCCTTCGACTTCGCCATGTCCTTGCTGCGCTTCGACGCGGGCGTCGGCCTGGACAAGATCGAGGTTCACGACGAGGAACACGGTCTCTGGATGACCGAAGGCGGCGGGACCTACGTGCTCGGCGCCGATCAGCACGAGATCCGCGCCGAAGACTTCGTCTACATGGCGCCGTACTGCCCGCAGGGCTTCACGGCGAGCGCCGACGGCTCGGCCGAGTACCTGCTCTACAAGGACACCTGGCGCGACGGGTTCTGAAGGGCTCGCGTGCCGGGTAGCCTCGGATCCATGGACGACGAGGAGATCCGCAACCGCATCGAGAGTCTCGAAGCGGAGGAGAAGAAGCTCCGCGCCGAGGAGGGCGCGGCCGCCGAGACTGGGCACGACGACCTCATCAAGCGCGACGCCGAGCGCCTCGCCGCGATCAAGGTCGAGCTCGACCAGCTCTGGGACCTCCTGCGCCAGCGCGAGGCAAAGCGCCGCGCCGGCGAGGATCCCGATACCGCGCAGTTGCGGTCCGCGGGGACCGTTGAGGACTACCTAGGCTGAGCCTCAACCGCCAGCGAGGCGCTCCAGCGTCCCGGCCAAGACCGCCACGCCCTGCTCCAGCTCGTGCGGCGAGGTGTGCTCGTCAGGATGGTGGCTGACGCCGCCGCGCGACGGGACGAAGATCATGCCCACGGGGAGGCGGCGACCCATGATCATGGCGTCGTGGTAGGCGCCGGAGATCATGCGGCGGTAGGGGAGGGCGAGCGCGTCGCATGCGGCGACCGTCGCGTCGATGATCGTGGGATCGCAGGCGACGGGCGTGTCGGTCACGATCTCCTCGACGGTGACCGTGAGCTGGCGCGCGGTGGCGATCGCCTGCGCGGTCGCGACGATCTCGTCGATGACCGCCTCGCGCGCCTGGGCGTCGCTGTCGCGCACGTCGACGTCGAGCGCCACGCTGCCGGGCACGACGTTGATCGCGCCCGGCCGCGCACGCACGATGCCCACGGTGGCGACCGTCGTGCCGGAGGTCGAGCCGGTCGCGATCCGCTCGATCGCGACGATCGCCTCGGCGGCGCCGACCAGCGCGTCGCGGCGCAGGGCCATCGGCGTCGCGCCCGCGTGGGTCGCGGCGCCCTCAAAGATCAGCCGGAAATCATGCGGCGCGGCGATCGCCTCGACGACGCCGATCGGCTCGCCGTGGGTCTCGAGCACGATCGCCTGCTCGATGTGCAGCTCGACGAGCGCGTGCACATCGGCCGGATCGATCCTTGCGTCGGCGAGTTGGTCGGGATCGAAGCCGGCCAGCCGGAGCGCCGCCGCCATCGACACGCCGTCGCGATCGACCAGCCGATCGAGGTCGGCGCGCGTCAGTTCGCCCGCCGCGCAGCGCGAGCCGATACAGCCGGTTCCGAAACGCGGCTCCTCGCCGGCCCACGCGATGACGTCAATGTTGCGGCGCGGTGAGTAGCCGGAGGCGCGCAGCGACTCCACCGCCTCGATCGCGCCGAGCACGCCGAGGACGCCGTCGTAGGCACCGGCGTTGAGCGTGGTGTCGACATGCGATCCGGTGAACACGCGCGGTAGGCCGGGCTCCGCACCTGCCCAGGTCCCGAAGAGGTTGCCGACCGCGTCCAGGCGTGGCTCCAGCCCCGCTTCGCGCATCCACGCCATCACGCGATCGAGCGCCGCGGCGTAGGTCCGGGTGTAGACCTCGCGGGTGATCCCGCCGGCCGCGGGATCGTCGTTGTAGGTCGCCAGCTCGGCGATCCGATCGTGCAGGCGGCCTGGCGCGTCGGTCACGCTGCGCAAGCTACCGATGCATGGAGGACGGGGAGCGCGGGAAATGAACGGGCATGGTCGCGGCCTCCGGAGTGCGTCTGGACACAAACGCTCTGGACTTCGCGATTCTCGGCGTGTACTTCGTCGTCGTCCTCGGCGTCGGCTTTGTTGCGCGCCGCTACGTCAAGACGAGCCTGGACTACTTCCTGAGTGGTCGGACGCTCCCAGCATGGATCACGGGTCTGGCATTCGTGTCGGCCAACCTCGGTGCGACCGAGATCCTGGGCATGGGCGCCAATGGCGCGCAGTACGGCGTGGCGACCGTCAACTACTACTGGATCGGCGCCGTCCCGGCGATGGTCTTCCTTGGCCTCGTGATGATGCCGTTCTACTACGGCGCCCGTGTGCGGTCGGTGCCCGAGTACCTGCTGATGCGCTTTGACAAGCGCTCGCACCTGTTCAACTCGTGGACCTTCGCGCTGGCGACGGTGCTGATCGCGGGCGTCAATCTGTTCGCGCTGGCACTCGTGCTGCAGCTGCTGCTCGGCTGGCCGATCCTGCTCGGCATCGTGGTCGCCGCCGGGATCGTGTTGGCCTACATCACGCTCGGCGGTCTCTCCTCAGCGATCTACAACGAGGTCTTGCAGTTCTTCGTGATCATGGCCGCGCTGATCCCGCTGACGTTCGTCGGCTTGCACGACGCCGGTGGCTGGGGCGGGCTGAAAGACAAGGTCAGCCAGAGCAAGCTCGGAGAGGCTGGCCTGCACGCGCTGCAGGGGACCGACCCCGGGCAGGTCACCAACCCGATTGGCGCGACCTGGATTGGCATTGTCTTCGGCCTCGGGTTCATCCTGTCCTTCGGCTATTGGACCACGAACTTCGCCGAGGTCCAGCGGGCGCTCTCGGCGCGCGACCTGAGCGCTGGTCAGCGGACGCCGCTGATTGGCGCCTACCCCAAGCTGCTGATCCCGGCAGTCGTCGTGATCCCGGGGATGATCGCGCTATGGAAGATCCCCAACCTCGGTGGTGGCGATCCTGACCTGGCCTACAACAACGCGATCCCGCTGTTGATGAATGAGTACTTGCCCAACGGCATGCTCGGCATCGCACTGACGGGGTTGATGGCGTCGTTCATGGCGGGCGTGGCGGCGAACGTCAGCGCGTTCAACACGGTGGTGACGACCGACATCATCGAGCCCTACATCGTGCGCGACCGCGAGGACGCGTTCTACATCAGGGTTGGCCGGTATGTGACGGTCGGCGGGGTCTTGGTGGCAATCGGCACGGCGCTGATTGCCTCGGGCTATCAGAACTTGATGAACTACCTGCAGGCGCTGTTCTCGATCTTCAACGCGCCGCTGTTTGCCACGTTCATCATCGGGATGTTCTGGAAGCGAATGACGTCGGCGGCGGCCGTATGGGGCCTGGTGGCCGGGACGATCGCGGCGCTCGTGACCTACGTGGGGTACAAGTGGGCGGGCTGGTTCACGTTCGGCTCTGACCTCGACGAGTCGTTCTGGGGGGCGGGAGCGGCCTTCGTCGTCGACGCGGTCGTAACCATCGCCGTGACGCTCGTGACCAAGCCGAAGCCCGTCGAGCAGCTGCAGGGGCTGGTGTGGGGCATGGCCAACGAGGAAGACGCCGCCACCGCCTCGGTCCATGACAAGTGGTGGGAGTCGCCCAAGCTGCTGGGCTTCGGGGCGATCGCCCTGGCGGCCATCCTGACCATCATCTTCTTCTAGGGGCGTGGCGTGATGAGCGATCAGCAAGCAGACCAGACGCCGGAGCAGGGCACCGGCGCGCGCGAGGCCCAGGCGGCCAACCTCTTCGACCTGCGGCGGATCATCGGCGGGTTGTTCGTGCTCTACGGCGTCGTGCTGACGATCGTGGGGCTGGGCGACTCCGAGGCGGAGATCGAGAAGGCAGCAGGCCTCCACATCAACCTGATCGCCGGGCTAGGCATGCTGGCCTTGGGGATCTTCTTCATCGCGTGGGCCCTGCTGCGCCCGCTCGGCAAGCAACTGCAGGAGGAAGAGCGCAAGCGGGCTGAGCGGGGCGGCTCGTAGGGTCTACTCCTCGATCAGCCGCGCACCTCCTGCGGGCACGACTTCGTAGGCGCCCTTCGGCAGCCTGAATTCCGGCGGAAAGAGGGCGAGGACATGGCCGCCAAAGCCACCACCAACCATGCGCGCGCCGACCGCGCCTGCCTCCAAGCAGCGTCGCACGGTGCGCTCGACTGCCTTGGTCGAGGCGTCGAAGTTGTCACGGAGACTGGCGTGCGAAGCATCGAGAAGACGCCCGACCTGTTCGAGGTCTCGGGCGCGTAACGCGGCGACGGTCGCGTCCACCCGCGCGTTCTCAGACAGCACATGCTCGGCACGGCGTCGCAGGAGGTCCGGCAGCGTCGCGACTTGCTCGGGCGTCGCCTCGCTGAGCTGGCGAACCTTGAGATGCCATGCGGCCTCATCGCACTCCGAGCGGCGCTGGTTGTAGCCGCTGGCGGCCAGTGAATGCGTCTCGCCAGAGTCCACGGTGGCCAGGCGCCAGGCGCCGAGGTCGAGTGGCACCTGCCTCGTCTCCATCGTGGCGAAGTCGATGCGCAGTGCATTGCCCTCCGTACCCAACAACGAGGCGGTCTGGTCGAGCAGACCGGTCTGGGCGCCGACCCAGTCGTTTTCGACCTTCGAGCACAGGCGCGCGAGCGCAGGGCGATCGGGCTCGGTCTCACCGGCGAGGCCGAGCAGCGCGAGGGCAAGGGCGACCTCCAAAGCGGCCGACGAGGAGAGGCCCGAGCCCTGCGCCAGCGTTCCGGCGATCTCGAGGCGGGCGGGGACGAGCGCGTGTCCGGCAGCGGTCAGCTCGGCGACGACTCCGCGCACGAATGCGCGCCAGCCGTCATCGCCGTCGCGCGGCGGATGGGCCATTGGAAAGGCGTCCTGCGCGCCGTTGTCGATGTCGTAGGCGATCGCTTCCAGCCGCTCGCCCTCGATCGCCGTGGCGGTCACCATGACGCCGTCGTCAATCGCGAACGGCAGGCTGAGGCCACCGTTGTAGTCGGTGTGCTCGCCGATGAGGTTCACGCGGCCGGGGCCGAAAGCGGTGATGCGGGTCATGGCTCGATGATGCAGCCGTCCGGCACGTTTGCCGGCCCTGTGACACTTCCGTCAGCGACAATTTGCACGTCCGCGCCGAACGTGACATCACCGTGCACGGTGAGGCTGTGCGCGGCGCGCAGCGATGGCGCGCCGTGAGGGAAGCGGCGGTCGAGATCCGCAAGCGACTTGTAGTACCTGGGATCCAGCGCGACGACCGGCGGCGGGCCGTCGAAGGTGGGGGAGACATGACCGGCGTCGTCCAAGGCATAGGCGTCGGAGCGGACGAGGAGGAGGTCGTCGGTCGTCTTGACGGGCGCGAAGCGCGTGCGCGGCACGAGGACGGCGCGGGCGCCGTCGATCGCGCCGATCGCCGCGCCCATCGCGGTCTCGAGCTGGAGCACGGCGGGGCTCGACGCGTCGCGCGGGTCGACCGTCTTGCGGTTGACGATCAGCGGGAGATCCGGGCCGGCCGGGTCATCGGCAAGGAGCCGTTGGAGGGCACGAAGGTCGATCCAGAGATTGTTGGTGTTGTAGAAGCGCCAGCGTTCGACGTCGGTGAACGAGCTGTCGCCGGGAGGTGCCTGGGCGGTCTCGCGCAGGACGACGCGGCCGTCGACCCGGCGCCGGGCGATGTGGCCGCCCTTGCGGTCGGCGGCCGTCCCGCGCACGACCTCCATCACGAACGGCACGCCGCGCGCGTCGGCCCAGGCCGGAATCCGCGCATCCGCCTTGGCGCCCAAGTTGTCGCTGTTGCTCACGAAGGCCCAGTCGATCCCGGCGTCCAGCAGCGCGGCGAGCATGCCGGAGGCGTGCAGCGACACATATAGGTCGCCATGGCCGGGCGGGCACCACTCCAGCTCAGGGTCGGCGGGCCAGTCGATGGGGGCGAGCGTGTCGGCGCGCAGCTTGGGCTCGCGCGACTGCAGGAAGTCGGGCGGGATGCCGGGGGTCGCGAGTTCTGCGGGCAGCGCCTCCAGCGTTCGCGCGCGCGTGGAGAAGGAGTCGAGCAGGACGAGGGGGATGCGGGCGCCGTGGCGCGCTCGCAGCGCGAGTACCTGGCGGGCGATGACGTCGAGGAACGTGTGGCCAGGCTTGACCTCGATCAGCGACTTGGGTCCGTGGAGGCCCATGGACGTGCCAAGGCCGCCGTTGAGCTTGATGACCGCGAGGCGGTCGAGGATCTCCGTCGCATCCGCATCGGTTTCGTCGAGCTCTTCTAGGCTCGGGACATCGTCAATGGGCTCCAGCGCGTCGCCCCCCAACAAGCCCGCCTCCGGGTCCTGGAGCTGCGCGAAGCGGCGGGCGAACGCCGCTTGCACTGCCTCGCCGGCACCGTCGTCGCGCAGGCGCTGCAGCGAGAGGTCCAGCGCATCGGCGATCACCTCCAGGACGCTAGCCGCCGGGCCTGCGGGCGTAAGCTCCGCGGCGATGACGCCCAAGCAGATCGCGATCACCTCCGCCGGCGCGATCGTGCTCGGCTGCTTGATCGCCTGGATCGGGACGACGACCTGGCTCGACGCGATCGGCATCACGCTCGGCGGCATCGGCCTCGTCGGCGTGATCTCGGCGGCGTTCTACGCCGTCGGCCAGTCCGAGGACCGCGAGCGGGCGCGCGAGGAGGCGGCGCGGCGCGATGGCGGGCCCAATCCCTTCGGTGACGGCTGACCCGAGGTCAGGCGCGTGCTCGTGATCACCGGCCGCTAGAATCCGCCACCCTCGGCTGGGTAGCTCAGCTGGTTAGAGCGCACGACTCATAATCGTGAGGTCCGGGGTTCGAGTCCCCGCCCAGCTATATAGCTCGTTTGCAGGGTTTTTGGCGCTTTTTGAGGCGTCTTACGAAGCCCGGATTTGTCCCGCTGCAAACAGGGGTGCAAACACGACGCGCCTGCCGGACGCCGCGACGTGCCGCGCCGGATGGAGCACATGCCTGCTCCCGACGGTTTGGTCATCGCCGTGCCCGACGCGCTCGTTGACGAGTTGGTCGCGCGTGTCGGTGAACGACTCGCGCGACCGGCGGCTGAGCCCTGGGTTGGCGTCGAAGCGGTCGCCGCGCACCTCGGGTGCCGGCGGCAGCGGATCTACGACCTCGTCTCGCGACGTGGTCATGACGCCATCCCGTTTCGCAAGGACGGCTCGCGGTTGTTGTTCCGGTTGTCTGAGATCGACGCATGGCTCGCGCCGCCGCGCCGGTGAGGCACCTTCGGCTCGTCTCGACTCCAACCCAGGAGATCGAGATGGCTAAGAGCAAGACGACGCTGGTCCGCACCGACACGCCGGGCGTCTACCGACGAGGCAAGGTGTATGCGTACGTCTATCGCGTCGAAGGGCGGCAGAAGTGGGGCAGCGCGCCGACGCTCGCCGCGGCCCGGAAGGCCAAGCGCCAGGCGGAGGCCGACGCCGACCGTGGCCTGATCGTCGACGTCGAGAACATCAAGTTCGGCGACTACGCGCGGCACTGGATTTTGACCTACCAGGGGCGGACGTCCGGCGGCTTTCGCGAGTCGACCCGGCGCTGGTACCGCCAGGTGCTGGAGCAGCGGATCATCCCGTACTTCGACTCGCGCCGGATCTGCCTCGGCGACATCCGCCCGCGCGACGTCAAGGCGTTCATCGTGTGGCTGCTGGAGCAGGAAGACCCGCGTCGCCCGGGGCGCAAGCTGGCGAAGGAGTCGATCCGCCATCACGTCGCGGTGCTCCGTGCCCTGCTGGCCGACGCGACCGAGGAGGACGTCATCCGCTCGAATCCGGCCAGCGGCGTCCGCGTCTCGGTACCAGAGGGCGAGGGCATGGGTCGGCCGCTCGGTGGAGAGCAAGAAGGCGATGACCGTCGTTCAGCTCCGGGCGCTGTTGGAGGAGGTCCCGCCGGAGTGGCGCCTGTTCTTCGAGTTCATGGCCCATACCGGCCTTCGGATCGGGGAGATGATCGAAGTGCGGTGGGGCCGGGATCTCGTCGTCGGCGACGAACCCGTGCTGCGGGTGCGGTGGCAGTTCGCTGACGGCCAGGTGCGAGAGCCCAAGACGCGATACGGCAAGCGGGATATTCCGATGTCGCCGCGCTTGGTGGCGCGGCTCGTGGCAGCCGCGGGCGGCGAGCCGGTCGACGGTGACCTGGTGTTCACGAGCAGCGTTGGCACCCGCGTGGATCGGCGCAACATCTACAACAACGTTCTCGGACCGGCGGCGAAGCGCGCCGACCTGTCGTGGGTGACGCTCCACACGTTCCGCCACACTTGCGCCTCGTTGCTGTTCGCACCGGCCGATCGCGGGGGAGGAGGCAAGAACGTCAAGCAGGTCCAAGCGTGGCTCGGCCACCACTCGGCGGCGTTCACGCTCCACCAGTACGTGCACCTGGTCGACGCCGGTATGGGGGAGGCGGACTTCTTCGTTGACTTGCTCGCAAGCTAGCCGTACATGTTGCTCGCTAGCTCGCGTACTAGTCAGCGGAGCCTGACAAATTCGCTGCCTCATCCGATATCATGACCAGCGACATCCTTAACAAGAAAGACCCCCGCGACCGCGTCAACGGCCCGGGGGCATGACCCAAGGAGATACCACCTCCCATGAGTGCCCACCAGGGTAGCTACGCCTGCCGTATTGCCGTCGACCGCCAGACGGCCGACGTGCTCCGCGAGGAGTCCAAACTGGTCTTGGTCTTCAATCACGAGACGTTCGAGGACTTCTCGGACTTCACCCCCGTTGACCAGGAAGCGCTGGCAGACATCTTCTGCGATGCCATCGCGGTCATCAAAGCCGTCGGCTGGGAACCAGCGCCAGACAGCGCCGAGGAGTTCGAGATCCCGTTGACCACCGGCCACATCGAGCAGCTGCGCAAGCGTCGCGCGGATCTCGACGCTTGCATCCGCGACCTCCTCTGGGACCTCGAACAGACCGAGACCGACGAGGAGGCCGCCACGGTCAACGCCGAGATCACCACCACCCACCTCGCCACAGAAACCCTCGACCAGTTGTTCACCGAGTACACCCACGCGACCACGGCATAGACGCACCTCGGCTCAGCGGGCGGCACCTCGCCGCTCGCACCGCCGACCCGCCTCGCCGCTCGCACCGCCGACCCGCTTTCCCGGTCCGGCAGCACCGGCGCGCGACGCAACACCACTCCCTCCGTCGCACCTCCGAACCCTTCGTCCATCAGACCGGAGCCACATTCACCGTTGGGCTGCCGCTCGCCCCGCAGCCTTGGAACACCTGACCCGTAGTGGGCTCGACCACCCGCACGCGCCATTCAGACGAAGTCAATGGTGGGTGCGGGTGGTCGAGCACGCGGAGGGCCGGGAAACCCATTGGCTGCGGGGCGAGCGGCAGCTTTACCCGTTCCACGGCGGAACGGGGAGCGGAACGGGTAGGACGCCCCGTGCTGAACGGGTAGAGCACCGATCCAACCTCCACGGTGAACGCCAGTTCGGCCGGCCGCGCCAACCACGCGAGGTTCCACAGACCGTAACTCGTCGTTCGTCTGTCGCCCGTGGCCGGCGGGAGATGGATGGCGCCGGCATCGCCCCTCTCCCTCGCCGCCCCGGACCACTTCCCGTCAGCCAACCCGGCAGCGAGCTGAGCGCCATCCTCGTTGGCGGTGCGACGCGAACGCGCTATCAACCGCCGCGGCTACCCCGCGAGCTTCGGCCCGTCGTCAGCGCCACACAACGTCATTCCCCGCCCGTGTCTCGATACGACGTTTTCGTTTCGGCGGGTTCTCCAATCACGCGAAAGCGGAAGCCGTGCGCAGGTTCACCGCTCCGCGGAACGACTTGCGCGCGCCGCTCTACTGAATCGACCTGCAGAAGTCAGTCGCCGCCGGCGGAACGACGAAACGAACCTTGCTCCGGCCAGATTGCGTACGCGCCGCCTGCATGAATGAGGTCGAGAAGATCTGGACTCGGGCCCGTCGGGATGAGGATCGCTTGATAGTACGGCTTACTCACGGCTCGCGCATAGTCAATAAGCTGACCAAGTGCCATACGGATTGACGCCCGGCCGGTGTCCGCCTTGGCTTCGACCAGCAATCTCTGTTCCGGAATCCAGATGTCGCTGAACAATGTCTCGCCATCCGGGGTCCTGATCTTCAGCCGCGCGATCGTGTGGCCATTTCGTTCGATGTAGTCTGCGTAGCGTCGAACCAGACGACTTCGCGCCGTACGGCCGTGGCATCGAATTGGACGGTCTGCCGTTGCATGGCCTCGACGTTCGAGGCCTCGACAGGCACGGCCTCGGCCTCGAGCGCAGCCCGCGCACCAGATACCTCGCCTTCGCGCGACAGCACGTCCACGGCGCGGTGCGACCCCAAGAACGGGCCAAGCGCGGCCGAGCTGCGTGACATTGTCCACTCGGGTTCAGACGGCTTGGACGGGTACTCCGCGCTGCCGAGCACGTCGCTCTCGCGAAGCCATTCCTCTGACGGGATGACGTAGACGACTCCGTCGACAATGGGGCATGCGAACATGTCGGGGCCGAGTGAGAGCGTCTGCTTGAGCCACTGTCCGCGGCTGTTTGGTCCGAGCACACTGACGCGAAGCTCGATCGTGCGATCGCCGCGGGTCGCACGAACCGCCTTTTGACCGGGAACAGGCGCCGCAGACCAGCCAGCGGCCTCGCAAGCGCGTACGGCCAACTCCAGCGCTTCGCTCCGGGTCACGCTCCGACCCTACATGCGTCATTCCGTCGCGGAAGGTGCTCCGGCCTCGCCGGAGGCGCGTCGTAGCGCGCGAGTTCCGTTCCGTCGAGAGTCCGCCGGCGCCGGGGCTAGCGTGCTCACGGTGACCGAACCGGACCTGTTACTTCCCGCCGACGCGTTCCGGGAGATCAACCCCCAGACCCTTGCCGGCTGGAATGCGCACGCCTTCGAGATCGGCCGTACATGCTTTACCCAGGCCGGCGTCGAGGTCGTCGACCCCGACCACCAGATCGTGGTGTACGCATCGTATGTCCTCGACGAGGCACCCGACGACGGCAAGACCGGGTTGGCGGGCGTCGCAGCCGACGCTTGGCTGCTCGTCATCTGCCTTCTGCGCGAGCGCAACGGGGCGGAGCGAGGCCGAGTCCTGGAAGTCCGCTCGAGCGCGTTCCAGGCCCAGCCGCTGAGCGCGCCGAACCCGCTGGTCATGCGCGCCCTCTACGACGGGGCCGAACGCTACGTGGCCAAGCGCGCCGCGCAAGGTCTGCCCGTCGGGATCTCGCTGCACGCCGCGTTCGGATACGACGGGGAGGCGTAGGAACCGCCTCGTTGGCGCCGCCAGGCATTGGCGGCGCCCCCGCTCCGCGTCTGGACCTTCGGCTCGAGCGCGACCCAAACCGGCGCGGCTCGCGGCTTCGCGTGAGCGACGATCAGCCGGCTGCTCGGTGAGCCCGAACTGACCGCAGCGCAGCTCGAGACCGGCCGCGCCGGTCGAAGGCCCCGATCCGGCGTGAGGTCCGGGAGTGCGCGTACCGTTGAACACGTGGATCTCTACTTCTCGGACTACTTCGGCGTGGGGTCCGACGTGCTCGAGGACTACGGTGCCTTCGACATCAGCGTGGTGTCGGATCTGCCGGTCTTCGTTGACCCGTTCTTGCTGTTCAACAGCGGTAACCCCGTCTACCGCACGCTGCACGACGGGATGCTGGAGTACCTCATCTACCTGCGCGACCGTCCCGACGCGGCCCCGCTGGACGAGGGCGTGATGCGCGCCCTCTACTGCTTCAAGGAGGTCAAGCAGAACTGGCTCGGCTTTACACACCTGGGCAACGACGGCGCCGGCCTGGGCCCTGAGTTCGCCAGGGCCCTGCACGCCGCGCTCGGAGGCATTCTCAAGGACTTTGGTCAGGAGACCGTCACCGAGAGCAGCCACCTGGAGAAGGTCACACTCGTCGGCTCGGGCGTTGGCCGCGACAACATCAGCGACTTCACCACCAACCTCATCAAGGGTTGGCTGTGCGAGTACTCCGAGACCTTCGCGCTCAAGCACCTCAAGCCCACCCAGCGCAAGAAGGTCGCCGTGCTTCGCGCGGTGTTCAACTACGACACGGAGACCTGGGCCACGAAGAGCTACATCCTGCCGGTCAAAGACGGCGACTTCATCCTGCTGACCCCGGAGGACGTCCTCACCCGCGACGCCACATGGATCAACCAGAAGGACATGGCCAGCCGCCTGTCGCGCCTGCCCGACGCGGTCTCCGACGCCGAGCAGCGCGCGAAGATGAACGCCTACCTCTCCAAGCGTCTACATCCGAAGATGAGCCAAAAGGCCAAGTCGGACCTGGCGCAGGCGTTCGCCCGAGAGTTCCCCGAGATCCTCGACGTCTACATCAAGATCCGCGAGGAAGACGGCGACAACGCCATCTCGGTCAGCGCCCAGAAGGTCAGCGACGCCCGGCATCGCTACATCGACGCGATCAAGGCGACGCTGTCCCAGCTGGATGCCAAGACGAAGTTTTACGACACGCCCTGGACCACCTACGTCGAGTGCTTGGCCCGCGTTCAGATCTTCAAGGACTTCATCGAGAACGAGGACGGCTACCAGCTGTTCAACCCGAAGGGCACCCGGCCGCCGTCCAAGGAGAAGGAGATGCAGCTCGCCTTCAAGCTCGTCTGGGCCGGCTCGCAGCTGGACGTCAACCGCGAAGTCAATAATGGCCGGGGCCCCGTGGACTACAAGGCCAGCATGGGCGCCGGCGACAAGTCGCTCATCGAGTTCAAACTGGCCAGTAACACCAAGCTGAAGGCCAACCTGCAGAACCAGGTCGCTATCTACGAGGCCGCCAACAAGACCCGAACCTCGGTGAAGGTGATCGTCTGCTTTACCCGTGCGGACCAAGCGAAGGTCGAGAGGATCCTGCGCGAGCTCAAGCTCACCGGCGAGAAGTCCATCGTCGTTATCGACGCCCGCAACGACAACAAGCCGTCCGCTTCGAAGGCCTGAAAGCGATGACGTGAGGCACCCGTCTCACTACGCCCGCCCAGAGATGACCGGCGCTGGCCAAAGTTCCGCTACTGCACCGGTTTGGGTTACGGTGCTCACCGATCTTCGATGACGGCACCGATCCTGGCCTCCAGCAACGGGTTGTTCTTCGACGTGCTCGGCTGGGTGTTTGTCGCCGCGCTGCTCATCGTCGCCCTCTACTTCCTCATCGGGATCGTGCTGCTGCCCGTCTGGGGCGCTGGTGCCGTCCTGCACGCCGACCGGCTCGCCGCCTGGGGTCGTGGCTGGTGGTGGCTGCCGTTTGCGGCCTACGAGCGCGGTGGGCGGTTCGTCGACGACCTCACCCGCCCCCGCACGGACGACGCCTACGCCAGCGCGCCCAGCCCCGAGGCCGACCAGCGCGAGGCCCAGTCGGGAGACTGGGCCAAGACGCTCGGGCAGATCGTCTTATGGGTGCTGGCGATCGTCGGCGGCCTGTGGCTGTTCATGAGCGCGCAGGACTCCATCATCCAACCGCTGGTCGGCGGCAGCGCCGGCGACGCCGTCGTCATCCTCGCCGCTGTGCTGACCGCCGGCGCGGCAGGCACCACCTGGGTCCTCTCCCAGCGCCACCCGTTCCATCGCCAGCGACCGCCCGCGTTCCGCTTCGCTATCGCGGCCACCGTCGTCCTCGGGTTTCTCACCTACTTGTTCATCACCGAACTCCAGACTTCCAACCGGCTCGTCAGCGACTATTGCGCCTACGGCTCGGTCTCCCAAGCCCAACTCGACGGCTGCAAAGGGCATGTCACCGCTAACGACGTCCGCTCGCGCGACACTCCCGCCGCCCGCTTCGCCCAAAGCGAGAGCAGCGACGTCTGCGGCGCCGGGTCAGGCCCGTTCTGCGCGCACGTTCTTAAGAACCGCTACTTAGAAGATCAACAGCCGCCTCCCGGCCAATAGGCGCCGGGCCGACGCGTGGCGCTCATACGCGTCGCCCGGCGACGCACCAGCCGTATGAAGGCGGGCTGACGAGCCCCTCACGAGTCGGTCCAAATCGCGGCACTGCGGAACACCCACCGCTCGCCGCTGCTGCTGCCTCGGACGACGCGCCGGTGCACCTTCTCGTTAGGAGCGTCGGTCTACAGAACCACGCTGGCGACGCGCCGGACTCTTTCCTGTCGACTGCACGGATCCTCTAAGCGAGGCTTCTGCTGGGACTCCGGCGCGCTCGCGGGCGACGAGACGGGATCGCCGGCTTCGGGGCTTCTGCGTACCCTGACGGACTAGCTGAAGCTGAGCACGTCCATCCGCCACAGCCGTTCGGGATCCGCGAACATGGCGAACGCGATCATCGCCGCGAGCTCCGGCAAGGCCGCCGGCAGCGCGCCGGTGTGCGTCACCGCCACGTCGGCCTCGCGTCCGGCCAGCTGGTCGAGCAGGCCGTGAGAGGAATTGCGCACCGCGCGGACAACGCGGCCGGCGTACTGCTCGAACGGGATCCTCGTATCGGCGTGGGCGCCGACGAGCACCGCGCCATCGCGCAGCCGCGACTCCAGCACGCCGTCGGCGATCTCGGCCTCGACCTCGTCGAACAGCGCTGCCGCGCGTTTCGAGAACAAGGCACGCACCTGCAACGGCAGCTGCCCGAGGTTGCGCTCGAGCATCGGCAGGCACCGACGGCGGTTGAGCAGTGCTGTGAAGCCGTGGCCGGAACCCCACTCGTGACCGAATGCGTTCCTTGACTGCGGCCCGTAGCCCAGGAGTGTCTCGAGCTTGTCGAGGAGGTCGAACGTCAGGCCAAGCCGGGCGATCGCCGGTATTCGGGGCAGGGCGCTGAGCGCACCGAGATCGCTCAACGCCCGCTCGGCGGTCAGCAGGAATGCCATCTGGCCCATCACGTCGTGCCGGCCTTCGGCGTCAGAGAACCGCGTCGGATCGGACGCGATGTCATACAGCTTGCTGATCCGGTCCACCCACCACGCCAGCAGCGAACCCAGATGCTCCTTCGGCACGTCGTTGACCCAGGCCGGCCGGCCGCTTTCTGTGGCCTTTGGCTCGAGAACGCGCGACCAGTAGACGCTGGCTTCGATCCGCAGGTCGACTACCGCGCCGAACTCCAGCGCGAAGGCATGAGGCATCCATGGCGCCGCGTAGCCGGTGGCGGCCGGGGAGAAAATGAGAAACACCGGCTGAACGACGTCAGCGAACGACACGCCGCTGGAGAGCGACTGCGCGGACAGGCTCCGCTGGCGCGCTCCGCCCTCGCCGAGGACAAGCTCCGGCGAGACCTGCATCTGGAAGAGCAACCGCACGGTCGACAGGCGCGCGAGCACGGTATCGCTCACCGACGCCAGCCATAGCGTCATGCCCGGGAACGCGTCCCATAGGCCTGGCAGCTCAGGCTCTAAGCGCTCGCGCAACTGCTGTGGGTTGGTAACCATCAGCATCAGCGTCAGTGCGCCGAGGGTGGCCTCCGCTGTGCCGACGGCCCCTCGGGCCGCCGCCTCGCTCAGCGCGCGCTCCTCGTGCTCGGCGTGGTGGGCGCGAGCCGGATGGTCGGCAAGGATCCTCCACATGCGGTCCAGCGACTCACCTGCGGCGGCTAGCCGGTGCGCCTGCAAGGCGCGCAGTGGCGGGCCAGGCCGTACCGTCGCCGACGACTCCTCGAACGCGACGTCAAACCTGGCGCTCGAGGCCATGCTGTTGGTGAAGTTCGGGGCGATGTCCGACGAAGGAAGACTGATGCTCACCGGACATTGTTCGCGCCGCGGCGCATTAGGGCGATTGCGCATCACCCCGGATTCTGCCCTGGGTGTCACACGGAACCTCTGCGTCCGTTCCCCGTTGGTCCCGCCGTCCGCCCAGAGTCGTCTTGCTGGTCTAGGAAGCCCGCGGCTTCTAGCCGTCAGATCGGTCGGGCGGCTCGCATTTGCGCGAGAAGCGGAACTCGCCGCGCGAGCGACACAAGCCACTCGGGGAACCAGGCCTTCTCGCCGCTCGCGTGCAAACATCCGCGAACGCAACCCGTCGAGACGAGCCGAAATCGCCCCGTCCTGTTACGTCAGGAAAGCTCCGATTACCAGGGGCTTCCCAACAACCACCCAAAACACAGAAACACTTAGGAGCCCTCCTAATCGTGAGGTCCGGGGTTCGAGTCCCCGCCCAGCTATAGGCCGAACGACCTGCAAGTCGCAGGTCTTTCGTGGTCCTACGACCGGTGGCCTTCCCGCGGGCCTCGCAGCAGGTCGCCTGGGTCGACCTCAAGGCCATGGGCGACGCGGATGAACGTCATGATCCCGGGCTCGACGTTGCCGCGCTCAATGCGTCCGTACTGCGCCATGCCCATGCCGATGGCCGCGGCGGCTTCCTGCTGCGTCCAGCTCTTCGCCATACGCGCGTCGCGGATGCGGCCAGCGATCGTTTGGAGGCCGTCGGGCAAGAGCGGCGGATCCTGCTCGCCGTGGGTTCCGGCGTCTACGCCCGATCAGGCGTTTATGCTGCTGCGCAATGAGCGACGATGCCCCCTTGGTGATCGTGGTCGAAACGCAGAGCGAGACTGGTTGGCGCTCGATGGAGCTAAAGCTGCCGGTCGGCACGTGGCAGCTTGGAGAGATCCACGAGCTCGCCAAGATGGCGGCTGAGGCAGCGGGCGTGCTGACCGAGCAGAGCACTGAGGTCACGCTCCGAGTGTCGTTCCCGGTCGTGTGACGTCTGGCCGGAGTCGCGCGCTGATCGTGGCTTTGCGCGGCTGATGCTTATATGGCTATAATAGTTATGTGGACAACAGCATCTCATCTCCGGCGGACTCGACGGCACCCGTCCGTCGTCCTTGGCTGGTGCTGTCGATCTGCTGTCTGAGCCTGCTGATCATCGGTATGGACGTGACGATCGTCAACGTGGCGCTGCCGGCGATCGGGCGCGACCTGGACGCTTCTGTCTCCGGGTTGCAGTGGACGGTCGCCGCTTACACCGTGGTGCTCGCGAGCCTGCTGATGCTGAGCGGGTCGACCGCCGACCGTCTTGGCCGCGCACGCGTGTTCCAGTGCGGGCTGGTGCTATTCACCGTGGCGTCCCTGGCCTGCAGCCTGGCGCCGAGCATTGGGTGGCTCGTCGCCTTCCGCGCGCTGCAGGGCGTCGGCGCCTCGATGCTCAACCCCGTGGCGATGTCGATCATCCGCAACACCTTCGAGGATCCGCGCGAGCGGGCCAAAGCGATCGGGATCTGGGGTGCGGTCTTCGGTATGAGCCTGGCTTTGGGACCGGTGCTCGGCGGTGTGCTGGTGCCGCTGAGCTGGCGTGCGGTGTTCCTCGTCAACATCCCGATCGGCCTGGCGGCGATCGCGCTGACGGCGCGGTTCGTGCCGGAATCGCGTGCGCCACGTGCGCGGCGCGTCGACCCGGTCGGCCAGGCGCTGGTCATCGTCGTGCTGGCCAGCTTGATCTCGGGCATCATCGAAGGACCCGAGCTCGGGTGGGGCTCACCGGCGATCGTCTTCCTCTTGGCGCTCGCGGGTGCCGCGCTCTTGGCGTTCACGCGCTACGAGCTGCGTCGCGACGAGCCGTTGATCGAGCTGCGGTTCTTCACCAGCCGGCCGTTTGCGGCTGCGACCGCCATCGCCGTCGTAGGGCTGGCCGCCTTCGGCGGGTTTCTCTTCGTCAACACGCTCTATCTGCAGGAAGTGCGCGGTCTGTCGCCCTTCCATGCTGGGCTCTGCACGCTGCCGATGGCGGCGATGACGATCCTGGTCGCACCGATCTCCGGGCGGACCGTCGGCGCGCACGGGGTCCGCTGGCCCGTGGTCTTCGGCGGACTTGGCATGGGCCTCGGAAGTCTGATGTTGGTGTCGTTGGAACCCGACACGTCGCTCACCTGGATCCTGGCCGCCTACGTGGTCTTTGGCGCGGGGTTTGGCGCCATCAACCCGCCGATCACCGTGAGCGCGGTGTCGGGCATGCCGGCCAGCCAAGCGGGCGTCGCGGCGGCCGTCGCGACGACGAGCCGCATGACCGGTCAGACGCTCGGCGTGGCGATCGTCGGTGCCGTGGCGACCGCCGGCGTCACGCACTCCGTCGGCGCCCAACTGGCCACGGCCAGCCACCCCGCCTGGTGGCTCATCGCGACATTGGGCGTCGGTGTGAGTGGGCTCGGCCTGTTCGCGAGCAGCGCGGCCGCCCAGGCGAGCGCGCAGCGAACCGCCGCCCGACTGAATGCCGATCTCGAACCGAGGAGGATCTGATGGCCAAGGACGCGGACCTCGCTCACCATGCCTGGCGCGCGATGTCGGGCCTCGTGCTCGCTGACGATCGCAAGCTCGCAGTGTCGAAAGCGCTGGGCCTGAGCTTCGCTCGCGTGCGGGCGCTACGCCGCTTGGCTCCGGAGCCGCTGACGATGCGCGCCCTCGCCGAGAAGCTGAAGGCCGACCCGCCCTACGTCACCTTGATCGTCGACGATCTCGAAGAGCGTGGGCTCGTCGAACGCCGGCCGCATCCCAATGACCGGCGCGCGAAGCTTGTCAGCCTGACGCGCGCTGGCCGCGCGGCCGTCACCAAGGCCGAGAAGGTCCTTGACACCCCGCCTGCCGCGCTGACCGCATTGCCTGCCGATGACCTCGCGGCGCTTGCGCGGATCCTGGACCGTCTGTGAGCTTGCGGAGGATTCTTGTCGGAGTTGCGACGGAATCACGCCGGACTAAACTCGTGTCATGAACAAGGCAGAGCTGGTCAAGGCGGTGGCCGAGGACACGGGGCTGAGCAGCACGGACGCGCGCAAGGCTGTCGATGCCTTGATCGACACGGTCGAAGAATCGCTTCGCAAAGGTGACGTGATCCCGACGCGGACCTTCGGCAAGTTCACCGTCGTAGAGCGCCGGCCGAAGGCGAACACCCCCAAGGCGTCGGCTCGTCGCAGGTCATCGACGAGGGTTGAAGGTGGGCGTTCAGCCTTC
The DNA here is from genome assembly GCA_963829185.1 of uncultured Conexibacteraceae bacterium. Classification (GTDB taxonomy): domain Bacteria; phylum Actinomycetota; class Thermoleophilia; order Solirubrobacterales; family Solirubrobacteraceae; genus Baekduia. The sequence continues at coordinate 167,607 of CAWHID010000002.1, forward strand.
ACCGACGAGCTGCGTCGAATCCACCGTGATGCTGCGCTCACCGACCGGATGATCGCTGAGGCCGTCAGCGTTGCGCCGAGCACCGTGCGCGACTGGCTGGCTCAGCGAACCAGTCCTACCGGGGCGCGAGCGGAGCGCGTCGCCGTGCTCGTGGAGATGGTTGATCGCCTCATGCGCGTGATGGACCATGACTACATCCCGGTCTGGCTCAACCGGCCGATCCAGGCGCTCGACGACCGCCGGCCATTGGAGCTCCTGGGGTCAGGGCGGGTCCGACCGTTGGCCCAACTGATCTCGTCACTCGAGTACCCAGTCGCGGCCTGAGCTACGTTGGCGCTCGACGTCGAAGCGCGCACAGTCGGGGGCGTGTGGCTCCGTCACATGCCAAGCGGCCTCGATCCGCGCGGTCGGCCGGCGACGGCGGCCGATGGTCGGTGGCAGCGCGGCCGAATTGTCGACGCTCTTTACCTGGCGGGCGACGAACACGGGATGTGGGCCGAGTGGTACCGCCACCTTGCCGAGAGCGGACTCCCGCCCGGCCGGGGACTGCCGCGTGACGTCTGGCACTACACGGTGAGACGTCTCGTGGTTGCCGACTTGAGCACTGGCGACCGTCTCGTCCGCGTCGGCCTGGCCGTTCCGGCACCCGGCCGGGCCACATGGGCGCCATTCCAGGCGGTTGGCGAACTGCTCTTGTCGGAAGGCTGGGCAGGACTCGTCGCACCGAGCGCCGCCCGCCCAGGGAGCGAAGTCTTGTGCGTGTTCTTCCCTCGAACCGGGCGGTTCCCGGCGCAAGTGGCGCCGAAGTCTCCACCACGAGCGGTTTCCGAGCCGCCGGTCGTGCCTACAGGGATGCAGACGTAGCCACGTGTTCGGTCGTGCTCTCTATCCCGAAAGCGCCGCCGGAGGGCGGCCCGAGGCCGCCCTCCGAACGCCGGCCGCTACGCCGCCGGCTCGATGTTCTGATTGACCCGGAACACGTTCTGCGGGTCGTACTGGGCCTTGATCTGCGCCAGCCGCCCGTAGTTGTCGCGGTAGCTGGCCTTCACCCGCTCCTGGCCCTCGTCCATCATCATGTTCACGTACGCGCCGCCCGCCGAGTGCGGGTGCAGCGCCTCGAAGTACCCGACGGTCCAATCCTTGATGGCGCCCGCGTTCTCGACCGCCGGATCGACGCCGGCGTAGACCGAGCCCCAGCGTGCCTCGCGGTAGCTCCACGCGGTGTCCTCGGAGCCCACGTCGTGCGCGGCGCCGTCAATGGGGTAGAGGTGCATCGTCGACTGCCACGTCGGCATCGCCTTGCCCCACTCGACGTGCGCCTCGACGGCCTCGTCGGAGATCTCATTGACGAAGTCGGCGCGCCAGTACCACTGGTGGCCGGCCGGGTACACGCCGTCAAACGCACCCTGGAAGTCGGCGTGGGGCACCGGCGCGACGCCGTGCAACAGCGGTGCCGGCAGCGCGTCGAGCAGCGGCGCCATCGCGGCCGCAGCGCCGGCCTCGTCGCCGACGTAGCACCACACGATGCCGCAGACCTTGCGCAGATGCAGCTCCTCGGGGAACGGCTCCCCGGGCGGCACGCTCAGGAACGCGAAGAAGCCGTTGAGCTCACGCGGTGCGTTGACGAGGAACTCGCGGTAGGCCTTCAGCACCTCGGCGGCGTCGTCCAGCGACCAGAACGTCGGGCCGGCGATCACGGTCCCGACCTCGTGCAACCGGAACGTAAACGACGTCACGACGCCGAAGTTGCCGCCGCCGCCGCGCAGCGCCCAGAACAGGTCCGGGTGCGACTCGGCGCTCGCGCGCACGCGCTCGCCGTTGGCCAGCACGACCTCGGCCTCGAGCAGGTTGTCGATGGCCAACCCGAACTTGCGCGTGAGGTGGCCGAGGCCGCCGCCGAGCGTAAGGCCGCCGACGCCGGTCGTCGAGATGATGCCGCTCGGGGTGGCGAGCCCGTGCTCGCCCGTGGCGCGGTCGACCTCGCCCCAGGTGCAGCCGCCGCCGACGGTCACCGTCCGGGCTTGCGGATCGACGCGGATGTCGCGCAGCGGGGAGAGGTCGATCACCACGCCCTCGTTGACCGTGCCGAGGCCGGCGCCGTTGTGGCCGCCGCCGCGCACGGCCAGCGGCAGGTTGTGCGCTTGGGCGAAGCTGACGATCTGCGCGACGTCGTCGGGGCCGGCGCACTGAGCGATCAGCGCGGGCCGACGGTCGATCATCGCGTTGTAGACCTTGCGGACCTCGTCGTAGTCGGCGTCTCCGGGTCCGACGAGGTGGCCGGCGAAGCGGGGGAGTTCGCGGCGGGCGGTGGCAGCAGGGGTCATGACGGTGCTCATGTGGTGCTCCTCTTGGGTCTTGAGCGAATGTGAAGTCGACCGTACGCCCGTCGCGGCCGGCTGTCATGACTTGAGCTGACCCCATTTCGCAACGTCTCGCGAGGCTTGAGATCCGGCATGGATGATCAGTTCTGACTATCGTCATCTGCGATCGCGTGATGTCCGACCAGCCCGGCTTGCTTCGCCTGACGTCGACCTTCCCGTTCGTCGGGCGCTCAGCCGAGCTTCGAACGCTGCGCACGCTGCTGCCGCTGGCCGACGGGGAGGGCGGTCACGTGGTGCTGCTGGGCGGCGAGCCCGGTTCGGGCAAGAGCCGGCTGGTCCGCGAGCTCGCCTGCGAGGCCGAGCGCGACGGTGTGCTGATCCTCACCGGCGCCTGCGACGCAGTCGTGCGTACGCCCTACGGGCCCTTCGTCGAGGCGCTCGACCAGCTGGCCCGGACGGCCGAGCCGCAGGAGCTGCGGGCCGCGCTCGGCGCCATGGGTGGCGAGCTCACGCGTCTGCTGCCCGATCTGCCCGCTCGTATTGGGGAGCTCGCGCCGCCGGTCAGCGCCGATCCAGACACCGAGCGCCACCGGCTGCACACGACCGTCGCGGCGCTGCTGACGGGCATCAGCCACGGCCGCCCGGTGCTGCTCATCGTCGAGGACGGCCACTGGGCCGACGCGCCGACGCTCCTGCTCCTGCGCTACCTGGCGCGCGCGGCGGGCAGCGCGCGGCTGCTGATGCTCGTCACGTTTCGCGACGCCGAGGCCGACGTCCCGGAGACGTTGGCCGAGGCGCTGGTCGACCTGCGCCGCTCCGACACCGTCAGCCGGATGCGCGTTGCGGGCTTCTCGGCCGACGAGGTCACCGAGTTCATCCGCAGCGCCGCGGGCGGTGAAGTCGGTGCCGGGCCACCGTGGCTCGCTAAGGCGATCGGCGATCTCACCGGCGGCAACGCCTTCCTGGTTTGCGAGCTGTGGCGTGATCTGGTCGAGACCGGGATGGTCGAGCTTGTCGACGGAACGGTGCGCCTGACGCGCTCGACGCTGGACCTCGGGACGCCCGAGAGCGTGCGCGAGGTTGTCAGCCAAAGGCTCGCCCGCCTGGCTGACGGGACCGTTGAGCTGCTGGAGCTGGCGGCCACGGCCGGCGGGGAGTTCGGCTTCGACGTCGTCCGGCGCGCTGCTGGTGTCTCCGACGCCGAGCTGCTCGAGCGCCTCGACGAGGCGGTGCGCAGCGGGATGATCGAGGAGCTTGCATCGCGGGCGTTGGCCTATCGCTTCGCGCATGAGTTGGTGCGGCGAGCGCTGTATGACCGGCTGACGGGCGTGCGTCGTGCCGAGCTGCACCTGCGCGTCGGCGAGGCGCTGGAGGGTGCCGAGCCGCGCTCGGGCCGTGCCCTGGCTGACCTCGCGCACCACTTCGCGCTCGCGGCGCCGCTCGGCGGTGCTGCGCGTGGGGTGGAGTACAACGTCCTGGCCGCTCGCGCGGCCACCAGCGCGCTCGCGTTCGACGAGGCGGTGGCGCGATTGCGCACCGCGCTCGACCTGCGGATCGAGAACCCGCAGCAACGCACAGAAGTGCTGATCGAAATAGCGATCGCGAACCATCGTGCCGGAAATGCGCTCGATGCACTCAACGCGCTGAGAGACGCTGCACAGATCGCCCGCGCGCTGGACAATCCAGACCTCCTCGGACGCGCCGCGATTGGCTACGAGGACGCCTGCTGGCGCCCGGGCATCGCCGACCAGGGCGCAGTCGAGCTGCTCGAAGAGGCGACGGCTGCGATCGGCGAGACGCGCTCCGAGATCCGCGTCGGCCTTCTCAGCGGTCTTGCGCGCGCGTTGGACTTCCAAGGCGATCACGAGCGGGCGGAGGTCGTTCGCACCAGCGCCATCGGCATGGCCCGGCAGTCAGGCGACCGGACCGCGTTGGCGACCGTGCTGATGCGCGCCTACTGGTCACGCGGTAAGAACTCGCTCGCGGAGATCCTCGCCATGCTGACCGAGTCCGCGGCGATCGGGGAGGAGCTCGGCAACACCGAGATCCGCGCCGAAGCGATGTCCTGGCGCGTGCCGACGCTCGTGGCCCTCGGTGACATCGACGCCGCGCGCCGCGAGGTGGACGCCCTGCAGGAGACCGCTGAGCAGACCGCCCAGCCGTTCATGCTCCACGTCGCCGCCCACTACGGCGCGGCGATGGCGCTCTGCGACGGCCGCCTCGACGACGCCGAAGTCCTCGCCGGCCGCTCGCACGACTGGAGCAGGCTGCTCACCGGTCGCGATGCCTCGGGCGTGCACGGGATTCAGATGTTCGGCATCCGCCGTGAGCAGGGCCGCCTGGCCGAGCTCGCGCCGGTGATCCGCCTGCTGGCGGGCCAGCCCGGCAACAGCGGGCCGTGGCGGCCGGGGCTCGTCTCCGTGCTCGTGGAGCTCGGCATGGACGCGGCGGCGCGCCAAGAGCTCGAGCAGGTTCGCACCGACGGCCTCGGCAGCTTGCGGGAGTCGCTCTGGCTGGCCTCGCTGACCTATTTGACCGACGCCTGCGCAGCGCTGGGCGACGAGGAGACCGCGGCGCTCGTCTATCCGGAGCTCGCGCCGCTGGCCGGCACCCACGTGATGATCGGCCACCTCGTCGCCTGCTACGGCGCGGCCGACCGCTACCTCGGCATGCTCGCGGCGACGCTCGGCGAGTGGGAACGCGCCGAAGTTCACTTCGCGCACGCCACCGTGCTCAACCGGGACACGGGGATGCGGACCTGGCTCAGCCACACGCTCCACCAGCACGCCCGCGCGCGGATCGCCCGCGGCGATGCGGTGGGCGCTGTCCCGTTGCTGAGCGAGGCGGCCACGCTCGCCGAGGCCAACGGCCAGCGCGCCCTGCTGGCGCGCATCCGCTCGATCGGCCCCGAGCCGCCCGCCGCGCCGGAGGCGCTTCCCGATGGCCTCTCGTCGCGCGAGGTCGAGATCCTCCGCCTCGTCGCCCGCGGCCTCAGCAACCGCGAGGTGGGCGCCGCGCTGATGATCAGCGAGCACACGGCCGCCAACCACGTCCGCAGCATCCTGCGCAAGACCGGCTGTGCCAACCGCACCCAAGCGGCCACCTATGCCCACCGTCATGGCCTCGCTGAGGCCTGATCGCCCCTGTACGATCGGAGCACGATGCCTCTCTACGTCATCGAGCGGAACTTCGCAGTCGAGTTGGACCTCACCGGCGAGGACGTCAGGATGATCGATGAGATCAACGCCGACGAAGACGTCCGCTGGGTGTTCTCGTTTCTCAGCGCCGACCGACGCCGGACCTACTGCCTCTATGAGGCGCCGTCGCCAGACGCGATCATCGCTGCGGCGCAGCGGGCCGACGTGCCGGTCGACGAGGTCGTCGAGGTCAGCGGCGCGGCCGCGCCGGAGTTGACGGGGCGCTTGGCGGAGTGGACCGCCGCGCAGGCCTCGACCTAGGCCGACACCGACATCGCGCCGGCGGTCGGGCGCCGGCAGATCGCGTCCGCGCGCCGGCCTAGAATGCTCAAGCATCATCCTTAACTCGACACCGTCGCAGCCATGAGCACGCCGCCGCCCAGTCCCACCACCACGATCACGATCGAGCCTTGGCTCGCAGATGTCCTGCGCCGCCAGACCCTGGTGACCCAGAAGGTCAACCACCACGCTTTCGCGCGCCTGCGCGACCTCGAGCCGGACGCGCAGTTCGCGCTGGCGGGGATCTACCGCGACGCCTACGCCGTCATGGAGGCCATCGGCTGGGAGTCCGACCCCGACTCCGGGCCGGTTGAGGTCCCGCTGACCGCCGGGCACATCGAGCAGCTCTACCGCCGCCGTTACGACCTCGGCGCCACAAACTTCGCGCGGCTCGACGCGCTCGCCGACGCGGTGACCCCTGAGGTCGCCGCGATGATCCGCGCCGACATCGAGGCCGACCGCCTCGCCGCCCAGGCGCTCGATCGCCTCTTCGCGGAGTACGACCGCGCCACCAGCACGTAGTGCGGGTGATCGCCGGCACCGCGCGGGGCGTGCCCTTGCGGTCTCCGAGCGTTGAGGGCACACGGCCGATCTCTGACCGTGGCAAGGAGGCGCTGTTCAGCATCCTGTACCCGCGGCTGCCCGGATGCGCGTTCCTGGATCTGTTCGGCGGGGTGGGGGGCGCGGGCATCGAGGCGCTGAGCCGCGGCGCCGAGCACGCCACGTTCGTGGAGCTCACGGCGGCCGTGGTGCAAGACCTGCGGTTCAACCTCGACAAGACGCGTCTCGCCGACCGCGCGACGGTGATCCACGGTGACGCGTTCGCGTTCCTGGACCGGCCGCCGATGCCGTTCGACATCATCTTCGTCGCCCCGCCGCAATGGCAAGGGCTCTGGGTCAAGGCCATGACCATGCTCGACGAGCGCCCGGGATGGGTCGCCGATGGCGGGCTGATCGTCGCCCAGCACGATCCCAAGGAAGACGAGGACCTGCCGCTCGCGCACTTCGAGCGTGTGCGCACCAAGGCCTACGGCGGCGTGCAGTTCGGGTTCTACAGCCCGGTCGCGCCCGACTGACTTCGCGCTACTCGGCGCACGGGATGAACCCCGCAGGCCGCGCCATCGAGCGCCGCAGCGACGCGAAGGCGACCGCGCCGAGGATCAGCGGAATCCAGAACAAGATGATGCGGTAGGCGAGGACGGCGGCGGTGGCTGCCGCGGCCGGCGTCCCGAAGACGATGAAGGTGCCGATCAGGCCACCGTCAATGCCGCCGATGCCACCGGGGATCGGCAGCAGCCCGCCGAGTTGGCCGATCAGATACGCGAGCAGGATGACGCTTGCGCCGGGTGCGTAGCCGATGGCGTGAAACGTCGCCCAGAGCGCGAGGTTGTCCCAGGCCCAGTAGCCGACGATGCCGCAGAGCAGCAGCGGGTTGCGCCGGCGCAGCAGCACTCCGGCTTCCGTGACGCCGCTGACCAGTGCCGTGCGCGAATGCGCCCAGAAGCGACGTACCCCGCCGTCGTGTTCACTTGGTGGTGGCCCCGCCGGCACCTTGCCGATCAGCGCCACGCCCGCGATGGCCAGGACCGACAGGACCGCGGGCAGCAGCGTCAGCCAGATCGATTGGGGTGGACCGAGGATCCCGAGGAAGACGACGACCCCGACCACGGCCACCGCCGCGAAGTTGACCGAGCTCTTCAACAAGAGGAATGCAACCGAGCGGCGGGCGATGGTCTCCGTCTTCATCCCCGCGCGCGAGAGCACCCATGCGCCCAGCGCGATCCCGCCAGCGCCCGAGGCCGGGATGATCGAGCCGGTCCCAACCTCCGAGAGGCCAACCTCGGCGGCCGAGCGCCAGCGCATGATCGAGCAGAAGACGGGCCGGAACATCAACACGTAGGACAGCGCCGAGAGCACCTCGAAGACCACAGCGAGCGCCAGCCAGCCCGGAGCCGCGTCCTTGAGCCGGTCGCGCACCTCGCCGAGCCCGGGCGCCAGCGCCGCCACGAGGACCAGGAGGCCAAGCAGGACGATGACTTCCAGCGCCCGGCGCGCCAGCCTGCGCGGGTCGACGTCTTCGGGGAGGTCGGCGCTGGGCCGTGTCGGGGCGGTCTCGGCGACCAGGGTCGGCCGTTGGCTCACGCACCCATGATGGCAGCGGCCCGAAATCGGGCCGCGGGACGCAGCCGATCTCACATTCGCCGCCTCCGCGGCGTTGTGGGCGCATGGACCGATCGGAGATCACGTTCCTGTCCGGCGACGACGACTGCGCGGCGTGGCTGTATCGGCCTGCCGATGGCGCGGAAGCGGCGGCGACGCCGGTGATCGTGATGGCGCACGGGCTCTCCGGCACGCGACGCGACCGGCTCGGCCCGTTCGCGCAGCGCTTCGCGCGCGCGGGTTATGCGGCGCTCGTGTTCGATCACCGTGGCTTCGGCGACAGCGGCGGTGAGCCGGATCTGTTCGAGCCCGCACGCCAGCTGGAGGATTGGCGCGCGGCGATCGCCTGCGCTCGCTCGCTTCCGAACGTCGACGCGGACCGGATCGTGACCTTCGGCTCCTCGATGGGCGGCGGCAACGCGCTGGCGGCGGCAGCAGCCGATCGGCGCGTGGCGGCCGCCATCAGCCAGGTGCCGTTCCTCGACATCCTGCGTCAGGCACATCGGCCACCGCCGCGTGTCGCCGTCGGCGCGCTGCTCACCGCCATCCGTGGCGGTCACCTGCCCGCGGTCGGACAGCCCGATAAGGCCGCGTTCATCAACGCGCCCGACAGCGAGGCCGGCTGGCGGCGCGTCGTGGCGACCGGTGAGGACTCGCGCTGGCGCGATCGCGTCTCGGCGCGCTGGCTGCTCGGCCGGCCCTTCAACCCGGGGCGCCACGCCGCGCGACTGCATTGTCCGTGGCTGGTCTGCGTCGGCGAAGCCGATCAGGTTGCCAAGCCCGGCCCGGCGATCACCGCGGCCCGCCGCGCGCCGCACGGCGAGCTGCGCACCTACCCGGGCGTCGACCACTTCGACATCTACGACGGCCCGGCGCACGAGGCCGTGGTCGCCGACCAGCTCGCGTTTCTGGAGCGCCATTGCGCCAGCCGCTAGGCTCGCGCCCATGAGCCGCTCAAACCCCCTGACCACGCTCGCGGCCCTTCGCCTGGCCATCGGCACGTCCTCCTGGGCGACGCCACGCCTCGCCGGCCGGACGTTCGGCCTCGATGCCGCCGCCAACCCACAGTCGCCCTACCTCGCGCGGCTGTTCGGCGTGCGCGACTTCGCACTCGGCTACGGCCTGCTCACCACCACGGGTGAGACACGGCGCCAGTGGCTGGCGATCGGCGTGGCCTGCGATGTCGCAGATGCCGTGGCGGGCGTCGCCGGCGCGCGTGCCGGTTACCTGCCGAAGGTCACGAGCTTCCTGGTGACCGGTGCAGCGGTCGCCGCGGCTGGGCTCGGTGTCGCGGCGCTGCGCGACGCGGAGTAGTCGCCGCCGTCAGGGGCGCTAGACTTCCCGGCACAGGTCGGGCAGACGCCCGGCGCCGCAGTGTCCCGCGTCTTCGCTGTCGTTGCCTTCGAGCTCCCTCCGCGTTTCCGCAGTACACATACCCCGGAGGGGCAACACCATGGCTACAGGAACCGTGAAGTGGTTCAACGACGACAAGGGCTTTGGCTTCATCACGCCCGATGACGCAGGCAAGGATCTGTTCGTGCATCACAACGCGATCCAGGGCAGCGGCTTCAAGTCGCTGGCCGAGGGCGCGAAGGTGAGCTACGACGCCGAGCAGGGCCCCAAGGGCCCCGCCGCGGCGAACGTCGTCACGCTCTAAGCACCACTCGCTTACACGTCGCACCCCGGGAGCCGCCAGTCGGCTCCCGGGCCGTGCAAGACCGAAGGGAAGAAGACCATGGCCTCCAGTGGCAAGCGCAAGACCACGATGGCGAAGCTCAACCGCGAGCAGCGGCTGCGCGAGCGCAAGATGGAGAAGCAGCGCCGCAAGGACACGCGTCAGCCCGACGACCCCGCCGTGGTCGAAGAGGTCGAGGACCTGTCGCACCTGGATCGCTACGTCGATCCGTTCAGCGCCGCTGAGCTCGCTGCCGACCGGCGGCAGTAGCTCCGCTCAATCTCGCGCTAGGCGCGATCGGGGCGCGGTGCCCCGTGCTGGGTGATCGTCAGCCCGCTCGGTGGCGCGGGCGCCTCGACGTCCTCGGCCGTCGGCAGCGTCTGCAGGCGGCTGTGGAACGCGGCACCGACGCGCAGCGCGTGGGCCTTGGCCTCCTCGGCGCGGTCGCCGGCGAAGAGCTCGTCGACGGACGCGCGCCAGAGGGTCAGCCAGCGCTCGAAGTGCGGCTTGCGGATGCCGCCGGAGCGAAAGTGCAGATCGGCGTGCGGCGCGAAGGCGCCACCGCCGTAGCTGCGGCCGCCGAGCAGCATCGTCTCCCAGAAGGAGGTGATGGTCGGTACGTGCTCTTCGAGGTCGAGCTTGGCGACGTCGGTGAAGATCCAGCCGATCAGCGGGTCGGTCAGCGCGCGGCCGTAGAAGGCGCGCACGAGCCGCTCGCAGTCCTCGCGGGTCTGGATGTCCGGTCGATCGTCGCTCACGCTCGACCCACGATAGGAGCTAGCGCTGTTCGTCGGCCTCCACGAGCGCGGCCATCGCCGCGCTGCCGCGGTCGATCGCCGGCCGCATGTCCGGGTTGAGGTGAAACGCGGTGGCGTCGTAATCGCCTGGCAGCGTGTCGCGGAGGTGGAGGTCGAGGGCGAGCAGCCGCGGGTAGTAGCCGCCACCCATGCAGAAAATGGCGTCATACATCTGCCCGCCGATCTCGTGGGAGTCCAGGGTCGTGGCGTGCTGAAGCTCGAGCGTCGCAGTGCCGTCGCGGGGGCCGGGGGAGATGCGGACCTCGATCTCGTCCACACCGCCCTTGCCGAGGATGAGCTTGAGGTGATGGGGCGCATCGCAGACGGCGATGACACCGCCGCCCATGTTGACCTGGTCGAACATGCCGCCGACACGGAGCTCACCGGTGACGGTCGTATACCAGCGCGCGAGGCGCGCGGGGTCGGTGCACGCGTCCCAGAGATCCTCGACGCTCGTCTCGTAGGTGCGGGTCAGCACCGCGACGCGGGCCTCGCCGGCGTCGATCGCTCGGTGGCGCAGTTCGGGCGCCGGCTCGGTGTAGGTGCTGGTCTCGATCGTCATGTGGCGCTGCCTTCCTGCTCGGGATCGGTGGGTGTTGCACGCCGGGTGCGCTTGCCGCGCGCGACCTCGGTGGCCAGCGCGTCGAGCTTCTGGCTCCAGAAGCGGCGGTAGGGCTCCAGCCAGCGGTCGACCTCTTGCAACGGAGCGGCATCGACCGCGTACAGCCGTCGCACGCCTTCGGCGCGGACCGTCGCAAAGCCGTTCTCTCGCAGCACCTTCAGATGTTGAGAGACCGCCGGCTGGGAGATGCCGAACTCCCGCTGGATCACCGCTCCGACGTCGCCCGCGGCCTGCTCGCCATCGGCAAGCACCTCCACGATGCGTCGCCGGACGGGGTCGCCCAGGATGTCGAACGCGTGCATGTCGACGACTGTATCGGTTGCGACTTATATAAGCAAGGACTAATTTGAAGGGCGGGGTGCCCGACGCTGGCGAGGCGTGGCGCGTCACCCTGGATCCCGGTCGTCCGCACGCGATCCGTTGCCGGTTTCGCGCTGGTTGAGACGGGGGTATCTCGCGCGCGTCCAACCAGGAGGAGTAGCGATGCTCAATGGGTCCGGCAGGCGCCGCACGCGGCGCGCGATCGTGGCGGCGGCGGCCGCGCTGAGCATGGGGGTGACCGCGGCCGTCGCGGTGCCGGGGGCGGTCGCAGGTGGCGGCGGCCCGGGGCATGGGCACGGCGATGGCGGCGGCGACGCTGGCGAGGCCGTGTATGAGAACTCGCGCGCCCCGATCGCCAAGCGCGTTGCCGATCTGCTCCAGCGGATGACGCTTGAGGAGAAGGTCGGGCAGATGACCCAGGCCGAGCGCGCGTCGGTCGCCGACGATCCGACGCCGATCTCCACGCTGGCACTCGGCAGCCTGCTGTCAGGCGGCGGCTCGGTCCCGACACCCAACACGCCCGAGGGCTGGGCCGACATGGTCGACGGCTTCCAGCGCGAGGCGCTGAAGTCACGCTTGAAGATTCCGCTCATCTACGGCGTCGACTCCGTTCACGGTCACGGCAACCTCTACGGCGCGACCGTGTTCCCGCACAACATCGGCCTCGGCGCCACGCGCGACCCGCAGCTCGTCGCAGACGTCGAGCACATCACCGCCGACGAGACGCGCGCCAGCGGGCCGCAGTGGGCCTTCGCGCCCTGCATCTGCGCCGCGCGCGACGATCGCTGGGGCCGCACGTATGAGTCGTTCTCCGAGGACCCGAGCCTGGTCATCAAGATGGAGACCGCGATCGACGGCTTCCAGGGTGATGGCAAGCGCGACCTCGCCGACCGCGACCGTGTGCTGGCCACCGCCAAGCACTACGCGGGCGACGGCGACACGGAATACGGCACCGGGTCAGGCGATTACACGATCGACCAGGGAATCTCGATCACCAGCCGCCAGGACTTCTGGGAGACGTCGCTGCGCCAGTACGTCCCGGCCGTCAAGCGGCACAACGTCGGCTCGGTCATGCCGTCCTACTCCAGCGTCGACTGGACCGAGGACGGGACCGGCAATCCCATCAACATGCACGCCCACCGCGAGCTGATCACCGACACGTTGAAGGGCGACATCGGCTTCGACGGGTTCGTCATCAGCGACTACAACGGCATCGACCACATCGGCGGCGACTTCCACGCCAACGTGGTCGACGGCGTCAACGCCGGCATCGACATGTTCATGCAGCCGAGCAACTACGCGGACTTCATCACCAACCTGGTCGCGGCGGTCAACGCCAACGAGGTCCCGATGAGCCGCATCGATGATGCCGTCAGCCGGATCCTCACCAAGAAGTTCGAGCTGGGGCTGTTCGAGCACCCCTTCACCGATCGGACCGACATCGACAAGATCGGCTCGCCGCAGCATCGCGCGGTGGCCCGCCGTGCGGTTGCCGAGTCGCAGGTCCTGCTCAAGAACGATGACAAGACCCTGCCGTTGCGTCGCAACGGCTGGGGGGCCAAGCACGATGGCAAGGCCCCGATCTACGTTGCCGGCAGCAACAGCGACAACATCGGCAACCAGGCGGGCGGATGGACGCTCACCTGGCAGGGCGGCTCGACGAACGTGATCCCAGGCACGACGATCCTGCAGGGCATCAAGGAGGCGGCCAAGCAGCGTGAGGTCATCTCGAGCGTGGACGCCAGCGCCCCCATCCCTGAGAAAGCGACCGGCATCGTCGTCGTCGGCGAGACGCCGTACGCCGAGGGCTTCGGTGACGTCGGTGGCCCGCAGTGGGCGTTTGACCCGGGTGACAACGGGGTGCCGCGACCGCCGCAGACCATGACGCTGAACGAGGCCGACAAGGCGGCGGTCGACAAGGTCTGTGCCGCGGTCGACAAGTGCGTGGTGTTGGTGGTCTCGGGCCGACCGCTAATCATCGACCCGGCGCAACTGGGCGTCATCGACGCGCTGGTCGCCTCGTGGCTGCCCGGGAGCGAGGGGGAGGGCGTCGCCGACGTCCTCTTCGGGCGCCGGCCGTTCACCGGCAAGTTGCCGGTCACCTGGCCCAAGACGCTCGAGCAGGAGCCGATCAACGTCGGCGACGCCAACTACGACCCGCTGTTCCCGTTTGGCTCCGGCCTGCGGACGCGGTGAGTCGCTAGCGCGTGGACGCCGGGCGGGCGCGAAGTAACCTCCGCGCCCGCCCGTGCTCCTCGCTGTCCCCGGAACGGCGAGCCCGCACCGATAGCGTTCGCGCCCACGTCGTGCTGCTCGCCATTCCCAACGTCTCCGAGGGTCGTGACCTCGCAGCGGTCGCCGCCATCGGCGCCGCCTACCTGCGCGGCGGGGCGCGGCTGCTCGACACGCACGCCGACCGCGACCACCATCGCTCGGTCCACACGCTCGCCGCGCAACCGGGCGCCCTAGCCGACGCGGTGGTCGAGGGCGCGCACACCGCGGTGGCGCGGATCGACCTCAGCACCGAGCGCGGCATCCACCCGCACGTCGGCGCCCTGGACGTCGCGCCGGTCGTCTTCCTCGACGAGGCTCGCCGCGGCGTGGCGTGCGCCGCGGCGCTGGCGGTGGCCGAGCGGCTGGGGGAGGAGGTCGGGCTTCCGGTCTTCTTGTACGGGTTGCTCGCCGGTGGTCGGACGCGGGCGTTCCTGCGCCGCGGCGGCCTCGCCGAGCTGCGCCGCCGGATCGCCGACGGCGAGCTCACGCCGGACTTCGGGCCGCCGCGACTGCATCCGACGGCCGGCGCGGTGCTCGTCGCCGCGCGCCCGCCGCTGATCGCCTTCAACCTGGAGCTGGCGCCGCCGGCCACGCTGGCCGACGCGCGGGCGATCGCGGCGCTCGTCCGCGAGGGCGGCTCTGAAGGACTGCCGGGCGTCCGCGCGCTCGGCCTCGAGCTGACCGCCCAAGGCGCGATCGCGCAGGTCTCCACCAACGTCGAGGATCACCGCGTGGTGCCGCTGGCGCGGCTCGTCGCTGCCGTTGCCCGCCATGCGCCGGTGGCCGCGTGCGAGCTGGTCGGCCTGGCGCCGGCCGCCGCCTTCGACGGCTTCCCCGAGGCCATGCCGGTCAAGGGCCGTCGCACCGTCGAAGAGGCCCTCGGCGAAGACGGCTGACGCAGGCGCTAGGAGCTATCGTCCAGGGCCATGGCCCAGACGAAGCGCAAGCGCCGGTCCAAGCACCGCGGCAACGCCGCGGGATCGGTCGAGGTGCGCGGACGGACAGGCAGGCAGGTCGAGCCCGCAAAGGGCGGCAAGGCGGTGCGGCTCGACCGCCTCGACCGGCCGCCGACGTGGCGCTCGGCAGCCAACCGGTCGGCGATCGCGACGGTGCTGTTCGTGGTGGCCATCACGTTCCTGCAGAAGAACTTTCCGGCGGCGCTGCTCATCGGCCTCTTGATGTTCCCGCTCTACACCGCGCTCGGGTTCTACACCGACAAGCGCATCTACGAAAAGCGCCAGGCCAAGAAGGCCGCGGGAAAGCTGTAGGCCATGGACGTCCGCATGTTCACCGTGGGGCCGGTCCAGGAGAACGCCTTCTTGGTGCGGCGCGACGGCAGTGACCGGGCGCTGCTGGTCGACCCCGGCGAGGAGGCGCCCAAGCTGCTGGGCGCCATCGAGGCGCTCGGGGTCACGCTCGACGCGATCCTGCTCACGCATTGTCACTTCGACCACACCGGCGCGGTCGCGCCTGTGGCCAAGGCGACCGGCGCCCCGGTCTACTGCCCTGAGACCGAGGTGCCGCTCCTGCAGGACATCATGGCCTACGTGCCATGGCCGGGCTTCGGGCCGTTTGAGTCTTGGGATCCGGAGCACACCGTCGCCGGCGGTGAGCGTCTGCAACTGGCGGGCTACGACATCGACGTGCTCTTCACGCCTGGCCACAGCCCGGGCCACGTCACCTACGCGATCGCCGGCGAGACCGAGGACGCGCCGACGATGCTCTTCTCCGGCGACGTCCTGTTCCAGTCCTCGATCGGCCGCACCGACCTGCCCGGCGGCGATCACGCGACGCTGCTGGCGTCGATCGCCACGCTGCTGGAGCGCTTCGGTGACGATGCGGTCGTGCATCCGGGCCACATGGGCCTGACGACGCTCGGCGCTGAGCGCGCGCACAACCCGTTCCTCGCCGAGCTCGCGCAGTCCTGATGGCCGAGAAGCCCCAGGCGCCGCGCGGCACGTACGACGTGCTGCCCGAGCAGGACGCCGCTCGCGCGGCGGTCGAGCGCGCGGCACGCGACATCCTCGGCGGCTCCGGCTACCGCCGGATCGAGACGCCGATCTTCGAGCACACCGAGCTGTTTGCCCGTGGCGTCGGCGCGTCGACCGACATCGTGCAGAAGGAGATGTACACCTTCACCGACGCCGGCGATCGGTCGTTGACGCTGCGCCCAGAGGGCACCGCGCCGGTCATGCGCGCCTACGCCGAGCACGGCATGCACAAGCTGCCTCAGCCGGTGAAGCTGTGGTACTTCGGCCCGTTCTTTCGCCAGGAGAAGCCGCAGGCCGGGCGCTTTCGCCAGTTCTGGCAGGTCGGCGCCGAGGCGATCGGCTCTGATGATCCGGCGGTCGATGCCGAGACGGTCCTGCTGCTGCAGACGCTCATCTACGAGTTGGGGATCGAGAGCGTCACGCTGCGGCTGGGCTCGCTCGGCACGCCGGAGACCCGCGCCGACTACCGCGACAAGCTGATCGCGCACCTGCGCGCCCACGAGGGCGAGCTGTCTGAGGACGTCCGCGCGCGGATCGACCTCAACCCGCTGCGGGCGTTCGACGCCGATCACCCGGGCACGCGCAAGGTGATGGAGTCGGCGCCGCTGCTGCTCGACCATCTGGCCGCCGAGGACGCCGAGCACTTCGCCGAGGTGCGCGCGCGCCTGGACGCCGCCGGCGTCGAGTACGTGGTCGACCCAACGCTCGTGCGCGGCTTGGACTACTACACGCGGACGCTGTTCGAGTTCACCTCCGACGCCCTCGGGGCGCAGTCGGGCGTCGGCGGCGGCGGGCGCTATGACGGGCTGGCCGAGGCGCTCGGGCTCAACCACACGCCGGGCATCGGTTGGGCCGCGGGCGTCGAGCGGCTCCTATTGGCTGGTGACCACAAGCCCCATCCGGAGGCTGTGTGCGACCTCTACGTGGCCGGTACGTCAGTCGCCGCGTTCACTTTGGCGGCCGAGGCGCGCCGTGCCGGGCTCAACGTGCAGCTCGAACTCGCGGGGCGCTCGCGCAAGGGCCAGCTTAAGCAGGCCGACCGATCCGGTGCGCGCCATGTCGCCATCTTCAGCGAAGACGAAGGGACCATCTTGAAGGACTTGGAAAGCGGAGAGCAGGAGGAGCTGGCGGTCGACGCGATCGTCGCTCGCGTCCTGCGCGGAAGGCACATCGGATGAGGCAGCCACCGAAGGCCAACGGGTTCCGCGACACCTGGACCGGTGATCTCCGCGGCGCCGACGCCGGTCGCGAGGTCCGCGTCGCCGGCTGGGTGCACCGCCGCCGCGACCACGGCGGGCTGATCTTCATCGATGTGCGCGACCGCAGCGGGATCGTCCAGCTCGTCTTTCACCCGGGTGAGGAAGGGGAGGCGGGGTCTTCCGGTGCGGCCTTTGCTGCCGCCGAGCGGCTGCGCTCCGAGCACGTAATCTCCGCGCTCGGCACGGTCGTCGAGCGCGAGCCGCAGAACAAGAACCCCAACATCCCGACCGGCGACATCGAGATCTCGGTCGCGGCGATGGACACGCTCGCCGAGGCGGTCACGCCGCCGTTCCCGGTCGACGAGGACATCGAGGTCGACGAGACGCTGCGGCTGACCAACCGCGCTGTGGACCTGCGCCGCGACGTCATGCAGCGCACGCTGGAGCTGCGCCACGCGATCGTCAAGACGATGCGCGACGTCCTCGACGAGCGCGACTTCCTGGAGATCGAGACGCCGATCCTCACGCGCTCGACGCCCGAGGGCGCCCGCGACTTCCTGGTGCCCTCGCGCCTGCAGCCCGGCGGCTGGTACGCGCTGCCGCAGTCGCCGCAGCTGTTCAAGCAGCTGCTGATGATCGCCGGCTACGAGCGCTACTTCCAGATCGCGCGCTGTTTCCGCGACGAGGACCTGCGCGGCTTCCGCCAGCCTGAGTTCACCCAGCTCGACCTCGAGATGTCCTTCGTGGAGGAGTCCGACGTCATCGAGGTGATGGAGGAGGTCATGACCAAGATCTTCGCCTTGGTCGACGGCTTCGAGGTTGCGCCCGCGCCGTGGCCGCACATGACCTACGCCGAGTCGATGCTCAAGTACGGCAACGACAAGCCCGACACGCGCTTTGGCCTGGAGATCCACGACGTCGGCGAGTTGCTGCGCGGCTCGGAGTTCAAGGTCTTTGAGGGCGTGCTGGGGCGTGGCGGTGTGATCCGCGCGTTCAACGCCGGCGTGCGGGAGATGTCGCGTTCCGAGCTCGACGGCCTCAACGAGATCGTCCAGCGCTATGGGGCCAAGGCGGTTGCCCCGATCGTTGCTGGCGGTGACGCTGGCTGGCAGGGCAACCTTGCTAAGTTCTTTACCTCTGAGCAGATCAGTGCGGTCAACGCAGAGCTGGAGGCGTCCGACGGTGACCTGCTGCTCTTCGTTGCCGACGCCGAGCCGACGGCCGCCGCGGCCGCGGGCGCGTTGCGCCTGGAGCTGGGCGAGCGCTTCGGCCTGATCCCCGAAGGTCGCCATGACGTCCTCTGGATCACCGAGCCGCCGATGTTCGAGGCGACCGGCGACCCAGAGTTCCCGTGGACGGCGATCCACCATCCGTTCACGGCACCGACCGGCACCGACTTCAGCGATCCTGGCGCGCTCGGCTCCCGCGGCTACGACCTCGTCCTCGACGGCGTCGAGATCGGCGGCGGCTCGATCCGCATCCACGAGCAGGCCATCCAGGAGCAGGTCTTCGCGGTCCTCGGCATGGGCGAGGAGGAGGCCAACCGCCGCTTCGGCTTCCTGCTCGACGCGCTCAAGCAGGGCGCTCCGCCGCACGGCGGGATCGCGATGGGCATCGACCGGATCGTGGCGATCCTCGCGGGCCGCGACTCGATCCGCGACGTCATCGCGTTCCCGAAGACCGCCTCGGGCGGCGACCCGCTGACCGGCGCGCCGGCTCCAGTCGACGAGCGTCAGCTACGCGAGCTGTTCGTCGCCAGTACCGCACCGGTCGTGGCTCGGGAGTAGCGCGCGGGCGACGTCGGCGATGAGCCGGTCGGTGGCGGCGATCTCGTCGGGTTCGGTGCCCTGGACGAAGCCGTGGGGCAGGCCGGGCTCACAGCGATGGGCGACCGTCACGCCTGCCGCACGCAACCGCTCAGCGTAGGCGTCGCCCTCGGCGCGCAGCGCGTCGTCGGCCGCGGTGATGACGATCGCCGGCGCCACGCCGCGCAGGTCGCGGGCGTGGAGCGGGGAGACGTCGCCGTGGCGCGCCGCCTTGGGCATCCATGCGTGCGCAGCGGTGCGGATCACGGGGTCCTCGATCGCCGTCAGGTCGGTGTTCGGGCAGATCAGCAGCTGCGCGGTGAGCGCCACGTCGCCATCGCTTCGCAGCGCCAGCGCCGCGAGCGCTGCGATGCAGCCGCCCGCGCTGTCGCCACCGACGGCCACGGGGCCCGGCGTCCGCGCGCCGCCGAGGCCGCCCGCCGCCCAGCGAATCGCGGCGGTCGCGTCATCAATCGCCGCCGGCCACGGATGCTCGGGCGCGCGCCGGTAGTCGACGGCGACGACCTCGACCCCGGCGCCGTGGGCGATCCGCCGGCAGAGACCGTCGTGGCTGTCCAGGTCGCCGAGCACCCACATCCCGCCGTGCAGGAAGACGAGCAGCGGCCGCTGCTCGGCAACAGGCCGGTAGTGGCGGGCGCGCACGAACGGCGTGCTCGGCACGACCGTGTCGGTCACCGCCAACAGCTTGGGACCGACCGGGCGGGCGGCGGCGCGGGCGCGAGAGCCCGCCCGCAGGGCGGCGACGTCGAGGGGCACCCATCAAGGATGCCCCAGCGCGTCGCGCGGGCGCTACTTGGTGGTCTTGGCCTTGGCGTCGGCGGCGGAGGCGCGGCGCGCGTCGCCGACGGCCTGGCGGACGACGGCGGCGTCGACGTAGCCGGTGAGCAACTTCGCCTTGCCGTTGGTGCCGATCACGAGGATCGACGGGGAGGCGAGGACCTGCACGTCGCTGGTGATCGCCTCGTACTTGCCGACGTCCCCGATCGGGATGTAAGCCGAGACGACGTGCTTGGGGTCGGCCTTCGCGGTGCGATGGACGGCCTTGCGGGCGCCGCGGTCATCGGCGCCGGCGCCGTGGAAGAGGATGACGAGGGTCTTGCCCTTGTCGAGGAACTTGAGCAGGCGGTCAGACGGGTCGACGGCAACGGCCTTCTTGGCGGGCGCCGCGGGCGCCTTGGCGGCGGCGGGCTTGGCCTTCAGCGTGGCGGCGGCGGTGACCTTGGTGGCGGTCTTGACGGCGGCGGTCGACTTGGCCTTCGCGGGCGTCGCGTGCCGGACGCCCTTGCTGGCGGGGGTCGCCTTGGCCACGGCAGGCTTGGGGGCCGGCGCGGAGGCCGCGGGGCTGGACCCGGTGGCCTTCTGGATCTTCGCGTTGGCCGCGTCGGACGTCGCCGCCGCGCCCTTAGCCTTCGAGACGGCGCTCGTGAGGCCCTTGACGCCCGGCGCCACAGGCGCCGAGGGAGCCGGGGCGGGGGTCACGGCGACCGGCGTCGGCTCGGCCGTCTCGGCGGCGGGCTTCGGCTTGAGCACCGTGAACCACATGCCGGCGAGCAGCACGACGGCCACGAGGGCGATCTGCATGGGGCGACTGACCTGGTCCACACCCGCGTTGTCGACCGGCACCCCTCCGAAGTTGAGCCGGTCTGGCCGTTCTGGACGCCGACTGGCCGCCCTAGACTCAACCGCGACGTGCCCGACGAGCGCTTCGCAGAGCATCTGAGCCACCCGGTGGGACGCGGTCACGCGCCTGCAGGCGCCTACGCGGGCGCGGCCGGTGGCGCCGCCTGCGGCGACCTGGTGACGATTGGTCTAACGGTCGCCGGGGAGCGCGTGACCGACGCGGGCTTCGAGGCCTCGGGCTGCGGCGCGGCGCAGGCGGCCGCCAGCGCGGCGGTCGAGCTCGTCCGCGACGCATCGATCTTCGACGCCGCGCGCGTGGGGACCGCGGCGATCGCCGACGAGCTCGGCGGCCTCAGCGTCGGCAAACTCCACGCCGCCGACCTGGCCGCCGACGCGCTGCATCAGGCGCTCGGCGCCGCGGTCGCCCATGAGGCCGCCGCCGCGCCGGCGGCCGGCCGGACGCTGATCGCGATGTCGGGCGGGGTCGACAGCACGGTCGCTGCCGTCCTGCTGGCGAACACCCACGATGAGGTCGTCGCCGTCACGCTCGAGCTCTGGCGCGACCCCGAGAACGACGCCGAGGCCTCGTGCTGCTCGGCCAGCGCCGTGCGCTCGGCGCGCGCGATCGCCCATCAGCTCGGCCTCCCGCACTTCACGCTCGACCTGCGCGCCGGCTTTCGCGCCGGCGTGGTGGATCCATGGCTGGCCGAGCACGCCGAGGGCCTGACCCCGAACCCCTGCGTGCGCTGCAACGGCGAGGTCCGCCTCGACGCGATGGTCGCCTTCGCCGATCGTCTCGGCGCCGCCACGCTAGCCACCGGCCACTATGCCCGCCGCGCGCCCGACGGTTTGCTGCGCGCCGCCGCCGACGATGCCAAGGACCAGACCTACATGTTGGCCGCGCTGAGCCGCGCGACGCTGCAGCGGCTGCGCTTCCCGCTCGGTGAGCTGACCAAGCCCGAGGTTCGCGCGCTCGCGCGCGAGCACGACCTGCCCGTCGCCAACAAGCCCGACTCCCAGGACCTCTGCTTTTTGGCGGGCACCGGGCGCGAGCGCTTCCTGGCCCGTCACGGCGGCCTGCGCGAGCGCCCGGGCGCGATCGTCGACCGCGCCGGCCGCGAGCTTGGCCGTCACCGCGGCCACTTCCACTACACGGTGGGCCAGCGCCGCGGCCTGGAGGTCGCGGCCACCGAGCCGCTGTACGTGTTGCAGACCGACGCGCGCTCCAACACCGTGACCGTCGGGCCCAAGACAGCGCTTGACGTCGACCGCGTCGCGCTGCGCGGCGTGCGCCTGCACCGTGATGCGACCGAGGTCGACGGCGTCCGCCTGCGCTACCACGCGAAGATCTTGCCCTGTCGCCTGCGCGATGACGGGACCGCGCTGCTGGCCGAGCCGTTCTCGGCCCCCGCACCAGGCCAGACGGCCGTGCTTCTCGCGGGGGATGTCGTGATCGGATGTGCGACGATCGGACGGTGACGTCTGACGAGATCCGCGAGTCCTTCCTGTCGTACTTCGAGCAGCGCGACCACAAGCGCTTGGCCAGCGCATCGCTGGTGCCAGCCTCCTACGACCCCTCGGTCTTGCTGACCACCGCGGGCATGCACCCGCTCAAGCCCTACTTCCAGGGCCTCGAGACGCCACCGCACCACCGCCTGACCAGCTGCCAGAAGTGCTTTCGCACGCCGGACATCGACGTCGTCGGCACAACGACGCGCCACCTCACGTTCTTCGAGATGCTCGGCAACTTCTCGCTCGGCGACTACTTCAAGGAGGGCGCCGCCGAGTTCGCGTGGGAGATGTCGCTCAACGGCTTTAACTTCGACCCTGAACGCATCTGGGTGACGGTCTTCGAGGGCGACGAGGAGCTGGGCCTCGGTCCTGACGAGGAGGCGATCGCGGTCTGGGAGAAGATCGGCGTGCCGCGCGAGCGCATCGTCCTGTGCCCGCGCTCGGAGAACTTCTGGCAGGCGGGGGAGACCGGCCCGTGCGGGCCGTGCTCGGAGCTGTACTACGACCGCGGCCTGGAGTGGGGGACCGAAGACGACCTGCCGGGCGGCGAGAACGAGCGCTTCCTGGAGTACTGGAACCTCGTCTTCATGCAGTACAACCAGGATCCCGTCGGGACCCTGACGCCGCTGCCCAAACAGAACATCGACACCGGCCTTGGTCTCAACCGCATGGCCTTGATCCAGCAGGGCGTCGACTCGATCTTCGACACCGACCAATTCATCCCGTTGATGGAGCTGGGCCGCTCGTTGGCCACCAACGAAATCGACGAGCGCGCCCTGCGCATCCTCGCCGACCACTCGCGCGGCATGACCTTCATGATCGCCGACGGCGTCGTGCCCTCCAACGAGGACCGCGGCTACGTCCTGCGCCGCTTGATGCGCCGCGCGATCGCCCAAGGCCATCGCCTTGGCTTCGAGGGCGAGTTCTTGCCCAAGTACGTCGACGTCGTGATGGAGACGATGGGCGCCGCGTATCCCGAGCTTGGGCGCGAGCGCGACGCGATCCTGCGCTGGGTCACCGCCGAGGAGCAGGGCTTCGGCCGCACGCTGGAGACCGGGCTGGCGATGCTCGACGAGCTGCTCGCCCGCGGCGAGGTCAGCGGCGAGGACGCCTTCAAGCTCCACGACACCTTCGGCTTCCCGATCGACCTCACGGTCGAGATCGCCGCTGAGCGCGAGGTCCCGGTCGACATCGCGGACTTCGACGCGCGCATGGAGGCGCAGCGCCTGCGCTCCTCGGCGGGCGCCGGCACCCAAGAGCGCGTCGGGGCTAAGCAGGAGGTCATCCGCCAGCTGTCGCAGGAGCCGACGGCGTTCACGGGCTACGAGCACCTGGAGGAGCGCACGACGGTCGCGGGAGTTCTGGAGCAAGGCGGGCGCACGTTCGTAAAGCTGGCGAGCTCGCCGTTCTACGCCCAGGGCGGCGGGCAGGTCTCCGATGTGGGCACGATCGAGTGCGAGGACGGCGACTGCCGCGCGACGGTCAACGAGGTGCTGCGCTCCGGCGAGGACCAAGCCGTTGTCTTGGAGGTCGAGACCGGCACGCTGAAGGCCGGCGAGAAGGTCGTCGCGCGCGTCGACCGCCCCACCCGTCAGGCCACGCAGGCCAACCACACCGCCACGCACTTGCTGCACGCGGCGCTGCGCGAGGCGCTGGGCACGCACGTCCGCCAGGCTGGCTCCTACGTCGGGCCCGACAAGCTGCGCTTCGACTTCACCCACGGGACGCGCCTGTCGCCCGAAGAGGTCAAGCAAGTCGAAGACCGCGTCAACGGCTGGATTCTGGCCAACGACCCCGTGCGCCCGATCACGACGACGCTCAAGGAGGCCCAGGAGCTGGGGGCGATGGCGCTCTTCGGCGAGAAGTACGGCGACGTCGTGCGGATGGTGCAGATCGGCGGCGGCGAGTACTCCCGCGAGCTCTGCGGCGGCACGCACGTGCGCTCGACAGCCGAGATCGGCGTCTTTCGGATCGTCAGCGAGGGGTCCAGCGCGTCCAACGTGCGCCGCATCGAGGCGGTCACCGGCCCCGAGGCCGTGACGCTGCTGCGCTCCCACGACGCGCTGATCCGCGAGGCCGCGGGCGAGCTGCGTACCTCGCCCGAGCAAGTGCCGGCGAAGGTTGCCGACCTCCAGCAGCAGCTCAAGGCCGCGGCCAAGGCGCACTCGTTCGGCTCCAACGGCGCCGTCGACGTCGACGCGCTCGCCGCACAGGCCGCCGAGCTGTCGGGTGTCAAGGTGCTGACCGCCGCGGTGGCGGTCGGCGACGCCAAGACGCTGCTTGACGCGACCGACCGCGTCAAGAACGCGCTCGGCGACGCGGCGATCGTCCTCGGGGCGGTGACCGACGGCAAGGTCGCGCTGATCGCCTCGGTCGCGCCGTCGCTCGTGGCGCGCGGGATCAAGGCCGGCGAGCTGGTCAAGGTCGCCGCGCAGGTCGTCGGCGGTGGCGGTGGCGGGCGCGACACGATGGCCCAGGCCGGCGGGCGCGACCCCGAGAAGCTCGACGACGCCCTCGCCGCGGCGCGCGCCCATATCGAGAGCGCCTTGGCTTCATGAGACACCGTCCGCGGCTGATGATTCTCTAGCCTCATGCGCGTGCTGGCGCTGGACTACGGCTCGGCCCGCTGCGGCGTGGCCGTGAGCGACCCTACGGGGACGCTCGCGACGCCCATCGAGCACATCGAGCGACCAGGGACCCGCAAGGGCCTCGTGCGCGTCGCCGACCTCGCTCGCGAGCGCGAGGTCGCGCGGATCGTCGTCGGCCTGCCGCTCGGGCTCTCGGGTCGCGACACCGACCAGACGCGTGAGACGCGCGAATGGGCCGACCGTCTGCGCGAGCGCGTCAAGCCGATTCCCGTCGAGCTCTACGACGAGCGCTTCACGACCGCGATCGCGGCGAGATCCGGCGACACACGCACCAGCGAGGACTCGCGGGCGGCCGCCGTGCTGTTGGAGGACTGGCTGGCGCTGCACGGAGGGGAGCTGACGTGACGCCGTTGTTCGGAGGCAAGCAGGGCGATGGGGGCCAGGCCGACCGCGCTCGCAGCGCCGCCGAGCGTGAGGCGGCACGGCTGGAGCGCGAGCGTCGCCGGGCTGAGCGCGAGGGGCGCACGCCGCCGCCGGCGCCGGAGCCGTTCGCGCCCGAACCCGAACCCGAGCCCGTGCCCGTGCCCGAGCCCGAGCCCGAGCCCGTGGCGTTCCAGCCCGAACCGGCTGCCTGGGAGCCCGAGCCCGAGCCCGAGCCCGAACCCGAGCCCGTGGCGTTCGAGCCCGTCGCCGAGCCCGCCTGGGCGCCGGAGCCCGAGCCAGTCACCGTCCCGCCCGAGCCCTTCGAGCACGAGCACGAGACCGAGCTGCACCCCCACGTCGAGGCGCCGGCGGGCGTCAAGCGCGTCTCCGCGCCCTCGGTCGGCGACCTGCCGCAGGTTGGCGGCCCGCGGCCCACGCCGCCCGGTCCCGTCCGTGGTCCGGCCGGCCAACGCACGCGCCGCCGCGACCGTCCTGCCAGCGTCCCGCGCCAGCGCGGCCTTCCGCGCTCCCGGCGCGGCGCCCGCCGGTTCGTCTTGCTGCTCGTCTTGCTGCTGGCCGCTGCGGCCGCGTGGTTCGCCTACCGCGTCGCGCAGCCCGGCCACGACGCCGGTGACGCCAAGCGGCCGATCGCCGTCGTGATCGCTCCCGGGTCTACCGCCGGCGAGATCGCCGACGAGCTCGCCGACCAGGGCGTCATCGACTCCGCGTTCTTCTTCAACATCCGCTCACGGCTCTCAGGTAAGCGCGGGGACCTCAAGGCCGGGCGCTTCACGCTGCAGCGCGACATGAGCTACGCCGCCGCGCTGGACGCGCTGACGCAGAACCCCGCCGCGGCGCCGACGGTCAAGGTCACGATCCCCGA
>CAWHID010000003.1:0-689730 GCA_963829185.1 uncultured Conexibacteraceae bacterium
CGCCGAAGGACGCCGCGGCAAGCAAGCCGCGACGCCCTTCAAGCACCACTGGACTGGACAACCCGCTCCGCGATGTTTCTGAGCGGCCGGAGGGACGACTTCCGGCATCGCGAAGCGGGGGTGGCCCGGCGTGGATTCGCTGGATCGTTACTCCAGCCCGACCGATCTAGCGGCCGGCCACCTCCAGGGTCCCGCAAGTACTAGAACTAGATATTCGGACCACCTCCTTTCTCTGGTAGGCGCAATGTAGCACCACCGTCCGACAACTTTGCGCAGTACCTGCTAGCGACGGTCAACGGACGGACGGAAGGTGGTCCGAATGGCTTAGTCCTCGTCGTCCTCCGGGCCTTCGACGGCAGCGTCCTCGGCCCCCAGGTCATCCTCGTCGTCCTCGGTCTCAGGCGGCAGCGGCGCCGCGACATCACCGGGCTCGGGAGCCACGACCAGCTCCTCGCCCTCGACGTCCAGCGTCGGCTCGCCGCTCTCGTCCTCGGACTCCGCGATCAGCGCGACCGCGCTCACCTGGTCGTCCTCGCGCGGGTTCATCACGCGGACGCCCGTGGCTGAGCGACCCTGCTGGGAGATGCCCTTGACCCCCGTGCGCTGGATCATCCCGTTCTGGGAGATGAAGACCAGCTCCTGGTGGGGCCGGACGACCAGCGCGCCGGCGAGGCCGCCCTTGGTCTCGGTGAGCTTGATCGTCAGCACGCCCTTGGCGCCACGTGATGTCTTGCGGTACTGGTCGATCTTGGTGCGCTTGCCATAGCCGGCCTCGGTAACGACGAGCATGTCCATGTCGTCGCGCGCGACGTCCATGGCGATGACCTCGCCCTTCTCCCCCACGTCCATGCCGCGGACGCCGCCGGTGTCGCGGCCCATGTCCCGGGCCTGGGCCTCCTCGAAGCGCACCGCGAGACCGGCCTTGGACACCATCATGATCTCGTCGCCCTCGTCGACGCGGCGCACGGCGATCAGCTCGTCGTCGTCGCGGATCTTGATGGCGATGATGCCGTCGGCCTTGATCGGCGTGTTGTAGGCCTGGAACTTCGTCTTCTTGATGACGCCTCTGCGCGTGGCGAACGCGAGGAACGGCGACTCCGAGAAGTCCCGCGTCGAGAGCACCGACTGCACACGCTCGTTCTCGCGGAGCGGCAGGATGTTGACCAACGCCCGGCCCTTGGACTGGCGCGCGCCCTCCGGCAACTCATACACCTTAGACCGGTAGACCTTGCCCCGGTTGGTGAAGAAGAGCAGGAAGTCGTGCGTCGAGCAGACGAACAGGTGCTCGATGTAGTCGCCGTCCTTGAGGTCCATGCCGGTGATGCCGACACCGCCACGGCGCTGCTGGCGGTAGGTCGTCAGCGGCACCCGTTTGATGTACCCCGACTTGGTCATCGTGATGACCATCTGCTGGTCGGCGATGAGGTCCTCGATATCGAGCTCGTCCTCCGACGGCGCGATCTCGGTCCGGCGCGGCTCCATGAACCGCTCGGAGATCTCGAGCAGCTCCTCCTTGATCAGCGCCCGCACGTTGGCTTCGTCGCCGAGCAGCTCGCGGAGCTCGCGGATGCGCTCCATGACGTCGGCGTGCTCCTGCTTGATCGCGTCGCTCTCCAGCGCGGTCAGCTGCGAGAGGCGCAGATCGAGGATCGCCGACGCCTGGATCTGCGAGAGCGAGAACTGCGACACCAGTTCCTCGCGCGCGGCCTCGCGGTTGGAGGACTTGCGGATGACATCGATGACGGCATCGAGGTTGTCCAGCGCGATGAGCAGTCCCTCAAGGACGTGCGCACGCGCTTCCTTCTGGGCCAGCTCGAACTTCGCCCGCCGCACGACGACCTCGCGCTGATGGGCGACATAGGCGTGCAGCACCTCGATCAGCGAGAGCGTGCGCGGCACGCCGTCCACCAAGGCCACCATGTTGACGCCGAACGTGGACTGCATCGGCGTGTGCTTGTAGAGCTTGTTCAACACCACCTTGGGGTTGACCGCGCGCTTGAGCTCGATGACCAGGCGCATGCCGCGCCGGTCGGTCTCGTCGCGCAGATCGGAGATCTCGGGGATCTTCTTCTCGCGCACGAGCTCGGCGATCTTGGTGATGAGCCCGTTGTCGCCGCCCTTCTTGACCGCGTAGGGCAGCTCGGTGACGATCAGCGCCTCTTTGCCCTGGTGGATCTCCTCGATGTGGGCCTTCGCGCGGACCTTGACCTTGCCGCGGCCGGTCTCGTAGGCGTCACGGATGCCCGAGCGGCCCATGATGATGCCGGCGGTCGGGAAGTCGGGGCCCTGGATGTGGGTCAGCAGCTCGTCGAGCGAGATCGCCGGATTGTCCAGGAACGCCACCGTGGCGCTGATGACCTCTTCGAGGTTGTGCGGCGGGATGTTGGTGGCCATGCCGACGGCGATGCCGGTGCCGCCGTTGACCAGGAGGTTCGGGAAGCGCGACGGCAGCACCGTCGGCTCCTGCTTGGACCCGTCGTAGTTGGGGACGAAGTCCACCGTGTCCATGTCGATGTCACGGACCATCTCCATGGCGATGCGCGTCAGCCGCGCCTCGGTGTAGCGCATGGCCGCCGCATCGTCGTCATCGATCGAGCCGAAGTTGCCCTGACCGTCTACGAGCATGTGGCGCATCGAGAAGTCCTGCGCCAGCCGCACGAGCGTGTCGTAGATCGACGCGTCGCCGTGCGGGTGGTAGTTGCCCATCACGTCGCCGACGATGCGCGCCGACTTGACGTAGGGCCGCGTCGGCCCAAGGCCGGCCTCGTTCATGGCGAACAGCACGCGGCGATGGACGGGCTTGAGGCCATCGCGGACGTCGGGCAGCGCGCGCCCGACGATGACCGACATGGCGTAGTCCAGATACGCGTTGCGCATCTCGTCTTCGAGCGCGCGCGGCTCGATGTTGCCGCCGCTGATGACGTCTGTGGCCATCAGGCCTCATCTCCTTCGATCTTGCGGTTGCGTACCGCCGCGTTGCTCAGCGTCATCAGACGTCGAGGTTCACGACGGCGCGAGCGTTCTGCTCGATGAACTCGCGCCGAGGCTCGACCACGTCGCCCATCAACATGGTGAAGAGGCGATCGGCCTCCGCGGCGTCGTCGATGCCCACCTGCTGCAGCGTCCGGGTCGTCGGGTCCATCGTGGTCTCGCGGAGCTGGTCGGGGTTCATCTCCCCCAGGCCCTTGAAGCGCGACACCTGGACGCCGCGGCGCGCGACCTCGAGCACCGCGGTGCGGAGCGTCTCGAACGAGTAGGCCTCGTCGGCACGCTCGCCGAGCGAGACGCTAAACGGCGGTGCGCCCGCAAGCTCGACCAGTTGCGCGTTGACCTTCACGAACTGGCGGTAGTCGTTGGAGTCAAACAGCGCGCGAGCCAGGCGGTGCGTCTGTGCCAGGCCGCTCTTGCGCTCAACCGCCTTGACAACGAGGACCTCGTCGGTGGTCTCGACGATGTGCGTCTCGTGCGGGCGCGACGCGTCGTTCTTCTCCAGCGAGGCCAGCGCCGAGGCCAGGTCGGCGGACTGGTCGTCGAGCAAGCCGGCCTCTCCCAGGAACCGGACGGCCTCGTGGCCGTGCTCAGCGCGCAGCGAGCTGCCCCAGCCCTCGAACTGCTTGAGCAGCCGGGTGTAGCGCTGCCAGCGCGCCTCGGTCAGCTTGAACTCAGCGCCGGTGCGATCGTGCACGCGGATCTTCTCGAGCTTGTCGGAGAGCAGCAGCTCCTCCAGCTGGGAGTCCTTCTCCAGATACCGCTCGCTCTTGCCCTGCTTGACCTTGTAGAGCGGTGGCTTGGCGATGTAGACGAAGCCCGCCTCGATCAGCTCCGGCATCTCGCGGAACAGCAGCGTCAGCACGAGCGTGCGGATGTGCGCGCCGTCGACATCTGCGTCGGTCATCAGCACGACCTTGTGGTACCGCGCCTTCTCGATGTCGAACTCGTCGCGAATGCCGGTGCCCAGCGCCGTGATCAGCGCCTGGACCTCGGTGTTCTTCAGCACGCGGTCGATGCGCGCCTTCTCCACGTTGAGGATCTTGCCGCGCAGCGGCAGGACGGCCTGCGTGTGACGGTCGCGACCCTGCTTGGCCGAGCCGCCCGCGGAGTTGCCCTCGACAATGAAGATCTCGGCCAAGGACGGGTCCTTGACCGAGCAGTCGGCGAGCTTGCCCGGCAGCGGCGAGTTCTCCAGCGCGCTCTTGCGGCGCGTGAGGTCGCGCGCCTTGCGCGCGGCGGACCGCGCCTGCGCGGCCTGGACAGCCTTGCGGATGATCGCCCGCGCCTCGCCCGGATTCTCCTCCAAGAACTCCGCCAGCTTGTTGTTGACGACGTTGGCGACGAAGCCCTCCATGCCCGGGTTGCCGAGCTTGGTCTTCGTCTGACCCTCAAACTGCGGGTCGGCGAGCTTGGCGGAGATGACCGCGGTCAGGCCCTCGCGCACGTCCTCGCCGGAGAGATTGTCGTCCTTCTCCTTGAGCTCGCCCTTCTCCCGCGCGTAGCGGTTGATCGTGCGCGTCAGCGCCGAGCGGAAGCCCGAGAGGTGCGAGCCGCCCTCGTGCGTGTTGATGTTGTTGGCAAACGAGAAGACCGACTCCTGGTAGGAGCCGTTCCACTGCATGGCGATCTCGACGTAGCCCTCATCGGACTCACCCTCGAAGAAGATGACCTTCTTGCCGAGCGGCTCCTTGTTCTCGTTGAGGTAGGAGACAAAGTCCTCGATGCCGCCCTCGAAGTGGAACTCGGCCCGCTGGCCGCCCGCGCGCTCGTCGGTCAGCGTGATGCGCAGGCCGCGCGTCAGGTAGGCGGTCTCGCGCAGGCGCTGCTCGAGGACCCCGAAGTCGTGCTCGATCGTCTCGAAGATGTCGGCGTCCGGGAGCCAAGTGACCGAGGTGCCGGTGCTCTGGCCCTTGGCCATCTTGTCGCCCTTGACCAGGTCGTAGCGCGGAATGCCGCGATCGAACTCCTGGTGGTGGATATGGCCCTCGACGGCGACCTCGACCCGCAAGGTCTCCGACAGCGCGTTGACCACCGAGATACCGACCCCGTGCAGGCCGCCGGAGACCTTGTAGCCCCCGCCGTCGCCGAACTTGCCGCCGGCGTGCAGGACGGTCAGCACGACCTCGACGGCCGGGCGCCCTTCCTTCTCGACGATGCCGACCGGGATGCCGCGACCTTCGTCGCGCACGGTGACGCTGTTGTCAGGGTGAATCGTGACGTCGACCCGCCCACCGAAGCCGGCGAGGGCCTCGTCGACCGAGTTGTCGACCGCTTCGTAGACCAGATGATGGAGGCCGCGGACACCCGTCGACCCGATGTACATGCCCGGACGCTTGCGGACCGCCTCGAGGCCCTCAAGGACGGTGATGTCCTGGGCGCCGTAGGCGGCAGAGCCCTGGCGCGCATTCTTCTGCTTGCCGTTCTCGTTCGCCATAAGAGTGCTGCGTTCCTGACGCAGAACGCCCCGATCCCGGGCTCGGTCGAGCCCGACCGGGGCGTGAAAAGAAGTTGTCCACAGGATAGCACAGCAACCCCATAGAACGCCCGTTCAGAGCGTCGCGAAATACCTGCAAATACGCACAAAAGTGTCACGGTTCGCGCGCGGCCCACGCGCGCGGTGGCGATGCCACGCATCGCAGGGCCGTGATGCGCCCTTCGTCGAGCTGCGCATTGAGCCGCTCGACAAGCTCCGGCGCCATCAGATCGAGCTCTTGCGCCCACACCGAAGACCGACACGCGATCGTCAGTGTTCCACCACGCTCCGTGGTCGGCGTGGCCTCTTTGGCGACCACCGCACCGACCACCGCCGGCCACACCCGCTGCACCTCGCCGAGCACCGTCTTGGGCGCAAGCTGGTCGGCGAGACCGGCGATCGCCGACGACAGCGGCCGTGGCGCGCGACGGCGCACTATGCAGCCTCGCTCGACGCGGCATCCTGCAAGACCGTCCCCGGCCCGACCTTCAGGCGCACGACCGCCGGCGCCTGGGCGCCCGGCACATGGCCGAGGTCGGTCGTTGTCACCACGGCCTGCCCACCATCGTCTAACCGCGCGATCAGCATCCCGCGACGATCGGCATCGAGCTCGCTCATGACGTCGTCGAGCAGCATCAGCGGGGGAGCCCCGCGCTCCTCGGTCAGCACGGCGCGCTCAGCCAACAGCAGCGCCAAGAGCGCCAGCCGCTGCTCACCCTGGGATCCAAAGGACTTCAGCTCGCGCCCGTCGCGCAGCAGCAGCAGCTCGTCACGGTGCGGTCCATGCTGGGTGAAGCCGCGCTCGACGTCGGAGGCGCGTCGCTCCAGCAGCTCGGCCGCCAGCTCGGCCGGCTCGCCGGCCTTGGTCCGCGGCCGGTAGCGCACCTCCGCGGCGCCGGCCAGACCCAACTCGCCGGCCAGCTGCGGGAAGCCCTCGGCCACACGCGCCACGGCGGCGGCCCGGGCATCGCGCAGCGCGATACCCCAGCGCGACAGCTCCGCGTCCCAAGCATCGAGCGCCGACTCGCCGACTCGCCCCGCACGCACGCGGGCCAGCAGCGCGTTGCGCTGCGCCATCGCCCGCGAGTACTGCGCCCGGTTGCCGGCGCGCGCGGGCCACAGGGCGGCGACGAGCTGGTCGAGATGGGCCCGGCGCAACGACGGCGCGCCCTTGACCAGCTCCAGCCGGTCGGGGAGAAAGACGCTGACCAGCGGCCGTGCGGGGCTATCGGTCAGCCGTTCCACCGGCGCGCCGTCGACCTTGATCCGCTTCGGCTCGCCGGGCTGGAAGCCGACGCTGAGCGTGTGCGCACCATCCCGGTCTGACGTGTCAACTTCGACACGTGCGGCTGGAGCGTCAAAACGCACCATGTCGCGCTCGTTGGCCGTCCGGCACGAACGCGCGGTGCAGCCGAAGTACAGCGCTTCGAGCAGGTTCGTCTTGCCCGCGCCGTTGGGCCCATGCACAACCGTCAGCCCTGGACCCACCGCGACATCGGCCGTCGCATAGGTCCGGAAGTCGCGCAGCCGCAGGCGCTCGACGCGCATGGCGCGGACGTCGTCCTCAGACGTTCAGGCGGATCGGCATGATCAGATAGAGGAAGCCGCTCTCGTCAGCGCCCTCGATCAGGCCGGGCCGCAGGGGGCTGATGAGCTTGAGGATCAGGTCGTCAGAGCCGACGCTGTCCAGGCCGTCGCGCAGGAACTCCGGGTTGAACCCGATCTCAAACGGCTCACCGGCGAACGGCACCGGCACAGGCTCAGAGGCCTCGCCGACGTCCGGCGTCTGGGCCGAGACGGTCAGCTCACCCTCGGTGAAGCTCATCCGCAGCGGGGCGTTCTTCTGCGCCATCAGGCTGATGCGCTTAACGACGTCGCCGAGCTCCTCGCCGCTGATCCGCAGCTGGTGCTCATAGCCGTCGGGGATCAGCTGGCGGTAGTTCGGGAACTGGCCATCGATGAGCCGCGAGGACAGAACGGCGCCGCCGACCTCGAAGACCACCTGGTTGGAGCGCACGCCGATCCGGATCAGGTCGGCGCCAGTGGTGCCCACGACCGAGCGCAGCTCGTCCAGCGCCCGCGCCGGCACGTTGGCCTCAAAGCCCGGGTCCAGCGAGACGCCGAGCGCGGTCTCCTTGACGCTGAGGCGGTAGGAGTCGGTGGCGACCATCCGCAGCTCCGAGCCCGACGCCGACACCAGAATGCCGGTGAGGATCGGGCGCGTCTCGTCCCGCGACGCCGACTTGGAGACCATCTCGATGGTGTCCACAAAGGCCTGGGCGGGAACTTCGACGACCGTGTCGTCAGCGTCGGTGCCGCCAACTCCCGGCAGCGGTGGGAAGTCCTCGGCCCGCAGCGTGCGCAGGTGGAACTTCGCCGAGCCGGCGATGACCTCGACGTCCTGCTGCTCAGGACGCAGCTCGAGCTCGACGCGCTCGGCACCCTTGGGCAGCGAGCGCGCCACGTCCAGCAACAGCCGCGCGGGGAGGACGACGGTGCCCTCACGCGCCACTTCGGCCGTCAGCGGCACGCGCAGCGCGATCTCCATGTCGGTGGCGCGGAGCTCCACGCCGGCGCTGGTGGCGGCGAGTTGGACGCCCGAAAGCGCCTGTACCGCGCTGCGCGTAGACGCAACACGGGAGACGGACTGCAGCTGAGCGAGCAGATCCGCGCTCGCGGTCGAAAGCTTCACGATGAAGACCTCAAGAGATATTCAGGAGTCATAGGGGCTGTTGACGTGTGGACAGCCGCCGAGATGACCGGACGATGCGGGGTATTCGCGCACAAGAGCCCACCGAGTCTGTCAACAGCGCCGGTCAAACCGTCGTCTCATCCGTAGCGTCGGTCAGACGCGCGGTGATCGTGGCGACCGCGTCGTAGGCCTCGGGATCGGTTCCGATGCGGCTTGCCGCACGCTTGCAGGCGTGCAGGACGGTGGAGTGATCGCGCCCGCCGAAGTGTGCGCCGATCGCCGGCAGCGTCTCGTGCGTGTGCTCGCGGGCGAGGTACATGGCGACCTGACGTGGCCAGGCGACGCGGGCCGTGCGGGTGGGGGAGAGGAGCTCGTCGCGGGTGAGGCCGAAGACCTCGGCGACGATGTCCTGGATGCGCTGGACGCTGGGCGGGCCGGCGGCGGTGCGACCGGCCGCCGTGTGGCCGTAGAGCTGGGTGAGGACCTCGTCGGCCAGCGATCGATCGATCGGGGCGTCGGTCAGCGACGCGTAGGCCACGACGCGGATCAACGCGGCTTCAAGGCTGCGCAGGTTGTCGGTGACGCGCTCGGCGATTAGCTCCAGGACGCCGTCGGCGCCGACGTCGATCCCGTCGTGATGGGCGCGCTTGCGCAGCACCGTCAGCCGCGTGGCGGTATCGGGCGAGCGGATGTCGACCAGCAGCCCGGACTCGAAGCGCTGGCGCAGGCGGTCCTCAAGCTTGGCCATGTCGCGCGGCGGACGGTCGGAGGTCAGCACCAGCTGGCTGCCCGTCTCGTGGAGCGCGTTGAAGGTGTGGAAGAACTCTTCCTCGGTCTTGACCTTGCGCTCGAGGAACTGCACGTCGTCGATCAGCAGGACGTCGTTGCGCCGGTAGCGGTGCTTGAAGGCGTCGACGTCGCGGGCCTTAAGCGCCTCGAGGAACTCGTTGGTGAAGCGCTCGACCGTCGTGTAGCGGACGGTTAGACCGCCACCGTAGGCGCGCACGTAGTTGCCGATGCTGTGCAGCAAGTGGGTCTTGCCGACGCCGGGCGGACCGACGATGAAAAGGGGGTTGTAGGCCTGGCCGGGCAGCTCGGCGACCGCGAGCGCCGCAGCGTGGGCGAAGCGGTTGGCGTCGCCGATGACGAACTGCTCGAAGGTGAACTTCGGGTTCAGGCGTGAGCCCTCGCCCTCGGCGAAGAGCGCCGCGCGCGGGTCGTCGGGGACGGCCGGCGCCGTGGGCAGGCCGTCGGCCGCCGGTGCCGTCGTCCCGTCGTCGTCGCGGAGCTCTACCCGTGCGACGCTGCCGTCGCCGAGGACGGTCCGTGCCGCGTCGTCGAGGATCCCCGCGTAGCGCTGTTGCACCCACGCTCGTACCTCAGAGGGGGCGAGCAGGACGATCCGGTCGCCGTCGATGCCGCCCCAGCGCAGCGGCGCGAGCCAGATGTCGTACGCGGACTCCGGCACCCGGTGTCGCACCTCCGCCTGCAGGCGGGTCCAGATGGGGGCGAGGTCCGGCGTCACGGCAGGGAGGAGCAGCTCCTTGAGAAGCAGACTGCGAGGCTGGGCGAGGAGCCGTCGGCGGGGCGTCTAGGAGGAGGCCACCGCGCCGGCGGGGCTGAAACGTAGCAGGTGACTTCGGGCCGTCGAGCGCCCTCAGCAGACCCGCGTGTGAGACGCCGCAAATGCCGTCAAAATCCCGGTGGGCGACCCTGTGGATCGGTGTTAGCAAGTGGGGAGGACGGTGTGGACGGGCTGCGACGCGGGGGTCCGATACACTGGCCCGCCGGTCGCACGACCTCCCCGACGGAGCACGAATCCTCATGAAGCGCACCTATCAGCCCAAGCGACGCAAGCGCGCCCGCGCGCACGGCTTTCGCAACCGTATGGCCACCAAGGCCGGTCGCGTCGTGCTCAAGCGCCGTCGCGACAAGGGCCGCAAGCGACTGACCGTCTGACCGTGGACGCGCCCTCGCGCGCCGGCGGCAGCCTCAAGCGACCCAAGAAGGGTCGGCTGTCCCGCAGCGCCGAGTTCGAGCGCGTCTACCGCCAGGGCCGGGCCATCGGAAACCGGCACCTGGTCCTCTATGTGTTCCCGCGCGGCGCAGCCTCGGCCGCGCCCCAGGAGCTCTCCTCCGGCCCCCGGCTCGGCCTCTCGGTGTCGCGCAAGGTCGGCGGCGCCGTCGACCGCAACCGCGTCAAGCGGCTGCTGCGCGAGGCGTTCGCGATTGAGGGCCAGCGCCTTGCGCCCGACAGCGACGCCGTCGTCGTCGCGCGCCCCGAAGCGCGCGAGCTGGCTGAGCGCGAAGGCCTCGATGGGATCCGCGCCGCGCTCGGCGAGCTCATCGGCCGATCGGTGGGCGAGAAGCCCCCCGCCGCTCCGGCGCCGTGAGCGCCAGGCCGTCCCTGCCGCGGCGTATCGCGGTGGCGCCGATCGTCGCCTATCAGCGTGTGATCTCGCCGCTCTTCCCGCGGCGCTGCAAGTACGAGCCGACCTGCTCGGCCTACGCCGCGCAGGCGATCGGCCGCTTCGGCATACTCCGGGGCCTGGTCCTGGCCGGCTGGCGGCTGCTGCGCTGCAACCCTTGGAGTCACGGCGGCTACGACCCGGTCGAGGAGCAGCGTCTGTTCCCTCTGCCGCCCTCCTCCCCTCCTGGGGTGGGCGGGTCCGAATCCCCGCACGCCTGAGCCTATGGTCCCCATTACCGCGAACATCCTGCAGCCGCTGATCGAAGTCTTCGAGTCGATCCTCAAGTTCTTCCATGACACGGTCGGTGCCAGCTGGGGACTGTCGATCATCCTGCTGACGTTCGCCGTCCGGGCCGCGTTGCTGCCGCTGGCCGTCAAGCAGTTCCGCTCAATGCAGTCGTTGCAGCGCATCGCGCCGCATCTCAAGGAGCTGCAGACCAAGTACAAAGACGACAAGCAGCGCCTTCAGCAGGAGACGATGAAGTTCTACCAGGAGCACAAGGTCAATCCCTTTGCCTCCTGCCTGCCGCTCGTCGCCCAGCTGCCGGTCTTCCTGTCGCTCTTCTACATGCTGCGCCACGACCTGCGTCTGGACATCTGTCCGGACATCAACCCGGCGGGCACCAGTAATCCGGTGCCGTGCGGGTCCAACAGCGCATCGCAGTTCTGGTTTATTCCGGACATCACCGACAAGGCGACGGGCACGGTCCTGGCCGTGCTGCTGGTGATGTACGTCGGCTCGCAGCTGATCTCCAGCTTGCTGATGATGACGGCGACCGCCGACAAGAACCAGAAGATCATCATGCTGGTCCTGCCGTTCCTGTTCGTCCCGTTCGTCTTCGGCTTCCCGGCCGGCCTGATCATGTACTGGATCACGACGAACGTGTGGACGATCGGCCAGCAGCAGTTCCTGCGCCGCGTGATCGGCCGCAACGCGCCGGAGGCGCCGCCGCTGCCAAGCGAAGGTGGAGGGGGCGCGGCCACGGCGACCGCTGCCGCCGGCGGCGGTGGGGGCGGGTTGTTCGCCCGTCTCGCTGGTGCGGCTGCCAACAGCAGTGGCAACGGAGCCGCCGCGACCAAGGAGGAGGCGCGCGTGACGAAGGCGCCGCCGCCACCCCCGCGCTCGCGCAAGAAGAAGCGCTCAGGACGGAGGCGGTAGACGATGGCCGAGCGGAGCCAGGAGGAGATCTTCCGCGATCTCCTGGAGCACATCGCCAAGGGCCTCGGGCTTGAGGCGACCGTGGAGGTCGACGGCAACGACGAGGCGCTTGTTGGCACCCTGCACGGCGAGGATCTGGGGATCTTCATCGGCCGGCACGGCCAGACGATCGATGCTGTCCAGCACCTCGCGCAGCGCATCCTGCTGGCGAACCCCGAGATCGAGCGGCGCCGGATCGTGGTGGACGCTGAGGGCTACCGCGCCCGTCGCCGGGAGGCACTGGAGAAGCAGGCCGACCAGGCGGCGATTGACTGCGAGAAGTTCGGCCGCCCGGTGGCGCTGGATGCGATGACAGCCAGTGAGCGCAAGCATGTGCACGAGTACCTGCGGGAGCGGGGCGGTGTGGCGACGCATAGTGAGGGCGATGAGCCCGAGCGGCATTTGGTGGTTACGCCGATGCTGGCTTAGGGGCCCGAGTCGCGCTAGTAGGACCGTTTCACATGAAACGCTCGTCGGTCCCGGCGGGCGTTTTGCGTTTCACGTGGAACGTTGGGTGCGCCGGAGGGCGCGCTTGTCTGTCGGTCGTCCGCGGGCGAGCACTTCACATCGCGGACGGTGATGGCGTTCAGCGCGCATCCTGGTCGGGGTGCGCGGCGGGGTCTGGGGCACCGATGGGAGGAAGCCGTGGTGGCTCGTGGCGTGGCCGTCCTGCCGCGCGAGGGGTTGCGGGACGGGTGGGCCGTTCGGGCGTCGACGGCGAGGTCCGGGTCGTTTGATGGTGAATATGTCACCACGAAACGCCCCCTATCGACGCTTCAGGCCCGAACGCCCGGTCGTGGTCGAGTTGACCGGGACAGGCCACGTCAACTCGACCCGCGCGCTCACGTGCCAAGCATCGATCCGGGTCGGTCCCCATGCGGGACACAGTTCGACCCGGACGACGAGCCCGCCTCGCAGCACCCGCGCCCCGGCGCCCGCGGACGACGCGCTCGCGCCCCGAGCCGCCAGCAACTACTCACTCCCCTCGGTGCCGCGGACCACGCCGCGCACCCCGACCACAACGCGAGCTGAACGCCCTCGCCAGCGCGACATGAAGTGCTCGCCCGCGGACGACACCCTCCAGCTGCGCCCCCACCAGGAGAACAAGAGAGCCTCTTCGCGCGGCAGCGAGGGACAGCGTCCGACGGGCCACCGCGCCGCGGTGAACGCACAAAGCCCGCTCCTCCCGTTCCAGCCAAACCCCCTCGCCGCACCGTTTCACGTGGAACGGTGCGGACCGTCGCGTCGGGGCTCTAGGCTGCGAGTTCGTGTTTGCCCTTGATGATCGCTTGGCCGAGCTCGTGGAGCTCTGGGAGCTCCCGTTCGGCGTCACCGCGCAGTTGCGCACCATCCTCGAGCTGGTCGAAGCTGAGCCAACCTCGATCACGACCGTGCGCGATCCCGAGCGCGGGGTCGAGTTGCACGTCGCGGATTCGCTGGCGGGGCTGGCGGTTCCCGCGCTTCGAGAGTCGGCGACGATCGCCGATCTTGGAAGTGGTGGCGGTTTCCCTGGGCTCGTGCTGGCGGCAGCGCTGCCGGAGAGCCGGGTCACCCTGGTGGAGAGCGTTGGCAAGAAGTGCCGGTTCCTCGAACGGACCGCTGATGCCGCCGGGCTCACGAACGTGACGGTCGTCAATGCCCGCGCCGAGGCCTGGTGGGAGGGCCTTGGGACCCAGGACGTCGTGACGGCTCGGGCCCTGGCTCCGCTCAACGTCGTCGTCGAGTATGCAGCTCCGCTGCTCGTGGACGGAGGCTCGCTCGTCGCGTGGAAGGGACGCCGGGATCCGTCCGCCGAGGCTGATGGAGTGGTCGCCGCGGAGATCGTCGGGCTTGAGCCGGCCGAGGGCGATCCGATTCCGGTCGAGACGTCGATCCATGGAGCCGAGGCCCGGCACCTCTACGTCTACTTGAAGGTTCGGGACACACCCTCCGAATTCCCTCGCCGCGAAGGAATGGCCCGCAAACGGCCACTTCAAGGCTCTGCTGCAGCCTGAGAGTCTTCGTTCGGCGGCGAATCCAGGCCGTCGTCCGACCGCTTGCGCCGCTACCGTGGGCCGCGAATGGGCACCGTCTACGCGATCGCGAACCAGAAGGGCGGCGTCGGCAAGACGACGACCGCCGTCAACGTCGCGGCGTGCATCGCCGAGGCCGGCTACGACACGCTCCTGGTCGACATCGACCCGCAGGCCAACGCCACCGTGGGGCTTGGCGTTCCCAAGGACTCGCTGCCCAACATCTATGACGTCCTGGCCGGCGAGGCTGCTGCAGCCG
This sequence comes from uncultured Conexibacteraceae bacterium, assembly GCA_963829185.1. Lineage (GTDB taxonomy): Bacteria > Actinomycetota > Thermoleophilia > Solirubrobacterales > Solirubrobacteraceae > Baekduia. The sequence continues at coordinate 14,096 of CAWHID010000003.1, forward strand.
ACGCGCTGCAGCCGACCGCGATCGACCGCCTCTTCGTCCTGCCGTCCTCGCCGGACCTCGCGGGCGCCAACGTCGAGCTGCCCCGCCAGGCCGGCTCCGAGCAGCGCCTGCGCGAGGCGCTGGAGCCGCTGCGCGAGCGCTTCGCGTTCATCCTGCTGGACTGCCCGCCGTCGCTCGGCCCGCTGACGGTCAACGCGCTGGTCGCCGCCGACCGCGTGATCGTCCCTGTCCAGACCGAGTACTTCGCGCTCGAAGGGCTCGCCGGCCTGCTCGACACGCTCGCGCTCATCCAGCGCGAGCTCAACCCGCGCCTGACCGTCGCCGGCATGCTGCTGACGATGCACGACGGGCGCACGCGCCTGGCCCGCGACGTCGAGCGCGAGGTCCGCGAGCACTTCCCGGACCTGGTCTTCGACACGGTCATCCCGCGCAACGTCCGCATCGGCGAGGCGCCGAGCTACGGGCGCCCAGTCATCCACCACGATCCGCACTGCGTGGGGTCTGACGCCTACTTCGAGCTGGCCAAGGAGGTCGCGGCCCGTGGCTGAGCGCGGTATGGGCCGGGGCTTGGCCGCGATCCTCTCGGTCTCGGCGCCCGCCGAACCTGGCGCCGACGGCGCTGCCGAGCTGCGCGACCTGGCCGTCGACCTCATCAAGCCCAAGAAGGACCAGCCTCGGCGGCAGTTCGACCAGGAGTCGCTACAGGCCCTGGCCGACTCGGTGTCGGAGCGCGGCGTCATCCAGCCCGTCCTCGTGCGCCCGCGCGCGGGCGGAATATTCGAGCTGGTCGCCGGCGAGCGGCGCTGGCGCGCCGCCAAGCTCGCTGGCCTCGATCACGTCCCGGCGCTCGTCCAGGACCGCGACGACGCGACGACGCTCGAAGTCGCGCTGGTCGAGAACATGGCGCGCGAGGACCTCAACCCCGTCGAGGAGGCCCGCGCCGTCGCCGGGCTGGTCGAGGAGCTCGGGCTCACGCGCGAGGCCGTTGGCAAACGCGTCGGCCGCAGCCGCGTCGCGATCTCCAACCTTTTGCGCATCCTCGACCTGCCCGACGAGGCGCTGGGGCTGATCGAGGACGGCGCGCTGACCGAGGGCCATGGCCGTGCGTTGCTCCTGGCCGAAGGCCACGAGGACCGCAAGCGCCTCGCGTTCACCGCCGCCGAGGGCGGCTGGTCGGTGCGCGTCACCGAGGAGCGCGCCCGTGAGGCCAACGCGGCCGCGGCAGGCCGTGGTCCTACCCACGGCAAGCTCGCCGTTCACCCCGACCAGGCCGCCGCTGCGTCGGAGATCGCCGATGCGATCGGCGCCGCGTTGGGCACCGAGGTCAAGGTCCGGCCCCGTGGCACCGGATACAAGATCGAGCTCGCGCTGGACTCGCTCGACGACGCGCTCGCGCTCGCGGCGCGAGTCCGCGCCGGGGCCTGAGCCCGCGCTACACTTTCGCACCGCAGCGGGCGATTAGCTCAGTCGGTTAGAGCGCTTCTCTGATAAGGAAGAGGTCCCAGGTTCGAATCCTGGATCGCCCATCAGAAGTTGGTGAAAGGGCCCCGATCCGGGGCCTTCGTCGTTCTTGGGGCCCAGGGGGCGGCCCCGGTCCGCGCCTATACTGGCGAGACACCACCGGGGAGCTCTTCTCGTGCAGGAAATGGTCATCTATGGCGTCAGCTTTGACATGGTCGGCAAGCAGCCGATCGTCCTGTTGAAGACGGTCGACAGCAATAAGTTCCTGCCGATCTGGATCGGGCATCCGGAGGCGGCGGCGATCCTGATGAAGCTGCAGGGCGCGACGACGCCCCGACCGATGACGCATGACCTGCTCTGCGACATGTTGGGTGAGCTTGAGGTCAAGTGCACGCAGGTCTCGGTGACCGAGTTGCGTGACAACACCTTCTTCGCCTCGATCACGCTCCAGGTCGCCGGCCGCGATGTTGAGATCGACTCCCGCCCGTCCGACGCGCTGGCGATCGCCGTGCGCTCCGGTGCGCCGATCTTCGCCGCCGAAGAGGTCATCGCGGAGTCCGCGATCGAGTTCGAGCACGAGGTCGAGGACACCGAAGAGGTCGTCGACCGCTTCAAGGACTTCCTGGACCAGGTAAGTCCCGAGGACTTCGCTGGCGACAGCTAGGTCTGTGTGCGGACGCTGCGGGCCAGCGCCCGGGCGACCAGCTGCGCGATGAGGTCGTCGAACGCGATGCCCGCGGCGTCGGCGGCCTGGGGGAGCAGGCTCGTCTCGGTCATGCCCGGGATTGGGTTGACCTCCAGCACCTGCAGGCCGCCTTCGGCGTCGCAGAGCAGGTCGACGCGCGAGACGTCGCGGCAGCCCAGCAGCTCGTGCACGGCGACCGCCAGCTCCTGCGCGGCGGCCGTCACGTCGGCGGGCAAGTCGGCGGGGCAGACGAACGTCGAGCGCCCGATCTCATAGCGGGCGTCGAAGTCGTAGACCCCGCCTTCGGGCACAGCCTCCACGATCGGCAGCGCGACGCCGTCGAGCACCGATACCGCGAGATCGCGCCCGGCGATGTGGCGCTCCAGCAGGACCTTGGAGGAGTAGGAGAACGCGGCCACCAGTGCGCCCGGCACCGCGGCAGTGTCGCGCGCGATCCGCAGGCCCAGCGCGCTGCCCTGGTCGGCGGGCTTGACGACCATCGGGAAGCCGATCCGCGTAGCGATCTCGCCGAGCGCCTCCGCCGCGCCGAGTTGCTTGAACGCCGTCTCGGTGAACGCGACGAAGTCCGGCGTCGGCAGGCCCGCGTCGACCATGTGATGCTTGGCCAGGACCTTGTCGGAGCAGCGGATGCACGCCGAGACGCCCGAGCCGGTGTAAGGCAGGCCGAGGATCTCCAGCAGCTCCTGGACGGTGCCGTCCTCGCCGTCGCGGCCGTGCAGCGCGAGGAAGCAGACGTCGGGGGCCAGTTCCCGCAGGCGCCGGACGAGGTCGTGGTCGACGTCGATGCCGTGGGACTCGTGGCCGAGGCGCTTGAGCGCGTCCTCCACCCGCGCGCCCGAGCGCAGCGAGACCTCGCGCTCCAGCGAGCGACCGCCCTTGAGGACCGCGACACGGCTCATCGGCGACGGTCCGCGTCCGAGCGGCGTGCGCCCGGCTGATCCTGCGGTCGCGGCAGCTGCAGCACGTCGGCCAGCTCCGGATCAGGCTCCGCCGGAAGGACTTCGTCCCCGCCCGCCCCAGCCGCCGGCGCGGGTCGCGTCCCCGTCAGCGCGCCGAACAGCTCCAGCTGCTCAGTGACGACTTCGCCGATCCGCCGGACGCCCTCGCGGATGTCGGCGTCCCCGACGCCAGAGAAGTTCAGCCGCATCGACGATCCGCCGCGACCGTCCAGGTAGGCGCCGCGCCCTGGCACGAACGCCACGTTGCGCTGCAGCGCCCGGGCAAGCAGGTCGGTGGTGTCGATCTCGTCGGGCAGCGTCGCCCACACGAAGAGGCCGCCTTCGGGCTGCGTCCAGGTCGCCTCGGCTGGGAAGTGCTCGGTCAGCGCGCCGAGCAGCGTGTCGCGCCGGCCGCGATAGAGGCGCTTCAAGGACTCCAGGTAGGGCTCCCACTGGCCCTCGCGGAAGTACTGGCTGACGAAGTGCTGCGTGAGCGACGAGGTGCACAGGTCGGCGCCCTGCTTGCCCATGTTCATCTTCTGCAGGACGGGCGCGGGCGCGACGGCCCAGCCCAGCCGCAGGCCTGCCGACAGGATCTTGGAGAACGTGCCCAAGTAGATGATGAAGTCGCCGCCGCTGAGCTGCAGCAGCGTGGGCAGCGGGTCACCCTCGTAGCGGAGCAACCCATAGGGGTTGTCCTCCAACACCAACAACTCGCGTTCGGCGGCGACTTCGACCAGCCGCTTGCGCCGCGGCAGCGACATCGTCACGCCGCCCGGGTTCTGAAAGTTCGGGATGGTGTAGATGAACTTCGGGCGCCGGCCCTCGGCCTCCAGGCGGTCGAGCGTCTCTTCGAGCACGTCGATCGGCATGCCGTCGCGATCCATCTCGATCTGGACGACGTCGGCCTGGTAGGAGCAGAAGGACGGGATCGCGCCCGGATAGGTCGGCGCCTCGGCGACGATCACGTCGCCCGGGTCGATCAGCGTCTTGCAGACCAGGTCGATGACCTGCTGGCCGCCGGTCGTGACGAGGATGTCCTCGGGGTCGACCTCGGCGCCCTCGGCGGCCATGACGTGGCGGATCGCGTCCTTGGTGATCGCCAGGCCCTCGGTCGGCCCGTACTGCAGTGCGGCCGCCGTCGAGGTGGCCGCCACGCGCGACATGATCGCCGCGAAGTTCTCGGCCGGAAAGGTCGACGTGTCGGGCAGGCCGCCCGCCAGCGAGATGACCTCGGGGCGCTCGGTGATGGCCATCAGGTCGCGCATCGCCGAGGACTTCATCCCGCGCGTACGTGAAGCGAACAGGCCGGCGTACCGCTCGAGCTCGTGCGCGGCGGCGCGTTGGGGGCGGCGGGAGCGAGGCATGCTCGGCTTCCCTTCGCCGTCGGGACCTTCGGACCTGCGGTCTGTCATGGTCCCGGAGCACGGTACCGATGAAGCTCGCTCTCGACATCCTCCAAGGGCTTGGTCTCGCCTCCGCGGCAGGGCTTCGCCCGTTCCTTCCCGCCCTGCTGGCCGGCGGCCTGGCCTCCGGCGACGTCGGCCTCGACTTCGACGGGACGCAGTTCGCGTTCCTGGAGTCGCCGATCTGGCTGCTGGCCTTGGTCATTGCGCTGATCGCCTCGATGTTCCTGCGACAGGTGCTGGAACGGCCTGCCGGCGAGGCGGCGCTGAGCGGCATCGGGATCGGCCTCGGCGCGCTGCTGTGCGCCGCCTCGATCGACGATCGCCACGCCACGTGGTGGTACGGCCTGATCATCGGCGCGCTCGTCGCCTACCTCGCGAGCACGGTCTCCCGGGCGATCTTCGGCCGCGTCCGCGCGCGCTTCGCCAGCGCCGGCGACAGCCAGGCCGCGGCGGCGCTGCCGTTTTACGGTGAGGCGACGGGCCTCGTCGTCGCCGGCGCGAGCATCCTCTTCCCGCCGCTGGCACTCGTCGCGATCGGCTTCCTGGTGGCGCTGTTGATCACCGGCCGCCGCCGCGGCGATCAGAAGTACGCCGGGCTGCGCATCCTGCGCTGATCGCATGAAGCGCCTGCTTCTGGCCGTCATCGACGGGTGCAAGCCCTCCATGCTGGAGCGCGCCGTGGAGCGTGGGGAGGCGCCGGCGATCGCCGCGGTGCTGGAGCGCGGCTCGTTCGTGCCGGAGCTCTGTGCGGCCTTTCCGTCGGTCACGCCGGTCTGCGCGACCTCGATCGCGACCGGCGTACTGCAGGACCGCCACCACATCGCGGCGATGAACTGGTGGTCGCGCGCCGAGCGGCGCTACGTCGAGTACGGCTCATCCTTTCGGGCGGCGCGCAAGCTCGGCATCGCCAAGCAGCTGACCGACACGGTGTACAACCTCAACGGCTCCCATATGGCCGACGACATCGAGACGATCTACGAGTCGCTCGATGACGCCGGCGTGCGGACCGCGGGCACGACCTACCTCGTCTATCGCGGGCGCCACGAGCACCCGATCTCCCGCGAGACCGCGCTCACGCGGCTCGCCGGCACGCTCTTTCGCAAACCGGTGATGGGGCCGCGCGAGCTCTTCTATGCCGACATCTTCGCCAGCCGCGAGACGGGCTGCCGCAGCCAGATGGGCTTGCCGGGGATCCGCGACCAGCACTCGGGCTGCGTCGGCGCCTGGCTTGCCGCGCGCGACCTCTACGACTTCCTCTTGCTGTCGCTGCCCGACAACGACACCTACTCCCACAAGAACGGTCCGCACGCGCAGCCGACGTCGATCGCCGCGGCCGACACGCAGATCATGCGCGTCGCTGAGGCCGCCGGTGGGCTGGACCGGTTCCTGGATACCCATGCGGTGATCATCTGCGCCGACCACTCCCACGCGCCGGTCGAGCGGCGCATCGATCTGCGCGGCGCGTTCGGCGAGTGGGGGGTCGCCGGCCCGGGCGGCAGCGCAGTGCAGGACGCCGAGCTGGCCCTGTGCCCCAACCAGCGCGCGGCCATGGTGTACGCGTTGGTCGAGCACGGGCGCGCGGCAGTGATCCCACGCGTCGTTGAGACCGCGTCGGCCATCCCCGGCATCGACATCGTCGCCTGGCGCGAGGGCGCCGACGGTGTCATCCGCGGCGTCGGCCGCGGCGAGCTGCGCTTCAGGGTGGGTGGGGCCGGGTCCGGCGAACTACGCGACGCGCGCGGCAACGCCTGGTCGGTGCAGGGCGACCTCGGCGCGCTGGCCGCGACGGTCTCCGACGGTCGGTTCGACAGCCCTGACTACCCCGATGCGCTGCGCCGCGTCTGGGCCGCGCTGACCTGCGCGACCTCAGGCGATGTCCTGCTCAGCGCCGCGCCCGGCTGGGAGTTCCCGGACTGGGGCGGCGCCGACCACGTTGGCGGCGGCAGCCACGGCTCGCTCCATCACTCCGATTCGCTGGGTGCGCTGGCGTTTTGCGGTGTGGACGCGCCGACGGGGCCGGGGGCGGGGCCCGGGGCGGGCGCCTGGTCGATCACCGACGTCGCCCCGATGGTCCGCGCGCACTTCGGCGCCGCCTGATCGCGCGCTTGGTGGTGCTTGTCCTCGGGTGGGCCGGGTAGCCTCCGGCTCCGTGCCCGACGCCATCTACCGGCTGCGCCGCCGCGACCGCTTGCGCCGCGGTGTTCGCCAATCGCGCAATTGGTGGCAACTGGCGCGCTTCACTGCCGTGGGCGCCAGCGGCTACGTCGTCAACCTCGTGACGTTCACGCTCTGCGTGCACGGGCTCGACGTCGACTACCGCGTCGCGGCCTTCCTGGCGTTCCTGGTGGCGGTCACCAACAACTTCTGGTGGAACCGCCACTGGACCTTCGACGCTCGTGACGGGCACGCCGGCCAGCAGGCCTTCCGGTTCTTGGTCATCAGCGTCGCGGCGTTTGTCGTCAACCTCGCGGTCCTGGAGCTGTTGGTCAGCTCGGTGGGCCTCAAGGAGGTCATCGCCCAGGCGATCGCCGTCGCGGCCGCCACGCCGTGCAACTTCATCGGCAACAAGCTCTGGACGTTCAGCGAGTGAGGGCACTGGGCGCGCTGCTGGCCGCCCTCGCGCTGACCGGGCTGCTGCTGGGCATCGCGACCGCACCAACCGCGGCCGCCGCGGCGACCACGGGCCTGCTGCCCACCGCGCCGGCCAACCCCACCGAGCTCAGCCGGGTCCAGTCGCTCGGCGGCACACCTGCTCGCCATCGCCTCGCCGGCGCCCAGGCGCTGGCGATCGCAACGCGCAGCCCGAAGGTGCAAGAGGCGCTGCGCCAGTACCCCAAGGCCAAGCCGGAGGTCTTCCTCAAGGGCCCCAACGACTGGCAAGTCAGCTGGTTTACGCCCGGGACCGGCAAGGCGCGCAAGGAGATCGCCCAGGTCAAGGTCGCCGATGCCAGCGGGAAGATCACCGAGGCGTGGAACGGTCCCCAGGTCGCCTGGACGATGGCCCGCGGCTACACAGGTGCGTTCGGGCGCAAGGTCAACTCGCCGTGGGTCTGGATCCCGCTGTCGGTGCTGTTCGTCGCGCCGTTCTGCTCGCTGCGGCGCCGTCCGGGGATGCTCCAGCTCGACCTGCTGGTGCTCGTCGGCTTCGGCGTCTCGGTCGCCTACTTCAACGACGCCAACATTGACGCGTCGGTCCCGATCGCCACCGGGTTGTTGATGTATGTCTTGCTGCGGATGCTGTGGATCGGCTACCGCCGAACGCCCGAGGACGGTGCGGCGCCGACCCGGCAGCTCCCGCTCTGGATCTCGCCCGTGTGGCTGGCGGTGGCGGTCGTCTTCCTTGTGGGCTTCCGCATCGGCCTCAACGTCAACGCCTCCAACGTGATCGACGTCGGGTACTCAGGCGTGATCGGCGCCGACCGGCTGGTCGACGGCAAGCCGATCTACGGCAACTTCCCCAAGGACAACGAGCACGGCGACACCTACGGCCCGGTCGCCTACGAGGCCTACGTTCCGTTCGAGCAGGCGCTGCCGTGGAGCGGCAAGTGGGATGACCTGCCGGCGGCCCACGCCGCGGCGATCGCGTTCGACCTCCTGACGCTGCTCTTCTTGTTCCTGGCGGGGAGGCGGATCCGCGGTCCCGGCCTCGGGATCGTCCTGGCCTATCTCTGGGCGGCGTGGCCGTTCAGCCTGTACGTGTTGAACTGCAACAGCAACGACGGGCTCGTTGCGGCGCTCGCGGCCGCGACGCTCTACGTCGCGGGCAAGCCAGGCGCGCGCGGCGCGGTAACGGCGCTGGCGGGACTGACGAAGCTCGGGGCCCTCGGTCTCGCCCCGCTGCTGGCGACCCACGGCGCCCCACGAGGGCGGATGGGCGCAACGATCGCGCGGTTTACCGCCGCGTTCGTCGCGACCGCGGTGGTCGTGTCGCTGCCGATCCTCCTGCGCGGCGAGTCGCTGGACACGATCTATGACCGCACGATCGCATTTCAGGCCAACCGCGACGCGCCGTTCTCGATCTGGGGCCTGTACGACTGGACCGTCGGCGAGCATATGTGGCAGCTCACGGCGGTCTTCTTCGGCGTCGTCGCGGCGTTCTTGCCGCGCCGGCGTGACATCGTGGGCCTGGCGGCCGTGGCGGCCGCCGTGGTCATCGGGCTGCAGCTGGGGCTCAACTACTGGTTCTACCTCTACTTGGTGTGGTTCTTCCCGTTCCTGGCAGTCGCGCTCTTCGCGCGCTATCGCGTCCCCGACCCGGCATAGGGCTCTCCCTCCTGGCGCTCGCCGTCGTGTGGCTGGTCGCCACGCGCCACGGGCCGTTCAGCGACGCCTCGATCGGCGACCTGTACGTCTACGGGTCCTACAAGGACCTGATGGCGCACGGGCTGATGCCCTACCGCGACTTCGACTTCGAGTACCCGCCCGGCGCGCTGATCCCGCTCGGGCTGGCCGGCTCCGACGACATCTACCTGTCGCTGCTGATGCTCGGCTGTGCGCTGGTCACCCAGCTCGCAGCGTGGGCGGCCGCAGGACCGGTCGCCGGCTGGTCGATGGTTGCCCTGCCGGTGCTGGCGGGCGCGCTGGTGCGCACGCACTTCGACCTCTTTCCGACCGCGCTGGCGCTCGCCGGCCTGGCGCTGATCCTGACGCGGCGGCGGCGTGCGACGATCGAAGTGGGGTTCATCCTGCTCGCGCTCGGCACGATGACCAAGCTCTGGCCGGCGGCGCTGGCGGCGGTCGCGTTCTGCTGGCTGCTGGGGCGCGGCGAGCGGCGCGTCGGCTTGCGCGCGGGCGCCATCTTCGTGCTCGTCGTCCTGGCCACCGGGATCCCGTTCGCGGCGCTCGGCGGCTTCCCATCCAAGATGGTGGACTTCCACCTCGACCGCCCGGTGCAGATCGAGTCGACCGCAGCGTCGGTGCTGGAGCTCACCGGTGGGTCGTCGGTCACCGGTGATCCCGTGCGCCACGACCGCTTCAAGTCCAACGGCTTGGACGGCGGCGCGGCGGAGGTGGTCGGAGCGCTCAGCACGCTGGCGTTGCTGATCAGCGGAGCGCTGATCCTGGGCCTCGTCGCGCGCCGCCCGGCGCGCGCGGGCCTCGTCCTCGGGGCGCTGGCGATCACGCTCGCCTTCGTGGTCTTCAGCAAGGTGCTCTCGCCGCAATATGTCGTCTGGCTATTGCCCCTGGCCGCGGTGGCCGCCGGCTACGGCTACCGCCTGGCGCCGGGGCTGGTCGCCGCCGCGTCGCTGACGACGCAGCTCTGGTTTCCCGCCAACTACTTCGACGTCGTCTATCAGCACGCCTGGGCGGTGGTCGCCGTTGGCGTCAGGAACGCGCTGCTGCTTGCGGCGCTGGTCGCCACGGCTCGAGCACTTGCTCGATCGCCGCTGCACGCAGCGGCCGCTCCGCGCAGCGGATGACGACCCCCATCAGCCAGGGGTCGTCCTCGCTGGTCTCAAAGCGCACCATCATGTGCGTGCGCAGCGACTCGATCGACTGCTCCTTCTTGACGCCGAGTACGCCGCCGCGTGGGCCGGTCATGCCGACGTCGGTGATGTAGGCCGTCCCACCGGGCAGCACGCGCAGGTCGGCGGTCGGCACGTGCGTGTGGGTGCCGACGACCGCGGTGACGCGGCCGTCCAGGTACCAGCCCATCGCGATCTTCTCGCTCGTCAGCTCGGCGTGCATGTCGACCAGGATGTGGTCGACCTTGCCGTCGAGCTCTGAGAGCACGTTGTCGATCTCCAAAAACGCGACGCGCCCCGCGCGCAGGTGCAGGTTGCCGCTGAGGTTGACGACGCCGAGGCGCACCCCGTCCTTCTCGACGATGCAGAAGCCGCGGCCGGGCTGCGAGGCCAGGTAGTTGGCCGGCCGGATGATCGGCTTGCCGCTCTGGAGGTAGGGCCCGATCTCCTGGCGGCGGTAGGTGTGGTTGCCGAGCGTGATCGCGTCGACGCCGCCGGCGAAAAGGTCGTCGGCGAGCTTGGGCGTGATGCCGAGGCCGCCGGCGATGTTCTCGCCGTTGACGACGACGAAGTCGATGGCATGGCGCTCGCGCAAAGTGGGAAGCAGTCCGAGCAGCGTGCGCCGCCCGAGCCCGCCGACGATGTCACCGACGAAGAGGATGGTGGGGGCGGTTGGCACGTCCCATACTCTGGCGCAAGGAGGCCATGAGCAGCGAGCACCCCACAGACGCCGAGGATTGGGAAGGCCACGATCCGCTAGACGCCGAGCCCCCGCCGGAGGCTCCGACCGTCGAGAAGGTCGTCGTCCCGCGCTGGATCCAGCTCGTCGCGCTGCCGCTGATCGTCATCGCGCTCTTCCTCGTCGCCAAGGCGGCGGGCGTCGTACTGCTCGCGTTCACGGTCGCCGCGGTGGTCGCGCTGATCCTCAACCCGATGGTCACGTTCCTGCAGCGCCGCCGGCTGCCGCGCGGTCTGTCGATCCTCGTCGTCTATTTGGGCTTGCTGACGGTGCTCGCCGGCGCCGGCGTGCTGCTGGCCAACCCGGTCGCCGACCAGGCCCAGAAGTTCGGCGAGGACGTGCCGGGGATCGTCGACGATGCCAACGGCCGGCTCGCCGACCTCCAGGACTACTTCGACCGCAAGGGCATCAACGTCGAGGTCAAGCGCCAGGGCGAGACCGCGCTGGAGACGCTGCAGGAGAAGGTCGTCGGCGGGACGAGCGACATCGTCGACTTCGGCGGTCAGATCCTCAAGACGGTGGTCACGGCGGGGCTCGGGCTGCTGCTCGTGATCGTCTTGTCGGTGTACATGCTCATCTACGGCGAGCGGATCGGCGCGATGGTGCGCTCGGTCATGCCGCCGGGCGATGGCACGGAGGCCGACGATTTCCCAACGCGGATTCAGCGCGCGGTCGGCGGCTACCTGCGCGGTCAGATCCTCTTCAGCCTCGCGATGGGGCTGGGCGCGGGGCTCGGCCTCTACATCTTCGGCGCCACCGGTCTCTTCCCCGACGGCAAGACCTATGCCTTTGCGTTCGGCGCATGGTTTGGCCTGATGGAGCTGATCCCGTTCGTCGGCCCGTTCCTCGGGGCGCTGCCGCCGCTGCTTGTCGCGCTGTTCCAGGATCCGCTCACGGCGGTTTGGCTCGGGATCTTCTTCACCGCGCTGCAGCAGCTGGAGGGCCACGTCGTGGCGCCCTACATCTTCGGCCACACGCTGCGCATCAACCCGCTGCTGGTGATCTTCGCCCTGCTGCTGGGCGGCGAGGCTTACGGGATCCTCGGCGCGTTGCTGTCGCTGCCGCTTGCGGCGATGCTGCGCGAGACGGTCGTCTACCTGCGCCGCCACCTGGTGCTGGAGCCGTGGGGGACGGCGAGCGTGCTCGGGATAGCCGGACCATCACCACCACCTCGACGATGTCTGGAGTGCGGCGCCGGCGCCGCGCGCGACGACACCTTCTGCCGCGCGTGCGGCGCGGCGCTCGCGCCAACGGAAGTAGCCTCCCGCCGGTGAACGACGCAGTGGCGGCGCTGGAAGCCCGGGACGTCACCCGGCGCTTCGGTGAGCGTGCGGCGCTGCGCGGCGTCAGCCTTCGGGCCGATTGCGGCGAGACGCTGGCGATCATCGGGCCCAACGGCGCGGGCAAGACGACGCTGCTCTCGATCCTCGGCGGGGTGCTGGCGCCGAGCGCCGGAACGGTGAGCCGCGATCCGCGCGACGTCGGCTGGGTCCCGCAGCAGCCGGCGGTCTACGGCAAGCTGACGGTCGCCGAGAACTTGGCGCTGTTCGCGCGGCTGGAGCGTGTCGCCGATCCGGAAGCGGCGGTGGCGCGGATGCTCGACCAGACCGGGCTGCGCGACCGTGCTGACGACCAGCTCGGCACGCTGTCGGGCGGCAACCGCCAACGGGTCAACATCGCTGCGGGTCTGCTCGCCGATCCCGACGTCCTGCTACTCGACGAGCCGTCCTCATCGTTGGACCCGCGCCAGCGCGAGCGGCTATGGGGGTTTGTCGAGGGCCTGACGCGCGCCGGCACGGCGGTCGTCTTCACCACCCACAACGTCAGCGAGGCCGAGCGCTACGCCGACCGCGTGCTCGTGCTCGCCGACGGCGAGCTGCTCTTTGAGGGCACGCCCGCGGCGCTGCACGAGGCGGTGGGGAGCGACCTGTATGACTTCGAAGAGGCGTTCGTCGCGTTCCTGCGGGAGCGCGGCCATTGAGCGGCGTGCGCCACATGCTGGGCAAGGACCTGCGGATCCTGCGGCGCTCGCCGTTGTTGGTGTCGTTGTTGGTGGCCTACCCGGTGTTGATTGCGGTGCTGATCGGCCTCGCGCTGTCCAAGGGCCCCGACAAGCCGCGCGTTGCGATCCTCAACCAGTTGCCCCAGCAGTCGGGGGAGGTGGCGATCGCCGGCACCACGGTCAACCCGGCCGACTACGCCGAGAAGCTGTTTGAGGCGATTGTGCCCGTGCCGGTCGGGACGCGCGCCGAAGCCGAGCGCAAGGTCCGCGATGGCGACGTCCTGGCGGCGATCATTGTCCCGCCCGATCTCGTAACGCGCCTGCAGAAGACGATCAGCCTGTCGGGGGCGGGGCCCAAGCCGGCGGTCGAGGTGCTCTACAACGCCGAGGACCCGGTCAAGCAGCAGTTCGTGCAGTCGACGATCGACTCGCGCGTCGCCGAGCTCAACAGGGTGGTGTCGACCAAGCTGACGCAGATCGCAGCGGGCTACCTGAACATCCTGCTGTCGGGCGGCAAGTTCTCCATCTTCGGGCGCGACTTCGACATCGCCGGGCTGAAGAAGTCCAAGGCGCTGGTCGACTCGGTGCTCACGCGCACGCCCGAGGGCTCGCCGGATCACGAGGCGCTGCAGCGCGTGTCGCGCTTCGCGCAGCTGGCCGTCGACAACCTCGATCTCTCCGACGCGGTCCTCAGCTCGCTCGCCACGCCGGTGACGGTCAAGCAAACGATCGTCGAGGGGCGGCGCACGCCGCTGGACGCCTTCGCGGTGACGGTCGCGGTGACCATGTCGCTCATGTTGGTCTGCGTCCTGCTCGCGGCCGGGATGCTGGCGCTGGAGCGCGAGGAGCACGCGTTCGCGCGGCTGGTTCGCGGGTTGATCTCGCGGACGGGGTTGTTGGTGGAGAAGGTGGTGCTGGCGGCCGGCTGCGCCGCGGCCGTGACGCTGGTGATGGTGGCCGGCATCTCGCTCTTTCACTCGCTGGACTGGAGCCGGTCGCCGCTGTGGGTCGTGGCGCTCGGCGCCGGCGGCCTGGCCTTCGGCGCCATGGGGGTGGCGATCGGCGCCCTGGCGCGTGAGGTGCGGGCCGCGTCGCTGTTGGCGATCCTGCTCGCGCTGCCGATCGCGTTCCTCGCGCTCGTGCCCAGCGGCGCGGTCGCTCAGGGGCTCTTCGACGCGATCCGCGTCGTCTCCGCGCTGTTTCCGTTCCGCGCGTCGTTGGACGCGACTGACGCCGCGCTCAACGACGCCGGCGGCCTCGGCGGCGCGCTGGCGCACTTGGCCGCGCTTGTCGTCGGCTGGTCGCTGCTCGCGCGGGCGGCGCTGCAGCGGTTCTAGCGCCCGATCGGCGTCACGCCCGGCTGCTACGTTCGCGGCGTGCTCGGTCACGTCCCTGAGCGGATCCGCTTGGACGGTGAGCGGACCGCGATCCGCCCACTGACAACCGGCGACGCCGCCGAGTTTGCCGCCGCCGTGGCGGCCAACCGCGCGCACACCGAGCCGTGGGAGCCGATCCATGCCGAGGTCCACTACACGCGCGCCGGGCAGGCCGAGACACTGCGCCGTGATGTCGAGGCCTGGGATCTCGGGACCGGCTACGCGTTCGCGGTGCTGGACCGCGAGGACGGCGACGCGATCATCGGGCGCATCGCGCTGGGCAACGTGGTGCGCGGCGCGTGGCGTAACGCGACGCTCGGCTACTGGGTCGCGGCCGCGTCGGGCGGGCGCGGTCACGGCACGGCGGCGGCGCGGCTGATCTGCGAGTTCGCCTTCGTCCATGCCGGCCTGCACCGCGTGCAGCCCGCGGTGATCCCGCGCAACGTCCGCTCGATCCGCGTGGTGGAGAAGGCCGGCTTTCGTCGCGAAGGCCGCGCGCTGAAGTACCTCAACATCGCAGGCAACTGGGAGGACCACGACATCTTCGCGATGACGATGGAGGATTGGGAGAACCGGGACCGCTAACGGTCCGCCGCACGTAGTGAGGAGAGATGGGAGCGCAGCCGGAGGCGATCCGCTGGACCGGTGTGCTGCGACCGCGGCGCGCGGGACCGCTGACCCCGCGAGCCGAGCGGGCAGCAGTCCGCGGCGCGCTGCGCGGGGACCCTGCAGCGTTGGACATCCTCTTTCGCGCCCATTGGCCGGCGGCCTATCGGACGGCGTGGCTGATCGTGCGCGACCCGCACGCCGCCGAGGACGTGGCGCAGGAGGGGTTCGTCGCCGCGATCGGGGCGTTGGAGCGCTTCGACGGCACGCGCCCGTTCGGCCCGTGGCTGCGGACGATCGTGGCGCGGCGGGCGATCGACCTGGCTCGCTCCCGCGCGCTGCGGCGAGAGGTCGACGGCGTTGAAGTCCTCGAGCACATGGCGAGCGCACCGGCTGCCGACGCACCCGACGAGGAGGTCATCGCGGCGCTGGCCGCGCTGCCCGAGGACCAGCGGACCGTCGTGGTCCTGCGCCACCTGCTCGAGCTGACGCCGTCAGAGATCGCCGACGTCGTGGGCGTTGCGCGCGGGACGGTCAACTCGCGGCTGCGCCGCGGGCTCGACACGCTCGCCGGCCGGCTCGTCCCGATCTTGATCGTGGCGGTCGCGCTGGCCGCGGCGTTGACCGCGCCCGGGCGCGCGACCGCCGAATGGGTGCAGCGCCACCTGTCTGAAGTGACCGGTCAGGTGCTGCGGGTGACCCCGAACCCGTCGACACAGGTGCCGAGCACGGGCGCGCTGCCCGGTGCCGGACGCCTGTTGGCGGTCAACGAGCAGGGCTTGTTTGCCTTCGGCCTCGGCGGTGCGCCGCGCCAGCTCCTGGGCCGTATCGACGAGGCCGCCTGGTCGCCGCACGGCCGCTACGCGGTCGCGGTGCGCGGCATCGAGCTGATCGCGGTCAGCATGCGTGGGCGCCGCCACTGGTCGTTTGCCGAGCGCCGATCGATCTCCTGGCCGGCCTGGTCTCCCAGCGGCTACCGGATCGCGTACGTGGTCGGCGGTGCGCATGGTGGCCGGACGATCCACGTCGTCGCCGGCGACGGCAGCGGCAGACACGTCCTGGCCGCGACGCGCGCCACGCCGCCTGCCTGGTGGCCTGGGTCCCGTCCCGGCGCCGAGCGGCTCGCCACCGTGGACTCCGCTGCCCGCGTTGCGCTGCGCGACGTCGACACCGGGCGCGTCCTCTGGCGCACATCCACCCGCACCGGGCGCATCGTCCAGTTCGCGTGGTCGTCTGACGGCCGGCGTCTGTTCGCGTTGGCGGCCGATCGCGTCATCGTCTTCGACGGGGCCACCGGCGCCCGTCTCGCGGTCCACCGCAACGGCATCAAGGCCACCAACTCGGCCATCGCCACGCGCCCAGGCCATCACGGTTACGCCGTCGTGCGCGGGCAGCCGGGCGCTCCGCGCACCGCGGCGCGTGGTCGCGTCACGGTCGTCACCCTGGATGCCGACGATCGCCGGCGCCGCGACGGCGCCTCGATCTTCATCACCGGCACGGCGATCCGCGCCATCGCCTGGTCGCCGCGCGGCGACTGGCTCGCGGCCGATGTCGCCGGCGTCGATGGTTGGTCGCTCCTCCATCTCAAGGGACGAGGCATGGACCGCAATCGCACGCTGGCTGCGGGGCGCGACGCTCAGCTCGCGGGCTGGTGCTGTCGCTGAGGCATCCGATCGTCGGCCTCATGGCCTTTTGGGCGATCCCTTGGCTCCCGCGGTGATCGCCCTCCGAGCGATCCCGAGTGCTCATCGCGCATTGGGCGGCGCGCTGGCCCCCGGCTACGCTTGTGGGGCATGCCTGCTGCCTTTCCCGCCACCCGCCTGCGTCGGCTGCGTCGCACCGGTGCGCTGCGCGACCTCGTGCGCGAGACCACGCTGGCGCCGTCGGACCTCGTGCTGCCGCTGTTTGTGGAGGACGGCCTGGAGGGGCGCACGCCGATCGTCTCGATGCCCGGTGTCGACCGCCACGGCATCGCCTCGGTCGTGGAGGAGGCGGGCGCGGCCTACGCGCTCGGCGTCCCGGCCGTCCTGCTCTTCGGCATCCCCGCCGAGAAGGACGCCGACGGCTCCGGCGCCTGGGATGACGACGGCGCGGTCCAGCTCGCTACGCGCGCGATCAAGGCCGCGCACCCCGAGCTGCTCGTCCTCACCGATGTCTGCCTCTGCGAGTACACCGACCACGGTCACTGCGGTCGCCTGACGGCCGAGGGCAGCGTCGACAACGACGCGTCGCTGGAGCTGCTGGCGCGCACCGCGGTCTCCCACGCGCGGGCGGGCGCCGATGCCGTCGCGCCCAGCGACATGATGGACGGCCGCGTCGGCGCGCTGCGCTCCGCGCTCGATGCCGAGGGCTTCACCGAAACGCCGATCATCGCCTACAGCGCCAAGTACGCGTCGGCCTTCTACGGCCCGTTTCGCGAGGCCGCCGGCTCGACCCCCAGCTTCGGCGACCGGCGCAGCTACCAAATGGATCCCGGCAACGCCGAGGAGGCGCTGCGCGAGGTCGCGCTGGACGTCGAGGAGGGCGCCGACATGGTCATGGTCAAGCCCGCGGTCCCGTACCTGGACGTGCTCTGGCGCGTCAAGGAGGCGACGCGGGTGCCGCTCGCCGCGTACCACGTGGGTGGGGAGTACGTCATGATCAAGGCAGCTGCGGCCGCCGGTCATCTCGATGAGCGGACGGCCGTGCTGGAGACGCTCACGTCGATCCGCCGCGCAGGCGCCGACATCGTCATCACCTATTACGCGAAGGACGCCGCCCAGTGGCTTCAGTAACCCCCAAGATCCGCTCGCGCAAGGACGGCTCGGCCGTTCCGCTCGACGAGTTCGACAAGAAGCTGCTGGACACGATGCAGGGCAAGTTCCGGATCGTGCCGCGGCCGTACGCCGAGGTCGCGACGCTGCTCGGCGTCGAGGAGGAGACGGTGCTGACCCGCGTCCGCGAGCTGATCGAGCAGCGCATCATCCGCCAGGTCACGCCGATCTTCGACACGCGCGCGCTCGGCTACCAGTCGATGCTCGTCGCCGCCAAGGTCGACCCCGGGCACCCGTGGCGCCCGGCCAAGATCGTCAACGCGCACCCCGGCGTCTCGCACAACTACCTGCGCAACCACGAGTTCAACATGTGGTTCACGGTCGCGACCGAGCCCGACTCGCCGCTCGGCCTTGACGGCACGCTGGAGGTCTTGAAGGCCGAGACCGGCGCCGAGTCGGTCCGCCAGCTGCCGACGCTCAAGCTCTTTAAGATCCGCATGGACCTGGAGATGTCGGGCGACACCGAGACGCTGGCCAAGGCCGCCCAAGCCGTCGAGCCCGTTGACATCGAGCCCCAGCCCTACGACGAGCTCGACAAGGCCGTGATCCGGGCCACCCAGGGCGACCTGCCGATCGTCTCCGAGCCCTACGCCGACGCCGCGCGCGAGCTCGGCATGCCGGTCGACGGGTTGATCGCCCACCTTGAGGGCATGGCCGAGCGCGGTCTGCTGCGCCGGGTCGCCGCGATCCTCTTTCATCGCCGCGCCGGCTTCTCGGCCAACGGCATGGGCGTGTGGAAGGTGCCGGAGGATCAGGTCCTGGAAGCGGGCCGGCGGATGGCCGCCTTCCGCGGCATCAGCCACTGCTACGAGCGTCCGACCTACGCCGACTGGCCCTACCAGCTGTTCACGATGGCCCACGGGCGCTCCAAGGAGGAGTGTGACGCGATCCTCGACGCCGTCCGCGACGAGGTCGGTTGCATCGAAGACCGCGCGACGCTCTACTCCTCGACCGAGTTCAAGAAGGTCCGGCTGCTCTACTTCACCGACGACTTCAAGTCGTGGGAGCAGGAGCACGCAGGCGTCAGCGCCTGACGCCTGCCTTGACCATGAGCGTCTCGATCACCGATACGAAGTCGGCCGAACTGTACGCGCGAGCGCTGCAGCGGCTACCGGGCGGCGTCAACTCGCCGGTGCGCGCGATGCGCGCCATCGGCCGCGACCCGATCTTCATCGACCGCGCCGAGGGCGCCGAGCTCTTTGACGTCGACGGCAACCGCTACGTCGATTACGTCTGCTCGTGGGGCCCGCTGATCGCAGGCCACGCGCAGCCGGAGATTGTCGAGGCCGTCGTCACCGCGGCGCGCCGCGGCACGAGCTACGGCGCGCCGACCGCCGGTGAAGTCGACCTCGCCGACGAGGTCGCCCGGCGCTTCCCGTCGGTCGAGATGCTGCGCATGACCTCCTCGGGCACCGAGGCGTCGATGAGCGCGATCCGCCTCGCGCGCGCCGCGACCGGCCGCACCAAGCTGCTGAAGTTCGCCGGTGCCTACCACGGCCATGTCGACGGCTTGCTGGCCGAGGCGGGCAGCGGCCTGGCGACGGCCGGGATCCCGGCCAGCCCCGGCGTGCCCGAGTCCGCCACACACGAGACCGTGATCGTGCCGTTCAACGACGGCGAGGCGGTGGCCAAGGCCTTCGCCGAGCACGAGTTCGCCGCCGTCATCGCCGAGCCCTACCCGGCCAACATGGGGCTCGTCCCGCCCGTCGAGGGCTTTTTGGAGCTGCTGCGCCACAAGGCCGACGACACCGGCGCGCTGCTGATCTTCGACGAGGTCATCACGGGCTTCCGCGTCGCTGCCGGCGGCGCGCAGGAGCGTGAGGGCATCGCGGCCGACCTGACGGTCATGGGCAAGATCATCGGCGGTGGGCTGCCCGCGGCGGCCTACGGCGGTTCGCGTACGCTGATGGATCGCATCGCACCTGCCGGCGACGTCTACCAGGCAGGAACGCTCAGCGGCAATCCGCTGGCCGTGGCCGCCGGCCTGGCGACCCTGCGGTTGCTCGACGACGCGGCCTATATCCGCCTCAGCGCCACGACCGAGACGCTGGCCGCCGGCCTGCGCGACGCGGCCGCGGGCGCTGGCGTGCCGGTCGCGGTCAACGCTGTGCCGGGCCTACTGACGATCTTCTTCGCCGAGACGGCGCCGCGGGACTACGCGGGCGCCCAGGCCTGCGACCACGAGGCCTACGCCGCGTTCTGTCGCGCGCTGCTGGCCCGCGGCGTCTACCCGCCGGCCTCGCAGTACGAGGCGTGGTTCCCGTCGCTGGCCCACACCTCCGAGCATCTGGATCGCACGCTGGACGCGGTCAACGCGGCGTTCGCCGAGCTGTCCGTCTGACGTGGACGAACGGCGGAGCGGTCTCATGCACTCTTCGAAGCGGAGCCGTGAGGATGGAAGCGAAGCGGTCTTGTCGCGTCTAGCTGACCTGATCCGGCAAGACGGTGGCCTGCTCGCCGCAGCGGTCCGCGACAACGTCGCCGGCGACACGCCCCACGGCGACGCCGTCGCCCGTGGTCCCCGTTCTGACGGTCACCCCGCGGATCTCCCGCTGGTCATCGAGGCGGTCCGCGAGGGCTACCTCTTGCACTACGGCGAGGGACGGCTCATGTCACGCGAGGACGACGACCTCGCCTTGCTGGCGGGCGATCGCCTCTACGCGCTGGGGCTGGAGCGCCTTGCGGCGGCCGGCGACCTCGACGCCGTGCGCGCCCTCGCCGACCTGATCGCCCTCTCGGCCCAGGCGCAGGCAGCCGGCAACGCGCCACTCGCCGATGCCGTCTGGGCGGCCGGGTGCGCCGAGTTCGGATGGGGTTCAAACGCCGACCTCGAAGCGGCCAAAGTCGCGGCACGTGCAGGGAAAACCGATGCCGCGGAGCGCCTGGAAGCAGTCGCGCGCCACCTCACTGGAAGCTTGGCGCCGAACCGTTGATCGAGTGGCGGGCGCAGGCGGCACGGCCCGTACGATGATCGAGCGGTAGATTTCCGGGCCCGGATGCGCGTCCACCAGGATCGCGCGTCTCCCGGACAGGATCCAAGACCCACCGTGCCCAAGAAGCAAGCCAAAAGCAAGTACACCGCCGACCGGGGCATTCCCGGGGCGTTCGAAGGCGAGACCGTCACCCGTCGCCGTTTCATGGTCGGGACGGCCCACGCCACGGGTGCCATTGCCACCTCGGCGATCCTCCTACCGTCGCTGGGGTTCGCCCTCGGCCCGCTCTTTGAGGAGCACGAGGTGCGCTGGCAGCCCGTCGGCACCCCCGACGAGTTCCCCGACGACACCTACGTGCCAAAGGTCATCTCGGTGGTCGATGGCATCGGCGAGTCCGGCAAGACGACGGTCTACGTGCGCAAGCGCAACGCGGAGATCGACACCGACAAGCTCCCCAAGGGCTTTGAGGCCGAGCAGTTCGTCGCGATTTCCACGCGCTGCATGCACCTGGGCTGCCCGGTCCGCTACACCGAGGCCGCGCAGCGGTTCATCTGCCCGTGCCACGGCGGCGTGTACGACTTCCAGGGCAAGGTGGACGGCGGCCCGCCGGTCCGCCCGCTCGACCGCTTCTACAACCGCGTGCGCAACGGCCAGCTCGAGATCGGCCCGCGCTTCTCGGTCAATCGCGAGCTCAAGCGCTTCTCGCCGCGCAACCCGGGCGAGCCGCTGGACGGCATCGGTGGGATCCTGTACCCGTCGCGCCCGACGGCTCGGAAGCTCGATTCGCTCCCACAGGACTAAGCACTGATGCCCAAGCTCAAGATCCCCGCTCCGCCTGTTCCGCCCGGCCTGCGCCCGGCGCCGCCGCGTCCCGGCGCGCGCAAGCAGGGTCCGGTCGAGAAGGCCGCCGAGGCGGGCATCCACACCGTCGACTGGATCGACGAGCGCACCTCGCTCTCGGGCGGCCTGCGCTGGCTGATGTTCCGCAAGGTGCCCAAGGGCACCAACTGGTTCTACACCCTGGGCTCGGCGACGATGTTCGCCTTCCTGTCGCAGGCGATCACCGGCGTCTTCTTGGCGATGTACTACCGCCCCGACGCGGCCGGCGGAGCCTACGAGTCGGTCCGCCACATCAACGACAGCGTCTTCCTCGGCGAGTTCGTGCACGGCATGCACAAGTGGGGCTCGTCGGTGATGATGGTCCTGATCTTCCTGCACATGGCCCGCACCTTCTTCTTCGGGGCCTACAAGTACCCGCGCGAGCTCAACTGGGTCATCGGCGTGGCGCTGCTGATCCTGACGTTCGTCATGGCGCTCACGGGCTACCTGCTGCCGTTTGACCAGCGGTCCTTCTGGGCCACCGTTGTGGCGAACAACATCACCGCTTCGGGCCCGCTCGTCGGTCCATACCTCGGCGACTTCCTCAACGGCGGCGCGGAGTTCAACGCGACAACACTCTCGCGCTTCTACGCGATCCACATGTTGTTGGTCCCGGGCATCATCGGTGCCCTGATCGGCGCGCACCTGTACCTCGTGACGCGGCTGGGCACCACGGCGCCCCCGTGGCAGAAGGTCAAGCCCGCCGAAGAGCTGATCGAGGAGGACGCGTGAACCGTCGCGAGAAGGAGGAGTACCTCCGCGAGTACTCGGTCCTGAAGGCCCAGGGGAAGCCGTTCTTCCCCTATGCGGTCGCCAAGGACGGCGCGATGGCCTGCGTCGTGCTGCTCGTCATCATCCTGATGTCGATCGTCCTCGGTGCTGAGCTCGGCCCGAAGGCCGACCCGACGACGACGACCTACACGCCGCGCCCGGAGTGGTACTTCTTCTTCCTCTTCGAGCTGCTGCGGGTCATCAAGCCGCCGGAGTACGTCGCCCTGGCGACGATCGGCATCCCGACGATCTGCATGATCCTGCTGTTCCTGCTGCCGTTCTATGACCGCGGCCCGGAGCGGCGCCCCGAGCGGCGCCCGGTCGCGACGCTGACCGCGATCCTGGTCATCGGCGCGATGGCCTACCTCACCTACGAAGGCGCCGCGGCGGGTCCCCCGACCCAGATCGACATGTCGACGCCAAGCGCCGTGATCGCCGAGGGCCCGAAGGTCGTCGAGCAGTACGAGTCGGGCCGGCAGGTGGCGGCGCAGTCGGGCTGCCTCGCCTGTCACAAGATCGGCCACAACGGCAACGGCGGTCCCGGCCCCGATCTGACCGACATCGCCGATCGTCTTCCGGCCGCCGGCATTGAGCGGACGCTGATCAACCCGACGGCGCCGATGCCGTCCTTCGCGAGCCTGCAGAAGAGCGATCCCGAGAAGTTCCAGAACCTCGTGGCGTTCCTCGGCCGGCTGAAGTCGGACGACGGGCACTAGATGAGCACCGCCGGCAGCGGGGGGCGGGCGGGTCCGCTTCCGCCGGCTCCCGCCGCCGACCGCGGCACCCTGCCCGAGGCGCAGGTCCGCGCGATGTTCGATCGCGTCGCGCGGGGCTATGACCTCCTGAACTCGGTCATGACGGCCGGGCTGCACCACCAGTGGCGCCGGCGCGCCGTCGATCTGGCGGGTGTCGGTCCGGGCGACCGCGTCCTGGACGTGGCGACGGGCACGGGCGACTTGGCGATCGAGCTGGCCAAGCGCGTCGGGCCGTCTGGAGAGGTGATCGGCAGCGACTTCTCCGAGGGGATGCTGGCGCTCGCGCGCAAAAAGGCGCCGGAGCTGCGCTTCGAGTGGGGCAACGCGCTCGAGCTGCCTTACGCCGACGGTGAGTTCGACGCGGCGACGGTCGGCTTCGGGGCGCGCAACTTCTCCGATCTAGACCGTGGGCTGGCCGAGCTGACGCGCGTCGTGCGGCCCGGCGGCCGGGTCCTGATCCTGGAGATGACGACGCCGCAGAAGCCGCCGCTGTCGACGTTCTTCAAGCTCTGGTTCGACCGCTTGGTGCCGCTGCTCGGCAAGCTTTCGAGCGACCCCGAGGCCTATGACTACCTGCCCAACAGCGTCAAGCGCTGGCCGGATCCATCGGGGCTGGCGGCGGCGTTCGATCGCGCGGGGCTGCAGCAGATCCGCTGGGTGCTGACCGCGGGCGGGATCATCGCCACGCACGTCGGCGTCAAGCCCGCGGCATCGACCCTCACGTCGCGTAACGGCACGCACCCGGAGCCATGAGCGACGGCGGCACGGGTTCTCCGGCCGCAGTTGAGGGCGGGCCGGTCACGGCCATCGTTCACGCCGGCGGGCCGCACGTCCTGCCGCTGCTCGACCGTGTCGAGGAGCTGCTGCGCGACGTCGCCGCTGGCCACGGCACGGTGCTCGCCGAGCACGCGGGATCGACGATCGCCGCGGGCGGCAAGCGTCTGCGCCCGTTGCTGGTCATCCTCGCCGCGGCCGGGCAAGTCCGCGGCTCTGGCGACGGCCTGGTGCGCGCGGCCACGGCCGTCGAGCTCGTCCACAGCGCGACGCTCGTCCACGACGACGTCCTCGACCTCGCGCCGCTGCGGCGCGGGCGTCCCACGGTGTTCGCCACCGCCGGCCGCGCCGCGGCCACCCAGACCGGCGATCTGCTCTTCTCCCGCGCCTTCGCGCTATTGGCCGCCAACGGCGACCCGGCGCAGGTGCGCGCGCTCAGCGACGCGGGCTCAGCGCTCGCCCGCGGAGAACTGCTGCAGCGCGCCGATGCCTTCGACGCCGCGATCCCGCTGGAGCGCTACCTGCAGCGCTGCGAGCTGAAGACCGCGCGGCTCTTCGAGGCTGCGTGCATCCTCGGCGCGCTGGAGGGCGGCGCGGGCGAGGGATCCGCCCACTCGGCCGAGGCGCTGCGCGAGTTCGGCCGCCGCATCGGGCTGGCCTTTCAGATCCTCGACGACGTTCTCGACGTCGCCGGCCCCGCCGAGCGCACCGGCAAGCATCGCGGCACCGATTTGCTGGATGGCACCGTCACGCTGCCGTTCATCCTCGCGCGCGAGCGCGACCCGGCGCTCGGCACGCTCGACCCCCGCGCGATCGCGACGCCTGCGGCGGCCGAGGAGATCTGCGAACGCATCGTGGCAACGGGCGCGCTGGATGAGGCGCGCGCCGTCGCGCTCAAGCACGTCGCGGCCGCGAAGGCCGTCATCCCGCCGGGCCTGGCCGACCGCGAGCGCGCCGCGCTCCTGCTGGTCGCCAACGGCGTCGTCGCCAGGTACTCCTGAAGCCTTAAATGCAACGGGCCGGCATCCCAGCCGGCCCGTCGCTTGCGTCACGCCATGGCGTGGCGGGAGAGCCCTACGGTCTAGAAGTCCTCGGGGACGATGTGATCCTCGGTCAGCGCTGTGGTGAAGCGCTCGATCTCGTCCTCCATGTTGGCGTGGGCCAGCCGCTTGAGGTCGCGGACGAGCGCCTCGGTGCCGCGGTCGAGCTCCTCGTCGAAGCGCTCGACGAGGTCCTGCTCGAAGGTCCCGGTGCCGGACCACTCGCAGTTGGGGCAGCGGAGCGTGACCTCCCAGTGCGTCGCGCCGGCCTCTTCCCACTCGGTCGGGTAGACCAGGGTGGAGGCGCAGGAGCCGCAGACGTGAAGGTCGTCGACCGTGTCGTCGTGCGTCTTGGTCGGCGTCGGAGCTGTGGTCGGACCCACGCCAGCAGCCTGCTGGTCCTCGAAGTAGACGACCTCGATGGTCTTCCCCGAAGGGAGGACGACTCGGCGAACGTAGTGGCGGGGATCGTGAAGGCTCATCGTCTCGAAGAGGTTCGGCTGGCGCTGACAACCCGGTGATCGGTTGCGCCTTCGGCGAACTTGAACCCCCGATCGACCATTCGTCCGCGTGCGGATATGGCCATGAAATGAGCCGATTGGCCGTCTGCCGCGTTACCCTTCTCAGACACCCCACGGAGGCTTCATCTCATGCCGGGCATCGGTATCCCAGAACTCGCAATCGTCCTCGTCATCGTGCTGCTCATCTTCGGTCCCAAGCGCCTGCCGCATCTCGGCAAGCAGCTCGGCGGCGGCATGCGCGAGTTCAAGGATTCGATCCAGGGCAAGGGCAAGGATGAGGATGCCGACGCGTTCGGCAATCCCGAGCTGACGCGCGCCCAGCAGGCCGACGTGCTCGACCCCACGCCCGACGCGACCCGTGCGCCCGTCGGCGAGCGCGACGAGTCCGCCACGCGTCCTGGCGGGTAGCCGTTGCCCGCCATCCGGCCGGTCGGTCACGAGGAGCGGCTGAGCCTCATCGAGCACCTCGATGAGCTGCGGACGCGGATCATCCTCTGCATCGTGGCCTTCGTGCTGTCGTTCAGCCTCTGCTACTGGCAGAACGACCGCATTCTCGACACCATCAACAAGCCGCTGGATCACGCCCATCGCGTGGACTGCAAGGCCAGCGAGAAGACGAAGGCCGACGACGCGCTGGAGCGTTCGGGGTGCTTCAACGAGGCGGTCGGCGGCTATCTGAAGTCCGCGGCGCCGGCGCTGACCCATGCGGCGCGGACGCTCGGCGAGATCGCCGGCGCCGACGGGGTGAGCGCGGCGACGCGGGCCCAGAGCGCGCAGACCGCGCGCGAGTTGAAGGTCGCCGCCGCGCAGGCCGCGCGGGCCGCGGCGCTGACGCCCAAGGCGTCGACGGGCCGCCAGCCGGTGACGCTCGGCGTGACCGAGCCGTTCTTGACGACGATCACCGTCAGCGCCTACGCGGCGCTCCTGCTCGCGCTGCCGTTCATCCTCTTTCAGCTCTACGCGTTCGTGTTGCCGGCCTTCAGCAGGCAAGAGCGCCGCGTGGCGCTGCCGCTGATGACGATGGTGCCGGTGCTGTTCGTCATCGGGGTGGTGTTCGGCTACTTCCTGGCGCTGCCGCGTGCCGTCGAGTTCCTGCAGAACTACAACGACGGCGCCTTCGACATCCTCGTCCAGGCCAAGGACTACTACCGCTTCTGCACCCTGCTGCTGGCGGCGATGGGCATCCTGTTCCAGATCCCGATCGGCGTGTTGGCGATTGTGCGGCTGCGGATCCTGACGGTCAAGCAGCTGCGCGCCTACCGCGGCTACGCGCTGATCCTGTTCGCCGTCATCGCCGCGGTCGTCACGCCGACGCCGGACCCCTTCACGATGCTGATCGCGATGGCTCCGCTCGTCGTCCTGTACGAGATCAGCCTCATCCTTGGCCGGATCTTCCAGCCGACCGGAGAGCCGCGCTTCGGGTTTTTGGCCGACGACGACGATGAGGACCAGGAGATACTGGCCAATGCCGCTCCGGCAGACGCGCTTGCTGGCGGGGATCCCAGGACCCCGAACGAACTAGACTGAGCCGCATGCTGTTCGACCTTCGCGGCCGTGGCCGCCGGCGTGCCGTCCAGGCCATCTACCTCAGCCTCGCCATCCTGATGGGTGGCGGTTTGGTGCTGTTCGGGGTCGGTGGCGCGACGAGCGGCGGCCTGCTGGACGCGTTCAAGTCCGGCAGCGGCCAGACGAGCGTCGACAAGGTCTTTCAAGAGCGCATCGACAAGGCGGAGGCGGGCATCAAGGCCCGGCCGACCGACCCGAAGGCCTGGGCCGAGCTGACGCGTGTCCGCTTCCAGCAGGCCGGCAGCGGCGACGGCTTCGACGCCAACCAGGGTGTCTTCACCGACAAGGGCAAGGAGAAGCTTCAGGGCGCCGCGTCGGCGTGGACCAAGTACCTGACGCTGACCGACAAGCCCGACGACACCGTCGCCGCGCTGATGGTCCAGACCTACAGCGTCAGCGGGCTCAACCAGCCCGCCCAGGCCGTGTCGGCGATGGAGGTCATCGTCGAGCGCCGTCCGGCGACCGGACCGCTGTACGTGCAGCTCGCGTCGCTGGCCTACCAGGCCGGCCAGACCCGCAAGGCCGACCTCGCCTCCAAGAAGGCCCTCGAGCTGACGCCCAAGGACGACCGCGAGCAGATCCAGGCCCAGCTCGACGGCGCCCGCCAAGCAGCCTCGCAGGCGGGGCCGGCCTCGACGGCCACGCCGTCCTCGTAACGCGGCGTCGCGGGGCCCGCGAGGCAGCGAGCGGCAAGCCCGCGAGGAGGCGCCCAGCGCCACCTCCTCGCTATCCTCTCCGACCCCGCCCCTATAGCTCAACTGGCAGAGCAGCGGACTCTTAATCCGA
This sequence comes from uncultured Conexibacteraceae bacterium, assembly GCA_963829185.1. Classification (GTDB taxonomy): domain Bacteria; phylum Actinomycetota; class Thermoleophilia; order Solirubrobacterales; family Solirubrobacteraceae; genus Baekduia. Next base: position 41,636 of record CAWHID010000003.1, read on the forward strand.
AGGTTCTAGGTTCGATTCCTAGTGGGGGCATTGGTGTGGAAGCCCGGCGTTTGCCGGGCTTTCGTCGTTCTCGCGCCATCCCTGAAGTAGCGGACGTGTCCCGGATATGTCCCGAGAGGGTGGTTGTTGGTGGGGAATGGATGGTTGGCGCAGGGTGGCTCGATTAGCGGGCATGTGTTCCGCGTGGATCGTGCTCGCGGGCCTGTGTGGTTCGCGAAGTACCGGCTGCCGGATGGGCGGCAGGTGCAGAAGAAGATCGGGCCGGCGTGGACGCGGCCGGGGAGGCCGGACGATGGCTTCGTGAATCGTCGCGGGGCCGAGGCGTGGCTCTCAGACGTACTCGCGCAAGCCCATGCCGGGACGCTGCCCGGCATGGTCCGAACCGGGGTGACCTTCGAGCGCGCCGGGACCGAGTGGCTCCGCTACTGCGTGGAGGACCGCGCCTGCAAGCCGTCCACGATGGTCGACTACCGCCACACCGTGAACCGCGTTCTCGTCCCGGTCTTCGGGCCGGTGTTGTTGGAGGACATCACCGCGCCGGCCATCGAAGCCTGGCGTGCGTCGCTGACCACCGCCGCGCGCACGCGCAACAAGCAGCTGACGATCCTCAACGGCATCTTCCGCCGTTCGCAAAAGCGTTTCGGCCTCCAGCGCAACCCGGTCATGGAGATCGAGCGCATGCGTGAACCCCGACAGGTCAATCTCGACGTGTTCAGCCCGGAGGAGGTCATGGCGCTCTTCCGGGCCGCAGAGTCCGAGCAGGACGCCGCCATCTACCTCACCGCGGCGTTCACGGGTCTGCGTCGCGGCGAGCTCGTCGCGCTGCGCTGGAGGGATGTCGACTTCGCCGGGTGCGTCATCCGCGTGCGCGCCTCCTACTCCGCCGGCGCGCTGACCACGCCGAAGAGCGGCAAGCTCCGCTCAGTGCCGATGGCGCCGCAGGTCGCCGAGACGCTCGCTCGCCTCGGCCGTACCGCGACCGACGACGACCTCGTCTTCCTCGGCGAGGGCGGCGGCTACCTCGACGGAAGCGCGCTACGCCGCCGCTACAAGCTCGCCCTCGAACGAGCGGGTCTCCGCTCCCTCCGCTTCCACGATCTGCGCCACACCTTCGGTACGAGAGCCATCAGCAAGGCGGACATCTTGCGCGTCAAGGAGTGGATGGGCCACGCCGACGTCGCGACCACGATGCGCTACCTGCACTACGTGCCGCGTCCCGAAGACGCCCGCCTCATCGCCGCCGCCTTCGAGATCGCACCGCCGACCGCCATGGCGTTCAGCTCTCCGCCGGACTGGTCACCGAGCAGTGGTCCGGGGCACCGAGGGGCAAGGGCGTAGAGGTCGCGCGACCGCTGTCGGTGTGGTTCTTCGCCAGCGTTGCTCCCCGTTCTGCACCCAGCGTCTTGGCCGTTCCCCTTCCCGTTCCGCCGCGGAACGCCTTCGGCCGCCGCTCGCCCCGCAGCCAATGGGTTTCCTGGCCCTCCGCGTGCTCGACCACCCGCACCCACCATTGACTTCGTCCGAATGGCAGGTGCGAGTGGTCGAGCCCACTCCGGGCCAGGTTCTCCAAGCTGCGGGGCGAGCGGCAGCCGAGAGTGAGGTTGATCGTGTTGAGCCGGAGTCCAGTTCAAATCGCGCCCATGCAGACATGAGCACCGAGCCCGACACCCAACAGCTCGAGCACCTCAGCGTCGCGCTGGACACACCCCTGCTGACAGCAGAGCAGGTTGCGCAACTGTTGGCGGTCCCACGATCGAGCGTCTACGAATACGCGCGCAGGCAACACTATCCGCTGCCCTCGATAGGTAGGGCGGCACCGGCGATTCCACCGCACCGAGATCGAGAGGTGGCTGGCGTCCTACGCCAGCCACATGCAGCGCTCCGCCGTCTAAAGAGAACGGCCCCGGATCCGGGGCCGTTGGGCATAGCAAGTTATGCAAGTCGGTCGCCTAGTCCGGCTCGCCCTGTGCTCCCTGTGGCGGCTTGCCGCCGCAGGCATCCCGAAGCGCGATCAACTCGCTGGTAAGGCGCGCCCGTTCGCGGAGGACGTCGGCCGCTTCGATGGTCACGGGCCACGCCGCATTGACGGTCACGGGCAGGCTTGCTGTCCCTGTCTCGGCCTCGCTCTGCATGGCGTCCCCCTGCATCGCTGCCGCACGTGCGGCCAGTGCGGCGACTTGCTCGCGAGTGCAGGTCCCCGCGTCGAGCGCGTCAAAGGCGTGAACGGCAGCTCGGACGCGCTCAAGCTGGTCGTCTGCTTCCCAATCTCCTTCACACGCCATCTCCACCTCAAGCTCGCCCGCCGCTCGCAGCGCCGGTAGGAGGTGGTCGGAGAACCAGCGGGCGTTGAGTTGTAGGGAACCGGCATCGCCGGGTGGAGGGGTCCCTCGTCATGATCGCGGGAACGCGGGTGGTGAGAGGTCGCCGGAATCGGACCGGCGGGCATAGAGGCGACACCGAAGGTTCATTCTCGCACGCGTTCGTGAATGGCTCGACGCAACAAGTCCTGAGAAGCGTTCATCTCTAGCGGGCGGCCCGCGAGTCGGCCTCGGTGGGCAAAGGTCCCGTGAAGAGGCGAGCCGGCGATTGCTGCTGATCCTGGCCTGCGCATGAGACTGTCCGGGAGATACAGATGCCCGACCGACGCTGCGCTGCAATTGCGCGGGGGACTAAAGTCGTCCTGTGAGCGAGGCCAACAGCAGCAGCGATCGATCCGCATCCGACGATGGGGCCACGGATGGCCAATCCCACAGCCAGACCAACCGGGATGCTGAGTCGAGTGAGCTGGTCTCAGCCGATCTCGAGGAGCTGGAAGAGCCGGATCCCCGTCCGGAAAAGGTGGCCTATAGCGGCAGCGACTTTGACGTTGAAGGCTTAGTCCGACGACTCGGGCGCGGCGACATCGTCATTCCCAGCTTTGGTCAAGGGGACTTGACGATCGAAACCGCTGGATTTCAGCGCAGTTTCGTATGGAAACGCTCGCAGATGGACCGGTTCATCGAGTCCTTGCTCCTGGGGTACCCGATCCCTGGAATCTTCCTGGTCCAGCAGGCTGATCGGCGGTACCTCGTTCTTGATGGCCAGCAGCGTCTAACAACGCTGACGGACTTCTATGGCGGTACGCACAACGGTGAGCCGTTCTCGCTCCAGAACGTCGGACTCGAGTTCCGCGACCTCACCTACGCAACACTTACGTCGGAGCAGCGCCGCCAACTCGACAACACATTCCTTCAAGCCACCATCGTTCAAACGGATGGATCCCGGCCTTCGCTCGAGGCCGTCTATCAGATCTTTGAGCGGTTGAACTCAGGCGGAACCCAACTAACAGCACACGAAATTCGCGTGGCCCTATACGCAGGGCCGCTAATCGAGTTCTTGACAGAACTGAATCTCGATCCGAACTGGCGCGCCCTGTATGGGCCGATTTCTCCTCGGCTTCGCGATCAGGAGATCGTGTTGCGAGCTATGGCCCTCTACGTATCCCCTGGCACCTACAGCCGACCTCTGAAGAAGTATCTCAACGACTTCACGGCCGCCCATCGAGATCTCGAGGACTTTCCTGTTGCCACGGTCCGCGAACGGTTTTCCGCAGCGGCACGCTTGCTAGTCGAGGGACCAGGGCGGGCAGCGTTGCGAACGGCGGCGGGCCGTCAGGTGAACGCGGCCCTGACCGAGGCGGTCCTCGTTGGACTGTCGCGCCGACTGGACGTGGGCGGCGTCGACAATCCGGCAGCGGTCGGAACCGAAGTTGTCGGTTTGCTTGCAAGTGCGGAGTTCCAGCGGACGATCGAGCGCGCCACGGCCGACGAAGAAAGCGTTCGTACCCGGCTCGCGCTCGCGACGCAGGCGTTCAGCGCGATCTAGACAGTGGCGAGTCAGTGGCCACCGTGGGAGGTGTCCTCCTTGCGGCAGAAGCTCGACGAGCTAGCTGCCTTGGTCGAGGAGCCTACGGTGCATGGCGTACCCCATCTAGCCACAGACGCGCTGGCAAGGTTCCTCGTGGTTCGGAGTTGCGGCTACGTGGAGCAGACGCTCATCGAGGTCGGCCGCGGCTATGTGCGGGAGCGCTCCGGCGGGCCTGCGCAGTCGTTCGCCCTGTCATGGCTAGAGCGCTCCCCCAACCCGACCCCGGAGGCACTCACGACCCTCACCGGGCGGTTCGATGCAGTGTGGTCCGCCGACCTGGCGGAGTTCCTCGCCGCTGATGATCAGCGTCTGTCGAGGGAGATCGCGTTCCTCGTGGATCGCAGGAACCGCATTGCACACGGATTGAACGAAGGGATCGGTAGTCGCAAGGCCTTGGCGTTGAAGGATGTGGCCTGTGAACTCGCGGACTGGTTGATCGGCCGCTTCAATCCTCACCGGTGATGCGTGCGTGAATTTCACGACGGGTGTGTCCCCGTACATGTCCCCAACCCATCAAAACAACCCCCACCCAACCGCTCCCCGCGATACCATCCACCCGCTTCTTGACCGTACTTCCGCTACCTCGGGGCCTTTCTTAATCCGAAGGTTCTAGGTTTGATTCCTAGTGGGGGCATTGGTGTGGAAGCCCGGCGTTTGCCGGGCTTTCGTCGTTCTTGGGCCATCCCGGGAGTAGCGGACGGACATACCGGTAGGTTGGCGCGATGCGAGAGGGCCGCTTGGTAACGGGGAGTTGCACGACCGGGTGGTTTGACTGGATCCATCGTGAACTGTGGCTCTGTGATGACGGCCTGTTGTTGGTCCGGCTCGATCTCAAGACAACGCGAAGGCACGAGAAGGGACCCACCGTTTCGACGACGACGCCGCGCCGGCGGCCGGTTCGGGACGCCGAGGTGGTGGCGGCGGAAGCGGCTGGTATGCGGCTGAACTGGATCTCTGCCAACGAGATCGTCGGCGCAAGCGGGCAGCGAGGCAAGATGACCAACCGCCTGACCCTCGACCTCCGCGACGGCTCCACGCGCAAGTTGCTGTGGCTGAGCGTTGACCGTGCAGATGTACCGCTCCTGGCCGCCTTGGCTACATGGCGTGTCGCGACGACGAGCGCAGGTGCCTTCGGTCTAGACAGCTAGCGAGCCTGCTAGATCCCACAGCGGTGCCAGAGATCAAGGCATGATCAATGTCGCAGGAGGTTGCGGACCTCAATGTCAAGGACATCAGGCAGGCACTCTCATCCCCTCATCGCACTTATTATGCGACCGTTAAGAGGAGACGATCGGCTTGGCCAGTGTGCCGGCAGCGTCGCGGACGGCCGCATGTGAGACGTCGAGGGCCTGCACCTCCTCGCACGCCGGCTCGATGTCCCACAGGCACCAGATACGCCATTGCGGCCGGTGGAAGGACCACCACCGGATGCCGCTCCACCGCTGCTCCTGGTGGATCTCCAGCGCGACGGCCTGCGTGTAGGGCCGGTTGCGCTCGATGACCTGGGTCGGGCGCATCGTGTGCCTGAGGAGGGTCCGCGCGTCATCGAGGTCGACGTACGGGAGATCGTCGGCCAGCCGGTAGACGCCAAGCGCGCGGTGGGCGCCGGGAATCTGCGGAAAGCCGAGCATCTCCTTGCGCCAGGTGCCGACGTCTGCGAACACCTCACCGATCGCGCTCGCCGGTTCGCTCGTCATGTACCAGGCGAGGTACCACCCCGGGTTGTCCCACCGGCCCTTGCCTTGGGCGGGGTGAACGTAGAGCGGGTGCCCGGGCTCACCCTTCTTTGCGGACGGCAGGTACGGGAAGACGCGGTACAGCAGCACGTGGCGCTACGCGTACGCGCCGCTGAGGGTGGCCTTGAGCGCGTCGATGACCTCGGCCGATCCGCGCTGCAGCAGCACGTCGATCGGCCGTGCACCCTCAAGAAACCCGTTGCCGGTAGCCATCCAATCCATGACCACTGCTGGATGCCAAGCCTGGACGGCAAGTGCGATGACATGGTCGAGATCGAGGAGCTTGGCGGCGACGTCGGGGCTGGGCACCTCCTGCCCCGACTTCCACCGTGACGGCTGGCTGGGCGAGACGCCGAGTGTCTTCGCGAGCTTGTTGACGCCACCAACCGTGTCAATGAGGAACTGGGCGCGCTCGGCGGATCTCCAGGTCGGCAGGGGCTGTCCCGGTGTGGGCTTCCGGCGTGGCGTTGGCGTGGCGGCAGCGATGGCCATGGAGTGAGGTTACCCAACGGACGTGTTGCGCGCAACGGTAGCGGTGGGTAGATGTCGCACTATTGACCAAGATCCGGGCGCGCGCTCGCTCGACCACCAGCCGTCGGGTCCTGACAACCGGCGATGCCGGCCGAGGCACCGACCACCTAACCGGGCCATCGGCAAGAATGGGGGTATGGCCCTCACCGCACTCGCAATCGTCGACGGGACGGTCTTGCCCGCCGACGAGGCGACGATCGGCGTCACCGATCTCGGGCTCCTGCGCGGTGACGGCGTCTTCGAGGTGATCTCGGTCTACAACGGCCGCCTCTTCGCCATGGAGGACCACCTGCGCCGGATGGCCACCTCGGCCCAAAACCTGCGGCTGGAGATCGACCTCGGCGCCGTGCAGGCAGACATCGGCGCTCTCCTCGCCGAAGCAGGGCCGGTCACCGGTGCGGTGCGCTTCTTGGTCACCCGCGGCGGCCGCCGCGTCGGGCTCATCGAGGCGGTGCCGGCCGAGCGCGAGCCGCTGACGCTCGCCACCATTACCTACGCGCCGCCACGGATCCTGGACGGCGTGAAGTCGCTCAGCTACGGGGGAAACATGCTCGCGGCGCGGCTGGCGAGCGAGAGGGGCGCGACCGAGGCGCTGCTCGTCACGCCGCACGGCCGTGTGCTGGAGGGCCCGACCTCCTCGTTCTTCGTGTCCTTGGACGGCGAGACGCTGGTCACGCCACCGCTCAGCGACCACGTGCTGGACTCGATCACGCGCCGCCGCCTGCTGGCGATCCTGCCGTATGCGCGCGAGGCGGTCGTCACGCGCGAGGAGCTGACGGGTGCGCACGAGGCGTTCCTGGCCTCAACCACGCGCGAGGTCCAGCCGATCGTTCGGATCGACGACATCAACCTTCCGGCCGCCCCCGGCCCGCTCACCCAGACTGCGGCCGATGCGTTTGCCGCCCACATCCGCGACACGCTTGAGGCCTAGAACACCAACATGAAGATCATCACCGTCATCGGCAACCGGCCGCAGTTCGTCAAGGCCGCCGCCGTCTCCCGCCTGCTGCGCGAGCACCACAACGAGCTGCTGGTGCACACCGGCCAGCACCACGACGATGAGCTCTCGGCGATCTTCTTCGAAGAGCTCCAGGTGCCGCGGCCGGAGGTGCAGCTGCACATCGCCGGCGGCAGCAACACCGAGCAGACCGCGCGGATGCTGGCCGAGATCGGGCCGCTGCTGGCGACCGAGCAACCCGACGTCGTGCTGGTCTACGGGGACACGAACTCGACGGTCGCCGGCGGGCTGGCTGCGGCGCAGGCCAACATCCCGGTCGTCCACGTCGAGGCGGGCATGCGCTCGTTTGACCGCCGGATGCCTGAGGAGCTCAACCGGGTGCTCACCGATCACCTGTCAGAGCTGCTGTTGGTGCCGTCGCAGACGGCGGAGCAGAACCTGGAGCGCGAGTCGGTCGCCGGGCGCGTGGTCAACGTCGGCGATGTGATGGTCGACGTGTCGATGATGTTCCAGCCGCGGGCGAAGGCGGACCTCAAGCCGCTGCGCGACGCGGGCGTGTCGCCGGGCGAGTACATCATCGCCACGTCGCATCGCGCGGGCAACGTTGACGTCCCTGAGCGACTACGCAAGTTGGTGGACTTACTGCTGGCGCTGGAGGAGCCCGTCGTCCTCCCGCTGCATCCGCGCACGGGCGCGCGCCTGGAGGCCGCCGGCTGGCTCGACGAGCTGCAGTCCGCCGAGCACGTGCGGCTGGCGCCGCCGCTGGGCTACATGGCGTTCACCTCGCTGCTGACCAACGCGCGCCGCGTGCTGACCGACTCTGGCGGTGTGCAGAAGGAGGCGTACTTCGCCGGCGTGCCGTGCGTGACCATGCGTGACACGACCGAATGGGTGGAGACGGTCGACGTCGGCTGGAACGTCCTGGTCGACCTCGACCTGCACTCGGCGCTGACCGCGCTCGGCGAGGCGCCGCCAGCCGAGCACCCGCAGCTCTACGGCGATGGGAAGGCGGGCGAGCGCGTGGTCGCCGCGATCGACGAGCACGCTGCCGGCTCCGCATAGGTCGCTCGCGCCGATGCGGGCCGCGATCGACGAGCCCGCTGCCAGCTAGGAGCGCGGCGCGAGCGACGAGCCCGCGTCCTGCGCGGTCCCCTCCGGCCGGCCGATGCGCCGGAGCGGGATGCCGGCGAAGTTGGCGGCGTCGAGGATGCCGCGGCCGTCGACAATCGCGGTGAGCCCGGGGAGGTCGGCGGCGGTGAGCGTCGCGTACTGGGCGTGGTCGGCTTGGACGATCGCGGCGTCGACCTCGCTCGCGCCGTCCCAAGGCGTGAAGCCGTGGCCGCGCAGCTCGTCGTCGCTGAACATGGGGTCGGTGGCAAGCACCGTGGCGCCTCGGCCGGCCAGGGCGTCGCGCAGCGCAAAGGCCCCGCTGAATGCCGTCTCCTTGACCCCGCCCCGATAGGCAACGCCGAGGATCAGCACGCGCTTGGCGTTTACGTCGCCGAGCAGATCCGCGGCGTAGGCGGGCATGCGCTCGTTGATCTCACGCGCGGCGCGCGGCAGGCGCGCGTCGGGATCGCCGGCCAGCAGGAAGCGCGGGTAGACCGGGATGCAGTGGCCTCCGACCGCGATGCCCGGCCGGTGGACGTGCGAGTAAGGCTGGGAGTTGGCCGCGTCGATGACCGACAGCACGTCGATGCCGAGGGTGTCGGCGTAGCGCGCCAGCTCGTTGGCGAAGGCGATGTTGATGTCGCGGTAGGTCGTCTCGGCGAGCTTGCTCAGCTCGGCCGCCTCGGCGGATCCGAGCCCGCGGACCTCGGCGTCGAGGAACGACGCGTACAACTCGATGCCCCGTGTCTCGCCGGCCGGGCTGAGGCCGCCGACCAACTTGGGGTACTTGTCGAGGTCGGCGATCGCGCGCCCGCTGAAGATGCGCTCCGGCGAGAAGACGACGTGGAAGTCGGTGCCCTCGCGGAGGCCGGAGGCGGCTTCCAGGGCGGGAACGACCCGGCTGCGGGTCGTGCCAACGGGCACGGTCGTCTCGATCGAGACCGTGGTCCCGGCCTTCAGCCCGCGGCCGATGTCGGCGACGACCGCATCGAGGATCCCCCAGTCCGGGCGGGCGCTCGCGTCGACCACCAGTGGCGGGACGGCGACGACCAGGTCTGGGCCATCGGCGACCGCGGCCGCGGTGTCGCCCACCGCGCGCAGGCGTCCGTCAGCGACGGTGGCCGCCAGCGCCTCCGGCAGCCCGGCCTCGTTTGGGAACGGCGCCTCGCCCGCGTTGACGAGCGCCACGACCCGCGGGTCGACGTCAGCGCCAACGACGTCATGGCCGGCGAGCGCCATCCGCGCAGCCAGCGGCAGACCGACCTTGCCCAGCGCAATAACAACAGCTCTCACGCCGGCGCGCTCCCGGCCAGCGCCACCGTCTCGCCCGACGCCGCGCTGGCCAGCACCGCCTCGGCGACCGCGACGGTCTCCAGCCCCTCTTCGAGCGTCACGACCGCCGCGCCATCCTCACCGCGCAGCAGCGCGCAGAACTCCTCCAGCTCGACGGCCAGCGGCTCGCGGCGCTCCAGCGCATAGCGCGTCATGTCGCCTTCGGCGACGCCGCGCAGTTGTTGCATCGCCGGCCAGCCCTCCGTCGTGACATGGGCGTTGGCGTAGAACGACAGGTCGGCGCGCAGGGTGTCAGCGACGAGCATCCCGCGCTCGCCCAGCACGCGCGTGCGGCGCACCTTGGTCGGCGTCAGCCAGTCGACAGTGGAGTTGAACGCGCGTCCGTTCTCCAGCCGCCCGGTGACCAGGACGAGATCCTCGTGGTGGCGGCCCATGCGGTGCTGGGTCTCCGCGGCGACGCGCTCGATCCGCGCGCCCCCGAGCCAGCGGACGAGGTCGAGGTCGTGGGTGGCGAGGTCCTTGACGACGCCGACGTCGCGGACACGATCCGGGAACGGCCCGACGCGCTCGGTGGCGATCACGAACAGGTCGCCCAGCAGTCCCTCCTGGACGCGGGTGCGCAGGGCGCGCAGCGCCGGGTTGTAGCGCTCGACGTGCCCGACGGCGCCGTGAATGCCTGCCTCGCGCACGATGCCGATCAGCTCGCGCGCCTCGTCGGCCGTCGTGGCCAGCGGCTTCTCCACCAGCAGGTGGACGCCCGCGGCGGCCAGCTCGCGCACGGCACGCAGGTGCTCCTCGGTCGGCACCGCGATGACCGCGAAGTCGGGCGGGCCACCCTGCGCGGCCAGCAGCTCGTCGACGGTCGCGAAGATCAGCGACCGCTGAGCGACGGCCCCAAACCGGTCTCCGCCCGGATCGACGGCACCGGCGAAGCGCATAGCGGGGTTGGACTGGAGGATGCGGGCGTGGTGGCGGCCCATCATCCCGAGGCCGAGCACCGCGCCGCGCAGCGGTTCATGGCTTCCCACGGCCCGACTAGGGTATCCGCCATGGCCGTGACCGACGCTCCAGGGCTCTTCCTGCATCCCGACGCCCAGATCGGCGCCGACGTGACCTTCGGCGCCAACGTCGTCGTCCACGCCGGCGTCGTGCTTGCAGACGGCGTCAGCGTGCAGGACGGCGCGATCCTCGGCAAGCCTGTCGTGCTCGGGCCGAAGTCCACCGCTTCGCGCGACGCGCCGCCGCCGCTGCGTATCGGCGCGGGCACCCGGATCTGCGCAGGCGCGATCCTGCTCGCCGGCGCCGAGATCGGGGAACGGGCGATCATCGGCGACCAGGCCTATGTGCGTGAGCGGGCGCGGATCGGTGACGGCTCGATCGTCGGGCAGGGCTCGACGGTCGACAACGACACGACCGTCGGCGATCGCGTGCGCATCCAGTCACGCGTCTACGTCACGGCCTACATGACCATCGAGGACGACGTCTTCGTCGGTCCCGGCGCGGTGATGACCAACGACAACGCGATGGGCCGTCACCCCAAGGGCGAGCCGATCAAGGGACCGACGCTGCGGCGCGCGTGTCGCGTGGGCGGCGGCGCGACGCTGACGCCGGGCGTCGAGATCGGGGAGGAGGCGTTCGTCGCCGCCGGTGCCGTCGTCACCAACGACGTGCCCGCGCGCGCGCTGGTCATGGGCGTCCCGGCGCGCGTCGTGCGCCAGGTGACCGACGCGGAGCTCGTGGAGAACTGGCGCTAGAGCCGGCGGCTTACGCCGCTTCCGCGGCGCCCATGGCGTCGGCGGCCAGCGCTGAGTCCTTGGCCGCCTCGGTCCAGATGATCTGCTCGCGACCTGGGCCGACGCCGACGAGCACGACCGGCACGCCGACGGCCTCTTCGAGGTAGGTGAGGTAGTCGCGCGCGTTCTGGGGCAGCTCGTCGTAGGACCGGATGTCGCTGAGATCCTCTGACCAGCCGGGCAGCTCGGTGTAGACACCCTCGGCGTGGTGCAGCACCGACTGGTGGTAGGGGAACGTGTCGGTGACGAAGTCCTCGTCGCGGGTGCCGCGGTACTGGGTGCAGACCTTCAGCGTGTCGAAGCCCGACAGCACGTCCAGCTTGGTGACCGCCAGCGCGCTCAGCGAGTTCAGGCGCGCGGCGTAGCGCAGCGCGACGACGTCCAGCCAGCCGGTGCGGCGGGCGCGACCGGTGGTCGTGCCGAACTCGCCACCCTTCTGGCGGATCTCCTCGCCGGTGTCGTCGTGCAGTTCGGACGGGAACGGCCCGGCGCCGACGCGCGTGGCATAGGCCTTGGTGACGCCCCAGACCTCGGCGATGTCGCGCGGCCCGACGCCCGAGCCCGTCGTCGCGGCGCCCGCGACCGGGTTGGACGACGTCACGAACGGATAGGTGCCGTGGTCGATGTCCAGCAGCGCGCCCTGGGCGCCCTCAAAGAGGATGTGCTTGTCGTCGTCCAGCGCGCGCCACGCCAGCGCGCTCGTGTCGGCGATGTGCTGCTCGAGGCGGTGGCCGAAGGTCAGGTACTGCTCGGTCATCGTCTGCAGGTCGATCTCGCGCGCGAACGGGCGCAACTGCTGGCGCTTGGGCTCCAGCGCCGCGGAGATCTTCTTCTTGAGGATCTGCTCGTCGAGCATGTCCTGCACGCGGATGCCGAGGCGCGCCGCCTTGTCGGCGTAGGCGGGGCCGATCCCGCGCTTGGTCGTGCCGATCAGGTTCTTGCCGAGCTTCTGCTCGCCCTCCATGTCCAGCAGGAGGTGGTAGGGCATGATCAGGTGCGCGTTGGCGCTGAGCTTCAGGCCGCTGACGTCAACGCCGCGGGCGCGGAGGTCCTCGATCTCGGTGCACAGAACGGCAGGGTCCACGACGACGCCGTTGCCGATCACGCACGTGCGGCCGGGGTAGAGGATCCCGCTCGGGATCAGGTGGAACTTCCACGTCTCACCCGCGTGGATGATCGTGTGGCCCGCGTTGTTGCCACCCTGAAAGCGGATGACAACATCTGCGTGCTCGGCCAGGAGGTCGATGACCTTGCCCTTGCCTTCATCGCCCCACTGGGCGCCGACGATCACGGTTCCTGGCATTTCTTTTGGAAGTGTAGGGAACCGGTCCCCGCCCACCCCCGCCCACCGGCTCTCGGCGGCCGCTTAGGCGGCGCGCTGAAGGCCGAGGAAGCGCGGGTACTCGCCCTGGAAGGTCAAGGGCACGTCGCCGAGGCCGCCGTTTCGGTGCTTGGCGACGATCAGGTCGGCCTCGCCCGGGCGGTCGGTGTTCTCGTTGTAGTACTCGTCGCGGTAGATGAACATGACGAGGTCGGCGTCTTGCTCGATCTGGCCGGACTCACGCAGGTCGGAGAGCATCGGGCGCTTGTCGGTCCGTGACTCGACGCCACGCGACAGCTGCGACAGCGCGATGACGGGGACCTCGAGCTCACGCGCGAGGATCTTCAACCCGCGCGAGATCTCGCCGATCGCTTGCACGCGGTTGTCGGTGCGGGAGTCGGTGCGCAGCAGCTGGAGGTAGTCAACGATGATCATCCCCAGCCCGCCGTACTCAGACATCGTCTGCTGATGCAGCCGCCGCGCCTTGGCGCGGACCTCGAGGATGCCGATGTCGGACGAGTCGTCGACGAAGAGCGGTGACTTGTCGTAGCGCGCCGCGGTCTCCAGCACGCGCTTCCACTTGCGCTCGTCCTTCAGCCGGCCCTTGCGCAAGTCATCGCCCTTGATCGAGGCCTGCGACGCGATGAAGCGCTGGGCGAGCTCGGACTCGGACATTTCGAGGCTGAAGAGGGCGACGGGGCGGGGGCGGTCGGGGTGCAGCGCGACGTTTTCCGCAAAATTCGTGACTAAAGCGCTTTTTCCCATGGATGGTCTCGCAGCCACGATGATCATGTTCCCCGGCTGGAACCCGCCCGTCATCTCGTCGAGCTCATGGAAGCCCGACGGCGTGCCGGTCATCGACCTGCCCTCGGTGGAGAGCTCGTGCCAGCGGTCGAGCTCTTCGTGGAGGACCTCGCCGACCTTGCGGAAGTCCTTCTGGCGGTCGTCGCGGCCGACCTCGAGCATCGCCTTCTCGGCCTGCTCGACGATGTCGCGGGGGAGGCCCTCGTGGTTGTGGACCGAGGACTGGATCTCGTAGGTCGCGGTCAGCAGCTTGCGCAGCAGCGACATCTCGCGGACGATCGAGCCGTAGCGGCGCAGGTTGCCGACAGCCGGGACCGCGGCGGTGAGCGCGTCGATCTCCGCGGGGCCGCCGGCGGACTCCAGCGCTCCGCGGGCGCGTAGGTGCTCGGTGACCGTAACGACGTCGATGGGCTCTGACTCGTTGTAGAGGTCGAGCATCGACTGGTAGATGACCTGGTGGCGCTCGCGGTAGAAGTCCTCCGGCCGCAGGCCCTCCTCGATCACGTACGCGTAGTGGACCTTGTCCGACAGTAGGACGGCGCCGAGCACGGACTGCTCAGCTTCCAGCGAGTGCGGCGGCGCGAGGGCCGCCTGGCCCATGGAGGAGGGTGCTTCCTGCTCGTACTCGTAGGTGCTCACGGAGCCCACGAACGTAGCGCGCAAACAGGACGCCGACACGCGCCCTGCCCGGAAATTCCGTGCCTTCTTCGTGCCAGAAGGCGCACGGCTCGCCAACGAGAAACGGCGCCCCGGAGGGCGCCGTCTCAGAAGGGCTGCTTTGGTCCGGGCCTAGGCCTCGGAGACCATCACCTTGACGGTCGCGGTGACGCCATCGGAGATCTCGAGGACGACCTGGTAGGTGCCGACGTTCTTGATGGGGTCGTCGAGGTGGATCTTGCGGCGGTCCACGTCGATGCCGCGGGCCTCCTTGATCGCCTCGGCGATGTCCTGGTTGGTGACCGAGCCGAACAGGCGGCCGTCTTCGCCGGCCTGCTGGGAGATCGTCAGGACCGTCTTGTTGAGCTGCTCGGCGTAGTCCTGAGCCTGCGAGATGCGCCCGGCGGTCGCCTTGTTGTAGGCGTCCTGGGTGCGCGAGGCCTCGCGGAGCAGGCCCTTGGTCGCCGGGGCGGCGAGCTTGCGCGGGATCAGGAAGTTGCGCAGATAGCCCTTGGAGACGTCAACGACGGCCCCGCGGGAGCCGACGCCGTCGACGTCCTTGAGCAGGATGGCCTCAGGCATGGACTACTCGCGCTCCCGATCGCGGTCTCGGCCGCGACGGCCGCCGACGCTCTCGGACGCGGGCTCGGCCGCGTAGGGCAGCAGGGCGAGCTCACGCGCACGCTTGACGGCGGTCGCGATCTGGCTCTGGTGCCGGCGGCAGGCGCCCGTGATGCGGCGCGAGCGGATCTTGCCGCGCTCGGAGACGAAGCGACGGAGGTCGCCCACGTTCTTGTAGTCGACCTGCTCGATCTTGTCCTTGCAGTACGGACAAGGCTTGCGGCGCCCGGAGCCGGGGCCGCCCTTCTTGTCCTTGCGACGAGCGGGCTTCGTTGCGGTTTTGCGCTGCTTTGCCACCGAGGGGTTCCTTCTGCTTGGGTGTTGCGAATGAAGTCTTGACGTGCAAACGCGCGCCTAGCTGGACGCGCGAACCCACAGTGTGACACGTGCGCGGCGCTCCCGGCCTTGTGGCCTCTAGCGGACGGCTCGGATGGACCGATTCCGGCTGCTCAGGCCTCGTTGTCGGGGTCGCTGACCACCGCGATGCCGAGCGCGGCGGCGAAGGCCTGGGCCTGGTCGACGATGTCGGGGAAGGGCATCGCGACGCCCTTGAGATCGCTGATGGCGCGCAGGCCGTCAAGGCGGCAGCCGTGCATCTGCACGCGCTGATGGCGGCTCTGACTAAGGGTCGCCCGCCGCAGATCGCAGGACTCGAACCGCACGTCGCGAAGCTGGGTCTGGTCCAGCGAGGCCTCCTCGAGCTGGCAGTCGCGAAAGATGACGCGGTCCAGGCGCGCGAGCGTGAGGTTGGCGAAGTCCAGGCGGCAGCCGGTCAGGGTGACGTCGACGAGCGTCGTCTCGACTAGCTGCGCGCCGGTCATGCGGCAGTTGGTGATCGTGAGGCGACTCAGGTGTGCGCCGTGGAGGTCGATGTTGGCGAGGTCGGCACCGGTGAGCTGGGCGTCGAGGAGATGGAGGTCGTGGAGCTTGGCGCCGGCGAGCGAGCCGCGGATCCGCGCCGCTTCGATCGTCGCGCCGCGCGCGACGGCGCCGGGTGGCAGAGCGCCGGTCAGCGCGACGTGCTCGATGCGGACCTCATCGTCGAGCGTGATCTCGTCCAGCCCGCGCTCGGGCAGCTCCTCGGCGATCGCCGGCGTGCCTGGCGGCCGCGGCGTCGGGTCGTCGAAGGCGGCCGAGGAGCGATGACGGGAGCGACGGGCGGCGGGCACGAGCGCATGCTGCCACGCGGGCGAGGGTGGGCCTGTTGAGCGCGATGTGGTCGCGGCGTACGGGCCCACCCGAGGCAGTTAGGCGCTTGGCGGGTGGCGTGGGCCTGTTGAGCGCGGCGTGGTCGCGGCGTACGGGCCCACCCTGGCGTGCGGGGGGCCTTGCAGTGTGGGGTGGGCCTGTTGGCGGACGGCAGGCGTCCGCAGACGGGCCCACGGCGGCCGGTGTGCGGCGGCTGAGCGGGGCCGAAACCACACGAGCCCCCGGCGCGTGCGGCGCCGAGGGCTCGAAAGGGTGCTGCGAAACGCGCGGGCGTGGCCCGCGCGACTCTAGAACGGGATGTCGTCGTCAGCCGGGGTGCTGACCGGCGCGGAGACGGGCTGCGGCTGCGCGGCCGGAGGGCCGAAGTCGCTGGTGTCGGTCGGGACGTCGGCGCGCGGCGTGAACCCGCCGCCGCCCCCGCCCGGGCCATCCTCGCGGCCGTTGAGGAACTGGACCGTGTCGGCGACGATCTCGACCTTGGAGCGGTTCTTGCCGGTGTCCTTGTCGGCCCACTCGCTCCACTCCAGCCGGCCGTCAATGGCGACCGGGCGGCCCTTGGCCAGGTAACGCGCGCAGTTCTCGCCCTGTGCACCCCAGACGGTTACGTCGAAGTAGTTGGGCTTGTCCTCCCAGTCACCCGTCGCGTTGTTCTTCTTGCGGGTGTTGACCGCGACACGGAGCTTGCACACGGACATGCCGGAGGGCAGCGAGCGCAGCTCGGGGTCGAAGGTGAGGTTGCCGGTCAGGATGACCCGGTTGATGTTGGAGGCGGCCACAACGGGCTCCTTTCGGGGGCGAACTTGAAGTCTGCGGCGAGTCTAGGGGCAGGGTCTGACGGCATCGCCGGAAAGCCTGCAACCTGCGGCCGAATCTCGGCGAAGTCGTGGGGATCGGCACGGTCACGGCGCGAAGTGGGCGCGGCGGGAGGGTCCTAAACGACAGCAGCGCCGCAAAGAGCGGCGCTGCGAAGGTGCTGCGAGGTAGCGGGAAGCCGCTACAGGCGCTCGACCGGAGCGGCGGCGGCCTCGGTGGCCACCTCCGGAACGGGCTCGCTGGCGGCGCGGAGGTCCGGCACGGGACCGAGGCCGGCGCGCAGCTTGATCACGCGGAAGCGGACGACGCCGTCAGCGATGCGCAGGTAACGATCCAGCGCGGCGGGGACCTCAGGGCCACCCTGGAACTGGAGCAGGTGGTACTCCGCGTCGTTCTTATGGCGGATCTCGAACGCCGTGCGGCGCACACCCCAGTCGTGCTTGCTGACGATGGTGGCGCTGTTGCTCTCCAAGATGCGCTCGGCTTCGGCGAGCACCTTGGTGCGCTGCTCCTCCTCCGCGGCGGTGTCGAGCAGGAGCATCAGGTCGTAAGTGGGGTTCTGTGCAGGCATGAGAAAAGGGCCCCGAGGGCGACGGCCGACTATAGCGGCATCTGTCCGCTCAGCGACTCGTGGGGGGCGAACTTGCAGGCCATCCGGCCTATAGGAGGCGTGACCATCGACCTCCTGCATCGCGTCCGCTGGACCAACGTCGCACGCGCTGCCGCCGTCGTGCTCGCGCTGCTGCTCGCGCTCGCTTGGCCACGGCTGCGGACGCAGCCAGATGCGTTGCCGCCCGCGGTCGAGCCGGCGCCCACGGCGGCGGCGAAACCGACTGCCGCAGCGAACACGACCCGACGCGCGCGGCCCGCGCGCGTCAGAGAGACGACGGCGCCGCAGGAGAAGAAGCCCGCCGGTCGAGCCCGCATCACGGTGGTCCCAGACAGCCAAGCTGCGCAGCGGCGTGCGGCAAAGCGCCACCGCCATGCGCGCCACCGCAGGTCGCGCTCGCCGCGCGTCGTTCAGGTGGCTCCACCCACCCCGCCCTCCGTCGTACCGTCACCCGCCACCGCGCCGCCAGCGGAATTTCGGCCGTGAGTGTGATCCTGGCCGGCGGCGTTGCGGCAGCGCCGTTCCCCCTGCCTCTAGGCCTCCACGCCCGCCTTCTTGCGGATGTCGGCGATCTGATCATCGATCCAGTCGCCGGGATCGCGGGAGGTGATGATGTCCTTGAGCCCAGTGTGGCGGCGCTCGCGCTCGGCGTCAGACATCGTCAGCGCGGCGTGGATCGAGTCGGCGAGCTCCTGGATGTCGAAGGGGTTGACCGAGAGCGCGTACTCGCCGAGCTCCTCGTGGGCGCCGGTGTTCTCCGAGAGGATCGAGACGCCGTGACGCTCGTTGACCATCGGCCCTTCCTTGGCGACCAGGTTCATCCCGTCGAACATGGCGTTGACCAGCAGGACGTCGTAGTTCTTGTAGGCCGCGACCGCCTCTTCGAGGTCATCGCGCAGCTTGAGCTGGATCGGCATCCAGTCCGGCGTGCCATGGCGGTGGTTGACGACCGCGACGACGGCCTCTATGCGCTCCAGGTACTCCGCGTACTCGGGCACGTCGGTCCGCGACGGCATCAGCTGGGCCACGAAGGTGACCTTCTCGCGGAACTCCGGGTGCTGCTCGAGGAAGAGGTCGAACGCGGTGAAGCCGCGCAGAACGTTTTTGGACAGGTCGGCGCGGTCGACGCGCAGCACGATGTGCTCGCGGCGGCGGCGCAGCAGCTCGGCCTCGAACTCCGCCACACGCGCGGTCTGGGCGGTGCGCTGGATCGCGTTGGAGTCGATCGGCAGCGGATAGGCGCGGACCCAGACCTCGCGGTCCTCGAACTGGACCACGCCGTTCTTGAAGTCGACCTCGAGGTCCATGAGGTCTTTGCAGCACTGGAGGAAGTTCCAGCGATAGGACCGCGTGTGGAACCCGATGATGTCGTTGGCCAGCAAGCCCTCGTAGATCTCGCGCCGGACGCCGCGCGGCAGCACCCGCCACGCGTCGGGCTGCGTCCACGGGATGTGGATGAAGTGATGCAGGAACGCGTCGGGCCGGGCACGCCGCACAAGCGCCGGCAGCGTGTAGAGGTGGTAGTCGTGGACCATCACGACCGGTTCCTCGACGCCCTCGATCTCTTCCACGACGGCCCGCGCAAGATCCTCGTTGACCACGTTGTAGCCGAACTCGAAGGCCTCGATCTCGTGGCGCCGCACGTCCGGGGCGTTGGAGAGGTCCCAGAGGTAGTGCTGGATGAACCACAGCATCGGGTTGGCGAAGATGTTGTAAAAGCGGTCGTAGGCGTCGGGGTCGCTCTCGACCATCCGGACCTGGAAGGTGCCCTCGCCCGCCGTGTCGACCGTGAACGCCCGCCCGTCGGTCTCGGCGATGCGCGCCGCGTCGCCTTCGGTCAGCGCCGAGGCGATCCAGACGACCTCGCGATGGACGGCCAGGCCCGTAAGCGCGGTGACCAGCCCGCCCGTGCCGCGCTTGAAGTCGCCGTTGTCGTCGAAGGTCACCGGCCCCCTGTTGGAGACCAGGATCAGCGGGCGCTGCGCGTCGTCGGCCATGTTAGGCGGCTCCCTCGGCGGCGGAGGAGCCCGTCCGTCCCGCACCGACCCCCAGCAGCTCGCTAAAGATCTCCAAGTAGTCGCGCAGGTAGCGCGGCGTCAGGAAGTGCTTGCGCACGTGCGCCTTGCCGCGCCGCCCCAGCGCCTTGCCGAGCGCCGGGTCCTGCAGGATGTCGACGCAGCGCGCTGCGCACTGCTCGGGCGACTGCACCAGGTAGCCGCTGATGCCGTTCTCGACCTGCAGCGGGATCCCGCCGACGTCGCCGCCGATGAACGGCCGCGCCTTCCACAGCGCCTCGCTCACCGTCAAGCCGAAGCCCTCACGGATCGACTTCTGGACCACCACGTCGGCCTGCGACTGAAAGGCGTTGACCTCAATCGAGCCGACGTTGTTGAAGTTGTTGAGGATGAAAATATCCGGATCTCCGTCGGCATGGGCGACGGTCGCGTTGTAGAAGTCCCAGCCTTCAGGATCGTCGGAGGCCATCGACCCTACGAGCGCGAGCTGCACCTGCGGGATCTCCTCCTTGACCAACCTGTAGGCGTCGATGACACCCAGCGGATCCTTCCACGGATCAAAGCGCGACACCTGGCAGATGAGCGGACGGTCGATGTCGATCCCGAACTGCCCGCAGACGTAAGCGGCGTCGTCGGGCGACAGCGCCATGTTCTTCGGAGCGAGCGGGTCGATCGCCGGGGGCACGACGTTGACCTTCCCGTTGAGGCCCGCCGGCACGTATCGCTTCATGTGAAAGACGGTCTGCGGGTAGTCGCGGAGGTAGGGCAGCAGCCGCTCGATCGTCGCCGGGTTCGGGGTCGAGAGGTCGATGTGGCAGCGCCAGACCCACCCGCGCGACTTCTCCGGCACGAGCGCGTGCAGCGCGGCCGGTTGCGGGTCGTGCACGAGGCAGACGTCCCAGCCGTCGGGCAGCTCCTTGGCGTTCATCTCGTTGTAGCTGCGCCAGGTGTCCCACTGCTCGGGTGTCAGATCCTCCGGCGCGCCCTGCAACGCGTTGTGCATCAACTTCGTTGCGTGGAAGAACTCCTCGCGCCCGTAGATGATCTGCCACTCGACATCGATGCCGACGTCCTTCATCAGCGGCACCAACGTGTAGAGGATCTCCGCGACGCCGCCGCCGAACGCCGTCGCCGAGATGTGCGCCACCCGCGCGCCCTTCAGCGGCGCGGCGAGCTCGCGGATCTCCGCGATCTGCTCGCGACCGAAGATGTGCGTGTAGTCAGCGAGGGTCTTTGACCCCAGGGTCACGGGCTGAAGCACGAAGCTGAGCCTATTACCCTCGCGGCGACTGGCGGGGGCGTGTCCCGAGCCGAACCGGCACCTCGCGCACCCGGCCGTCGCGCATGAACGTCAAGGTGACCCGATCGCCCGGCGCGTAGCGGTCAAGCCCACGGGCGAGATCGACGTCACGGCGGACCGGCTGGCCGCCGATCCTCGTGATGATGTCGCCGCCCAGGCGCCACGACTGCTCTTGGAAGGTGGCGCGCCGCGCGCCGGCGCGCAATCCCGCCTTGTCGGCCGGGCCGTCCTCCACGACCTGCTGGACCAGGGCGCCGCGCGGCGTCCCGAGCGCGAAGCGCGTGGCCAGCTGCGGGTAGACGGTCTGGGTCGAGACGCCGACATAGGGGTAGCGGACCTCCCCGTCGCGGCGCAGCTGCTTCAGGGAGCGCCGCACGGCGTCGACCGAGACGGCAAAGCCGACGCCGCTGCCCGATCCCGATGCCGACCGGATCTGCGAGTTGATCCCCAGCACGCGGCCGCCGGCGTCCAGCAGCGGCCCGCCCGAGTTGCCGCTGTTGATCGCCGCGTCGGTCTGCAGCGCGCCGGTGGTCAAAAAGCCGGTGAGCGACTCGATCTCGCGGTCGGTCGCCGACACGACGCCGATCGACAGCGACTGCTCCTCGCCGAACGGCGAGCCGATCGCGGCCACCGGCTCGCCGACCTTGACGTCGGCGCTGGATCCGAGCGCCAGCGGGCGCAGCGTCAGCCCCTTGGGGTCGACCTTGACCAGCGCGACGTCGGAGAACGGGTCGAAGCCGACGATCGTCGCCTCGACCTGGTTGCCGTCGCCGAAGCGGACGAAGAGCTTGCCGGCCTTGCGGATTGATCCGCCCGCGCCGTTGGTGACGACGTGGGCGTTGGTGGCGATCTCGCCGCTGGCGGAGATCACAAAGCCAGAGCCGAGCCCGCCGCCGGCGCCCGCGCTGCCGGCACGGCCGAAGGCCGACAGGATCGTCACGACGCCGGGCGAGTCGCGCCGGTAGATCGTCTGCGGGTCAAAGCGGCCGGTCGCGTCGACGCCCTTAACGACCTCGACGCGCGTGGTGCGCTGGACGGTGGTGGTCGTGTTCGTCTCGCCGCCTCCCGATCCCCGGCCGCAGCCGGTCGCGGCGAGCAGTGCGAGTGCGACTGCTCCTGCGACCAGCCGCGGGAGCGAGCCTCCAGGCGAGCTGCCGCAGCGAAGCGAGCCCCCTGGGCGAGCATTCGCCCTCATACAGGCAGCTCCAGCGTGAAGGTCGTGCGCCCCGGCTGGGAGTCGACGGCCAGCCGGCCGTCCATCCGCTCGGCCAGCTCGCTGGCGATCGCGAGTCCGAGCCCGGAGCCCTGCGCGTCGTCGGAGGTGACGAACGGCTCGAAGATCCGCGGCAGCATCGTCCGGTGGATACCCGGTCCGAAGTCCCCCACTCCCAGCCGGGCGCGGTTGCCGCGGCGCGAGGCCGAGACCACCAGGTCGGTTCCCGGCGGCGTGTGGATAATCGCGTTGTCGATGAGGATGCGCAGCACCTGCGCGACGCGCTCGGGATCGCACATGACCTCGACAGGCTTAGGCGGCAGGCGCAGCTCCATGTGCGCATCATGGGCCACGAGCGCCGGCGCGAACTCGTCGGCGATCATCCGCGCGACGTCGCCGAGGTCGGTGCGCTCGCTGCGCAGCTCCAAGGAGCCGGCCTCCAGCTTGGAGAGATCGAGCAGATCGGTCGCGAGCTTCTGCATCCGGAGCACCTGCTGGCGCAGTTGGGTGACAAAGCGCCGCCGGTCCTCCTCGTCGAGGTCTTCCTCCTCCAACAGCTCCAGGAAGCCGCCAAGCGAGAACAGCGGCGTGCGCAGCTCGTGTGACGCGGTCGCGATAAAGCGCTTGCGCGCGTCGTCGAGCTCGGCGAGCTGGCGGCGCATCTGCTCCAGGGTCTGGGCCAGCTGGCCGAGCTCGTCGGAGGACTCCACCGGGAAGCGCGCGGTGAGGTCGCCGTCCGAGACGCGGCCGGCCACGACCTCCAGCCGCCGCACGCGCAGCGCGACGTTGCGGGCGACCATCCAAGCGGCGATCGCCGCCGCTAGCAGCGCGATCAGCGTCGCGGCCAGGACGCGGTTGCGCACAACGCGCACCTCCGCGTCGATGTCGCTCAGTGGCCGCGAGTAGACGATCACCGTGCCCACGACGCGCTTGTGCGTGCGCGGGTCCTCGTAGATCAGCGGGATCGCGGCCTCGCCGACGCGGCCCGCGTCGCCGGCCTCGATCGCGGTCGCCGGCTTGCTGGTCTGCGCCGCTTCGATCGCGACGTCGAACTGCAGATCGCGGATCTCGACCTGCCGCGTGGAGTCCGACTTCGGATAGGAGCGCAGCTCGCCCGGGACGGAGTAGAGCCCGAGCAGCGTGACGCGCGCGGTCGCCGAGTCGGCGGCGTCGCGCACGAGCATGTCGATGCGCGTCTGGGAGTCGCTGTGGTCGATCGCCGTGTCGATCCCGCGCGAGTATCGGCGCGCCGACATCAGCAGGCTCTTGAGCGCCTCCTGGCGCAACCCGTCGCTGAGCGATCGCAGAACGCCGAAAGCGACGATCCCGACCGTCACGAGGACGATCAGGAACAGCGACAGCGCGAGGCGGGTGCGCAGTGATCTCACAGGCGACGGCGAAGTCTCCTACAACTGCGCGAACCAGCCGCCCGGTTGCGCGCGCTCTGGGCGGTCTATCGCGCCGAGTCGCGGAACCGATACCCCACCCCGCGCACCGTGAACAGGTACTCGGGCTCCTTGGGGTCGGTTTCGAGCTTCTCGCGCAGATGCCGGATGTGGACGTCGATCGTGCGCGGATCGCGGTAGGCGCTGTCGCCCCAGATGCGCGTGAGCAGCATGTCGCGCGTGAAGACGCGGCCGGGATTGCGCGCCAGCGCGTTGAGGATCTCGAACTCCACGAACGTCAGCTCGACCGCCCCGCCGCGGACGTGGACGGCGCGCTTGGCGGGATCCATGTCGAGTTCGTGGACGGCGAGCGGCTGCTCGTCGGCGTCCGGCTCGCTTTGGGTCTGCATGCCGGCGCGGCGCAGCGCGGCGCGCACGCGGCTGCGGAACTCCCGCAGCGAGAACGGCTTGGTGATGTAGTCGTCGGCGCCGAGCTCGAGGCCGAGGACCTTGTCGATCTCCTCGGCCTTGGCGGTGAGCATGATGATCGGAACGGTGTGGCGCGCGCGGATGCGCCGGCACACCTCCAGCCCGTCCATGCGGGGCATCATCACGTCGAGCACCACGAGGTCAAAGTGGCCTTCGTTGAAGCGGGCCAGGGCCTCGCGACCATCGGCGGCCGTCGTGACCTCGTAGCCGTCCTTGCGCAGCGGGAAGCTCAGGAGCGTCTGAATCGACTGCTCGTCATCGGCGAGGAGAATCCTGGGTGCGCGTTCAGCCATCGCGTGAGACACACTGTAGGCGGATGCTCGACCCGCGCCTCTACCGCGTCGCGTTCGTGCCCGTGCTTCTTGCGCTGCTCGTGGCGGCGTTCTCCCTCCAGGACCGTCCTCGGCCCATCGGGACGACGCAGGCCCCGGAGGCCTTCGACGAGATCCGGGCCGAACAGACGCTGGACGATCTCGCCCGCCGCTTCCCGGTGCGACGCCCGGGTGACGCGGCCGACACGCGGCTGGCGAGCGAGATCGCGGCGCGGCTGCGCCAGACCGTGCCCGGCACCGTCGAAGAGCACCGCTTCCAAGGAGAGACGATCGACGGCAAGCGCGATCTCGTCGACGTCGTGGCCACGCGGCCGGGCGTCCCAGGCCCGCCGATTGTCGTCGTGGCCCACCGCGATGCCGCAAAGCCCGGGTCCAAGGCCGAGCTGTCGGCGACCGCCGCGCTGCTGGAGCTCGCGCGCGTCGCCGCCGACGGGCGGCTGCGCCGGACCGTCACCTTCATCTCGACCACGGGTGGCAGCGGGGGCTTCGCGGGCGCGCGGGAGGAGGCGCGGAGACTCGGACCCACCCAGCCCCGCGCCGACGCGGTCCTCGTCCTCGGCGCTGTCGGCAGCGCGGCGACCCGGCGGCCGTTCGTCGTCTCGCTCTCCAACGGCCACGGGCAAGCGCCGGTCCAGCTGCAGCGCACGGTGCAGGCCGCGGTGCGCGCGGAGGTCGGCAGCGACGCCGGCGCCCCGCGGGCGCTGACGCAGTGGCTGCGGATGGCCGTGCCGGTGACGATCTCCGAGCAGGGGCCGTTCCTGCGCGCCGGCCAGCCGGCCGTGTTGCTGTCGGCCTCGGGCGAGCAGCCGCCGGCGGCCGATGACCCGATCGGCGATGGGCGCATGCGGCGCTTCGGCCGCGCTTCGCTGCGCGTCCTCTACGCACTGGACAACTTCCGTGATCTCGCCCAGCCGCCGCGCGACGACCTGATCATCCGCGGCAAGGTGCTGCCGGGCTGGGCGGTACGGCTCCTGGTTGGCTCGCTGCTGCTGCCGCCGTTGTTGATGGGGATTGACGCCCTCGCCCGGCTGCGTCGCCGCCGCGAGCCGCTCTGGGCGTGGGGCGTGTGGACGCTGGCCAGCGGCGTCCCGTTCCTGCTGGCCTGCCTGTTCGCGGTGCTGCTGGCGCTCGTCGGGCTGATCTCCGCGGCGCCGGGGGCGCCGATCCCCGCCACGGGGTTGGATCTCAGCGGTGGGGCGATCGTGGCCTTCGTGGCGATCCTGTTGGTCTTCGCGCTCGGATGGCTGGTCGCGCGGCCGGCGCTGCTGGGCGCCAGCGGCGCGGCGCGGGTACGCAAGCAGGAGCCGGATGCGGCCGGCGCGGTGGTTGCCGTCGGCCTGACGACGGTCGCGATCGCCGGCGCGCTGTGGGTCGCCAACCCCTACGCCGCGGCGCTTGCCATCCCCGCTGCGCATCTGTGGTTCTGGGCGCTGACACCAGATCTGCGGCTGCCGCGATGGCTGTCGCTGGCGGTGGTGGCCCTGGCGCTGATGCCGCTGCTCGTCGTCGGGCTAGTCGACGCGCGCGCGTTCGGGCTCGACCTCCCGCAGAGCGTCTGGTTCTGGACGCTGCTGGTGGCCGGCGGCCACATCCCGATCGGCTCGTGGGTCCTGTGGAGCCTGCTCTGGGGCTGCGCGGTCGCCGCGGGCCTCGTGGCCGTCCGCCGCCGTCGGCGCCAGGACGACGAGCCCGACGAGATCACCGTCCGCGGACCCGTCACCTACGCCGGGCCAGGATCGCTCGGCGGCACCGGATCGGCGCTGCGCCACTAGGTCATGGCGACGCTCGCGCCACCGCCCGTCCGCTCTGAGCGTCGTCGCCGGGTCTTGCGCGCGTTGTCCACCGTCTTGATCGCGGCGGGGCTGCTCGTGCTCGTCGATGCTGTGCTGACGCTTGTCTGGCAGGAGCCGCTCACGGCGCTGCAGACCAGCGTGCGCCAGCGCGGCCTCCGCGGTGATCTGCGCCATCTTGAGGCTAAGCGCCCGACGCCGCTGGAGGCGCGGGTGCTCGCGGGGCTGGCGGGTGAGCGGCGGCGCATCGCGTTCCTGGCGCGCTCGCTGCACCGGCACACCGCGCCCGGCGACGCGATCGGACGGTTGAAGATCGGGCGCCTCGACGCCGACTTCGTGATGGTCAAGGGCGCTGATCCTACGGATCTCCGCAAGGGTCCGGG
Source organism: uncultured Conexibacteraceae bacterium (assembly GCA_963829185.1). Lineage (GTDB taxonomy): Bacteria > Actinomycetota > Thermoleophilia > Solirubrobacterales > Solirubrobacteraceae > Baekduia. The sequence goes on from CAWHID010000003.1 coordinate 67,905, forward strand.
AACCTTTGACGGCATGCCGCTGCCCGGTGCTGGTCCGACCGTGGCGATTGCTGGACATCGCACGACCTACGGGGCGCCGTTTCGCCATCTCGACCGCTTGAAGCCCAGTGATCGCATCACGGTGCAGATGCCCTACGCGACCTTCACCTATCGCGTCCAGCGCACGCGGATCGTCGCGCCCGACGCGGTGTCGGTCCTGCGCGACGCTGGCTACAGCCGGCTCGTGCTCTCCGCCTGTCACCCGTTGTTCAGCGCGGCTCAGCGGATCGTCGTTGTCTCACGTCTGACACGCGTCGTGCCCCTGCGGGCAGCACGGCTGGACAAGGGTCGGAGTTTGAGCGCTTCCGTCTCACCACGATCTCGTCTTGACCCGATGGTCGAGCAACAGGGGGGTCGAGCAGGAAAGTGAACCGGAAGATGTACACCAAGGCATTGAAGGCGCAGGTCGAACACGACATGTACGTGGTGGACGCGCAGCTGGTCGCCGAAGCGCTGCTGCGCCACGTAACCTCGTCCCGCCCACCCCGCGCGATCACGCGACGTGGTGCTCGTGTCCGCGTAGCGGGCGATCCGAGCCCGCGCCCACGAGTCTGAGGCCGGGCGAACTGTCAGGCGTCACCGCGGCGACGCGGCCGATCGTCGTGACGGTCGCGCCTAGCGCGACCGCCGCCGCTTGCGGGAGGCACGCCAGCAGCTCGTAATCCTCGCCGGCGGTGGCCGCCAGGACGCCCGGCAGGGTGTCGAGCTGGGCGGCGACGCGCGCGACGGCGGGCGTCACCGGTAGCGCGTCGAGGTCGATCTCCAGCACGACGCCGCTGGCGCGCGCGACGTGCGCCGCGTCGGTGGCGATGCCGTCGGAGAGGTCGATCAGCGCCCGCGCCCCGGCGGCGGCCAGCGCCTTGCCCTCGGCCAGGCGGGGCTCCGGTCGCAGGTGACGGGTCACCAACGACGGGTCCCCCTCGGCTTGGCCGAGCAGGATCGCCAGGCCGGCGCCTGCCGCGCCAAGGTCGCCGGTCGTGACGACGGCGTCACCGGGGCGCGCGCCGTCGCGGCCGATCAGCTGCGCCTCATCGTCAGCCCAGCCGACGACGGTCACCGAGATCGTCAGCACGGGCGCGCGCGTCACGTCGCCGCCGGCGATCGTCGTGCCCGTCCGCGCTGCGAGCTCCTCCATCCCGCTGGCGAGCGCGAGTGCGTCGGGCTCGCCAAAGCCCTCGGGGAGCCCGAGCACGATGTAGGCCTCGCCTGGATCGGCGCCCATGGCGGCGAGGTCGCTCAGCGCACCGGCCAGCGCGCGATGGCCGACATCGGCTGCCGTGACGGCGGCGTGGTCGAGCCGGAAGTGGACACCGTCGACCATCGCGTCGACGCTGACCGCCTGAACCGGCCGCGCACGCACAACCGCGCAGTCGTCACCTGACCAGCGCACGACGCGCTCGGAGCGATTGGTCAGTAGCCGCTGGAAGGCGGCGATGAGGTCCAGCTCGGCCATCGCACGAAGCTACCTGTGGCGATAAATAATGCGCGCGCGGTTCAGGTCATACGGGCTCAGTTCGACCCGGACGCGGTCGCCCGGGAGGATCCGGATGCGGAAGCGGCGCATCTTGCCGGCGACGTGCCCGAGGACCTCATGACCGTTGTCGAGCTGGACCTTGAACATGGCGTTCGGGAGGGCTTCGAGCACCTCGCCCTCGAACTCCACCTTGTCCTCTTTGGACATCGCGCGACCGTACCAGGGCCCAGCCAAGACGCGAGGCTTTTCGGCAAAGCGCGACAGCCGCCTGGCTTCGACGGGTCTAGGGCGGCGGAGCGCCCGTGCCGCCGCTGGCGCCCGTCGGCGGGTCTGCGGTGGGGGTGCCGGTGCCGGCCGCCGGGTCAGGCGTGGCGGCCGCCGGCGGAGCGGTGGTCTCCGGCTCCGCTTGTGGCGGGGCCTGGTACTGGTCGTTGGGGTACTTGGTCGAGCCGTTGCCGTTCCCGTCGCTGTCCTTGCCCGTCTCCAGGTCTTGGGCGCCGCTGGGGTCCTTCTGGTAGGCGTTGGGGTCGACCTTGTTGTCCTGGACGCCGGTCTTGGCGTACTTGCCGAAGAACGGCGTGGAGACGAAGGCCTTCTTGGGCTTGGGGAAGTCGCCGCAGTACTTGCCATGGGCGACCTTCATGTACTGGCCCCAGATCGGCGCGGCGACCTCGCCACCCGCGGCGCCTTCGCCGAGCGTGCGGCGCTCGGTCGCGTGGCCGACCCAGACCGACGTCGCCAGCTTCGGCGTGTAGCCGACAAACCAGGCATCGGTGAAGTCATCGACCGTGCCCGTCTTGCCCGCGGCGGGGCAGCCGATCTGGGCCTTGGTGCCCGTGCCGGCCTCGACGTTTTGCTTGAGGATCTTGGTCGCCTCGGCGGTGACGCCGTCCTCGAAGGCGCGGTGGCGGTGCGCCTTCTCGGACTTGCAGTCAAAGCCGCCCAGCTTCTTGGGGAAGCAGACCTTGCGGACCGCGCTGACGCGGTTGCGCCAGCCGCCGGAGGCGATCGTCGCGTAGGCGTTGGCCATCTCCAACGGGGTGACGCCCTTGGTCAGGCCGCCGAGCGCGGCGGCCGGCAGCGCGTCGACCGGGCTTTTGATCCCCATGTCGATCGCGGTCTCCTTGACCGCCTCGGGTCCGAGGTCGAGGTCGAGCTGCTGATAGATCGAGTTGTCGGAGGCCAGCGTCGCCTTGACCAGGTTCGCGCGACCGATGTAGCTACCGGAATAGGTGCGGACGTCAATCGGCCCCCACTTGGGGTCGTTGAACTTCAGCGGCATCGAGGTGTAGGAGGTGGCGTTGGGATCGACGCCCTTGCGCAGGGCGGCCATCAACACCATCACCTTGAACGTCGACCCTGCGGCGTAGTGGCCCTGCGACGCCAGGTTGAACTTGAACTGCCCGTAGGCGGCGGTCGAGGCCATCGCCTTGATGTCGCCGTTGTCGGGATCGATGGTGACGATCGAGCCGGAGCGGTCGGCGCCGGCCAGGTTGTCGTCCAGGGCCTTGCGTGCCGCCTTCTGCATCTTGAGGTTCAGCGTCGTGTAGATGTGCATGCCGCCGGCCTGCACGCGCTTGGCCCCGTACTCGTCGACGAGCTGCTGCTTGACGTAGTCATAGAAGTAGCTCTCGCGCTTCTTGGAGTAGTAGCCGTTGGCCTTGACGCCGAGCGGCTCGTCGATCGCCTTGGCGGCCTCGCCCTGGGTGATGAAGCCCTGGTCGGCCATGCGCCGCAGGACGTCGTTGCGGCGGGCTTCGGCCTTGCCGGCACTGTTGAACGGGTTGTAGAGCGAGGGCGCCTGCGGCAGGCCTGCGAGCAGCGCGGCTTCGGCCAGCGTCAGCTTGTCGGCGGGCTTGTCATAGAAGATGCGCGCGGCAGCCTGGATGCCGACCGCGGTCTTGCCGCCGACCGTGCCGTAGGGCACGTTGTTGAGGTACTGGTCGAGAATCCAGCGCTTGCCGCGCCGGCCCGGATGGCGGTTCTCCAGCTCCTCGGCGAGCTTGGCCTCGCGGATCTTGCGCTTGTAGCCCTCGATGCCGGTCCGGACCGTGTCCTTGGTGTACAGGTTGCGGATCAGCTGCATCGTCAGCGTCGAGCCGCCCTGGACGTCGTCCTTGGACTCCAGGTTCTTGACCGCGGCGCGCACGACGCCCTCGAAGTCGACGCCCTGGTGGTCAAAGAAGCGCCGGTCCTCGATCGCGACCGTCGCGTCACGCGCGACCTGGGGGATCTGGCTGCCGGTGACCGGCGTGCGCAGGATGTCGTTGCTGATGAAGCCGAGGCGCTTGCCATCGGAGGAGTAAACGACCGAGGCGGCGCCCTGATCCTGGGGCTTGATCGTGTCCAGCGCGGGGGCGGAGGTCGCGACCGAGACCACCCAGCCGACGGCGCCGAGCACGGCGAGGGCGGCGAACGTGGTCAGCACGCCAAAGGCGAGGAAGAGTGGGCGGGCCGGGCCGCCCTTGTTGCGACGTCGGCGTCGCTGTCGTTCGCGGCGGGACATGGAGATGGCGAGGGCGCTTGGTTGGCAGAGCGGCACCTCTGCCCTGCGCACGCGAGAAGTGGATTCTAGCCCGCCCGCGAGAACCCTCCGCCAGTTGGTGGTCGACCTGGCGTCAGCGGACGCCTGCGCCGCGCAGAGCCCCGAGGGCCGTGGCGCGCAGGTCGGCCTCGCGGACGAGGCGCTCTGAGGGTGGGCCCGGCTCACCCATGACGAGCAGGCTGAGCCCGTCTTGCGTGGATTGCGCGATGCGAGCGCGGACGCCGTCCAGCGCGCGCAGCGCGTCCAGCGCGGCGGCCTCGTCAGCGTCGGGCGCGAGCCACACAGACACCTCGATCGCGACGGTCGGCGAGCGGATCGAGTCGTTGCGGATGATCCCGCCGGCGAGGCGCTCGTTGGGGACCAGCAGCCGCGCGTCGGCGCCGGTGCGCAGCCACGTGTAGGTCAAGCCGACGTCCTCGACGGTCCCGGTCTGGTCCTCGAAGGTCACGAGGTCGCCAATCCTGATCGGCTGGACGATCGCCAGCAGGATCCCCGCGATCGCGTTGGCCAGCGTCTGGCGGGCGGCGAAGCCGACGACGGCGGCGGTGATCGCACTGGAGGCCAGGATCGTGCGGCCCACGCGGTCCAGCGAGTCGAACTCCGACAGCGCGATCGCGATGACGATGATCGCGATGACGGCCTCGATCGCGCGCCGCGCGAAGCGCAGGCGGGTCGCGGTGTCGCGCGAGAGGCCCTTGTCGCCGGTCACCATCTCGGCCAGCTTGGTCGCGCGGCGGACCAGGAAGCGGTCCATGAAGAAGACGATCAGCGCGCCCGCCACCAGCGTCCCCAGCGCCGTGAAGAGATTGCTGTGCTCCTGAAGCCATGTCTGGTCGGCGGCTGCGGCTGCGACGATGTGTCTCACGTGGGCGTGACCGTACAAAAGCGCCAGGCGGCTCCGCGCGTCGCCGCGGGTCCGTGGCGTGCGGACTTCGCCGCCGCGCTGCGGGCGTTCTGGCTCTCGCGGGCGATCGTCTGGGCGGCGGGGCTCGGCGCGATCGGCGTCTGGGGCATCCACGCGGCGCATCGCACCGGGTTCGATCCGACCGGCGTCACGCGGCCGTTCGGCGCCTTCGGGGATCTGCTCGTCGGGCCCGCGGCGCGCTGGGACAGCGTGTGGTTTTTGAACATCGCGGACTCGGGCTACGGTGATGGGGACCGCGCGGCGTTCTTCCCGCTCTATCCGCTGCTGGTCAAGGTCGGTGGCGTCCTGTGCGGCTCGCCGCTGGTCGCGGCGATCGTGATCTCGTGCGCGGCGTTCGTCGTCGGGCTCGCCGCGCTGCACCGCCTGGCCGTGATCGAGGTCGGACCCGAAGCCGCGCGCTGGGCGGTCCTGTCGCTGGCGCTCTTCCCGGGCTCGCTGTGGTTCTCGGCGGCCTACTCGGAGTCGCTGTTCTTAATGGTGTCGGTCGGTGCGGTGCTCGCCGCGCGCCAGGAGCGGTGGGCGCTGGCCGCGGGGCTCGGCGCGCTGGGGGCCGCGACGCGCAGCGCCGGGCTGTTGCTGATGATCCCGCTGGGGCTGCTGTGGTTGGAGGCCTACCGCGCGCGGCGGGCGCGGCTGGGCGACGGGGCGTGGCTGATGCTCGTCCCCGCCGGCCTGGCGGCGTTCTGCGGGTACTTGGCGCTGGAAGGGGAGGGCGCGGGCGCGCCGTTCTCGGCGCAGGACACGTGGCATCGCAGCCTCGCCGGGCCATGGGCGGGCATCGTCGACGGGGCGAGCGCGGCCTGGGACGGCGTGCGCCAGCTCATCCACGGCCCGCCACCGCCGCTGTACTTCAACCAGGCCGTGGGCGACGCGATGGCGATCGGGCGCCACAACATCGCGCTCTTGGTCTGCCTGGCGCTCGCGGTTCCCGCGCTGATCGGCGCGCTGCGCCGGCTCCCGATAGCGCATGGCGCGTATGCGCTGTGCGCGCTGATGCTGCCGCTCTCCTACCCAGTGGAACCGCAGCCGCTGATGTCGCTGCCGCGCTTCGAAGCGGTCCTCTACCCGCTCTTCCTCTGGCTCGGGCTGTGGCTCGCGCGCGGGCCGGGATGGCGGCGCGTGGCGGTGCTGGGCGTGTTCGCCGCCGGGCTGGCGGCGTGCAGCGCCCTGTTTTCGACGTGGCACTGGGTCGCATAAATGCTCCAGGTGGTGCTCTTGGACGCGCTCGGCACGCTGCTGGAGCTCGAGCCGCCGGCGCCGCACTTGCGCGCCGAGCTCGCGGCGCGCGGCGTCGCGGTCTCTGAGGCCGAGGCGGCGGCCGGGATGCGCGCCGAGATCGCCTACTACCGCGCCCACCACGACGAGGCCGTCGACGACGCGGCGCTGGCCGCGCTGCGCGATCGCTGCATCACGGTCTTGGCCGGCGCGCTGCCCGAGCACGCCCGCGGGACACCGGACCTCCGCGGGGCGCTGCTGGCCAGCTTGCGCTTCCGGCCCTACCCCGAGGTCGCTGGCGCGCTGGCTGCGCTGCGCGCGGCCGGCCTGCGGTTGATCGTCGTCAGCAACTGGGACGTCTCGCTGCACGAGGCGCTGGCGCAGACGGGGCTGGCGCCGCTGCTGCACGGCGCGATCTCGTCTGCCGAGGTCGGCGCCGCCAAGCCGGCGCCCGCCATCTTCGAGCGGGCGCTTGCGCTCGCAGGGGGTGTCGCGCCCGGCGCCGCGGTCCACGTCGGCGACGACGTGGAGGCCGACGTCACCGGTGCCCGCGCGGCCGGGATCGCGCCGGTGCTCGTCGTCCGCGACGGCGCCACGGGCCCTGGTGGCGTCATCACGCTTGACGATCTGGGGGCGCTGCCGGCGCTCCTCACCACCTACCCTCATGGCTGATGACGACCGTTCCGGCCGCCGACGCGCATCCCGCCCCGCCCGAGCAGCCGGAGCGACCCGGCAGCCCGCCCGCCGCTGACCTGACGTCGACCTGGCCGACTTGGCCGGGCTGGACGGCGCCCGCCGCGCTGATCGCGGGCTTTGCCGCCGCGCTGGTCGCCGCGCTGCTCATCGGCGCCGTCGGCGCGATCTTCGGCGCCGACATCACCGACCCACCGCCCTCGGTCAGCATCCTGTCGGTCATCGCGCAGGACGGCTGCCTGATCGGAGCGGCGCTGCTCTTCGCGCGCATGGTCGCGCCGCCGCGACCGCTGCAGTTCGGACTGCGGTCGGTGCCGTGGAAGCGCGCGGCGCTCTACGTCGTCGGCGGCTACGTCAGCTTCATCGTGCTGAGCTTCCTGTGGCTGTCGATCATCGGCGAGCCCGACGCCAAGGACACGATCACCGAGGATCTCGGCGCCAAGGACAGCACCGTGGCGCTGGTCGCCGTGACGTTCGTGGTGACGGTGTGTGCGCCGCTGGCCGAGGAGTTCTTCTTTCGCGGCTACTTCTTCGGTGCGCTGCGCAAGAACGGGTTCTGGGTCGCGGCGCTGCTGACCGGCCTGGCCTTCGGGCTCGTCCACGTCTTCGGCTCGCCGATCGCGTTCATCGTCCCGCTCGCGGCGCTGGGCACCGCGCTCTGCTTCATCCGGGAGAAGACGGGGTCGCTCTATCCCTGCATCGCGCTGCACTGCATCAACAACTCGGTGGCGATGAGCAGCAGCGAGCACTGGTCCTGGCAGGTGCCGGTCGTGCTCGTCCTCGCGCCGGCGGCGATCGCAGGCCTGATCTGGCTGGGGCTGCGGCTCTGGCCGGTCGCGCCGGCCCCGGCGATGACCGCCGCCGCGCCAAGCACCTGATTCCAGGGCGCTCGCGGGTACGATGCGCGCGCCCATGAGTCGCTTCGCCGCCCTCGCCGTGTCCATCGCGATCCCGTTCGCCGTCGCGACCCCGGCCGTCGCCCAGACCACGGCCGCGCCGGCCACGACCGCTGCTCCGCCGACGACCGCCACCCCCGGGGTGGGCGGGCCGACATCCACCCCGGCTGCGCCCGCGCCGGCATCCGGCACCCTCGGGCTCAAGCTGGAGAAGGTCAACGGCAAGTCGGCGAGCATCCTCGCGGGCGACCGCTTCCGGATCCGCGGGACCGTCAAGCCCTACGTCGCGGGCCAGAACGTCGTCGTGCGCTTCTATCGCGGCGACAAGAAGATCGCCTCCAAGCAGGTCGCGATCCAGGCCGCGGGCAAGGCGTCTGGCACGTTCGTGCTGGGCTACCGCGCGGGCAAGGCAGGGCACATCACCGTCCGCGCGAGCCACCGCGCGACGGCCGAGCTGGCGACGCTGGTGGCCAAGGGTCGCGGGGTCGACGTCCTGCCGCTGCGCGCCAGCCCGGGATCCAAGGGCCTCGCGGTCCGCGTGCTGCAGACCAAGTTGAAGTCCTTGGGCTATGTCATCGGCGCCAAGGGCATCTACGACGCGCGCACCGCCCGCGCCGTCCTGGCCTTCCGCAAGGTCACGGGGATGGCCCGCACGCAGATTGCCTCCAAGGACGTCTTTCGCAAGCTCGCCCGCGGGGCGGGCGCCTTTAAGGTCCGCTTCCCCAAGCAGGGCAAGCACGTCGAGGCCGACCTGTCGCTGCAGGTGATGGCGCTGATTCGCGGCAGCAAGGTGGAGCGGATCTACCCGATCTCCTCAGGCGCGCCGGTGACGCCGACGATCCTTGGGACGTTCAAGGTGTACTCCAAGACCCCGGGCACCAACGCCAAGGGCATGGTCTTCACCAGCTACTTCCGTGGCGGCTACGGCATCCATGGCTACGCCTCGGTCCCGATCTACCCCGCCAGCCACGGCTGCCTCCGCACCCCCGTCCCGGACGCCGTGTCGATCTTCAAGTGGATCTCCTACGGCGACGCCGTAGACGTCTACAGGTAGACCTACAACGCGGCGGCCGTCTCGGCCGCCAGGTGTTCGAGCACGGCCCGCATGCCGCCGCGCGCGAAGGCCTCGCGCTGGCGGTCGGCGCCGGCGCCGTCGGCCAGCACGCGCTCTAGCTGTTCCAGCGCGCCGTCGGATCCAAGCTCGCGCGCGAAGGGCCTTGCCCGCGTCATTGCGGCGCGGGCGATCTCTGGCACGGGCCGCAGCGCGCCGTCGTGCAGCAGCGTCGCGTGCATCCCGTCGCGCGCCGCGCGGAAGCTCGACTCCATCAGCGCCTCGCGCGGGGACCAGCCCCGGGGTGGGGTCGCATCCTCGGCGGCCGCGCGGGCCAGCCCGTGGATCAGCCCGGCCAGGCCGGCGACCGTCGCCAGCGAGGACTGCGCGTCCATGGCCCGGACCTCGACGGTGCCCAGGTGCGGGTGCGGCCGGATGTCCCACCACAGGAACGTGTAGTCAGGTGCGTCGCCGGCGGCCACGACCGCGGCGACGCTCTCCTCGAAGTCCTCAAACGATGCGAAGGCCCGCGGGATGTCCCCGCGCGGGTAGCCACGAAACAGCTGGGCGCGGGCGGTCGCCAGGCCGGAGTCGACGCCATGCCAGAACGGGGAATTGCCCGCCAGCGCCTGCAGCAACGGCAGCCACTCGCGCAGGCCGTTGTAGACGTGGATGGCCGTCGCGCTGTCGGGCATCCCGACGTGGACGTGCAGCGCGCAGGTCGGCGTGCGGCGCAGCAGCCCACGGAGTTGGGCTCCGATCTCGTCGTAGCGCGGCTCGTCGACGTGCACCACATCGCCGAACGCGCCGGTGGGGTGGATCCCGGCGCCGATCAGCGTGGGGTGGGTGGGGCCGGCTCCTCGTGCCTGGGCGCGGAGCGCGGCGATCCGCGCAACGCCCTCCTGCGCGTTGGCGCAGACCGGGCTGGCCAGCTCGATCAGCGCCGCGTAGGTGTCGGGATGGGCGCTCCCGGCGCCGGCCGCGACGTCGAGGCGCTCCAAGACGTCGACCCCGCTGTGTGTCAGCGCCAGCGTCGTGGCGTCGACGGTCAGCAGCTCTTCCTCCACCCCGAGGGCGAAGTCGCGCCCCGGCGCCCCGAAGGCCGGTTCGCGCCGGGCGGGCGGGTCCGGGTCACGGGCCCGGATCACCAGCGGCCGGCCGCCACCCGTGCTAGGACCCCGAGGCCAAACCCGTAGACCAGCAACGCGAACAGGGCCGGAACAGTTCGCCGCACCCACTTACTCGCGCTGTCTTCGGTGATCGCCGAGAACGGGCGCAGCAGGACGTCGTTGGCGTCGTCGACGTACTCGCGGACCTTCGAGTTCACCTTCTCGCGATCGAGCTCCTGATCAGGAGCTGGGCTCGCGGTGCGCGCCGCGGTCTGCCCGGCGATCTCCGCTTGGGACTGCTCGGATGCCGCGCTCGTCTCGTCGATCGCAAACCAGCCCCAGCCCACGATCACCAACAGGCTGCAGACCACCGCGGCAAAGCGCAAAGCCCGTTCGATCACACCCATAGACTACGGCCGCTCATGGACGCGACCCAACGCCTAGTGGACGAACTACGGACCCACGCCCTCGTGATCGGCGAGGTCGTGCTGACCAGCGGCGCGACCGCGCAGTACTACGTCGACGCCAAGCGTGCCATCCTCCGGCCCGCCGGATTCACCGCTTTGGCCGAGATCGCGGCCTCCCAGGCGGGCGCGTGGGGCGCGACCGCGGTCGGCGGCCTCACGATGGGCGCCGACCCCGTTGCCTGCGCCGCGCTGGCCGGTGGCTTCGACGGCAAGGCCTTCTTTGTCCGCAAGGAGACAAAGCAGCACGGTCTGCAGCGGCGCATCGAGGGGCCGATCCTTGGCGACGGCGAGCGCTGTGTGATCGTCGAGGACGTCGTCACCACCGGCGGCTCGACCCTGCAGGCGATCGAAGCGGTGCGCGAAGCGGGGCACGAGATCGTGGGCGTCATCGCCGTCCTGGATCGCCTGGCCGGGGGCGCCGAGAAGATCGAGGCGGCCGCCGGGGCCCCGTTCGTCGCCTGCGCGACGATCGATCAGGTCTATCCCGACCGGCCGGATCGCGGCTGACCCCACGGTCGGCCGCGTGTAGGTTGGCGCCGATGCATGCGTCGGCCGGGCAAGGCCACACGGACGTTCCCGCGGTCATGGCGCTTCGCGTTCTGCTGGTGGAGGATGACGACGGCGACGCCTTCCTCTTCGAGGAGCTGCTGAGCGACGCCGATCTGAAGGTTGAGGTCGCCCGCGTACGGACCGTCGCCGGTGCCGAGCACGTCCTGCCGGCCGACATCGCCTGCGTCGTCTTGGACCTTGGCTTGCCCGACGCCGACGGCTTGGCCGCGCTGCATCGCCTGCGCGCGGCCGCGCCTGGCGTCCCAATGCTCGTGCTCACCGGGCTGTCGGACACCGCCCGCGGCCTGGAGGCCGTCGCCGCGGGTGCCCAGGACTACCTCGTCAAGGGTCGCGTTGACGGCGAGCTGCTCGCGCGGTCGATCCGTTACGCGGTGGAGCGCCAGCGGGCGGAGGTCGTCCAGGCGCAGCTGCGTGCTGCCAACCTGACGGCCGAGGAGAACGCGCGCCTGGAGCGGGGCCTGCTGCCGCGGCCGCTGGTGACCGATCCCGCGGTGGCCGTCGACAGCGGCTATCGGCCCGGGCGCGAGCGCGCGCTGCTCGGCGGCGACTTCTACGACGTGGTCGAGGTGGCTGACGGGACGCTGCACGCGGTCATCGGCGACGTCTGTGGCCATGACCCCGATGCGGCGGCGCTCGGCGTCTGCCTGCGGATTGCGTGGCGCACGCTTGTCCTCGGCGGGCGGACGGTTGACGAGATCCTTGGCACGATGGAGCAAGTCCTCGTCCATGAGCGCCTCGCTGACGAGGTCTTCGCCACCGCGTGCATGGTCAGCGTCGCGCCCGACCGGCGCTCGGCGATCGTGCGCGTCGCAGGCCATCCGCTGCCGGTCCTGATCGCCGACGGCGCCGCCCAGGAGCTGCCCGGGCCGCCGTCGCGACCGCCGCTGGGAGTCGGCGCCCCTTCCGGCAGTTGGCCGGCGATGCCCGTCACGCTGCCCGCAGCCTGGCAGCTGCTGCTCTACACCGATGGGCTGATCGAGGGCCGTGTCGACGGTGGCGACGAGCGGCTGGGCAGCGAGCGGCTGGTCGAGCTCGTCGCCGCCAGTGCGCCCGAGGCCGGCGCCGCGCTGATCGAGCGTCTGATCGCGACGGCCGAGGGGCTCAACGGTGGCGACCTCGCCGACGACGTGGCGCTCCTGGTCGTGGCCGCCGCCGCATCATGAGCCGGCTGCGCAGCGGTCAGTGGCTGGCGGTGACCGCCGGCGGCCTCGTCTTCGCGGCGCTGGTCGGCATCATGATCTGCCTGCTCGCGCTGCAGCGGCTGGGCGACGCCCGCCGTGAAGTCGTCGAGCGCCTCGACCCGGCGGCGATCGCGTCGGCCCGCTACCTGACCGCGCTCGTCGACGAGGAGACGGGGCTGCGCGGCTTCGAGCTGGCGGGGCAGGAGGCGTTCCTGCGGCCGTACGTGACCGGCAGCCGCGACGCCGCGGCGGCCCACAAGCAGCTGCAGCGGATCGCCGAGAGCGGCGACGCGCCCGGGCTGGCGGAGGACCTGCGCAACGTCGGCGTGGCGTCGTCGGCGTGGCACCTGCTCTACGCCGATCCCGTGATCCTGACGGTCCGCGCCAAGGGCACGGGCGCGCGCGACCTGCCGTCGCTGACCTCCGGCAAGGTCCAGTTTGACGAGGTGCGCACCGCCTTTCGCCAGCTCGACGACAACCTCAACGAGCGTCGCGCGGTCGTCCGGGCCGACCTGCGTCGCGCCGCCAGCGCGGCGACCTGGGCGGTCATCTTCACCGCCGCGCTCCTGCTGTTGGCCGCCATCGTCGCGGGGCTGACGTTGCGACGCACGGTCGCAACGCCGCTGTCGCGTTTGGCCCGCGACGCGCGCCGCATCGCGCGCGGCGACTTCGACCACCCGGTCGCGATTGCGGGGCCACGCGACATCCAGGGGTTGAGCACCGACGTCGAGTCGATGCGCCGCCGGATCATCTCCGAGCTCGAGATCGTCAACCGCTCGCGCGCGCAGCTGGAGGAGCAGACGCGCGATCTGCAACGGTCCAACGCCGAGCTGGAGCAGTTCGCCTACGTGGCATCGCACGACCTCCAGGAGCCGCTGCGCAAGGTCGCGAGCTTCACCGGGATGCTCCAGCACCGCTACCAGGGCCAGCTCGACGAGCGCGCCGACCAGTACATCAACTTCGCCGTCGACGGCGCCAAGCGCATGCAGGTGCTGATCAACGACCTGCTCGCGTTTTCGCGTGTCGGGCGCGTGAGCGCCGAGGAGGAGATCGTGGCCTTGGACGAGGTCGCGGCCGATGCGGTGGCCGACCTCGGCATGGCGATCGAGGAATCCGGAGCGCAGCTGACCATCGACGGTCCGCTGCCGCAGGTCCGCGGCGACCGCTCGCTGCTGACCGCGCTGCTGCAGAACTTGTTTGCCAACGCCATCAAGTTCCGCGGAGAGGAGTCGCCGCGCGTCGAGCTGTCGTGCGAGCGCACGCGCGATCCGGACGATGGCAGCGACACCTACACCTTCACGGTCAGCGACAACGGCATCGGCATCGCCCCGCGCTATGCCGACAGGATCTTCGTGATCTTCCAGCGCCTCCATCCCAAGGAGGAGTTCACCGGCACGGGCATCGGCCTAGCGATGTGCCGCAAGATCGTCGAGTTCCACGGCGGCCGCATCTGGCTCGTGCCCGCCCCCGAAGATGCCGGCCACGGCGCCACCTTCCGCTTCACCCTGCCCGTTCCCGAAGAGGACACCACCCCATGACTCCCAAGCCCGCCGGCCACCCCATCGAGGTCCTGCTCGTTGAGGACGACCCGGGCGACGTCCTGCTCATCCGCGAGGCGTTTGACTTCAACAAGGTCCACAACGCCCTCAACGTGGTCTCCGACGGCGAGCAGGCGCTCGACTACCTGCGCGGCACTGGCGCCTACGCGGATCGCATCCGCCCCGACTTGGTGCTGTTGGACCTCAACCTGCCGCGCAAGGACGGCCGCGAGGTCCTCGCCGAGGTCAAGAGCGACCCGGACCTCTGCACGATCCCGATCGTCGTCCTCACCACCTCCGAGGCTGAAGAGGACGTGCTCAAGAGCTACCAACTGCACGCCAACGCCTACGTCACCAAGCCCGTCGACTTCGAGCGCTTCATCTCGATCGTGCGCCAGATCGACGACTTCTTCGTGTCGGTCGTGCGGCTGCCGAGCTAGGGGTGGGATAGTCGGCGCCGGGAGCAAAAATGCGCTAATCGGCCGATAATGGTGATAAGACTGGCCCCGTATTAGCATCATTAGCGTATCTTTGGTGTCACTGCCGCCCATGTACACCTTCGCCGACCTGAGCATCTTCGACCGCCAGCCTGCTGCCCTCGGCGTGTTGTTGCGGGACATCGACACCGGGCGCGGGCGGCAGGAGTTGTTCGCTGATCAGGTGCCCGAGCTGCTGTCTGCGCTTGCCACCCAGACCCGCGTTGCGTCGATCCGCGCCTCGAATGCCATCGAAGGCATCGACGTGAGCGAAGACCGTGCCGCCGCCCTCGACCAGATCGATGCTCGCTTCCGCAACCGCAACGAGCGGGAGTTCGCTGGCTACCGAGACGCGATCGATGGCCTGATGAGCCGCTCCGCGCCCGAGGCGGTATCCGTTCCACTGGTCCTCTGGCTGCACCGGCAGATCTACGTGTATTCCGGCGGGCGTGGCGGCCACCTCAAGACCGAGGACAACCTCATCGTTCGCTATGACGGCGATGGACGGCGTGTCGTCGTGTTCAAGCCGCCGCCGTGGCGGCAGACCGAAGGTCTGCTCACCGAGCTTGTCGACCGCTATAACAAGTCTCAGGCGGATCGGGTCGCGCATCCCGTCGTGCTCTTGGCAGCGTTCGTGCTGGACTTCCTAGCGATTCACCCGGTGGCCGACGGCAACGGACGCGTCGCCCGCCTGCTCACCACGAGCGAGCTCCTGCGACTTGGCTACGACGTGGCCCGCTACGTCAGCGTCGAGCAGCGCATCTATGAGTCCAAGAACACGTACTACGCTGCCCTGCGCCAATCCCAGGAGGGCTGGGTCAAGAGGGAACACAGCATTTGGTCCTGGACGACGTACCTGGTCCAGGTGCTTGCCGCGTCCTACGAGGACTTCGAGGCGCGTGTCGCGGCAGGCCGTCCTACGACCACCATGACCAAGCAAGAGCGAGTTCGGCACCACGTTCTCGAGGCGGGGCCGTCGGAGTTCCGACTTCGCGACCTGCGCCGTGCGCTACCAGGAATCAGCGACCCGACCTTTCGCCTCGCGCTCGGTGAGCTGCGAGATCAAGGCCATGTGGCTGTCGAAGGTGTCGGGCCGGGCGCGGTGTGGAGGCGGCTCGACGGCTGAGGAGTCTTAGAGGGTCAGCTCGCTGTGAAGCCCGTGATGAGGTGCGCGGTCTCGGTCGGGATGTCGAGCTGCGGGCAGTGGCCTATGCCGTCGAGCTCGATCCAGTCGGCGTGGGGTAGCCAGTCGTCGCGGTAGCGGACGGCGGCCGAGGGCCAGGACAGGAGGCGGTCGGCGGTGCCCCAGATGATGCGGACGGGGCAGGTGATCGCGCCCGCGTCGAGGTCGTAGCCGTCGCGGGCGGCGAAGTCGACCATGGGCTGAAGGCCATGGCAGCCGACGACGCCGAGCGCTTGATGAGCGAGGAGCTCGGCGGGAAGGTGCTCGAAGTTGGTGGTGATGAGCTGGGTCGCGCGGCGACGGCCCTGCGGGGTCGAGACGAGCGCCTCGATGTTCGCGATGACCCCGCGCAGCTGCGCCTGCATCGGCGCATAAAGCGCGAGCGTCTCGCGGTAGGAGATGTCACCCCGCGCCCAGCCGCCGGCGGGCGCCAGCGCCACCACCGATTCGGCCCGTCCACGGGCCGCGAGCTGCAATGCGACGTAGCCGCCGAGCGAGTTGCCGACTAGGTGCGCGGTTCCAAAGCCGGCGTCGTCCATTGCCCGCTCGACTCCATCGGCCAGCGTTGCTGCATCGACCGCGCCCGCCGCGAGCTTCGGCCCGCCCGCATGGCCGGTCAGCGTGGGGGCCAGGACATCGTGATGACGCTCGAGCGTCGGCAGCACCAGCTCCCACGTCCGCCACGTGTCGGTGAAGCCGTGGAGGCAGACCATTGGTGTACCGGAGCCGCCGCGATGGGCGGCGGTGAAGCGCGAGACCACGCCGGAGAGGCTAGATCCTGTTCCCCGAGGCGGCTCGCGCGTCGTAGGCTTTACGGCGATCCGCCCCGATAGCTCAGATGGATAGAGCGTCCCCCTCCTAAGGGGAAGGCCGCTGGTTCGAATCCAGCTCGGGGCGCTGCCCCACGCGCCGGCGAGGGCGCGTGCCGACAGGATGTTTGCCGACAGCCGCTCGGGCCCCTCGCCGGCGACGCTGCCGCTTGGCCGTGCGGGGAGGTGCGAGAACGCCGCCGATGGGTACCCACGCGGGTGCGCTCGTCGATGCGCCGCCATCCCTGCCAAAGAGGCACACCGTTTCGGCGTCCGGTTGTCCGAACTGGAGTCATTTGGCTCTGGAGCTTGCGTGAAGCTCAGATTGTTTGTGGTCAAGTCACCTGACATATGCCCCCCCAAAGGAGTAGCCTGCGCGCCGTTCGCTGGGGGTCCCTCCCGATGAGGAGGTGCAGGGGCCTCTCCATCATGGCGAACGTCGAACAGCTTCTGGGAGAGGGAGCCATCACGCAGGACGAGACCACGCAGGTGGGGGCACGGGCGTGAGCACCGGGACCTCCGAGACGCTCCTGGAGCGCGAGCCCGTCGATCTGGCAGGCGAGTCCGCGGCCGAGATCGCCGCCCGCTCGCCCTTGCAGTTGTTCTGGCGGCGGCTGCGCCACGACAAGGTCGCGCTGACCGCGCTGGCCATCGTCCTGCTCATGGTGCTGATCGCGATCTTGGCGCCGCTGATCGTGAAGGTCTTTGACCTTCCCAGCCCGAACACGCAGAACGATGACCTGCTCGATGACTTCGGCTCGCCGACAGGCCCGAGCGGTGCGCATCTGTTTGGCGTCGACGAACGCGGCCGTGACGTCTTCACGCGCGTGCTCTACGGCACGCGCGTCTCACTCCAGGCGTCACTGATCTCGATGGCGCTGACCGTGATCATCGGGGTGACGGCCGGCTTGATTACGGGCTACTTCCGCGGCCGCATCGACACGCTCTTCAGCCGCGTCATGGACTTGTTCCTGGCCTTCCCGGTGCTCGTGCTGGCCGTCGGCCTAGGCGTTGCCTGCGCCGACGGCTGCCTCGGTGGCGTCATCCAGCCGGGGCTGCCGGTCGTGATCTTCGTGATCACGCTGACGACGTGGCCGTACATGGCGCGCATCGTGCGCGGCCAAGTTCTCTCTTTGCGTGAGCGCGAGTTCGTCGAAGCCTCGCGCTCACTCGGTGCCTCGGACACGCGCATCATCGTGCGCGAGATCCTGCCCAACCTCGTGGCGCCGATCATCGTTTACTCGACCGTGCTGGTCCCACAGAACATCATCTACGAGGCATCGCTCTCGTTCCTCGGCGTGGGCATCGACCCGTCAAAGCCGAGTTGGGGCGCGATGATTTCCGATGCCACCTCCGTCTTCCAAGACGCGTGGTGGTTCATGGTGTTCCCGGGACTTGCACTCCTGATCACGGTCCTTGCTTTCAACGTCGTCGGAGACGGTTTGCAGGACGCTCTCAACCCGCGGACGTCCAAGTAGGTGCACGTGCGTCGCGGCTCAACCCCTGCGTCGATCGTTGAGGACGGTCGGCGGCTCTATCAGAAAGGACCGCACATGCCTCGGAGCGTTCTCCGATTTGTGCTTGCGGGTGCGCTTGCCGTGCTCGCGTTCGCCATGGTCGCCTGCGGAGGTGACGACAACGACAGCTCGTCGTCGTCCACCACCAAGGCCACCTCCAGCAGCGACGTTGGAACCGACAACACCAAGGCCGCCGACGTCAAGGGCAAGAAGGGCGGCAAGATCGTCATGCTCGCCGGCTCCGACGTCGACTTCCTCGACCCGGGTCACACGTACTACACGCAGGGCTACATGGTGGTCTACCCGACCCAGCGCACGTTGTACTCCTTCAAGCCGCAGGACCAGACCAAGCCGGTGCCGGACCTCGCCGCGAGCGACCCGGAGATCTCGGCTGACAAGAAGACGGTCACCGTCAAGATCCGTCCGGGCGTGAAGTTCTCGCCGCCGGTCAACCGCGAGGTGACCTCCAAGGACGTCAAGTACGCGTTCGAGCGCTTCTTCTCAGTCAACGTCGGCGGTCAGTATCCCGCGTTCTTCTCGAGCATCGAGGGTGCGCCCTCGGAGCCGACGAAGGGCGTCAAGCCGATCTCGGGCATCGAGACCCCCGATGACCAGACGATCGTGTTCAAGCTCAAGGAGGCCGCCGGCGTTCCGGTCGCCGCGGCGCTGGTGATGCCGGTCAGTGCGCCGGTCCCTGAGGAATACGCCAAGAAGTTCGACGCCAAGGACCCGTCGACCTACAACACGCACGTCGTCGCGACCGGGCCTTACATGGTCAAGAACGACGCCGAGGGCAACACGGTCGGCTACAAGGCGGGCAAGAGCATCGACATCGTCCGCAACCCGAACTGGGATGCCAGCACCGACCACCGCCCCGCGTATCTCGACGAGGTCGAGATGCGGACCAACGCGTCAGATGCCAACGTCGCCAGCGAGCAGGTGCTCGCCGGATCGCACATGCTGTTTGACGCCAACCCGCCGGCCAACATCATCAAGAAGGTCGCCACCCAGATCAAGGACCAGTACGTCCAGGTCCCATCGGGCGGCTACCGCTACTTCCCGATGACCACGACGATCAAGCCGTTTGACAACGTCAACGTCCGTCGTGCCGTGCTCGCCGGCTTTGATCGCAACGCGGCGCGCCTGGCCCGTGGCGGCAAGTTCACCGCCGACCTGCCAACGCACTTCCTGCCGCCGGACTTCCCGGGATTCGCGGAGGCGGGTGGCTACGACGGCCCCGGCTTCGACTTCCTCAGCAAGAACAACGAGAAGGGCGATCCCGCCCTGGCAGCCGAGTACATGAAGAAGGCCGGCTACCCGTCGGGCAAGTACACCGGGAACGAGGAGTTCCTGATGGTCAGCGCCAACGTTGATCCGAACAAGGCGCAGGCCGAGGTGGCCAAGGCGCAGTTCGAGAAGCTCGGCTTCAAGTTCCGCCTGCGCCTCGTGCCGCAGGACGCGGTCTACAACGACTGGTGCCAGGTCCCGTCCAAGAAGGTCGCCGTCTGTGGCGGCGCCGGCTGGTTCAAGGACTTCGTCGATCCGCAGTCGATGCTCGAGCCGGTCTTTGCGGGCTACACGATCCCGAAGTCGGGGTTGAACAACAACATGGCTCAGCTGCGTGACCCCAAGGTCGACGATGCGATGAAGAAGGCAGCGTTGCTCGACGGTCCTGAGCGGCTCAAGGCGTGGGCCGAGATCGACAAGATGATCACCAACGACGCGCCGGCCGTCCCGTTTGTGTGGGACAAGACGACGCTCCTGCGGTCCAAGGACGTCAACGGCGTGGCGAATGGGTACTTCACCGCCTGGGACTTCGGCTACACGTCCCTGAAGTAGCGCCCGACTCGACGAATCACAGCTTTCCGGCCGGCGCCAGCGCGCGCCGGCCGGGGAGCCTTCCGAACCACCCATCACCCGCCAATGGCCGCCTACATCTTCCGCCGACTCCTCTGGACCGTCGTGCTCCTGCTGGTGATCACGGCGGTCATCTTCCTGATCTTCTACGTCCTGCCCAGCGGCGATCCGGCCAAGCTCCGCGCGGGACGCACGCCGAGCCCGGAGACGATTGCCGCGATCCGCGAGCAGCTTGGGCTGGATCGATCGATCCCCGCGCAGTACTGGGACTACGTCAAGAACCTTGTCTGGCACTTCGACTTCGGCACGAGTTACACCAACAACCAGCCGGTCAAGGCCTTGGTCTTCGACCGCCTGCCCAACACGATCTTCCTGGTTCTCGGCGCCGCCGTCATCTGGTTCGTTAGTGGCGTGGTGATCGGCATCGTCTCGGCGACCAGGCGCGGGACGCTCTGGGATCGCGTGCTGATGGGCGGCGCGCTGATCGCGATCTCGGCGCCTGTCTACTGGCTTGGCCTGGTCTCGCTCTACCTGTTCTCCGACGACATCGGGGTGTGGCACGTCTTCCCCGGCGCCGGCTCTTACCAGGATGCCCACGGCTTCCTCGCCAAGGCCCACACGCTGATCTTGCCGTGGCTCGTGCTGGCCGCCGCGTTTGCGGCGATCTACGCTCGGCTGCTGCGCTCCAACTTGCTGGAGACGATGTCGGAGGACTACATCCGGACGGCGCGGTCCAAGGGGCTGTCGGAGCGCCGCGTGGTCCTGCGCCACGGCGTCCGCTCGGCGATCACGCCGGTGGTGACCGTGCTCGGCCTCGACATCGGCATCCTGATGGGCGGGGCGATCCTGACCGAGACGGTCTTCAACATCGACGGCGTCGGCCGTTTGGCCTTCGACGCGATCCAGCGCGGCGACCTCTCGACGATCCAGGGCACGACGCTCGTCCTCGCCCTGGGCGTCGCGCTGATGAGCCTGCTCGTCGACATCCTGTACGCCTTCCTCGACCCGCGCGTGCGGTACTAGGGGAGCCTGAGTCCCATGACGCAGCCGCTGCTGGAAGTCAAGGACCTGAAGGTGCATTTCGAGACCGAGGACGGCATCGTCCAGGCCGTCGACGGAATCAGCTACTCGGTCGACCGTGGCCAGGCGCTGGGAATCGTCGGCGAGTCCGGGTCGGGCAAGTCGGTGTCCTCGATGACGGTGATGGGTCTGACGCGCGCGAGCAACGCGAAGATCTCCGGCTCGATCACCTTCGACGGCAAGGACCTGCTCAACGCGAGCGCTGCGGAGATGCGCAAGGTGCGCGGCTCCGAGATCGCGATGATCTTCCAGGACCCGCTCTCGTCGCTGCATCCGTTCTACAAGATCGGCGACCAGCTGATCGAGGCGCACCGGTCCCACAACGACGTCTCCAAGGCTAAGGCCCGCGACCGCGCGGTCGAGATGCTCGGCCTCGTCGGCATCCCGGACCCGCGCAAGCGCATCGACGGCTACCCGCACGAGTTCTCCGGCGGCATGCGCCAGCGCGTGATGATCGCCATGGCGCTGATCAACGACCCCAAGCTGCTGATCGCCGACGAGCCGACGACGGCGCTCGACGTGACCGTCCAGGCGCAGATCCTCACGCTGATCCAGAAGCTGCAGTCCGAGCTCGACACGGCGGTCGTGATGATCACCCACGACCTCGGCGTCGTGGCGGAGGTCACCGAGGAGATCGCGGTGATGTACGCCGGGCGCATCGTCGAGTACGGCCAGGTCGACACGATCTTCAGCGCGCCCGAGCACCCCTACACCTGGGGTCTGCTGAAGTCGATCCCGCGCCTGGACACGCCGCGCGACCAGGAGCTCGTGCCGATCTACGGCCGGCCGCCGTCGCTGATCACCAAGCCACCGGGCTGCTCCTTCCACCCCCGCTGTCCCTACGTGCGCGAGGCCCACAAGAAGGTCGACCCGGGTCTGGAGCCGACCGGCAGCGCGCACCCCGGCCACAAGGTCGCGTGCCTGCTGCCGGGCGAGACGCGCCGGTCGCTGTGGGCGGCGCTGCGTGCGGGCGAGACGCCCGAGACCGCCATCGAGGAGGTCCCGATTCCCGAGACGACGCTGTCGCCTTCCGCCGAGGGCCACACCGGTGAGGAGGTGCCGGGCCCGTGAGCGCGATCGCCGGTGAGCCCCTTGTTCAGGTCCGCGACCTGAAGATGCACTTCCCGATCCGCAGCGGCTTCTTGGTCCAGCGCCAGGTCGGCGCGGTGCGGGCCGTCGACGGCGTCGACTTCGATGTCTTGCGCGGTGAGACGCTCGGCCTGGTGGGGGAGTCGGGCTGTGGCAAGTCCACGACCGCCCGGCTGATCACGCGCCTGCTGACCCCGACCGCCGGGATGATCAGCTGGGAGGGCCGCGACATCGCCGGCCTCTCGCGCAAGGAGCTCAAGCCCCTGCGTCGCGAGATGCAGATGATCTTCCAGGACCCGTACTCATCGCTGAACCCGCGCAAGACGGTCGGGACGATTATCGGCGAGCCGTTCGTCATCCACGGCGTCGAGCGCGAGGAGCGCAAGCGCAAGGTCGTCGTCCAGGAGCTGATGGAGCAGGTTGGCCTCAACCCCGAGCACTACAACCGGTTGCCCCACCAGTTCTCCGGCGGGCAGCGCCAGCGCATCGGCGTGGCGCGCGCGATCGCGCTCAAGCCCAAGCTGATCGTCGCCGACGAGCCCGTCTCGGCGCTGGACGTCTCGATCCAGGCACAGATCCTCAACTTGCTCAAGGAGCTGCAGAAGGATCTCGGGCTGACGATCATCTTCATCGCCCACGACTTGTCAGTCGTCCGCCACACCTGCGATCGCGTCGCCGTGATGTACCTCGGCAAGATCGTCGAGCTCGCCAACTCCGACGAGCTCTACCACCACCCGCGCCACCCTTATACGGGCGCGCTGCTGTCAGCGGTCCCCGTCCCAGACCCGCGGCTGGCGCGTACCAAGCAGCGCCAGGTGCTGGGCGGCGACGTGCCGTCGCCGAGCAACCCGCCCAGCGGCTGCCGTTTCCACACGCGCTGCCCGAAGTTCGTGGAGGGGACCTGTGACGTGATCGATCCGCCGCTGGAGCCCAAGGAGGGCGGCAACGTGGCGGCGTGTCACTTCCCGCTCAGCGACGAGGAGATCGCGCGGCGGGTGCCGACGGCGGCTGCGTAGACGGAGCGCCACAACAATCCTCGCGATTCCCCGAAAGGCCCGGAGATCCGGGCCTTTCGTCGTTGGAGACGCGAACCCTGATCGGCTTTAATCCCTATCCCGATCGATTTAGTGTAGATTACCGCGCCAAGCACTGAACCACGGTCCGCGGAAGGGGATGTAGGCAGGATGAACTTGAACTGGTCGGCACTGACGCCACTCGCTGCGGTGGCGCTCAGCTGGGGCGCCATCTGGTGGTTGCGCAAGCGCCAGCTCAACTTCAGCCTGATCGCGCTGTTCGCGCTGGTCGTGGGCATCCCAATCGGCTTGCTGGCGGGCAAGCACGTCGAGGCGATCAAGCCGATCGGCCACATCTACATCAACGTCCTGCTCGCCACGGTGGCACCGCTGATCCTCGTGGCGATCGTCTCATCGATCACCTCGCTCGGCAGCCTCGCCAGGCTGCGCAGCATCGGCCTGCGCTCGGTCTTCTGGCTGATGGCCAGCAACGCGCTTGCCGTCGTGCTCGCGCTGGGGCTCGGGCTCGCGTTCCAGCCGGGACAGGGCGTCGACCACAAGCTCGGCGAGCTCTCGACCGACACCGTCCAGGGTCAGGTGCAGAGCTTCGGCCAGGTGGTGGTGGGCTTCTTTCCGACCAACATCACGCAGAACTTCAGCGCCAACGACATCATCCCGATCATCCTGATTGCCGTCACGCTCTCGGTGGCCTACCTCGCGCTGGCGGAGAAGGAGCCCGAGAAGGTGCGGCCGTTCGGTGCCGGCGTCGAGGCGCTCAAGCTCGTCGTCTTCAAGGCCGTCGGCTACGTCATCCGGCTCACGCCCTACGCGATCGTGGCGCTCACGGCCGACATGGTGGGCAGCAGCTCGAACCTCGGCAACGACTTCCGGTCGCTGGTCGGGCTCCTGGCCCTCGTCTGGGGCGCCTGCTTCGTGCACACCTACCTCCTCAACGGAGCGATCCTCACGACCTTCGCCAACGTGCCGGTGGTCCCGTTCTTCCGCAAGATCTTCCCGGCGCAGCTGACCGCGTTCAGCACGCAGAGCAGCATCGGCACGCTTCCGGTGACGACCGCGCAGCTCACCCGCAAGGTTGGCGTCCATTCGGAGATCGCCCACTTCACGGCCCCGCTCGGCACCACGGTCGGCATGCCGGGCTGCGCGGGCATCTGGCCGATCCTGCTCGCCGTCTGGGGCATCAACGCCTACGGCATCTCCTACTCGTTGGGTGACTACGTCGTGCTCGCGATCCTCGGCATCGTCGTCTCGGTGGGCACGGCCGGCGTGCCCGGCGCGGCGACGGTCGCGGCCGCCACCGTCCTGTCGGCGGCCCACCTGCCGCTCGAGTTCGTTGCGGCAACCATCCCCATCGGCGTGATCGCCGACATGGCGCGCACAGCGACCAACGTGACCGCGGCGGCGGTCAGTGCCACCGTGGTGGCGCGGCAGACCGGCCTGCTCGACGATGCCATCTTCGAGGGGCGGGCGGCGTACGTCGAGGCGGAAGACCGCGCCGCGCCAGCACGCGTCGCGAGCGCGCCGCCGCCCCCGGCGCCCACGGTGGCGTTCCCGGCCGCCCCCGCCCCGGTCGGGCCGGCGGCGTCCCGGCCAGGGCCGTTTCCCCGGGTCTTCTGGGGAGCCAACGAGCTCGCGGTCGATGGCGCACCTGCCGCCACGGCGCCGCTGGCCACCGCGGGCGCGCGCGCCTCCGCCGTCGCCGACCCCACGCCCGCTTCATGAACGCGACACAAGACAAAAAAGGACCCCAAGTGACGATCTCCCCCCGCTGGCTGCGATCGGCCGCGCGCGGCCTCAGTGCCGCCGCGTTCGGTGTCGCGTTGCTCGTCGCGGCCGTTCCCGCCGCGCACGCCACCGACATCACCAACCCCGCGGAGCATCCCGACCCCATCACCCTGACCATCGACGGTCAGACCTACCACGACGGCGCTGACACCCTGCCCGGATACGACGACTTCGCGTGCACGCCGATCCCCAACGTGCAGTACGACTTCGCCGACAATCAGGTCCAGTACTACGACGACCAGAACCAATTGGTCAACACCGCACACTGGACCGAGTGGTCGCGGATCAGCTCATACGAGACCTGGGTCGCCCAGCAGCAGGCTAAGCCGTCGGGGTCCCAGGCCACTGGCACCCCCGGCACGACGCCGACGACCACCACCACGACGAGCACGACGACGACGCCTGCCGCTGCGGCACCCGCCGCGGCGAATCCCGCCAGCTCGAGCCCGGCGGCCAAGACGCCGAGCGCGGCTGCGAAGACGGGAGGCTCCGCAACCAAGACCAAGGGCTCCGGGACGAAGACCACGAGCGCGGCGCGGCAGCCCGAGCGCGCGGCGACGAAGACCAAGACGTCCACCAAGACGCCCGTCTCGTCGCCGGGCACGTCGACGGTGCGCAAGAAGGCGGCGGTCCACAACGCTGAGAAGCGGCGTCGGTCGACCGGGTCGTCCACCAAGCGCGCGGCCTCTGACCGTCGCAAGGCGGCTGCGTCGACCGTCGGCGATGCGCCGTCGGACGGCACGAGCTCCGCTGCCGATGCATCGGCAGCATCGGACGCCTCCGACGGATCCGCGCCGGGCAACGCGACGACCCCGCAAGCCGAGCAAGCTGCTCCGACCACCCAGGGCCCGGCGGGCACGCCGAAGTTCAAGCTGGTGAGCGACAAGGGCTCCGGCGGCGAGGTGGGCGACACGCGTCCCGCGGGCGTCGGCATCCTCGTCGCGCTGTTTGCCGCCGCCGGCCTCGCGTTCTGCTTCGGCTTCGTCAACCGCCGCGCCTTCGGCCGGCGTGACGCCGGAGGGCCATACGCCTAGTCACGAGACCGTGTGACCGCGTCCGCGCAAAGCGCGCGGGCGAGGTCACCGGTACCCCCTGCAGTGTGCAGTCCAGTAATCGCAATTCCCCCTCAATCCCCAAGGCAGAGAGAATCACCATGAACATTGCCAATCTCCGGATGCGATCGGCGGGTGCGCTGGCAGCGGTTGCCGCGGTCGCCTCGCTCGTAACGGCGCAGGCCGCCGGCGCGGCGCCGGCACGCACCGCGACCACGACCAGCTACGGCACCGCGGACTTCCTGCAGCACGCGCTCGGGTTGCCCGCCACCGACACCAACCCCGCCATCGAGCCGGTCACCTACAGCCGCCTCCAGTGGCTGCTTCAGCAGTCGGGCAACGTCGCCGTCCTCGTCGGCGACCCGGCCCAGGACGCAACCTTCGCCGACCGCGCGCAGGACGTCGAAGCCGCCGCCAAGGCCGCCAACGTCAAGAAGGTCTACTGGTTTAACCCGAACCTTTCGGGCAACGCCAAGGTCGGCAACATCACCGAGCCCAACCTCGACATCCGCAACCCCGCCGGCATCACCTCCCTGGTGGCGGCCTCCCAAGAGAAGTACGACGACGCCTGGTCGACCCTCGTCGGCCTCTACCTCGGCAACGGCGTGACCGCGATCCCGGACGATCCCAACTCCGAGAGCGGGACGGTCGAGGTCACCAAGGGCACGGCCACGATCAACGACAACGGCAGCAGTGCCGGCCACAGCACCAAGGTCGGCAACGCCAACGGCGGCGCGCTCTACGACTACACCAGCGGCTCCGCACCGGCCAACGTTCAGCACAGCTTCTTCTTCATCTACAACAAGGCCCATCAAGACGGTGGCCAGCCGGCCAAGATCGTCTCCTGGACCGACCTGACCACGCAGGCGAGCTCGACGTCGGCGAAGACCGATGTGACGACGGCGATCGGCACCGTGGGCGCCTCGCAGCTGGCGGCGAGCGACGAGTTCGCCTGGTGGAAGTCCGACGTCAACACCCGGCAGGTCACCCAGGCGCCGACCGAGGCTCGGGGCGTCAACCACCCGGTGCTCACCGACGCCGACGCTGCCGACGGGTGGCGCGTCGACCAGATCACCTACCCCGAGTTGGTCGACCTCCTCAAGCACGCCAACACCGCCAACGCGGTCATCCTCTTCGGTGGCACCTGGTGCCCGAACACCCGCCCGGTGCTCGGGGCCATCAACAAGCACGCCCAAGAGAACAACGTCAAGGTCTATAACTTCGACACGGTCCTCGACGGCGCACTGGTCGGCGGCAGCGCAACCAGCAGCTCCAACCCGCTGCAGTCGCGCAACACCACCGCGGCCGGGTCGTCGACCGCGCGGGCCAATCCCAGCTTCCTCTACGGCGATCTCGTCAAGCAGTACCTCAACAACGTCAAGACGCAGTACGACTACACCACGGGCGGCCCGGCCGTCACCTACTACGCCAACGGCGGCGCCGAGAGCACGCTGACCTCGACCCGCAAGCTCCAGGTGCCGTTCCTCGTCGGCTACCAGGGCACCGCGGGCACGCAGCCCAACGGCGGCGTCACCCGTCAGTGGATCATCAAGAAGGACGACAGCACGTACACCGAGTACATGTCGCAGTGGTGGTTCACCAACCCCAAGCCCAACGAGCTGGGGATTACGACGATCCCGCTCGACGCGCCGATCTGGTCGACGATCAACGCG
Organism: uncultured Conexibacteraceae bacterium; assembly: GCA_963829185.1. GTDB lineage: Bacteria > Actinomycetota > Thermoleophilia > Solirubrobacterales > Solirubrobacteraceae > Baekduia. The sequence continues at coordinate 95,160 of CAWHID010000003.1, forward strand.
CAGCTGGCTGACTTCACGTGGAAGACCGACCCGGAGAAGCTCTACCCGAACACCGCGATCGACACCGATGACGCGCAGTACCTCGTCAACGCCGACACCGCGACGGTGACCTACACGGCTGCCAGCGGCAGCACGCCGGCGTCGGTGACCGTCACCAGCGCGGGCAGCAGCCCAATCACCATCAGCCCGGCGGCGCTGTCGGCCGCGCTGACGGCGCTGGGGACGTCGGCTCCGGCGAATCTCGCCGCGGCCAAGACCGCGCTCATCGCCGCACAGACCGCAGCGACGCCGGATGCGACGCTGATCTCCAACCTGAGGACGATCATCGGCGCCTGGGGCGTGGCACAGCAGCGCAAGACCCGGGTCATCAGCACCTGGGGCAAGGCGACCACGCCCGGCAGCGTTGCCGGGGGCTTGGCTGCGGTCCACGCGGTGGACGTCTTCTTCGGCGGCCTGCCGGGTGGCGTGCTCTCGCGGCGGACCGTGACCGCCGACTCGGTGACCGCCGGCACCGCGCCGAAGATCAAGATCGCGATCGCCAATGACTACGGGCGCGTCCCGACCGGCAACGTCTCGCTGACCGTCAAGAAGGGTGGCACGACGGTCGCGTCGGCGTCGGCCGCGGTCGTGCAGGACGCGGCCTCCTTCACGCTCCCGGTGCTGGATGCGGGCACCTACGACTACACGTTGTCCTACGCGGGTGACGATCAGATCGCCGCGTTCACCGAGTCCGGGTCGTTGACGGTCGCGGCGGGCGCGCAGACGCCGGTCGTGACACCGCCGGCCTCAAAGCCCGGCACGTCGACGCCGCCGGCCTCCGGCACGACCGTGACGCCGCCCAAGGTGTCAGCCGGCAAGGTCAAGGGCATCGTCGTCAAGGCGCCGACCAGCAAGAAGGGCGGCAAGTACAAGGTGACGATCACCACGCCGAAGGGCGCCTCGGCGGCCAGCGGCAAGGTGACGGTCAAGCTCAAGAAGGGCAAGACCACCAAGACGCTCACCGGCAAGCTCTCGCGCGGCGTAGTCACCGTCACGCTGCCGAAGCTCTCGCGCGGCACCTGGAAGGTCACGATCTCGTGGCCAGGTGACACGCACTACCGGACCGTCAAGGTCACCGGGCCCTCGATCAAGGTCATCAAGTAGGTCCCATGTCTGTCACGCCGGCACTCGGCCGGGCCGCCGACCAGCTCTTGGAGCTGGTCGGCGGCGATCTGCAGGTCCCGCTGGTCGACGGTGAGTGGGTCCGCTACGCGAACCTCGACAACGCGGCGAGCGCACCGGCACTGAGGCAGGTCGCCGACACCATCGCGGAGCTGCTGCCCTACTACGGCAGCGTGCACCGCGGCGCAGGGTTCGCCTCGCTCGTCAGCACCGAGGCCTACACGCAGGCGCGCGAGGCTGTCCGCACGTTCCTCGGCGCCCGCGAGAAGGACCTCGTGCTGTTTACACGCAACACGACCGACGCGCTCAACCTGCTTGCGGACGCGCTGCCGCTCGGCACGACGGTGCTGACCTTCGCGGGCGAGCATCACGCGAACCTCTTGCCGTGGCGGCGCGGCGACGTCCGCCACCTGGCGATCCCAGCAAGCCCCGCGGAGGCGCTCGATGCGCTGGACGCGCAGTTGCGCGCCCTCGGCGGACGCACCGCGCTGATCGCGGTGACCGGCGCCTCGAACGTGACGGGTGAGGTGTGGCCGATCGAGGAGATCACCAGCGTTGCGCATCGCCACAACGCACGGGTCGCGCTCGACGCCGCCCAGCTGGCGGCGCACCGTCCGATCGACATCGCCGCCTGGGGCGTCGACTACGTCGCCTTCTCTGGCCACAAGATCTACGCCCCGTATGGCGCGGGCGTCCTTGCCGGTCGGGCGGACTGGCTTGACTGCGCCCGTCCGCACCTCGCGGGCGGCGGCGCGGTGCGCAACGTCACCGTCGACGGTGTCGAGTGGACGACCGGTCCGGCACGCCATGAGGCGGGGACCCCGGCGGCCCTCGGCGCCGTCGCGATCGCCGCCGCGGTCAACGCGCTGGCCGCGACGGGCTGGGAGCGCATCCAAGCCCACGAGCAAGAGCTGCTGGACCAGCTGCTCACGGGCCTCGACGCGATCGGCGGCGTGCGCACCTACGAGCTGTGGGAGCGCGGCCACGACCGCATCGGCGTGGTGAGCTTCAACGTCGCCGGTCTCGATCCCGCGCTGCTCGCGGCGGCGCTCGGCGCCGAGCACGGCATCGGCGTGCGCGACGGCGCCTTCTGCGCACACCCGTTGATGGAGCACTTCGCCGCCCGCGACGACAACGGAACCCGGCACGCCGTGCGCGCGAGCATCGGCGTCGGCACCAGCGCGCACGACATCGATCGTCTCCTGCGCGCCGTCGAGCGCATCGCCCGCCACGGCCCGAGCTGGAGCTACGTCGAGCGCGGCGGCTACGTCCTCCCCGACCCCGACCCGCGGCCCCGGCCGTCGCTCGGAGGGCTGCTCAGCGGCGCGCTGGAGGGTGGGGAAGCGGCGTGCCGTGAGTAGGGCTCAGGTGACGGTGAGCGATTGAAGCCGACGTGGATGGTGCGGGTTCCGGGGAGTTGCAGCCGCCCCACCGCAGTCAGCGCTCGGATCGGCGCGCCTGCGCCTGCATGACGACGCCGGTGCGCGGGTCCCGGGCGGCGAGCGCCGGCCCGAAGGCGGTGGGCGTGAGCTTCAGCCGGTGGTCCCAGCGGCCGAGCCGCCGCGCTCCGAGGAAGCCGGGCTTTCCGCGCACGAGCGCACCGGGGCGCACGTATACGTCGTCGCGGCCGCGGCGGCGGTAGACCAGGTCGGCGTGGCTGTCGCCGGTGACCTCGGTCAGGATCATCGAGGCATCCGCCGGAATCCGTCCCTGATCGCGCATCGGAAGGAACCGGTCACCGTCGGTGAGCCCCGCGTACACTCGCCCGTGTGCGTCGATGCCCGCCGGGTCGGCGACGTCGTCGCCGTCGATGTCGCCAAGCTGGAAGGTGAAGCCACGCGGCCAATGGCCGCCCGTCGTGGTGGCCGGTCCCGACCCCGTGTGCAGCTGGATGAACCGCAGATCGCCGGACTTCGGGTCGAGCGCGTACAGGTCGTCGGTCCTGTTGGCGTCCAGATCGCCGAAGCGCAGCACCGAGTACCTGCGCGGCAGCGACACGAGCGTCTGCGGCGGGTCGATCGCGGTGCGCGAGACCCGCGCCGCCACGACCCGCCCGCCGTCGCGGCCGACGAGGTCGGCCGAGGCCGCCTCGTCAAGGATCACGTCGCGCACCCAGAGCTCGCGGTAGGGCCACGTCACCGTCAGCCCTGTCGGCTCTACCAGCCCGCTCGCCGCGATCCCTTCGATGTCGAGCACGCCCGAGGCCTGGCGCACGACAACCTCCGGGAACCCGTTGCCGAAACGAACGTCGCCGGCCGGGACAGGATCGCTGCTCAGCGGGATCGTCGGCCCGAGCGAGCCCTCGGCGGCTGAGGCGCCCGCGGCCGTCAGCCCCGAAGCGGCGATCGCGATCAGCACGCTGCGCAGAATGCTCACACCTGCTGCCAACGGCCTGGTCCCCCGAGAAGTTGCGCCCGACCCGCAGCTCACGGGAAACGGTACGCCGGATTGCTGCGTCGGATGGCCGGGGACTTCAGCCATGACGGCGGGCCAACCATTTCGTGGAGCCTTCAGCCCGAGCGCGTGCCGCGCAGCCGGACCACGGTCGTTCGTCGGTTCGGGCGGTCAGGGTCCCCGCTGAGGAACCCGATCGTCAGGCGCGCGGTGAGGGTGGGGTGGTGGCGCAGCAGCGCGCGGGCCGGTGCGCGGAGCCGCAGGATTGCGCGGCCTGACGGCCCGAGCCGCCCGCGGGCCAGCACCAGCGCGGTGCGTCCCGGCCGCGCGCGGGTCAGCACCACAGGCCCCTGGCAGCGCCAGGGCAGCGCGTCGCAGCGGGGCGCAATCACCAAGCTCGTGCCGTGGGCCGACCGTCGCAGCGGGCGTGCGAGCCGCAGCGGGCACGGTCCACGACGACGCTCGATGATCGCCGGGGCGCGGAGGGCGCGGACCGTGATCGTGCTGCCCTCGCAGCCAGCGAGGCCGTAGGCCAGGCGGGTAGCGTCAATGTCAAAGCCCGCCAGCTCGCCGGTGACCAGCAGCCGAGCGGGCGTCCCGTCGGTTCCGACGACGCCGGCTTCCGTGGCGCCGTCGGCGCCTTCGCGCAGGAACGCGACGGAGCCGTCGGCCAGTGCGCGGACGTCGTAGCCCAAGCGCGGCGCGACCGGCAGCGGATGGGCGACCGGTGCGGCCGGCGAGGTCCAGCCGATGCGCAGCAGCCCGCTGCCCGACACCCGCACCGCGCCGACGCTGTAGGCGACCCGCCCGTCGGCGGCGAGGTCCCAGTCGTAGAGCACCCCGCCGAGCGCGCTGGTCGCGATTCGCAGGACCTCCCGCCGGGCATCGCGGTCGAAGACGACGAGCATGTACCGCCCATGGATGTTCGGGCTGGCCTCCAGCCACGCGACGAGCCGGCCGGCCAGGCGCACGCCGCGCACCATGTCGCCAGACGGAACCTGATCGGTGACGGCCCCCGTCCGCCCGTCGTAGATCATCACCGTGCGACCGCCCGCATCGCAGCTGGCGACTTCGTTGCCCGCGACCGCCAACAGCCCGAGCCCGTCGACCTGCGCGATGGCGCACTCGCCGAAGTGGGCCAGGGTGGCCCCGACGGCGAGAAGGTGAAGGTGTCGGAGGCTGTCGGGAACGGCCCGTAGCGGCCTAGGTCCATGGTCCGGCGGCCGACACCGACCAGCTCGCTCGATGCGGAGAGCTCGGGCAGGACCGCCGACCGGCCGGTCGGGGGCCCCGCAGCGCGAAAGCCGGCGGTGCCGTCGGCCCCGCCGGAGCGCAGCACGTACCCGACCGGCGCGAGCCCCGCGACGATCGGACGGTCGTACTCCGCCCAGACCACCGTCTCGGCCCCCGTCAGCACGGGGCCCGAGGCGATCGCGCCGGTGACGATTGGCGCGGAGCCGGCCGGCGTGGCGGACGCCGCGGCCAGGCAGCCGACGCCGGCCAAGAGCGCCGCCCAGCGATGGGCGGCGCTCAACATCCCGACCGGGTTACGGGCAGGGGACACCGCTTTGCTGGGTCGGGGTCACGCCACGCAGTGGACGACGCCACGCCGGATGAACGTTTGTCCGCGGACACAGTAGCTACGGCTAATTGACGAACAGATCTCACTTGTACAGAGTGCAATACTACTGGCCGTGGTCTGCGGCATTCGGTCCGATAGAGGTGGGGTTCAGGATGGGCGAGGTCTTGTCGCGTGGTGGTGGCCGGTGGCTGCTGTTGGTCGTGTTGGTTGTGGCTGGGTTTTTGGGGTTGGCGTTGGAGGGTTCGCGCTCCTCAGCGGAGGATGGCGCCCGAGCGGCGGCGGTCGCGCGGGACAAGGTCGGTGACCTGTTGGAGAACGCGGTGCCGGTGGCGTCGTTGTCGACGGAGACATCGAAGACCTTTCGGCGGCCGGACGGCACGTTCGTCACGCGGGTCTTCGCGCAGTCCAAGGAGAGCGACTCCGCGCTGAGGCCGGTGGCGGGCGGCGGCTTTACGGCCGAGGGTGACGATGCGACGACGACCTTTCCGGCGACGTTGTCTGATCCGGTCAAGATCAGGCGCGGCGACGCATGGGTCGCCCTTGAGCTCGATGGCGCCTATGGGGTGGGGAGGCCGGACGGTTCGACGATCACCTATGACAACGCGCTACCGGGTGTCGATGTGCGCTACCGCGCGTCTGACGGCGCGGTTGGTGAGGATCTGCATCTGCGCTCTCCCGATGCGCCGTCGCGATACTCGTTTGCGTTGACCGCGAGCAGTGGGGTGCGCGCGACGACCCAGCGCAACGGGACGATCGCGTTGACCGGCGCCGATGGCGATCAGGTCTTCAGTCTGTCGCCGTCTTACGCGTTTGCCGACCGTGACCGGGACGCGACGCAGAAGGTGTCGACGGAGCTGCGCGAGGTCGACGGTGGTTGGCGGGTGACGTTGTCGGTCGACGAGGCGTGGCTGCGCGACGCGCTGGCTCGTGGCCCGGTGACGATCGATCCAACAGTCGAGCTGATGGGTGCGACCAAGGATTGCGCGCTGACGTCAGATACGCCGGCGTTGAGCTTCTGCTCGGATGATCAGTTGTGGATCGGGTGGAGTGGTGATCATGATCATCACTCGTTGATCAAGTGGGATCTGTCGGCGATCCCGAAGGACGCGGTTGCGTTGTGGGGTGACGTCGGGCTCAATCAGCCCAGCGAGTTCGGCATCAACGTCAGCAAGGACCTGACCTTGCATCGCGTGACCCGCGACTGGACCAACGGCGCCTCGTGGAATACCTATGACGGCACCCACGCGTGGACGACGCCGGGCGGGGACTTTGAGGCGACGCCGGCGGCGACCGCGACGGTGCCGGCCAATCACGGTGGGTGGACCGACTGGTCGGTGACCGCGCTGGTCCAGCACTGGGTCGACGGGTCGCTGCCGAACTACGGCGTGGCGATCCAGGACAAGCCCGGGCCGCAGGTCACCGGCGAGGAGGACTACTTCTCTACCGAGGGCACGATCCCTCAGCAGGCGCCCGAGCTTGACATCGTCTGGACGACGCGGAGCGGCAAGCCCGACTTCTACACCTTTGAGTCCCAGGCCCTCGATGCGAAGGCCAGCGCTGGGGTCAATGCCGCTAACGGCAACCTGCTGTTGGCCACCAGCGACATCAGCGCGGCCGGTACGGGCCTTGATCTTAAGCTCGATCACTACCACAACAGCCTCGCTGACCCGGCCGAGCTCTCCGCGCTGGGCATCCGTGGCACCGCGAGCCTTGGACGTGACGTCCACCTACACGCCTATGACGCTCAGACGATCGGTTTCTCGCGCGGCGATGGTGTCACGCTGCCGTTCCTCGGCGCCACGACCGCTGGTACGACCACCAGTTGGGGCCCGCCGGCCGAGCTGGCCGACGCCACCCTGGCCAAGAGCAGCACCACCGGCCAGTACACCCTGCATCTGCCCGCCGGGTTGCCCGCCTGGCCGGGTATCGATCTGACGTTGACCTTTGACGGCGAGGGCAAGTTGCTCAGCGTCAAGAACCCGGCCGGGAACACGATTGGCCTGTCCTACTACCCCCAGGGCGCGATGGAGTACCCGGCTTTGGGTGGGATTACCGACACCAACAACGTCTTCTGGGACGTCGATCGCGCCTACATCGGCGATGAGCGCATCGTCGACATCACCCATCCCAACAACCAGCACACCGTCTTTGGCTACCTCAACACCTATGACGACTACCTCACCAAGGTCACCGCAGCCGACAACACCACCAACAAGTACGCCTACGACACCAGCCACCGCCTGAAATCGATCACGACCCCCGACGGCAACGTTACGCTGATCACCTACAACGCCACCAGCTCCAAAGTCGCCTCGATCATCCGCACCAACAACCCCGCACACACCACCGGACCGACCACGACCTTCACCTACAGCACGCCGACCACACCCTGCCAGTCAAACAACTTCGACCACACCAAAACCGCGGTTCAGCGCCCCGACAGCACCAGCACCACCTACTGCGCCAACAACCACGCCCAAATCACCTACGACACCGACAACCCCACCACCGCCACACCATCAGGCGAGTGGTACGACCTACGGGGCAAGTACGCCAAGGGGACCGGAACGTATTCAGTGACGCTTGCCGGCGCTGACGCGGGAGCGGGCGTTAAGAAGCTGGCGCTCGAGCGGGTCGGGGGAGGGGAGGTCGCCTCTTCGACGCTTCCATGCGATCCGCGCAACGCGCTGTCGCCGACCGCCTGCCCACACAGCGCTACGAAGGCGGTGACGTTCGACGCGGCCGGTTTACCGGAAGGCGCAGACACCTTCCGACAGGCAACCACCGACTACGCAGGCAACGTCAAACGATCGACCGACTGGATCGTCAAGGTCGATCGCACGTCGCCCGAGAATCCGTCAGAGTTCCTGGGCGACTTCGACGAGGAGACCGGAGAAGGCGACGTCGACTGGCTCGCGCAAGATCCGGTTCTTGCCGACGGAACGCCCGGGAGCGGCATCGCCGCTTACGAATATCGCTACAGCCGCCCCGGCCAGCAGTTAAGCGTAGTCCAGACCTCCTCCGAACCGGGCTTCCGGTTCCCGAGTGCTGTGGTGGGCGAGCTGGTGCACGTCGAAGTCGCCGCGGTCGATGCAGTCGGGAATCGGAGCGCGACGGTCACGGCGGACATCGCGATCGGGTCCGCTGGGGATTGTCAGGTCGATCCGGATGCCGTCGATTCCATCGACGCGTCGCTGCACGTCACCGACAGCGGACAACCAGTCGACGCGTTCACGTTTGACGATCCAAAGACAGCCGCCGAGGTGCGGGCGGCACTACCGGCAGGCACGCAGGTCGTGAGCATGCTCGAGCGGCAGCCGGGAACGGACGCCGACACGCAGACCAGCGCGATCGCCCTGATCTCGCAGATGACGTTTGATCAGTCCGTGGAGTTTTGGAACAAGTTCCTCAGCGAGGACACCGACGACTTCGAGGCATACCTGCTCTCGGCACGAGCGACCGCCAATGCCACGGACCGCGGAGTCATCGACAAACAACTAGAAAGTCTCGGGGATCGGCGACAGATTATGAACACCTACGGCGGGGTGCTCGTGCGCAGCTTCGCGATCCTGCACGATCCGACCGCGGCGCAGTCGATCACCAACGCCTTCGGCAGCCAGCTTGAACTCGTGCGCACGACGGCCGTGCCGGGCGAGCACAGCGAGGGCTGTGCCACGATCGACTCGACCGGCGCGCGCGCCCGGAGCCTTGATCGGGGGCCTGAGCAGATCGCGCCGCTCGCGGCCGGCGATGGGGCGAACGGACCGGTGGAGACGGGTGTGCGAGCGGGTAGCTACAGCCCGTTCCACATCCGGGTTGCGACGTACACGGGCGTGATCCGTCCAACCGGCGACGGAGACCGCGAGTTCCACAAGGTCGTAGCCGCGTGGCGATTCGGAGCGTCGTCGAACCGCTACTACTGGTTCCGCGGCTACCGGCGCAATGATGGACAGCGCGGCGTTGAGGTCCAGGTGGACATGAACCGCGATCACGCCGGTAACGGCTTCGGCGCACCTCCGTGGGGGTTCCTTCCTGCCGACGACGACGGTACGACGCAGGCCGGGATCCCCGCGGTATGGACGGCCAGCTATCGCTGCGCCTATCCGGATGACTACCTCAACGATGACGTCCATCACAGCTACTCGCTGACCGTCGGTATGGGCTGTCGTCCGCGATCTAACCGATTCCGATACCGCTGGGCGCATATTGTCACGAAGGAAGACGACATCGACAGCGTCCAGCCCAGCGTTCAACCGACGCACTACGCTCGAGCCGATCACAGCGTGCCCGGCGAGAGCGAACTGGACTACTGCAACGATCAGGACAAGAAGCGCGGCTCATGCTTTTTCGCCGACCATGGTGTCTCGGTCAAGACCTTCACCACGACCGCCGACGGCGGTACGGTTCTCCGGACGCCAGGCCAGGCGCTCTTCGGGCGGTAAACGGCAATCCCCTCGATGTCTCGCCATGTCATCAGACCTCTTATTGTCACGGCCGTCGCCGTCGCTGTGGCGACCGTGATGATGGTTCGGTTGGTCGACTCTGCGACGTTTGGGCCGAACGGCTCGTCGAGCGCATCCGACCTGCCCGCCGAGTGGTGGCTGATCTTTGGCATGGTCAGCATCGGCGCCGGGTTGCTTGCCGCGCTCGTCGTCGACGCATTGTTCGGTGGACCGAAAACGCGCCGTCGGAACTAGATCCCCCGCATCCTCGCCTGCATGCTTGAGGGTGCGCGAGAATGTTTCGCTACCGAGGCCGGTGGCCCTTCGTCAACTTCATCCCGGGAGTGGCGGCGACGCTGACCATCGAGCGACCGGACGCGAACGTCGCCGGCCGGGACAGGGCCGCTGCTCAGCGGGATCGTCGGCCCGAGCGAGCCCTCGGCGGCTGAGACGCCCGCGGCCGTCAGCCCCGAAGCGGCGACCGCGATCAGCACGCTGCGCAGGATGCTCACACCTGCGGCCAACGACCCAGCCCGCTTGGAAGTTGCGCCCGACCGGCGCCTACGGACACTGCAGCCCGCGGCCGGCAACGGAGCGCCATGACGCCCGGCTAACCGTGTCCGTGCAGCCCTTCAGCCCGAGCGCGTGCCGCGCAGCCGGACCACGGTCGTTCGCCGCTGCGGACGGTCGTTTTCTCGGCCGAAGTCGATCGTCAGGCGCGCGGTGAGGGTGGGGTGGTGGCGCAGCAGCGCGCGGGCCGGTGCGCGGAGCCGCAGGATTGCGCGGCCTGACGGCCCAAGGCGCCCGCGGGCCAGCACCAGCGCGGTGCGTCCCGGCCGCGCGCGGGTCAGCACCACAGGCCCCTGGCAGCGCCAGGGCAGCGCGTCGCAGCGGGGCGCAATCACCAAGCTCGTGCCGTGGGCCGACCGTCGCAGCGGGCGTGCGAGCCGCAGCGGGCACGGTCCACGACGACGCTCGATGATCGCCGGGGCGCGGAGGGCGCGGACCGTGATCGTGCTGCCCTCGCAGCCAGCGAGGCCGTAGGCCAGGCGGGTAGCGTCAATGTCAAAGCCCGCCAGCTCGCCGGTGACCAGCAGCCGAGCGGGCGTCCCGTCGGTTCCGACGACGCCGGCTTCCGTGGCGCCGTCGGCGCCTTCGCGCAGGAACGCGACGGAGCCGTCGGCCAGTGCGCGGACGTCGTAGCCCAAGCGCGGCGCGACCGGCAGCGGATGGGCGACCGGTGCGGCCGGCGAGGTCCAGCCGATGCGCAGCAGCCCGCTGCCCGACACCCGCACCGCGCCGACGCTGTAGGCGACCCGCCCGTCGGCGGCGAGGTCCCAGTCGTAGAGCACCCCGCCGAGCGCGCTGGTCGCGATTCGCAGGACCTCCCGCCGGGCATCGCGGTCGAAGACGACGAGCATGTACCGCCCATGGATGTTCGGGCTGGCCTCCAGCCACGCGACGAGCCGGCCGGCCAGGCGCACGCCGCGCACCATGTCGCCAGACGGAACCTGATCGGTGACGGCCCCCGTCAGTCCGTCGTAAATCGTCACCGTGTGACCGCCGGGATTGCAACTGGCGACCTCGCCGCCGGCGACCGCGAGCAGGCCGATTGCGCCGGCCTGCCCGATGGCGCAGTTGCCGAAGTGGGCCATCGCGGCGCCCGATGGAGAGAAGGTGAGGGTCTCGGAGGGCGCGGGGCCTGCCGGGAAAGGCCCGCTGGCGTCTGCCACATCGATGATCCGGCGGCCGACCGCGACCAGCTCGTCCGATGCGTGGAGCTCGGGCAGGACCGCCGTCCGGCCGGTCGGGGGCTGGGCTACGCGGAAGCCGGTGCCGCCGTCGGGGCCAGCGGAGCGCAGCACGTACCCGACCGGCGCGAGCCCCGCGACGATCGGACGGTCGTACTCGGCCCAGACCACCGTCCCCGCCCCGGTCAGCACGGGGCCCGACACGACCGTGCCGACCGCGATCGGCGCGGCGCCGGCCGGGGCCGCGGCCGCCGTGGCGAGGACCCCGATGCACATGAAGAGTGTCGCCCAGCGATATGCGGAACTCAGCATCTTTCGTCACTAGGCAGGGGACACCGCGAGACGGCTGTCGCCAAGGTGCACCACCCACGCGAGCCAGACAACAACCGCCCCGGTCCTCAACGGTTTCTTCGTTGTGCTGTCAGGCCGCCGGGCGGTAGGTGAGCAGGACCACGCCGGAGTCAAACCGCTTCACGTCATCAAGCTCCATGCGGATCGTGCCTCTGTCGCCGAGCACGTGGACGTTTCCCTTGCCCCAGACGAGCGGGTTCAGATAGACCTCGTACTCGTCGATGAAGCCCTTCTCGGCCAAGGCGTAGGCGAACTCGCCGCTTCCTTGCAGGAAGAGGTCACCGTCGACCTCTTCCTTGAGCTTCGGGATCGCGTCCTCGAGGTCTCCCTCGAGCAGCGTCGCGTTCCACGCGAGATCGCCGCGCAGGGTGGTGGACCCGACGTACTTGGGCATCGGGTTGAGCATGTCGGCCCATGTGCCCGACTGGCTCGGCCAGTATCCCGCCAGCTCCTCGTAGGTCTTGCGGCCGAACACGAACCCTTTGGCTCTCGCCTGGCGCTCAAACGAGTACTCGCCGTGGTCTCTGCCTACCTGCACCCACTCGCCGACCGGGTCAATGACCCCGTCGAGGGTGGCCTGCGTGCTTGCGATTAGTCGTCCCATCTCAACTCTCCTTCGTACCTATGCCCGTGACTCGACGAGCTCGGCGAGCTGTCGCGTGACGGTGCCCCAGCCGTCGGCGAAGCCGAGCTGCTCGTGCTGGTCGCGGTCGGCGCTGTTGCGGTGCATCGCAGTGGCGGTGTACTCGGTGCCGCTCGGGTGATCCTTCATGGTGATGACGGCGGTGAGAAACGACGCTTCCGCGGGGCGCCAGTCCGCGACGAGCGCGTCGGTGAAGACGATGCGCTCGAGCTCATCGGCGGCAAGGAAGCAGCCAGTGATTTGCGGCCCAAACTCGGTGCCGTCCTGGCTGACCTCGGTGTGGAAGGCCCCACCGGGGCGCAGGTCCATGTCCCGCACGCGGCAGATCTCCGGCGCGGGAGCCCACCATTGCGCGAAGCTTGCCGGATCGGCCCAGGCGTTCCAGACCGCCGCGCGCGGGGCTTCGATGATGCGGGAGACGGTCAGGTCGAGGTCTGGGTGAAGAGAAAGAGACGTGGTCATTCGGATGCCTTCTTATCGTTGTTGGTGGTGACGAAGCGTTCGAGCCGGTCGGTGCGGCCTTCCCAGATGCTTCGCTGTTCGCTGAGCCAGCTCCCGACCGCGGTGAACCCCTCCGTCTCAAGCGTGCAAGTCCGTACGCGGCCGGTCTTGCGCGTCTTGATCCACCCCGTGTTCTCGAGGTAACGGATGTGCTTCATGAACGACGGCAACGCCATGCTGAACGGTGCCGCCAGCTCGCCGACGCTCGCCGGACCTGTGCCCAGCCGGCTGAGCACCGCGCGGCGGGTTGGGTCGGCAAGGGCCTGAAACACGTCGTCGAGGTGCGACGAATGCTGAGCCATGGGGCTAAGTTACCCTGCATGGACACTGAGCGCAAGGGCTAAGTGTCGATGGCTTATGGGGTGATGGTGCGCTGGGGTGGCGCGTCTGCTTGGGCGTTCCGCTCAGACGGTGGATGGCGTGCCGGCATGGTCTGTCGGCACTGAGGGGAGTGAGCGACGTCGGCGCCTCGTTGCGTTGGTCGGTCGTCCGCTGGCGCTGTGGCTGGCGATTGGTTGTGGTGGTGGTCGGGGTCGGGTTTACCCCGGCTGTTGGGGTGAGATCGACCTGGATCGTTCTGCGTGTGTGGACTACGGACCCGCCCGAGCAGCTGCGTAGAGTCGCGAAGGGGTCAGGCCCCGCCACGACGTGGCGAAGCCGTAACGATCTGCAAGCGCCGCTGACTCTCGCTCGCTTGCGAACTCAGTCCTCCTCCGACATCCATGAAAGGCCCATGTGGCCCTGCGCACCGACGAGCGGCTGGTCGAGACGAGCTGCAGGGGCCTGCCCTCGAGATCGACAAGCTCTCCGAGCTGGCGCGTTGGCGTTCAGGTGGCGCTGGGCGGCACGATCGGCGACGATCCACCTATGCCGTACGACGAGTCCTTGGCCGCCCGGATCAGGGAGCTCGTCGCGTCCGAGCCCGGCATCGTCGAGAAGCGCATGTTCGGTGGCCTGGCCTTCCTGGTCGACGGCAAGATGTCGGTGGGAGCCAGCGGCAGCGGCGGCCTCATGGTCCGCATCCCACCGGAGGAGACCGACACGCTTCTCGACCGTCACCAGCCATATACCGAGCCCTTCATCATGCGCGACCGCCCGATCGACGGCTGGCTCCGCGTCGCGGCCGAAGGCGTCCAGAGCCGTCAAGAGCTCGAGCGCTGGGTCTCACGCTCCGTGGCATATGCCCGCTCACTTCCGCCGAAGTCCTAGCAACGAGACCTCCGCCGCTCTCAACGGTCTAATGCCGCCAAGAACTCGCGGACGGCAGCGGCGGCGTCGGCGGCGAGGAGCGCGGCATCTTCGTCGGGCGTGACTTTGAGCGATTCTTGGGCGTAGGCACGAGGGCCTTGGGCGCGGTCGTCGCGGAAGCGCTCACTCAGCTCGGCGAACGTCGTGGCCATCCCGGGTAGCGTCTCTCTGAGTGTGCTGGCATTGATCACCGCAGCCGCTGCGGTCGGGCCGCCGGCGTCGTTGTGCAGGAGCACGTAGGCGAGGTCGTAATAGTCCTTGTCCGCACCGCGGGTTCGCGCGGCCGCTGACTTGGACAGGAGATAGCCGGCCAGTCCGGCGTAGCGAACGTGCACGTTGCCGTCAGGTCCGCGCAGAGTCATGTCGCGGTAGTCGTGCTCGACATTGCCGGTGCCTCGGAGGTTTACGGCCCTTAGTGCCGAGCAGCCCTTCGGCGTGACGATCGACTCGGCTGGCTGGTCGTCGAGGTCGCAGAGGAATTCGATCATGACGAACCGCCCGTCGACTACTCCACGCCAGCGCCAGCCGTCGCCGTCCGGTGCGAAGGCCATTGCCTCCAAGGAGCGCTCAATCGGTGAGAGGTCGTGGTCTGCCGTCAGGTGCGTGACGAGTAGAACGTCAACATCGGTGGTGCCGAGGTGGGCAGGCGCGGTAGGCACCGTGCTGGTCAGCGTCGACGGAACGAGGCCGCCGAGCACGATCAGAAGTTCACTGGCCGGTACGCCGCCGGTCAGTAGTCGGATGAGCGCGAGCTCGGCGACAGCGCGTGCTTCCGCAGAGCGTTCGTCATCGATCATGGGCGGTCATCATCACGTCGCGGAGGTGCGCGGCAGCGTCTTCGCCGCGGCCGCCGATGCGTTGGAGGTCGGCATACACCCAGGGCCAGGTCAACAGCGGTCCCTGTAGTGATGGCGTCGTGTCATGCAGGACATCTTGTGGTGTGCGCCACAGCTCGATGCGGCCGGCGTCGTGGGTCAGCGTGACGCCGGCCTGCTGGAAGGCTGGTTCGATGTCACGTCGGGCATAGCCCTCGCTGATGCGCAAATGCAGTACTGGGAGCTGGGTGACGAAGGGCGCCAGCTGCTCTGCAGCCGCCCACCCTGTCCATCCGAATGCGAGCGGCCGCAGGGCGTTGCCCAGGCGAGCCTGGAGTTCATGAACGTCGCGCGTGGTGCTGTGGGCAAACCAACGCTCCACGGCATGGTTGTTGAGGTTGTAGCTCCAGGAGTCGAGGAGCTCCTCGGGCTGTTCGAGCGTGCGGTAGGCGCTACGGCCCCGGCTGGCACCGCGCTTGACCGTCCAGCTCTCGCTGTCGAAGTCCTGGAGGATGGCGCTCGCGCGCGCGGGCGAGCAGCGGGCGTGCTCAGCGACCCATTTGATGCTGATCTGCTCTGGGCGGAGCGCGAGCATCGCCGCACCGGCGAGCGCGCTTGTGTTGCTCCACCGCAGACTTCGGGGAACCGGGTCGTCGGGTGGCGAGCCTAGGTCGACGCGGACGAGCAAGCCGGCCTCGCGCACACTGGCTGCGCCGGTTTCGTCGAGCCAGCTGACCCGCCGGTCTTCGAGCAGCCGCCGCGCGCCTGCCGAGAACGCGGGAGCGACGGCCAGCGTGAGATCAGGGAATCGACCGAGCGTCGCACGAACATCGGCCGGCCATCCGGCGCGCACCCATGCCGCCCGAAAGCGGGGGCGGCCCGCTACACCGAGCACGGCCAATCGCCAGCTCCCGTCACCGTTCTCGCGCAGTTCTACATCGGCGTCAAGGGCCGAAGAGACGGCACGCATAATCCTGGTTTTCTCGTCCACGGCAATATTCTACCGTCTGAGTAAATTATGGCCTCTGGCAAGAATAAGCTAGAAGACCAGCGCCGCTGCTGAGATCAGGTCCAGCTGGCATGGGGCCGTCGAGAGCGAGATGTGCGCTGCGTTGGTGCGGCTGCTCAACGGCGTTTCGAAGGAGACTTCGGCGCCCATGCCGCACGTCTTGATCGTCCATGAGGTTGCCGACTACCCGGTGTGGAGGCCGTGTTCGACGATGCCGCCGAGAAGCGGGTCGACTGAGTCGACGTTCGGCGTAATATCCTGATCGGGACAATAGGTCCGGGCCACGTCGGGTAGCGTGCTAAATTTCCCGGTCAGGACAATGAGACGCACGGAACCCGTGGCAACCCCGGAGCAGCTGGGCCAGGCTTTGCGTGCGGCACGCAAAGCGCGCGGGCTCCGCCTCGAAGACGTCGCGCTGGCCGCCGGGGTCGGCATCAGGTTCCTCAGTGAGCTGGAGCGCGGGAAGCCGACCGTTCGGCTCGCCGAGACGCTGCGTGTCGCGGCGGCCCTTGGAGTGCGGCTCAGCCTGGAGGATCCACGTGGCTGACTCCGCCCCCGCGCTCGATGTCAGGTGCTTTGACGAGCTTGCCGGCCAGTTACTCGACGAGTCTGGAGGGTTGACGTTCGCCTACGGCCCCGACTGGCTTGACGCGGGGATGCCGCCGCTGTCGCAGTCGTTGCCGCTCGACGGATCGTTTGGCTCCGCCGCGGTCGCCGCGTTCTTCGGCGGCCTGCTGCCGGAAGGCGCGCCCCGTGACCTGCTCGCACGACGACTTGGGATCAGCGTCGGCAACGACTTCGGTCTGCTCGCTGCGGTCGGCGGCGACACCGCAGGGGCCATCAGCCTGCAGCCTCCCGGGCAGACCCAGTCGCCGTCGGGCGACGACGTCGAGTGGCTCGACGACCGTGCGCTAATCACCCTGATCGACGAGCTCCCGGCGCGGCCGATGCATGCCGACGAGGACGGTGAGTTTCGTCTCTCGCTGGCCGGCGTGCAGGACAAGCTGCCGGTGGTCGTGGGTGAGGACGGCCGCATCGGGCTCACCAAGGGTCAGACGCCGTCGACGCACATCCTTAAGACGCCAATCGAGCGCTTCGACGACACGGTGGTCAATGAGGCGTTCTCGCTCGCGCTGGGCCAGGCGCTCGGCATCGATGCGGTCACAGCGATGCCCCGTCGCGTCGACGGGCGCGAGTTTCTGCTGATCGAGCGCTACGACCGCCGCCGGCAGGACGGCACGATCCTCCGACTCCACCAGGAGGACTTCTGCCAGGCGCTCGGGATCCCGACCGATCGCAAGTACCAGTCCGAAGGCGGGCCTTCACTGGCCGACGGCTTCGCCTTGCTGCGCCGAGCCACGGCCGTTCCCGCGCCCGAAGTCCTCAAGCTGCTCGACGACATCGCGCTGAGCTTCCTGGTCGGCAACCACGATGCGCACGGCAAGAACTACTCCTTGGTCTATTTGCCCGAGACCGCGAGCGCGGTCCTCGCGCCGGCCTACGACATCCTCAGCACCGTCGCCTACCACAAGACCCATAACTTGACCCGCAAGATGGCGATGGGGATCGGCGGCGAGTATCGGCCCGACTATGTCGAGGCGCGCCACCTTGACCGGCTGCTCGACGAGGCCGGCCTTGGCGTCGCCGCCGCGCGCCGCCGCCTCCGCGCGCACGCCGCGGCCGCACCGGCGGTTGCGCGTGAGGTTCGCAAGCGGCTCGTCGCCGAGGGCTGGGACAAGCCCATCCTCGAGCGCATCAGCGCGATCGTCGTTCGCCGCGCCGCACGACTGACCGCGCTGTCGTCACCGCGCGTCAGGCGGGATAGGCCGGCAGCGCGCTGACGCGCATTCGCCTCTTCGATCCCGAAAGACCTCGATCGCACCGGCATCGCGCTCATGCTGGAAGATGGCGCCATGCGACAGATCGCCGATGACGTATGGCACGTTCCACTAGCACCGCGTGACTCGGTCAACGCCTACATCTTGGGCGATGTCCTGGTCGACGCGGGCCACAAGGTCATGGGTGGGAAGGCGGTCGCGGCGGCGCGGGCGCGCGGGGTGACGTCGCACGTGCTGACGCATGCGCATCTTGACCACGCGGGCGGTTCGCCGCGGGTGATTCGCGAGCTGGGACTCGACGGGCTGGCGGTCGGCGCGCTCGACGCGCCCGCCGTCCGTGACGGTGGCAGCGAGCCGCCGTCGCATGTGGCGGCGCCGCTGAAGGGCATCGCGCGCTTGATCGGGCGCTTCCCGGCCTCGCCGGTGGCTCGCGAGCTCCGCGAAGGAGATCTCATCGGGCCAGGCTTCGTCGTGCTCGACGTCCCCGGCCACTCGCCAGGGCACGTCGCGTTCTGGCGCGAGTCCGATCGTCTGCTGATCGCTGGCGACGTCTTCTTCAACATGAACCCGCTGACCACGGCGCCGGGGCTGCGCCAACCGCTCAAGGCGCCGACGAGCGACCCCGCGCTCAACCGCCGCTCGATGCGCCGCATCGCCGAGTTGGAGCCCAACATCGTCGGCTTCGGACACGGACCGGTCGTGCAGGGCACGGCGTCAAAGCTGATCGCGGCGGTGGCGGGGCTTCCGCGGGACTAGCGGCGTGGCGAATCCCGTAGGGTTCCGCTTTAGTGCTTTATGCCGTACACCACAGTGCTCGACTGATCGGCTTGCTGACGCTCCTGGTCCTGGCCGCCATCGCAGCGTCCGGGCCGTTGCCGGCGGTTGCGGGGCCGGTGACCGGAATCTCGGACAACAGTCCCGAGATGCTCGACGCTCCCGCGTTCCGGGCGGTGAACATCGATGCTGTGCGGATCGTCGTGCCCTGGGATGCCGAAGACCGCAAGGGCCGATGGTTCTGGTCTTTCGCCCGGGCGCAAGCGGTCGGCGCAGACGTCCTCGTGGCGTTCGACCATGCCGAGGGCGATCGCTGTCCGGGAGCGCCTTGCGTCCTGCCGAGCGTCGAGCGCTACGAGCAGGCCGTTGCAGCGTTTCTGCGCGCGCATCCGAGCGTTCGCACGATCACGGCGTGGAACGAGCCCAACCACGCATCGCAGCCGACCGCGCAGTCCCCGGCCGCGGCGGCGGCCTACCACGACGCCGCGCGCCGCACGTGCCCGACCTGCACGGTGGTCGCAGGTGACTTCCTAGACGGCGCTTCGATGGCGACGTACCTCGCGGCGTACAAGAGCGCCCTCGTCACCACGCCGGACGTGTGGGGGCTGCACAACTACCACGACGCCACGTACTTCCAGAGCTCTGGCGTCGATACCTTGCTGCGCGCGACGACCGGGCCCATCTGGCTGACCGAGACCGGAGGCATCGTGTCGCTCACCTCGAGCGCGAGCTCGCTGCCCTACGACGAGCGGCGCGCCGCCGACGGCGTGAGCTGGGTCTACCAACTCGCCGACCGCCGCCCGCGCATCGCGCGCGCGTACTTCTACCAGTGGCAGGGCGACCTCGCCAACGGCTTCGACTCAGGGCTCGTCGGCTACGACGGCACGCCTCGTCCCGGCTACTACGTCGTTCGCGCGCGTGTCGGCGTCCGTCCCGGAGCGACGGTCCCGGATCCACTCGCCGGTGGCCGGGCTCCGGCGATCGCCGGCAAGGGCGAGCCGTCGCCGTGGATCCCGCGCCAGTCGGCGGCGCTCGCGCCGCCAGGGCGCACCGCGCGCCTGCGGACGCTCCGGCGCCTGCGGCTGCTGTCGCCGGGACGGCTTGAGCTCCGGGCCCGCTGCATCTCCTTCGATCCACGCGAGGCGCGCTGCCGTCAGCGGCTCGTCGCCCGCGTAACCGGCCGCGTCGTTGCACGGGTCACCGTCGACGTCCGTGCCGGCCGGACCTTCGTCGCGGTCATCCGCCTGCCGCGCTGGGCGCAGCGCGCGCTGGCTAGTCATGTCGTCCAACTGCAGTCGTGTCGTGTTGAGCGTCCGTCGTGCAGGCCGCGGGTCGCGATCCCGATCAGCCGAGTCAAACGATGAGCATCACCAGACCTCTCACCCTCAAGGAGCATCACATGGCCGTTTCCCTTGTGCGTCGTCGTCCGTCGCGCGTGCGCTCCGCGCTGATGACGTTGTTGTCGCTGGTGGTGCTCGCGTTGGTCCCGGCTGCCTCGCAAGCGGCGACCAGCTCGATCAGCGGCCACGTGTATGGCGGACCGGGCACCGGAACGCCGTTGAGCAACGTGTGTGTGTCGGCCGTGATCGGCTCCGGCGGCTACCCCGGCGAGTACCCGGGGTATCCCGGCTACCCGGGCTACCCCGGCTATGGCGGCGAGTTCGTCACGGTCGAGACGACGTTGACGAACGCTAGCGGCAAGTACACCCTCCAGGGCCTCGATCCCGAGCAGGCCTACAAGGTCCGGTTCAACGTGTGCATCGGCCTCGGCGGGTACGGCTACGCTCCGCAGTTCTACGACGCGGTCTCCGACTTCGGTCAGGCGGCGACGCTGCGTCCGACGGTCGCGAGCCCGAGCACCGGGATCGACGGCCACCTGCCGAGCCTCGATGCCGCGCCCCTGACCTCGATCACCGGCGGCCCGGCGCCCGGCGCGACGGTCAACCAGACGTCGGCGCGCATCGCGTTCGTCGCCAACCAGTTGGGCGCCACGTTCGAGTGCGCCGTCGACGGCGGCTCCCACGCGCCCTGTACGTCGCCCTTCGTCATGAACGGGCTCGCCGCGGGCGGGCACTCGTTCAGCGTCCGGGCACGTGTCGGCGGGAAGGTCGACGCGGATCCGCCGTCGGTGTCCTGGACGGTCGACCCGTCATCGTCGACGAGCGCCTCGCATGGCACGGTTACCGCCGGTGGCACCTTCAGCTCCGATGCCGGCGCTGCGCCGAGCGCTGCGGTGCCGGTCGTTGCCGCCGTCACGCTGCCGTCGGCCGGCAGCGTGACGCTGACCAAGACGCCCGCGACAACGCCGAGCGGTAACGGCTTCACGGTGTTCGGCCAGCAGATTGACATCGCGACCACCGCCAAGGGCGGGGCCGGCGAGGTGACCGGCAGCGTCGCCAATCCGATCATGGTGTCCTTCCAGATTGCCGGCTCGCAGATCCCGGCCGGTACGGACCCCGCGAAGATCACGGTGTTGCGCAACGGCAGCCCGGCGGCTGACTGCGCGGCAGACGACGGGACGGCGTCACCGGATCCGTGCATCGCAAAGCGGCGCCAGCTGGCCGACGGCGGCCTGGTGATCGATGTACTGACCACGCACTGCAGCACGTGGAACTTCGCCGTCACGTCGGCGAAGACGACCCCTCCGGGCGACGTGCCGCCGCCCCATGCTCCCGGCACCCCGCAGCCGCCTGCGGCTGGTGGGAACGGCCCGGGCCATGGGTCGGGTCCGCGCCCGCCGGCCAAGGCGCCGGTGCTGGGATTCAAACCGCTCCGCGACCTCCGTTTGGCCGGCTTCCTGCGGTCGGGCTTGGCGGTTCGGCTGTCGTGCGCCGAGGCATGTCAGGCCAAGGTCAAGCTGACGGTCTCCGCGGCGGTCGGCCGACAGCTGGGGCTGCGCAAGGGCAAGAGCAAGCTGCCGGTGACCATCGGATCGGCGTCGGCGAAGCTGACCAACAAGCCGAAGGCGGTCGTGGTGCGCCTCACCGCCAAGGCGAGAAAGAGCCTGCGCAAGCTTCGCCGCACGGTGCGGGTGACCGTGGTGGTCCGGGCCCGTGGTGCCGGCGCAGCGACGACGTTGACGCGCACGGTGACCGTGCGGCGGTGAGGGCGGGCGCGCTGGGGGATGCGCTGAGGTGGGGGCGGTCAGCCAGGCCTAGCTGCTGCCGCGCGCACTGCGGATCGCCGCGCGCGTTCGTCCGCCGCCGCCCACCGCCCCTCATCCGGTGACGACGCAAACGTGGCTGTCGCGGGGTCGTCGCTGGGCTCGACCAAGGAGCGCGGAGCGGCTGTTGTTCTCCAGAAAGTTATGACCGGTCGACACCAGGGTTTTGCCATGGCATAATCTAGGTCCGTGCGTCACTTAACACGTCGTCGGCTCCTGGCCGGATCGGTTCCTCTGCTGGGCGCGGGTGCCGTGGTGGCACGCAGCGCGGCTGCGCCGCATGTCCACGGGCAGCCCGAGGCGACAGCAACAGCCGCCGCCTCGCCGCATGCCGGGCACGACATGGCCACGCCCGGAGGCCATGCGGGCTTCCGTGATGGCCGCACCGTCGACCACCGCGCCAACGGCTTCGATCCCCATGCGATCCTGCGCGACTTCGACGAGGGCAAGACGAGCCGGCTGCCGTCCGGGCGGACGCTGCGCGAATGGGAGCTCTACGCGGTCGACAAGGAGATCGAGATCGCGCCGGGTGTGAAGTTCGCGGCCTGGACCTACAACGGGCGCATCCCCGGGCCGACGTTGCGGGCCAAGGAGGGGGAGCGGCTGCGCATCACGTTCGTCAACGGCTCGGCCCACCCTCACACGATTCACTTCCACGGCATCCACCCGGCTGAGGTCGACGGGGTCCCGGGCATCGGCGCTGGGGAGATCGCGTCAGGCGGCCGGGCCGTTTACGAGTTCGACGCGCTCCCGGCCGGTCTGCACCTCTACCACTGCCACGTCCGCCCGCTGGCCGAGCACATCGCCAAGGGCCTCTACGGCGCGTTCATCATCGATCCCAAGGACGGTCGCGAAGAGGCCGACGAGATGGTGATGGTGATGAACGGGTTCGACACCAACTTCGATCGAGCCAACGAGATCTACGCCGCCAACACGATCGGCTTCGCCTACATGGACCAGCCGATCATGGTCAAGCAGGATCAGCTCGTTCGGGTCTATCTCGTCAACGTCCTTGAGTACGACTTCATCAACTCCTTCCATCTGCACGGCAACCTGTTCAACTACTTCCCGACCGGAACGGGGCGTGAGCCTGCGGAGCTCACCGACACGGTGATGCTGTGCCAGGGCCAGCGCGGCATCTTGGAGTGGCGCTTCCCCTACCCGGGCAAGTACATGTTCCACGCCCACCAGTCGGAGTTCACCGAGCTCGGCTGGCAGGGCTTCTTCGAGGTCGCGGGCTGATGGTGTCGCAGAGCCCGTCGCCGGAGCAGCTTGTGCCGCGCGAGCGGTCGATGTGGCTGCTCGGGTTGGTGCCGCTGGCGCTGATCGCGGCGGCGCTCGTCGCGTTCGTGGCGTTCGACGGGCCGGGCCTGGGCGAGCGGCGCGGGCCGCCGGCCGAAGAGCTTGTGGTTGAGAAGACCGTGCTCAAGCCCGGCATCATCGAGCTGACCGTCCGCAACGACGGGCCCGACGCCGTCCGGATCGCACAGGCGCAGGTCAACGACGCCTTCGCGCAGTTCTCCGGCGCCGAGGAGCCGATCGGCCGGCTAGAGACCGCCAAGGTCCGGGTCCAGCAGCCGTGGGTGGAGGGGGAGGCCTACGAGGTCGCGCTCATGTCCTCGACCGGCGCGACGATCGCACACGCGATCGATGCCGCGGTCCAGACGCCGGACGGTGACCTGTCGTTCTTCGGCTTGATGGCGTTGTTGGGGCTCTACGTCGGTGTGATCCCGATCGCGCTCGGCATGCTCTGGCTGCCGTGGATCCGGCGCATCCCGCCGACCGGGCTGCGCGTTGTGATGGCGCTGACCATCGGCCTGCTCGCCTTCCTGGCCATCGACGCGACGCTCGAAGGCTTTGAGCTTGCCGGCACCGGCTCTCAGGCATTCGGTGGCGCGGCGCTCGTGCCGATCGGCGCCGCGGTCGCGTATCTGTCGCTGACCGGGGTGTCGAGCTGGCTGGCGGCACGTCGTCGGGCGGCGCAGGCGGCGGGGGCGAGCGGCAGCACGCTCGCGCTGCTCGTCGCGACCGGCATCGGCCTGCACAACCTCGGCGAAGGGGTCGCGATCGGCTCGGCCTACTCGGTCGGCGCGCTCGCGCTGGGCGCCTTCCTGGTCGTCGGGTTCGCCATCCACAACACCACCGAGGGCTTGGCGATCGTCGCGCCGATCGCCCACGAGCGCCCGTCGGTCGGCCGGCTGGCGGTGCTCGGCCTGCTGGCCGGCGCGCCGGCGGTCCTCGGCGCGTGGATCGGCGCCGCCGCGCTGAACTCCAGCATCGCCGCGTTCCTGTTCGGCTTTGGGGCGGGCGCCATCATCCAAGTCATCGTCCAACTCACGCCGTCGCTGCGTGACGAAGACGGTCGTGTGCTGCATCCAGGCGCGGTAGGTGGTTTGCTTGCCGGGATGGCGCTGATGTTCGCAACCGGTCTGTTGGTCAGCATCTGATGCCGGCTGCCGCGCACGGCGCGACCCGCACGGAGCTGTCGCAAGCTGTCGAGGACTACGTCAAGGCGATCTACGCCCTAGCGCGGCGCAGTGCTGCGGGCGTGTCGACCAACGATCTGGCCGAGCGGCTGGGGGTCACCCCGGCGTCGGCGTCGAGCATGGTCAAGCGGCTCGCGGGTATGGGTCTCGTCGACCACGCTCCCTACCACGGCGCGCAGCTGACCGAGGTCGGGCAGCGCCGCGCGCTTGCCGTCCTGCGCCGTCACCGGTTGTTGGAGTTGTTCCTTGCCGAGCATCTCGGGGTGCCGTGGGATCGTGTCCACGAGGAGGCCGAGGCGCTTGAGCACGTCCTCTCCGAAGACCTTGAGCAGCGCATCGCCACCAAGCTCGGCAACCCCACGCACGATCCTCACGGCGACCCGATCCCCGACGAGCACCTGATCATCGACGAGGGCGAGACGGCGTCGCTCGCCGATCTGCAACCGGGAGATCGCGGGCGCTTCGCGCGCGTGTCTGACTCGAACTCCGAGATGTTGCGGTACTTAGACGAGCGCGGCATCGCGCTCGGCTGCGAGTTGGAGATCGCCGATCGCCAGCCGTTTGGCGGGCCGATCACGGTTGACGTCGGTGGTGTCTCGCACGTGCTCGGCGGGCGGCTGGCGCAGGCGATGCGGGTTGAGTTGCGGGCGGGGCGGGGCGCGTAGCTCGAGCGGTTCGGGCGACAACACCAACAACTTCGGGCGCTGGCGCTTGGGGCGTGCAGCGCGACCGCTGTCGGGGTTGTGCGGCGTGGTGTGTCGGCACCGAGGAGAGCGAGCGGGGCGGGGAGCTTCGCGCGTGGGCTTGTCGTCCGCCTTGGCTCCGGGGCCCAGGGGTGGGCCTGTTGGCGGACGGCAGGCGTCTGTTTCCGGGCCCACCCCGGCCGGGGCGGCGACGAGCCCTACCCCGGGAGCGTGCGCCGCAGCAGGTCGCGCAAGACCAGGCGCGTCTCGGTCTCCGCCACGCCGCCCGAGGCGCGGAGCTCGCGCAGGAGGCGGTCGAGGTCGGCGGCGTCGCGGCAGGCGACGCGGAGCTGGAAGTCGAAGCGGCCGGTGAGGAAGGCGATCTCCTGGACGCCATCGAGTTCGCCGGCGGTGCGCTCGAGGTCGTCGGGCGTGGTGGAGGGGCTGAGACGGACGTCGATCAGCGCGGTCATCGGGAGGCCGAGCGCGCGGGCGTCGACGGCGGCGTGGACGCCGGTGATGACGCCGTCGGCGACCAGCCGGCGGATGCGGTCGGCAACGGCGTTGGGGCTGAGGTTGACCTGCCGGCCGAGGAGAACGTGGCTGGCGCGGCCGTTGGCGGCCAATGTCCTGAGGAT
The DNA here is from genome assembly GCA_963829185.1 of uncultured Conexibacteraceae bacterium. Lineage (GTDB taxonomy): Bacteria > Actinomycetota > Thermoleophilia > Solirubrobacterales > Solirubrobacteraceae > Baekduia. Next base: position 120,639 of record CAWHID010000003.1, read on the forward strand.
CTCTCGGTCGATTTCGTCCATGACTGCGAAAAGCTATCTGTTGGCGTGGAACTCTTGCGGAAAGCGCTTCAGTCGTTGAGCTTTCCCGGCCACCCCACGATCGACCAAGGACCGCCGTATGCGCATTGGAGTGCCCACTGAGATCAAGCCCGGAGAAGGACGCATCGCGGTCACGCCGGCCGGCGTGCGCGAGCTGGTGGGCGCGGGCGCCGAGGTCCTCGTCCAGGCCGGCGCCGGTCTCGGCTCGCGCTTTCCCGACGCCGCCTACGCCGCCGAGGGCGCGACGCTCGTCGCCGATGCCGACGCGCTGTGGGCCCAGGCCGAGTTGGTGGTCAAGGTCAAGGAGCCCCAGCCCGAGGAGGTCGCGCGCCTGCGTCCCGACCACGTCCTCTTCGCCTACCTGCATCTCGCGCCCGACCTCGCGCTGACGCGCGGCATCCAGGAGTCGGGCGCGACGGCGATCGCCTTCGAGACGGTCACCGATCGCACCGGCCGCCTGCCGCTGCTGGCCCCGATGTCGGAGGTCGCCGGCCGACTGTCGGCCCAGTTCGCGGCCGCGCACCTGCTGGCCCATCAGGGTGGGCGCGGCGTGCTGGCCGGGGGCGTTCCCGGTGTGCGTCCGGCGCGTGCGGTCGTCATTGGCGGCGGCTCGGTCGGCGAGAACGCCGCGCGCGTCGCGCTCGGTCTCGGCTTCGACACGGTGGTCATCGACCGCAGCGTCCCGCGGCTGCGCGAGCTGGCGGGTCTGTTTGACCAGCGCGTGCGCACGGTCGCTGCCAGCGACCTGGCGATCGAGACCGAATTGGCTGACGCCGACGTCGTCATCGGGGCGGTGTTGGCCCCGGGCGCGCTGGCCCCGCACGTCGTCCGCCGCGAGCACCTCGCGCTGCTCGGCGAGGGTGCGGTCGTCGTGGACGTCTCGATCGACCAAGGTGGTTGCTTTGAGACCTCGCGCCCGACGACCCATTACGAGCCGACGTTCGTTGTTGATGGTGTCGTCCACAACTGCGTGGCGAACATGCCCGGTGCGGTGCCGTCGACCTCGACGCAGGCGCTGATGAACGCGACGCTGCCGTACGTGGTTGAGTTTGCGACGCGGGGTGTGGCGGCCGCGGTCGGTGCCGATGCGGGGCTGGCGGCGGGCGTCAACGTGGCAGGCGGGAAGATCGTGCACGCGGCGGTGGCGGCGGCGCATGGCGAGACCGCAACGGCGTTTGATGCGGGGGTGTTGCAGGCGGCGTAGGGGAGTGGCGGCGCAGGGCACGTGGGTCCGGGGCGTTTCGTGGTTACTTATTCACCATGAGACGACCCGGATCGTTCTCCCTGCGCCGATTCATCGACGCCCAGGACGCCGGCGGCACCTACGCCACCGCCTTGGCCGAGCTGCGCGCCGGGCGCAAGGTCAGCCACTGGATGTGGTTCGTCTTTCCGCAGATCGCCGGGCTCGGCCGCAGCCCGATGGCAAAGATGTATGCCATCGGCTCGCTTGCCGAAGCCCGCGCCTACCTGAGCGACCCTACCCTCGGTCCGCGGCTCTTGGAGGCGACCCGCGTGGTCGCCGAGCTCTCGGGCTCGACCGCCGAGGAGATCTTCGGACCGGTCGACGCCATGAAGCTTCGCTCATCGATGACGCTCTTTGCCCGTATCGCCGCTCCCGAGGAGTCACCCTTCCAACTCGTCCTGGACCGCTACTTCGACGGCATCCCCGACGAGGAGACCGACCGGCGGCTGCCGGACTGAGATCGCTACCGCCGCCGCGCTGCAGGCTCCAACCCCGGGCTCACCCAGCCGCCGTCGGCGGGGTTGATGTTGGTGCCGGGGGTCACGATCTCGTCGATGCGGTCCAGGAGCGCATTGTCGAGCACGCGGTCGGTGGCGGGCAGCTGGCTTTCGAGTTGCTCCATCGTGCGGGGCCCGATGATCGCCGCGGTCACGGCGGGGTGGTTGATGACGAAGGCGATGGCCATCTCGATCAGCGACATGTCGGCCTCGTCGGCCAGTCGCCCGAGCGCGTCGGCGGCGTCGAGCTTGCGCTGGTTGGCGGGCAGTGACATGTCATAGCGGTCGACGAGCCGCTGCCGGGCCTTGGAGGTTGGCGTCGGCACGTCGGCGTCCTTGCGGTATTTGCCCGACAGCCAGCCGCCGCTCAGCGGGCTCCACGGAATGACGCCGATCCCGTGCTTCGCGCACGTCGGGAGCACCTCGGCCTCGATGCCGCGCGCGAGCATCGAGTACGGCGGCTGCTCGGAGACGAAGCGATGCAGCCGGCGGTCGCGCGCGAGCCATTGGGCCTCGACGATCAGCGACGGGGGATAGGTGGAGTGGCCGATGTATCGGACCTTGCCCTGGGTGATGAGGTCGCTCAGCGCGCCGAGGGTCTCTTCCAGATCGGTCTCGGGCGTGGGGCGATGGATCTGGTACAGGTCGATGTAGTCGGTGCCCAGGCGCCGGAGCGAGTGCTCGACCTCCTCCATAATCCAGCGGCGCGAGCCGCCGCGGTGGTTGGGGTCGTCGTCCATCTGGCCCCAGACCTTGGTGGCGAGCACGACGCTGTCGCGCCGGCCGTCGGCTAGCGCCTTGCCGACGATGACCTCCGACTCGCCTTGGGAGTAGACGTCAGCGGTGTCGATGAACGTGATGCCGGCGTCCAGCGCGGCGTGGATGATCCGCACCGAGTCGTCGTGGTCGGTGTTGCCCCAGGCGCCGAACATCATCGCCCCAAGGCACAGCTTGCTGACCGAGACGCCGGTCCGTCCAAGTTCGCGGTGCTCCATCTCGGTGAACTGCCCGCGCTGGGCGCGGGGTAACCGCGGCGCTCGAGTCACCTGCGAGACGGTCGCTGCACGGCCTTTGTCTCACTTGGCCCCCGTAAGCTCCATGGTTCCTGCGGCCGGTGTTCTCCTCATACACCATCGACGTGAAGGCAGCGGGGTGCGGACGAGTCGCCTCACCCACCCCAGAGGAGCGTCACGATGACCACGTTCTCGCGGTTGCGCCTGATGGCGTTCGCCGCTATCGCCCTGATGGCCGCGGCAGTGCTGGTGGTGTCGGTCGCCAATGCCGCGCCGCGACATGGAGACCAGCGCTCGCGCCAGAGCGACCAGCGGTTCCCCGCGCCGAAGGTGCGAACGCCTGATGTCGCGAAAGCGGCGCAGGCCGATCCCACGACGTGGGACGACGATCCGGCCGTCGAGGCCCAGGTCAACCAGATCCTCGGGCAGATGAGCAACGACGAGAAGGCCCAGCTCGCGACAGGCCAGCTCAACAACAACTACGGCTTCTTCACGCCCGCGATCCCACGGCTCGGCATTCCGGCGCAGACGATGTCCGACGGGCCGGTCGGCGTGCGGATCGCCAACCCGACGATCGATCAGCGCTCGACCCAGTTCCCGTCGGCGACGTCGATGTCTGCGAGCTTTGACCGCGAGCTGGTGCATTTGATCGGTCAGACGATCGGCAACGAGGCCTTCCACACCGGTCACAACTTCCAGCTCGCCCCGAGCGTCGACGTCGTTCGCTCCCAGCTGTGGGGCCGTGCGTTCGAGGGCTTCGGCGAGGACCCGTTGCTCAACGGCCTGATGGGCGCCCAGTCGATCCTGGGCATGCAGTCCAACCCCGGCCTGGTCGCCACCGTCAAGCACTGGGTGGTCTACAACCAGGAGACCAACCGCTTCACCATCGACGCGCTTGTCAACGAGCGCACGCTGCGCGAGGTCTACAACAAGCCCTTCGAGATCAGCGTGCAGCAAGGCCACCCGGGCGCCGCGATGTGCTCGTTCAACAAGGTCAACGGCACGTTCTCCTGTGAGAACGACCTCATGAACACCCTGCTCAAGGGCGACGATGGCTTCCGCGGCTTCGTCATGAGCGACTACAACGCCACGCCGAGCACCGTGCAGGCCGCCAACAACGGCCTCGATCAGGAGCAGCCCGGCGACCAGGGACCCGGCACCGCGCACTTCAACGGCAAGCTGGTCGCCGCCGTGGCGGCCGGTGAGGTCCCGCAGGCGCGGCTGGATGACATGGCCCGGCGCATCCTGCGCGCGATCGTCGGCCTCGGCCTGCTGACCAACCCGGTGCAGAGCAACCGCTTTGACGAGGCCACGCACCGCGAGGTCGCCCGTCGCGTCGCCGACCAGGGCTCGGTCCTGCTCAAGAACAAGCACGATGCGCTGCCGTTGCGGTCCGGCCAGCGCTCGCTGGCGGTGGTCGGCCCCGACGCTGACAACACGTCGGCCCAGGGCGGCGGCTCCTCGGAAATCTCACACCCGACCGCCGAGGTCAGCCCGCTGGACGGCATCCGCGATCGCGCCGGCAGCGGCACCGACGTCACCTACTCGCCCGGCACCGACGGGATCAACGAGGGTGACTTGCTGCCCGGTCCGGCGCCCGTGCCCTCCTCCGTGTTGACGCCGACCAGCGGCAGCCCGGGCGAGCACGGACTCGACGCCGAGTATTGGGGCAACACCACGTTCTCGGGCACGCCGGGGCTCACAAACGTCGACCCCAACGTCAGCGTCAACTTCGGGTTCATGAACTTCCCGGGGTTCAACGCCGCCTCCCCCAAGGCGACGCAGTCCAAAGCGGTCACCGGCAACTTCGCGCTGCTCGGCGACCTCTCAGCACGGTGGAGCGGCGAACTGACCGCTCCGGCAACCGCCGACTACGAGCTCGGCCTGACCGCTCGTGGCGACGCCACGCTGACCTTCGACGGCCAGCCGCTGGTCACCCACAGTGGCGAGCTGTCGTCGGAGAGCAAGACGGTGCACTTGGTCGCCGGTCAGCAGTACTCGGTCAACATCGAGTACAGCGCACCGGCTGCCAACACCTACCAGGGCGGCCAGATCCGGTTCTTCTGGTCCCATGCCGAGGACATCCTGTCGCCCGCGATGCAGGCGGCCGTCGACAACGCCAAGTCGGCTGACGAGGCCGTCGTGGTAGTCCGCGACTACGAGAGCGAGGGCTTTGACCGCCCGAACCTCGAACTGCCGCGCGACCAGGCCCAGCTGATCCGCCAGGTGGCGGCAGCCAATCCGAACACCACGGTCGTCATCGAGACCGGATCGCCCGTGTTGACCTCGACCTGGGAGGACGGCGTTCCGGCAATCCTGCAGGCGTGGTATCCGGGCCAAGAGCAGGGCGACTCGATCGCCGGGATCCTGTTCGGCGACGTCAACCCGTCAGGCCACTTGCCGGTCACCATCCCGCGTGACGAGAGCCAGGTCCCGCCGATCTCGCCCGGCCCGACGGCCGACGACGACACCGGCATCTTTGTCGGCTACAAGGGGTTCCTCAAGAACGGCCAGACGCCGTCCTATGCCTTCGGGCACGGGCTCTCCTACAGCGAGTTCGACTACAAGGGCCTGCGCGTCGACGACGGCAGCCGCGGCGATCACGGCAAGCGCCACCGCAAGCACAAGCACCGCGCCCATCGCGCAGGCCACGATCACAGCAAGCCGCCGCAGGGCGACGTCACGGTGACATTCACGGTGCGCAACCGCAGCCGGACCGCCGGGGCTGCCGTGGCCCAGGCCTATCTCGGTCCGCTGCCGACCTCGGTCGAGACGGCCGCGCGCCAGCTCGCCGGGTTCGAGCGCGTCAGCCTCGAGCCCGGTGAGGCCCGGAAGGTGACGATCACCATCCCGCGCCGGTCGCTGTCCTATTGGAATGAAAGCGCCAACCAGTGGGTAACGCCCGTCGGTCGCGTCCCGGTCTATGTCGGCAACGCCTCCGACGACACCGAGCTCGCCGGCACCATCAACGTGCGCTCCTAGTAGCCACGATCTCTCCTCCCACCCGCGCGGACGCGCCTGCCCCCACCAGGCGCGTCCGTCGCGTGCGATGTCAGGGAGCTGCCGGTGGTGACAGATCGATCCGGAGCTTCGCGGCGAGCGTGAGCAGATCGGCTTCTGACCGGTCGGTCCCCAGGAACTCCAGCAGCTCCTCCTGGCGTGGCTGACCGAACGCGAGGCGGTAGGCGGCCAAGGATCGGCGCAGGCGCGGGAGCGTGACCGCCTCCTTGCTCAACGGCAGCACCGGCACGAGCCGCTCGATCTTGGCCGGGCCGTGGTGGAACACCCAGTAGGGCACCATCTCGTCGTCGGAAGCCTGTCGCAGCGCGGCGGCCCGTGCGAACAGCGCCTCCCACGGATCGGCGCCGGCCGGCAGCCCGCCGGTAAGCACGTCGGCGGCGAGCGTCGCCGCGATGTTGCGGCGCACCGCATGGCCTTTGTAGCGGTGGACGCGGCCCTCGCGCTGTTCGAGGTCGACGGGGTTGGCGGGCAGGTTCCAGTGCACGACGGCGTGGCACCACAGGTGAAAGTCGAGGCCCTCTTGGCCGACCGAGGTCGAGGTCAGCACGAACGGCCAAAACGGTGAGTTAAACGCGGTGGAGACCGACTCCACCCGCGCCTCGCCACCGCCGTCGAGCGTCTGGTTGCCGAACGCGACGGCAAAGCGCGTGCGCATCCGGTGGTCACGGAGCTGGTCGTCGTCTCCGCGGTGGCCGGGTCGAGGGATGTCGACGCGAAACGTCGAGGTCCGTACCCCGAGCGCTTCGGCGATGGTCTCCGCGATGTCGTTGGCTGCGGCGATGCGCTTGTCCTCGTCGGAGAGCGCGAGATGGCCAAGCCAGTCGCGCAGGACGTGCGCGTGCTCGTCGAGGACCGCTTGCAGATTTCCGTCGATCGCGTGCTGGACGACATCGCGCCAGTAGCGCGCGGCGGCCTCGTCCGGCTCGGCGGTGCCGGACCGCTGACCGACGACCGTGCCGGTGACCTCCGGGGCGTTGAAGAAGCTCCGAAACGCGGACGCGACCCAGGCGGCGTTGACGATCGTCGTCGCGTCGCTGACAGCGAGGCCGGTGGTGGCGCTGAGGGCTCGCAACGCGCACTGGGCCGGACCGCCGAGCGCGAGCTCGGCGAGGACGCGGTGCAGATCCTCGGGGGCCCGGCCGAGCGCGCCGGGGCCGAAGGCGACCATCGCCCGGGCCTCGGCGAGATGAGCGAGGAACCCCTCGCCGGGGTCGTCGCCCTCCCAATAGGCGTCCGAGCCGCTGGCGAGCAGGAGGTCGGTGGCGTCCGGATGCTCGCGCTGGTCGAGCAGGAGCGCAGCGGCCCAGTACCAGCGCCGGTCGATCGGCCCATCGGTGGGCGCTGCCCGCGTCAACGGCTCCAGCGCCGCGGCGAGGTGCGCCTCGATGCCGGCCAGCAGCTCGCTCGCGCTGGTGGGCCGGCGGCCGCGCACATGAGGCCGGGGATCGCCCAGCTCGGCCAGGCTGACGCTGGGCCACGAGAGCAGGAAGGCGGTCATCGCGGTCACCCGGCGCGGTCCTTCGGATTCGCCGGGGCGGGGCGCTGCGGCCGCGCGCTCTTCGGTGCGGAAGGTCAGCCGCTGGCCTCCGCGCCGGCTGTAGTCGGCGGTGTAGCTGTGCTCGCGGTTGCTGTAGGCGCGGCGCTCGGCCTCGAAGCTGACCAGAGCCGAGACGACCTTGGGGACGAGCGCCCAGCCGGAGAAGACTAAGCGCTTGGTGAAGCTCAGCGCCTCGGCCGTCTCGTAGACCGAGTCCGTGTCGTAGTAGCGCAGCGACGGCGGCATCCACAGGAGGTCGAACGCCCGATGGTGGTCGAGATCTTCAAGCAGCCAGCGCAGCCGGCCGTTCTGTGGATCGACCGCCTCGTAGGCTTCGACGTCCTCCCAGCTCAGCAGGCCGGGGCCCGGACCGAGCTGCTCGCCCTCGCCGAGTAGGCCGTCGCTCGCGGCCCGGTCGAGCGCCTCCTTGAGGTTGTAGCGCTCCATGAAGTTGACCAGATAGGGACCAGCCTTCCAGTATTCGGTCGGCTCGTGGTGGTCGACGGCCTCGGCGAGGTTGCCAAAGCGCAGGTAGGCGCGGAGATCGTCGGGCTTGACCGAGACGGGCACGAGGGGCTCGTCGAGCATGCCGTCGCGGTCTGGCGTCGCCCCGAGGCGCTCGGTCCTCGCCATGACGTCGCGCAGATCGGCGCCGATCTCCGTGCAGATCGCTGCAGCCTGATCAAGCGAGCCCGCGGACATAAGCGTGCCGCGCAGCGCGTCGAACCGCTGCCGCAGCCGATCGACCCGCCCCTCGTCGCCGAACAGAAACGAGCAGGTGGCGACGAAGTCGGCGTAGTGATCGCCCTCGGGTTCGTCGGCGGTGGTGTACATCCGGTAGGGCGTGGCCGAGAGCAGCAGCGTCCTGGTCGGCCGGCCGGTGTCGGGCTGGACGTAGTCAAAGAGGCGGTGGGCCAGCTCGGCGGCGAAGTTGTCCGGATCCGGGTTCAACAGGTCCTTGAAGCGCTGGAACTCGTCGAGCACGACAAGGTCGGGGCCAAGCGCCGCGATGCCGACGATCGCCATCGTCTGACGGACCTCGCTGATCAGCTCGCCGCGGTCGGCCTTGAGCTCCTCGGGGAATGCGCGCTTCCACGCCAGGCCGTCGACGAGCTCGTCGAACAGCGCGCGAACCGATGGTCGGCCGTGGGCGGCTCGGCGGCGATCGACCTCCGCGAGCTGGTCGGCGAAGGCGGCGAGCGACGCCTTAGCCGCCTGGCGGTAGCGCGCCTCGGTGCTCTGCAAGCGGTGATCCGGATCGCCGGCCGTAACCCCCTCCCAGAAGATGCGGCGCGCCCGCTTGCTCATGGCACCTGGCCCCCAGTGCGCGCGCAGGAACGCGTAGGCGAGGCAGCGCTCCTCGAACTGGCCGGTGGTGCGACCGAACTTCAAGGAGGTGCCCGGGGTGATGGCCAGGAGGTTGATGCCGGGGCGCCCGGCGGCGCCGCGGTCAAGCTTGGCGAGCGGCAGCATCGTCAGCCGCTCCACGTCCTCGAGCGGCTCGATGCCGCGGGGCACGAGCTTGCGAAGGTTTTGCCGCGCGATCGCCGCGTTGGAGCAGACGTAGACGATGTCGTGGCGCTCGTCGCCGCTGCGCTGCAGGTGGTCGATGACCTGGGCGATCACGCCCTTGGCGATGTGCGTCTTGCCGAGCCCGACCTCGTCGGCGACGAGGAACCGCAGCGCGGGATCGTGGGCGTCGAACATGCGCTCGAAGGCCCAGACCGCGGTCCGTCGCTGGAAGTCCTTGAGGTCGGCGAGCACCGCTCGCGTGTCGACGCGCGGCTCGGTCATGGGCGCACCGGTGCGATGCCCGCCACGTCGGCGATCGTCGCCCACAGCTCGGCGAAGCCGGGAGGCAGCGCATCGTCGGCCGCGAGGTCGGCGACCAGCGGATGCAGGGCCACGAGCTTGGCCGGATCCCGGCGCAGCGTGCGCAGCAGCTTCTCAAGTACGGGCAGGCTCGCGGCGCTTACGGCGTCGGCGGCGGTCATGCCACGGCCGACGCCGTCGAGCGCGTCGAGGAAGTCGGCCTGGACCGGATCCTCTTCGAGCAGCGCCAGGAGGTAGCGCAGAAACCGCTCAGCGCTGCCGACCAGCGCCCGCAGGAGCAGACGCTCTCGCTGCTCTGGAACCCCATGCAGCGGCACGGGGACGACGAACCGCGTCAGCGTTCCCGCGTCGTCGCTGATCTCGAACGCCAGGAAGCCGCTGATCGCCTCGATGGTCGTCTCAAACCGCACGTCGAGCGGCGCACCGGGCGGCACGCGACGCCGGTTGCCGGCCGATGCGAGCGGCCAGCAGTCGATGGTCGTCGCGGCGATGTCCGGGACCGGCTCGGGCGACCGGTAGGTGACGGCCCAGCCCGCGCCACTCTCCTCGACGTGCCCCTCGATCGACAGCCGCGCAATCGCGTGCCGCGCCCCGTCGAGACCGGCGGTCTCCGGCTCCTCGCTGGGCGGCTCGCGGCGTGTGTAGGGCACAAACAGCGACCGCAGTTCCGGCTCGTCGCCGGTACCGCCGCACAGCCGGTCGATGCCCAGGTCCTCCACGGACCCCACCAGCTCGACCAGGACCTCGACGTTGCTCGTGAACGCTGCGCGGGTTGCGTTCGCCGAGCCGAGGAACACGTGGGCCTGGCCGTCCTGCTCGAACGCGAAGACCTTCGCGTGAAGCCCGACGAGCGGCCGTCCGGGATCGCCGTCAGACAACCGCTCCTGACCGCTGCCGAGCTCGACCGAGCTGCCGTCGTCAAACGCGTAGGTCGTGCAGCCCGCACCGTCGAGCGCACCCGGGTCGAGCGGGTGCAGCGACTCGGGCCGGCTGACCAGCTCGTCCAGCGGCGCCGGCCGCACCTGGGTGAGGAAGTCGTCACTGACGAACGGCGAGATGACCAGCGACCGGTCGGCCTCAGCGGGCAGCGGTGACGGCTTGGGCACGAGCCCGAGGGCATGCAGATGGAGCTCATCCACTCCTTGCGGCAGCGCGAACCGTGCGGCGCGCATCGCCGCCGACAGCGACGCCACGCGCTCGGTGTGGTCCGTGGAGCGCTCGGCCGCCGGCGCGGTCTTCAGCAGGTCCTCGAACAGAGCGCCGAGGGCGCCGAGGTCCGCGCCGTCGCCGCTGGGCGACTCGTCGAGGCGCACGATCGTGTCCCAGCTGGCGTCGAAGGTGAGGTTGCGGCTGGCGATGAGCACCCGGAGCCGCTGCTCGCGCGCATCGTCGAGCGCCTCGTAGCGCAGCACCCACGCCTTCGGATGGACCACCCCGCCACGCGGAGCGCGCACGGGAATCACTGCCTGCTCGAGGAACGCGAACACCCGTCGTGACGGTGGCAGCGCGATCTCGCCGACCTGGCTGAGCACGGTGAGCTTGCGGGCATGGGACCGCAGGGCGTGAATCAGCTCGATCGGCTCATGCTCGGTCCCGTCGTCGGTGATGCCGTCTGACCCGGTGAGCGCGAACGCTGCCGGCGCTGCTAGCAGCGCCCGCAGGTCGAGCGTGTAGGTCACGCCCATGGCCGCCGCGAAGCCGAACCCCGACGGCGGCCGCATGGCGTCGATGAGCGTGAGCCTGTTGCTGGGCTGGAGCATCAGGCGCCTTGCGCCATCGCCGCCGCGATGTCGGCGAGGTAGCTCTTGGTGACCGGCCAGCGGTAGTTGAGCTGCTCGCCGAACGGCGCCTGGTTCCAGCTCTCCAGCGCCGACCGGGAGCCCAGCCGCGCGCGCTGCTGCTTGAGCTGGATCTCCCGCGTGCGGATCGTCGTGCGGACTGTTGGGTCGTCGGCGAACCCCGCCGGGTCCTCGATCGCCTGGGTCACCATCGTCTCCACGAACGTCTGCGTCCGGTCGCTGATGGCGTCGAAGCGAGCGAGGAACGCCCAGAAGCCAGGAAGGTCATCGACCCACGCGCGGAGCTCGCCGTACCGGCGCGGGTCGGCGATGCGCTCGGCCCAGTCGGCGAGCCGGCCACGCTGACGGGCTTCGAGGTCGGCGGTGTCCCAGCCGAGGTCGGCGCTCGCCTGCTCGGCGAGCAGGATGTTGTAGACGTGCTGCGGGCCGGCGGTCAGCTCCGAAAAGCACTGTGCGTGGCGCAGCGCGTCGCGGAGCTGCTCCGGCAAGGCGGTGGTGTCCAGCACATCCCATGGGAGGTCGGCCGCCGCGGCCGCCTGCGGCGCGTCGCACAGCGCGGCCAGCAGCGACCCGGGGTGCCGTTGCCTGATGTGATCGACGAGGAGCTGCGCCTCATCACGCGTGAGGTTGAAGTCGATGTGGGCGCTCAGGAAGTTCTCCGGCGGAGTGGTCATCGGCGCCCACATCGTGATCGACGCCGTCGTGACGTTGCCGTCGTCATCGCGGTCGGGTCGCAACCGGCCGAGGGCCGCCGCGCGCTTGGCGTACTCGGCGCGACTCAGGTCCAGACGCCGAAGCCCCCAGCTTCCCAACCCGCCCCAGTAGACGTCGCTTGGCATGCGCCGCAGCTTGCGGCCGGCGTTGTAGCCGATGACGCCGTGGCTCGGCCCGAGATGGTGCAGGCAGTCGATCAGGCGCGCTTCGCTGTCGTGCAAGCGCCTGGCGAAGTCGCCGGGCGTCACCCGTTGGGCTTCGAGCTGCGCGAAGATCCACGGCAGGAACACGAAGTACCGCAACCGCGTGTGGTTCGTCGACGTGCCAGGGCTCAACATGGTGGAGAAGGCATCGCGCACGGACCCGAGCCCGATCGGGTCGAGCGTGCCCGGCTCCTCCAGCGCGCGCAGCAGGTCAGCGACCCGCTCGCTGGCCGCCGAGTCGAGATCGAGCCAGCCGACCGCTGAGGCGGCGGTGTAGGCGCTCAACGGTCAGCCGCGCTAGGCATCAAGGACATCGGCGGCACCCTACCCCTGAGACGCGGGTGGAAACGCCGCACTACGCTCCGAGCTGAGATGTCCGCCCCGCGCAACCCAACGCTGCTGCCGCGCGAGCGCCTGTCCTGGCCGCTCGGCGTGGCGGTGATGGTGGTCGGCCTGGCGCTGGCGACCGGGGGGATCGAGGCGCTGCGCCATGCGGCCCCGGTCGTCTCGCTGTCGGTGGTCTACCTGGTGCCGATCCTGATCGTCTCGGCCTACTGGGGCATCGTCCTGGGCCTGGCAACGTCGGTACTGGGTGCGTTGTCGTTCAACTTCTTCTTCCTCGATCCGACCGGCCGGTTCACGATCGCCGACAGCCGTAACTGGGCCGCGCTGCTGGCGTTCCTCGGCGTGGCGCTGGTGACGAGCACGCTGGCGGAGAGCATTCGCGCCCGCGCCGATGAGGCTGAGCAGCGGCGCCGCGAGGCCGATCTCGGCGCCGAGCTGGCGCGCACGGTCCTGGGCTCGCCGCGACTGTCGGAGTCGCTGGCGATGGTCTCGCGCCGGCTGGCCGAGCTGCTCGACGCGCGCTCGGCCGCGGTGGAGCTCGGGACGGTGGCCACCGACGAGCGGCGGATCGCGATCCCGCTGATGAGCGGTGAGGTCCGCATCGCCTCGCTGGTCCTGCCGGCCGATCTGCCCAGCGGCCAACAGCAGCGCGTGCGCGAGCGGATCGTGCCGGTGCTGGAGTCGGTGGTCGCCGCTGCGCTGGCGCGCGAGCGGCTGCAGGCTGATGTCGTCGAGACCGCGGCGCTGCGCCGCAGTGACGACATGAAGACCGCGCTACTGCGCTCGGTCTCCCATGACCTTCGTACGCCGGTGACCGCGATGCTCGCCGGGATCGGCGCGCTGCGCTCGGCCTCAGTCACGGGTGATGAGCGCGAGCAGGTCGAGGCCGACATCGCCGACTCGGCGACCAAGTTGTCGGTGTTGATTGACAAGCTGCTTGACCTCTCGCGGCTGCAGGCTGGGACCGCACCGCCCAACCGGGAGTGGTCGTCGGTCGAGGAGGCGCTGCGCGAGGCGGCCGACCACGCCTGCCCTGACAGCGAGCTGATGCACTTCTCCATCGACGCCAACCTGCCGCTCGTGCGCGCCGATGCCGCGCAGCTGGAGCGGGCGTTCGCCAACCTGTTGGAGAACGCGTCGCGCTACGGCAGCGGCCTGCCAGTCTCGGTACGCGCTCGTGCGATCGGCGGTCGCGTGATCGTCCGGATCGTCGACCGCGGCCCGGGTATCCCGCTCGCCGAGCAGGAGCGCATCTTCACCCCGTTCTACCGCGGCGAGGCGACCGCGCGTCAGGTCCCCGGCTCCGGGCTGGGGCTCGCGATCGCTCGCGGCTTCATCGAGGCCAACGGCGGCAAGGTCACCGTCGAGTCGCTGCCGGGACAGGGCACGACGTTCGTGATCACGCTGCCGATCGAGGAGGTCGACGACGTCACCGCGCCGCGCTCCGGCCGGGAGCTGCCCGCGTGAGCGGCGCTCGGGTCCTCGTCTGCGATGACGACCCGCAGATCCTCCGCGCGCTGCGCGTCGTCCTGCGCGACGCCGGCTATGACGTCGTGCCCGCCGAGACCGGGGAGGAGGCGCTGGACCGCATGGCGGTCCGCCCGCCCGAGGCAGCGATCATCGACCTGATGCTGCCCGGCATCGATGGCGTCGAGGTCTGCCGCCGGCTGCGGGAGTGGAGCCAGATCCCGGTGATCGTGCTGTCGGCCGTCGACGAGGACGCCGAGAAAGTCCGCGCGCTGCGCGGCGGCGCCGACGACTACGTGACCAAGCCGTTCTCGCCCGACGAGCTGCTCGCGAGGCTGGAGGCGGCGCTGCGCCGTGCCGGAGCGGCGCCCGACGAGCCCGTCCTGGAAGTTGATGGCCTTGCCTTGGACCTCGCCGCCCGCCGCGTGACGCTCGACGGCCAGGAGCTGCACCTGACCCCGATCGAGTATTCGCTCCTGCGCCTGCTGATGCGCAACCGCGGGCGGCTGCTGACGCACCGCGCGCTGCTGACCGAGGTCTGGGGGCCGGAGTACGCCGACGCCACGAGCGTGCTGCGCACCCACATCGCCAACCTCCGCGGCAAGATCGAAGGGCCCGTCCACCAGCGCCGCTACATCCGCACGGACTCGGGCGTCGGCTACCGCTTCGTGGCCTGATCGCACGCGCCTCAGGCGCCTTGACGAAATCTTGATGGCGCCGCCGGAAGTCTGCACGGGAACCTGACGGCGGCGGTTCCAAGATGGCTCCATGGCGATGGGTCAGGGGTTCTTTCAGATCGCGGTCTTCTTCGCGATCATCGTTGCGGTCGCGCCGGTGCTCGGTGCCTACATGGCCCGCGTGTTCTCCGACGAGCGCGTCTTCCTGACGCCCGTCGTCGGTCCCATCGAGCGCGGGGTCTACCGCCTAGTTCGGGTCGATCCCGACCAAGGGCAAGACTGGAAGGCCTACGCCAAGTCCTTGGTCATCGTCTCGGTCCTCTTTTGGCTGTTGTTGTACGTCATCCTGCGCACCCAGGGCGCGCACCCGTTCAACCCCGAGGGCTTTCGCTCCGGGACCTGGGACGTGTCGTTCAATACGGCCGCGTCGTTTCTGACCAACACGAACTGGCAGTTTTACGGCGGCGAGACGACGATGTCGTACTTCTCGCAGATGGCCGGCCTGGCCGTGCAGAACTTCGTCTCGGCCGCCGTCGGCATGTCGGTGCTCGTCGCGCTGATCCGCGGCATCGTTGCTCGCCAGGGCAACGGGTCGCTGGGCAACTTCTACAAGGATCTGACCCGGATCATCCTGTACATCCTGGTCCCGCTGTCGCTCGTCGCGACGGTCGTGCTGGTCTCCCAGGGTGTCCTGCAGACACTCGGCGGCACGGTCGGCGACATCGCGCGCGGGCCGGTCGCCTCCCAAGAGGCGATCAAGCTGCTCGGGACCAACGGCGGCGGCTTCTTCAACGTCAACTCGTCCTACCCGTTCGAGAACCCGACGGCGTTCTCCAACGTCGTCGAGATGTTCCTCATCTTGCTGATCCCCGCGTCGCTGCCGTTCACCTTCGGCCGGATGGTCGGCAACCGCCGTCAGGGCTGGGTGATCTTCGGCGCGATGGCGTTCCTGTTTGTCATCAGCGTTGTGGTTGTCTACGCCGCCGAGCAGCACGGCACGCCCGCCCAGCACCTCGCTGGCCTCAACACCGACCACTTCAGCGGCAGCACCGGCGGCAACCTCGAAGGCAAGGACCAGCGCTTCGGCATCGCGTCCTCGTCGCTGTTTACGGCGATCACCACGGTGGTTTCCTGCGGCGCGGTCAACACCGCGTTTGAGTCGCTCACCGGTCTCGGCGGCTTGGTTCCGATGGTCAACTTGGGGTACTCGGAGTCGGTCTTCGGTGGTGTCGGCACCGGCTTGTACATGATGTTGCTGTTCGTCCTGCTGGCCGTCTTCATCGGTGGCCTGATGGTCGGGCGCACGCCGGAGTACCTGGGCAAGAAGCTCGAGCCCAAGGACGTCAAGCTTGTCTCGGTCGGCGCGTTGTTCACCGCCTTGATCGTGCTCGTGTTCACCGCGGTCGCGGTCAGCACCAAGTACGGCGACCCGTCGATCTTCGCCTCCGGCCCGCAGGGCTTCAGCGAGACGTTCTACGCCTACCTCTCGCAAGCCAACAACAACGGCTCGGCGTTCGCCGGCTACACGGGCTACGTGCAGCCCAACGCGCCGGGCAACATCGGCGCCCATGGCATCACGTTCGCCGACCTCATGGGCGGGCTGGCGATGCTGCTCGGGCGCTTCGTCCCGATCCTCGCGGTGCTCGCGGTCGCCGGCGGGCTGGCGCGCAAGAAGGTCGCGCCGGCGGGCCTGGGGACGATGCGCACCGACACGCCGACGTTCGGCGTCCTGCTGGTCGGCGTCGTGGTGCTCATCGGCGCCCTGACGTTTCTGCCGGCCTTCCTGCTGGGCCCGATTGTCCAGTCCCTCACGACCCAACTCTTCTAAGACCATGCGCAAGGACCTCATCCGCGGCTGCCTGGTGGTCACCGTCTTCACGGTGCTGCTCGGGCTCGTCTACCCGCTGGTCATGACCGGGATCGCGCAGGTGGTGTTCCCCGGCAAGGCCAACGGCTCGCTCATCCGCACCGACGGCGAGGTGACCGGCTCGACGCTGCTGGCCCGCGACGTCAAGGGCAACCCCATGTACTTCCACCCGCGGCCCTCGGCGACCGGCTACAGCGCCACGGTCACCGCTTTCGGCAACCACGGCCCCAACCAGCGCTCGACGCGGGACCTCACGCGGCAGAACCTTCAGGCCTACCTCGACGTCGAACAGCCCTATGACAAGGGCCTGACCGCAGCCAAGGTCCCGGTCGACGCGGCGACGTTCTCCGCGTCCGGCGTGGACCCGCACATCTCCAAGGCCAACGCGGCCATCCAGTCCCACCGTGTCGCCGCGGTCCGCCGCCTCCCGATGGAGCGCGTCACCCAGCTCATCGCCGACAGCACCGACGGCCGCGGCCTCGGGATCTTCGGTGAGCCCGGCGTCAACGTGACCAAGCTCAACCTCGCCCTTGACCAGGAAGCTCGATGACCTCGCGCCGCTCCTCCCTGTTGCGCACCGAGATCGTCGCACCGGCGATCCGCGCGTCCTTCGCCAAGCTCGACCCGCGGATCCAGGTCCGCAACCCGGTGATGTTCGTCGTCGAGATCGGCGCGCTCATCACCACAGGCACTTGGCTGAGCCAGCTGCTGAGCGGAAGTTCGCTCGGCGGGGGCGACGATCCGGCGTGGTTCACGTTCACCGTCGCGATCTGGTTGTGGCTGACCGTGGTCTTCGCCAACCTCGCCGAGGCATTGGCCGAGGGCCGCGGCAAGGCCCAGGCCGATGCGCTGCGTGCGATGCGCTCCGACACGATGGCGCGTCTGCGCGACGGGACGCAGCGGCCGGCGGCCGAGCTGCACCGCGGCGATGTGGTGATCGTCGAGGCCGGCGAGGTGATCCCAGGCGACGGCACGGTCACCGAGGGCATCGCGACCGTCGACGAGTCGGCGATCACCGGCGAGTCGGCCCCGGTCATCCGCGAGTCGGGCGGCGATCGCAGCGCGGTCACCGGCGGCACGCGGGTGCTCAGCGACCGCATCGTGGTCGAGATCAGCCAGGAGCCGGGGCAATCGTTCCTGGACCGCATGATCGCACTGGTCGAGGGTGCAGAGCGCCGCAAGACCCCCAACGAGATCGCGCTCAACATCCTGCTGGTGGGGCTGACGATCGTCTTCGCGGTCGTGGTCGCCACGCTGCTGCCCTTCGCCCGCTATGCGGGCAGCGACATCTCGTTGACGACGCAGATCGCGTTGTTGGTGGCGTTGATCCCGACCACGATCGGCGCGCTGCTCAGCGCGATCGGCATCGCGGGCATGGACCGTCTGGTGCGCCGCAACGTCCTAGCCCTGAGCGGCCGTGCCGTCGAGGCCTCTGGCGATGTCGACGTGTTGTTGTTGGACAAGACCGGCACGATCACGCTCGGCAACCGCCAGGCGTCGGAGCTCATTCCTATGCCGGGCGTGACCGAGGCCGAGCTGGCCGAGGCCGCACAGCTCTCCTCGCTGGCCGATGAGACGCCCGAGGGCCGCTCGATTGTCGTACTGGCCAAGACCTACGGGATCCGCGAGCGGGAGCTGGGGGCGCACGAGGCGCGGTTCGTCCCGTTCACCGCCCAGACGCGGATGAGCGGCATCGACTACAACGGCACGCGCCTGCGCAAGGGCGCTGCCGACAGCGTCATCGCCTTCGCTGCGGCCGAGGGTGGCAAGCAGCCGGATGAGCTGCGCGGCGTCGTCGACCGCATCGCGCGCGAGGGCGGCACGCCGCTGGCGGTGGCTCGCGACAGCCAGATCCTCGGGGTGGTCTACCTCAAGGACACCGTCAAGGAGGGGATGGCCGCGCGCTTTGACCAGCTGCGCGCGATGGGCATCCGCACGGTGATGGTGACCGGCGACAACCGGCTGACCGCGGCCAAGATCGCCGCGGAGGCCGGCGTCGACGACTTCCTCGCCGAGGCGACGCCGGAACGCAAGATGGAGCTGATCCGCGCCGAGCAGGCCGAGGGCCGGCTCGTCGCGATGACCGGTGACGGCACCAACGACGCGCCCGCGCTCGCCCAGGCCGACGTCGGCGTGGCGATGAACACCGGCACCCAAGCCGCCCGCGAGGCGGGCAACATGGTGGACTTGGACAGCAACCCGACGAAGCTCATCGAGATCGTCGAGGTCGGCAAGCAGCTGCTCATCACGCGCGGGGCACTGACCACGTTCTCGATCGCCAACGACGTGGCCAAGTACTTCGCCATCCTGCCGGCGATCTTCGTCGCCACCTACGCAGAATCGGCTCCCACCCACCCGTCCACGGGACCCCTCGACGCGCTGAACATCATGAACCTGGGCTCGCCCCAGTCGGCGATCATCTCGGCCATCGTCTTCAACGCGCTCGTCATCCCGATGCTGGTGCCGATCGCCCTGCGTGGCGTGGCCTATCGCGCCGTGGGCGCCACGGCGCTGCTGCGGCGCAACCTGCTGGTCTACGGCCTCGGCGGCCTGGTCGCGCCGTTTATCGGCATCAAGCTCCTCGACTTGTTGGTGCACAACCTGCTCGGAGCGTGATGGAGGCACGCGGCCATCTGAAGGTGTTCCTCGGCATGGCTGCCGGCGTCGGCAAGACGGTGAGGATGCTCGACGATGGGCGCGCTGAGCTGGAGGCCGGGCGCGACGTGGTCATTGGGTTGTTGGAGACGCATGGGCGCGTGGAGACCGAGCGCCGCGCCGAGGGCCTGGAGCGCCTGCCGCGGCGGCGGATGACCTACCGCGGCACGACATTCGAGGACCTCGACGTGCCGGCGGTCCTCGCGCGGGCACCGGAGCTGTGCCTCATCGACGAGCTGGCCCACACCAACGCACCGGGGCTCGACCACCTCAAGCGCTACGAGGATGTCGAGCTGATCCTCGACGCCGGGATCGACGTGGTCTCGACGATGAACGTCCAGCACCTCGAGTCGCTCAACGACAAGATCGCCGAGCTCAGCGGCGTGCGCGTGCGTGAGACCGTGCCGGATATGGTCCTGGCGCGTGCCGATGAGGTCGTGCTGGTCGACGTCACGCCCGAGGCGCTGGTGGAGCGGCTGCGGGCCGGCAAGATCTACCCGGCCGAACGTATCGACACAGCGCTCAACAACTTCTTCAAGGTCGAGAACCTCAACGCGCTGCGCGAGACCGCGCTGCGCCAGGTCGCCGAGAACGTCGAGGCGCGCCGCGTCGAGGTCGACGAGCCGCTAGGCACGCGCGAGGAGCGCGTCGCCGCGGGCGTGCCACAGGCCGTCGGCGAGCGGCTGCTGGCTTTGGTCGAGCCCTCCCCGGGCGCCCAGCGGCTGATCCGCCGGGCCTGGCGCTCGGCCCAGCGCCTGAGCGCGCCGCTAGACCTGCTGTGGGTGGCACCGCCGGGCGGCGCGATCCCCGAGGGCGAGACGGCGAGGAGCCTGCACGCCCTGCGCCAGCTCGCGTCGGTGCTCGGGGCGACGGTGCTCGTCGAGGAGGGCGACGATGTCGCCACCACCGCGGCGCGTGTCGTCCACGAGCGCGGCATCACCTACATCTTGCTGGGTGCGTCGCGTCCGGCGCGGGGGCTCGCGCGCCTGCGCGAACCGCTCCCGATGCGCCTCGTGCGGCTGGCGCCGGGCGTCGACGTGCGCGTCGTCGCCGATCGGACGCGGATGCGCGGGCGGAAAGGGCCAAGGACATGATCATCATCCTGCTGGCGGTGGCTGTCGTGGCCGCGCTGGTGGCCGGGCTGGTCGCCGGCCGTTGGTATGCCCCGCACCAGCGCCGCCAGCGCGACGGACGCCCCGACGCGGTCGGGCGCATCTTGCTGCCGTTCACCGGCACCACGATCTCGCGGCGGGCGTTCGACGCTGCCGTGCGCCTGGCGCGCGTGGAGAACGCGACGCTCATGCCCTGTTACCTGGCGACCGTGCCGCTGCACCTGCCGCTGGACGCCGCACTGCCCGCGCAGTGCCTGCGGGCGATGCCGCTGCTGGAGACCATCGAGCAGCGGGCGATCGACCAGGACGTCGCGATCGACGGCCGGATCGTCCGCGGCCGCACGTACCGCGACGCGCTGCGCCGCATTCTCGAGGATGAGCACTTCGACCGCGTGATCGTCTCGGCCACAGCGCATCCGACCGGCGGCTTCGGCGGCGACGACCTTGTCTGGCTGCTGGATCGCGCCGACGCCGAGGTGCTCATCCTGCGCCCGGCGCCCGAGGACCACCGCGAGGTGACCGCGGCGGTCGCCGGGCACTTCTGAATGCTGTGGTTCAGCGAGCGATCGTGAACTGGGCCGACGCGGGCGTCGAGCTCTTGCCGTCGGCGCGCGCGGTCACGAGCACCCGGTAGCGCCCTGCGGGAAGCGTGCGCCCGCCGAGCTTGCCCCGAAACGGAACGCTGTTGGCCCCGGGCGTGCCGGTGACGTTCAGCGTGCCGGCGGCCAGCGCGCGATCGCAGCGAGGCTTCTTGTGGTTGGACTTGGTGGCCTTGACGCAGCGGCCGTTGACCCGCCGGCCGGCGACGAGCTGCGAGAACGTGACCCGCACCTGCGCGGCGCGATCGAGTTGGAACCGGAACGTCGTGCCGACCGGCAGCCGCGGCCCGCGCTTGACCTTGCGCGTCAGCCAGCGCGTGTTGGACTGCTGGAAGTCGGAGAGGACCGGTGCGGTCGGGGCGGGCGGCTGCTGCTTGGTCTCAGGCTCGGGGTCCTGCGGCTTCGGGGGCGGCGGGGGCGGCAGGGGGTCGCTGATGGCGACGGGGATCTGTCGCGTCGTCTGCGTCGTGTTCCCCGCGGCGTCGGTGCCGGTGATCGTCACCGTGTGATCGCCGCTCGAGCCGAACGTGTGCTTGACCGCGGCGCCCGAGGCCGATTGGCCGTTGCCGAAGTCCCACGAAACCGTCACCGGCGACCAGGCGTCGAACGGGGTGACCGACAGGTCGACCGACTGCCCGACGTACGCGCCTGGCGGTGCCTTCAGGTTGCGCAACTCGGGGCCGATCGGGTCGAAGACGGTGCTCGACCCCGACCAGGGATCTACGGACGAGGACCAGACCATCGTCGTGTGGCCCTGCGGATCGGTGCCAACCGCGGGAATCGCGGTGATCGGCCGGCCGACCGTCAGATCGGCGGCCGGGCTCCAGCTGGTGCTGCCGGCCAGGTGGCGCGTCGCCTGCGCGATGACGTCGGTGAGGTTGTAGCGCGCCCAGATCGCGGTCACGTTGCCCTGCGGATCGGCCGTCACGAACGGATAGCCGACGTCGTAGTCGTCGTCGCCGGACGCCATGGGAGCCGGGTTGCTCCATGACCCCGTGGCCGTGCGGCCGCTGGAGAGCACGGTGGAGCTCGACGGGGAGGACAGCGCCCAGAGCGCGGTCGCGTTGCCCTGCGGGTCGACCGCCACCTGCGGGGAGGAGCCGTCGCCCAGCTTGGACGCCGCGTCCCAGGCGCCTCCGACCGCGCGGCGTGCCGTCTGCACGATGGAGCCGCCGCCGCTGGAGAACGATCCCCAGACCGCGGTCGCCCTGCCTTGCGCGTCGACGGCGACCTGCGCGCTCTCCGCGGTGGAGGTCCCGGCCTCGGAGGAGAGCGCGACCGTCCCCGCCGAGCTCCACGCGCCGTTGGCCGTGCGGCTGTTGGACCGCACGACGTCGACGGTGCCGGTGCCACTGATGTGCGGCGCGGTGCCGAGCCAGACGGCGGTGACGGTGCCCTGCGAGTCGACCGCCAGCCGCGGCTGGCTGTTGACGGCGCTCTCGGAGAGGTCGACGGGGTCGGTCCAGTCGCCGCCGCTGGGACGGGTCGCGGCCCGCACCAACCAGGTGGGGTCGGGGTCGCTGACGATCTCCGACCAGATCACCGTCGCGTTGCCCTGGGCGTCGATGGCGACATCCTGGCCGCCGCTGAACACTGCGCCTTCGGAGATGATGTGCGGGGCGCTCCAAGCGCCTCCGGCCGGGCGGCTCGAAACCCGAACGACCTCCTTGGTGGCGGCGTCGTTGAAGGCCGACCAGACGGCGACGGCATCGCCATCGGCGTTGACGGCCAGCTGCGGCCGTTGCACTGCGCTGTCGCCACTGCTCGAGACGGGGACCGACGCGCTCCACTGACCACCGACCGTTCGCGTCATCGCTCGGATGATCGCGTCGCCGCCGGAATTCGCGCCGATCCCGACGGCGATCGCGTTACCGTCCTCGTCGAAGCCCAGGTCGCCCACCGCCAGCGGCACGTTCTGCGGTGCCAGCCAGCCGGCCGCCGACGCGCTCCCGACGGTGGTCGACAGCATGCCGGCGACTAGCAGGAGCGACAAGACGGCAAGACGGCAGACCCGTTGGATGCGCATGGCGCCAGTGTTTCTACCATATTGACCGCCTCAATCGGAAACAGTGACGTTTCGGATTCGGTTGCCTGTGGTCTGTCAGCCCAGCGAGAGCACGACCCGTTCCAGGGCGTCCAGCGATTCCTGCAGGCCAGCTTCCACCCCCGAGTTGACGTGGCCGTCGCGGTGCTCCTTGGAGGAATGCTGCACGAGGATCGTCAGCAGCGTGCGCCCATCGACCTCGGTCAGCGTCAAGGTGTTGACCGACGCGGCGTCCGGCATGCCCTCGAAGACCTCGGTCGAGACGATCCGCTCGTTGGGGACGATCTCCTGGTACTCGCCGTGGAAGCCGACCTCAAAGCCCTCACCGGTCATCACGTAGCGCCAGTTGCCGCCGACCCGCAGGTCGATCTCAGCGAGCGTCACCTCACCGCGCTCGCCGCTCCACCACCGCTTGACGAGCTCAGGCGTGGTCCACGCCTTGTAGACCAACTCCTTGGATGCGTCGAACTCTCGCGTGATGAGGATCTGCTCATCTGCTGGGAGCGTCACCGTCGCGTTACCTGCCATTACCACCATCTCCTTCGTCTTCGCGTTTGAGGTCTTCCAACACGACGTCCAGCGCATCGAACCGCTCCGACCACATCTGCTCGTAGTCCGCCACCCAGTCGTGGATGGGCTTGAGCGCCCGGCCGTTGAGCCGGTACAGCCGCTGCCGTCCGACATCGCGGACGTCGACAACACCAACTTCCCGGAGCACCCGCAGGTGCTTGGACACCTGGGGCTGCGTCAGCCCCGTCAGGTCCACCAGGTCGTTGACCGGGCGCTCGCCGTCGCGCAGGAGGTCCAGGATCTGCCGTCGCCGAGGCTCGGCTACCGCGTTGAACACATCTGCTGTTGTTGCTGCTCGCGCCACGGGGAGGAATATACATGCCGATATCGGCATGTGTCAAGAGCGCCTTCAGAACGCCGTGGCACCGGCGGATAGTGTGCTGCGCGCTGTGACCGACATCTCGCCGATCGCCCTCGAGATCCTCGAAGGACATCTCTCGTCGCAGATGCGCTGGTCGGTGATCGTCGACGGCGTTCGCTGGTATCGCCCGGAGCGAGCGAAACTCCATCGCGCGATCATCGGTGACCTGCTCACCGGTACCGCCAAGCGGGACCATCCGCGCGCCCTCGTCCTTGCCGGTGGGCCCGCTTCGGGCAAGAGCTCGATCGTCCCGTCGCTCGATGTCCCCGCGAAGGCCGTGCGCCTCGACCCCGACGCGATCAAGGCGCGTCTGCCCGAGTATCAGGAGTTGCAGCGGTGTGGGGACAAGCAGGCGGCCTACGTCACCCACGAGGAGTCCTCCGACATCGCCCGCGCCATCCGCGCCGAGGTCGTGGCGCGTCGTCGCCACCTGATCCTGGACACCGTCGGCGACAGTGAGCTGGGGAAATTTGCCGGCAAGCTCATCGAGTTGCACGACGACGGCTTCCGCGTCGATGTGGTCTACGTCGACGTTGCCGTTGACGAGGCAGTGCGACGCGCCGCGACACGCGTGCGCGTCGTCCCCGAGGACGTCGTACGCACGCTTCATCGTGAGGTGGCCGCCCGGTTCCCCGAGGTGCTCGCGCTCGACTGGCTCACGTCCGTGCGCGTCTTTGCCACCGACGATGGGGCCGCTCGGCTCATCGCCGAACGGGCGGCCCGGGGCTCGCTTGTCGTCCATGACGCCGCTAGGCTAGAGCTGTTCCAGCAGAAGGCAGGCCTGTGAGCCAGGACCCGCACATCAAGGTCACCGACATCCCGCTCGACTTCGCGGACTGGGCCTCCGGACCGGTCGTCCGGTCGGCTGAGTCCGCGCCTGCCGAGGTCCACGCGCGCGTCGATGCTGCCTTTGCCGCGGCCGAGGCCCGCGCCGCGCGACGGCTCATGGGAGCGGTCGGGGCGAAGAAGGCGTCCGACGAGATCATCGACACGCTTGTGGAGGCCGGGATCGAGGTGGGCAAGGCCGGAACCGTCGCTGGCCGTCTGACCCGGATCCTCTCCGGTGCGGGCGACGCCCGCGTCGCGGCGCTCGAGGCCGAGTTGTCGCAGTTGGGCATGACGCCGAAGTCCAAGCGTGTGGCGCCGCCGCCGCAACGATGGGTGCGTCAGTCGCGTGCCCGGTATCTGCTGCGACGGCGCGGCTTCGCGATGTGGGAGATCGCGGCACCCGGCCGTGAGACGCCGATTCTCGTCCAGGGTGGCTTGGCGAAGGCGCGCAACGAGGCGCGACGGTTAGCGCGCGAGGCCGGTCATCGTCGGCCCGAGATCCTCGTTGTGTCATCAGTGGCGACGATCAGTCCCCGAGGTTTTACGTCGGCAAAGCGGAAGGGCCCGGCGTGGCGGCGCTCTTACCCCCGCGCGCCCCGGAACACCTCCACGAACCGCAAGTAGTTATCCGCGATCCGCTGCGCGGCCACCTCGCGCTCGACGGTCTCGGCCAGATACGCGCGGACCGCGTCGCGCCAGATGGAACGCCCGATCGCGAAGCCGACGAAGCCGTCGACGGCGGCGGCGGTGCGCAGCCAGTGGTCGACGCGGACGTCCGGGGCGCCGGCGCCGAGGATGGTGCAGGCGACGCTGCCGCGGCCGTCTCCGGTCCGGGCTTGGGTGACGGCGGCCGCGGCTTCGGCGGGATCGTCGAGGCCCTCGATCTTCCAGACGTCGGGCTCGACGCCGGCGTCCTGCAGGGCGGCCATCGCAGCGACGATCAGCGCGGGGCGCTGCTCGCGCTCGAAGCGCTCGCGGTCGCCGCCGGCGGTGGCGAGCTGCGCGTCGGTCGGCTCCACGATCAGCTCGAACAGGAACTTGCGCTCGGTCTCGCGCAGCCACCGCGACAGCTCGGCCAGCCGCTCGGACTGCAGCGCGTTGCCTGCTGCGTCGCCGTCGGCGTTGTAGCGGACCAGGACCTTGGCGAAGTCCGGCTCGAAGGTCTCGATGTGCACGCGCCAGTCCGCGCCGTAGGCGAACTCAAAGAGCTCGCGGTCGGGCGTCTCGACGGGCATCACGAGCACGATGCCGGCAGCCTTGGCGGCAAGCGCCACGTGCGCGCCGTAGAGCTCGTCGACGAGCACGCCGGCCTGGCCAGCACCGACGGCCCCGGCCCCCGCAGCGCGCCGCACGCCCTCGAAGATCAAGTGCTTGGCGTCGACCATCGCCCGCTCTTGCTCGGGCGTCGGCTCGCCGGTCGTGTCGAAGATCGTGCGCGCGAAGACGCCGCGATGGTCGAAGGCCAGCAGGAACAGCGGGGAGCGTTGGCCGAGCGGCATCGCCTAGCGCTCCACGAAGTAGTCGCCGGTGCCCTGGCCGTCGGAGAACCAGCGGCTGGTCACGGTCTTCTTGCGCGTGAAGAAATCCACGGCATCGGGGCCGTGGGCATGCAGGTCGCCGAGAAACGAGTCCTTCCAGCCTGAGAACGGGAAGAACGCGACGGGCGCCGCAACGCCGATGTTGACGCCGATCATCCCGGCTTGGACATCATGTTGGTAGCGCCGCACGGCCGCTCCGGACTCGGTGAAGATCGACGTGCCGTTGCCGAACCGTGATGCGTTGACGATCGCGATTGCTTCGTCCAGCGACGCGGCGCGGACGACGGTCAGGACCGGCCCGAAGACCTCCTCCTGGGCGATCTCCATCTCGGGCGTGACACCGTCGAGGATCGTCGGGCCAACGAACGCGCCATCGCCGGCGGCCGGGATCGCGCTGCGGCCGTCGACCACCGCGGTCGCGCCCGCGTCGACCGCGTCGCCGATGCGCTCGGCGATCCGGTCGCGGGCCGCGCAGGAGATCACCGGGCCCACGTCGGTGGACTCGTCGGCGCCATCGCCGACGCTCAGGGCCCGGGTCGCCTCGGTCAGCGCGGGCAGCAGCCGCTCGTGCGCGTCGCCAACCGTCACGACCACCGAGCCCGCCATGCAACGCTGCCCGGCGGCGCCGAAGGCCGAGCCGATCAGGCCGGCGACGGTCTTGTCGATCACCGCGTCGGGCATGACCACCATGTGGTTCTTGGCCCCGCCGAGTGCCTGCACGCGCTTGCCGCCGCGGGCCGCGCGCTCGTAGACGAGCTTGGCCACGGGAGCCGAGCCGACGAACGAGATCGCATCGATCCCGGGATGGTCGAGGAACCCCTCGACGACGTCGCGGCTGCCGTTGACCAGGTTGACGGTGCCCGGCGGCAGCCCGAGCCCGTCGAGGATCTCGAAGACGAGCTGCTGGGTCATCGGGACCTGCTCGGAGGGCTTGATGATGAAGGTGTTGCCGCATCCGATCGCGAACGGCAAGAACCAGAACGGGACCATCATGGGGAAGTTGAACGGCACGATCGCCGCACAGACGCCGACCGGCTGGCGGATCGTCGCCGCGTCGATCCCGCGCGAGACGTCCTCGAGGATCCGGCCCTGCGACGTGGTCGGGATCGCGCAGGCGGCCTCGACCATCTCGATCGCGCGGCCGACCTCGGCGCGGGCGTCGCCGATCGTCTTGCCCATCTCGCTGGTGACCGTCGCGGCTAGCTCCTGCGCGCGAGCGATCAGGCCCTCGCGCAGCGCGAACAGGCGCCGGGCGCGCTCGATGGCGTTGACGTCGCGCCACGCCGGCAGCGCCGCGCGCGCGGCGCTGACCGCGGCGTCGACGTCGGCGGCGCCGCTGAGCGGGACCTGTGCGAGCACTGCGCCCGTAACGGGATTGCTGACGTCGAGCACGCCAGACGCATCGCCGGCCGGCGTCCAGGTGCCGCCGATGTAGTTGTTCAACAAACCGTTGTTGGAGGTCATCTCAGGGTTCCGTGGGGTTGGGGAGGGAGGAGGGAGGGGTCGCTCAGGCCTCGGGACCGAGGCGGCCGCCGAGGGTCGCGCCGTCGGCGCGGGTCCACGCCAGGGCGGGGTCGTCGGTGAACGACCACTCACGGCTGGGCCCGGCCATCACGTTGAGGTAGTAGACGGCGACGCCGGGCGGCGCCGCCACCGTGTGGTAACCGCGCGGGACCAGGACGACGTCGCGGTCATGGACGGCGACGGTCTCGTCCAGCGTGCCGTCGTCGGTGTAGACGCGCTGCAGGCCGAAGCCGGTGGAGGGCGCGACGCGGTGGTAGTAGGTCTCTTCGAGGAGGGACTCGTCGGGCAGCGCGTCGCGGTCGTGCTTGTGCGGCGGGTAGCTGGACCAGTGACCTGAGGGCGTGATGACCTCGCACACCAGGAGCCGCTCGGCGGCCTCGTTGTCCATCATGATGTTGCCGACGATGCGCTCGTGGGCGTCGTAGCCGCGCTCGGTCACCGCGGGCGTACGCAACGCGCGCGCCGCCGTCCCCTGTTCGGCGGGGGCGTAGCAGAGCCCGACCTCGGCTCCGTTCGGTCCGCGGCCCTCGACAACGAACGCGCTGCGGGGCGGGAAGTAGGCCCCTTCGGGCGGGCCGGAGAACGGGTCGGGCCGGCCGCCGAGGTCGCGCCATTCGCCGTGCTCGTCGGAGCGCACGGAGACGGTGCCCGAGATCACGACGATGCAGGTCTCGCGCTCGCCGGGCGCGCGCACGAGCATCTCACCGGGCGCCAGGCGCACGGCCTCGAAGCCGACGTAGCTCCAGCCAGCCGACTGTGGGGTGACGACGATGCTGCCGTCGGGGGCGGGGCGTTGCAGGATGGTGTTCATGGGGTGCGGAGGTACGCGCGCTGGGCGCGGCGGTCGCGCTCGTAGCGCTCGCGCGCGGCGACGACCTCGGGGCGGTCCGAGACGGCGGCGACGGGGACGTCCCACCAGCTCTCATAGCCGCCGACGGTGTGGAAGCGATCGACCTCAACATGGATCGCGACCGGCCCGTCGGCGCTGCGGGCAGCGGCCAGCGCGTCGCGCAGCTCGGCGAGGTCGCCGGCGCAGGTAACGGGGATGCCGAGGCTCGCGACGTTGGCGGCGAGGTCGACGGGCAGCTCGTCGGCGGCCGTGGCGAGCGCGCTGCCGGCTCCGTCGTCGAGGACCGTCGCGCCATCGCCGGCGACGCGGTGGTGCGTGCCGAACCCGGCGCCGCCGACCGACCGCGACAGCGCCCCGATCGAGGCGTAACCGTGGTTCTGGACGAGCACCAAGACGATGCGGGTACCCAGCGCGACGGCGGTCGCCAGCTCACCTGGGGACATCAGGTAGGAGCCGTCGCCGACCAACACGTACACCTCGCGCTCGGGCGCGGCGAGCTTGACGCCGATCCCGCCGGGGATCTCATAGCCCATGCACGAGTAGCCGTATTCGACGTGGTAGCCCTTGGCTGCCTGGTCTCGTGCGATCCACAGCTTGTGCAAGTCGCCGGGCAGCGAGCCGGCGGCCTGGACGACGATGCCGGTGTCGCCCGCCGCATCGTTGACCGCGCCGATCACGGCGGCCTGGGTCAGCGGCGGTGCGCCGACCAGCTTGACGACCTCCTCGGCCCATGCCGCGCGCTCGGCCTCGCCGCGCGCGGTCCATGCGTCATCGGCGCGGACGTCGTCGTCGCCCAGCGCCGCGGCAAGCGCCTCCAGCGTCACGCGCGCGTCGCCGACGAGCTGCAGGCCGGCGTGCTTGGCCGCGTCGAAGGAACAGACGTTGATGTTGACGAACCGAACATCCGGATCCTGGAAGGCTGACTTCGACGACGTGGTGAAGTCGCTCCAGCGCGTGCCGATCCCGATGACGAGATCGGCGTCACGCGCCAGCCGGTTGGCCGCAGGCGTGCCGGTCGCGCCGATCGCCCCCAGCGCGCCGGGATGGTCGGATGGCAGCGCGCCGCGCCCCGCGTGGGTCTCGCCGACCGGGATCCCGGTCTGGGTGACGAACGCGCGCAGCGCCTCGCACGCGCGCGAGTAAACGACACCGCCGCCGGCGACGATCAGCGGGCGCTTGGCCGCGCGGATCAGCGCGGCCGCGCGCGCGACGCCCTCGGGCGCGGGCGGCTGGCGCTGGATCAACCAGGTCCGCGGCTCCAGGAACGCGGGATCGACCTCGACGACCTCCGTCTGGACGTCCTCGGGCAGCGCGAGCGTCACCGCTCCGGTCTGGGCCGGGTCGGTCAGCACGCGCATCGCCTCCAGCGCGGCGGGCACGAGCTGCTCGGGGCGGACGATGCGGTCGAAGTAGCGCGAGACCGGGCGCAGCGCGTCGTTGACCGATACGGTGCCGTCGCTGTCGGACTCCAGCTGCTGGAGCACCGGATGCGGCGCGCGCGTGGCGAACGTGTCGCCCGGCAAGAGCAGCAACGGCAGCCGGTTGATGGTCGCCAATGCGGCGCCGGTGACGAGGTTCGTCGCGCCCGGGCCGACCGACGTGGTCACCGCGAAGGTCGCCAGGCGGTCGCGCTGGCGGGCGTAGCCGCACGCAATGTGCGCCAGCGACTGCTCGTTGCGGCCCGGGATGTAGGGGAACTCGTCGCGCGAGGCGTACAGCGCTTCGCCTAGGCCCGCCACGTTGCCGTGACCGAAGATGCCTAGGCAGCCGGCGAAGAACGGGGTGCGCACGCCGTCGCGCTCGACGTGCTGGACGGCGAGGAAGCGCACGAGCGCCTGGGCGACGGTCAGCCGCACGGGGGCGTCGCGGCCGCTCACGCCGTCACCGCGTGAAAGTCGGTCTTGACCTATGGACCGCATAGGTACTTTGCTCGAGACGGAGTGAGATCGTCGCCGAGTTCTGCAAGCGTCGGCATCGCGTCCGCACAGGCCAAGCGGCCGGCGACGAACGAGCCCGCCGCGTTGGCCAGCCGCACGCAGCGCTCCGGCGGCCAACCGGCCAACAGCCCGTGGCAGAGCGCGCCGCCGAACGCGTCGCCCGCGCCGAGGCCGCAGACGACGTCGACCGGGACCGGCGCGACGTCCCAACGCCCGTCGGCGGTGGCGACCAGCACGCCGGCCGGCCCGCGCTTGACGATTGCCACCGACACGCCCAAGGCCAATAACTCGGTCGCGGCATCATCGGGGTCGTCGGTGCCGACGGCGACCGCGACCTCCTCGCGGTTGCCCACGGCAACGGTCGCGCAGGCCAAGGCTGCACGCGCCTGCTCGCCGGCCTCCGCCACGTCGGCCCAGAACATCGGCCGATGGTCGAGGTCGTGGACGGTGATCGCGTCCGGGCGCGCCTCGCGGCGGGCGCGCAGCGCGGTGAGCGTCGCCGAGCGGCTGGGCTCCGCTGACAGGCCGGTGCCCGTCGTCCAGAGGATCCGCGCGGAGAGCACATCATCGAGCGGCAGCTCATCGGCGCGCAGCTGCAGATCCGGCGCGCTGGGCTGGCGGTAGAAGAGCAGCGGGAAGTGGTCGGGCGGGTGCAGCTCGCAGAAGGCCAGCGGCGTGCGCAGTTCGGCGTCGGTCCCGACGTGGCGTGTGTCGACGCCGAAGTCGGCCAGCGTGCGGCGCAGGTAGGTGCCAAACGGGTCGTCGCCGACCTTGGTCAGCACCGCACAGCGGTTGCCCAGCCGCGCGGCGGCGACCGCGACGTTGGTCGGCGAGCCGCCCAGCGACTTGGCAAATGACGTCACGTCCTCCAGCCCCACGCCGGACTGCTGCGGGTAGAGGTCGACGCCGATGCGGCCCATCGTGAGCAGGTCCAGATCGCTCACCGGGCGACGACCTCCGCCTCGATCTCGGCGATCTCGACCCGCCGGCGCTCGGTGCGCGACCGCAGCGCCGCCAGGCCGATGACCAGCGGGGCGCGCGCGTCGGCGAGGCCGGGCGTGCCGGGCGCGCCGGTCTGGCACGCGGTCACGAACGCCTCCCACTGGGCGAGGTAGGAGGGCACATAGCGGTCGAGGAAGAAGAACGGCAGCGGGGGCGTCTCGGTCCCCGCCGCGGAGCGCACCAGCGCGGTGTGCTCAAGCGGGTTCTCCGAGGCGGCCATCCCGCGCGCCCCGTGGACCTCGACGCGCTGGTCATAGCCGTAGGGCGCCTGGCGGCTGTTGTCGATCGCGGTCAAACAGCCGTCGGCGTGCTCCAGCGTGACGATCGCGGTGTCGACATCGCCGGCCTCTGCGAACTCCGGCCGGATCCGCAGCGCGCCGTGGGCGCTGACCGCGACGACTTCGCTGCCGGTGACAAACCGCGCCATGTCGAAGTCGTGGATCGTCATGTCGAGGAAGATCCCGCCCGAGGTGCGGACGTAGTCCAGCGGCGGCGGCTCGGGGTCGCGGCTGGTGATCCGCACGAGGTGCGCCTCGCCGACGGTGCCGTTGGCGACGGCGGCCCGGACCGCGGCGTGTGCCGGGTCAAAGCGCCGGTTGAAGCCGATCTGGAAGGTCGAGCCGGCGGTCGCGACCGCGTGCAGCGCGGCGTCGACGGCCGCGAGGTCCAGCGACACGGGCTTCTCGCAGAAGATCGCCTTGCCCGCGGCGGCGGCCGCGAGGATCAGGTCGACGTGCGTGTCGGTGCTCGTGCAGATCGCGACTGCATCGACCTGGGCGGAGCCGATCAGCTCGTCGGCCGAGGCTGCGACGGGCACGCCGAGATCGTCCGCGACGACCAGCGCGGAGGCCGTGTGCCGGTCATAGACCATCGCGACGTGCGCGCCGGCGACGCGGCGCGCCAGCAGCTCGGCGTGCAGGCGGCCGATGCGGCCCGTCCCGATGACGCCAATGCGCAGCCGCGCGGCGACCGTCGCGGGGTCGACGGCGCTCATCGCGCGGCCGCCGGGGTCAGTGAGGCCAAGAAGCGCAGGCTTTCGGCGGCGTCGGCCACGGGTCCTTCGCCGGGCGCCGGCGGCGCACCGGTGATCGCGCAGTCCTGTTCGAGGACCATCCAGCCGTCGTAGCCGCGCGCGTCGAGCGCGGCGACCAGTTCGGCAATGGAGGCGTCGCCCTGGCCCAGCGGCTTGAAGAGCCCAGCCTGCACGGCGCTCATCAGCGTGAGCTCACCCGCGTTGAGGCGCTCGGCGATCGCGAGGTCGACGTCCTTGAGGTGGACGTGGGCGACGCGGTCGCCGTAGTTGCGCACGAAGTCCAGCGGGTCGTAGCCGCCCAGCGCGAGGTGTCCGGGATCCAGGCACCAGGCGACGGTGCTGAGCGAGGCGAGCACGTCGATCTCCGCGGCGCGCTCCACCAGCGTGCCCTGGTGCGGGTGCACGACGGTGGTCAGCCCCAGCTCGGCGGTCGCCTCGGCGACGGCGTCGACGCCCGCGGCCAGCCGCGCCCAGCCCGCGTCGTCCAAGGTGATGGGCGCCGACCACTCGGCGTCCTGCACCAGCGCCAGGACGAAGACCGAGGCGCCGGCGCCGGCCATGACGGTCGCCACGCGACGGGCCTGGTCGAGCGCGTCGGCGACGTCGCCCTCATGCAGAACGAGCGGCACAAAGCCGCCCAGGAGCTCCAGATGGCGGGGCGCCAACATGGCCTGGATCGCGTCGGCGTTCAGCGGCAGGTAGTCGTCGACGGGGCCGAGCTCGGTGGCGGTCAGGCCGAGGCCGGCCATCTCGTCAAAGACCCGCTCCGGCGGCAGCATCGTGCCCCAGCCCGGGACTTCGCAGACGCCCCAGCTGATGGGCGCTCCGGCGAGGTGGCGATCGGTCGGCATGGGCGGCCAAGCTAACGCTGTTCTGATCAGGCGTCAACAAATTCGCACAGATCTCTGTTCGAATCTGTAATGTGACGACCCGTGAGCCTCCCGGGTCGCACAGATTCGATCACTCAGGGCCGTCACGTTGCCTGAACGCGTGACGGTTCCTGCCCAGCGTCGCCAGCGCATCCTGCAGGCGGTGCGCTCCGGGACGGCTCACGTCTCGGACCTCGCCCGTGCGTTCGACGTGAGCGAGATGACGGTCCGGCGCGACCTGCTCGCCCTCGAGCGTGACGGCAAGCTCGAACGGGTCCACGGCGGCGCGGTCGACACCGTGCCCGAGCGACCGTTCGACGAGATCGCCCAGGAAGGCCAGGAGGTCAAGGACCGCATCGGCCGCGCCGCCGCCGCGCTCGTGCAGGACGGTCAGACCGTGATGCTCGACATCGGGACGACCACGCTGCAGGTCGCGCGCCACCTGCGCGGCCGTCGGGTCACGATCATCACCACCAACTTGGCCGCGCTCGACGAGCTGCGCGACGACGAGGAGGTCGAGATCGTCCTCCCCGGCGGCCTCGTGCGGCGCAACTACCTCTCGACGGTGGGTGTGCTGGCCGAGGACTCGCTGCGCCAGCTCAACGCCGACATCGTCTTCCTGGGTACCAGTGCGATCGATGCGGACCTGTCGGTGTGGGACACGACCATGATCGAAGTCCCGATCAAGCGCGCGATGATCCGCGCCGCCGGCCGCGTCGTCCTACTCGCCGCCAGCGACAAGTTCTCGATGACCGGGGTCGTGCGCGTGTGCGGTCCCGCGGACCTAGACCAGGTCATCACCGACGCGGGCCTCCCGGCCGGTGACCGCGCGGCCATCGAAGAGGCCGGGATCGAGGTGACCATCGCATGAAGCTCACGATCGTCGGCGGCGGAGGATTCCGCGTGCCCCTGGTCTACACCGCGCTGCTCGGCCTGCGCGACCGCCTCGGGATCGCCGAAGTTGTGCTGCACGACGTCGAGCGCCACCGGCTGGACCGCATCGCGCCCGTGCTCAGCGGCCTGTCAATCGAGCACGGCGTCAAGCTTCCGTTCCGCGGCACGACTGACCTCGTCGATGCTGTGCAGGGCGCCGACTTCGTGCTCTGCGCGATCCGCGTCGGCCAGCTCGAAGGGCGCGTCGTGGACGAGAGCGTCCCGCTCGGGCACGGCGTGCTCGGCCAGGAGACGACGGGCCCCGGCGGCCTTTGCTTCGCGCTGCGGACGATCCCGGTGATGATGGAGCTGGCCGAGACGATGGCCAAGCACGCGCCCGAGGCGTGGCTCATCAACTTCACCAACCCCGCAGGCATGGTCACCGAGGCCGTGCAGCGGGTGCTCGGCGACCGCGCGATCGGCATCTGCGACTCGCCCGCCGGCCTGATGCGCCGCGTGGCCCGCGCGCTGGGCCGCCCCGCTGACGAGTTGTGGTTTGACTACTTCGGCCTCAACCACCTCGGCTGGCTGCACGGCGTGCGCGACGGTGACCAGGAGCTGCTGCCCGGGCTGCTGGAGCAGGACGCGCTGCTGGAGACCTTCGAGGAGGGCCGCCTGTTCGGCGGCGAGTGGCTGCGCTCGCTGGAGATGATCCCCAACGAGTACTTGTACTACTTCTACTACGCGGCCGACACGGTCAACGCGATCCGCCAGAGCCCGGAGTCGCGCGGCGCGTTCCTGCTGCGCCAGCAGCGCGCGTTCTACGCCGAGGGCGAGCAGCCGCCCGGCGTCGCGCTTGAGAGCTGGCGCGGGACCCGTCACGACCGCGAGCGCAGCTACATGGCCGAGGCGCGCAGCGCCGCGGGTGACGGCCACGAGCACGAGATCGACGAGAACGGCGGCTACGAGGGCGAGGCGATGTCGGTCCTTGAGGCGATCGCCAACAACTCCCGTGCAGTGCTCGTGCTCAACACCGCCAACCGCTCCAGCCTGCCGTTCCTCGATGACCGTGCGGTCGTCGAGGTGCCGTGCATCGTCGGCCGCTCGGGCCCGGTCCCGGTCGCCATCGGCGAGGTCGCGCCCCACGCGCGCGCGCTCGTGGAGACGATGAAGGACGTCGAGCGGACGACGATCGACGCGGCGCTGTCGGGCTCACGCCAGCAGGCGATCAAGGCCTTGGCCTTGCATCCGCTCGTGCCGTCGGTCGCCACCGCGCGGCAGATCTTCGAGGAGTACTGCGACCGGCTCCCCGGCCTCGCGGAGGCGTTCTCCCGGTGAGCACCGACCTCGTCTGCGCCGATCCGGCGTTCGTCGACCTCACGTTTGTGGGGCTCGACGCGCTGCCCGCGCCGGGCGAGGAGCGCCATGCGCGCGACCTGCTGCGCTCGCCTGGTGGCGCGGCGACGGTCGCGATCGGCGCCGCGCGCCTCGGCCTCTCAACGGCCCTCGCCTCCCCGCTGGGCGACGACGCCGACGGGCGCTTCGTGCGCGACGCGCTGGCCGCTGAGGGCGTCGCCTGCACGCCGCGAACGGTCGCGCGCACGCCGGTCACCGCGGTGTTGCCCCACGACGGCGAGCGCGCGATGGTGACCTTCAACCCCGACGAGCGGCCCACCCGCGAGGACGTCGCAGCGTTCGCACCGCGCGCGGTGCTCGCGTCGATCACCCGCCTGGAGAGCGTGCCGGACGGCGCCGCGCTGTACGCGACCGCCGGTGACGAGGAGGCGCGCGCCTGCGCCGGCGCGCCGCTGCCCGAGCGGGTGACGAGCGCGCGGGCGCTCGTGGTCAACGCGCGCGAGGCACGGCTGCTGAGCGGGCTCGACGAGGTGGGCGCGGCCGCGCTGGCGCTCGCCGCTACCGTGTCGCGCGTCGTCGTGACGCTCGGCCCCGACGGCGCGCTGACCGCGGCCGACGGTGTGGTGCAGCGGGTCGACGGCGTCGCGGTCGGCGACCCCGTCGACACCACCGGCGCCGGCGACCTCTTCGCCGCCGCCTACATCTGGAGCGATCTGGCCGGCGCATCGCCGGAGCACTGCCTGCGGTGGGCTTGTCTAGCCGCGGCGTTGTCGGTGCGCGTCCCCACCGCGGTGGCGGGCGCGCAAACCATCGAGGAGCTCGCCGCGGCGGGCGCCGAACGAGGGCTGGCCGTCCCGGGCCAGACCACGACCTGAACACACGGAGGAGAGACGGAATGCGGCGAACGAAGGTGATGGGGTCGCTGGCGGTGCTCGCGGCTACCGCGCTGGCGGCGGGCTGTGGCACGACGCCGGGTGACGATACGAGCGACGACGCGCCGGCCAAGACGACGCCGGCCGCGCAGGCTAAGCCGGACATCGCCGCGGCCGGCGACGTCACGCTGACGGTCTGGGACCAGGAGGTCCGGGGCGGTCAGGCGGCGCAAATCAAGGAGCTCAACAAGCAGTTCATGGCGAAGTACCCCAACGTGAAGATCAAGCGCGTGGCGAAGTCGTTTGACGACCTCAACACGACGCTGAAGCTTGCCGTCTCCGGTCCCAAGGCGCCTGACGTGGTCCAGGCCAACCAGGGCCTCGGCGTGATGGGCCAGCTCGTCAAGGGCAAGCTGCTGCGCTCGGTCGACGACTACGCGAAGATTTACGGCTGGGCCGATCGTTACCCGAGCCTGCTGTTGGACCTCAACAAGTTCGAGGCCAACGGCACCACCTTCGGCGCAGGCAGCCTGTACGGCCTGTCGCAGATGGGTGAGATCGTCGGCGTCTTCTACAACAAGAAGAAGGTCACCGAGGTTCCGAAGACGCTGGCGGACTTCGAGGCCGCGCTCGCGAAGGCCAAGACCGACGGCGACGTGCCGATCCAGTTCGGCAACCTCGACAAGTGGCCGGGCATCCACGAGTACGAGACCGCGCTCGCCACCACCGCCCCGAAGGAGGACGTCCGCAACTTCGTCTTCCAGAAGGCCGGCGCTTCGTTCGACACGCCTGAGTTCCAGGCGGCAGCGACCAAGCTGCAGGACTGGGTCGACAAGGGGTACTTCACGAAGGACTTCAACGGCACGGGCTATGACCCGGCGTGGCAGCGGTTCTCCAAGGGCCGCGGCACGTTCCTGATCGCCGGCACCTGGCTGGTGGCCGACCTGGCCAAGCAGATGGGCGATGACGTCGGCTTCTTCACGATGCCCGGCGAGCAGGAGGGCGACCCGGTCGCGCTCGGTGGCGAGTCGCTGCCGTTCACGATCACGTCGAAGTCCAAGAACCCCGACGTGGCCGCGGCCTACATCGACTTCCTCACCGACGAGAACGCGGCGACCGTGCTTACGGAGACCGACAACCTGGCGGCGATGAAGTACGACGTGCCGGCGGCCAAGGGCGCGCTGACCCAGGACGTCGCGGCGGCCTGGAAGGCGCTCGGCGAGGCCGATGGCCTGATCCCGTACGCCGACTACACGACGCCGACGTTCGGTGACGACCTCGGCGGCGCGATCCAGAGCATGCTGGCCGGCAAGGACTCCCCCACGGAGTTCACGTCGGGCGTCCAAGAGAAGGTCGACGCCTCCAAGAGCGGCAGCTGACCCATGGCGCGCCGTTCCGCCACCGATGAGATCCCCGCCGCGCTTGGTCGCGGCGGGGGGATCGCGGCGGACGTCGAGGGGCCTGCCCGGCCCCTCGGCCGGCGCGCGTCTGACCGGCCGCCGGGCGAGCCCCGGCGCGTCGGCTACCTGTACCTGATCCCGGCGCTGCTGATCTTCGGCGCCTTCACGCTCCTGCCGTTGCTGCACGCGGTGTGGCTGTCGTTCTTCGAGTGGGACGGCATCACCCCGGGCAAGTGGATCGGCCTCGCCAACTACGGCGACGTGCTGTCGGACCCCGACCAGCGCACGGCGTTCGTCCACGCGCTGTGGCTCGTCGTCTTCTACGCGGTGATCCCGGTCGGGATCGGCCTGCTGCTGGCGGGCCTCGTCGCGCGCACGCAGGTGCGCGGCTTCACCTTCTTCCGCGTTGTGCTGTTCCTTCCTCAGATCGTGGCGATGGTCGTCGTCGCCGTCATGTGGCGGATGATCTATGACCCCAACGACGGGCCGATCAACGAGGGGCTGCGCGCGATCGGCCTCGGCGGCCTGGCCAAGTCCTGGCTCGGCGACTTCGACGTGGCGCTGCCCGCCGTCGGGCTGATCGGCACCTGGGTGATGTACGGCCTGGCGATGGTCCTGCTGACCGCGGGCGTGCAGAAGATCCCCAAGTCGCTCTATGACGCCGCGCGCGTCGACGGGGCCGGCGCGGTGCGCGAGTTCTTCGCGGTCACGCTGCCTGCGCTGCGCGGCGAGATCGCGGTCGCGCTCACGCTGAGCACAATCGCCGCGCTGCGGAACTTCGACCTGGTGTACATCACGACCAAGGGCGGGCCGGGCGACGCGACGTCGGTCCCCGCCTACCAGGTCTACGAGCGGGCCTTCTTGACCGGCAAGGTCGGCTCGGCGTCGGCGATCGGCCTCACCCTGGCGCTGGTCATCTTCCTGCTGTCGACCGCCATCAACCAGATCGCCGAACGGGGGACGAAGCGATGACCAGCCGTCGCGAGCAGTCGGTCACCTATCTGATCCTCGGCGTCTTTGCCCTGATCGCGCTGCTGCCGATCGTGGGCATCGTCTTCACCGCCCTGCAGAAGCCCGGCGGCGGCGCTTCGTTCGGCAGCTTCGACGGGCTGCACTTCGACAACTTCTCACGGGCGTGGGAGGACGGCAGCTTCGACGTGTACTTGAAGTCGAGCACGATCGTCGCGGTCGCCGTCGTCGGCATCTCGACGGTCGTCTCGATCCTCGCCGGTTACGCGTTCGGGATGATGCGCTTCCGCTTCGCCCAGCCGTTGTTCTACCTCTTCTTGCTCGGCCTGATGGTGCCGATGGAAGCGATGATCGTCCCGCTGTACTACGACCTGCGCGACCTCGGGCTGACCGACACCTACTGGGCGCTGATCCTGCCGCAGGCCGGGACGTCGATCGCGTTCGGCACCTTCTGGATGCGGGCGTTCTTCCGGTCGGTCCCGCCCTCGCTGGTCGAGGCCGCGCGGATCGATGGGGCGTCGAGCTGGTTCACGCTCTGGAAGGTGCTGCTGCCGCTGGCGCGGCCGGCGGTGCTGACCATGGTCGTGTTGTTGTTCATGTGGACCTGGAACGAGTTCCTGCTGGCGCTCGTCATGGTCACCGACGAGGGCCTGCGCACCGCGCCGCTGGGCCTCAGCTTCTTCCTTGGACGTAACCAGTCCGACCTGACCCTGCTGGCCGCGGGCGCCGTGATCGTCGCCACGCCAGTTGTTGTGTTGTACGTGTTCCTCCAGCGCCATTTCATCCGGGGCATGGTCTCCGGAGCCGTGAAGGGATAAGTCCGATGGGTGCAGTCCGCTTCTCCGACGTCCACAAGTCCTACGGCGACAACGCCGTCGTGCACGGCCTCGACTTGGACATCGCCGACGGCGAGTTCATGGTGTTGGTTGGGCCGTCGGGCTCGGGCAAGTCGACCGCGCTGCGCATGCTCGCGGGCCTGGAGTCGATCACCGCTGGCGAGATCCGCATCGGTGATCGGGTTGTCAATCACATTGCGCCGCGCGAGCGCGACATCGCGATGGTCTTTCAGGACTACGCGCTGTATCCGCAGATGACCGTCTTTGACAACCTCGCCTTCGGCCTGCGACGGCGCAAGACGCCCAAGGCCGAGATCGAGCGCCGGGTGCGCGAGGCCGCCGCGTCGCTGGACCTCGAGCCCTACCTGGCGCGCAAGCCCGGGCAGCTCTCGGGCGGCCAGGCGCAGCGCGTCGCGCTGGGTCGCGCGCTCGTGCGCCAGCCCGAGGTGTTCTTGATGGACGAGCCGCTGTCGAATCTCGACGCCAAGCTGCGCACGCAGACGCGCGGCGAGATCAAGCGGCTGCAGAAGGAGGTCCGGACCACCACCGTCTACGTCACCCACGACCAGGTCGAGGCGATGACGATGGGCGACCGGATCGCGGTGATGAACGACGGGGTGCTTGAGCAGGTCGGCACGCCGGAGGAGCTCTACGAGCGCCCGGCCAACACGTTCGTCGGTGGCTTCATCGGGAGCCCGGCGATGAGCTTCTTGCGCGCGGGTGCGGGGCCCTCGGCGAGTGGCGGCACGCGCCTGTGGGCGGACGGCATCGACCTCGTCCTGCCCGAGATCGAGGGCTTGCCGGACGAGGTGACGGTCGGCGTGCGCCCCGAGAGCGCCCGGATCTGGGACCCGGAGCACGCGACGCTGGCCGGGCCGATCGCCGGCGAGGTCAGCTTCGTCGAGGCGCTCGGGCGAGAGACGTTCGTCGGCGTCGTCGTGAGCGACGGGGTGCGGGTCGTTGTCCACCATGATGGTCGTACGACGCTGCTGCCTGGGGATCGCGTGGAGTTCGGGATCATCCCGTCGTCGCTGCGGTTCTTCGATGCGGTGGGTGGCGCG
Organism: uncultured Conexibacteraceae bacterium; assembly: GCA_963829185.1. Taxonomy (GTDB): domain Bacteria; phylum Actinomycetota; class Thermoleophilia; order Solirubrobacterales; family Solirubrobacteraceae; genus Baekduia. Next base: position 161,183 of record CAWHID010000003.1, read on the forward strand.
GCGATCGCACCGGCGCGGGTCGCGGCGTGACGGCGGCGGCGGAGGTCCTGCACGAGGAGATCGTCGCCCAGCCGGCGACCTGGCGCGCGCTGCTTGCGCGCGAGGGCGAGATCGCAGGTGTCGCTGGGGCGCTCGCGGAGCTGAAGCCGCCGCTGGTGCGGATCGCCGCGCACGGGACCTCCGACCACGCCGCGATCTACGCGTCCTATCTGCTGCGGGCGCTGTGCGGGTGGACGGTCGTGCGCGACTCGATGTCGATGCCCTTGTACTACGGCGTCGCCGCTGCGGCGCCGGGCGAGCTGGCCGTCGGGATCTCGCAGTCGGGAGAGACGCCTGATGTCGTCGCCTGGCTGGAGCGCGCGGGGGAGGCGGGCGCGACGACGCTGGCGATCACCAACGGCGACGGGTCTGCGCTGACGCGGGTCGCCGACCATGTGCTGGCGCTTGGTGTCGGGCCGGAGCGGTCGATTGCGGCGACCAAGACGTATACCGGGACGCTGGCGGTGCTGGCGCTCTTGGCCGGGCAGTTGGCGGGGCGGGGGGCGGCGCTGGCGACCGGGTTGGGGGAGGCGGCGGACGCCGCTGATGCGCTGCTGGCCGAGTTGGACGCCGCGGTGGCGCCCGTGGCCGCCGAGCTGGCGGGGATCGACCGCATGTACTTGGTCGCGCGGGGCGTCGAGTTGGCGACGGTCAGCGAGGTGGCGTTGAAGCTGACCGAGGTCTGTTACCTCGGCGCCAAGGCGATGTCGGCGACCGCGATGGCGCATGGGCCGGTGGCTGCGCTGGATGGCTCGGTGCCGGTTTGGGCGGTGGGGGCGGCGGATGCGACGCTACCGGCGGTCGTGGAGGCGGTGCGCCGTGCGCGGGAGGCGGGGGCGCCGGTGATCGCATCGGGGACGGCGGCGGCGCGGCTGGTGGGCGCAGCGCATGTGCTCGCGGTGCCCGAGCTGTCGGAACCGTTGCTGTCGCCGTTGTTGTCGGTGTTGCCGGGGCAGGCGTTTGCGTGGGCGCTGGCGCGGGCGAAGGGGATAGATCCGGGCGCGCCGCGGCATTTGCGGAAGGTGACGTCGGCGGCCTGAGGGGTGTTCGGTGTCGTCCGCTGGTGTGGGCTTGCGTGGCGCACTCGCTCATGGCGCTCAGCGCGGCTTGTGGTCGGAGTGCGTGCCGTGATCCGGCGCACCGAGGGGAGTGAGTCGTAGCTGGCGCCTCGGGGCGCCTGGTGTCGTCCGTGGGCGCGTGGGCGCGGGTGCTTTTCGGGGCCCTGGTCGCGGTCCGTGTCGTTCTGTGTCCCACATGGGGACACAGAACGACACGGATCAACGGTGCGGTCCCGAAGTGAGGGCGCGGGTCGAGTTGACGTGGAGTGTCCCGGTCAACTCGACCAGGAGTGACGGCTTCCTCCCCTCGGCGCCCCGAACCACGCCGCGTGGCTCGCAGACGGTGCGCGCTGTTCGGAGTTGTGCGAAGCGAACAACTCGTCTCAGGGACGGAGAGCACGCCAGATCGCCAAAGAAATGGGACTCCTAGCGAAGAAATTGCCCCAAGAAGGTTGACACCAAAGTCACAGAGATCTAGCTTCTCCAACCAACTTGGTGTTCGAACTCGTTCGAAACTGTTTTACGGACGCAGGGCGGACTCGTCCATCGGAGGGAGTGGCGTGAAGCGCTATTGCGTGGGGTTGGTCGCGGTTCTGGCGACCATGCTGAGCTGGGTGGGGACGGCGTCTGCCGCTCCGGCCTCGACGTACACGGCGAGCAAGGCCGTGAAGATCAACGTCATGGGTGAGTGGGCTCATCCGGATGACGACACGAGCATCATTGGGCCGTGTGGTGTCTGGCATGAGCGCTATGGCACCAAGTGCGGGATCATCATGGTCACGCGCGGCGAGGGCGGCGGCAACGGCGCCGGCCTTGAGATCGGCCCCGACCTGGGCATCCGGCGTGAGAACGAGGACCGCGTCGCCCACTACCGGTCGGGCACCGTCGACATCTTCAACCTCGATCGCGTCGACTTCTTCTACAACCTGTCGGCGCCCCTGACCCAGGACATCTGGAACCAGGACGAGACGCTGCGCCGCGTGACGCGCATCATCCGCGAGACCCAGCCCGACGTCTACATCGGCTTCAACCCGACGATCCAGGGCGCCGGCCACGGCAACCACCAGCAGGCCGGCCGCTTCATCTGGGAGGGCATCAAGGCCGCGGCCGACCCGAACATGTACCCCGAGCAGCTCACGGGCCCCGGCGCGCTGAGCACCTGGCAGGTCAAGAAGGCCTTCTCGGGCGGCTCCACCGCCGGCAGCGGCGGCAACGTCAACGCGGCCAACTGCACCACGGGCTTCGTCCCGGCCGCGACCAACAACGACACGGTCGCGGGCGTGTGGACGGGCTACAACTCCCCCTACAAGTGGGCACCGGGCAACGTCCAGGGCAAGCCTGCCGGCTCGGCCAAGACGTGGGCGCAGGTCGCCCTCGAAGGCCAGCGCGCCTACCCGACGCAGAGCCGCACGATGATCCAGACGCTCGCCGCCGCCGGCTGCTCGCGCTTTGGTCAGACCTACGCGCGGGTGCCGTTTCAGCCGAACACGACCTCGGGCGGCTCCGCCAACCCGCTGGCCGGCAAGGACGACGCGATCCTCTACGGCGCGTCGGTCCAGGACCCGGGCGGGTTCCCGCTGGGCACCCAGCAGTACCTGACGTTCTCCGAGTTCTACAACGTGCCCGGCAAGCCGTTCACGGCGACCCTGCACCTGAAATCCGGCGACGGGACGATCGCCGCGCAGACCGGTGGCGTCGCGCTGTCGGTCCCCGCGGGCTGGACCGTCGACGGACCCAAGAACCTGCCGGCGACCAACGCCACCTCCGAGACGACGGTGGACTTCACCGTCACGCCGCCGAGCTCGGTCACGACGCTCGACGCCAACTACAAGGTCTCGGCGCTGGTCACCTCTGGTTCGGCGACGGGCTACACCGACAACGTGGTTCGCGTTGTCTCGCCGGTCGAGGGTCGCCTCGAGCGCTGGGGCACGTGGGCCGAGTACGAGGACTGGGCGCAGAACACCGCGCCCAACGCTCGCCGTCTCGGCCGCTCGCAGGCGTTGCAGTCCATCGGCGTCGGTGAGACCAAGGCGATCGACGTGCGCGTGCACAACTGGTCGGCCGACACCCAGAGCGGCGACGTCGCCCTGACGCTGCCGTCCAACTACACCGCGTCGCCTGCCTCAGTCTCCTACGGGCCGCTGGCCCCGGGTGCCGAGACGGTCGTCAGCATCGACGTGACCAACACGGACACGACGCTGCCGGCCACGCAGACCTCGACGTTCACGATCACGACGACCCACGACGAGCCGTCCACGGCTTCGTCGACCGAGTCGATGACGATGGCCGTCGTCCCGACGACCACGATCCCGGAGGCCTCCGGCGCTCCGGCGGTCGATGCCGTCGAGGGCGCCGACTACACCGGTCCCCAGCTCGACCTGAGCCGGGTCTGGGAGGGCGCCGCGTGCTCTCCGATGGGCACCGACTGCGGTACCGGCAGCTACGCCAAAGTGACGCAGCGCGGCGACGCTCTGTACTTCTTCGTCCGCGTCGTGGACGACTTCCAGAGCTACGCCGTCAAGCCGCAGGAGTGCGTCGCGCATTGGCTCGCGGACTCGGTCGAGATCCTGATCGACCCGCGCGGCAACGCCAACGTCAACGCCCGTGACACGGCCAACACGTTCAAGTTGGGTGTGTTCCCCTTCACCAACGACCCGAACGCCTCAAACGGCAACGGCGTCAACGGCCCATGCTGGTCGCGTGACGCCGACAACCACCAGGGCTACTCCACCGGGCCGCTGGCCGACACGGTGGCGGGCGCCCCCAACGCGCCCGGCGTCGAGGTCGCGTCGTCGGCGACGTGGGTCGGCACGAACTCGACGGAGACCGACCACGCCTACACGGGCGGCGGCTACAACCTCGAGATCAAGATCCCGATGGCCATCCTGCCGGCCGCGGTCGACCCCGACAACATGGCGTTCAACATCACGCCATACGACAACGACAACAACGCCGCCGTCCCCGGTGGCGACCTCCGCCACATCGACGTGGGGCAGAGCCGCCTCGCGTGGTCGAGCATCAACGGCGTCCAGGCGGCTCCGTACCGCTGGGGCCTCGCGAAGCTGGACAACTACACCCCGCCGGCCGGTCGGCCGACGGTGGCGGGCGACCCGGTGATGTCGAGCTCCAACCTCGACGGCACGCAGTCCCCGCAGACGATCGCGATGTCGGCCGCCAACGGCGTGCCGATCGCGGGCCGCACGCCGGCTCCGGCGGGTAACCGCCTGACGATCGACAACGTCAAGCTCGTCGGCGACGCCGCCGAGCTGGACATCACGTCGACCGGCAGCGGTACCGCGCGCGTGTACCTATGGTCGGGCCTGACCGGCTCGATCCCGGTGTACACGAGCAGCTGCCCGGCGCCGACGTCGGAGAGCACGCTGGAGGAGCTGGCCAGCTACGGCCTCGACGCGTGTGACATCACCGACGGCGGCTACCCCGCCTGGGGTGCGGACCAGAGCGGTCGTGTCATCGCCTCCGAGGTCGTCGCGATGACCGCGGGCACGAAGCACGTCCGGATCCCGCTTGACGCGGCAGGCCGCGCCAAGCTGGCCAAGGACGGCAGCGCGCTGGTGTCCTACCTGACGCCCGACGATGAGGTTCAGGCGTTCGACCTGCCGCTGGCCCAGGCCAAGCTGACGGTCGGCATGGGCGACGTCGCAGACGCTGACGAGCCCGGCCAGGTGGAGCTGCGGGCACGACTGACGGGCACCAACCCCTTCCCGGGTGCGGTGACCGGCACGGTCCAGTTCAAGGTCGACGGCAACAACGTCGGCTCGCCGGTCAAGGTCGACGGGCACGGTCGCGCGGAGCTGGCGACCTCGGCGATCGCTGAGGCCAAGGGTCACACGGTCACCGCCGTCTACAGCGGCGACGGTGACTACGCGACCCGGACGGCGAGCTACACGGCGCCGGTGCAGGCCGGGCCGCAGGGTCCGGCGGGCCCCGCCGGTCCGGTCGGTCCCGCGGGCCCCGCCGGCCCAAAGGGCGACAAGGGCGACAAGGGCGACAAGGTCCTGATCACGGTGACCTGTGCCGCCAGCGGTCGCACCGCCAAGTGCACGGTCAAGGAGGTGGGCGCGACACGCAAGAGCAGCAAGTTCAAGGTGTCCATCCGCCTGCAGAACACCAAGAAGTCGGTGAGCTCCTGGGGGCGCGGCACGGTTCGCCTGTCGCTCTCGGGCAAGCAGCGCCTGAAGAAGGGCCAGAAGGTGGTCGTCACGATCACCAAGGACGGCAAGACGGTGAAGTCGACCGTCGTGCCCGGTAAGAAGGCGCTGACCATCAGCGTCAAGTAGCGACGGCGGGGAGCGGCTCCTCCCGCTCCCCGTCCGCTGCAACGGACACGGCCATCTTCGGGCCCGGCGATCGCTCGCCGGGCCCGTCGGCCGATCCTGATACAAGTCCCGCTCAATGTTCGAAGCTGTTCGCCGCGCGTGAGCGCCCCCGGGACCCGTCACACCATCCCGGCACAGCGCCGGCAGGAGATCCTCCGCGCGATCCGCTCCGGCGCCACGCACGTCGCGGTGCTGGCCCAAACGTTCGGCGTCTCGGAGATGACCGTCCGACGCGACCTCGACGAGCTGGCCCGCGAGGGCCGCATCGAGCGCGTCCGCGGCGGAGCCGTGACGGTCAGCGCGGAGCCGCCGTTCGACGAGACGCTCATCGAGCGCTACGACGCAAAGAATCGCATCGGGGCCGCGGCAGCGGCGCTCGTCGGCGACGGCCAGACGGTGATGATCGACATCGGCACCACCACGCTCCAGGCGGCGCGCCACCTGCACGGCAAAGCGATGACCGTCGTCACGACGAGCCTCGCGGTCTACGAGGAGCTCGTGCCCGACGAGGCGATCGAGCTGGTCCTCCCGGGCGGCACCGTGCGCCGCAACTACCACTCGCTCGTCGGCATCCTCGCCGAGACCTCGCTGCGCCAGCTCAAGGCCGACATTCTCTTCCTCGGCACGAGCGCGGTCGACGCCCAGCTCGACGTCTGGGACTCCACGATGGTCGAGGTCCCGATCAAGCGCGCGATGATCGAAGCCGCCGGCGAGGTGATCCTGCTCGCCGACGCCGAGAAGTTCTCGATGGCGGGCCTGGTCCGCGTCTGCGAGGCCTCCGCGATCGACCAGATCATCACCGACGCGCCGCTGGGGCCCGAGGCCGCGGTCGCCGCCGAGCGCGCGGGCGTGTCGGTCACGCTGGCCGGCTGAGCGCACGCGGCGCTTGGCGCATTGAGGTCCACTGGCGCTCTTAGGAGGCCCACGCTTCCGCTGCGCGTACGGCCGAACGCCGGTCTAGGGTGGGCGGTGATGCTCAGCGAGAACTACGCCACGCTTCGGAGTTCTGCGGCGAGCGCGTCCGGCAGGGCCATGTCGAAGCCGAGCTTGCGCAGTCCGGAGATCAGCGCGATGTATCGCTCGCGCTGGACCATTGCGTATGCGGACGGGTCGTCGAGCGCCTCTTCGATCTTTGCGTGGTTGTACTTCGCATACCACGCTGCGGCACCACGAATGGCGTCCAACTCGGTCGGCGTCATGTGCTCGAATGGCTCCTGCAGCTCCATTGACACCACGCTAGACGACGCCCCGGATGCCCATAGGTGGCCCAGCGGTTCTGGCTCGCAAAGTGCGCACTTTGGTACTCGCGCGTGACATCCGCGGAGCAAGTCGCCGGGCTCACGGCGCTTCTTGATGCCCAGACGGGCCGGTACAAGAGCCTCAACGGGGCGACCTCGTTCCGAGCGTATCTGGAGAACCCGCGGCCACGGGAGGACGAGGAGCTCCTGACCGAGCCGATTCTCGCCGAGATCCTCGAGCAGCTGCTCGGCTTCCCTAAGGACGCCTATTTCCCACAACTCGGGCGGAGCGGCTTGAAGCCGGACTTCACGCCGATAGATCTCGTAGCTCATCGGTTCGTCTTCGACGCCAAGAGCTCGAGCCAGGAGGAGCTTGCGGCCCACGAGCCGCAGATTCGCCGGTACATCGATCAGCGCCAACTCGATGTCGGCGTGCTCTTCAACCTGAAGGAGATGCGTGTCTACCGCCGCGGGGTGGCGGGTCACGATCCGCAGCTGTCGTTCCAGCTGCTCCCGCTCTGGCAGGCTGCCAAGGGCGAAGCTATGGCCCCGATCGAGGAGCAGCGGCTACAGGCGTTCTGTGGACTGTTCTCATACCGCGCGATGGGCTTAGACGAGAAGGTCGCGCTCGTCGCTGCGGCGGAGCCGTGGCAGCTCAAGCTGGGTCGTGGCGAGCGCGTCGACATCGATCTCGAGTTCCTGGTCTCGCGCCTGCGGCTGCTCTCCCACATGCTCGCTGAGGACGCAGCGGCACAACACCAGTTGCTGCTCGACGACTTCGATTTGATCCCGCAGCACGAGCGTCGTCTACGGCTCGAGCTCGAGGTCTTGGCACGTGAAATCGAGCCGCAGATCGATCCGGCTGCGCTCCCGGCCTCGGCGAAGGACTATCCGGCCGCCGAGGGCGTGGCGGGGCGCGCATGGCGCCAGTACCTCATGCGCGTGTCGCAGCTGACGCTCATCCGCATCCTGCTCTATCGCTCGTGGGAGGACGCGGGCTTCGTCGACGACCGCCTGTACGACGGCGGCTTTGGCCTGGCCTACGAGCGATTGGAGAAGAGCCTGCGCCGCGTGCTCGAAGAGGCCTATCTGCGCGGGCGCGATCGGTACCCCTGGCTCTTCGGGGCGGACAACAACTATGACTGGTATCGGCCGCGCGACGAGGCGCTCGCCGAGGTGCTCTACGCGTTGGTGCCAGTTCCACTCGGGCGCTTGGGCGCCGACGTCCTCGGCGGCCTGTACGAGTCCTATGTCGACGACATCGATCGTGACCGGCTCGGGCAGTTCTACACGCCGCGGTCGGTCGTTTCGTTCATGCTCGACCGCGTCGGCTATCGCGGGGAGACCGGGCCCTTTCGCGTCGAGGGCAACGAGCGCATCTCGCGGTCGATCTTCGATTTCGCGACGGGCTCAGGTGGATTTCTCGTTGAAGCCGCCCGTCGTGTGGTCGACGACGCTGGCCTCCGTGATGACGATCCGCAGGACCTGCGCGATGGGCTCAAGGCGATCGTCCGCGGCTTCCATGGCTGCGAGATCAGCCCATTTCCCTACTTTCTGACCGAGGTCAACCTCCTCCTGCAGGTCTCGCGGCTGCTCGGCCGGATGCGAGCCGCCGGTCAGCCGATCCCGAACTTCACCCTCGGTGTCGTGCATACCGACGCCCTCGGTGCTCGCGCTGGCGGAGCCGCGAGCCTCGAGCTCGACGCGTCCCTTCGCGCCGATGGGGCAGCGCTCGTTGCCGACGAGCGCTACGGCATTGTGCCCCTTGACGCTGAGAAACAGGGCCGCTTCGACGAGATCCGTCGCGATGCGACCTTCGACGTTGTGATCGGCAACCCGCCCTACGTTGCCGAAGCGGGCAACAAGGTGTTGTTCGACCGCTTCCGCGCACTGCCCGGGTGGAAGGGTGACTACCGCGGCAAAAGCGATTATTACTATTACTTCCTGCTCATGGCGGCCGAGAAGGTCGCCCCGGGCGGACGATTCGCCGTCATCACGCCCGCAACCTGGATGAACGCTGGTAACGCCGATTGGCTGCGCGCCGCGCTCGCCGACCGCCTGCGACTCGACGAGCTGTACCTGTTCGGAGCGATGAGCGTCTTCGCCACCGAGCAGGACGAGCGCGAGACCCGTGCCGGCACCGCGCCACCCTTAGTCGAGAGCGCGATTCTCATCGCCACGCGGGACCAGCCCGGACCAAACCACAAGTTGCGTGTCGTCGTACTGGAGGACGAAGCGGCCGCCGCGGCCGCACAGCCAGGGCTCACGGGTTCTCGCGTTCCGGGACGTCGAGCGCTGCTGGCTGAGATGGGCCGTCGCGCTGACGGTGCGACGGGACGCAAGGACGGGCTGCTAGTCCACGACGTGCCCCAGACCACGCTGTCATCAACTCGCCCGTGGCCCGTCAAGTACACCACCCGCGACGTCGCCAGCCGCGTGGTGGCACACCTCCAGCGCCGACTCGACGCGCCGCGCTCTTCGATCGAGCCGCTCGAACGGCGCTGGCATGCCTTCCAGGGAGTGCAGAGCGGCGCCGACGCCTACACCTCGCGCATTCAGAAGCGGCTCCCCGACCAGATCAAGGCACAACTGTCCGCTGCCGGGCGGGTGACGGGGGAGCCCATCCTCGAGCTGCCCTTGGGCATGAGCCGTCAAGCACCCTGGCGCGACCACCCGGAGCTTCTGGCCCGCAACCCGGAGCCTCGGGCTTTGCTCTATGGTGCGATCGACGAGGAGGACCACACCAGCATCGTGTGGATCGGGCGCGAGGACGAGGTACCAGCCTCCGTGGTGGCCGCCCTCGAGCCATGGCGGGAGGTGCTCAGAACGCGAGCCGACTTTGTCGCGAATCCGCAGCGTCGTTGGTTTGAGACGCATCGAACCCGCGATCGCAATGAGCTCCGCGCTCCGAAGGTCATCGCGCTCCATCGCACCGATCGCGGGCGGTTCGCGCTCGATGAGGACGGGTTGTGGCAGCCGTCGATCAAAACGACGGTCGCTACCGCGCGGGAAGAGGGTTTGTCGGTCAGTTACCTCTGCGGCCTGCTGAACTCCGAGCTGCTGGACCTCTGGTACGCCATCCGCGGAAAGATCTCCCGGGACGTCTGGCGCGACTATGAGCCCAAGCCGATGTCTGCGATGCCCTACCGCCATGTCGTGATCCCGGAGGGGTGGACACCGGGGCCATCCGTTGTCGGCCTTGCCGATGTACTCCAGGCGGCCAGCGACTCCGACGTGCTCGCGGCGGCGAGTGCGGTCGCCGGGCTCGTCGGTACCCCGGCTAGCGACGCGGATGCGATGCGGGCGGTCGAGATCCTCGTCCGCGCGATCGCCGCAAATCGCCGGGCGCTCTTGCCCCTGCGGGCGGTGGCGCCGGAGCTGCGACGGGTCGTCAAGAGCCCGTGGCGCACGCATGGAGTGGAGGTGGATGCCGCGGCCGTCGCTGCTGCGCTGCCGGCCGCGCAGACAGTTTCGGTCCGTCTGGACCCCACGCTGACGCTCGAGGTATCAACCGACGGGCGGATCGGGCGGCCGGCTCTGGACGGCGAGCAGCTGGTGTTTCGTCATGCACGCCGCGTCACCGCGACGGTGCGCGGACCGGCGACACGGCTCGCGATCGTGGCCACTGCCCTCCCGCCGGACGCGATGGCCGCCGGACTCGCCGCAGTGCTCGTGCCCAAGGATCTCGCCGTTCTCGAGCAGGCGCTTGCCGAGTCTCGGCAGGCCATCGATGTCGGGCTTCGTCGTGGTCGCGTCCTTGTCGAGTGCGTCGAGCGCATCGTGTGCGCGATGTACGGCGTCGATCCGAAACTGACGAATCTCGTTGTCGCCAGCGCCGTCACGCGCGCAGGAACGCTCGCCCAGGACGACCCCGAGGATTGAGACAACAAGCCAGCCAGATGCTGGCCGGCTGAGCGCGCCCTCGCGGGTGACTATTACTTCCTCGACGTGGGGCGCAAGTTTGATCGCGTGATGTCGTTCGTTCACTAGGAGGAAGCCGGAGGCTGCGTCAGAAGTACGCTCCGGCTCGTCGTTTGACGAACATTCAAGTTCCGCGGGTCGAGCTATCACACCTCGAGACGTCCACGGAAGCATCAATTGAGGGGATTTCGGGATGTCGACCAGCACCTCGCGGTATCGGCTGCAAAAACTTCGGCGCGCAGTGAAGAGCATGGGGCGCGGCCGCTCGCTCGGCTCGGCCCTCGCAGGCCTTTGCCTTCTCGCCGGCCTGGCGGCTCCAGCCCAGGCGGCGACCGTCAGCCTGCATGCCGCGCCCGCGGCCGCCGGTGCCGGGGACTGCAGCTCATCGGCTAACGCCTGCTCGATCGTCGACGCGGTGACCGCCGCGAACGCGGCGTCGGTCACCGACAGCGTGCGGATCGCGCTCGCGAGCGGCACCTACTCGCTGTCGGCGCCGACCCCGACGGCCCTCGTCATCACCTTCGCCGGCCCGAGCCTCACGATCGAAGCCGAGAGCGGCACCCCGATTCTCGACGGCACGGACACCGTGCGGCTGCTGTCGGTCGGCGCGACGTCGAACGTGACAATCGACGGGCTCGAGATCCGAGACGGCGGGACCACCGGGCTCGGCGGCGCGATCCAGAACGCCGGCACGCTCGCCGTCAAAAGCTCAACGTTCTTCAGCAACCGTGCGGCCAACGGCGGCGCCATCACGAACGACGGTGGCGCCACGCTCGCCGTCCAGGACTCGACCTTCTCGCAGAACACCGCAACCGGTGTCGGCGGCGGTGCGATCATCAGCAGTGGGGTGACCACCGTCGAGCGCTCGGCATTGCTCGACAACAACGCGCCGATCAACGGAGGTGCGATCAACGTCCAGCCGCCCGGGACGGTGACGATCACGAGCTCGACGATCGCGGGTAACAGCTCCGGGAGCTTGGGCGGCGGGCTGTCGAACCTCGGGACGCTCACCGTCCAGCGCTCGACGATCGTCAATAACACCGGCAGTGACGGCGCGGCGATCGCCACCGGCAACGCGAACGTGAAGTTCGCCGCCACGATCATCGCGGCGCAGACCGCTGGTGGCGCGTGCAGCCCCGCCAGCACGGCGATCCTCGACGGCGGCTACAACCTCGACACCGACGGGACCTGCGTCTCGGAGACTGCACCGGCGGCCGGAAGCCACAACGGGCTGACCGCTTACGAGTCATCTACCTACGGCGCGGCGCTCGCGTCTTATCTCGCAGACGCGCTCGCCGACAACGGCGGGCCGACGAAGTCGTTCGCGCTGCTCAACAGCCCGGACCCGGCGACGACCTTGGCCAACCCGGCGTTCGACGTCGTGCCGGCGGACTTCGCGCTGCCCGTCGCGGTCGACGGCGCGACCGCGGCGTGCGCGGTGGCCGACCAGCGTGGCATCGTCCCCGTGGCGGGGGCCAACTGCGCGATCGGGGCCTATCTGCTGCAGCCGACGAAGACCGCGCTCACCACCCCCGCGGCGGTGGTCAACGCACCGGTGACCTTGACGGCGACGATGACGCCCGCGGCCGACGGTGGAACGGTCTCCTTCAACGATGGAGCCGGCAACCCCGCCACCGCCAAATGCGCCGCGCAGAGCGTCGCGGATGGCACGGCGACCTGCACGGTCTCCTACGCGAACGTCGGGCAGTATCCGGTCACCGCGACCTACTCCGGTGACGGCGCGGGCAACAACTTCGTGGGGTCGGTGAGCGCGAGCAAGACCGTCGTCGTCGCGGCGGCGCCCGTCGTCGCCCAGCCGGCCGCGCCCGCGCCCACGCCTGTCGTGGCGAAGCCGGATCGCACGCCACCGACGACCAAGATCCGGCGCGTCAGCACGGCCAAGCAGCCGATCACGCTGCGCGGCACCGCCAAGGACGCGGGCTCGGTCCGCCGCGTCCGCGTGTCGGTGGCCCGCCACGTCGGCAAGCTGTGCCGGTTCCTGCAAGCGAACCGCAAGTTCACCAAGGCCCGCAGCTGCGACAAGCACTCCTACCTCAGCGCCAAGGGGACGTCGTCGTGGCGCCTGAAGCTCCCGTCGCTTCCCAGCGGTCGCTACACGATCTGGTCGCGGGGCATCGACGCCGCGGGCAACATCGAGCGCAAGGCCCGCGGACGGAACCTGATCGTGGTGCGCATCCCCGCGCGCTGAAAGATGGAGGTGTTCGCTGCGGGGCGTGTGCCCCGCGGCGAACGGCGCTACCAGGACTGCAGCGGGACCTCGCCGAGGTACCGCGTGTCTTTGGTCAACACCACCGCGTTACTATCGCCGGCCGATGGTTCATACACAGCGGCAGAGCACAAGGGTCTGCTCAACCTCGATGGCAAGCGCTAGGGGGAAGCCATGACGGCCGCGCTGATCACGATCGTGCTGGTCGTGGCGGGCGGCTGGCTGCTGTACCGAGAGCCACCGAAACAGCGGCCAGGGCAAGCGCTGAGCAAGTTTGATCGCATGGCGCAGAGGGTCCACGAGCTGATCCAGGGCCGTTGGTACGGCAAGGTGGCCGCGACGGTGGGCTTGCTCGGCGTTGGTCTGCTGGTGTCTCAGCTGTTCTCCTCTGAGCCGCTGACCACATCCACGCAGACCGTCACGGTGACGCTGCCGGGCTCGACAGTGACCCAGACCGTAACGGTGACGTCGCCTCAGCCGGCGACGTCGCCCGAAACCGGGCCGGCGACCACGCCCGACGCGAAGCCGACCAACTCGGTGCTGGGAACGTGGGCCGGCATCGTCGTCGATCAGGAAAACGCCGCGTCGAAGAACCAGGTCACCCTGACCGTGAAGACGACGAAGGTCGAGACCGAGACGGCCGGCACGCTCAGCGAGAAGTCTCTCGGCGGCGACAAGTGCGAGTACCTCCTCACGGCGACCGGCAAGGAGAGCAAGGCGTTCACGTTCGCCGCTCGCCCCCTCCCCGATTACCCCGGCTGTCTCGATGAGAAGATCGCCGTCGAGCGGCAGGCCGACGGCGCCCTCGCCTACTCAACCGACCTCGGCTACCGCGGCCTCGACGCCGGCTTGGGCACACTGCAACCGAGCTGACGCCGCGGCAATGCGTTTGGCCTACGCCGCCGTTCGCTCGGCACCGTCGAGCGCCCCCGCCAGTCGCCGCCGCGCGCCCGGCCCCGACAACCCCAACTTGGCGTAGATCCGCGTCAGGTGCGTCTCGACCGTCTTCAAGGACACGAACAACTCCTGGGCCGCTTCTGCGTTGGAGCGTCCCTCCGCGATCAATCGCGCCACCCGCGCCTCACTGGCCGTCAGCGCGTCTGGTCCCGTGCGCTCCGGACGTCGCGGTCGTGCGCCGGCCGCGCGCAACTCCTCGATCGCGCGCGTCGCCGTGCCGTCGGCGCCGCAGCGGTGCGCCAGCTCCAGCGCCTCGGCCAGCGGCTTGCGCGCCTCGGCGCGCTGTCCGCGCCGGCGCAGCGCGCCGCCAAGCGCCAGCAGCGACCGCGCGTGCTCCAGCCGCGCTCGCGTGCCCGCCAGCAGGTCGACCGACGCGCGCAGCGTCTCGACCTCGTCGTCGCTCGCGCCCACGGCCGCCGCGGTGCGCAGCGCGATCCCCAGCGGCCGCGGCAGCCCGCAGGCGCGCGCCGCGGCGACCTCCTCTTGGGCCAGCGCGCGCCGGTCCTCGTCGGCGTCCGGGCCGAGCGCGAGCGCCAGCGCCGAGCGCCAAGTCCCACGGCAGGGCGAGAACCCGGAGCGCCCGAGCACCGCCGCCGCGGCGCGCAGGTCGGCCAGGGCGCCGTCACGATCGCCCGCGCGCAGCCGGTGCAGGCCGCGCGTCTCGACCATCATCCCGCCGGCCGCGGTGCGCGCGAACTCGTCGCGCGGCTCGAACCCGATGGCAGGGGCGGCGAGCGCATCGATCGCCTCGCGCTCGCCGAGCACGTCGTTGAGGAACCAGTAGATGGAGGCGATCTCCATCTGGAGCTCGGCCGGCAGCGCCATCGCGACGATCGTCTGGAGGTCGGCCTCGACGGCGAGGAGGTCGCCGCGGCGCACGTTGACGAAGATCCGGAAGGCGGTCGACGTCGCCGTCCCGACCAGCGAGCCATCCTGCCGCGCGAGCGCCTCGAACTCCGCGAGGAGCTCGAGCGCCCGCTCGTCCTCGTCGATCACGATCAGCGCCGCGGTCCCCTGGGTGATCGGCCACGTGGCGGCGCCGCGTGCGCGCAGCAGCGAGCCATCGCCGAACGCGTGATCGATCAGCGGCCGGACCTCATGGACACGCAGGCCGCGGTTGGCCCAGTTGAGCGCGACGATCGTCGCCAGCGCGCGCGCCGGCCGCTCGGTACCGCGTGCCAGGGTCTCCAGCCGCTGCTCATCGCGGTCGTACTCCCCGATCAGCTTGCTGTCATGGGTGAGCGTCCCGGCGCGGAGCGCCTCGAGGTCGAGCGCCAGCAGCGGCTCGCGATCGCCGAGCGCGGCGAGCGACTCGTCCAGCATCGCGAGCAGCCGGTCCCACTGGCCGAGCGCGGCGAGCAGGGCGCCGGCCGACACGGCGATCCGCGCGCGGGCGACCGGGTCCTCAGTCAAGGTGTAGGCCTCGGTCAGGTGCTCGACCGCCGCGAGGTCGCGCGCGGCGAACTCGATCTGTCCGAGCTCGTGCGGAGCGCGGCCCGCGGCGGCTCGGAAGCGCGCTCGTCGAGCGCACGCCGCAACGCGGCGGTCGCGGCGTCGGGCGCGCCGCGGCGCAGCGCCTCGGTCGCGGCGGCGCGCAGGCCGGCGACGACCTCGGCCGAGCCGTTGGGCCGCAGGCGCGCGAGATGCTCGGCGACCGCACCGGGCGGGGCGCCGCGCGCGGCCAGGACGCGCGCCGCGCCGGCGTGGAGGCGGTCGCGTGCGGTGGTCGTCAGCGCGTCGTAGAGCGCGCGACGGACGAGCGGATGGGCGAAAGCAAATGGGTCTTCAGCGCTCAGCAGCTCCACGCGACGCAGCGCCGCCGCGGCCTGGGCCGCCTCGGTGCGATCTGCCTGCGCCAGCGCTGCGGCATCGTCCAGCCGCGCGCCATCGCCGAGCACCGCCATCGCGTCGGCCAACGCGACCGCATCCGGCCCGACCCTCGCCACGCGCCGCGCGATTCGGTCGCCGAGCTCGGGCAGCGCGACCTCGCGGGCGCGCACGGCGGACGCGTCGCCGTCGAGGCTCGCCAGCAGCTCACGCACGTAGAACGGGTTGCCGGCGGTCGTCTCGTGACAGGCGGCGCAGAGCGCGTCGTCAGCGTCCGGGACCGCGGCCCGCACGAGCGCCGCCACCGCCGCGGGACTCAGCGCCCGCACGCCGACGGTGACGGCGTCGGGCACCTCGCGCAGCGCGTCGAGCAGCGCCGATGGCGCGCCGGGCTCCGACGGCCGCAGCGTCACCGCCAGCACGATGCCCACATCGGCGAGCCGGCGCGCGAGGTAGACCAGGACCTCCAGCGACGGCTCGTCGACCCAATGCAGGTCGTCGACGGCGATCAGCAGCGGCGCGTTCAGCGACAGGTTGGTCGCCAGCCAGTAGACCGCGTGGAGCGCGCCGAAGCTGGCGAACGCTCGTGGCGCCCCGTCGCGTGCCGACTGGGCCTCAGCCGCGTTCGCGGAGACCGTCCGTGGCGCGCTGTCGCGGGCCAGCAGGGCCTCGGCCGGTGCGGCGGCGCCGGACAACAGACGGGCGCGCTGCGTCGGGTCCGCGTCGGCGATCGTGCGCTCAAACAGCTGGCGGAGCGCGCCGAAGGCAAACGTCCGCTCCAGCTCGCCGCCGCGTGCCTGCAGCACGCGCACGCCGGCATCGCTGGCGGTGGCGGTGAGCGCCGCCAGCAGGGCGCTCTTGCCGCGCCCGGCCGGCGCTTCAAGGATGAGCAGGCGGCCGCGGCCGTCGCGGATGTCCGTCAACGGACCGCGCAGCGCCTCCAGCTCAGCCTCGCGCTCGAGGAGGACGGTCACGCGCCCGCGCCGCAAAGATCAGGGGTTACCCCTGACGCGCAGCACCGGTTTTCTGTGAAAGGCTGCGGCCGCAGCGGCGGCCCGATCGGGGTCATCGGTCCAGCCAACCATGAGCGCCCTCCGGGAGCAACTCTCCATGCACCTCCGTCTTGTCGTGTCCCTCGCTGCTCTCCTGCCGGCGGCGGCCTTGGGGATGATCGCTCCCGCCGCGTCAGCCGCCCCGCCATTGATCGCCCAGTACCACATGGACGACATGAGCGGGGCGGACTCGTCGGGCAACGGGCTCAACGGCACGTCGGCCGCCGGGACGTCGGTCGTGGCCGGGCGCTTCGGCAACGCGCTGCAGTCCTCGACCGTCCCGACGCTGGTCCGCACCCTCACGCCGCTGATGCGCCCGCAGCAGGCCACGCTGATGTTGTGGTTCAAGCAGAGCGGCGACCCGGGGACGCTCAAGTACCTGGCCAGCGTCGGCGGGGAGGGCCCGGGGGAGTGCAACGGGTCGCCGATCGCGATGTACACGCACTACGAGGGCGGCAAGGGCCTGACGTTCTACGTGCGTGGCCTGGGTGGCGGGCACATGGCCCCCAATGCGGGCACCGCGGTCTTTGACGGCAACTGGCACATGGCGGTCGGCACGTTCGACGGCACCTACGCGCGGTTGTACGTCGACGGGCAAGAAGTCGCGGGCGCGCTGCCTACGCCCGACTCCATCAACTACGGGATCGACGACGCCAACGAGTTCCAGGTCGGGCAATACAGCGCGCAGGCTGGCTGCGGCCCGAGCAGCATCTTCCCGGGCGCGATCGACGAGGTGCGGATGTACGACCGCGCGCTGAGCGCGGCCGAGATCGGGCGCATGGCTGCCGCGGCGGGTCCCCAGCCGCCGAACCTGGAGCCCGACGGCGGTGGCGGGTCGCCGACGCCGGTGGGCCCATCGCCGACGCCGACGCCGGTCGGTCCGTCGCCGATCAAGCTCGGCCCCGGCCAAGGGACCAATCCGCCGCGGATCTTCTCCGTCGACGCCAACGCCCCGCTCCGCGCCGGCGGCCTGACGACGGTCAAGCTGGGCGTCGAGGGCGCGTCGCAGATCAACTGGGACCTGTCGGGTGACGGCAAGACCGACCTCAGCTGCGGGGGCAACGAGACGAACCTCTCGGTCCGGCTCAACAGCGCGGCGGCGATCCGCGCCACCGGCGGGACCGCGGCGGGCCGGCTGATCAAGTTCACCACGATCGGCGCCAACGGCGTCCCGACCCTGCCGCAGGCCGTCAAGCTGCCGGCTGCGGCGGCGCCGGCGCCGTCCCCCGCGAGCGGCCGCCTCAAGTCGCCCGCCGAGGTCGGCCTCTGCTCTGCGACCCTGCGACCCGGCGAGGTCGTCGATAGCCTGTTCAAGTACCTCAGCATCGGGATCAGCTGCGCCGAGCAGCGGATCACGTTCGGGATCGTCGAGGTCAAGGGCTGCTTCGTGCACGCCACCTCGCGTGACCAGGTGCCCGCAAAGGACCGCCCGATCGTCGACCAGTGGATCAAGGACGGCGGCGATCCCAATGCGCCGATCGACGTGTGGCTGACGACCAAGCCGTTCAAGGTCAACGGCATGACGGTGGAGCCCTTCGGCTCCACGAGCGTCGTCTTCCCGAGCCTCGGGCGGATCGCGTCGCGCAGCGCGTCGGTCAAGTGGGGCCCGATCACCGTGCGCAAGAACGGCGCGATCAGCCTCGACGTGCGCGCCCAGCCGGGCACGTCGCACGCGCCGGTCGACACGTCTTCGGGCGTCAGCGGCGGCAGCACGCCAACGGTGACCGGCAGCGTCACGCTCGGCCAGACCGGCGGCGCGACGATCGACTCCTTCGACGCGCGCAAGTCGCTGCCGAGCATCGCCGGGTTCAAGCTTGACGCCCAGGCGCAGCTGCAGCTGTGGTCTGAAGGCGGGCGCCACTACAGCGAGGCGACCCTGCACCTCGGGCTGCCCGACGTCTTCACCGCCTTCGGCGGCAAGCCGCCGAGCGCGGTCACGCGGATCAGCGCCGACAACGACCGCGACGTCACGCTCGACGGGCTCGACGTCCGCGTGCCCAAGCTGCAGCTCGGCCCGGTCGAGCTGACCGACGTCGCGTTTCACTACAACGCCAAGGGGCACTTCGGCGCCGACGGGCAGCCCGTGGACCCGCAGTGCGCCGGCAAGTACTGGAGCGCGACCGCCAACGTCTACATCGGTGAGAAGTCCTCCAAGAACGGGCGGGCCGGGTTCCTGCTGGCCCCCGGCATCCCGCAGAACGGCGTCCACTTCTGCAACGGCGGCTTCCTGGCCGCCGGCGGCGAGGTCGTCTTCGGCGGACCGATCCCGGCGCCGACGATCTTCCCGGGCGTCACGCTGGAAGCGATCCGGCTGGGCGTGCAGCTCGACCCGCCGCTGGTGCATGGCGGCGTGACGATGGACGTCGCGAAGGTCGCGCGGATCAAGGGTGACTTGCTGCTGGTGCTCGCGTCCCCGGGCAGCCCCTACACCTTGACGACGGCCGACGCGGCGAGCTTCCAGCCCGTGAGCGGGACGCGGCTGGTGGCGCCGACGGTGGCCGCGGGCGGCGAAGTCTTCGTCAAGACGCCGCTCGGCGACCTCGGGTTCGGCAGCGCGTACTTCTTGTACCAGTACCCCGACTACGTCGACCTCGGCGGCAGCGTCTCGGTGGTCGTGCCCGGCGTCCGCGTGACGGGGACGCTGCGCGGACAGTTCCGCGGGTCGACGGGGCAGTTCAACGTCGAGGGCTCCGTGCAGGGCTGCCTGCTCGTCGACGTCATCTGCGGCACGCTCGCCGGCTGGGTCAGTCACCGTGGCGTGACCGTCTGCGCCGGCGACATCGTCAAGGACGACTGGGTGCCCGGTGTCGGCTACGGCTGGGGCAACGTCCTTCCCAACATCTGGATCCCCACCGGGTGCAAGCCGAGCACCTACTGGGACCACACCATCTCCGCGCCGCGGGCCGCGCAGGTCGGCGCACCGATCACGTTCACCGTCAAGGACGGTGAGACGTCCAAGAGCGTGCAGATGACTGGCGCGGGCGGCAAGGCGCCGCTGGTCACGCTGACCGGGCCCGACGGCGAGACGATCTCCGTCGGGGCTGAGAAGCCGCAGTTCGTCAAGACCAAGAAGCTCGGCCTGCTGCGCGCGGCCGAGCACGGGATCACGGTCGCGGGGATCTTGAACGGCAAGCCCGGCAAGTACACGATCACGCCCGCCGACGGCTCGCCGGCAATCGTCGACGTCAAGGAGACGCGCGACGACGACGGCAAGGGCGTGACCGCCAAGGTGCGCCGCGCCGGCGCGGGCAGCGAGTCCTACATCTTGGACTATGACGCCGGGTCCGCCGGCGGCGGCAAGCAGGTCACGTTCGTCGAGACCGCCAACGCCGTCTCGCACACCATCAAGACGGTGAAGGGCGGCAAGGGCTCGATCCGCTTCACGCCGCAGGCAGGCCTCGGTGGCAAGCGGACGGTCGTGGCGCACACGGTGCTCGCCGGCAAGCCGGCGCCCGACCAGGACGTGGCGACGTTCACCGTCGGCGACCGCGTCTCGCCGGGTGCGATCCGCGGCCTGAAGCTCAAGCGCTCCGGCTCGCGGCTGGTGCTGTCCTGGCTGGCGGCCAAGAACGCCAAGCGCTACGGCATCACCGTGCAGGTCGCCAACGGCCAGACCAAGACGCTCACCGTCGGAGCCGCCAAGCGCACCGCGACCATCAAGGGCATCTCACCCCAGTTCGGCGGCACGGTGGCCGTCTCGGCCGAGGGCGGCCTGCCGGGCGTCTTCGGCAAGCGGGCACGCGGCAGCTTCAAGGCCGTCGCGCCGCGCGTGTCCGCGTTCCTGGATTACAAGCAGCTCGGCAAGCGGGCCGACCCGCGGGCCAAGAAGAAGTCCTAGCGGCGCGTGTCGATGGCGCGGCGCACCTGGCTGAAGAGTGAGATTCAGACGTGCAGGGTGGGCCGGTAGACGAGCTCCTGGATGTTGTCGTCGAGCGTCCGGCTCTCGATCAGCTCGAGGTCGAAGTCGGCGGCGCCCTGGAAGATTGGGCTCGCTCCGGTCTGCCCGGTGATCACGGGAAAGAGCGTCACTTGGATGCGGTCGACCAGGCCGGCGGCCATCAGCGCCCGGTTCATCGACAGGCTGCCGTGTGAGCGCAGCGGCACGTCGGACTCCTCCTTGAGCCGGGCGACGACGTCGACGGCGTCGCCGCTGACGACGGTCGCGTCGGGCCAGTCGAGCGGGCCTTCAAGGGTGGTCGACACGACCGTGGCCGGCATGTTCCACATCCGGGTGACCCACGGGTCGCGCACCTCGGACTCCGCGGTGCTGTCGGCCAACATGTCTGCGAACAGCTGGATCGTGGTAGCTCCGAAGACCATCCGCTGCTCGGCCTCGAACGAGGCGAGGCGGTGGTCCAGCAGCTCGGGGCCCTGCTTGCCCCAGTATCCGCCCCAGTTGCCGCCGTCGACCGAGCCGAAGCCGTCGAGGCTGGAGAACACGTCGAAGGTGTAGATCGCGGTCATGATGCGCTCCTTCTTGCGGTCGAATCTGGTTCTGCACCTTAAGACGAAAAGCTGCGGCAAGACTCATCGCCGCTCGTGGCTGCAGGTGAGTCGCTCAGGCAGCGTGCAGGTAGTCCCTCAGCGCCTGGCGGATGACCTCCGAGGGCGTCGTTCCGTCGGTCTTGGCGCGCTGAGTGAGTTGGTCGCGAAGCTCAGGATCGAGTCGTACCGACTCCACACTGGCCGGCGCCGAACCGAGCGCCGGACGTCCGCGCTTGCCGCGGCGCGCATGCAGCGCGTCGGCGTCGTAGCCACGCTCAGCCTCGTCGGCAAGCCGCTGGATCTCAGCATCAGTGATTGACCGTCCGGACGTGGTGTGCCCGTGCGTGGGTTTGCTCATGGTCGTAGTAGCCGTTCGTAGATCGGGCGCATCGGCATTGCATGGATCGCGAGCTGGGTGCCCTCTGTGCTGATCAGCACGACGACCTCGAGCATGTTGATGGCGCGGTCGGGGCCGAGGACGAGCCAGCGGTCTGGGTCTTCGCCGATGTCCTCGATGGCAAGCGCATGGTCGATGGCGTGAAGGATGTCTTGGTCGGCGACACCGTGCTTGCGTGCCGATCTGTGGATCTCCACCCGAATATCGTACTACAAAAGACCCGCGTGGCAGTCACGGCACCGGCGGACTCCCGCCGCCTCATTTACGGCGCTCGTGCCTCGAGCACCTCAAGCGTTCCGCCCGCCGTGCGGACGCGGCGCACCGTCGCCGGCTCGTTGAACCCCGCCTCACGGATGAGCGTCGCGACGATGCCGTCGGCGTGGCCCGCGGTCGTCGGGCCGTCGATCAGCCTGATCGCACGGAAGGCCAAGGCCATAAACAGGTCCTGTGCGGGTCCGAAGTCGGCGATCAACAGCAAGCCGCCGGGCCGCAGGACGCGGCGCGCCTCGGCGACCGCGGCGCGCTTGGCCGTCGCCGGAAGGTGATGCACGACCAGCGCCGTCACGACCGCGTCCTGGCTCGCGTCGGGCAGCGGCACCTCCTCGGCGCGTCCACGTACCCAGGCGATCCTCGCATCCGGCGCCCGGCGTGCCGCGATCGCCAGCGCGCGGTCGTCGGGGTCGATCGCGGTCAGGCGCACGCCCATCGGGAGCCCGGCGCGCAGCAGGCGCGTGAGCGAACCCGTCCCGGCGCCGAGCTCGACGACGGCCCCACCCGCCGGCGTCGCCGCGGCCGCCCGCGCGACGAGCTCCGGGCGCCAGCGGCGCTCGCGCATCGTCAGGCGCACGCTCATGTCATACATCTGCAGCGGCAGGAAGCGGCCGGCGGCGGGCAGGAAGTCGGGCACGTCTCGCGGACCCTAGGGTTGCGACCGCGCGACGGCTTGAACGCAGCGGTCGTTCTCAGTCGACCAACAACCGCATGTGCTGCAGGGCTGACGGCGGCAATCCGAACGCGCGGCGGAAGGTGCGGCTGAGGTGCGCCGAGTCGCTGAAGCCGGCGGTGGCGGCGGCGCGCGTCAGCGTCGTACCCTCGGCAACCTCCTCAACAACTCGTCGCAACCGGCGCCACAACACATAGCGCTTGAACGGCAGCCCGACTTCGTGCGCGAAGACGTGCGTCAGACGCGACGGCGAGAGGTGGACGGCCGCCGCCGCGCCGGCGAGCGTCGGCCGTGCGTCCAACGCACTGTCGACATAGGCGAGCGCCGCCGTCACGTGCGGTGACAGCGCCGCCGCGACGGGCAGCTCGCCGATTGCCTCGGCGACGAACCGGCCGACGTCGGCCGCGTCGACCGGAGGCCGCGGCAGCGGCAGCGCAACGCCGGCCCGTGCGCGCTCGTCGAGCGCCCGACCGGCGGCGCTGACATGGTCGACAAACACCACCGCCACGCTTTTCGCCCGCGTCTCTAACCGGTGACGCACGCTGCTGGGCACGAGCGCACTGTGCCCGCGCACCACGCCGCCGCCTTCCATCTCGACCGTCACCGGCGCATCCCACGCGAGCGTGATCTGGACGGCGTGATGGGCGTGCCAGCTTCCGGGACCGGCGGGCCCGAGGTACACCACCATGGAGTCCCCGAGAAAGAGCGTGCCGTTCCACATCGCCGCGCCCATGGTGACGCCTCGGGCCGACTCGCGCTCGACTCTCCGGCAGCGCTTCGCCACCCTGAGGACATGGCCGTCCGACGAATCGTCCCCAACCTTCACGCGCCCGACCCTGTCGCGAGCCGCTCGTTCTACGAACAGGTCCCCGCTCTCGACGTCGTCATGGACCTCGGCTGGATCCTCACCTACGCCGCGCGCGACAACCCGTCTGCGCAGCTCAGCATCATCAGCACCGACGCCAGTGCCCCGGTCCACCCTGACGTCTCGATCGAGGTCGACGACGTCGACGCCGCCCACGCTGCGGCCCAAAAGCTCGGCTGCGAGATCGTCCATCCGCTCACCGACGAGCCCTGGGGCGTCCGCCGCTTCTTCGTCCGCGAGCCGACCGGCCGCGTGCTGAACATCCTCGGCCACCCATCACCGCGCTGACCATCAACTCCGAGTTCTTCCACGTTGATATGGCTCTGTCCTGAGGGCGGCCCGCGCGCGGGCCGCCTGACGGACCAAGTGATCGCGCTCGGCGAGATCCGTGGCGAGGCGGGCGGCCTCCGCGTACGCCTCAGCAGCGGCAGCGAGGTCGCCGCCGAGCTCGTGCAGGTAGCTGCGCACGGCATGCCAACGATGACGATCGCCGAGCACTTCGTGTAACCGATCCGTCTCCCGCAGCCCGGCGGCGGCGCCGAGCACGTGGCCGACCGCCACGGCGCGGCCGAGCACCGCGGCCGGGTCCTGGCGTACCGGGTCGTCGGTGAGCGCAACGAGGTCGTCGTACCAGGCGAGGATCTGTGGCCAGTCGGTCTCGACCGCGCTTGCCGCGTCGGCATGCAGGGCGGCGATCGCGGCCTCGACTTGGTAGCGGCCCGGGCGCCGATCCTCGGTCTGCATCGTGAGTGCCGACTGCAGCACGCGCACGCCCTCGGCAATCTCGCGGGTGTTCCACAGGCTGCGGTCTTGGCGGTCGAGCGTGACGATCCGGCCCTCGGCATCGAAGCGCGCCGGGAGGCGGGCGTGGTTGAGGAGCATCAGCGCGAGCAGGCCGCGCGCCTCCGGCTCCTCGGTGGCGAGGGTGAGCTGGCGAGCGAGCCGGATCGCCTCGCCCGCCAGGTCCACCCGGCCAGCGTGGCCGGCCGTGTAGATGAGGTAGAGCACGCGCAGCACGACGGCCAAGTCGCCGGGCTGATCAAAGCGGCGGGCGGGTGGGCCGGCGATCATGCGCTTAGCCCGGCTGATCCGCTGGGCCATCGTGGCCTCCGGCACGAAGAACGCATCGGCGATCTCCCGGGTGGTGAGACCGCCGACGGCGCGCAGGGTCAGCGCCACCTGGGATGCGGGCGGGAGCTCGGGGTGACAGCAGCAGAAGAGCAGGAAGAGGGTGTCGTCGCCCACTTCTTCGGGGACTGCCTCGCCCGCCCGCGGCTCGGCGTGCGTCGCCTCCTCGCGGCGATGACGGGCGGCCTCGCTGCGGCGTGCGTCGACGAGCCGCCGGGTCGCGACCGTCGCCAGCCACGCGGCCGGGTCGCGCGGCGGGTGCTCGGGCCACACCCGTAGCGCCTCGATCAGCGCCTCCTGCAGCGCGTCCTCGGCGGCATCAAAGTCCTCGCCTCGCCGGACCAGGCCTGCGAGGACCCGCGGGACGAGAGCGCGCAGCGCGCTCTCGTCCAGCCGTCGTGTCGGCTCGCCGGTCACGCCGGGTCAGTCGTCGGAGGACCCGTGGGACAGGATCTCCCGGACGTCGATCCACTCGTGCAGCGGTCCCCCGCCCGGGCCGGGCTCAGACGAGATGTAGGCCGCGATCTCCACCGCGCGCTCGCGCGACTCGACGTCGACCATGTACCACCCCGCCACGAGGTCGCTGGTCTCGGGCAGCGGGCCGTCGGTGGTGACCGGAGCCGCGTCCGGGCCGCCGTAGCGCACCCAGGTCTGTGCTGGCGTGAGTGCTTGCACGCCGACGAGCTCGCCGCTCTCCTCGAGCATCTTGTTGACGTGCCGCAGGAAGGCGAAGTGCGCCTCCACATCCTCGGGCGCCCACTGGTCCATCGGGGGGAACGGATGGTGCGGCTCCGGGCCGCCGCTGTAGTGCTTGAGGAGCAGGTACTTGGGCATGGTGGTCTCCTGGTGTCGTGGGCCGCGCCTGCAGTGGGTGGGCGGGCCTCTGTCTCATGAGCGGAGCCGGCTGGAGCTTCTCGACATGCAAGCACTACGCCGCGTCGTCGCGCCGGTTGAGCACCAGCAGCCCGACCAGGCGCGAGACCACCATCGCCACATAGGCCAGCCCGGCCAGCTGCTCGAGCATCACGACGCTGCGGGCGAAGTCCTTGACCGGCACGACATCGCTGAGGCCGGTGCTCGACAACGTCGTGAAGCTCAAGAACAGCAGCTCCATCCAGCTGCGCTCGCCGGTCGGGTTGACGGCGGCGATGAAGCTGCCGGGCTCGATCGCCTGGACCACGGTGAAGAGGTAGGCGAACGCCCAGGCGACGAGCGTGAACGTCGCGCCGACGGCAAAGAGCTCGTCGCGGGTGATGACGTGGTCGGCCAGCATGTAGGCGATGAGCGCGCCCGCGGCGTAGAAGTACAAGACGGACTCGAACGCCGACGAGTACGGCAACAGGTCTGAGCTGCCGGTGATCGCCTGGATCAGCAGCAGCACGGTGGCTGGCAGCCCGAGCGCGATGCCGATCCACGTCAGCCCCGGGGAGCTGCGGACCGCGAGCACGACGAGGCCGAGGATCGCGATGCCGAACACGCTGAACAACGCCCGGCCGACGCCCTCGCTGTCCATGAACGGGTAGAGCAGGACGCCCGCGAGCTGGGCGGCGAGCAGGACGGCAGACGGTTCCCGGCGGGCGACGCGCAGCACGGGTGGGACGGTATCGGGGCGAGACGGATTCAGCCGTGCAGGGTGTCCTGCCCGTTCGGAGATCTGACGGCACCTGGCACTACCGGACTCGGATGCGATGCGTGCCCGGAACCCGCACCTAGCCGCCGGCGTCGCCACCGGGCCGCACGAGGCCACTCTCGTACGCGAGCACGACCAGCTGTGCGCGATCGCGGGCGTCGAGCTTGGAGAACAGCCGGGCGAGATGGGTCTTGATCGTCAAAGGGGAGAGGACGAGCTCGTCGGCGATCTCGATGTTGGAGAGGCCGCGGCCGACGAGCGCGAGGACCTCACGCTCGCGCGGGGTGATGTCCTGGAGGAGGTCACCCGCTGCGGTGGTGGACGCGGCGATGCGCTCCTGTTCGACGAACGCCTCGATCAGGCGGCGCGTGAGCCGGGGCGCGAGCAGTGCCTCGCCGTCGGCGACGACGCGAACAGCGGTCAGCAGGTCGGGTGGGTCGATGTCCTTGAGCAAAAACCCTGATGCGCCGGCGCGCAGCGCGCCGAAGACGTAGTCGTCGAGCTCGAACGTCGTCAGCACGATCACGCGCGTACCGGCCAGCTCTGTGTCGGCGGTGATCAGCCGGGTTGCCTCAAGCCCATCCACCTGCGGCATGCGGATGTCCATCAGCACGACGTCGGGCCGGTGGCGGCGGGTGAGCTCGACCGCCGCCGCGCCGTCGACCGCCTCGCCGACGACGTTCAGGTCCGGCTGTGCATCGAGCAGCGCGCGGAAGCCGGCCCGCACGAGCGCCTGGTCGTCTGCGAGCAGGACGTCGATCACGGTCGCTCCCGCGGCAGCGTCGCCTCGACGCGCCACCCACGCTCCGCGCCCGGACCCGCCGCCAGCGTTCCGCCAAGCGCCTCGGCGCGCTCGCGCATGCCGCGCACGCCCGTGCCGGTCCCGGTCGTGACCGCGGAGCGCCCCTTCCCATCGTCATCAACGACGAGCTTCAGCCATTCGTCGTCGGCGGCGCACGCGACGACGCGCACGTTGCGCGCGTCCGCGTGACGCAACACATTGGTGAGCGCCTCTTGCACGATCCGGTAACCGGCCGCGTGCACGGGTGTCGGCAGGGGCGCGACGTGGTCGACGTCGATGACAACACGCACGCCGGCCGCGCGCAGCTGGTCGGCGACGCCGTCGAGGTCATCGAGGCCAGCGGTTGGCGCGACGGGCGCCGCCTGGTCGGTGTCGCGCAAGATGCCGAGCGTCGCGCGCAGATCCGTGAGCGCGCGGCCGCTCGCGCCCTTGATGTGCAGCAAGGCTTCGCGGGCCTGGCCGGTGTCCTCGTCGATCAGGTGCGCGGCGACGCCGGCTTGGACGTTGATCGCCACCATCGCGTGCGCGACCACGTCGTGCACCTCGCGCGCGATCCGCAGCCGCTCATCCCCGAGCCGGCGTTCGACAGACGCTTCGTGGACCGCGAGCTCGCGGTCGAGGGCGGTCTTGGTGTGCCACATCAGGTAGCCGAGCGCGAGCGCGAGCTCGCAGAACGCGAGATTGCGCATGACCACCGAGACGAACTCGTCGCCGCTGTCGGCGAACGGCCACACGCTGACGAGCACGCAGGGCACGACGGCGACGGCGCCGATGATCGTCTGGCGCCGGCCGTGTTCGCGCGCCATGTCAAACAACGCCCACGCCGGGATCGCGACGACGGTCATGCCGGGCGCGAAGGCCCACAGCACGAGCACGACGCCGGCCACCAGCAGCGGCGCCAGCTGCAGGAAGCGCAGCTGGTGGCGCAGGGTCAGCGGCAGCACCGCAACGTAGGCGCAGATGACGCCCAGGACATCGAGCTCGGTCTCGGGCTTGGACGACAGCAGCCCGTCGAGCAGCAGGATCGGCGGCAGGACGATGACCGGCAGCCACCGCAGCAGCGTCGGGTTGGCGAGGACGCCGGTCATCGTCGGCATCGTAGAGCGCCGTTCAATCGGCGCCCGGTGCGTCGATCGCCAGCTCGCGGATGCCGAACCTGCCGTGCAGGCGCCGCAGCGGCTTGGGCGACCACCAGTTCCACTTGCCCAGCAGCGCCATCAGCGACGGCACGAGCAGCGTGCGGACGACGAAGGCGTCGAGCAGGACCCCGGTCGCGGTGGCGATGCCGATCTGCTGGATGAACGGGATCGAGCTGGTCGAGAAGGCGCCGATCGCGACCGCCAGCAGGATCGCGGCGGCCGTGACGACGCGGCCCGTGCGAGCGACGCCGATGGCCACCGCCTCGCGTTCGGTCTCGCCGTTGTCGCGCGCCTCCTTGATCCGGCCGAGCAGGAACACGCCGTAGTCGGTCGACAGCGCGAACACGGTCGCGGCGGTGATGAGGAAGTCCGTCGGCGCCACACCGCCGTTGGACGTGTAGCCGAGGAAACTCTCAAGGCGGCCATCTTGGTAGATGAAGAGCAGCGGGGAGAGTGCGGCGCCGACGGTCAGCGCGTTCATGATGATGGCCTTCGCCGGCAGCACGACCGAGCCCGTCATCAGCCAGAGCACGAGGAACGTCAGCGTGCCGAGGACGAGCAGCGCGACCGGCAGCCGTGAGCCGATCGCGTCCTGCTGGTCGACGAACTTGGCGGCGGGCCCGGTCACCGCCGTCGCGAACCCGGGCTGCAGCGCACGGATGTCGCCGACGACGTCCTGGGCCGTGGCACCGGCGGGGTCGCCGGGCGCGCTCGCGGTAACCCGCCACGTGCCCTGGCCGAGGTCGGCCGGCGGCGCAACGGCGCGGACGCCGTCAAGCGCGCGGATTTGGTCAGCGAACCTGCGCACCGCGGCGGCGTCGGATGCCGGTGCGGTGACTGCGACGGTGACGGGGGTCGAGCCGGTGCCGCCGAAGTCGCGCTCGATCGCGTCCGAGACGGTGCGCGAGCTCTGGCTTGCCGGCACGGAGGTCGCGTCGACCGGGGTCCATTTCACGCCCACGGCGGGCAGCGCGACGAGGAGCATCAGGGCCGCCGTCCCGGCCGCGATCAGGCCCGGCCGGCGCATCACGCCGTGGGCGAGCCGGTACCAGCGGTCGTAGGTGGCCGCGGCGCGCCGGTCGTTCTTCGGCAGCAGCTTGTGGCCCCAGATCGCCAGGAGCGCCGGCGACACGGCGAGCGTGGCGACCGCCGCGACAATCGCGACGCTGGCACCGGCGATCCCCATCGACTGCGCGAAGCGCAGCGGGAAGAGCGTCAGCGTGGCGAGCGCCGCGGCGACGGTCAGCGACGAGAACGCGACGGTTCGACCGGCGGTCGCCATCGTCGTCCTGATGGCGTCCTTGCTGGCAGCGCCGTTCCCCAGCTCCTCGCGGAAGCGGGTGACGAGGAACAGCGTGTAGTCGATCGCCAGCCCGAGCCCGAGGCCGATCACGAGGTTGAGCGCGAAGACGTTGAGCGCGTAGAGCTGATGGATCCCGGTCAGCACCAGGAACGTGCCGAGCACCGTGGTGATGCCGACGACGAGCGGCAGCAGTGCCGCGCGGCCGCGGAAGAACAGCAGCGCCAGCAGCACCAGCAGCGGGAAGGCGAGCAGCTCCGCGCGGCCGAGGTCCTCAGAGATGGTCTCGCTGATCTGCAGCCCGGAGACGGCGGAGCCGCCGACGGTCACGTGCGCGTCGTCCTCGAAGGCGGCCAGCGCCGCCTCGGCGACGTCCCGCTCTTCGGCGCTCGCCCCGATCGTGGCGGTGACCAACGCGGCGTCGCCGCTTGGCGTTCGGCCGGCCGCGGCGGTCCGGGTGATGCCGGTGACGCCAGCGAGCGTGTCGGTCGCCGCTCGCGTCTGGCGGGCGAGCTCTGCGCCTTTGCCTTTGACCAGCAGGACGACGCCGGGGGCGGTGCCTTCGCCGGTGACGCGTTCGAGCTGCCGTTCCGCGCGGCTGGACTCCGACGCTTCGGTCGTGAAGCCGCCGCTGGATTCCAGCGTTCCCGCGAGCGGGCCACCGATCGTTCCCGCAACGGCGAGGAAGAGAAAGACGACGATGAGCGTACGCCGCGGTCGCGCGGCGGAGAGGCTGCCAAGACGTTCGAGCATGCTCAGCATCTTCTACCGTGGTTTGCGCGCGCGCGTCGGCCTCAGGTAGTCACTTGCGGGCAGGGAGGTACTCCTGGGGGAGTACTGGGCGCCGTCCGCCTGCCGGGCCGGCAGGGGTCTTCCTGAGTAAGCTGTGAAATTGCGTAGTAGCTTGCGCGCGATGACGATCCTTCAGTTGGGCCCCACCCGACGGCGCTTGGGTGCCGCCCTCGCCTTGACGGTTGCCATTGCTGCTGTCGGCTGCGGGGGAGACGAGGAGGATGGCGCGACGACCAGATCGTCAGGGCCCGCGCCGGCAGCGTCGACCTCCGGCAAGCTTGCGCTGCGCGCCGATCCCGCTCGGCTGACCTATGACAAGCGCGCGCTGTCGGCGCCGGCCGGCAAGGTCACGATCGTCATGTCGAATCCGTCGGAGATCCCGCACGACGTCGCGATCGAGGGCAACGGCGTGGATGCGGCCGGCGAGACCGTGAAGGCGGGCGGGACGTCGTCGGTCACCGCGGATCTCAAGCCCGGCAACTACTCGTTCTACTGCTCGGTCGGGTCGCACCGGCAGGCCGGCATGGAGGGCACGCTGACGGTCAAGTGAGCTGCCAGCGGCCCTGCGCGCCTACTGGAACGCCGGTGCTGCGGCGCCTTGGTCTGGTGTGCCAGCCCGTGCCAGCCGGGTGACCCAGAGGTAGGCGATCAGGGCAAAGAGGGCGGCGAGCAGCAGCCCGAGTGCGGAGCGGCCGGCGAGCGCCGCTCCGGCGAAGCCGGCGACGAGCCCGGTCAGCTGGGTCGCTCGCGCGCGGGCGAGGGTGTCGGTGTCGATCCGGTCAAGGCGAGGAGGCCGGCCAAGGCTCACGGTGGCGACGGCGAATCGCTGAAGGCCGAAGGCAATCACGGCGACGCCCGGCACGAGGCCTACGGCTGCGGGCACGGGGATCTCCCACGTGCCCTCCCACGCGGCGCCGAACGCGATGTAGGTCCAGGTGCAGGCGATCGTCCACCAGAGGATCTCCGACACCGTCTCCCAATCCTGGGGCGCTGCGTGGCGCTTGGTGATCCACGTTACGGCGGTGGCGGTGAGGAGCGCGAGGGCGGCGGCGAGGGCGAGCGCGAGCATCCCGGCACATCCTACGGAGCGTCGGGAGGAGGAGACGCATCTGCCAGCGTTCCGTTGCGGGGGCCTGGCCCCCGCAACGGAGGTGCGAGGGGCTATGTGGTGATCGTGTTGCTGTAGGTGTCGAAGATGCGGTTGAGGGCTTCGACGCTGTGGCGGTTGGCGTGGATGTCGCTCATGATGGCGGCGTTGGTGGTGGTGTCGGCGCCGATGTCGGTGAGGAGGTCGAGGTTGGTGGCCAGGAGGTCGCAGCGGCGTTCGTGGAGGTGGTCGATGTGGCCGCGGGTGAGCGGGACTTCGACGCTGTCGGTGTGCGGGACCATCTCGGGGTCCCAGCCGAGTGCGTCGATGACGGCAGTTGCGTCGCGGTAGACGTTCGCCAGCGCCAACTGCTTGGTGGGCACGTAGTCGAGGAAGTCCTCGAAGGGGTCGTGGTTGAACATCAGGACCTTCTTGGTCTCGATGCGGAGGACGTCGGCGGTCGAGGGGTCGACGCTGATACGGCAGGCTGAATTACCCTGGTGGGCACTCATGGGAGGTACGTACTCCTTGGGTCATGCCCCCGGGCCGTTCACGCGGTCGCGGGGGTGCTGTGTTTGGATGAGCGGCGGAGCCTAGCGGGTGGGGCCGACGGATTTGGTGGATTTCGCAGAGTCGTTGCACGTCGTTGGACTTTCGTTGCAACTCAACCACCTCAACCACCTCAACAACTCGCGGCGTCTGGGCATGCCTACAGGCTTGGGATGGGGAGCGAACCGCCCAAGACTGCCGTCGTGGGGCGCTGGTCGCGGGGCGGACCTGGTGTGTTGCGAGCGCTTGGGTTGCGCGTCTGCGTTGGCGTTCCGCTCAGACGGTGTCGTCGTGCCGGCGTGGTCTGTCGGCACCGAGGGGAGTGAGCGGGGTCGGTTGTGCTTGGCGTTGGTCCGTCGTCCGTCGGCGCCGTGGTTGGGTGGGCCTGTTTGCGGCCGGTATGCGTCCGTGCGCGGGCCCACTCCGGTCGGTCGCGGCGCGCCGTGGTTGGGTGGGCCTGTTTGCGGCCGGTATGCGTCCGTGCGCGGGCCCACTCCGGTCGGTCGCGGCGCGCCGTGGTTGGGTGGGCCTGTTTGCGGCCGGAATGCGTCTGTGTACGGGCCCACCCCGCTGAGGGTCTGGCGACGAGGAGGATGCGGGTCGGTTCGAATGTCATATAGACGTCGAGAACGCCCGGACCGCTCGGCCCTCGTGGTCCGGGGCGTCTGGACCCTTACATGCGAGGGGTAGGCAACCCGGATCGGGCGACGCACGCCTGCGGCGCGCGCGCACCCCCACCACCCAACGCAAGCTATCGATCAACACCCACGCCCGGGACGACCACGAAGGTCGCCCCGAGACGCGGATGCGTCGATCAGTGCCCGGAGCCGTCCTGCTGCGAACCGGCCGCACGCGGCGGCAGATCGAAGTCAGACGCCCGTCGGCGGTCCGACAGAGCCTCCCGCCAGAGCGCTAGCACGGTCACTCCCGTCGTCGCGCCCAGGGGTCGGCGTCGCGTCATGACCAGCACGCGCACTACACCCTCCGGGAGCGCGACCAGCCCCGCCCACCAGAAGACGGCGGCTAACGGGGCAGTGGCCCACATCGCGCCGAGCGTGGACCACGTCGCAGCGACGCCGTACATCCACGGTGTGTAGGCGAGCCAGCCCGCGATCCACAGCTGAGCGAGCACGACTGCGCCGAGGTACGCGTAGCGCGGCCCCCGCGAAATGCACTCCCACCCGTACGCGCTCACGGACAGCAGGACCGCCTTGAGCGCGCACTGAAGCACGGCCAGACCGAGACTGATCATCGCGATCGAATCCAGCAGGACCCGGTGCAGCACCTGCGGGTCCGTGATCGTCGTGTTGTACATCATCATGCTCCTCCGTGAGCATTTTGCGCGGCAATCGTTGCCGAGCTGACGAGCGTGGGTGACAAGTCGTCGTCCCACGCATGAGGCATCGCCGAGGATGACCGCGTACCCGCGGATCCCACCGTGGCTCCTGCCATCCCGAGCCCACCAACGGTCAAGACCGAGGCAGCATGGAGAGGTGAGGCAGGCGAGGTCGACCACAGGCGATTGGACGCTCAACCAGCAAGCGCCTACGAGAACAGCACCGCGGCCCGCCCGAAGTGCCCGAAGGCCCACGGGACAGATCACGAGCTGATTGGGTTGATAGAACCCCAAACGCTACGCCCACACCCCCACTACCAAACGCGAGCTATCGATCAACACCCGAGGGCGCGCGGACGACGTATGTCCGCGCCGCCATGTCGCCCAGCCGCTGCGGGCGGTCGCCGGTGGCCAGCGCGTTCGCGAACCCCACGAGGTAGCACACCGGAAGTACGTCGATGACCCGCAGGGCCGTGCGCACGGCGACGGAGGCCGCGGTCAGCGGCCCACCGTCGCGCACGACGCGCAGCCCGAGCAGCGCCTTGCCCAGCGTGCGGCCCGTGCGAAGCTCGCTCACGAAGTAGTACAAGAACGCCAGCACGAGCCACAGCGCACCGGGCACGCTGATCAACTCCAGCGTCGTACTGCCGTCCGCGGCCTCCGCATCGCCGAACATGAATCCGAGCATGGTGAAGACCGCGCCCAACACCAACATGTCGATGGCTGCGGCCGCCGACCGGCGCCGCAGCGAAGCGTGCACGCTCCGGTCGCTCATCACGTCACGCCCCGATCGCGATCGTCGCTCTGCCCGACGCGGCACGCAGCCGCCCGGGCACGAGCACTTCGTTGAGCATGCGACATAGCTGCGGAACTGTGCCGACTTCCGCCACGTCACCTGACGACGATCACCGATGAAGGACAATGCGAACTCGAATTACCCGCCGGAACACATAGACCGCTGACTCGAACCTGAGCGAGCACGTGGGCCTGTCTGCGAGGGCCTCGTCGCAGCGCAGCTGGCGATTTGGTTGTGGTGGTGGTCGCGGTCGGGTTTGCCCCGGCTGTCGGGGTGAGATCGACCCGGATCGTTCTGCGTGTGTGGGACGACGGCCGGTGCAAGGTCCGGGGCGTCTGGTGGTGAACTATTGACCACGAAACGCCCCGGACCCGCGCGAGCAGCCGCGAAGAGTCGCAACGGGGTCAAACTCGCCACGACGTGGCGATCGTCACGGAGCGCAGCCCATCCAGCCACGCCTCGCACCACGACCCGCCCGGCACGCGGCACAGTTGACGTCAAGCCTGCGTCGCACCGGTCGATCTTCTGGGGTGCCGTTCTGCCCCTCTCGCCGTGCCCAAGCTCGTCCTCCTTCCCGCGCTGCTGCTGGTCATCTTGGCCTGGCTGTTCGCGCTGCCGGAGCTGGGCCGGCAACCGTCGTCATCGCATCAGGCCGCCTCGTATGAGGCCTACACCGTGCCCGGCGGCTTCTTGATCGATCTTCCCGACGACCATCTGGCGCTGTTCGAGGTAGCGCTGACGCTGGCCCCGAGAACCGCTGAGCGAGTACGGGCGATCGGGGACGGCCAGGAGGCGGTCGCGCTTGCCGACGGTGCTGTGGCCAGCCCGAAGGAGGTGACCATCCGCACGATCATCTCCGAGACGATGGCGCGCCAGCCCGTCGGCCGCCTGCGCAGTCGAGCCGGCCGCGAGCGTGTGCAGCGTCGCCTGCGGCAGGAACTCACCAGACGGGCTGGCATTCCCGTCAAGAAGCTGTTGTTCACCGAGTTGGCCGTACGCTAGGACATGATGATGGCCATGCAACAACGGCGCCCTGCGCAAGAGCGGGCCTGGCTTCGGTCAGACCCACCGCTGGCCGAGATCCGCGCACGCTTTCCCCAAGAGTGGCAGCAGATTCAGTCCGAGCTTGGCGAGGTCATCGCCGCTGGCGACATCGAGGCGATCAAGAGCTATGCGTCGACCGTCGCCAGGCCGGCCAAGGTCAACACGGCCGGGCAGAGCGCCGAGCAGGCGCTGCTCTCCGCTGAGGTTCGCCAGCGTCTCGCGGCGGGCCTGCTGCGACAGATGAGCGTCGCGGCGGCCACCGGCGTGACCGAAGGCAAGCTCCGCTTCAACATCATCAACGGCTTCTTGGCACAGCGGCTGCTGTTTCGGCGAGGCCTGGAGCGCAAGCCGGTCAGCCGCTTCTGGTTTGGCCTGACGTGGCCGCTGATCTGGCAACGGCGATACCTGATGCCCTTGGTCGAGCCGAAAGGCATCTACTGCTTCTACTCGCGGTCGCTGATCAGCCGTCTCGCCGAGGAGATCGGCGACCGATCGTGTTTGGAGATCGCAGCCGGCGACGGCGCGCTGGCGCGGTTCCTGCGGCAAGCGGGCGCCGACGTCACCGCGACCGACGACTTCAGCTGGAAGCAGACACGCCGCGAGCACACCGACGTCCTCACCGAAGACGCGCGACAGGCCCTGCGCGACCGCCAGCCTGAGGCCGTCATCTGCTCCTGGCCACCCGCCGGCAACGACTTTGAACGCTGGGTCTTCAAGACACCCAGCGTCCAGCTCTACATCGTCATCGCCAGCCGGCACGAGTCCGCTTCCGGCAACTGGAATGACTACCGGCAACAGGGCGGGTTCGACTTCGCTGAGGACGCGGCGCTCAGCCGGCTGGTGCTGCCGCCCGAGCTTGAGTCCGCCGTGTACGTCTTCCGGCGGGATCAGGCGAGCTCGGGTGGCAGTAGCGCGGCCTGACCCACGTCCTGCCTATCGCGCAGCACGAAACGCTAAAGCAGGTCCCGTTGCTCACGGACGCGCTCGCAGACCTCATCGAAGCTGGGATGGTCGCCCGCGCCGAAGTAGTAGCCGCCAAGCGTGGTGGCGTACTCCTTCTGCCAGAACTCCTTGAGTGGTGCCGCGTCGGCGAACGCCTGGGACGCGGCGTAGCCGCCGGCCGGGCGCGGCTCCACCCCCTGAAAGTGCTGAGTGGAAATGGCCTCGGCGTCGGTCAGAACGATCTGGAAGGTGTCGCGGTCGGTCAACAGCTCACAGCTCTCTTCGTGGCCGAGCAGGCAGTAGATGTCGTAGAAGTGCCGAGCCGCGCGCAGACCTTGCAGTGCCTTTGGTGCGGCGAAGTTGCGGACCGATAGCGTGTGGACGTGCATGACCTTCTCCACCAGCGTGCGGCCGGGGTGGAGCACTGGCACCTTGAACGGCGCGAGGTCGTCGTAGGCAGCGACGTCCACACCCCGTGCCGTGGCGAGCACGTCGCCTAGCAGGGTGCCGATGGTTCGCAAGCCATGCGGCTTGATGCCGCCGATGATGCCGATGGCGCGTTCGCCTGAGCCGGGTCTCTCCGGCTCAGGCGACGATGAGCGCGTGCTCGCGCCCTCTTTGCGTGTGCGCGTCGGGAATGCGTTCGGCCTCGGCCTGCAGCCCGTTCGCGGTGAACAAGCCACGAAGGCTGGCGCGGACCACCGCTGGCTCGCCCTTGGCCGCCTTCGCGAGTTTGGCCGGGCGGACCTTGCCCGACAGCAGCCACTGCCCCAGCCGGATGACCGCCTCTTCGCGAGGCAGCTCGATCAGGCGCGGCCAGTCAGCCAAGACCTCAAGCATCGCCACCTCATGCCAGTTGAGCTTGTTGGCGGCGCGGCCTTCACGGCCACGGCGGTCCTTGAACTCGATGCGTCCGGCAATGGCCGGCGGACGGGTGGGAACAGCGATGATGGAGTTGCGAGGATGCTGCGTGGACAGCCCCAACGCCAAGGCGGCGCTCCAGTCCGCGGGTCCGACGCCGTTGTGGCCGACAAGCTCAGTAACGAGCTGGCCGGGGCTAGGGCTGGTCATCCCAAGCATCGTCTTGATGCCGCGCCAGTACAGCCCGCGACGGATGTGGTGCAGCTCCCCAGCGTGGGCCAGACGCGACAACTCCCGCGAGACTGCAGCGCGTGAGCCGCTGAAGTCATCAGCACACCAGAAGCGGCCGGACGAACGCTCCACACGCCGGCGCACCGCGTCGGCGACGCTTGCTTTGCTTCGAGTAGCGGAGGTCTGGACGCCCATGAGGAGGAGGGCGGACGGTACCAGGACTGTCTTGATTGCGCTACACGAAGTGGACAGCAGGCGCCGCCGAGCGCACCGATCTCCTCGAAGCCGTCCAGGGTGACCGCGTGTCGTCGGAGTGGCTGGATGCGGGTGCTACCCAGCCGCAGCCGCCGCCTCCTCCGCCCAGCGCAGGCCGTCCGCGCTCGGGACGAGGCCGCCCTCGAACAGCGGCGCGGTCACGGCGCCGGCGATGAGCGCGCGGGACTCGCGGACGCGCTCGTCGTTGAGACGCGTCTCGGGGATCGCATCGGGCTGGGCCGGGCGCGCGCCGTCGCCGACGTCGGCGACCGCCGGGATCATGTTGGCGAACTCGCGCCCGAGCCCTTCGCGCTCGGCGAAGAACTCCCCGGCAGCGCTGCCGCCGCCGGCGACGAGGTTGATGAAGGCCTCGTTCGCGCGCTCGGTCGTGTTGAGGAGCCGTCGCGCCGACCAGAAGTGGTCGTCCCAGTCCTGCTCGATGTCGAAGAACCCCAACAAGAACTCGTACCACACGCCGAACTCGCGGCGGTAGCGGCGCTCGAACTCGTCCAAGCAGCGGGCCTCGTCGATCTCGGCACTGAGCGCGGTCGCGATCGTTCGCGCCGCGAGCACGCCGCCATAGGTGGCGAGGTGCACGCCTGACGAGAACACCGGGTCGACGAAGCACGCGGAGTCGCCGACAAGCACGATGCCCGGGGCGGTGAGCTTGTCGGTCATGTAGGACCAGTCCTTGCGCACGCGGACTTCGCCGTAGAAGGGGTGGTCGGTGATCCGCTGCGCGGGTGCGAGCAGCTCGTCGACGATCGGGCACTCGCCGACGAAGTCCATCAACGTGCCCTCGCGGTCGGCGCCGATGCGCGCGGCGTGGCGCCGGTCGACGACCGCGCCGACGCTCGTCATCCCGTCCGACAGCGGGATGAACCAGCACCAGCCGTGCTTGAAGGCCGACGTGACGATGTTGCCCTCATACGGCGCGGGCCGGCGGCCCGCATCCCGGAAGTAGCCGTACACGGCGACGTTCTGGAAGAAGTCTGAGTACGCGCGCGTCCCGACGTGGCGCGAGAGGCGGCTGCCGTGCCCGGAGGCGTCAACGACGAACGCGGCCCGCACCGCGAACGTCACGCCGTCGGCGCCGCGCGCGAGCACGCCGCTCACGCGACCGTCCTCGACGATCGGCTCCAGCACCTCGACGCCCTCGCGCGTGTCGACGCCGTGGCGTTCCGCGTTGCGAAACAGGATCTCGTCGAAGCGGGCGCGCTCGACCTGGTAGGCGTACCCGGCGTCCTTGAGCGTCGTCGTGTGAAAGGCGAAGGTGAACGGCTCGGCGCCGCGGCCCCAGCGGAATGTCCCGCCGAGCTTGCGGACGAAGCCGGCGGCCTCGACGTCCTCGAAGACGTCGAGCAGCTTGCACACGCCGTGCACGGTTGCGGGCAGCAGCGACTCGCCAATCTGGTGGCGGGGGTGGTGCTCGCGCTCCAGCTGCACGACGCGATGGCCGCTCTTGGCCAGCAGCGTGGCGGTGGTGCTGCCACCGGGCCCGCCGCCGACGACCACGACATCCGTCAGCACTTCGTCCATCGAGGACCAACTCCTATATGTCGACTACGTGAGGAGCGACGATCATCGAGGGTCGGATGCCGACGGGTAATTCGAGTTCGAAGCGTCCTTCATCGGTGATCGTCGTCAGGTGACGTGGCGGTGGTCGGCACAGTTCGCCAGCCATGTCACCCGAGGAGACCGTCGGCCGGTTGTTGTTGGCGATCGCATTGGCGATCGGGGTGGGCCAACTGTTGGCTCACGTGCTCACACGCCTGCGCCAGCCGACCGTGCTGGCGCAGATCACCGCCGGCTTCGTGCTCGGGCCGTCACTCGTCGGCGCGATTCCGGGCGCGAGCGAGCTGCTGTTCCCCGGCCCGGTCCAGCAGGCGCTGTCGGCGGCCGGCTCGATCGGCCTGGTGTTGTTCATGTTCGTGGTCGGGCTGGAGCTGGACCTCTCGGCCGTGCGCGAGCAGAAGCGTCGGACGGTGGCGGTCTCGCTCGGCGCGATGGGGCTCCCGTTCGTGCTCGGCCTCGCCGTGGCGACGCTTGTCTATGAGGCGCACCGTCACGTGGGCGGCGAGGTCGTGGGGCGGCTGCCGTTCTCGCTGTTTGTCGCGACAGCGCTGTGCGTCACCGCGTTCCCCGTGCTGGCGCGCATCGTGCGCGACCACCGGCTGGAACGCACCGCGCCCGCGCAGTTGGCGACGGCCTCAGCCGCCGTGCAGGACGGCGTCGGCTGGCTCCTGCTGGCGATCGCGTTGGCGGCGATGTCGGCCGACGGGCCGAGCCAGCTCATAGAGATCGTCGTGGGCTCGGTCGTGTTGGCGGCCGTGCTGGCGATCGTCGTCCGGCCGCTTCTGCGACGCCGCTGCGACACGGGCGTGCTGCTCGTCGCACTGTTCGCATGCGCCGGCGCGGCGCAGCTGATCGGGCTGCACAGCGTGCTGGGCGCGTTCCTGCTCGGCGCCGCGATCCCTCGCGAGCAGCGAGCGCGCGCGTCCAAGGGCTTCGCCGAGGCCGTGATGCCCGCGACGACCACGATCCTGTTGCCGATCTACTTTCTCGGGCCGGGGCTGCACGTCGATCTGCGCGCGATCGGCGTCGGCGGCCTCGGCGAGCTGGCGTTGATCATGGCGTGCGCGTGCGGCGGGAAGCTGCTCGGCGCCGGGGTCCCCGCATTGTTGACCGGCTCCTCGCGCCGTGAGGCAACGATGGTCGCGGTCCTGCTCAACACGCGCGGCCTGATGGAGCTGGTCGTCCTCGAGGTCGGGCGCTCGGAGGGCATCCTCGACCCAGCGCTGTTCAGCGTGTTGATGATGGTGGCGCTGGCCACGACGCTGATGACCGGGCCGTTGTTGCACGTGTTGGAACGCACGCCAGGGCGAAGGCGGCGCGGCGGCGTGGGCGAGCCGGCGCTGGCCGAGGTGGCGAGGTCATGAGCGCCCTGGCCGCAAGCACGCCACGCACGGCCGCAACGGTTGCCGTGCCGGACGGGCTCGACTGGCTCGATCGCACGCTGCTGGCCGGCAACGGCACGGTGACGACGCTGATCGAGTCGGCCACGGGCGAGCCGGTGCGCACGAGCGTGCTGCGGACGGCGGGGCCGGAGTCCTATGACGCGCTCGTGGCGCTGGTCGGCCGCTGGTGGCGGCCGGACGCGCACGAGCTCGACCCCGTCGGCGGTCGTGTCGCGGTCCGTCAGGTGGTGCTGCGAGGCGCGGCAAGTCGCCGCCCTTGGGTCACGGCGGACACGCTGATCGCCATCGATCGCCTGCCGGCGTGGATGCGGGATGAGCTGGCGCGCGACGGCTCCTCGATCGGGCGGATCATCGACCGCCACGGCGTCGAGACGCACCGCACGCTGCTGCGGGCCGGCCTGGGGCCGGCGGGGGAGACTGCCGCGACGCTCGAGGTCGCACCGGCAGACACCGTGGCCTGGCGCGAGTACGCGATCGCGCTCGGCGGTCGACGCGTCGCGGTGCTCAACGAGGTGCTCGTCCCGGGGCGGCTTCTGAGCGCGTCGGAGGCGGGCGGATCGACGATCGCGATCGGGGCATCACGTGAAGGGCATTAGGTTGGTGGGTCGGTTCGGGTTTGATGCGATCATGAACAACAAGAGACCCACCAGGCGAATCGGCGTTGTCGCGCTGATCGCCTTCGCGCCGCTCGCTGCCGCAGGCTGTGGCACGGTAGAGGCCACCACCGGCGAGAAGACGGTCAGGGTGGCCAAGGTCGAGTCGAAGATTCGAGAGGTGCTGACCGAGCAGGTCGGCGCCGAGGTCAAGTCGGTCGACTGCCCGAAGTCGATCCCTGTCCGCAAGGGCAGCGTCATCAGCTGCGCGGTGACGGGGCGCGACGGGTCGCGCGCGCGGATGAACGTGCGCCAGACCAACGACCGCGGCGGCATCCACGTGAGCAACAAGCTCTTGATGCACCGGCGCGAAGTCGAGGCCGACATCGT
Organism: uncultured Conexibacteraceae bacterium; assembly: GCA_963829185.1. GTDB lineage: Bacteria > Actinomycetota > Thermoleophilia > Solirubrobacterales > Solirubrobacteraceae > Baekduia. Next base: position 202,382 of record CAWHID010000003.1, read on the forward strand.
TCGCCAGTTGCAAGGTAGGCTCGGCGACCAGGTGGCGGTGCGCTGCCCGGATCTCGCGGAGCTGCGGGCTGGTGCGCAGTTCGACTGCCCGGTGAGCGGCGCGAACGGCGGCGCGCGCGCGGTCGTGGTGCGCGCGACCGACAACGCGGGCGCGGTGGAGTACGTGCTGCGATGAGCGACGTGAGGAACATGAACGTGCACGCGTCACTGCGGCGCCGGTCGGCGGCCGCGACCGCCGACGTCTTGGTGCTGGGTGCGGTCTTCGTTGTGCTCGGGCTCACGCTCGGCGACGCGGAGGCCGCGGACGGCAGCGCGACGCTCGAACTGACCGGCGCGCCCGCCGTGCTGTGGTTCGCGCTGGCGTTCTTGTACTACTTCGTGAGCGAGCTGTGCACGGGCCGCACGCTCGGCAAGGCGCTGCTCGGGCTGCGCGTCGTGCGCGAGGGCGGGCCGCTGAACGCGGCGTCCGTGGCGGTGCGCACCGTCCTGCGGGTGGTCGACGTGTTGCCGGTGTTCTACCTGGTCGGGTTCATCACCGCGGTGGCCACCGGCGACCGCCGGCAGCGGCTGGGCGACGTGGCGGCCCGGACCTACGTCGTGCACGCGCCGGGCTGATGCTCAAGCGCGGCGACGGGGGTCGGCGACTGCTCGCCGTGGTCAGCTGGGCGCTGGGGGCGGCCGTCGTCGTCTTGACGCTCGTGGCCGTCGGCGCGGCGGTGTCGCGCGTGTCGTTCTTGGCCAACAGCGAGCGCGTCGACGGGACCGTCGTCGGGCTGGATCGCGGCATGTCGGCAAGCGGAAGTTGGAGGGGCGGCAGCGCCGTGACCTACCCCGTGGTCCGGTTCCGCGACGCGGCGGGGCGGTGGCACGAGTTCACGGCGAGCGTCGGCACGAGTCCGCCGTCGCACGCGGTCGGCGACACGGTCGGCGTCCGCTACCGCGTCGACGATCCCGGCGACGCGGACCTGACGGGCTTCTGGTCGACGTGGCTGGTGGTCATCGTCACGGGCGCCATCGCGGCCGTATGCCTCGTTCTGCTGTTCGCCATGCGTTGGTTCGCGCCGCTGAGCCGGCGTGCGGCCGAGGCGCTGCGCCGCGACGGCCGGCGCACGCAGGGCCGCGACGCGCGCGTCGTCGTCGACTACGAGATGACCTGGAACGGCGAGCATCCCTGGCGGATCGAGGTCGACATCGACGACCCGGTCACCGGTGAGCCCCGCACGGTGCGCAGCGAGGCTCTCTGGGACGAGCCCTCCGACCCGCCGCCATCGCCCATCGACGTCTATGTCGACCCCAACCGGCCACGCCGCTACCTGGTCGACGTTGCGCCGGCGACCGTGGGTGTTGATCGATAGCTCGCGTTTGGTGGGTTGGGGGTGGGGGCGTAGCGTTTGGGGTTCTATCAACCCAATCAGCTCGTGATTTGTCCCGTGGGCCTTCGGGCACGTCGGGCGGGCCGCGGTGCTGTCTTTAATAGGCGCTTGCTGGTTGAGCGTCCAATCGCTTGTGGTCGACCTCGCCTGCCTCACCTCTCCTTGCTGCCTCGGTGTTGACCGTTGGTGGGCTCGGAATGGTGTACAACACGGCAATCGCAGACCGGCTGGCGGTGCAGGGCCTCCTCGGGAACTCGATCGCGCAGATCACTGTAGTAGCGGCGTTGAGCATCGTCCCGGTGTTCTTCCTCGTGCGCAGCGGCTCCTGGAAGCGCTGCCCGAAGGGGTTCCAGGTCCTGATCCTGGTCGCGATGCCGTTCTACATCGCCGTCATCATCGGCGAGTACCTGAGGACGCCGGTGCGCTACGGCTTCGCTGAGATGTGGTCCGCGCTCGGCGCCCTCGTGGGCTCCAAGCCGTACCTCGCCGCCATGTGGTGGATCAGCCTCGCTTCGCTGCCACTGGCGGTGGTGACGATTGTCATCGGCGTACGTCGCCGTCGCGTCGACGGGCCGCCGCGTGCGGCCGACTCGGAGGACGACGGCTCTGAGTACTGATCAATCTGTCTGCGTCTCGGGGCGACCATTCGTGGTCGTCTCGGGACGTGGCAGTTGATCGATAGCTCGCGTTAGGTGGTGGGGGTGGGGGCGTAGCGTTTGGGGTTCAACAACCCAATCAGCCCGTGGTTCGCCAGCGCGCCTTCGGGCACATCGGCGGGCAGCGGTGCTGTTCTCATAGGCGCTTGCTTGTTGAGCGTCCAATCGCCTGTGGTCGACCTCGCCTGCCTCACCTCTCCATGCTGCCTCGGTCTTGACCGTTGGTGGACTCGGGATGGCAGGAGCCACGGTGGGATCCGCGGGTATGCGGTCCTCCTCGGCGATGCCTAGTACGTGGGACGACGGCTTGTCGCCCCATGCTCGTCTGCCCGGCAACGACTGCCGTGCGAAATGCTCAGGGAAGGGCAAGCAGATGAACAACACCATGATCGCAGACCCGCTGGTGGTACAACGCCTCCTGGCGGGATCGATCCTGATGATCAGCGTTTGGACGTTCGGCCTCTTCGCGATCTTGTTTGTCGTGTTCGGCCGCTCCAGGAAGCGCGCTACGAAGCGGCCTCACGTCGCGCACCTGGCCTTGGTGCCGACCGTTCTGGTCGTCATCATCGGCATGTACGTATGGACGCCGATGCGCTATGGCGTCGTTGAGACGTGGTCCGCGCTCGGTGCGCTCAACTGGTTCGTCGCCACCATCTGGTGGGTGGCACTCATCTCGCTGCCGCTGGCGGTGTGGAAGATGGTCATCGGTGTGCGTCGTTGTTTCGTCGGCGTGGCTAACGCCATGCAGGCGAAGCCCGGCGCAGCCCAGTTGGCCGAGGAGGAGCTCATGGACGAGTGGCGATACGATCTGTCCTACCTCAGGGCGTCTGACTTCGACCTGCCGCCGCGTGCGGCCGGCCCGGGGTACGACGGCTTCGAGCACTGATCAACCTGTCCGCGTCTCGAGGCGACCTTCTGGTCGCCTCGAGCGTGGCAGTTGATCGCCATTGCGCATCGGGGCGCGCAGCGGGACGGATACGGTCGGTGTCCCTATCCGTTGCCATGTGCGACACGATCAAACACGCACGCTCTCAGCGTGCATCTGCTCTGGTGGGGACGCGTGGAGGGCACGCGTCCGAGCCCCCGCGCGCACGCCACCGCGCCGCTCTCCGGCCGCCTCGTCAACCCGATCGGGTGGAGCGACAGCCCCGTCCGGCTGGTCAAGGAGCTCCGGCAGGCGTCGTACTGCGGGTTCGAGCATCTCCGGCCCCGGCCGGAAGGCTCGAATGGCCTGCACGACACGAACTGGTTCGTGACGATCGCAGGCGGGTTCTGGCGGCGGCAGTTCGAGTTGACGTTCTGCGTCAGCTCCGAGCCGCAGGACACCGTGAAGGCGAGCGACATCGTGCCGGCCCTAGAGGATGTCGGCGCCATAGCGTGGATCAACGACCGTCACGGGCGTCCGATCCGCGGCTGGGACCTCGAAGGCGCGTTCGCGGCCCAGGTGTACAACCTGGTCCGTTGGGGTCGCCCCTGCTGATGGACGACGTCGAAGCCCGGGAGCTAGCGCTCCCGGGCTTTGGCCCGTCGGACGGCCTGACCCGCCGTCAGCCCTTCACGGTGACCCGGACGACCGGCGAGACGCCGGTGGCGAACGGGTAGCTGGACTGCCGCGCCACGCGGGCGCGGACCGAGAAATGGCGCACGCCGCTTCCCCGCTTGAAGGTGTAGCGGAACGAGAACGTGCCGTCCGCGCGCGTGCGCACGTCGTCGAATGCGCGCCAGCGCCGGCCGTCGCGGGCCTGGATGTTGACCAGCACACCTGCGCGCGGCTCGCCGCCGATGCGTCCGACAATCCGCATCGGCGTGCCGTCACGCAGCGTGATGGCGCGCGACGTCCTGCCCGATGCCCGCCGGCGTGCGCGCGCCGTGACCGGCGCGCGGACTCGGATGACCACCGCCGTGGTGACCGACGCGTCGCCGGTGCGGCGTACGATGCGGATCGTCCGCGACGGGCCGGCCGGCACGTCGACGCGGTAGCGGCCGTCCGAGTCGGTCTTGGTCATTCCGTTGAACGCCGAGTGGGCGCCGGCCTTCTCGGTCTGCACGAGCACGCACAGGTCCGCGCCGGCGACTGGGCTTCCCGAGCGCGTCGTCAGTCGCCCCAGGATCGTGACGCGCCGGCCGAACTTCGTGGTCAGCACGCGGCGCCCGCGCCCGCGTGCCGCGATCCACCTGGCGGCCGCGGTCAGGCGCTCGGCGTCCGTGGACGGCGTCCTCACGCAGCTCGCCGGCGGCGTGCCGGCCTCCGGGGTGCGCGTCGGACCCGCTGCGGCGTTGGCGACGCGCACCTTCAGCGGCGGCTGGCCGGCCGCGGGGAACGTGGTCGTGTTGCCGGCGACATCGGTGACGACGAGCTGGACGTCGTGCGTGCCGTCGGCCACCTTGCGCGTGTCGAACGAAAGCGTGGGCGACGCCTGCAGCTTGCATGGCACCGCGCGTGTGTAAGGCGCACGGCACGCGCCGCCGTTGGCGTCGATGGGCCCGCCGGCTACGCGCTGGCCGTCCACGTTGAGCGTCGCCTCCAGGAGCCCGCCGCCGACGTCGCTCACCGGAAGCGTCGCCGCGGCGACGCCCGCGACGGTCCCGCCGGCCTGCGCCAGGGGGCCGGTGGGCGCGCCGGAGAAGGTCGGCGCTGTGGCGTCGGTGAGTCGGAAGTCGGCGCGGTGCAGCTTGACGATCCCCCCTGGGGCGTTGCCGGGGCATGATCCGGACGCGCCGCAGGTCAGCGACAGGACCACGCTCGACAGCCCATGCCACTGCCAGCTCGTCACCTTGTTCTCGCTGAAGAGCGGGTCGCCTTCGACCCCCTTGGCGAGGCACCCTTCGCTCGTATGGCAGCGGTCGCGCTCGTTGCACAGCGCCGCGTTGGTCCCGCAGTCCGACAGCTTGCCGCCGGCCGTGATCTCCCAGTAGCGGTAGTTGTACGTGTCGCCGAGCTGGACGCTGCGCCACAGCACGTAGTCCTGGATCGTCGTGCCCGCCGGCGCGGTGAAGGCCATCCGCATGTAGTCGGCGGAGGAGTGGGTCTTGGCGTGCATGTTGAGCGTGAGCGGCCCGCCGCGTGCGCAGTCGTCGCTGCGCTCATCGATGGACGGATCGTGGGCGGTCAGCGACCAGTCGGCGGCGGAGGCCGGCGTACCGGCCGACGTCTGGCAGGTCGACACCAGGTACTCGCCCGCGCGGCTGTCAGGCGCTCGGCCGGCCAGCACGGCGAGCGTGACGACCGCCGCGAGGACGAGGCGAAAAGAGGACAGCTTCAGCATGTGAGCGAGTCTGCCGCGCTGGAGGCGCCGGCCGATCGACGATTGCGATCACGCCGCGGAGCGCTGCCGATCGGAGGCCCATAGATCGAAGCCGAGCACAGCGGTGCACGGCAGGCTCGATTTGCACTTGGGGCAATGATGGAGGACCCTGCGCGTTGCGGTCGACCACAGCGGAGTCGGGCGCATGCGAATGCGGGCATCAAGGTAGGCACGGAGGGGGATTTCGATGGGGCAGGAGTCGGGGGATGCTCTCGTGGAGAGCATGGACAGCCAACTCGGCGTTGAGCCGCGACATCTCGCGGCGCTCGCCGCCGTGGATGACACGGGCTCGTTTCGGGGCGCGGCGGCGCGCCTGGCGATCGCGCAGTCGGCGGTCAGCCATCGGGTCGCACAGCTCGAGCGGCTCGTCGGAATCGAGTTGGTCGAGCGGACGCGCGGGCCGGGGCGGGTACGGCTGACCGAGGCGGGCAAGCTCCTGCGCGCGCATGCCGGCCAGATGCTCGCGCAGCTCGACGCCGCGATGGCAGACTTGCGCAGCGTGGCGAACGCCGCCGCGCCGGTGTTGCGGGTCGGCGCGTATGAGAGCGTCGCCAGCCGCATCCTGCCCAGCGCGCTGAAGTGCTTCGCGCGTGTGGCGCCCGAGGCGTCGGTGCTCCTGTACGAGGACCCCGACTGGCCGCAGTTCTTCCCGATGGTCGCCGACGGGCGCCTCGATGTCGCGTTCGCTGACCTCCCGCTGGAGCCTGGACCGTTCGCTTTCCAGGAGCTGATGCACGATCCGTGCATGCTGTTGTTGCCGGCGGCCTCGGAGCTGGCGGACCTGGACCGACAGCCGACGCTGGCCGAGATTGCCGCGCTGCCGCTCATCGCTGGCTCGTGGCCGATGCAGCGGTTGATCAACGACTACCTGCGCACCGCCGGTGCCGAGCCGCAATACGTCTACCGCGCGGAGCTGAACTCCGGCGTGCAGTCGCTTGTCGCCGAGGGCCTCGGGGCGGCGCTCGTCCCCCAACTGTCGGCCAACGTCGACGACCCGCGCGTCGTCGCGATCTCCCTGGCTGGGGTGCTCCCGTCGCGGCGGATCGCGCTGTACTGGCACAGCGAGCGGCTGCGCGATTGCGAGATCCGGATGCTGCTGGGCGCCGTCGAGGCGCAGTGCCAGCGTATGGAGCAGCAACGGGCCGGTGCGGTACCCGAAGCCGCGTTCGAGGAGATCGCATGACGATTCCGGAGGGCTCGCGGCCGACCGCGAGCCACCTGCCTGCCAACACGTCGGAGCGCTGGGTCGACGCGACTACGGCGTGGTCCGAAGATCGGGTCGAGCCGGTGCCGGCGCGGCCGCTCGGCCTCGAGATGCGCCATCTCGCGGCGCTCGAGGCGCTCGCGCGCGAGCGCTCGTTTCGCGACGCCGCCACGAGCCTCGGCTACGTGCAGTCGGCGGTGAGCCACCAGCTCGCGACGATGGAGCGGATTGTCGACGCGCGCCTGGTCGAGCGCGCGCGTGGGACCGCGCAGGTCGATCTGACCGAGGCGGGCGAGGTGATGCTCCAGCACGCCCACGCGATCCTCGCGCAGTTCCGTGCCGCCCAAGGCAAGCTGAACGCGCTCGCTCGGGGACAGGCAGGGACGCTGCGCGTTGGGGTGTTCCAGAGCGTCGCCAACAACCTGCTGCCGCGGTTGATGCCGGTGTTCGTTCGCGGCTGCCCGAACTTCGAGGTCGTGCCGACCGAGACGTCGAGCGACACGCCGTTGTTCCCCTTGTTGGAACGTGGCGAGATCGACCTCGCGTTTTGCGAGCTGCCGGGTGTGGAAGGCCCGTTCCAGGGCGTCGAGCTCATGGAGGACCCGTTCGTGCTGCTGGTCTCCAACGACCACGAGCTCGCCCGGCGCGACGAGCCGGTCGCGCCGGCCGACCTCGCCGACCTGCCGCTCGTCGGCTTCGACGACTCGCGCGCGCAGACCGAGATGCTGACCGCGATGCGCGGCCACGACGTGGCGCTGCGGTTCTCGTTTCGCTGCAACATGATGCCGACGGTCCAGTCGCTCGTCGCGGAAGGCCTGGGCATCGCGATCGTGCCGTACCTGACGGTTGACCCGCTGTACGCGGGTACGACAATTGTCGAGATGTCCGGCTTGCCGACGCGCAAGATCTGGCTTGTCTGGCACCGTGAGCGCGAGCCGAGCGAGGCGGCGCGGCGCTTCATCGAGATCGCGCACTCGGTCTCGCCGCGGTTCCGGCACGCCTAGCGCGTCACCGGCGATGAAGAGTTGACAATTATGTCGGTAGATGGAATGTTGTCATCTCAACAGACCACTCAAATCGTCGCCGGGGGTTGGCCCCTCCCCAATGGCCGCCCTGACGCGATGGTGACCCCTCCCCAACACCATCACGAGGTCGAAGCTCATGACGACGTCTTTGTCGACGCTCTCGCAGTCCCGCCCGCTGCCGGCGGGCCGCATGCCCGCCCATCGGCTGCGCACCGTCACCGACATCGCGCGCGAGGCCGGTGCCGGCGCCGCGGTGCTCACGCAGGTGCCGTCCGTGCGCTGGCTCGGCATCCAATCGCCGGCCGGCAAGATCGTGGTCGTCAGCGATGGCGACGGGATCGCGTGCGAGCCGCAGGAGCTCGACGCGGTGCTCTCACAGATCGGCTTCGAGCGTGACGTCGCGCTGGCGGCCGACACCCCGAGCCTCGGGCAGAGCTTCACTGTGGTCGACGCGGCCCCTGCGCTGGCGGCGGCCCGGATGCGCAAGGAGCGCTACGAGATCGACCTGATCGCGGAGGCCGCTCGGCTTGCGGCAGTCGGACACGTTGCGGGGCGCGCCGCGCTCACCGAGGGTGTAAGCGAGAGCGTGATCACCCACGCGGCGCGCGACGCGATTGGACCCGCCGCCGACGGGCTGGTGGTGACTGAGCTCGCGGTGGCCGCGCGGGCGACGTCGACTTGCGGGCCGCCGCCTGCTCCGATCCTGCAGGGCGCGCCGATCGTGCTCGACGTCGGGGTGCGCAGCAACGGCTACTGGGCCGAGGCGGTGGCGACGTTCACCTACGGGGTCCCGTCCGCGGCGCTGCGTCGTGCGCACGAGGTCGCCCGAACGGCGCTTGAAGCAGGCCTCGCCGCGATCCGGCCGGGCGTCGCGGCCGGCGACGTCGACGCGGCGATGCGCGCCGAGCTGACCCGTGCCGGCGTTGAAGCGGCGCGTGACACGGGCCATGGCGTCGGCACGGCGGCGGCGGAGTCGCCCTGGCTGGCGCCGGACCGTGCCGAGGCGCTCGACGAGGACATGGTCATCGTCCTGCGGCCCGCGGCGCGCGTCGAAGGACTCGAGGTGCGCCTCGGGGTCACGGTCGTGGTGGAGGCCGACGGCGCACGAGCCCTGACCGAGCACCTGCTGAACCTCGCCGGCTGACGCGGTCTCGGCAAGCAATCGAAGTTCTTGGCTGTTCAGTGCGGCCAAGCGCGTTGGACCGGCGGCGGTTCCGAAGTACCGTAGTTGGTGCCTGCCGTCGACCCCATCCCTCTCGTCGGCGGCATTCCATAGCCTGGGCGCATGATGCGCCCGGCCCCGCATTCGGCCCGGCGATCCGTGAGGATCGCCGGGCCGGCTCTTTTTTGGGACGCCCTCAATGGGCCCACCTTGCTCGTCGATGACGCAGAGTCGGCGGGGCGCGGGTAGCGGAGCGCCCAAGACTGTCGTCGTGGGGCGCTGAGACCGTCCCGCCCGCCGGACCTGGTCTGTCGGCACCGAGGGGAGTGAAGCGGGGTTGGTTGTGCTTGGCGTTGGTTCGTCGTCCGCCGGTGCTGGGGAGGGCGGCACGAAGGGTCTGGGAGGGGTGGGCCCCTTGAGCGCGACGTGGCCGCGCCAAACGGGCCCACCCGGCCTGGCGGAGGCGCTTCGGAGTGAGGTGGGCCTGTCTGGCGCGAGCGCGTCGCGCTCAACGGGCCCACCCGCGGCGTGCGCGGTATTGGTGACGTCGCGTGACGCCGTGGTCGAGTTGACCGGGAATGTGCCGGTCAACTCGACCGGAGGTTGAGGGAACGGGTGCTGTGTGAGGTCCGGGCCTAATGCCACGGAATTGCCCGGCGATGTCTCTGGGCAGTCGTCATGCCCGCGGGCTGAGTCGTAGCCTCCGTCGCCCGCACTACTCACACCCGATGCATGATGCGCCTGGCCCCGCATTGGGCCCGGGCGATCCTCACAGATTGCCCGGGCCGGCTTTCCTTCAGGGACGCGTTCCGGGTGCTAGGCCGGCGCCGGCGCGCATCAAGCGCACGCCGACGGCCATGGCGTCGGTCTTGGCTAGCGGGATCTCGTTGCCGTCGCGATCCAGCGTCGGGTATGGGCGCAGCTCGACCTCGTAGCCGTTGGCCTTGGCCCAGCGCCGGATGTTGTAGCGGAAGGTCTCGGTGGAGCTGTGGTAGTCCTCGCCCTTGACGAATCGCCACGCCTGGCCGTCAGCCCACGGGGAGAAATCGAGCTTCGAGCGGGACGCCCGGAGGGGGCGCCTCGCATCTCCCCCGGCGCGCGCCTGGGCGAGGCCGGAGCGCTGTCGTTCACGGCGATCGCCGGCGTGCATCACGCCCGTGCCCGCGCGCGGCTAATGTGAGCGCCCTTCTCCGCAGTACCGCAACTCCGGCCCGTGCGCCTCGTCCGTCGAGGCGCCGCACGAACGACAGCGCGGCCGGCGCAACCGAGCGAGACCGCAAAAACGGCGACACCATCGCCGCGGTCTGCGCTGCGCGCGGACCGGTCAGCGGATGCGCTAACGAAGCCCTCAAGCTTCGCAACGCGGGGAGGACTCCGAGCGCCGTGCCCATCAGGAAGGGCCGGCGCCACAGCAGGAAGGCAGTTGACCATGGAAGGCAACGTCTTGATCATCAGTCGTGAGATCCGCTTGCTGGCGGGCGCTGTGAGCAAGGAGACGATCGCGCAGTGCGTCGCCGCTGGTCGCCCGGAGGACGCGATCGTCGCGCTGGCGGCGAACCTGGGTGACGGCGACGTGCTCTTCGCGGGCGACCACCTGGACGAGATCCGGGCGGCGGCAGAGGTCGAGCTGGGTCTGCGCTCGCAGGGGCTCCTGAATCTGCTCATCCGCGACGCCGCCCGGGCGCTCGCGCCGCGCGGCGGCGCCACCGGCACGCCGTGGCTGCTCACGGCGCTTGCCGCCGCAGTCACGAGGAGCAACCGGCGACACAAGGGCAAGGGCACGCTCGTCGTCGCCCGCTGCTCGGGGCTCGACGGCCACCTGCAGGACGGTGCGCACGTCCTGGCGAGCGGCCAGCTCGACGAAGGCCTGGAGTGGGCCGTGATCGTGGGGCGTCCCTGGGGCAGGTGGGTGTGAGCGCCATGACGACCCCGGACCAAGGGCCTGGCGTCAATGTCCTCGTCGCCGGCGGTGGCTTCGTGCGGACCGGCAAGCTTCTCAACATCCCGGAGCCGGTCTCAGCGCTGGATCGGTGGCTGGCCTGGAACACCGGCAACCCCGGTATGAGCGTCCTCACTGCGGCCGCGAAGATGCACCACTGGGACCTCGTCGTCATGGGTGTGTTCCTCGACCGTGCCCGCGACGCGGCGGAGGAGATGGCGGGGCTGCAGATGTCGTCGCTGCATCCGAAGAGGACGTGGCTGGTCGACCACGGCAGAGCGCCGGAATCGTGGCCGGACGTGCTCTCGGTGGCGCAGGTGCTGGCCAACGCCGCGCGGCGTGGCCAGCGGCCCCGCGGGAAGCGCGCCGCAACGCACCTGCTCCTCGCCGCGTTGCATCCCGGCCTGCACCACGTCCTCGCTGAAGAGGCCGACGTCGCCAGCGTCGGCAAGCTCCTGGACGGTCGCCACTGGGTGTCGATCGTCGTCGGTCGACCGCTCCACGCGGTGTGACCCGTCGAGCCCGGGCCGCCGGCCCGGGCTCGACCTCGCCCGGCGCCGCCGGGCGATCTTTACGCGCCGGCCCCGGACGGGCCGGCGTCAATGAAGGGATGAACACCATGTTCGTGCAAGCGCTCGCCGTCGGGCTCGGAGCGGGCCGGCACCATCAGACGGTCGACAACGCTCGCTTCGAGACCTCGCCGGAGCTCGCCACGATCCTCTCGGAGCTCAAGGTGTCGACCGTCACCTCATGGCCGCGTCTTTTTTTTGCTGTGCATTGAACGTTGACGTTTACATGAGCGGTTTCCGAGGGCTTCCTTCCTTCAAATCGATTGTCGACAACTGCTAGGATCGCCGCCATGGAGATCACGCGCATCGAGGCGGCCGGGTTGCGAGGAGCGACGCCGCTCGGAGGCTGGACCGTCGACAGCCGGCCCGACGATGTCCTGCACACGCTCGTCGTGGTGCACACGAGCGAGGGCGTTGTGGGCGTCGGCAGCGTGTACTCCAGCGAGGGGCTGGTCCGGGCCGCGCTGGAGGTGCTCGCCCCGCTGTGTGTCGGGGAGCACGCCCTCGAGCCCGAGCGGGTCGCCGAGCGCCTGCACCAGCACACGTTCTGGCTCGGCCGCGGCGGCGCCCTGACGCACGCCATCTCCGGCATCGACCTCGCGCTGTGGGACATCCTGGGCCGCGTTGTCGGCCAACCCGTCGGCCGCCTTCTGGGCGGCACCTACCGCACGCGCGTCAAGCCGTATGCCTCGCTGCTCATGGAGGCCCCGGAGCCGATGGCCGAGAAGCTGCTCGCGCTCGTCGACGAGGGCTTTCGCGCGTTCAAGATCGGCTGGGGCGCGTTCGGGCGCCAGTCGGCCGCCGATGACGAGGCCATCGTGCGCGCGGCACGGCACGCGATCGGAGATGACGCCGCGCTCATGGTCGACGCCGGCGCCAGCGATGGCTTCTGGCCCAACGGCTACAGGTGGGCGCTGCGCACGGCCGACATGCTCGCCGACTACGGCGTCGCATGGTTCGAAGAGCCGCTGCGCCCCGACGCCCTCGACGACTTCCGCGAGCTTCGCCGGCGATCGCCCGTCCCGATCGCCGGTGGAGAGACCTTTACGCGCCGGCAGACGTTCCTGCCCTGGCTCGCCGGTCACGGCTTCGACATCGTCCAGCCCGACGTGACGAAGGTCGGCGGCCTCAGCGAGCAGCGGCGCATCGCCTGGGCCGCGCAGGACCACGGCGTCGCCTTCGTCGGCCATGGCTGGAACACCGCCGTAGGTCTTGCCGCCGACCTGCAACTCGCCAGCGCGCTGCCCCACACCGAGCTGGTGGAGTTCAAGACCGGCTCGCCGTACATCGACGAACTCGCCGGACCGGCGTTCGTGCTCGATGACGACGGCCTGCTCACCATCCCTGACCGACCTGGCCTCGGCGTCGAGCTGGACGCCGACGCCGTCGCCCGGTACACCGGTCGCCCGACCCTCCTCGCCGCCTGATGACCAACCTCACCGACAACCAGCACAACCGCGACCTCGACGTGCTCGGCGCCGACAGCCCCGTCGGCCTGCGGCTCGATGCGACCACCGGCCTGCCGATCGCACTCGTGCCTCGTGATCCCGCCGCCCCCTCCATCCCGCTCGGGCTGGGGCTTGAGGTCGTGTGGGGTGGGGAGGAGACGACCCGGCCCATCGGCGGGCTGGAGTACCCGGGCGCGCGACGGGCGTGGCTCGACGGCCTGCGGCTGGTGTCCACGCGGGTCGAAGATCGTGGTGCGTGCTCGCGTGTAACTGTGGTGGCGCGCGAGGACCGATGGGAGGTCGAGTTCACCTATGACTTGCACGATCGGCCCCCACACGTCGCCGTTGGCTTCACGTTGCGCCGTGCCGCGAGCGACGAGCCCGTGCCGTTGCGCGACGCGACCCTGCGCGTCTCCATCGGTCTTGAGAGCGCCGGCGAGTGGGCGATCCACGCGCCGGGCAACCAGCTGCGGCCTGGGATCGACGTCGCGGCGGTCGACACGCCACTGCGGATCTTCAGCGCAGCCGACACGTTCGGCTCGCCCGGGATCGTCGCGCTGAGCGCCCGCGATGGCGGCGCCACCGTCGCGCTCTGGCCGCTGTGTCGGACCGAGCTCGGCGGCGGTCGGCTCGAGCGCTCCGGCGACGGCGTCGCGCTGACGTTGGCGACGAACCTCGCCGGGTGGATGGACGATCAGGTGGGGCTGCGCTGGGAGTCGGTCTGGCTCGACGTCCAACCGACGAGTTGGGATGTCGTCTGCGACCAGCTGCCGGCGTGGTACGGGCGGCTCGGCATCGCGGCGCCCGCCGACCGGCCCGAGTGGCTGACCGCCGCGCACGTCTACGAGGCGCACATCGGCTTCTCCGTGTTCGCCGACGGCGCGCGCTATGAGCGCTACCCCACGGTCGCCGACCTGCGCGCCGACCTCGATCGGCTGCAGTCCTTGGGCTTCGACACGGTTCAGTTGATGCCGCGCCATCCGTACCCGAGTTACAACGTCCACGACTACGCCGACATCACCACCACCTACGGCGACGAGAAGCAGTTGCGCGAGTTGGTGGCGGAGTGCCATCGCCGCGGCATGCGGGTGATCGTCGACATCATCTTGCACGGCCTGATCGACCAGGAGGTCATGGCCGACACGCTCGCGGGCGTTCACGCGGGGCCGTATGCCGACCGCCTCAGCGACGGCACGATCGAGTACCTGCTCGACACGGCTGAGGACGTCGCGTGGAGCCGCCACATCGTCGAGTACGCGCCGTACTGGAGCGCGGGCTCGCCGCCGCGCGCGCCGCTGGCCGACGAGCGCCCCGAGTGGTTCATGCGGGACTCGGCCGATGCGATCACCCGCCGCTACACGAAGGCCTTCGACATCGCGTCGCCCTCCTGGCAGGCCTATTTCCTCGACGCGTGCCTGGACATCGTCGCCCGCTTGGACATCGACGGCTTCCGCGTCGACGCCCCGTCCTACAACAACTACGCGACCTGGGCCCGGGACCGCCCGCAGCGGGCGAGCTATGGCGCGATGGCTTCGCTGCCGTTGCTCGAAGAGCTGCGCACGCGCCTGCGCGGCGTGCGGCCCGATGCCATCGTCTACACCGAGCCGACCGGCGCGCTCTTCCGCGGCGCTGTGGACGCGACCTACAACTACGACGAGCACTGGCTGGTCGAGTCGCTCTTGGCCGACGCGGCCAATCCTCAGCGCCCGTGGCGGCTCGTCCGCGACGCCTACGACCTCGGCCGCTGGCTGGCTGAGCGCGATCGGGCACTGCCGCCCGGTGCGGGCATCATCCACCACGTCGACTCGCACGACTCGATCTGGTGGCGCCTGCCGGGACGGCAGTGGCGGCGGGAGCGCTTCGGCACGGACGCCACCGTCGCGCTGACGGCCGTGTTCGCGCTGGCGACGCCGGGCGGGTTCATGACGTTCATGGGCGGTGAGGAGCAGATCCAGTACGAGCTGGCCCGCGCGCTGCGGTTGCGACGCGAGCATCCCGAGCTGGCCACCGGCGCCTGCGAGTACCTCGCTGACGCCGTGTCGTCGCGCGACGTCCTCGTCGCGCTGCGTCGTCAAGGGGAGCGCACCACGCTGGTGGCCGTCAACCTGGCCGCTGAGGCGGTCGAGTGCCGCATCGCGGTGGACACGGGCGACCGCACGCTGCGCGATCTGTGGAACGACGTCGACGTTCCCGCCGCCGGCGGCGGGGACCTGACGCTCAGGTTCGCGCCGTTCCAGCCGCGGGTTCTATCCCTCGCCTGAGCCCCGCGGCGCGTCGCCGGCGACGTCGAGCAGGTCGCGCGCCGAGCCCAGGATGTGCTCGTCGAGCGCGCTCACGATCGTCGCGCGGTCGCGCGTGTGCAGCGCCCCGAGCAGGCGCCGGTGCTCGTCCTGGATCTCGGCAAGGTCGGCATGCAACGGGGCCAGGCGACGGAACTGCAGGCGGATGCGCGGGAGCACTGATCGCCAGAGCTGCATCGCGTGCTGCGACCCGCTGGCGGCGATCGCGGTGTCGTGGAAGCTGACGTCGAGGTCGTTGAGGCGGGCGAGGCTCGCGTCGTCGGCGCTGCGCCCCATCTCCTCGACGATCGCGTCGAGCCGTTGCCAGGTCGACTCGCTCATCAGCGTGGCGGCCAGCGGCAGCGCGAACGACTCGATGGCCAGCCGGACGGGCGCGAGCAGACCGAGCAGCTCACCGGGCGCGATGTCTGAGACGACGACCCCATGCCGCGGCGTGTGGACGACCAGCCCCTCGCTCTCGAGATCGCGCAACGCCTCGCGCACCGGCGCGGCGCTGAGTCCGAAGTGCGCGCAGAGCTGGTCCTGCTTGAGGTGCTCGCCCGGGCCGAACGTCCCGTTGAGAATCGCGCCGCGGAGGATGTCGAGGACCTGCGAGCGGCGCGAGCTGGGCGCGTCACTGAGCGCGAGTCGCGGTCGTGAGGTGGGGCTGTCGGCGCGGTTCATGGAAGTCCTTCCAGAAGAGTGGCGGTGATGGTCGACAATCGATATAATGCGCGGACAGGGCGCTCGAGACAGGTCGCGCGCCAGGAAGTATGGATGTTGTCCCTCAATCTCTCCGTCCTTCGCAGCACCCGCCCGTCGGGTCAACGGGCGCGGCGCCACACGCGAGCGCAAGCGCGTCGGGTTGCCGTGCGCGCCCCCCGGCCGGCCGGTCGGCCCGTGCCTGCCGGCTGCTACGGCGGCCGGAGGTCGCGATTACCGGGCGGGCCGTGTGCTCCCGCGCCACGGCGGCCTCCTAGGCCGTCGGCGGAAGTCGGACCGTCCCGGACATCACCAAGACTCCCGGAGGAGCGTACGCATGGTTCGTTGGAACACTGCGCAGCGATGTGCAGCGATGGTCTGCGCCGTCACCACGGCGCTCGTCGGCGCGGGCTGCTCGCCCGGCGACGAGGCCAACACGGCCGACCCGTCGAAGGAGGCGAAGCCGATCGTCACGGATGTGGCGAAGATGGGGCAGGTCACCATCACCGAGTGGGACAAGAACACGTTCGCGGGCCCGAACAAGGCGATGAAGGAGATCAACCGCCGGTTCGAGCAGAAGTACCCCAACATCAAGGTCAAGCGGGTCGCGCGCGCGTTCGAGGACCTCAAGACGACGCTCAAGCTCGCGCTGTCCTCCGACAACCCGCCCGACATCGTCCAGGTCAACCAGGGCTACGGCGATCTCGTCGCGTTCACCAAGGCCGGCCTCGTCCGCTCGGTCGACCAGTACGCCGGCGCCTACGGCTGGGTCAAGAACTACCCGGCCGCGTTGCTGGCGCAGAACCGCGTCGGCGACGACGGCACGTGGGGCCAGGGCAAGCTGTACGGGATCTCCAGCACCGCGGAGCTCGTTGGCGTGTACTTCAACAAGAGCGTGCTCGAGAAGGCCGGTCTGCAGCCGCCGACCAGCTACCCCGAGTTCGTGGAGCAGCTGGCCAAGTTGAAGGCTGCCGGCGTCCTGCCGATCGAGTTCGGGGCCTCGACCAAGAGCCCGACCATCCACCTCTTCGGGGTCATCCTCGCGAGCCTGGCGGGACCGAAGGCCGTGACCGACCTCGTGTTCGGGCGTGAGGGCGCAACCTGGAAGAACCCGCAGGCGGTCCAGGCGCTCAACACGCTGCGCGACTGGGCGAAGAAGGGCTACATCAACAGCGACGCCAACGGTAAGACAGAGGCGCAGGCCGGCGCCGACTTCCAGAAGCGCCGCGCCGCGTTCTACATCAGCGGCAGCTGGTGGGGCGGGACGTTCAAGGACTCGTCCGACGTTGGCTTCACGGCGCTCGCGCCGGCGGCCGGCGGACAGCCGGCGACGATGGGCGGCCTCGGCCTCCTGTGGGGGATCACCTCCAAGAGCGCGCACCCGGATGCCGCGGCCGCGTACATCAACTACCTCAACGGCCCGGAGGCCGCCGACATCATCGCCAAGTCCGGCGATCTGCCGGCCAACCAGGGCGGCTCGTTCCAGTCGCCGGCCGGATCGCTGCAGGGCCAGCTGGACGCGGCTCTCGGCAAGGTCCTCGACAGCGGGGCGCTTGCGCCCTACCTGGACTACTCGACGCCGGAGTTCTACGACGTGATCACCGCGCAGCTGCAGCAGGTGCTCGCCGGAAGATCATCGGCCGACCAGGCAGCGAACGCCATGCAGCAGCAGGTCGAAGCGTTCGCGTCCAGCTCCCGTTAGATGGTTCGCGGGATGCAGGTCGCCGAGCAGCGCGAAGCCGTCGTGCCCTCCCCCAACCCGGGGGCGGGCGGCGGCGCCCGCGGCGTCGCCGCGCCTGAGCGCTACGGCGTGTCGCGTCGACGTCGCTCCAAGGGCAAGCAGCAGCGGATCGCCTATCTCTATCTGCTGCCCGCGCTGACGATCTACACGCTCTTCCTGCTCGTCCCGCTGGCCCACAGCGCGTGGATCTCGCTGTACCGCTGGGACGGGCTCTCCCCGGGCAAGTGGGTCGGCTTGCAGAACTACGCCGACGCGTTTACAAACCCGGTGCTGCGCCAGTCGTTCGTGCACTCGCTGGTGCTGATCCTCTTCTACGCGGTGATCCCGGTCGCCGTCGGCCTGCTGCTGGCCGGTGTCATCGTCCGTGCGCCGCAGCTGCGGTTCCTGTCGGCGTTTCGCACGGTGCTGTTCCTTCCGCAGGTCGTCGCGTCGGTGGTGGTCGCGACCACCTGGTCGATGATCATGGCGCCAGAGGGCGTGCTCAACGACATGCTCTCGGCGATCGGCCTCGGTGCGTTGGCCAACGACTGGCTCGGCGACTTCTCGACCGCGCTCCCAGCGGTCGGCTTCATCGGCACGTGGACCGAGATCGGCCTGTGCCTGGTGTTGTTCTTAGCCGGCATCGGCCAGATCCCGCGTGAGCTCTACGAAGCGGCGCGCCTCGATGGCGCCGGGCCCCTCGCCGAGTTCTTCGCCGTGACGCTGCCCGGGTTGCGGCGCCAGATCGTCATCGCGCTGGCGCTCACGGTCACCGCGGCGCTGCGCAATTTCGAC
The DNA here is from genome assembly GCA_963829185.1 of uncultured Conexibacteraceae bacterium. Lineage (GTDB taxonomy): Bacteria > Actinomycetota > Thermoleophilia > Solirubrobacterales > Solirubrobacteraceae > Baekduia. The sequence goes on from CAWHID010000003.1 coordinate 220,559, forward strand.
GTCATCTTCATCACCACCCGCGGTGGGCCGGGCACGGCGACATCAGTGCCGGGCTTCCAGGTCTACCACCAGGCGTTTGAGGCCAACGCCGTGGGCTCGGCGAGTGCCATCGGCATCACGCTGCTCGTGATCATCGGCGCGCTTGTCGCTCTCATCAACCGACTGGATGTGAAGGACGCATGAGACTGACCCGGCAAGAGGTCGTGCTCAACTACACGGTCCTCGGCTTCTTCGCGCTGCTGACGATCTTCCCGTTGATCGGGCTGTTGAGCACGGCGCTCGGCGACCCGTCGTCGTCGGCGCCGCAGTTCGGCTTTGGTGGCGGCTTGCATTGGTCGAACTTCGCTGACGCCTGGGACGAAGGGCACTTCTCCACCTACCTGGTCTCCAGCGTCATCGTGTCGACGAGCGCCACGCTCCTGTGCTGCTTTGTGTCGATCCTGTCGGGCTACGCCTTCGCCACGATGGAGTTCCGCGGGAGCGGCCCACTGTTCGCACTGCTGGTCATGGGCATCGTCGTGCCGTCCGAGGCCGTCGTCGTGCCGCAGTACTTCGAGCTGCGGAGCCTCGGCCTGACCGACACGTACCTCGCGCTCATCTTGCCGCAGGCCGCTGCGATCTCGGCGTTCGGGACGTTCTGGATGCGCAACTTCTTCCGCAGCGTGCCGCGGGCGCTCATCGACGCCGCGGCGGTCGATGGCGCCAACTCCTGGCAGACGCTGTGGCGCGTCCTGATGCCGATTGGGCGGCCGGCGCTGCTGACCATGGCCACGTTGGCGTTCATGTGGACCTGGAACGAGTTCCTGTTGGCATTGGTCATGATCACCAACGACGGCCTTCGCACCGCGCCGCTGGGCCTGTCGTTCTTCCGCGGCGCGCATCTCACCGAGTACGCGCTGCTCTCTGCCGCGGCGATGATCGTCGCGACGCCCGTCGTCGCCCTCTACTTCGTGTTCCAGCGCCACTTCATCGCCGGAATGATGTCGGGCTCGCTGAAGGAATGACGCGCGTGCCCGGCCAAGACCTACAACAAGATTGGGGAAAGCCGTATGGCTGGCATTGTCTTTGACAAGGTCACAAAGCGCTACACCGACGGCACCGAGGCTGTGACCGAGCTCGACCTCGAGGTGCGCGACGGAGAGTTCATCATCCTGGTCGGGCCGTCCGGCTGCGGCAAGTCGACGGCGCTGCGCATGGTGGCCGGCCTGGAGGAGATCTCCGATGGCCAACTGATCATCGATGGCGAGGTCGTCAACGATCGCGCGCCGAAGGATCGCGACGTCGCGATGGTCTTCCAGAGCTACGCGCTCTATCCGCAGATGACCGTGCGCCAGAACATGGGCTTCGCGCTCAAGCTCGCCAAGGTGCCCGAGGCCGAGGTCGACGGCAAGGTTCGTGAGGCCGCGGAGATCCTCGACCTGAGCGAGCATCTCGATCGCAAGCCCGGCAGCCTGTCGGGCGGGCAGCGCCAGCGCGTCGCCATGGGTCGCGCGATCGTTCGCGCGCCGAAGGCGTTCCTGATGGACGAGCCGTTGTCGAACCTCGACGCCAAGCTCCGCGTGCAGATGCGCGCGTCGATCTCGCGCCTGCAGAGCAGCCTCAACACGACGATGCTCTACGTGACGCACGACCAGGTCGAGGCGATGACGCTTGGCGATCGCGTCGCGGTCCTGCGCGGCGGCCTGCTCCAGCAGGTCGGCCCGCCCAAGGAGCTCTACGAGGCGCCGGTCAACCTGTTCGTCGCTGGGTTCATCGGCTCGCCGCCGATGAACTTCCTGCCGGCGACGCTCGTGGGGGAGGAGCTCGATCTGCCGTTCGGTCGCGTGCCCCTCGCCGACCGCCTGCGGTGGCATGTCGAGGCCGCGGGCCGCGGTGCGCGTGACGTGGTGGCCGGCATCCGGCCCGAGCACTTCCGCGAGCTGGCGTCCGGCGAGGAGGTCCCCACCGGCGCAGGCGTCGCAATCGACGTCGAGGCCGAGTTGGTCGAGGACCTGGGCGCGGAGACGCTGGTCTACTTTCGGCCGCCTGGCCGCGCGCGCATGGCCGACATCGAGGAGGCCGTGCCGTCGGAGCTCGACCAGCGCGTCGAGGGCCTGGCTGTTGCGCGGCTGGGTGCGTCTGCGCGGGCCCGGCCCGGAGACGCGTTTCGCCTGTGGCTTGACCCCGCCGGCATCGAGCTGTTCGACGTGGACACCGGCAACAACATGCGGTTGGACCGCTGAGCGCCGTCGACCGGGCGCGGGCCGATCAGGTGCCGGCGTCCGGCAGGAACATGCGGATGTGGTCCTCGACGGCGCGTTCGACGGCGGTCACGTCCCCGTCGCGCAGCGCGTCGAGCAGCTGCTGGTGCTGGTCGGCGACCGCGCGCGGATCGCGATGCGTCGGCGCGTCGCGACGGAAGTGGGCGCGGACCCGCGGCTCGATCGTGCGCCACAGCTGCTCGCAGTGTGGCTGGCCGGCGCGCTGCAAGACGATCTCGTGGAAGCGCACGTCGGCGTCGGCCAAAGCGTCGGCGTCGCCGACCTCGCCCGCGTGGCGCATCGTCTGGATGAGCCGGTCCAGGCCCGCGAAGTCGTCGTCGCTCAGCCGCGGCAGCGCCTTGCGAAACGCGAAGCGCTCGAGCACGACGCGGAGCGGGACGAGCACCTGCTCGATCTCTTCCTGGGTGATGCCGGCCACCTCGGTCGCCTTGTATGGCTGCGTGGCGACGAGGCCTTCCTGCTCGAGTTGGCGGAGCGCCTCGCGCACCGGCGCCCGACTGGTACCGAGCTGCTCAGCGAGATCGATCTCGACCAGTCGGTCTCCGGGCCGCAGCCGGCCGGACACGATCTCTCTGCGGAGGGTCTCGGCGACCTGATGACGACGCGAGGCGGGGGTGAGCTGGGGCAAACGGTCATCCATGCGCATGACTCCATTGGTAGTTAATAGTCGACAATAATACAACCAACGTAGGCGGGACCCGCATCCTGCCGCCCCACGATGACCAAGAAGGAGACCGCCATGATCGGCGCGACGACCTGGGTGATTGCCGACGGCTACATCCCACCGCAGAGCACCGGCCCCGAGCCGGCCATGACCAGCCACGACAGCGCCTGCATCCTCAACGCGGGCGCCGCTGACGCGAACCTGGAGATCACGCTGTTCTTCACGGATCGCGAACCCGTCGGCCCGTACCCGCTCACGATCCCGCCGCGCCGCGCGTTCCATCAGCGCTTCAACGACCTCGAAGGGCCCGAGCCAGTGCCGGTCGGCGTCGACTATTGCGTGCTGGTGCAGAGCGACGAGCCCGTGGTCGTCCAGCACACCCGCCTCGACAGCCGCCAGGCTGAGAACGCGCTGATGACGACGATCGCCTATCCGGCCGGCACGTGAGGCAGTGTCGGCTGAGCCGTTGGTGGCGGCTCAGCCGTCGCTGAGGCCGATGCGCTCGTGATAGCCGATGACCGCGTCGAGGTGCGCGCGCATGCGGCGCGCCGCGAGCGGCGCGTTGCCGTCGCGCACCGGGGCCAGCACGCTCTCGTGCTGGCCGAGCTCCCACTCCTGGAACCCGTCGATCGCCTCCAGCACGGGGCCGCGTGCGGCCAGCTGATCGCCGAACGACGCCACGAACGCCTCAAGCAGGTCGTTGTGGGCGGCCTCGGCGATCTTCAGATGGAACCTGACGGACGGGGCGACCGCCAGCTCGCCGGCGTCGATCAGGCGGCGGTGCTCGGCGACGATTGCCTCCAGCTCGTCGAGTTCAGCCGCCGTCCGTCGTGACGCGGCCAAGCGCGCCGTCTCGACCTCGACGAGGCGGCGCGCCTCGAAGAGCTCGCGCGTCACGCCGCGGGCCAGCGCGGCGGTGACGGCATCGGCGCCGGGGCGTTCGCGGCGGTCGGCGACAAACGCGCCGCTGCCCTGGCGGATCTCGACGATCCCCATCAGGCTGAGCCCGTTGATCGCCTCACGGACGGTCGACCGGCCCACGCCGAGCGCTGCTTGGAGCTGGCGCTCGGACGGCAGGCGCGTGCCTGGGGTCAGCCCTTGTCCCTCGATCTGCTCCATGAGCTGACGCGCGACGGACTCGGCCAGCTTGTGCCGCGGGATCCGGTCGAGTCGCAGGCTTGCCACTGGCGCGTGATGATCAGTCACCGGTCTGATGCTACCCGCCAGGTCAGCGGTTGTCAGACATGTCCCGGGCGGCGATCCGTGCCGCGGCGGCCCGCCGGCGCACCGCATCGGCGCCGTCGGCGGCGACGGAGCCCAACTCGGAGCCGAGCCCAATCGCCAGCGCACCGGCCCGCAGCCACGGCAGCAGGTCGGCGGGCGTGGCCCGCAGGCCGCCGGTCACCATGACCCGCAAGCCCGGCATGACCGCGCGGAGGTCGCCAAGGATGGCCGGAGGCAGCGCCCGCGCCGGGAAGAGCTTGACGGCGTCGGCGCCGGCGGCTCGGCAAGCGGCGACCTCGCTCGGCGTGAACGCGCCCGGGATCGCGGCCAGCCCGGCGCCGTGCGCTCGGGCCACCATGCCGTCCGGCAGGACGAACGAGACGACGAACTGGGCGCCACCCGCGATGGCGAGGTCGACCTGCTCGGGTCGCGTGACGGTTCCCAGGCCGACGCAGAGGCCGTCGTCGCGCAGGGCATCAAGTGCCGCGCCGACGTCGGGCGTCGTGCAGGTCAGCTCGACGACTTCGAGACCGCCGGCCGCGCATGCGCGCGCGGTGGCGACCGCGTCGTCGGGGTGGGCCGCGCGGATGACCGGGATGACGCGCTGGGCGGCCAGCCGTGCGATGGCGTCGCTCACGCCAGCAGCTCCTGTGCCGCGTCGAGCTCCTCGGCGCGCGGGTAGGACGCGGCACAGCCGCGGCGCCCGACGCTCAGCGTGGCAGCGGCCACGCCGCGCGCCAGCGCGGCAGGCGGCGCGAGCCCGGCCAGCCGGCCGGCGAGGTAGGCGCCGGCCAGCGCATCGCCCGCGCCCGCCGCGTCGACCACCTGCGCCGGTGGCACCGGCTGGACGTGCATGCCGCCGGGCCAGCGGACGCTCGCCGCGCGGTCGCCATCGGTTCGGATGACCTCGCGCCGCCCGCGCGCGGCGTCGACGTCAAAGCCGTCGAGCACGGCCTCGTCCTCGGCTGAGTAGATGAGGATGTCGGCGCGCTCGGCCCAGGTCCGCAACAGCTTGGGATCGGGGCTCAGCGCCGGGCGGTGGTTGACGACGAACGCCACCTGCGCGCCGCGTGCGCGAGCGCGCTGCGCAGCGTCCTCGGCAGCCGCTGCCGCCGTCGGCGAGATCGTCAGCGTCACGCCGGTCACGAGCAGGATGCCGACGCCAGCCAGGAACGCGTCAGTCACGTCGGTCGCCGCGAGCCGGCTGCCTGCGGAGTCGCGCCGCCAGTAGGTGAACTGATGGCCGCCGTCAGGATCGGGCGCGTTGAGATACAGGCCGGTGGGGGCGACCGGGTCGCGCATCACGCGACGCACGTCGATGCCGGCCTCGGCCCAGAAGCCGACGAGGCGATCGCCGAAGCGGTCGCGCCCGACCCTCGTGCAGAGTCTCACGCGCGCGCCCGCGCGCGAGGCCATGACGCAGGCGTTCGGCGCGTCGCCCCCCACCCCGAGCAGCAGCTCGTCGTGCGCGGCCCCGGGGCGCAACTCGATCAGCCCTTCGCCGAGCGCGGCCAGCGCTGGAGTTGACAAGCCGGGCATCGCCCGCCAGGCTAGCAGCTGTGCAGGTGATCAGACCAGTAGACCAGACGATCAACGGACCGGTCGTCGTGACCGGCGCCGCCAACGGCATTGGCGCAGCGACGGCGCGGCTCGCGGCCGCCGCGGGGGCGCCGGTCGCCCTGCTGGATCGGGACGCCGAAGCGGTGGGAGCGGTGGCCGAACAGCTCAGGGCAACCGGCGCGGTCGCGTTGTCGATTGCCTGCGATGTCGCCGATGCCGACGCCGTCGACGCCGCCTTCGCGCAGATCGCCGACGAGCTCGGCACGCCGGCCGGCGTCGTGGCCTCGGCCGGAATCGACCGCGGCGGGCTCGCGCACGAGATCGCGGTGGAGGACTTCGACCAGGTCATCGCGGTCAACCTGCGTGGGACCTTCCTCACCTGCCGAGCCGCGCTGCGGCTCATGGTCGATGCCGGCGCCGGCGCGATCGTCTGCGTGTCCTCGCCGCTGGGCGCGGTCGCCGTACCCGGCGGCGCCGGCGCCTACAGCGCGTCGAAGGCGGGCATCTCGGCGCTGGTGCGCGCGATGGCCATCGACTACGGGCCTGCGGGCATCCGGGTCAACGCGATCCTGCCCGGGCCGACCGAGACCGAGCTGATGTGGGCAAGCGTCCCGGAGGCCGAGGTCGCCGCGGTCCGGGCGACCGTGCGCAAGGAGGTGCCGCTCGGCCGTCTGGCCGACCCCTCCGAGCCGGCGCGCGCCGCGCTGTGGCTGCTCTCCGACGCGGCGTCCTACGTCACCGGCAGCCAGTTGGCGTGTGACGGGGGCGTCCTCGCCAAGGCTTCCGTCTCCGTGTAGCGCCCGCTCGCGCGGCGCCATCATCCGCGCCTCTGGTTGGATGCGGGCGTGCGCATCACCGGCATTGACTGCCACGTCCTCGTCCAGCCGGCCTACGACACGAGCGCCGCCAGCTCCGCGCAGGACGGCTTCGTGGTCGAGATCCACACCGATGACGGCGTCACCGGGATCGGCGAGACCGACCTCAACCCGTGGATCGCGCGTGCGTGCGTCGAGGCGCCGGGCACGCACAACATGGGCCTCGGGCTGCGGGAGATGCTGCTCGGGGCCGACCCGCTGGAGGTCGAGGCCCTGTGGGAGCGCCTCTACGTCGGGTCGGCGATGAACGGGCGCCGCGGCGCGGTCGTCAACGCCCTCGGCGCGTTGGACATGGCCTTGCACGACCTGCGGGGCCGCGCGCTCGGGTTGCCCTGTCACGCGCTGCTGGGCGGGGCCGTCCGCGACCACGTCGTGCCCTACGCCTCGCTGCAGCCCGAGACGTCGAGCTTCGACAGCTTCCGCGATTCGATGGTGGAGTGGGCGCGGCGGGCGGTCGGCATGGGCTTTCGCGCCGTCAAGGCCGAGGTCACGCTCGCCGGGCCCTACGCTCACACCGGCCTGCGGGAGCCGTGGGGGCGCAGCACAGAGGTGCTGGCCGCCGTCCGCTCCGCGATCGGCGCCGACATCGCGCTCCTGGTCGACGTGCAGTACGCGTTTGCGGACGCCGATACGGCGCTGGATGTGCTCGCAGACTGGGAGGCCCTCGATCTCGCGTTCGTCGAGACGCCGCTGTGGCCCGACGATCTGGCCGGCTACCGGCGGCTGGCGCAGGAGCAGCCGATCCCGATCGCCGCCGGCGAGTGGCTGACCACGCGCCACGAACACGCGGAGCTGATGGACCGTGGTGGCGTCGCGGTCGTGCAGCCCGACATCGGCCGGGTGGGCGGGCTCACGGAGGCGCGCAGGGTCTGTGACCTGGCCGCCGAGCGCGGCGTGCGGGTCGTGCCGCACCTGTGGAAGACCGGCATCTCGATCGCGGCGGCGGCGCACCTGGCGGCTGTCACGCCGCATTGCGACTACATTGAGCTCCTGCCGGCGGAGCTCTCTGCGTCGGGCCTGCGCAAGGACCTGACGATCGACGAGCTCGGCATCGTCGACGGCGTGATCCCGCTGCCCACGGGTCCCGGGCTCGGCGTCGAGCTCGACCGTGACGCGCTGGAGCGCTACGCCGCCGCGGCGCGGCGGCTGGCGTGAGCGCGGCGGTACGTTCGAGATCATCGTGTCCATGACCTCGCATTGGTGCCACGCCCCCGGGCGCGCACGATGGAGCGCATGGGCGCATCCGGCAAGAAGCTGCAGGGCCACGGCGCACGGCAGAAGCGCAACAGCCCGCCGCCGCAGGCCAAGGACGGCGGCTTCGGCCTGCCGCCACATCCCGTGGAAGTCCGCATTGGTCAGCGATATTGCGGACGCGGCACCGGCCGGCACCGGCCGCTGCAGGTCGCGCGCGTCGACGCCAAGACCGGCACCGCGCTGCTGCGGCCCATCGAGTCGGAGGGGCGGGCGACCACGATCGCCGTCGAGCGCCTGCTGGCGACGCGACGCGACCGCCAGGGTCGGACCTATCAGTTCCTCGGCTTCGCGCCGCGCCGCTATCGCACGGTCGCCGTCGTCGCCGCGATCCGCGCCGACGGGCAGGCCGAGCTCGTGCTGCCCGAGTGGCATCCGGCCCGGCCGGTGCTCCATCCCGCCCGGCTGCTGCCCACCGACGCGGCGGCCGCCGGGCGCTGGCTTAGCTGCACGGCCGACCTCTCGCAGGGGCGCCCGGCGACGCTGCGTGTCGCCGACCTGGCTGCGATCGCCGATCCCGGCCCCGAGCGCAGCCACCGGCCCGCCTACGCCCCGGCGGCACCGGTCACCGATCGTGAGCGGCCCGCGGCGGGCCGCGGTTGCGGCGACATCGTGCTCGACGTTCCGGAGGGCATCGAGGGGCGGCCGGTCGTTGGCGGCCTGCTGGAGCTGGTCGTGGTCGAGCGTGCTGGCGGCATGCGGGCCGGTGATCGCGTCTACCTCGCCGATGGGTCCGGCGTCAGCGCGTATCTCGAGCTCCGCGAGCGACGGGTGATCCCCAACGGGGATCGCCTGCGCTGCGAGCCCGCGGTGCATGCGCTCACGCAGCCCGTGACGTCGGACGGGCGCTGCGTCCAGGGCCGCTGGCGGTGGCGCTGGTGGGAGCGCGGCGCCGAGGCGACCGGCTGAAGAGCGCGGTTACCCCGCGCCAAGCAGGCGCGGGTCGATCAGCTCGACGCGGCGTGGTTTACAGCGGCGCGCCTCCGGCCCGCCGAGGCGTTCGCGCAGCTCCGGCGGATGCTCGGGCAGCTGCAGCGCCGCCAGGGACCCGATGTGGATGTCGCGCTCGATCGCGATGAACAAGTTGCGGCGGCCGGGGAACGGCCACTCGGACTCGGGCTCGCCCGCCTTGCCCTGCGAGCCGGTGAGCGCGCGGTCGGCGGCCGCCAGGATCGTCAACGCGGCGCGCTCGTCCTCGGCGACGAACACTGCGATCGGCGAGGTCTTGAGCGTCTTGTAGCGATCCAGCGTCGAGGCCCAGCCGGTGATGAACGCGTCATAGGCGCGCAGCTTGGCCTCCAGCGACGAGCTGCCGGGATCGCGCGTGAGCTGGACCAGCAGGTCAAAGCGCAGCGGGGTGCCGTCGGTCTGGAGCTGAATCTCCACGGCCGCGTTGGGAGCGACCGGGCGCAGGTCGCCCGCATCGATCCCGTTGAGCTTGCGGCTGCCGCCGACCGCGAGGTCCTGCGGGCGCAGGTCGACCCAGCCGCCGCGCTCGCGCCGGCGCGGTGGGCGCACGCGCGCCTCGTCGGGCCCGCGCCAGGTGCGCACCGCGCGCGGCGCCATGCGCTGGAGCGCCAGCATCCAGCCGTTGGTGTGGAGGTCGCCGAGGACGCGGCGCGCGTCCTTGACCTGCGGGTCGGCCCACTCGGCGTCGGGCGCGATGATCGGCCCATAGCGACCGGTCCGCGACTGGGCCAGCTCGAACCCGTCACGGGCCAGGACGTAGAGGCGCTGCTGGGTGCCCGACTCGCCGACCGACAGCCGCCCGCGCCGGACCCAGCCGGCCTGCGTCATGCGGTTGAGGCCCTGCTGCGCGGCGCGCAGCGACGAGGTGCTCCACCAGCGTCGGTGGATCTGCGAGGAGAACAGCACGCGGTAGCGCCAGAGCGCGCCGAGGATCTCGAGCTCGCGCGGCGTCGGCTCCGGGCGCTCCTCGGGCGGCTGCGGGCTTGGGGCCTCCCATGAGAGCCCGCGCACGTCGTCGAGGTCGAGCTCTGTGTAACTGTCGGGCAGCGCGGCCGGGGGGCGGGCGGGCGGCGCGGGCGCGGGCGCAGACGTCGGGGTGGGGGTCGGGGTCGGGGTGTGTTCGGGCGGAGGCGGGGGTGGGGACGCGGACGCGGGCGTCGGGGTCGAGTCGGCGGCGGGTGGCCCGACGGGCTCGACGGGCGGCGGCGCCGCTGCGACGAGCGTCCCACCGCCCTCGCCACCGTCACTGCCTACGGCGGCCGCCACCGCCATCGGCGCGAGCGGCAGCTCGCGCAGCGCGTCGTTGGCGACGTCGGGCAACGGGTCAGGAAGGCGGTCGGGCACGTAGCCGCCGCGAGCGCGCTGCGCCGCGAGATGGTGGGCGACGACCGAGGCGTCCTCGCGCAGCGGCACCGTCTGGGCGATGAACGCCGGCGCGCGCGCCCCCTTGCTGATCCACGTGCACAGCGCGTGGTGGTTGGGGAGGTTGAAGATCGTGTCGGGTGTGAACTGCAGCCGCGCGCGGGACTCGGGGTCTGCACGAATCATGTCGGTGTAGACCGCCATCGCGATCTCAGACATCTCGCGCGCGTCGGCGCTCTCGCCCATCGAGAACATGCAGCGCTGGCGCAGCAGGCTCATCATGCCGCCGCGGATCTTGGGGTCCTGAATCTGCTCGCCGTACTGCCACGCGGCCACGACCTCCAGGCCGGCCGAGCGCAGCGTCGCCAGCGCGTCGGCGAAGCTGTCGTTGAGGATCAGGTGCGCCTCGTCAACCTTGACCGCGACGCGGACGCGCTCGGCCTCCGGCAGCTGCTGCTGGCGCTGCAGCGTGCCGTAGAGCATGTTGAGGATGAACTGCAGCATGACGCGGCAGTTGTCGGCGCCGAAGGTGCCCATCTTGCCGTCGACGATCAGCACCTCGCGGTTGCGCACGATGTCGTCGAGGTCGAGCTGGCGCGGATGGCGCAGGACCTTGTCGAGCGCCTCGACCAGGAGTCGCAGGATCTTGTTGCGCGGCGCGTCGAGCTTGCTCGCCGTGTTGACGCGCGCCTCGACGAGGTCGCTGGGCAGGTCGCGGCCGAAGAACGTCGCGGAGTCGGTGTAGCGCGGGTCGCTGAAGATCGCCTCGACCACGTGCTCGCGGAACGCCTCCTCGTTAGGGAGCAGCAGCCGGTACATATGCCAGAGGTTCGGCGGCCCCTCGATCGCGCCCGCGCGGCTGGCGCCGATCGCTGCCTGCGCCGCTTGGCGCAGATACCGGTCCGACGACCCGCGGATGTCGCCCTCCATGTTGATGTCCTTGAACGCGTCGACGACCTTGTCGGCGACCATCGCCGCTTCGCCGTCGGCCATCAGCGGGTTGATCCCGAACTCGGGCGCCTCGAAGTCGAGGTAGTGAACGGTGCGCCAGGGGGGCACGGTCGACAGCGCCTTCAGCGCGTCGCCGGGCTTGGGCATCAACACGATCACGGCGCAGTTCGGGTCGGCCGCGTCGACGCGGACGGTCTGACACAGCGCGGACGTTTTGCCGGTCTTCTGGCCACCAATCAAGCTGAGGCCGTCGGACTTGTCCTCGGGGCGGATCCCGACCGGGCCGCTCTCGTCGCGCAGCAGCGCGCCGGAAGGCTCGCGGGAGATCTGCGGCGGCGCGCCGACGCGCGGCACCGACGAGCGCACGATCGGCACCGCGGTCAGCGCCGGGCTGGGCAGGCGCCACAGACCGGCGAGCTCGGTCGACGCGTACACGCCCTTGCGCCAGCTGGGCAGCGGGTTGCCCACGGCGCGTCGTAGCCGCTCTTGGTAGATGCGCATCCGGCGGGTGCCGGGCGTCAGCGCGCGTTGGATGAGCCGGTTCTCGCCCGAGCTGGCGCTGCGCAGGACGGCGCCGATCGCCCGGCACGAAGCCTGGCTCTCGGCGGCGATCCGGATGTCGGCGAAGTACAGCGGCCGGTGCTGGATCGCGAGGCCCGCCTCCAGCTCACGCGAGAGAAGCTCGGAGCCCATGCCCGGCTCGGCGCGGTCCCACGAGCGCCGGCGGGTCGCTGAGCGCTCGCGCCCGCGGAACAGGCGCCGGGCATAGAACTCGAACGTGGGCGGTGTCGGCGTCAGCACGATCTGCGCGACCGCTTGGGAGCCCTGGGCGAGCATCTCGCTGAGCAGTCCGTCGGTGATCGGCGGCTGGTCGTCGGCCGGCACGTTCAAGGCCTGGATGAACGTCTCGCGCTTCTTGAGGCGGATGATCGTCGACAGGGCCGGCAGCGGGGCCTCGCGACGGTCGAGCCGACTGTTCGGGTAGCAGGCACGCAGAGCGCCCTCGGCCGCGGCGGCGAGCTCGGCAGGCACAGCGATGAGGAAGCGTCCTTGCAGCCGGTCTTGATCGCCGCGCTCCATGACGACCTCGAGCGCGATCGCCGCCTGGCCGCGCGTCGGCCGTCCCTGCCAGCCCTCGAGCAGTTGTTGGTGCCACGCCTCCAGGAGCCGCCGCACCTGATCGGGCGTGGCCTCGTCGGCGCGAAACGGGGTCAGCTCGAAGCGGACGCTCGTGCGGTGGCGACGCGCGCGCAAGCGCATCGCGGCCAGCGCCCCTGCGCCGATCACGCACACCGCCAGCGACCCACCGATCCCGAGGAGCGCCGCGAGGAGGGCGCCGTCGATGTGCACGGAGCCGCCCGAGCCCCGGTCACTTGTCGGCGGCGCCGGCGTCGCGTCGCCGTTGAGCAGCGCGCCTACGTCGACGCCGCTGGTGGTGATCACCACGGCCGCGATCACAAAGCACACCAGCACGGCGAACAAGGAGAAGATGAGGCGCATGGGCTCGGGGTGGGGTTCCCGCGCAACCGTCCGGTCGCGGGGGGCCGCAGTGTCACACGGCCCCGGGTCGCCGGCGATCGAGGAGCGAGATCGAGACGTGGGGATTCCCGCATCGGGTCGCGGCCGGGTGCCGTCAAGCTGACGGCGATGTCATCGCTGTCGCTACGCGGCTCTCGGGATGCAGGGCGTGGGCACCTCGCTCGCAAGGCGCTTGGCGACCTGTTGCCCATCACCGCCATCGATCAATCGGGGGTGATGACCCTTCGCGATCGCAGCGTGATCCGTGTCCTGCGCATCGGCGCGCGTGCCGCCGTGGGCGGCGACGGCGATCTCGTCTCGGCGTTCGCCGCGATCACCACGGCGATCGAGCGCTTCCGCGGCGCGGTTGCCATGCAGTGGTACGTCGAGTCGCGGCCGGCGCGGCACGCGCCGTCGCCGGCGGATGAGCGCGGCCCCGACCGCGCGCAGTTCCTCGTCCTGCGCGAGCGCGCCGGCCGTCGCGATCACACGGCGACGGCACGATCGCTGCGCCACGCCGACGAGCTCGCGACCGTACTCGACACGCTCGGGCTGATGCCGGCGCTCCTCGACGGCCAGTCGGTCACCCACATGCTCCTGCGACGCCTGCGCCTGGACGCGGCGGTCCCCGCGCCGGAACGCGCGGCCGAGCTCGTCGGCTCCTGGGATCCTCAGGCCGACACGCACGAAGACGCGGCCGCCGCCGACCGGGTGCTCGAGCAGCTGGAGATGTCGGGGCTGTCGCTGGCCGACGGCCGGACGGCGCGGTTCGGTGCGGGCTTGGAGCAGACCGTCTGCGTTGCGGCCCGGCCGACCGCGGCGGGGTTCGACTGGCTGGCGCCGCTGCTCGCGGTCGACCGCCCGTTCGCGTTGGCGGTCCACGCCGACAGGGTGAGCGACGACGACTTCACCCTCGCGGTCTACCAGACGATCCGCGAGCCGGGACCGCGGCCGGACGCCGTGCGCCTGGCCGCGGCGGTCGATGCCGTCGTGCGCGACTTCGCCGCCCAAGGCGCTGCGCGGCTCGATCGCGGCGAGTTCCGGCAGGCCACGCTGTGGCCGTCGACGGTGCCGATCGCCTGGGACGCGGCACGCGTGACGCACCGCGTGTCGGCGCGGGCGGTGGCTGAGTCGCTGCCGATCGTGCACGCCGAATGCGGCAGCCCGGCGGGCATGCCGTTCGCCTACGGCGCGCACGGCTCGATCGAGCGGCTTGACCCTTGGGACCACCTGCACGCGCAGCCGGGCGTGGCGATCGGTGGGGCCGGCGCGGCGACCATCGGCGTCGTGCGGTCGGTCGTCGCCGGTCTGATCGAGCTCGGCGTCGGCGTCGTGGTGACCGACTTCGACGGGAGCGCGCGCAACGGGCTCTCGCTGCCCGGCGCGCCGGCACGCGTCGTCGCGCCCGCCGACGCGGCGACCGCCTTCGCCGCGGGCGGCGACGGGCCGCTGGTGCTCGACGGCGCTGCGGCCGAAGACCCACTCGCCCTGGCCGGGGCGGGTGCCGCACTCGCGGCCGCGCGCGCCGCGGGCGACGGACGTGGCGCGCTCGTGATCACGGGCGCCGATCGCGTCCTGGCGCGTCCTGGCGGCGCGCGGTGGCTGCGTCGCCTCGCGGCGGCGGCGGGGCGCCGGCGCTCGTGCCTCGTCGCGGCCGTGCCGAGCTTGATGTCGCTGGCGCACGCGGGCGTGCTGCGCGTGCTCCCCGTGCGCGTGGCGCTGCGCCACGAGCAGCAGGAGGCAGCGGCGCTGCAGCGGTTGCTGGGCCTCTCGGATACCGAGATGCGGCTCGTGGCCAGCCTTGACGGCGCTGACACCGCAGGGCCGCCGGCCCTGTGGTGCAACGGCCGCCGTGGTCGCGCGCCGGTCCGTGTCATCCCGGTGGCGGGAGCGCCGGCGTGACCGGCGCCACGTCTGGGGCCGTCGTCGCCGTGTGCGGCCTGACGGGTGGAGCGGGGACGACGACGATCGCGTGGTCGCTTGCCGCGCACGCCGCGAGCGATGGCGGTAAAACGCTGATCGCTGAGCTTCCTACAGCATCGGGCGGCATCATCGCAGCCACCGGCGTCGCCACGACGCGGACGCTCGGGACCTTGCTCGAACGTTCGGCGCGTGGTGCCGGCGGCTCCGCAGCGCCGGCGTTCGACGACGACGGGCTGGCGGTGATGGCCGGCCCGCCCGAGCGGCTGGCGCCGCTGCACGACGAGGCCTTGCGCGGCGCGCTGTCTGACGTCGTGGCCGATTTGCGGGCGCGGTACCCGATGGTCGTGCTCGACTGCGGGACGATCGCGGGCCCCGACGCGCGCGCCGCCGTCGAGCTCGCATCGCACATCGTCTGGGTCGTCGCGGCCCACCGCGATGCGGCGGAGCGCGCCGAGCGCGTGCTCGGCGACGGGCTGGTCGCGCCGCCGCCCGGCTCCGCGGCGGAGATCCTGGTCGCCGTCGCGAGTCGTCCGCCGGCTCGCGTGGGCGGCGCGCGGCGCGCGTTGCGCGCGCTGGCCGCCACCCGCTGTGACCGGCTCGTGCTCGTCCCGTACGTGCGCAGGCTGGACCTGCGTCGCGACGCCCGCGGGGGCAGCCGGGAGCTGGGCTCCTCGTTGTCGGCGATCGCCGGTGCGATCCGCCCATCCGCCGTCGCGGCCGTCGCACCGGCCGACGGCCCGAACCCAACTGTCGCTGGCCCACCCGTGCCGGCCCTCGACCTATCCACCTCCCACCGGAGTTCATGATGACTACCGCTACAACCATCTCACCGATGTCGATCTCGACACTTCCGTACTTCGGCCGGTTCCACCGCGCCTTCACCACGCTGCTGATCCTCATGTCGCTTTTGGCGCCCGCGGCCATGGCGTTCCAAGCCGGCGGGGTAAACGTCATCAAGAGCGCCGCCTGCGACGGCGTCAAAGCCGACAAGACCGAGGGCACCAAGCCCAAGCCCAAGCCCAAGCGCAAGAGCAAGAGCACCGACACGACCGACAAGAGCACCACCGGCACAGATGTCGCCCGCGAGGGCGAGGTCGACTGCAACGCCGAGGGCTTGGGCGGCGTGACGAACGCCGCGGGGAACCTGATCGACCCGGCCATCGTCGCGATGGCGGCCGTCGCGCCGATCGCCTGCCTGTTCGGCGCGGGCGCCCTGATGTTCGGAAGCCGCCGCGGCTTGCCGTTGATCGGCTCCGCGCTGGGCGGCCTCGTCGTGATGATCTGCGCGAAAGGGGTCGTGGCCTAGCTACCGCTAGGGCGCACCGAGTCGCATCCCGATGGCCACTCCCCGACAACGAACCCGGCGCGCCATCACGGCGTTCCTAGCGATCGCCTTGGCGTTCGGCGGGTCGTTCGCGCTGCCGGCGCAGGCGGCCGCCAGCCCGATGGACGATGTCGTCGAGTGGCTGTTTGGCACCGACACGACCGGTGGAGAGGAACGGGGCAAAGACTCGTTGGGCGCACAGTTCGGGCGCTGGGTGACGGTGATCCCGAACTTCGCCACGGCCGAGCCGGCGCGCCTGCCCGTCAAGAAGCCGGAGCCGCCGCCGAACGTCGTGGTCGCCGAAGGCACCGTCGGCGAGTCGCTCCCACCCGCGGTCAAAGCGGTGAAGGCCGGTGTGGGCAACGTCCACTTCGTCGGTCGGCTGACGCAGGCGATCGCCCTCGCCGGGCTCGCGGCGATCGCGACGATGGCGGTGTTTCGCTTCTGGATCGCCGGCTTCGGCATCGGTGGCGGAGCGGGCTTCCAGGCGATCGAGGGGCTCAGCCGGACCTTGCTGTCGGCGGGGATGATCCTGTGCTGGCCGGCGTTCTTCGGCCTGACGATCGCGTTGGCCAACTCGGCAACGATGGCCTTGCTCGACAACGACATGGTGCGGATGCAGATCGATGCCGCGTTCGGGCTCGTCTGGATGGGCTCGTCCGCCTTCGACGTCTCCGGCCTGATGATCTTCGTCGTCACCGGCGGGGCGCTGCTGCTGACCGTCGGGCTCGTGATGATGAAGGTCTTCCTCGGCGCGGCGATGGTGTTCCTGTATCTCGCGATGCCGATCCTGATCGCGCTGCGACCGATGCCCGACTTGGCCTGGCTGTCGGCGGCCGCGGTGCGCTCTTACACCGTGTGCCTCACGGTGCCCCTGATGTGGGCGCTGCTCTTCGCCGGCTTCGGCGCGGTGGGAGCGGATGCGCTCGGCTTCAAGGCGCGGCCAGGTGACGGTGAGCTCAACGCCGTCTTGATTCGGCCGCTGACGATGCTCGCCATGCTGGCCTTCGCCGTCCAGCTGCCGAAGTCACTCGCGCGCGCAGCCCTGATGGGCGCGCTTTCACCGTCTGGATCGGCCGGCCGCTCCGGCGGAGGCTTCCTCAGCCGCGCCGCGAGCACGGCGCTGGGCAACCTGCCGACGCGGCTGGCGGGCCTGGCCCAGCAGGCGTCGCAGGCCAACGCCAGGCTCGCGTTGCAGGATGGCTTCAATGCTCAGACCCTCGTTCAGAAGGAGGGCTTCGAGAACAGCCGCGAGACAAAGCGGGACCGGGAGAAGCAGGCCAAGCGAGCGGCGGAAAGCAAGCCACGGCTCGGGGCCATCGATCAGCTCCCGCTCGGCGACCGCGCGAGCACAGAGGCGGCGGCGACCGGGATGCGAGGGCGCGCGGCGCCGACGCCCGAAGAGGCGCGAAAGGCCTTCGGCAAGCTCAAAGCTGCCGGCCACGGCCGTCCGGTGCAGAACTACGTCCTCGGTGAGGACGGCAAAGGTCGGGATCCCGGCGCGGTGCAGCAACGCTTTACGCAGGCGGCGGGCGCTCCGAACGTCCCGGCCGCGCAGGCGAAGGCGTTCCAGACGCTCGCTTTAGCCGACGACGCCGCGCGCCACTTCGCGATCACGGAGGGTCCGGCTCCGCCGCCACCGATGCCCCCGCCGAATCTCGACGACGCGACACGTGCCGCGAGCACCCTCAGTGCCGCCGGCTACGGCGACACCGTCTACCGCATGCAGTACGGCGGCGACACACCCGAGCAGGCCACCCAGCAGTTCACCCAGGCTGCCGCCGATCCGGACATCAACTCCTCGGTGCGCCACGCGTTCCTGACGCTGGCGGCCGCCGACGACGACACCCGCATGCTCGCGATCGACGCGCCGGAGGAGCCCACGCCATGAACGCCTCCTACAAGCACCTCGAGGCGCGCTTGCGCATCGGCGAGTTCACGATCATGCAGTGGGCGGCCCTGATCATCGGTGGGATCGTCGCGCTGGTCTGGGGCCTCTACATCTCGCCGCTGGGGCCGGAGCTCACGGTCTTCACCGCCTGCTACATCGGCGGCCTTCCGGCGGGCGCCGTGTTCCTGGCGGCGATCTCGGAGGTCGACGCGCTCCTGCTGATCCGGTCGGCGATCGGCTGGCGGCGATCGGCCGGGCGCTACGTCGGCGGTGCCGGCGCCCGCACGCGCGGATACAACGTGACGCCCACCAAGGTCGAGGACTGGGCATCGCACGAGGACGATGGTCTCGAAGCACTCGACCCGGCTGCGCTATGGACATGAACACCGGCCGCCGTCGCGCGCGCCCCTCACGCCCCACACGCCCCACCGACTCGCTGCCCGAGGCGGGCGAGCTTCTGGCTGTCGAGGCGATCGACCCCAGTGGCTTGATCGTCACCAGCGAGGGCGCGCTGGTGCGGGTGCTCGAGGTGACCCCGCCGAACCCGTTGATGATGTCTGGTGATGAGCGGGGGCAGCTGGCCGCGTCGTTCTGCCATCTCGTCTCGCGGCTGCGCCCGCAGCAGTCGGTGCAGTTCTACCTGCAGGCCAAGCCGGTCAACCTCGACGAGATCCTGCGGGCCAGCCGGCACGAGGTCGAGGCGTGGGCCGGCCCGCCGCCGGTCGCGGGCACGGGCGTGACCGATCCGCTCGGTCTGTCGCGCTGGCGCCTCTACGCGGCGATGGAGGAGACGCTGCGCCTGCACGCCGACCACCAGGCCGCGATGCAACTCAGCGCGTATGTCGTCGTCCCCTACGTCCCCGGCCAGCAGACCGCGCGTGGCCAGCTGCGCGACATGCTTCCTGGTCGCAGCCTCTCGTCTGCGCCGTTGACCCGGGAGGTGCGTGCGCACGGCCGCGCCATCCGCGAGGGCCTCGGCCACACCGACGCGCTGCGCGGGGAGCTCGAAGCGCTCGGGCTCCCGACCCGCATGCTCGGCGGCACCGAGGTCGCCGCGCTGCTGTGGTCGCGGTTCAACCCGACGCTGGCCGACTCGGGAGCGGCGCCGTTCGGGCTCACCGACGTCGTCGAAGACCTCGCGCTGCCGGTCACCGAGGACGAGGCGGCCGAGCGCGCGCGCCGCCTGCGCGCTGCCATCGCCGGCTCGGCGATCGACTTCGCCGCCGATCGCCGGGTGGCGCACATCGACCGCGACCTCGAGCAGGTCATCTACACGGCGACCACCGCCGACCTGACGTACCTCGGGTGGCTTATGGGCGCGACGATGACGCGTCAGCCGTTCACGCTTTCTGTCCACGTCCACGCGCTCGATCGTCACGCCGAGCGTACGAAGCTCAAGCTCGGCTACCGGCGCGTGTTCGCCGTCAACCGCGGCGCCGAGGCGAAGGGCCGCGTACCGGACTTCGACCGCTACCTGCAGGAGCAGGAAACCCAGGAGCTGCTGGCCGAGATGGCGGGCGGCGACCGCGCCGGCCTGTTCCGCGTCTCGGTGTACCAGTCGCTGCGGGCGCGCGGGCCCGAGCCCGATCGCGACCTCCTGACCGAGGCGGTCGACTTCTGCGCCGACCAGATCCAGTCATCCTCGGACTGCCGCGTGAGCCGTGGCGAGTTCCAGCAGCGTGCGCTGTGGCTGTCGACGCTCCCGCTCGGGCGCGACGTCGCCGCGCGCCGGCGCAAGTACGCGACGCGCAACGTCGGAGACACCGTGCCGCTGGTCGGGACCGCCTGCGGCTCGCCGACCGGCATCCCGTTCGCGTTCGCGGATCCGGGCCGAACGCTTGAGCTGCTCAACCCCTATGACCGGGCGCACGCCAACCAGACGCTGCTCATCAACGGCCGCTCGGGCTCGGGCAAGACCATGGCCGCCAACGTCATCATGTCGCGCTGCATCGCGCACGGCGCGCGCGGCTTCGTGCTGGATCGCGCCGGGCACTACGGCGTGCTCTGCGACCTGGTGGAAGGCGCGCGGCAGGTCGATATCGGCTCTGACGGCTCGCGGTTTGCGGTCAATCCCTGGGACGTCGAGGACGTCGCCGCGGTGAAGCCCGAGAAGGTCGCCTTCCTGCTGGCGCTGCACGACGTGATCATGGGTGACGAGGGGCTGACATCGCTTGAGCGCGCGCAGCTGGCCGCCGCCATCCGGCGCACCTACGACGCCGCCGCTCGCAGTGGCCGGACGCCGCGCGAGTCGCTCCTGCGCGAGACGCTGCTGGCCGACGTCGAGACCAAACGCGCGGCCGGCGAGGACGAGCTCGCCGCGACGGGACGAACGCTCGCTGCGCGACTCGGCGAGTTCTGCGGTGACGGCTCCTACGCCTTCGTGCTGGATCGCCCGACCAACGTCCCGGGCGACTCGCCGCTGGTCGTGTTCGACACGCGCCGGTGCCCGGACGTCATGCTCAAGCCGGTGATGCTCTGCATCATCGAGTACATCACGCGACGGATCGAAGAGCTTCGTGATGCCAACCGTGAGCTGAACGCGCGCTCCGACGCGCCGATGTTCGCCGGCAAGAGCGTGCTCTTGATCGACGAGGGCTGGCACCTCGTCGGCAATCCGGCGACCGGCGAGTACGCCAACGACCTCGCGCGTCGGGCTCGTCATCTCGGACTGTTCTTGATCGTGATGAGCCAGCATCTGTCGGACTTCGCGAGCGAGCACGGCCTCGCGCTGATTCGCAACGCGACGATGCAGCTCTTCCTGACCCAGCATCCCGACGAGGTGCCCTACGTCAAGGATGCGCTGCGGCTGTCGGAGGAGGAAGCCGCCGTCATCGAGCGCCTCAAGACCGTCAAGGGCAGCCATTCCCAGCTGTTCTGGGTCAACGGGACGCGCGGCAAGGGCCAGGTCGCTCTGCGCGTCGGGCCGACCGAGTACTGGTGCTACACGTCTGACCCGCTGCGTGACGTGCCGGCCCGCGACACGCGTGTCGCCGAGCACGGTGGCAACGTGTGGGCCGCAGTCGCCGACCTGGCACGCGAGGGCGTGCCGCACGGAGACTGAGGTGGCGTCCCCGGTGATCGCGGCGGGCGTTCAGGCGGCCAAGGCGGCCGGCGCGTCGAGCGCTGCTCAGACCGGGCTTCAGCTCGGCGGCGAGGCCGCGCTCGACGTCCTGCGCCCGCCGTCCGGCCAGCAGCAGGCCGATGACGGGAGCAACGGCCGCTCGGCTGGCTTCTGGGCCGCGGTCGCCCTCGGCAGCCTGGTGATGCTGCTGCTCCTCGTGATCTTCGTGACGCTGGAGCGCCTGTACCAGGCCGTGACATTCGGCGGCGACGATACGTGCGCGGCGGCCGACTGCTCCGGCGCGGGGCTGCCGCCGCTCGCCCAGCCGTTCGTCAAGTTCTACACCGACGCGGGCGAGACGTACGGGGTCAACCGGTACGTGTTGATGGCGATCCACGAGCGCGAGTCCGATTACAGCGACTCGCCGTCCCCCGGCGTGCGCGACGGGCGCAACTACGCCGGCTGCTGCGCCGGCCCGATGCAGTTCATGATCTCCTCCGACGGCGCGACGCCGACGGTCGGCGGCCGTGGCGGCACCTGGGCGCAGTACCGCGACGCGGTCACCGGCTACCGCGGGCGCAAGCCCAAGGGGAAGCGGCCGACCGCCCCCGGCGCGTACGTCGGGCAGGTATCCGGCCCGCATCCCAACGTCTATGACAGCTACGACGCGATCTACGCGGCGGCGGCGTACCTGATGGACGAGGGCGTCGGCAAGGAGATCGACGAGCAGACGAGGATCGCGCTTGCCCAGTACGGCGGCGGGAAGGCGTTCATCTACGCCGGGAAGGTCATCATGCGGGCCAAGCAGTTCGAGCGCGTCGGCGCCACGCAGGTCTCGTCCGTGCCCGAGCCGAGCGGCGAGCCGCCCACGCTCGCCCGCCTGATCGATGCCGCGAACACCATCGACACCGGCAACTGGCCCTACTGCTGGAACGGCGGCCACGCGGCGCGGCCCGGCCCCAGTCCTATCGAGCACGGCTGCTGGCGAAAGGGCCAGCTCGGCGCCAAGCGGGTCTTCGACGACACGGGGCTCGACTGCTCCGGGGCGGTGCGCTGGCTGCTCGTGTTGGCGGGATATCCCGATCTCGGCCCGCTCCATTCGAGCCAATTCGGCGTTCGCTATCCGAGCGGTCCCGGCAAGCACGTCACGATCTGGTCCAGCAAGGACCACGTGTACGTGACGATCAAGGGCCGCGACTGGGGAACGACCACCAGCAACCCCGACGCCCACGGGGCATGGTGGGGTCCGCAATCGATCCTCCCCGACGCCGTCGCCTCGCATCCGGAAGGGCTGTGATCACGTGAACGTCCGTCTGCTGATCGTGCCGGCACTCGTCGGCCTGACCGTCGCTACGACCGCGTGCGGCGTGCGCGACCCTTACAACGACCCGAAGCCGTCGACCGCGGCCGCGCCGGCCTCTGCGCCGGCCACCAGCGCCGCGCCGTCGGCCACGAGCGCCGCGCCGGCCACCAGCGCCGCGCCGCCGGCGACCGAGGTTCCCGCTGTGCCCGGCGACGAGGACAGCACCGTGGCGCCGGACGACGTCGCCGGCGCCGAGGCGGTCGTGCGTCGGTTCGCGTCGACCTACGCGAACTGGACATGGGACACCTACCCGGACTCCCGGCGCGCGCTCGTCGCGCTGGCCGAGGGCTCGCTGCGCGATCAGCTCGTCGAGTCCGCCGCCCAGCTGGAGGGCAAGGTCGCGCGCGCCGCGAGCACGCGGGCCAACCGCGGCACGGTCGTCGGCGTCGTTCTGCAGCCGGGCGCACCCGCGTTCGTGATCACGCGCGAGTCGACCGTCCTCACGTCGGAGGTCTCGCAAGCCGGGTACTTCACCTACCGCGTCGGCATCGTGCGCGTCGACGGCGCGTGGAAGCTGTCGGAGTGGTCGCCGGTGTCGCCATGACGACCCTGGTCGCACCACGTCTACGGCCCGCGCTCGCGCGCGCCGTGCCGGAACGCCGCGACGTCGCGACTGCAGCCCGGATCGCGGCGGCCGTGCTCGCGGTCGTCACCATCGCGGCGACGGTCGTGATCGTCGCGGGCATGGGGGAGGCTGTGCGCGACGCGCTCGGGTTCGGCTTCGCCGGCGTCCCGAACGAGCCGGGCCAGGCGCTGGAGATCTTCATCAACAACATCCGGGTGGCGGGCACCGTCGCCGCGGCCATCGCGGTCGTCGTCGTGGCGGACCTCGGCTGGGGTCGACGGCCCGCCAGCGGTGCGGGCGGGCTGGGCCGGCGCGCCTTCGACGCTGTCCTCGACGTGACGCTCGCGAGCGTGGCGATCGCCAACGCGGCGCTGGTCGGCGCCGCGATCGGCGCCTACGGCGGTCGGATGGTCCTGACCGTGCTGCCACACGGCCCGCTCGAGCTTGCCGCCTACGCGTTGGCCCTGGCGGCCTACGTCGACGTCCGGCGCGGTCGGTTGGTGCCGCTCGCGCTCGCGCGTTGCGGCGCGTGGATGCTCGGCCTGCTCGCGGTGGCCGCCCTGATCGAGACCTACAGCTAGGAGCTGCCGTCGTGAGCGCCCCTTCGACCATTCCCGAGCCGAGCACCGAGACGCCCGCGCTGCGGCGCGAGCGTGTGCTCCTGCGGCGCGACGCGGCGACGTGGCTGCCGACGCTCAACGACGAAATGGTCGATCGCCTCGTCGCGTCCGCCTGGTTGACGGCCCTGCGCGGTGAGGACGACGACGCGATCGCGGTCGCCTCGCGGGCGGCCGGTGAGGTACGACGCACGGCCGCCGTTACGCTGGCGGGCGGCGTGCAGGCTTCGCGCCTGGACGCGGTCGCCGCGGTCGCGGGCATCGCGCTGCGCGAGGAGCCAGTTACCGAGGTCGTGCCTGCGCGCCCGTCGCGTCGCCGGCGGCCGCGCATGCAGCCGTCGCGAAGGGTGCCCGGGCGGGCCGCTGGACGGGGGATGGCGGTCGCCGCGCTGCTCGTGGGCGTGATCTGCGTTGCGTGGGCGATGTCGGGGGGCGGGGAGGAGCCGTCGCCCACGCGGGCGGCACCGCCGTTGCCGTCGTCGTCAAAGAGCGGCGCTCCGGCCCGCGCGGCGAGGCCGAAGGCACCCAAGGTCGCCCGGAAGGCGGCGGTCAGGCGCGTCGAGCGCCACCGTGCCGCGGCGCCGCGTCCGCGCGCGCGCCGTCGTGCTCCCGCGCGAGCGCGCCCGCGCGCGAGCCGTCGTGAGCGGCGCAAGCGCACGGCGGCGACCGCCGCGCCGAGGCGCTCGCCGGCGATCGTCCCCGCGCCGCGTGCCGCGACGCCCACGCCCGCCCCCAAGCCGCGTCCCGCGCCGCGACCGCGGCCGCAGCCGCGTCACGACAGCTGGGGCGGCGAGTTCCGTCCCTAGCCCCGATCCCGACCCCTATGACAAGGAACCGTCACATGACAAGCACCGATGACCGCGGGCCGTTGGCCTACGTCTTCTGGCACACCCCCAACGGCGCGATGGCCGTCGACGAGTACGAAGGTCACCTCGCGCAGTTCCACACGGCGCTGGCCGACACCCCGATCGACGGGTTCGGCCCGACGGTTGCCCTGTCGGTCCCCGCGGTCCCGTGGATGGAGGATGCGGCCGGCTACGAGCATTGGTGCCTGCTGCCCAGCTTGGGGGATCTCGCGGCCCTCAAGCACGCGGCGCACACCGGCGCCGCGGCGCGGCCCCACTGGGCCGGCGCCCGGGCGAGCACGGCCCGCGTCGCCGCGGTGATGGGCCATCTCGCTGGCACGCCGTACCCGGAGGAGATCGGCTGGCATGCGTGGTTCGGGCGGCCCGACGACGTCTCGATCGGGCCGTTTCACACCGCGCTGCGCGAGCTGGCGGCCCAACGGCCCGGAGCCGTCTCGGTCTGGCGCTACGAGCTTGCGCTCGGGCCGAGCGAGTACTGCGTGCTCGCCGACCGGGCGCTCGACCTCGCCTGGCCCGCGCACGCGCAAGACGTTCGCGCGGTTGCAGCGACGCGTCAGCCCAAGGCGGCCGTGAGCGCCGCCCCATAGGTGGCAGCGGCGCACTCCTCGCGGTCGAGCGCCGTGACGTAGGCGTCATAGGCACGCGCACGGTCGTGTCCGTTGGCGCCCGGTGCTACCCACCCGCAGTAGGCGGCGTGTACGCGCAGGCACGCCGAACGCCACCCCAAGTACAGCTCGTAGGCTTCGGTGTGCTGGTTGGGTGGGGGATGGTGGCTTTGCATCGCGTTCGACCCACCGATGATGGACCAGATGCCGCCGGGATCAATCGGAGTTGGAGATCAACTCCGGCGCCGCTGCAGCGCGGTCCCGATGCTGAGGGCGCCGGCGACGACGCTCTCGGTGAGGATCGTGTCCGCCTCGCGGATGCGCGCGCTGGGGCCGGCGATCGTCAGGCCGGCGATGAGGCGGCCGCGACGGTCGAGGATCGGGGCGGCCACGGCGCCGGCGCCCTCGTCCAGCTCGCTGTGGGTCATCACGTACCCGCGATGACGGATCGCGGCGAGCTCGCGCCGCAGCCGGCGCGGGTCGACCGCGGGGTCCGGACCGGCGATCGCGCTGATCACCCGCTCCGCCGCGACGGGGTCGAGGTAGGCGAGCAGGATCTTGCCGGACGCTCCGAGGTGCATTGGCGTCATGCGCCAGCGCGCGTAGGACAGGCGGACCGGGCGCGGGCTCTCGACCGAGCCGAGGCCGATCGAGCAGGTTGCCGCGGGCGCGGTGAGCAGGACGGTCTCGCGTTGCTCTCCGACGAGTCGCATCATCACCGGCCGCGCGGGCTCGAGCAGCGTGCGCTCCACCCGTTCCTCGATGTCGCGCGCGTAGGCCAAGATGCGCAGGCCGAGCGACAGCTCGCCGCGCTGGCGCCGCTCGACGAGCCCCTGCTGCTCGAGCGCCTGCACAAGCCGGTAGGTCGAGCTGGCGGGCAAGCCGACGCGCTCGGCGAGCGGCGGGACCGCCAGCGGCTCCGCGCTGTCTGCCAGCGCGCTCATCAATGCGACGAACCGGTCGAGTGCTTGACTCGACCCCGGCTCGGTCCGGTTCGTTTTGTCACCAACCATCACTGAGTGAGACTTTCCCTGTGTTCTTTGCATATTTTGTCTATCTGATTATCGTAGAATGAGATGAAGGATTTCGCAACAGACGGCGCCACTGCAAGCGCGTCGGCGTTCGATCTCGTCGTGCGCGGAAGGCTGCTCCCGCCCGGTCAGCCTCCGACGTCCGGCTCCGTGGCGGTCGTTGACGGCACCGTGGCCGCGGTCGTTCTCGGCGACGCCAAGCTGGACGCCGAGATCACCATCGACGCGGGCGACGCACTCGTGCTGCCCGGCGTCGTCGACGTCCACGTCCACATGCGCAGCGCCGCTGAGGAGGGCATCGAGCGGGCGACCCGGGCAGCCGCGGCCGGCGGGGTCACCACGGTCGTCGACATGCCGTACGACGCCGACGGCATGATCGCCGGGCTCGACGCGTTCGTGGCCAAGGCGGCAGACGTCGAGCGCGAGGCGGTGGTCGACGCGGCACTGTGGGCGACCGTCCCGCCGCGCGGTCCGATCACCGAGGTCGACGCCCTCTGGCGCGCGGGCGCCGCTGCCTTCAAGCTGTCGACCTTCGACACCGACCCGCTCCGCTTCCCGCGCATCGATGATGCGCAGCTGCTGGCCGCGTTCGCGGCGATCGCCAAGACCGAGGGCCTGGTTGGCGTGCACTGCGAGAACGACGAGATCGTCCGGGCTGGGATCGCGGGGCAACGCGCAGCCGGCCACCACGACGGCCCGGCGCATGCCCGCTCACGGCCGCCGCTGGCCGAGGTCGAGGCCATCGGGCGCTGCCTCGAGCTTGCGCGCGCGACCGGCGTCCGGCTGCACCTCTGCCACGTCACCGTCAGCCGGGGCATCGAGCTCGCCGCCCGCGCCCGCGCCGAAGGCGTCGACGTGACCGCCGAGACCTGCCCGCACTACCTGCTGCTTGACGAGTACGAGCTGACCCGTCAGGGAGCCATCGCGAAGATCAACCCACCGCTGCGCGGGCACTCCGAAGTCGAGGCGCTGTGGCAGGCGCTCGCGGCAGATACCTGCAACCTGGTCGCCTCCGACCACGTCGGCTGGCCGGTCGAGCGCAAGCGCGACGAGGACATCTTCGCCGCCGCCGCGGGCGCGCCTGGGCTCGAGCTGATGCTGGCGCTGATGCACGATGCGATCGTCGCCCGCGGACTCCCGCCCGCGTTGCTCGTCCACGCGCTCTGCGAGGCGCCGGCGCGGCGCTTCGGGCTCTGGCCCCGCAAGGGCAACCTGTTACCGGGTGCCGACGCCGACCTCGTCGTGCTCGACCCCGACGAGCGCTGGACGATCGACCCGGCGCGCCTGACCACCGCGTGCGGCTGGAGCCCCTACGAGGGCCGAGAGTTACACGGGCGCGTAAAAACCGTTCTCCTCGGCGGCCGCGAGGTCTACGCCGACGGCGCCGTCGTCGGCGTCGCGGGCGGGGGTCGCTTCCTCCACGCCCACGAGATCGCGAAGCGAGAGGCCGCACATGTCTGAGATCGTCGCCGGCGAGATTCGCGCCGGTCGCGGCAACCGTCTGCGCTGCCGTGGCTGGCGCCAGGAGGCGCTCCTGCGGCTGCTCGAGAACACCCTCGAGGTCGCCGAGCGCCCCGACGACCTGGTCATCTACGCCGCCCACGCGAAGGTCGCACGCGACCACGAGAGCCTCGCGCGCATCATCGACGCGCTCAAACGGCTCGGCGACGCGGAGACGCTCGTCGTGCAGTCGGGCAAGCCGATCGCTGTCTTTCCAACCCACGAGCGCGCACCCGCCGTCGTGATGGCCAACGGCAACCTCGTCGGCCGTTGGGCGACGCCTGAGCACTTCTACGCCCACGAGGAGCAGGGCTTGCTCGCGTGGGGAGGGCTGACCGCCGGCGCCTGGCAGTACATCGGCTCCCAGGGCGTCATCCAGGGCACCTACGAGACCTTCGCCGCGGTGGCGCGCGAGCACTTCGACGGCACGCTCGCCGGCCGCCTCGTCGTCTCGGCCGGACTCGGCGGGATGAGCGCGGCGCAGCCGCTGGCCGTCGCGCGGATGCTCGGCGGGGTGCTCCTCTGCGCCGAGGTCGACGGCGAGAAGCTGGAGCGCCGGCGCGCCGCGGGCCACCTCGAGCGCACGACCGCCGACGTCGACGAGGCGATCGCCTGGGGCCGTGCCAGTGCCGCGCAAGGGCAGGCGATCTCCATCGGTGTGCACGCCAACACGGTCGACGTGCTCGAAGCGCTGGTCCTCTCCGGCCTGACGCCCGACGTGGTGACCGACCTGACCGCCGCCCACGACCTGCGCCACGGCTACGTGCCGGTCGGCACCGACCTCGCCGAGGCGGCCCGCCTGCGCGAGTCCGATCCGGCGCAGCTCATGGAGCGCGGCCGCCAGGGCATCCGCCGCCACGTCGCGGCGATGCTCGCACTGCGGGAGCGCGGTGCCGTCGTCTTTGACTACGGCAACAACATCCGCCCGCAGGCCGCCGAGGCTGGCCTGCCCGAGGCGCTGACCATCGACGTCTTCACCACCCGCTACCTGCGGCCCCTCTTCTGCCGTGGCGTCGGGCCGTTTCGCTGGATCTGCCTCTCGGGCGAGCAAGACGACCAGGCCGTGCTCGACGACCTCTGCGCCGAGCTGTTTGCCGACGAGCCGCGAGTCACGACGTGGATCGACCTCGCGCGCCGCCACATCCCCAATCAGGGACTGCCCGCACGGATCGCCTGGCTCGGCAACGGGGAGCGCGCGCGCTTTGCCGTCGCCGCCAACGCAGCGGTCGCCGACGGCCGCCTCTCCGCGCCCGTCGCGTTTACCCGCGACCACATGGATCCCGGCGCGATGGCGCACCCCTACATCATCACCGAGGCGATGCGCGATGGATCCGACGCGGTGGCCGACTGGCCACTGCTGAACGCGATGCTGCTGACCGCGTCGATGGCCGACCTCGTCGCCGTGCACGCCGGCGGAGGCGGCTACGCGGGCTACTCGTTGAGCGCCGGCGTCACGGTCGTCGCCGACGGCAGCGACGCTGCGGACGAGCGCCTCGGGCGGACGCTGTCGGCCGACACCGGCCTCGGCGTGCTGCGACACGCCGACGCGGGCTATGAGGACGCGATCGACGAGGCGCGCCGCACGGGACTGGGATTGCACCACGACGAAAGGCAGGCAGGATGAAGGATCTCGACGCACAGGCGGTCTCGGCCGCGGTGACCGGCGGGTCGGTGCTCGCCTGCGGTGGCGGCGGCTGGGTCCCGCACGGCTACCTGGTGGGCCGAACCGCAGTGTCGTTCGGCACGCCCAAGCTCGCGACGATCGAGGAGATCGACCCCGACGCGCTGATCGTCATGGTCACCGCGATCGGCGCGCCGGCCGCGGCCGACTGGGAGATGCGACCGCGCGACTACGTCCGCGCGCTCGAGCTCGTGGCCGCCCAGCTCGACGAGCCGATCGTCGGGACGATCACCGCCCAGAACGGGTCGAGCACCACGCTCAACGGCTGGATCCAGTCGGCCGTCCTGGGCACGCTGGTCATTGACGCGGCCGGCGACGGCCGCGCCCATCCGACCGGCAAGATGGGGTCGATCGGCCTGACCGCGGAGTCCGACTACGAGGCGGTTCAGGCATGCGCCGGCGGCAACCGCGCGCAGAACCGCTACCTCGAGTGCACCGTGCGCGGCACCGTCGCCTCGTGCGCGAACACCCTGCGCACCGCGGCTGTCCAGTCCGGCGGGTTCATCGCGGCCGCTCGCAATCCGGTGCGGGCCTCCTACGTCCGCGATCACGCCGCGGTGGGGGCGATCTCCTTCGCGCTCGACCTGGGCGAGGCGATGCTCGCCGCCGAGCCCGCCGGCGGTGAGGCCGTCATCAAGGCGATCTGCGCGCAGCTCGATGGCACCGTGCTCGCGCGTGGACCCGTACGTGATCGGATCGTCCGCACCGAGGGCGGCTTTGACATCGGCTCGCTGCAGGTCGGCGACCTCGACATCGGCCTCGTCAACGAGTACCTCTCGGTCGACGTCAGCGGTGAGCGCCTGGCCACGTTCCCCGACGTCTTGACCACACTCTCGCTCGCGACCGGCCTGCCGGTCTCGATCGCCGACATCCGCGACGGCGACGAGGTGGCGGTGCTGCATGTGCCACACGAGCGCATCCCAATCGGCGACAGCGTGCTCGACCCGTCCGTGTATCCCGAAGTCGAGGAGCTGCTCGGCCGGCCCCTGATGACCTATGCCATCAGGTGAGCTCCTGGCCGCGAGCCCGGACCTCGTGCGGATCCTGGCTCGCCTCGACCAGCTGTGGTCGATCGCGCCTGGGCCGCGCGGCGGCGCCGACCGCCCCGCGTACTCGTCGGCCGAGGCGATGGCGATGCGGCTCGTTGCCCGTTGGGCGCGCGAGGCGGGGTTGGCACCTGCCCTGGATCCGCACGGCAACCTCTGGGCGACGCCGCGTGACTGGGCGGGGCCGCTCGTGTCCTCTGGCTCGCACGTCGACACCGTGCCCGACGGCGGCCGCTTCGACGGCGCGCTCGGGACCGTGCTCGCGCTTGAGGCCGCCGAGATCCTGCGCGACGTCGGCGACCGCAACGGTCTCGCACCCGCCGTGCTGGTGTGTGCCGCCGAGGAGGCACCGCGCTTCGGTGCCGGCACCATCGGCTCGCGATTGCTCACCGATGCACTAGACGATGCGGTGCTCGACACGCTCCAGGACGCGAGCGGGACGACCGCTCGCGCAGCGCTCGCGGGGTTCCTCGACGAACTGGACGATCTGCCACGCGTCGAGCGCATCCCGCTGGAGCGCATCCGCGCGCACATCGAGGTGCATGTCGAGCAGCGGCACGAGCTCGCCCGCGAGGGCGTCGCCCTCGGCGTGGTCGAGCGCGTGGCCGTGCCGCACCGCCACGAGCTGATCGTCGAGGGCCGCTCCGGACACGCGGGCGAGGTGCCGATGCGCGAGCGCCACGATGCGCTGGCGGCCGCGGCCGAGCTGATCATCGCGTTGGAGACCGCCGCGACCGCCGAGGCCGACCCTGCGACGGTCGCCACCGTCGGCGAGATCTCCGTCGACCCCGGCGCCGTCAGCGCCATCCCCGGGCGCGCGGTGCTGGTCCTCGAAGTGCGGGGCGTCGACGCAGCGTCGATCGCGCGCGTCGAGCAAGGGCTCGACGCCGCCATCGCCGACGTCTGCCGGCGCCGCGACGTCACCGTGCAGCGACGACCGCTGCGGACAGGGGACCCCGTCGGCCTCGACCACGAGCTCATCCGCCTGGCGCTGTCGGCAGCGGCCCAGCTCGGTGTCAAGGCGCGCACCACGTACTCAGGGGCCGGGCACGACGCCCAGCACCTGGCGGCGCACGTCCCCGTCGGGATGCTCTTCGTGCCGCTGCGCGACGGCGAGAGCCACACCCCGCATGAGGGCGCCGCGCCCGGTGACATCGGGACCGCCGCCCGCATCCTCGTCCAACTCTTGACCCACCTCCTTCTCCCCAATCAGCAAGGCAACCAATGACCCCTCCACGAACCATCCTGCGGCTGCTGGCGACCATGACCGCGGTGCTCGCGGCCACCGTCGCCGCCGGCTGCGGCAGCAGCGATGACACCGCCGCGGCCGACAAGGACACCGGCCTCAAGACGCTGCGCGTGGCGTCGCTGCCCATCGCCGACCTCGGCGCGTACTTCTACGCGTTGGAGAACGGCCTGTTCACCAAGCACGGCCTCACGGTCAAGGACACGAGCGTCGCCGGGGGCGCCGCCGGCATCGCCGCGATGACCGGCGGCTCCGTCGACCTCACCTACACCAACAACGTGTCGGTGCTCCTGTCGGCGTCCCAAGGCCTGCCGATCACGATCGCCGCGGGCGCGAACCTCAACCAGCCCAAGGGCAAGAGCGACATGGCCACGCTGATCGCCTCCAAGGACATCCGCTCGGCCAGCGACCTCGAGGGCAAGACGATCGCGGTCAACGCCCTCAACAACATCAACTGGCTGTACACGCGCGCGTGGCTCCGTGACCACGGCGTCGACCCGGACTCGGTCAAGTACGTCGAGCTGGAGTTCCCCGACCAGCCGGCCGCGCTGCTGGGCGGCAAGGTGCAAGCGACGTTGATCCCCGAGCCGTTTGCCAGCGGCCTGCTCGCCAAGGGCGCTCGCTCGCTCGGCTTCCCCTACCGGATGGGCCCCAACGGCCAGACCTACGTCGCTTCGTTTGCCGCGACGCGCCAATTCGCCGCCAAGAACGCCGACGCCCTGAAGCGCTTCCGGGCCGCGCTCGAGGATGCGATCGCCGCCATCGGCAAGCCGAACGGCCGCAAGCCGCTCGCCGCCGCGTTGGCCGCGCACACCAAGCTCGACGCGCAGGCGGCGGAGAAGGTCACGCTCCCGACCTACACCACCGCGATCTCCCGGCCACTGCTCGAGGAGATGCAGCGCGTGATGCAACAGGAGCAAGCGTTCAAGGGCGACGCGCCGAACCTCGACGACCTGATCGCGCCATAGACCGCCCGTGCAGGAGCGGACTCCAC
The DNA here is from genome assembly GCA_963829185.1 of uncultured Conexibacteraceae bacterium. Classification (GTDB taxonomy): domain Bacteria; phylum Actinomycetota; class Thermoleophilia; order Solirubrobacterales; family Solirubrobacteraceae; genus Baekduia. The sequence goes on from CAWHID010000003.1 coordinate 252,907, forward strand.
CCACCCGGGGCGAGCGCGTGCTGCTCGGCGGGGCCGGCGTGCTCACGACCGCCGCCGCGTTCGAGCTCCTGATTCGCCTCGGGGCAATCTCGGACGCGGCGCTGCCGCCGCCGACCACGCTCGCGACCACGCTCGCCGGCCTGGCCGGCCGGTCGGACTTCTGGTCGGCGCTCTCGGCCACGCTGATGGCCTGGGCGCTGGCCGTAGGCGCCGCCGCCGCCGTGTCGGTGCCTGCCGGCGTGGCCATCGGCTCGTCGACGCGGGCCCGGCGGGCGACCGCGGGCGTGATCGAGCTGCTGCGGCCGATCCCCTCGGTGGCCCTCCTGCCCGTCGCGATCCTGCTGTATGGGCTTGGACTCGAGATGAAGGTCTTGCTCGCGGCCTACGCGAGCGTGTGGCCGCTCCTGATCAACACCATGTACGGCGTCGCCGAGACCGACCGCCAGATGCTCGACACGGCCCGCAGCTTTCACTGGAGCCGCTGGCGGATCCTGCGCAGCGTGACGCTGCGCGCCGCGAGCCCGAGCATCGCGACCGGGCTACGCGTCGCCGCGGCCGTCGCGCTGATCGTGGTCCTGACCGCCGAGATCTTGGCCGCCGACTCCGGCCTGGGCGAGCTGATCCGCGGCTACCAGCAGGCGGGCCGGCACGAGTTCGTCTACGCGGGGATCGCAGCGACGGGGATCCTCGGCCTCCTCCTGAACACTGGCCTGTCGGCGACCGAGCGGCGCCTGCTGCACTGGAGCCCCGCGCACCGTGACGCGTGAGCTGATCGCCCGCACCGGGGCCGGCCTTCAACGTGCCTGGCTGGTCGTCGCGCTGCTGGCCGTCTGGCAGCTGGCCGCCGGCGCGGCCGACTCGTTCTACGTGCCGCCCGTCGCCGACGTGCTGGAGCGGTTCGCGCAGGTGTGGCTGTCGGGCGACCCCAAGCGGCTGTTGGTCTCCGAGCAGTTCGTCGACCAGGCGCTTCCGAGCCTGGCGCGGCTGGCCGCCGGGTGGTCGATCGCGGCGCTCGTCGGCATCGGGCTCGGGCTCGTGCTCGGTCGCTGCGCGCGCGCGGCCGCGTTCTTCGACCCGCTCGTGCGGTTCGGCATCGCTGTACCGCCTCCGGCCCTGCTCCCGTTCGCGATCGTGCTGATCGGCATCGGCAGCACGATGAGCATCTTCCTGATCGCGTTCGGCACCGTCTGGCCGATCTTGCTCAACACCATCGACGGCGCGCGACGTGTCGACCCGCTGGTGCAACAGACCAGCCGCGCGCTGCACCTCTCGCGCCGGCGCTTCGTCACGAGCGTGCTGCTCCCGGCCGCCTCGCCGCAGATCATGGCGGGCGTGCGGGTCAGCCTCGCGACCGGGCTGATCTTGATGATCATCTCAGAGCTCTACGCCGCGACCAACGGGATCGGCTTCGCGATCGTTCAGGCGCAGCGCTCGTTCGTGGTGCTGGACATGTGGGCCGGCATCGTCCTGCTCGCGCTCCTGGGTCTGGTCATCAACATCATCTACTTGCAGATCGAGCGCCGGGTGCTGCATTGGCACCGCGGTGCGCGCGTCACCAACCGCTGAGCCGACCGAGACAGACAGAACACCATGTTGCACATCGACCACGTGGGCAAGACCTATCGATCCCGTAGCGGCGAGCACGTCGCGGTCGCCGACGTGGGCTTCAGCGCCCAACAGGGCGAGTTCGTCTCGGTCGTCGGCCCCTCGGGCTGCGGGAAGTCCACGCTGTTGCAGATCGTCGCGGGGCTGCTGCCTGCCAGCGCCGGGGCGGTCCACGTCGACGGCGCTCCGGTCGTCGGCCCGCCGAGTGGCCTGGCGGTCGTCTTCCAGGACTACGCCCGCTCGCTCTTTCCTTGGCTCACGGCGCGCGCCAACGTCGCGCTGCCGCTGCGCGACAGCGGCATCGACCGCGCCGAGGTCAAACGAATCACTGACGACTCGCTCGCCGCGGTCGGCTTGCCTGACCTCGGCTCGCGCTACCCGTGGCAGCTCTCGGGCGGGATGCAGCAGCGGGTGGCAATCGCCCGCGCGCTGGCGATGCAGCCGCGCCTGCTGCTGCTCGACGAGCCCTTCGCCTCGGTCGACGCGCAGACGCGCGCCGAGTTGGAGGACTTGACGCTCGAGGTCTGGGCGCGCTTTGGGATGACGGTCGTGCTCGTGACCCACGACATCGACGAGGCCGTCTATATGTCGGACCGGATCGTCGTCCTGACGCGCTCGCCCGCCCGCGTCGCGCGCGAGGTGACCGTGCCGCTGCCGCGCCCGCGCGACCAGATCGAGACCAAGGAGCTCGACGGCTACCTCCAGACGCGCGCCGAGATCCTCACGCTCGTCATGGGCGGCGGCGGCGCACAGCGACGACCGACTCCTGCGACGTAGGAACATATGTTCGCGTCCGTGGGCAAATTTTTTTGCTGACCCGACGTTGAACCACCAAACCGACGGCGACCCTGGGAGGGTCGCCGTCGGTTCTTCTGGTGGATCGATCAGACGAGCAGGTTCGGACGGGCTTCGACGTCGCCCATGAAGGCGAGCGGGTCAGCCGTATCCATCCACTTGCGGAAGCTCACCGCCGGCGCGGGCTGGTCGGGGTAGGAGCCCAAGAGCGGCATAGCCGCCGCGCAGGCGTCGAGCAGCGCGCTCGCCACCGGACCCAGCCTCATGTCCCGCCGGTGCCCGCGCCGCACCTCCAGCCAGGCAAGCGCGGTCCCGGCCTCCTCGGCGATGAGGCCCTGCGCCGTGGCCACCCCGTTGCGGACCCGCCGGGTCCTGGCGTGGATGTGCGACGACAGGTCCTCGATCCCACGGATCAGCGAGAGCATCATCGGCGGCTGCGGCACCAGGTCGGCGAGCAGGCTGTTGTACAGGTCGGCGGCCGGGTAGTCGCCCTCCTGCGCTCGCGATGCCGCCGAGCCGTGCGGCACCGCCTCCGGGTTGGCGAGCGCGTTGACGAAGGGGTCCTGCAGGCGCAGCCGCCGCTGCACCATTCCCGCGCATACCCACGTCAGCGCGTCCGAGAAGCCGCCGACCTCCTGGTCCAGTCCCCGCCGCTCATAGCCGGCGCTGGCCACGATGTAGCCGGACACGTCCTTGGCGCTGACGAAGAACTGGGCCAGCCAGTCGGAGGCGAGCTCCCACGAGTCTGAGGGCCGGAGGTTCGGAAGGAGGGCCGGGTTCTGCCCCGGGACGTTGATGCACCGGTGAACCTCCTGGCGCAGCCGGCCCCAGGCCTTCCAGGCGACACCGCCGAGCACCGGATAGTCCCGGAAGCTCAGCGGCCCCTGCAGCGTGCGCTCCTCGTCGCTCGCCCACAGGTGGCTGCCCCGCGTGAGTGCAGTGAGGCGCCGGGCGAGCCAGGCCTGATGGGCATCTCCCTCCTGCTCCTGGACCTGGGGCAGCAGCGGCGTGACGGTGTCGTTCATGGCCAGCTTGCTGAGCACGTGCACGAGGTCGGCCCAGTTCAACATCCTCTCAGCGTCGGCCACCAGCAGCGCCGCCTGGCCGTCGCCGAAGGCGTTGCTGGCGATGAGCGCCCCGCTGTCGATCCCGAACGGGACCAGCTCTCGGAGGCCCGCCGCCCGGAGCGCGTCGCGGGCCGGCATGCGCCGCCCCTGGTGGTAGGCCATGCCGACGCCGACCAGGGTCTGGGCCACCATCGACATTTGCGGCAGGTCACCTTGCCCGGGCGATCCGCGGCCCAGGAGCACCGGGGTGACCCGGTGGTTGAGCAAGCCCGAAACGGCGGCCATCAACTGCGCCGACGCTCCCCTGCGCAGCAGGATGTTGGCCGCCACGACGAGGACGGCGCGGATGGTCTCCTCGTCGGCGATCTCCGGCCCGCGGGCGCGGACGGCGAGGCTGGGCGACTCGCCGCGGAACGTCCGCAGCTGGATCTTCTCGAGCTCGCGACGCCCCTTCCTGGTGAACGGGTCGGCCGTGTAGGTCGTGACCTTGCGGTCCTTGCCGGTCCCCCGCGTCACCCAGTAGATCGGCTTGCCCTGTCGAGCAGCCTCGAGCAGGAGCAGCTCGTGCTCGCGCGCCCGCTCGAGGGCCTCGGGCGCGTAGGCCACCAGCGCCCCGTGTCGGGCCACGTCGACGACCTGGTCGATCGTCAGGCTCGTTCCGTCGAGTCGCACGACCTCCTCGCTCCGAGTCGGAACGATCGCCTTGAACGACGCCGGCTTCGAGCCGGCGTTGTTGTCCTTCATCACTTCTCCTCATCCCCTGGAAGACCAGGGCAGGCGGGACCGTGGGCATCGGTCGATGCCCACGGGGAAGCCCCGGCCGAGTCCGGCCGGGGCTTCAGCGGCGCTCAGCTCAGGGCCGGCGCTCTACCGCGTCAGGCCGCGGTAGGTCTCGGTGTCCTGGCCGTCGCGGCGCAGGAGCATGGGAGCGCGCACGAGCGCGCCGAGCAGGCACAGCACCGCGAACCCGAGCGCCACCGTCCCCGGTGAGATCCAGGCGGTCGCGGCGGTGATCGTCACGTCGGCGAGCCCGCCGCCGATGAACATCCCGAACGGGATCGCCGCGACGATCGCCGCGGCTCTCGCGCCACGCCCCACGGTCGCCTGGAGCGCGTTGGCGGTGCCCAGCCACCCGATGTGAAACAGCAGCAGACCGAGCCACTCCACGGTGACGTAGGCGGGGATGGCGCCCGTCGCGACCACCGTCAGCACGCCTGCCCCGACCGTCATCGCCGACCCCATTGCCCGCAGGCCGCGGTCGGCAAAGCGCGCCGAGAGTGGAGCCCAGGCGATGATGACCAGGAGCCCCGCCACGAGCTGGGCCGCCGAGAACACCAGCAGCCAGCCGCTGCCGCGATTGCCCTGGGCGTCGAGGACGCGCGGGAGTGAGACGAACACGGCGCCGAACCCGCTCGCCCCGAGCAGGACGAGCGTGAACCCCCACAAGGACCGTCGGGTCCAGCCCTCGCGCGCGCGGGAGCCGACCGACCTGACCGCCGGCACCGGCGAGCCGCGAAACAGGCGCCACGTGACGACGAAGGCCGCGGCGAGGAGCCCGACCGCGAGCAGGTAGCTGGCCAGCCCCAGGGCGCTCGCAGCCCAAGCAAAGCCGGCGTTGAGCAGGGGCAGGGCAATCGCGGAGGTCCCGCCGATGAGGTTCTGGATCGGGCCGGGATCGAGGTCGACGTGATGCGCGGCCTCGCCGCGCATGAACCCGATCGAGACCGCGCCGAGTCCGGCGACCACCAGCGCCCCTTGCGCCACCGACGGCGAAGGCCCGAAGGCCATCACCGCCAGCCCGATGGCACTGATGAGAAAGCCGACCGCCGACCGCCGGGCGTTGAGCATGAGCGGGAGCCCGACGCTGACGGCGATCAGCGCGACGGCGTTGGCCCCGAGGGCGTAGGTGCCGATCGCCAGCGGGTTGTCGTAGAAGCGTCGCAGCGGGACCTGGCCCCACAGCGTTGCCTGCGGGCCGACGAGGACGAGGGCGCACAAGACGCCGATCAGGACGCACGCCAACTGTGCGCGCACGCCGGTGAGACGACGGTGGCGACCGTCGTCGGGAGTGACGTTTCGCATGGACTGTTCCCTTCAGGTGCATGCGAGAGCGACCCCCGGGATTTCCGAGGATCGTGGTGGAGAAGTCTGGACGGCCTTGCCCAGACGGTGCTTGGACTGACACCCGCGGGCAGCGCTGGCAGCCGGTTGGCTGCAGGGGAGCGCCGCGATGTTGCGGGTCTGTTTTCAGTTGTTCACGGTGTGACCGTGGTACGCGCTGGCATCGCTTGCGCGGACCGCGTGCTTGTGACTCCTACGGACTCCGCATACCGGTTAAGGCGAGGAGACCAAATGGACAAGCGCGGTCTGCACCGAGCAACTGAGTACTTGTCAGTCCTGTTGGGTGATGAGACTCCGATGGTAGATCCGGCTCGGCCTGTGGCCGAGCGGGTGTCTGATCACGATGACCGACATCCGCGTCAACCGATCCACAGATGACGCCGATCCAGATCTCGCATCAGGCGGTCTGACAACAGGCCGTAGCGTCGGAGGTTCAACACCCAACTCAACCGCCCGCGATGCTGATCATGCGCTCCATCAAGCGCACGATCTGATGTCGTGATCGGTTGACGATCACATGCACAAACAAGGCGCAACGCCTCATCGCCAAGGACCGGCCTCGCCTGCCGCTGCTTTCCTCGCCAGTCCCGGCGATGGCAGTCAGCGATCATTCGAGGCGGCATGCGGATCGCTTGCGGAACCCACGGGCACACGGTCAGCCCTAGCGATGCCAAGCAGGACCGACGGAGCCCTCGTCGTCGCCCCAACCGATGACCTGTCGCCATCAGCCCGAGTTCCTCGGGGGGAGATGGCTGCCGGCCAGGGGTTGGAGCCTCGCTCAATCGAGCGGGCCCTCTGGGACGAACAGGAGCACGTCATGCAGCAGACCGCGTCGACGATCGCGAACCGCCGGGAGCCGGTCGTCACTGTGCCGAGTACGAGCGAGCTGATGCGCGCGCTGCTCGACCACACGACGGCCAACCGTCGGACCGTCACGTTCACCCTTCGGGGAGGCGAGAAGGTCGAGGTCGCCATCGACAACGTCCGCCCGGAGTCTGGAGACGGCGAGAGTTGGTTCTTCGCCGGCACCATTCCGGGCACGGCCACCGTCATCGTCGACGGTCGCACCAGGGCCGTCACTCCTCGCGTGGAGGGGTGGTTCACGACCCATCGCAACATAGGCTGGCTGGAGCGGGGAATCATCCGCTGACGCCGACCTCCGCAAGCTCGTCTCTCGCTCGGGTGCCTTGTGCACCCGAGCGAGAGCGGGATGCGGTGGCCCTCCAGAGGTGTCGATTCACGCCGGGTCGAACAGCAGTGCCGTCACCACCGGTCGGGACTCGGGCGCCGGCTGATCGGTGTTCGCGTATGGGCGGTTCAGCAAATGGCCGCGATGCACCAGCGTCGCCGAGCCGCCGCCGTCCAAGTTGATGGCATCGCGCGCGCCGAAGGACAGCATGAGCCGCGCCAGCTCTCCCAGCTCCAGGCCCGCGTCCACACCGGATCGTCGGCCGTCACAGCAGACGGCCAGGATCTCGCCGTCGCCAATGCCGAGCGCGCAGCGCGGATAGCGGCCGGCGGTGATGTCGGAGTCAAACTGCGACGAGGCAGCGGAGAAGCCTTCGCGGTCGCCGTCCTCGACGCAGACATGACCGTCGCGGACGAGCAGCGGACCGGCTTGCACGAGGTCGCCGCTCGGCTCTGTCGCCAGCTCGCCGCGCGGCGTGATCCGCACCGCGCCATCAACATGGACGCATGCCCGTGCTGCTCGCCAGGGCTCGGGCACTGGCTCGTGCGACACGGGTGCGCCACCAATGCGCACCTCGCCGAGGGGCCGGTGCGGATCGCGCAGGAAGAAGCCCGCCACCATCGCCTCCTGGTGACCGGTGGCGACACACCAGTGATCGAGCCGCTCGGGGGCGGTGAAGCAGGCCACCGACACGCGCGTGCGCGCGACCGGATGGCGCACGAGGTAGACGGTTGTCTCGTCGCCGTCTCGCGTGCGCAAGCGCAGCAGCTCATACACGCGGTCGGTATCCATCCCCGACGTAGCTTCCCTGATGGCGGCGCGAACCGCCAGTGGCGACGCCCGGCCCGGTCAGCGGTTCAGCAGCCCCAGCTCCGAGGCGCGTCGTGCGGCCTCCGTGCGGGTGCGGCAGCGCAGCTTGGCGAGGATGTTGCGCATGTGCATGTCGATCGTGCGGGTGCTGAGCACGAGCCGCTCGGCGATCTCGCGGTTGGTCAGGCCGCTCGCAGCGAGCCGCATCACCTCGAGCTCGCGGCGCGAGAGGCCGCCCTGCTCATGGGTGGCGGCGGCGCGTCGGCCGAGCTGGTCGGAGAGTGACGCGCCAAGCGCGACGACCTCGGTGGCGACGGCGGCAGCGAGCGGTGCCGCGCCCAGCATGTCGGCCGCGCGATGGGCTGCGGACAGGCGCTCCAGCGCGGTCTCGCGCTCGCCGGCCGCCGCCAGCGCCACGCCTGCTCGCAGCAGGATCTGCGCTCGCTCGTACGGGATGTTGAGTCCCTCGTGAAGCTCGACCGCACGGCTCAACTGCTGGGCTGCTGCGGCAGCGTCGCCCTCGGCGAGCGCGATCTCGCCCAGCGCGTGGGCCAAGGCGGCGAGCGCCTCGTGGTGGCCCGCGGCTGCGATGGCCGACAGGGCCTCGGCGCATGCCCGGGCGTCGGCGGCCTCGCCGTTGCGGGCCAGCCAGGACGCCGACCAGCGCAGGCCCCAGACCGCGTAGTGATGGTCCTGGCTGCGCGACCAGCGATCGAGCACCAGCCGGCACAGCTCGTGCGCCCGGCCGCGGTCGCCCTCGGCGTCGGCCAGCCAGGCGAGGGCCGCGGCGCTGTCACAGAGCATCGAGACGACGTCGAGGCGGGTCGCCGTCTCCAGGCAGCGGACCAGGAGCCGGCGCGCCTCGTCGCCGTGACCGCGCCAGGCGAGGACCGCGCCAAGCACGCCGTCGGCGACGAGCGTTGCGTCCGGCGTCTCGCCGTCGGCGATCAAGTTCCCGCACAACTGCTCGACCTGGTCCCAGTCGCCGAGCTCGCGGAGCACGTAGGCCATACAGCTCAGGCACGTCTGCTCGAGGCCCTCGCCGCCGCGCAGCTCGCACAGCCCGATCGCCGTCCCGAGCGCTTCGCGCGCGCTGGCGTAGTCGCCGGTCACCTCGTGCGCCGTGCCGAGCCGCTGGTAGACCTCGGCGGCTTCGAGCGTGAGCCCGTGCTCGAGGGCGAGCGCGAGCCCGGCGCGGATGGTTGCGATCCCCTCGTCAAACGCGCCGAGCTTGGCGCGGGCGACGCCCTCCAGGCCCATCGCCCGCGCGCGCAGGTCGGTCCGCTCGGCGCGGATCGCTTCCTCGCCGGCCTGGTGCGCCGTCGCCGCGGCCTCATCGTGGCGGCCGGCGCTTTGGAGATAGGCGGCGGCGACAAGGCGCTCGGCCGCCGCCTCGCCCGGCAGGCCGTTGGCCGCATAGGCCTCGGCGGCGACGCGGCGGGCGGCCAGCGCCGACGGCCGATCACCCTGCAGCGCGTAAATGCCGGCGATGCGGCGCTCGGCGTCGGCCAGCGCTCGCCCGGCCCCGTCGGCGCGGCGCGCCGCCACGACCTCGCGCTGCGCTCGCGCAGCCTCGCTGAAGTCGCCGGCGAGCTCGGCGTGGACCGCGTACTGCTCGACGACCGCGAGGCGCTCCGGGCCGCGCTCGCCTTCGGGCCATAACTCGAGGACCTGCAGCCCGAGGCGCGCCGCGTCGCGATGCGCGTGGACGGCGACGCGGCCGTCAATCGCGTCCAGGAGTGCTTCAAGCGCGCGCGGGGTGTCGCGTGCGGCGAGCCAGTGGGTCGCGACTTCGGCGGGGTCGTGGCCGCGATCCGCCAGAGCCTCGGCGAAGCGGCGATGCAGCGTGCGCCGGCGCAGCCACGGCACGTCGTCGTAGATCGCTTCACGCGCCAGCGGCTGGCGGAACCGCGCGCGTCCCGGTTCGGTCTCAACCAGGCGCCGATCAGCCAGCAGCTCAGCGATGCCCTGCTCGCCCTCCATGCCGGCGAGCAGGTCGAGGTCGACGACCGGGCCCGCGACCGCCGCGACCTCTGCCGCCGACCGCGCGCCGTCTGACATCTCCGTCAGGTGCATGAGCACCGCGTCGCGCACGGTCTGGGGCAGGGGCACGTCGAGATCGAGGTCGAGATCGGTGCCGTCGGGCGCGTCGCGCAGGCGGTCAGAGGTGCGCAGCGCGGCGGTGAATTCCTCCACGAGGAACGGCACGCCGCCTGAGCGGTCGTGCAACGTGCCGGCGAGTCGCGCGGACGGCGCCGTCCCGAGGACGTGCTCCACGAGCGTGGCGGTCTCCTCCAAGTTCAGCGGCTTGAGCGCGATCTCCTCCAGCACCCGCTCGCGGCGCAGGTCGTGGCGCAGCCGGCGCAGTGGGTGGGAGCGAGCCAGCTCGTCGGATCGGTACGCGGCAACGATGAGCAGCGGCAGCTCACCCAACGTCGGGGCGAGCATGGTCAGGAACTCAAGGGTGGCGGCATCTGACCATTGAAGGTCATCGAGCAGGATCGCAACTGGCCCGCGGTCGGCCATCGCGATCAGGCCGCAGCGGATCGCCTCAAAGAGCGTGGCGCGATCGTCGCTGGCCCGCGCCTCGCCGAGCTCGGGCAGCAGCACCGCAAGATGGGCCTTCAGCGGGCCGCAGGCGCTCAGCGCGCTGGGCGCGAGGCGCAGAAATCCCCGGATCGCGGTCGTCAGCGGCCCGAATGGCGCGCTCCCCGGCATCGCCACGCCGCGCACGAACGTCGCGCCGGGCGCAGCCGCGAGGCCCTCCTCGGCCAGCCGCGTCTTACCCGTCCCGGCCTCGCCGGACAGGAGGATCAACGAGCCGCGCCCGGCGAGCGCGGCGGCGAGCGCGGCCTCAAGCCGCGCTCGCTCACTGCGCCGGCCGATCAGACCCTCGGTCACGGCGCGAGTCTAATCCGGCGATCCGGCGCCGTCAGCTTCAGACAGGCAGGTCGCGCGGGCCCGAGGCGTCGAAGGTCGCCGAGACCTCGGCGACGAGGTTGGCGGGAAATCCGCCGCAGCGCGCGTGCTCGAGGACGTCCTCGACGTTCTCGGCGTCGTGCACGCAGTAGATCTTGTCGCCGGCGACGTAGCTGTGGCGCCACGTGTACGGCCGGTTCAGACCGTCGACGGTGTCGTTGGACTTCGCGGTGATCCCGCGCAGCTCCTCGTCGGTGAGGTTGCTCGCGCCGGGGATCTCGCGCTCGATCATGTAGGTGGGCATAAGGGCCTCCTGGAGGTCGGTGGGTCGGTGTCGAGACCGACCGTACGGCGGGCCGGGGCGGGCGCCATCCGCAGGACTGCCGTAGTGGGGGCGAGGCGTTGCCGTATCGCGTGACGCAGCGATCAGGGACTGATCAGCTCTGCGCCGGGGATGTAGCTCGCGACGCGACGCGGGTCGCGGGTCAGCAGCGGACGGCGGGTGACGGCGGCGTGTGCGCCGATGAGGAAATCGGGGAGGACGGCCCGGCGTGTGCCGCCGGCTCGTCGGTAGGCGGCATGGGCGTGTCCGGCCAAGAATGAGGCTTCAGGTGGGATCTCTTCTAGGACGGCGATCGACGGCAGCGCGTCTCGCAGCGTCTCGATGCGTGAGAAGCGCGGCGCGATCTCGGCGAGCACCACGGCGTTGACGATCAAGGCGCCTCGTTGCGCGGCTTCGGTCAGGTGCTCCTCTGACCATGGCAGCCATCGGTGATCCTCGGTGAAGACGTCGAGCAGGACGCTGCTGTCGACGACGGTACCCGCTCGCGTCACTTGCGGGTGAGCGCGAGGATCTCGTCCGTGGTCATCGCGACATCGCCGGCGCCGCGCATGCGCCGGATCTCCCGCGCAGCGCGAGCAGGCTCCACGACTAAGCGTGCTCCGTGCTGATCCAGCTCGAAGGAGACATCCGTGCCCGTCTCGATCCCCAGCGCACGGCGGACGTCAAGCGGGATCGTGACCTGGCCCTTCTGCGTGACGCGCATGCGGTAATACTAACAAGTATTACTCGCGTCTCGGTCATCTTCATCTTCAGCGCGCTCCCTCGAGTGGTAGCCGCAGTGGTATGCGCTGGGGCATTAGCGGCTGCGTCATCCGGGTGTGGCGACAAGGAGCAACACCCGGCGTGTGAGAAGGGCTTTGATCGCGCCGCGTGGAGTGCCCCAGGGAGCAAAGGACGCGACAGCCCCATCGGGCGGCCGTCGAAGCGACAGCAGGTGGCCGACACGGTGGTCGCCTGCCAGATGCTCGATGGGCGCAAGCGCAGCGAGGTCCGTGCGCTGTTGGGCAAGCCGGACTTCCCGTCACGCTCCACGAGGTACTACTACGAGTTGGGCGCGGGACGGTCGGCGGGCCTGCTCGACAACGAGTTTCTGTCCATTCACTTCAACCAGCGTGCGCGCGTGGCGACGGTCGAGATCATCGGGTTCTGAGCGCTGCCCCTGACGCCAGGCTCAACGCAGGGTGCAGCGCACGAGGAGCGTCTTGGCGTGCGCCGCGCTCGGTCAAGTGGGCGATATCCAGCCGCACGCGTTGTAGACCAGTCGACGTGACGATCGCAATCGTCGATCATCGACATCGGGCAGACCGTGTAGGGCGTTGGGTCGTCGCGGCTGCGACGGATGACAGGGGTCAGTTCAGCAGCGACGGCAGCTGACCGCCGGTGCGGTCCGAGCCGGCGGAAAAGCGCGTGTCGGTCTGCACGAGCACGCAGATGTCCAGCGCGCTGAGGACGCGCCCGAGGCGGTCGGCGATCGGCGCGTTGGTGACCAGGCAGAGGCGGTCGTCCTCGTGCCCGTAGAGCACGCGGTACTCCAGGAGCTGGGCCAGCGCGGACCGGACGCGCGTGAGGTCCTTGCCCGGGGTGATCGTCTTGGCCTCGAAGATCCAGCGCTGGCCGGCAGGGTCGGTGCCCTGCAGGTCGATGGCGAGCGGGATCTCGCTGATCGCGCTCCACCCGGCGTCTCGCAGGTGCGCGTCCAACGCGGTCAGCAGATCATGATGGTCTTGGGTGGCCTTTTCGGAGCGCGCCGCCGCTTCGGCCGGATCGACGCGGCCGCGGGCGGGCGTCGCCGGCTGCGGCCGACGCTGGGGATCGAAGTGTCGTGGCTGACGCAGGAGATCACGACGCACCGCGACCGGTGGACCGGCAGTGTGGGTTGCGCCGGTCGTCGGCTGGTCAAACCGCAGACGAAAGCGCAGGATCTGCCGCTGCTGACCGCTTGTGTCGGTGCCAAACGCGGTCCATTCCTCGACGGTGTGGGCGCGGCCGAGGAAGCGCAGCTGGCGGGAGCCCGAGGGCTCGAAGACGTAGGTGCTGCGCCGGTTGTCGCCCAGGTCACGGTTCTGGCCGGTCCGTTGTTGGTCACCGACCTTGCCGCGACCGGTGTAGATCAGGTCGTCGCCGTCCCAGTAGTCGTCGTAGTTGATCGACCGCGCGCCGCCCGGGTGGGTGATGATCAACAGCGCGTCGTGGTCGGGGCGGCTGATCATCCCGCCGGCGGCGCCAAGGTAGTCCGGTGCAAACCCAAACCGCTCGCCGAGCTGGTCCCAGGTGTACACCGCGTTGTCGACCAGTTCAAGGGGCATGTCCGGGACCGCGGACTCTAGCCGCCGGGACGATCTCGCTCGGGGCGGGGTGTGTGCCCCAAGGAACAGTTGCTTCAGCGGTTCGGGAGATCCAGGGTCTCGTGCTCGGGCACGCCCTCGCCGAGCTGGTGCTCGCGTTCGATCTCGGCGTTGAGCTCTGCGCCGAGGAGCAGCGCGACGTTGGTCAGCCAGAGCCAGACGACGAGGACGATCGCGCCCGCGAACGCTCCGTAGACGGCGCCGACGTTGGCGACCTTGCTGAGGTAGATCGAGAACCCGGCCGAGGCGATGAGCCACAGCACCACGCCGACGACCGCGCCGGGGGTCACCCAGCGAAACGAGCGCTGCCGAACGTCAGGGGTCACGTAATAGATGTAGGAGAACACGAGCATCGCGACAGCCACCGCGCCGGGCCAACGGGCGATGTTCCATATCTGCACGACCGTCTCGCCGAGTCCGAGGAAGCCGAGCAGGTCCTCGGCGAGGCTGCCGCCGACGAAGACGAGGACGAGGCTGACGAGGATCAAGGCCATCAATACGACCGTGCTGGCGATGTCGACCGCCTTGCGCGTGAGGAAGCGCCGGCCCCCGTCGGCGTCGAAGACGACGTTCAGCGCGCGGCGCGCGGCCTCCAGCGCCCCGGTGGTCCCGTAGAGCGTGACCACGACGCTGATGGCCAGTGTCGTGGCGGCCGTGCCCTTCTGCTGCAGCGCGGCCCGCAGGGAGCTGTCGAGCGGGACGAGCGCTGACGGCGGGACGACGTCGCGCAGGTACCCGAGAATCGCATCGTAGGTCGCGGGGTACTGGCCGACCAGGCCGAGGATCGAGACGGCGAGCAACAGCGCCGGGAACAGTGACATCAGCGCGTAGTAGGTCAGCGCCGCCGCGTGGTGGGTCATCTGGTCGTCATAGAACGCCCGGCCCGTGCGGAGCAGCACCGCCGGTGTCGCGCGCAGCTTGCGCGTAGCGCTCATCTAGCGGTCGGTTCCGTCGGTGTCGGTGTCGGTGACGGAGACTGGACGCCAGGGTGAACCGTCCTGCCTCCAGGGTGCAGGAGCTGGGTAGCAGCCGGTGCTGGATCTCGGCCTCCAAAGACAGCGGCAATCGCTGGCCCCACTCATAGAGGCCGGTGAAGAGGCGCGTGCTGTCGTCCTGGTTGACGACCTGAACTTCCTGCTCGGCCAGCGCGGGCCCGTGAGGCGTCCCGCTCACGGCACGGTGTCGCTGCGCTCGCGCCCGGACGTGCACGTTGGCCGCCGCGAGAGACATGGCTCAGACGGATGTCCAGGGGAGAACGCCGCCGATCGGTCACCGGCGCAGTGTCGCCGATGTCGATGGCCTCTGCGCGAACGAACGACCGCACGATACGCCCGAGGTGCCTTCGCGCAGTTCCGTGGGTCGAGCGGTGTCGTCGGTCGTAGGGCTTCGCGGCTGCCGGACTTGGGGAGGCCGCGGGAGACCATGTAGCCGACGGTGAGGCCGCCCTTGCTGGCGTGTGCACCCGGCCACCCTTTCGGAGCGGTCGACGGTCACGCGTCTTGGCAGAGTCGGTGGGTGCGCTGGCGGGACTTCTCGGTCCCGCGGGACCGGGGCGTAGCGCCGACCCCAGGGCCGCGTCGGTCGGCGAACGGTGGGCGCGCGTCGGATGCGGTGGAGGCATCACCTGCACGTTCCGGAGCTCGACGCCCGTCTCGGGCCGGATGGGAGACGGGGCCACGCGTCGGGGTCCTCCTGGGGTCACCGCTCGTAGTTGTTAATCCGGTCGGGGGTCAAGCGGGTCGGGCGGTGATCGCGGCGACGAACGGGTCGCGGGGGTCGGGATCGACATACGTGTGTCCGGCGATGAAGAGCATGGTGCTCCGACGGGTCGGGCCGTCGGAGCTCATCGATGGACGGAGCTAGTCGATCCGGCGGCGTGTCGTGATGGCGACCACTCGGCCGCGGCGCGTTGACACCCGCGTGGGCGTTGCGGCGGCAAAGGCAAGCCCCGCAGCATGTGGGGGTTTGGATCGACCTAGCGATGCCGTATCCCAATCGGGTCCCACGGCGTCGTCGTGGCACGAAGGCCGTGTCCTGCGGTTCTCCATCAAGTAGGGAGGACGAAGCGGGTGTGTGCCCGCGGGCGCGGTGTCGGTGAGGTAGCGGAGATCAGCCCGCGCCGTAGTCCGGCGATCGCCACGAGATGAGCCTTGTGGAAGACGAGACGATAGGCGGAGCAAGCGCCGTGGGTACGGGCGGGCAGACTCTCCGGGGGTAACTCGTGCAAGAGGCGCGGTGGTTGCGCTGGGAAGTGCAGCGATACGACTCCCGGATCGTGCAGTTAATACGACACGTTCGACGTCATCGCGCTTGCGGTTCACGGCCGGCGTGCTACGCTTCCCGTGCTTTCTTGTAGTCAATCCCCGGGCCGATATCTCGGCAACGCCACATAGTGACCGGGCGCGCAACATCTCTCGCGGCAGCACCGACGGATAGCCCGTCCAGCGAGAGCTTGCGCTGAGAAGGCAGAAATCGTCGGGAACGAAGCCCTCCGACCGCCTGAACGAAGCGTGCACGAGAGTTTTTGGCCTAGGCCAGCGACCCTCGGCACACCCCACGACACCTCCCGCGCCCGGACCACCCGGACGCTCCCGACCTGGAGGAGGTCTTATGCATCCGATCGCACCAAGGGCTCGAGCCCCGCCGCTCGCCCAGGCCTGCGTTCCACCAGCACCACCCGGTCGGCAACCGCCGCCCGGCATGTCCTTTCACGGATGGAAGCTCATGAGAAACGTCAACCCGGACGGGGCCGCTCCGCGCCGCCTCGGCCGCATCCTGTACGTCCTCGCGTTCGCGCTGGGGGTCGCCGAGCTCGGCATCGCCTCCCGGGCCGGCGAGTGGCTCAACTACTCTCAGCTGGGCCAGCTCGCCACGTTCTACACCGTCTCGCTCCTGATCGGTGTCACGATCGCCCCCGCGATCCGGAGCCCTCGGGTCGCCACCGTCGTCGGCGTGCTGCTCTCGGCGCTGCCGATCATCGGCATCGGCTACGCAGTAGCCACGCTCCCGTCGGACGAGATCTTCAGCGTCGTCCTGGTCCTGTGGTCGCTGTCAGGTGCCGGCTCCGGCATCGTCGACAACACGCAGTCGTCGTCGGCGGTCCACCACTCCACTCGTGGGCGTGAGGACTCCGTGAACATGCTCGCGATCCGGCACATGGGCACGCTGGGTGCCAGCCTCCTCTCGCTCGTCCTCGTAGGACGCGGGATCGACGCCAGCTTCCAGTACATGTTCCTCGGTGCCGTCCTGCTGGTTCCGGCGGTCCTCGGGCGTTGGATGCCCGGCGCCGCTCCCCGGACCACGCCCGCGGCCGAGGCCGCAGGAGCCCACGCCAACTACCAGTCGGTGTGGATGCTGCCGGTCATGGGGTTCTTCGCGGCAGCTGGGGTGCTGCCGGTATCCCTGACCTGGACCTGGGCCGAGCCCGTCATGCGCGAGCTGAAGGCTGACGCGAGCCTCGCGTCCCTGACCCTGACGATCTTCGTGATCGCCCAGGGCGCGGCGTGCGTCGTCTACTTCCTGCGCTCCAGGAAGCACGACGGCCGGCGGCTCGTCGTCGGTGGGCTGTGGATTGCCGCGCTCGGCGTGGTGCTCCTCGGCGTGTCCCTGATCCAGGCGCGGACTCCGTTCCTGGCCGCTGACCAGGGTCGCTACGTGGCCATGGCCGGCATGGCGCTCTTCGGCTGGGGCGTCGCCCCGCTGCCGATGGTCGTCATGAACCGTGTGGGTCGTCTCCGGTTGCGCATGGGCACGCGCCTCCGGATCGCCCTCGCCGTGATCGTCCAGTGCCTGATCGTGGCTGGCGCGAACTACGCCTTCGGCAATCTCGCGGGCCTGTTCACGGGCTTCGGCGCGTACGTAGCAGCGGCCACCATCTGCGTGGGGGCGCTCCTGCTCTGCCTGCGCCTCCTCGCCACCCAGAAGCGCGCGTCGGCCTAGCTGACGCGTCCCGGGAGTCGGACTAGTCCGGCTCCCGGGCTTGCGCCGGGCGTCTGCCCGGCGTGTCCCGACGTGGGGCTCCACCCACCTCGGTTCGTTTGCGCCCGTCGTGCGCGACGGGCGCTTCGCAGTGAGGGGGAACCGTGACCGGTTCCAAGCAGTATCCGTTGTCCGGTGTCCAGCGCGGCTTCATCGCGGCCTCCGGCTTCATGGCCACGACCAACACCGTCCCGGCCACCTACCTGATCGAGGGTTCGTTCTCGGTCGAGCAGATCGTGGCGGCGTGGGGGAAGGTCGTGCAGCGGCACGACGCCCTTCGCACCGTCATCGGGGTCCACGACCGCACCTTGTTCCAGCGGACCGTCGACCTCCCGGGCTTCGCTGAGGCGATCCGGGTGCAGCGCCCGCGGCGGGTGCTCGGCGGCAACGCCGACGCCCAGGTCCAGCGGCTCATGGACGAGTACCTCGCCATGCCGTTCGACCTGCGTGAGGCCCCGCCGTGGCGCGGTTTCCTGATCCCGACCGCGCGCAACCGCTGGATCCTCGGGCTCACGTTCGCGCACGTCATCATCGACGGCGCGTCCGTCGGGGTCCTCGCCCAGGATCTCGCCGACGCGCTCGGCGGTTCTGAGCGGCCGAAGCCCCTCCAGGTCGGCCCGCTGGCCAGCAAGGAGCACCAGATCCAGTCGACCCCGGCTCAGGAGCAGTTCTGGAGAAAGGAGTACGCGCTTCGCAAGCCGCTCCGGGCGAGCTGGAAAGGGAACCCCGCGACGTTCCACGTCGTGCCGATCGAGCCCTTCCCGGCCGCGCTCGTGGAGCAGCTCGACACGCTCCGCAAGGCCCACGGGGTGAGCATCACCAGCATGCTCGGCGCGCTCGCCGGCGTCGCCGGCCGGCTGCTGACCGGAGGCAACCTGATGATTGGGTACGCCACGGCCCAGCGCGACCGCGAGAACGTCGCCAACGGCAACCAGCTCAGCGTTGGCGCCCTCCACGACCACCTCCCGGCGCTCGCCGCGGTGAACCCGACGCAGTCCTTCATGGACTGCGCGGTCGCGCACCAGGCTCGTCGGGAGCAGGCGCGCCAGCACCGGCTGCCGACCGGTCACCTGGCGACGATCGCCGACAACACCCCGTACGACCTCGCGGTCAACTACGGCCGCTTCGGGGCGCCCGCTTCGCTCGCGGTGCGGGGCGGCGGCACGGTCACGGCCGTGCCCGTCGAGGCGATCGGCCCGGTCAACGTGCGGCGGGCCACCACCGCCGCGCCGGCGCGCGCCTTCATCGCTGGTCCCGGCCCCGACGGCGGGATCCAGGGCGTCATGACCGGGATCACGGCTCTCGCCACCAGGAAGGAGGTCGCACGATACCCGCGGGTGATGCTGAGGATCGCCCGTGCGGTCACCGAGCGGCCGGACGCGTCGCTGCAGTCGCTGATCAAGCCGAAGTCCTAGTTCTCTGACCTCCGCCGGGGGCGGGCACCGTCGCCCGCCCCCGGTCGGGGGTCCTTCGCACCTGAGAAGGGAGAAGGTGCATGACGACACACACCCCGAGCCAGAAGGCTGCCGGAGCGGTCATGGCGGGCGTGATCCTCGTCGCGGCCGTCGCGTTCGCGCTCGACCGTGCGGGCGTCGACGTCAAGTCGTGGCTGCCCAAGCCGAGCGCGACCGGGGCCGCCGGGCCCCGCGAGCCCGGCAAGTCGACCAAGACGCGCGCCGCGCGGAAGCACCGCGTGACGCTGCACCGGCGAGCCAACCTGCCGGGCACGCGCGTCACCTCGTTCACGCTCCGTTACCTCGAGCGGGTCGCCGAGATCTACGGCGGCGACCTCGTCGTGTCCTACGGGACGGCGGGCAACCACGTCAAGCGGTCGTTCCACTACGCCGGCCATGCGGCCGACATCGGCATGCTCGACAACGGCCTCCCCAACGACAGCGAGGGGGGCACCCGCATCATGGCCGCCTGTCTCGTCATGGGCGGCGTCGCGCCTGCCAAGGCGCGGCAGATGGCCGAGCGAGGAGGCTCGTTCGACTTGCTCCCGCGCGGTCGCGCGGTCGAGTGCATCTGGAGGGCGCCCAACCACTACGACCACGTGCACATCGCCGTCGCGCCACGCTGAGGAGGCGGACATGGCCAAACGCAAGGATCCGCCGGGCGCCGCCCTGGTAGCGCTCGCGATCGTCGTTTCGGTGATCGTCGGCGGATTGCACTGGGCTGGGGTCATCGACCTGCCGAGCGGCGCAGGCCCGCTGCCGGCCAAGAGCGACAACGACAGGCCGGCCGCGGCCTTCGACGAGGCCCGGGCGGCGGACGACTATCCCGGCGACCGTGCGTCAAAGCCGGCCATCGCCAAGTGGATGGGCCGCTGGGTGGCCAAGGCCGGCCTGCCACCCGAGTTGCCGGTCATGGCGGCGCTGGTCGAGTCCAGCCTCTACAACATGCCGGATGGCGACCGTGACTCGGTTGGCTATTTCCAGATGCGCACCGGCATCTGGCTCGGTCAGTACCCGGGCTACCCGAGCCGCCCGGAGCGTCAGCTGAAGTGGTTCATCGCGAAGGCGCTGCAGGTCAAGCGCCAGCGCGAAGCCCGCGGCTGGACGAGCTTCGCCCGTGACCCGTCGCAGTGGGGCGGGTGGGCGGCGGACATCGAGTTGCCCGACGAGCGATACCGCGGTCGCTATCAGACTCGGCTTTCCGAGGCCCGTCGGCTTCTCCGCTGACGGCTTGACATAGCACGACCCGGCGTGGGCGACCTGTCCACGCCGGTTCATCGCTCTTCTGGATTTGGAGCACACATGACAAAAGAGCAGCCAAAGGTCGCCGGCGAAGGGGCCGGCGAGTTCGTCAACGCCGTGATGGGCTGGATCTTCTCGTTCGCGCGGCTGATCATGTTCTTGGTCTTCCCCGTGCTGGCCATCGGCGCCGATCTCTACCTGAGCGGCGCCTTCATGGACAACTACTCGACGCAGTACGGGGCGCGCGGGCTGGTCAGCACCCTGCTGCCCTGGATCTTCACGCTCGGCACGACCGGCCTGCAGGGCGCGATCAATGCGCGGACCAAGGCCGGGTTCCGCAACTCGTCGCCGCTCGCCAAGGTAGTCATCGTCGTCGGGTGGGGCCTGATCGCGCTCGACACGGCGACCGACGTCGGCGGCTGGACCGCGCTGTACACCGGCGACGTCAACCTGGGCGCCGACATCTTCCCGCCCGGTTGGTCGACCGACCCGTACTGGATGATCGTCTCGCTCGTCGTCGCCATCGTGTGCGGCGGCCAGGAGAAGATCTTGCCGCTCCTGTACGGACGCTGGGACTTCCTGAGGGGCGACGACGACGCCCCCGGGGCCTGGTTGGTGCGAGCCGGCGAGGCGGGTGGCGGCTACCTGTACTCGGCCATCTCCAACGTGCTCAAGCCGGTCGGTCTCCTGGCGATCGTGGCGTTGGACGTCGTTCTCACTCCCAACTTCCTGGGCAGCGCGACGGGGACGCCGGTCGCCTGGATCATCAGCGCCACTACCACCATCTTCAACTACCTCCTCTGGCTCCAGACGGAGAAGGTCGTCCTGCGCCGGATGCCCAACGGCAAGCTGGGCCTGTCACACCTCAACGCGGGCGCGAAGGGTGCCCTGGCCGTCGCCTGGGCACTGAACATCGCCGAGCTCTTGCTCGACGGTGCCGGCTACACCGCGTTGGTGTTCGGCGTCCGCCCCGGATCTTTCCTGCTGCCGCCGGTCATCACGCTGAACTGGGTCATCACGATCACGATCGTGATGGTCGCCTGCTTCGCCGGTGAGCTTCTGATCAGCGAGCTCCTGCGCCGGCCGACCGGCGCGCCCGAGCGGTCGTCCAACGACAACAACGACAACGACAACAACGACAACGACGAAGACCTCAACTTCTGACCACTCTCGATCGACCGACGCTCGGCTCGCGCACTACGCGCGAGCCGAGCGCTCGGCGCCTGGGCGTCTCCCCTTTTTTGGACATTTAGTGAGTGAGTACTCACTCACCACGAAGGACGGATGCGATGGCGCCGGATGGAGGCGGCCCCGCGCGCGGGCGCGCGCGCACGGGGGCGCGCGGGGGCGCGCGCCCGCGTGAGATCGTCAGGTCGTCGCGCGGCGCACCAGCGTCAGCTCCAGGCTGATCTGCCGCGCGGGCAGCGACGGGTCGGTGAGTTGGGCGACCAGCGTCTCCGCCGCGATCGCGCCGGACTCCTCGAAAGGCTGGCGCACGGTCGTCAGCCCTAGTTGCTCCGCGAGATCGCCGTCGTCGAAGCCGACGATCGCCAGCTCGTCGGGCACGCGTAGGCCGCGGTCGCGCGCGGCCCGCATCACTCCGCCGGCCAGCGCGTCGTCGTGCGCGAAGATCGCGGTCGGCTGGTCGTCACCATCAAGAAGGTCGAGTGCTGCGGCGTGGGCGGCGGCCGGCGTGTGCTCGACGCGCCGGACGCGCGCCTCGGGCAGCGCGTCGCCGGCCGCCTCCAGCGCCACACGTAGCCCGGCGAGGCGCAGCTCGGACGGTGATGTGTAGGTCACGCGTTGAGCCTGACCGATGAATGCCAAACGATGATGGCCGAGCCCGAGCAGGTGCTCGCCGACGATCCGGCCGCCGAGCGCGTCGTCAGCGGCGACGCTGCTGAACCCCGGGCGGCGCAGCTCGATCAGCACTGTGCGAAGCCGCTCGTCAGCCAGGCGCTCGGCCACATCATCACTGAACGGCAAGCCCATGACGATCATGCCGTCGACCCGTCTGGTCACGGGAAGGCTTGACAGCAGAGAGTCGGCGGCCGAGGCGCCGTTGTATACCACGATCTCCAGTGGGCGCCCGGCCGTCGCCGCCAGCACACCGTTGAGCCGCCGAGAAAATGACGGGTGCGAGGTGAAGGGCGCGAGCACGCCGACGCGCCCGAGTCCGCGTCGCGCGCGCGACACCGCGTCGGTCTTTGGTTGAAAGCCAAGCTCCTCAATAGCCGCGTGGATACGCTCACGCGTCGAAGGCCTCACGCGCTCAGGTGTGTTGAGTGTGAGCGAAACGGTGGAGATACTAACGCCGGCCCGGGTGGCGACGTCGTAGATCGTGACCGTCGTTGAGTGCGGCGAGTCGCTCATAGGGGCGGCGTCTGGACCTCGTCACGTCGAATCCCCCGCGCTTGACGCCACCGATCCAGTCGCTCTAGGATAGCCGAGGCCTCATCGAAGTGCTTCGATATAATCTTCGATAGGCCGTCACGAGTGCAGGGCAACCGGAGGACTGGAGAGATCATGCTGGGTCACATGAGCAGCAACGGCGACACCGCGTGTCCGCCAACGAGGTCGACGCGTGTCCGGCACTTAGCCGCGACCGCGACCGCGGCGGTCGCGATCGCCGTGGCCGTCGGCTGCGGGTCGAGCAGCAAAGAGCCCGCAAAGGCCGGCTCCGCCAAGCCCGGGGCGACGGCGGTAGGAGACGTGTTGACGATTGCGACGCCGAACGTCCCAGCGAGCCTGGACCCGGCGACGGGCGCCAATGAGAACGCCGACTACTTCGACCTCGCCTACGACCCGTTGATCGTGCAGGCGGCCGACGGCAGCTTCAAGCCCGGCCTCGCGACGAGCTGGAAGTACGGGGTCGACAACAAGAGCTTCAGCATCACCCTGCGACCCGACGTGAAGTTCAGCGACGGCACGCCGCTCGACGCTCAAGCCGTCAAGACCTGGCTGAACCACGCTATGAAGCTCCCCGGCGGGCGTGCTCCGACGTATCTCGGCAACCTCACGTCGATCGAGGTCACCGGCTCGCATGGCGTCGAGCTGAAGTTCAAGGCGCCGACGCCGCTGCTGGAGCTGACGTTTAGCCAGCGGTTGGAGATGGGCATGATCGGCAGCCCCAAGGCCGTGGCCGCCAAGACGCTGGACACCCGGACCGCTGGCGCTGGCCCGTACATGCTCGATAAGGCCAAGAGCGTGACCGGCGACCACTACACCTACGTCCAGAACCCCAACTACTGGAACAAGTCCGCCGTGCACTACAAGCAGGTCGTCCTCAAGAAGATCGACAACCCGACCGCGGCACTGCAGGCGCTGAAGACCGGTCAGGTTCAGGTCGTGAAGGACCAGCCTGTCACGAGCATCGACTCCGCCGAGCGGGCCGGGCTCGAGGCGGTCGCTCCCGAGACGCTGATCCTGGGGCTTTCGCTGTTGGATCGCGGTGGCAAGCTGTCCAAGCCGCTCGGCGACGTGCGCGTGCGACAGGCCATCAACTACGCGATTGACCGCAAGGCGGTGGCCAACGTGATCGGCGCCGGCCACGGCCGGGCGACCGCGCAGATGGCGGTGCCGGGCGACGACAGCTACGACGCCGCGCATGACGCGCTGTACCCCTACGACCCTGCTAAGGCCAAGGCGCTGCTGGCAGAGGCCGGATATCCGAAGGGCTTCAAGCTGCCGACGGTTGCCACGACGATCGTCGGGCAGGACAAGCTCGGGCAGGCGATCGCCGGCCAGCTGTCGAAGGTCGGTGTCGAGCTGGAGCTCGACGTCAAGCCAGCGGTCGCCGACTACATCAAGGAGATGTCGGCTGCCTCGGCGCCGGCCGCCACGCTCGGCTTTGGCCGCCTGCCAGCGACCATCAACTACCAGCTGTTGTGGGGGCCGGCCGCGGCCACATTCAACCCGTTCAAGACCAAGGATGCGAATCTCGACCGCCTCAACGGAGAGCTGGCCGCGGCGCCCACCGCGGAGGCGCCGGCCATCGCGAGGCAGATGCAGGGCGTGACGGTCAAGCAGGCGTGGTTCGCGCCCGTCGTCGCCACGCCGCTTGTCGTGCTGCACAGCACCAAGGTTGCGGGCGTCACGGCCGCGCCCAAGCGGCCCGTGATCTACACCCCCGAGATCGCGCCCCGGGACTAGCGTCGCCGCCGGGTTGGTGCCCGGCCGGCCGAGCGTACGGCTTCCCTTCCGTCCGCTCGGCCGATGGCGCTCCCGCCGCACACACGACCAGGAGACCAGACGTGACGATGATCGAAGAGCCCAGGGAGCCCACACTGTTGGGCGCGACGCCGCGCGCGTCTACGCCCCCGTGGTGGAAGGTCGGGCCGATCTACCACATCTACCCGCGCAGCTTCCGTGACGCCAATGGCGACGGCGTGGGGGACCTGCGCGGCATCTTGGAGAAGCTCGACTACCTCAACGACGGGACCGAGGGCTCGCTGCAGGTCAAGGGGCTGTGGCTCTCGCCAATCTACGTGTCGCCTGGGCGCGACGTGGGCTACGACGTCGCCGATCACTGCGCGGTCGACCCCGCGTTCGGCACCGACGAGGACCTCGATCTGCTCATCGAGGAGGCACACCGCCGCGACATCCGCGTGATCCTTGACCTCGTCCTCAACCACACCTCCGATCTGCATCCGTGGTTCATGGAGTCGCGGGCCGGCCGGGCAAGCGCACGGCGCGACTGGTACGTATGGCGGGACCCGGCGCGCGGCGGCCGGCCGCCGAACAACTGGCGTTCGTTCTTCGGCGGCCCGGCGTGGACGCTGGACGAGGAGAGCGGCCAGTTCTACCTGCACACGTTCCTGCCCGAGCAGCCCGACCTCAACTGGCACAACCCGGAGGTCCGCGCTGCCTGCCTCGACGTCGTGCGGTTCTGGTTGGAGCGTGGGATCTCGGGCTTTCGCCTCGACGTCTTCAACGCCTACTTCAAGCATCCTGACCTCCCGGACAACCCGCGACGGCTCAGCCGCCGACCGTGGGAGCGTCAGCGCCACTTGTACAACAAGGACCGGCCCGAGTTGCACGGCTTCCTCCTCGAGCTGCGCGCGTTGCTGGAGGAGTATCCGGACACCATGGCTGTGGGGGAGACGTTCGACGGCCAGCCGGAGCTCACGGCGAGCTACTGCGACAAGCTGCACATGGCCTTCAACTTCGACTTCCTTGCCCAACCGTGGAAGCCGGCGGCGATCCAACGCGCCATATCGCGCTGGGACGGCCTGCTTGCCGCGGAGGACACCTGGCCGTGCTACGTGCTATCCAACCACGACAACCCGCGCCACGCCTGGCGCCACGGCCGGGGCGTCACGCCGGCCGAGGGTGACGCTCGTGCGCGCGTCGCCGCCGCCTTGCTCCTGACGCTGCGCGGCACGCCCTTCGTGTACTACGGCGAGGAGATCGGGATGCAAGATGTTGTGGTTGACAGCGAGCACTCGTGGGACGTTGGTGCTCCCGACGGCAGCACGCGCGACACCGCACGCACGCCGATGCAGTGGGACGACAGCCCGTACGCGGGCTTTTCGACGACGCGTCCGTGGCTGCCGATCGACCCCGAGTTCCGCACGCGTAACGTCGCTCTCCAGGAGCGCGATGGTCGCTCGATCCTCAACTTCTACCGTCGGCTGTCGGCGCTGCGGGCGGCGACGCCGGCCCTGCACTCCGGCAGTTGGTTGCCGCTGGTGCGCGAGCCGCGCGACGCGCTCGTCTACCTGCGACGAGCGGGCGATGATGTCGCGCTCGTCGCGCTTAACTTCACCAACAAACGCGTCCGGGTGAGCCTCGACAACCCGCTGCCGACCCGGAGGTGGACGCCACGCATCAGCACGCGCCGCCCGGACGTCGGCTGGGCGGTTTACCTGCGCGACGGCCTCGATCTCGGACCCAACGAGGCGACCGTCTTCACGGCCGACCTCACGCCCCTCGGTGGTGGGCCAGCATGACGGCGCGCCCCCGACCCCGCGCTGGAAGGTGTTGGCGATGCTCCGCCTGATCGGCCGGCGGCTGACCTTGTCGGTGCCGCAGCTGTTCGTCGTCTCGATTTCGACGTTCCTGCTCGTCGCGCTGATTCCCGGCGACGTCGCGCGCACGATCATCGGTCCGAACGGGACACCCGAACAGTACGCATCGCTGCGCGATTCGCTCGGGCTCACCGAACATCTTCCGCAGCGCTACTGGGACTGGCTGTCACAGGCGGTGCAGGGCGATCTCGGCACGTCGCTGTTCAGCCACGAGGCGGTCTCCTCGCTGCTCGGCAGCCGCCTTCCGGTGACGCTCTCGCTCGTCGTCGGCTCGACGCTCGTGGCTACGGTGCTGGGCGTTGGGCTCGGCATCGCGGGAGCGCGCGCATCCGGGCCGATGGGCAGGCTGGTCGACGCGATCGCCCTGGTGGGGCTCGCGATCCCCAACTTCTTCTTCGGGCTGCTGTTGGTCGCCTGGTTCGCGGTGGCGCTGCCGCTGTTTCCGGCCACCGGCTACGTCGCCTTTGCCGACAGCCCGGGCCAGTGGGTACGGTCGCTTGCCCTGCCGGTCGTCACGCTCGCCGTTCCCGGCGTGGCGGTGATCGCCAAGCAGACGCGCGACGCGATGCGCGACGCGCTGGAGCGCCCGTTCATCCGGACGCTGCGCGCCGCTGGACTGTCTCGTCGCTCAATCGTCTACCGCCATGCGCTGCGCAACGCGGCGATCCCGGTCGCGACGGTCGTCGGCGTCGTATTCGTCGCGGCGCTCAGCGGTACGGTGCTCGTCGAGTCGGTGTTCGCCATGCCGGGCCTCGGTGGCCTCGCGGTCCAGGCCACCGACCAGCACGATCTCCCCCTGATCCAGGGCGTGGCGATCGTGTTCACCGTGATCGTCATCGTGGTCAACCTCGTCGTGGACATCGCCTACGGCTGGCTCGACCCGCGGGTGCGCGTCTCATGAGCGGCTCGCCCTCCGCGCTGACCAAGCTGTGGCGCAGCCCAGTAGCAATCGTCGCCGCACTGTTCTTGGCGGTGTTGGCCCTCGCGTGCGTGGGCGCCTCGGTGATCGCGCCCTTCGATCCCAAGGAACAGGACTTGGCCGCGGTGCTCCAGGGCCCTAGCGCGGAGCACCTCCTCGGCACCGACACACTGGGGCGCGACGTGCTCAGCCGCCTGCTCTACGGCGGGCGCCGCAGCCTGCTGTCGATCGGCGAGGGGCTGGCGGTCGTGCTGGCGCTCGGCGTCCCACTAGGGCTCGTCGCGGGGTACGCGTCCGGCTGGGGCGACCGGCTGATCAGCGGGATCAGCGAGATGGTGATGGCAATCCCCGCGATCGTCCTCATCCTCGTCGTGCTCGCCGTCCGGCCGCACGACGAGGACGCTGCGATGGTCGTCTTCGGCCTCCTCGGTGCGCCGACCGTGATGCGCGTCGTGCGCGCCTCGACGCTGTCCGCACGCGAGGAGCTCTACGTCGCGGCGGCGCGCGTGGCGGGCCTGACGCCGCTGCGCATCGTCGTGCGCCACATCCTTCCGCGCGCGACAGGGGCGATTATCGTGCAGGCGTCGCTGTTCTGTGCCTATGCGTTGATCTTCGAGACCGGTTTGGCTTTTCTCGGCCTGATCGGCGACACGAGCAACCCGACCTGGGGCGGCATGGTCGGCGAGGCCTCGACGGTCCTCGAGCAGCAGAGCTGGCTGCTGTTCCCATCGGGTTTGACGATCGCGGTGACGATCCTCGCGCTCGGGCTGCTGGGCGACGCGGTCCGGGACGCGGCCGTGGGTGGCGAGACGGCCGCCCGCGCGCGCCCACGCGCGCGCCCTCGTAGGCGCCAGCACGCCAGCGCGGACCCCGTGAACGGCGTTACGTCGCTCAGCGCCGCGCTGCTGGAGGTCGACGACCTCGCGGTGGTGGCCGAGGGCGAGGGCGGCTCGACGACGCTCGTGGAGGGCGTGAGCTTCCGGCTGACGGCGGGGGAGACCCTCGGCCTCGTCGGCGAGTCGGGATGCGGCAAGACCGTGACCGCGCTGTCGCTGCTGGGCCTGCTGCCGGGGGGCCTCACGGTCGCTGGCGGGCAGGTCCGGCTTGACGGTCGCGACGTCCTCGCCCTTGACGACCGCGCCTTCGATGCGCTGCGCGGGTCGGCCCTTGCGTACGTGTCGCAGGAGCCGCAGACGAGCCTCGACCCGACATTCACGGTCGGCAGCCAGATAGTGGAGATCGTCCGCCACCACGACGGCGGCACCCGCGCCGCCGCCCGTCGGCGGGCGCTCGAGCTGCTGGCGCTCGTTGACCTCCCCGACCCCGACCGTGTTGCCCGCTCGCATCCGTTCGAGCTCTCGGGCGGCATGGCCCAGCGCGTGGCGATCGCCGTCGCGTTGGCCGGCCGGCCTCGGCTGCTCGTCGCCGACGAGCCCACGACCGCGCTGGACGTCACCGTCCAGGCCGAGGTTCTGGCGTTGTTGCGGCGCCTACAGGAGGAGACCGGCATGGCCGTACTCGTCATCACCCACAACTGGGGCGTCGTGGCCGACCTTTGCGATCGCACCGTCGTGATGTACGCCGGTCAGGTCGTCGAGGAGGCCGAAGTTCAAGAGATATTCGAGCAGCCACTGCACCCCTACACCTTGGGCTTGCTCGCGTCGCACCCGTCGCTGGCCGTGGCGGGTGAGCCGATGGCCGCCATGTCGGGCCGCGTCCCGCCGCCCGGGACGTGGCCGGTCGGATGCCACTTCGCCGACCGCTGCCCGTTTACGGCCGACGCCTGCCGCACGGGGCCGGTCCCGGCGGTGCCGGTAGGCGCTGGTCGCGTGTCGCGCTGCGTGCGCGTCCGCGAACTCTTCCAGAAGGTTGGTGTCGCATGAGCGGCGCCCCGCTGCTGGACGTCAAGGGCTTGTCGGTCGACTACCGTCAGCGCTCCTCGACCGTCCGGGCCGTGCATGAGGTCGCCATGCAGGTCGGGGTCGGTGAGACCGTAGGCCTCGTCGGCGAGTCCGGCTCGGGCAAGTCCACCGTCGGGCGCGCGATCCTCGGGCTGACGCCCGCTGCCGAGGGCACGATTAGGTTCGCCGGCCGCGACGTCACGCGCCTGCGCGGGCAGGCGCGCCGAGCGCTGTACCAGGACGTCCAGGTTGTCTTCCAGGATCCCTACAGCTCGCTCAACCCGTCGCGGACGATCGGCCGGACGCTGGCCGAGCCGCTCCGGGCTGCGGGCGTGACCGACCGCGCCGAGCTTCGCCGCCGGGTCGGCGACATGCTCGAGCTCGTCCACCTCGCTCGCGACGCGGCCGACCGCTTGCCGCGTCAGTTCTCCGGCGGGCAGCGGCAGCGCATCGCCATCGCGCGGGCACTCATCGTCGAGCCCAGGCTCGTCATCTGCGACGAACCGGTGAGCGCCCTTGATCTCTCGGTACAGGCGCAGATCGTGAATCTGTTGACCGAACTCCAGGCCGCGTCCGGAGTCAGCTACCTGTTCATCTCGCATGACCTCGAGGTCGTCCGCCATCTTTGCGATCGCGTGGTGGTGCTCTATCGCGGGCGTGTGATGGAGACGGGGCCGGCCAATCGGGTCGCCGGTGACCCGGCCCACCCGTACACCTATGCATTGCACGCGGCCGCGCCGGTGCCAGACCCCGCGGCCCAGCGCGCGCGTCGTCGGTCGGCGGCGGCCGCCGTCTCGACCACGACTACGTCCGTGCGGCTTGCCGACCTGCAGGACGCGTCCGGCTGCCCGTTCGCGCCGCGCTGCCCGCACCGGCAGGACCGGTGCTGGACGGAGCGGCCGGCGCTTCGCCCGGCGGCCGACGACGGCCTGGTTGCGTGTCATCGCCACCCCGAGTGGCGCGATGAGCTGCCCGCCACCGTGTCGGAGGCGTTGCCGCAGGTTGCCGCCGCGCGCCACCGCTGGGAACGGCCGGGTACGACGAACGTGGAATCGGAAAGGAACGCATGAAACGCAATCAGGGACTGGTCGAGTTCGACCTGCCGATCGAGGAGCTCGAGGTCTACCGGCCCGAGCGCGTCGAGCCGTCGGACTTCGACGCCTTCTGGGGCCGGACGCTGACCGAGGCGAGCGAGTACGGGCTCGAGGCCGAGCTGACGCCCGAAGAGACCCCGCTCACCACACTCGAGGCCTTCGACGTGTGCTTCGCAGGACACGGCGGTGACCCAATCCGCGGGTGGCTGTTGCGAGACCCGCGGGCGCCGGCCGGTGGGCCGTGCATCGTCCAATTCCTCGGCTACCGCAGCGGGCGCGGGCATCCACTCGACCACCTGCAATGGCCTAGCGTCGGTTATACGACGCTCATCGTGGAGACGCGAGGCCAAGGGGCCGGAGGGCTTGGCGGTGCGACCAGCGACCCTCACCCATCTCATCCGCACGTGCCCGGCTGGCTGACCCAGGGGATCCGGGATCCTGACACCTACTACTACCGGCGGGTATTCGTCGATGCCGTGCGCGCGGTCGCGCTTGCGCGCAGCCACCCGGCGATCACCGCCGACCGCGTCGTGGTCTCGGGGACGAGTCAGGGCGGCGCGATCGCACTCGCCGCCGGGGCGTTGTGCCCAGTCGACGCCGTGCTCGCGAACGTGCCGTTCGGCTGTCACTTCGAGCGGGGGATCCGGATCACCGACGAGACGCCCTATCGTGAGGTAGCCGATTACCTACGTCTCTATCGTGATGAGCGAACACAAGTACTACGTACGCTCTCGTACTTTGACGGAGTGAACTTCGCGGTGCGCGGAACAGCGCCGGCGATGTTCTCGTCAGGCCTGATGGATCGCGTGTCACCGCCGAGCACGGTGTTCGCGGCCTACAACCACTACGCTGGCCCGCGCGAGATGCGCGCCTGGCGGTATAACGGTCACGAAGGCGGCGAGACCGCCCAGGAGCTCGAGTCGCTCGCATTCCTGGCGGCGGTGCTGGCGGGCGACCGGCCGCACGTGGCGGCGCCAAGCGGCGGCGGGCCGTCGCTCGAGCCGCAGCCGCTCTAAGGCGGTCGATCGTAACGGGCCGGCGGCATGGAGCTGAGCCGTGAAAAGCCGGCATCAGGCCGTGCGCGCTGCGGCCGCCGGTGCTGGGGATGAGCGGGGACGGAGCAGGACACCGAGGCCGATCGCGTCGGCCTTGGCCAGCGGGACCTCGTTGCCCTCTTGGTCGACGGCCGGGTAGGGCCGGAGTTCGACCTCGTAGCCGTGGGCCTTGGCCCACCGCCGGATGTTGTAGCGGAAGGTCTCGGTCGAGCTCAGGTAGTCCTCGCCCTTGACGAACTTCCACGCCTGGCCGTCGGCCCACTGGGAGAAATCGAACTTCGAACGGGAGACGCGCTGTGGGAGCCCGTCCTCGAGCAACTTCGGCATTGAGACCTCACGACGAGTGGTTGGGGTCGAAGGGTCACCTTGCCGGAGGCTCGCGCCGGGGGTCATCCGAGGGCGCGCACAGGGTGATCTCGAGACAGCATTCGTTCCTGCGGTGGCGCACGGCGACGGGCGGTGATGCACGTGGCCGTTACGGGGACGTCAAACCTTCGATAGAGGCAGGCACGGCGCCGTGAGACCGTTGGCGTATGCCAATTACATTCCCTTCCACGGTCGTCGCCGCACTGGCGATCGGCGGCGCGGTGCTGTTCGCGCAGCCGGCTGCGGCAGCGCCGGGGCAGACGACACTGGGCCCGTCGATAACGTCGATCAAGGACAGTCAAACCTGCGGCTGGATTGACGGCTGCGCGGTCGTCCACGACCGCCTGCCGGCGCAGTTCAACGACCGCGCGCCGTACGACGGCGTCGTCGTCCGCTGGCGCGTGCAGGGCGAGGGGTTCTTCCAACTCTTCCCGGGCCAGTACACGACGGGTAACACGTTCCGGCGCGGCAAGGCCACCACGATCCAGTACGGGCCGACGCTGAGCCGGGTCTCGGAGTTCGCGGCGCGCACCCGAATCAAGCAGGGCGACGCGATCGGGCTGCTCGCCCACCAGGGCGCAGCGGTCGGCACGAACCCGGACTTCAACGACAACATCGTCGACACCTGGGCCCACGGGCTGCCCTATGACACGCCCACGCCGTCCAACACGCCCAACCTGGGAGTGCGTACAGGCTTCCAGGCGGTCATCGAGCCCGACGCCGACCAGGACGGCTACGGCGACGTGACCCAGGACAAGTGCCCGTCCAAGGTGAGCACGATCGACGTCTGCGACGCCCCCGACGTGCCCCCGGCACCCGAGGAGCCCGAAACGCCGCTGCCGCCGGGCCCGGCCCCGCCGGCGCCGGCGCCGTCGACCACGGCGCCCGCACCGACGCCGTCGACCACGGCGCCCCCGGTCGTCTCCGCGCCGCAGCCGGCGGGCCTCAGCGCGCCGACCGTGCGCGCGCGCTCGGCGCGCGGCCGTCACCGCGCCTTCAGCATTCCGTTCACGCTGTCGGAGCCCGCCACGCTCCGCGTGATCGTCAGCAAGGGCAAGGGCAAGGGCCGGCGCGTCATCACGACGCGGAGCTTCTCCGGCTTGCAGGCCGGCAACGGCGTCATCCGCATCCTGCACCGCGGGCTGCGGCGGCCCGGCCGCTATCGGGCGACGCTCGTGCCGGTCGCCGCCGGCAGGAGCGGGCGGGCGGTGATCGTCTCGATCCGTATGCGCTGATCCGCCGCCCGGCCGGGCGTGCGCTGCGCGCCGACGTGACCCGGACGGGACATGCCGGAACACAAGGGCGAGGGACGGCCGCTGGGCCGCCCTCGCCCGTCGTCGTCTCACGTGCAGATCATGACCCACTACCCTCACACCTCTCCGTGAGGCTCCTTCTGGCCGCCCTGGCATTACTCGTGTTACGCACCGTCGGTGCGGCGGTCTCATTGGCGAGAGTTGGGACGACAACACATTCCAATCATGACCTCGCCACGTTGCAGAACTCGGTCAATTCGCAGTTGGGCGCATTACGCCGCCGCGGCGTGCTCGTCGACCACACAGCGTTGTCGGCCAATTGCGTTCGGCTCGCGGTCATCAACCCCACGCGACCCAACGTGGAGTTCCTGAGGAGGCAGTTTGGCCGCCGCCTCTGCATCGACACCATGCAGACCCCGGCGGTCGCGTGCGCACCCAGGCGACCGAACGTCGATCGTCGTCGATTCTCTGAATAATCAGTATTAGGACGAAAAAGGAGGGCCGTCACCCCGCACAAGCTGCCTCCGTCCTGGCAGGATCTGGCGGCACGCATCGGCGGCGACGAGTTCGCGCTGGTCTTGGAGAACTGCGACATCGAGGCGGCGTTGAAGATCGTCGAGCGGCTGCGCCGGCGGATCTGCGCGACGCATGACGCCGCGCTGCCGGCGGTGACCGTCTCGGTCGGGATCTGCGCGTGGGAGCACGGGCTCGATCGCGAGTCCCCAGCAGCTGCGCGACCTCGGTTGCCATGTCGCGCTCGACGACTTCGGCAGTGGCTACAACGGCTTTGCACGCATCACGCAGCTCCCCGCCGACGTCCTGAAGATCGACCAAGCAGTTCGTCCGCGACCTGCTCACCCACGATGCCAACGAGAGTGTCACCAAGGCCATCGTGGCCCTGGCCACCGACCTCGGGATCAAGACCGTGGGCGAAGGCGTCGAAGATGCCGCCACGCTGCAGCGCCTCGGTGAGCTCGGCGTGCAGTACGCCCAGGCCTGTTTCCTCGGCCGGCCAAGCTCGCTGGCATTGCCTGGCCGAGCGGTTGCGGCAAACCCGTAGGCATGGTGCGGGCCGGTGCCGATGACGGTTGCCGATGCAGGCTCGAAACTCGGGAGCCAACCTAGGAGGAGCCATCATCATGATCTTGGTCTGCTACGACGGATCGACTGACGCGCAGAGCGCCATCGACAGTGCGGCGATGCTCATGCCTGGCGCCGAGACGACGGTGCTGAGCGTCTGGGAGGCGTATCTCGACACGATCGCCCGTAGCGGCGCGATGGGGGTCGGCGGCTTCGGGATGGTCGGCTCGCTCGAGGACCGCGAAGCGGTCGACGCCGCCTGCCGGGAGTCGACGCTGGAGATCGCCCGCGAGGGCGCGGAGCGTGCGACGTCGGCGGGGCTCGTCGCTCAGCCGCATATCGCGAGCCGGCAGGCGGGCGTCGCCTTCACGATCCTCAGCGTCGCGGCCGACATCGAGGCCGACGTGGTGGTGCTGGGAACGCGCGGCCGCGGAGGCATGAAGTCCTATCTGTTGGGCAGCGTGTCGCACGAGGTCACCCAGCATGCCGACCGCGCGGTGCTGGTCGTGCCGTCCGCCGGTCTGGCCGAGCACCGGCGCGGCTGGGCACGCCACGTCGACGACGCCGCGAGCGTCGCATGACCTCCTTGGGCCAGGCATCTAGCGCCACGCTGTGGCACCACTCCAGGGTGCAGCCCTTGGAGGTGCTTGTCGTCGGCGGAGGGATCGCCGGCGTCGAGGCGCTGATGGCCCTTGCCGACCTGGGGGAGCGCCGGCTGCGACTGCGCATCGTCGCCGCCCACCCGTCGTTTGTCTTGCGACCGCAGATCCTCGGCGCGCCGTGGGGTGGCGACCCGTTGCACATCAACCTCGCACGGCTGTGTCGCGCGTTCGGCGCGGACTTCACTGCCGGGACGGTTGATGCAGTGGTCACCGAGGAGCACCGGGTCGGCCTTGCGGACGGCACGACGCTCCCGTATGACCGGCTGTTGTTGGCGCCGGGCGCGCGGCCCGCGTTGCCCTACGCGGCGACACACGTGCTCGGATTCGGTCCCTTGCCGCACGAGCTGACGTCGGAGCGCGCAGGCAGCGTGGCGATCGTCGTACCGCCCGGGACAAGCTGGACGTTGCCGGCCTATGAGCTGGCGCTGCTCACCGCGGCGTGCGGGCGCCGCGACGTCCGCGTCGTCACGGCCGAGACGGCGCCGCTGGAGCTCTTCGGCCTCGCTGCGCAGCCGGCGATCCGGACCCTCTTGGGCCGCTGCGGCGTCGTGGTCGAGGCTGGGCGTGCGCCGGAGATCGGCGCCGACGTCAGCGATCTCGCCGACACGGTGATCGCGCTGCCGCTGCTTGAGGGCCCGGCGATCGCCGGCGTCGCGCATAATCGTCACGGGTTCGTGCAGGTCGACGCGGCAATGGCGGTCCTGGAGACCGAGCACGTCTACGCCGCGGGCGACGCGACCGACGGTCCGGTCAAGCAGGGCGGTCTGGCCGGGCAGCAGGCCGACACCGCGGTGGCCGGGATCGTGCGCTCTTGCGGCGGCGAGCCGCGGATGGTCGCCTACGAGCCGGTCCTGCGCGGCAAGCTGACGACGGCCGACGGTGAGGAGCTCTTCCTGCGCCGAGCGCTGGACGGCAACGACGCGGGGGAGGCCTCCGTCGATCGGTTGTGGGAGCCCGCCGGCGTGGTCTGCGCATGGCGGCTGGCCCGCTGGCTGTCCTACCGTCGCGACGAGCTCGACGCGTACACGCTCGACCACGTCGCGCGGCCGCGGCACGCGGTCGCGTCATGACCGTGGCGCCTGAGCTGCTGCGCGACGGAGCCAGGGT
This sequence comes from uncultured Conexibacteraceae bacterium, assembly GCA_963829185.1. Taxonomy (GTDB): domain Bacteria; phylum Actinomycetota; class Thermoleophilia; order Solirubrobacterales; family Solirubrobacteraceae; genus Baekduia. The sequence goes on from CAWHID010000003.1 coordinate 288,241, forward strand.
CGATGTGCGGCCGACCACGCGCGCCGATGCCGGCGCACGTGCTCGGTCACGGCGTGTTGATCCCGAGCGCGCCGGGGACTGCTGAGGTGGCCTTTGCGGTCGCTGACGTCGATCAGCATCGCGGCGTCGCGACGTTGTTGTTGGAGTACTTGGTCGATGAGGCTGTGCGCAGCGGGCTCGCGAAGCTGACCGCGGAGGTCGCTTCCACCAATCACAAAATGGTCGTGCCCGCATCGCCGCACGGCACGCCAGCGCGGTCAGCGCGGCGTCAGCGGCGAGTACGGATCCAGGCGCATTGCGTCGTGTCCGGAGCTGAGCGGGATCTCGACGTCGATGGCAGGCTCGGGGTCGGCGGCATGGTCGGGCGCGGTCGTACCGTCGAGCTCGGCGAGCCAGGGGGAGAGGTAGCGGCCGTCGACCTTGCGGTGCGCTGACCACAGACGCAGCTCCGAGCGGGTACCGGCGCCGTCGCCGCCGGCCAGCGGGTGCTCGAGGAACTGCGCGCCGCGGCCGGTGAGCAGGCGTCCGCGCAGGACGGGCCGGAACGGCGTGGGCGTGACGTCGGCGCCGGCGGCGGCCGCGAGCAGCTCGGCGATCGCATCGGCCTGCTGGCAGGCGAGACCGCCCTGCTTGACGGGGAACGTCGTGCCGTCGCCTGCGGCGTAGACATCGGCCAAGCCCCGGACGCGGCCGTCCTCGTCGGTGGGGATGAAGCCGCGGTCGTCGCCCGGGACGCCGCCGATGGGGATGCCCTCGATGGTGGGCAGCGCGACGGTGCGCTCGGCGTCGAGCTGGTCGCCGCCGGGCAACAGCTCGAGCCTGCCGTCCGCGCCCGGGCGGGCATAGGTGTTACCGGTGAAGATCACGTTCGCGCGGGCGAGGAGGTCGGCGACGGCTTGGCTGGCCTCGGGTCCGAAGAGTGCGAGTGGGGTCGCCTCGGGTGAGACGAGCTGCAACCGGGCGTCGTCGATGCCCATGGCGTGGACCTCGCGCGCCGTCATGAGCGCGAGCTCGTAGAGCGGCAGCGGCCAGGTGGTGCCCGGGGGTACGACGAAGGCGACCGAGCGGGTCCAGTGGCCGTCGAGGTCTGCGAGCAGCCCGTGGTAGTCCTCGCTTTCGGCGTCGCCGGTGAACGTGATGGCACGGGAGTAGGCCGTGCGCTGGCGCGCGCCGGTCGCCAGGACGAGCGTGTCGTAGCCCAGGATCCCGGACTCGGCGAGGCGCAGCTCGTGGCGGTCGGCGTCGACGGCCAAGACGCGATCGGCGATGAGCCGCGCGCCGACGCGCTCGGCGAGGTCGGCCAGCGAGTGGCGGCGCGCGTGGTCGGCCGAGAACGGCTCGGCGGTCCGCAGCGCGCGCAGCTCGAAGTCGGGCTGGGGCGCGACGAGCGTCACGCGCACGCGTGCGCCCGCGAGGGCGTGGAGCGCAAGCGCGAGCTCAACGGCGGCGACGCCGCCACCGGCGATGACGACATGGGTCGGGCTCTCTGTCGTAGGCATGGATCCACCGTGGCAGGGCACAACCACCTTGCCATCGGGTTGTCGCCGCCGATCGCGACCGGAGAACTACGGACGTGGCGCCGCGCGGGACTATGCTCGATACAGGACGACGCCATGGATGCCAAGACCCTCACCCGGCTCATCGACGTCGGTCGGGGGCTGCTCTCCGAGCTGGACCTCGACGCGCTGCTGGCGCGGATGCTCGAAGTCGCGCGCGAGCTGACCGGCGCGCAGTACGCCGCGGTGGGGATCATGGACGAGCGCCGCGAGGGGCTGGAGCGCTTTTTGACCAGCGGCATTCCGGCGGCCGAACGCGCGGCGATCGGCGAGTTGCCACGCGGCCACGGCGTACTCGGGCTGCTGATCGACGACCCGCGGCCTCTGCGGCTGGCCGATGTCGGCGCCCATCCGCGCTCCTACGGCTTCCCGCTCAGCCATCCGCCGATGGGCAACTTCCTCGGCGTGCCGATCCTGGTCCGCGGCGAGGCGTGGGGCAACCTGTACCTCACGGGCAAGCTCGACGGCGGCTTCACCGACAGCGACGAGAAGGCGATGGTCGTGCTCGCCGACTGGGCGGCGATCGCGGTCGCCAACGCGCGGCTGTACTCCGACGTCGCGGCGCGGCGCGACCAGCTGGAGCGCACGGTGCGCGCCCTGGACACCACCGCTGAGATCTCCAACGCGATCGGCGGGGAGATCGAGCTCGATCGCATCCTCGAGTTGCTGGCCAAGCGCGGCCGCGCGCTCGTCGCCGCTCGGACCGCGGTGATCATCCTGGTCAGCTGCGACCGGCTGGAAGTGGCGGCCGCGGCGGGGATCGTGCCTGACGGCCTTGTCGGGCGCCGGGCCGGCAGCGAGGAGTGGGCCTTAGGCGCGGTGCTGCGCTCCAACCGCCCTGAGCGACTTAATGACCTTGATCGCCGTGCGGGCCGGCTGTTCGCCGCCGAGCTCGACGCCACCGCCGGGATCCTCGTCCCACTGCTGCACCGGGGCCGCGCGATCGGCCTGCTGGCCGCGTTTGACCGCCTGGAGGACGGGCCTGAGTTCAGTGCTGACGACGAGCGCCTGCTGCAGGCCTTTGCCGCCACCGCGGCGACCGCGGTCGCGACCGGGCAGAACGTCATGTCGCACTCGATGCAGGGCAGCATCCGCGCCTCGGAGGCCGAACGTCGTCGGTGGGCGCGCGAGCTGCACGACGAGACGCTCCAAGAGCTCGGCGGCCTGCGGGTCCTGCTCTCAGCGGCACGGCGCAGCACCGACCCCGAGCGGTCCGACGAGGCGCTCGGCCAGGCCCTCGAGCTCGTCACCGGCGGCATCGCCAACTTGCGCGCGCTGATCGCCGACCTGCGCCCGGCCGCCCTGGACGACATCGGCACCGGCGCCGCGCTCAGCGGGCTCGTTGAGCGCGTCCGGGCCACGAGCGGGCTGCCGATCGAGCTGACGGTCGACCTGGCCTTCGAGGCCGGGCGCGTGGCGAGCCGCCACGTCCCTGAACTGGAGGAGGCGATCTACCGCATCGTCCAAGAGGCGCTCACCAACGCGGTCAAGCACGCCAGCGCCCAGCGGGTGTGGATCGAGGTGCGTGAGGCGGGCGGGTCGGTCGCGATCCTCGTCGGCGACGATGGTCGGGGCTTTGACCCGGAGGGCACGGCCGCGGGCTTCGGGCTGGTCGGCATGCGGGAGCGCACGATGCTCGCTCAGGGCACCCTGGCGGTGCGCTCCGGGCCCGACACGGGGACGGACGTCGAGGTCACGCTCCCAGTCGGGGAGACCGTGGCCGCTCAGGCGGCGAACGGCTGAACGGCGGCATCGCGCAGCAGCGGCGGCAGATCTTCAGCGGCGCGATCCCAGAGCATGTAGTGGCGCGCGCCGCGCCCCTTCGCGGCCGTCGCGGCCGCGGGATGGTCCTCGAGCCCGAGGACGACCAGCGCGCACGATGTCGGCAGGACACCGGGGCGGCCGGCCGCCAGCAGGCCCTCGTAGAGGACGAGAAAGTGCGCGTCGTGCTCGCGGGCGAGCCGCCCGGCCTCAGTGGCCAGCGTCGCCGCGGCGACCACCTCGACGCCCGGCTCGGCGTCGACGAGCATCCGCAGGGCAAACCGCCCCGACGGCGAGGAGTGGGCGATGACGACCCTCGTCGGGTCGTCGGTCGCTGGTCTGCGCTGGTCCACCGGCCGAGCGTAGGCGCGCGGCGCGCGCGCCACATCCGGGATCCTCCGCGCTGCGGTCGGCGCGAACTACGGTCAGGTCGTGTCGAGCAGCCCGCGGTCAAGCGCGTAGCGGACGAGGTCGGCCCGTGTGGTGCGGCGCAGCTTCTGCTGGATGTGCGCCCGGTGGGACTCAACGGTCCGCACCGAGAGAAACAGCTGCTGGGCCATGTCGTTGTTGGTGTGGCCGAGCGCGATCAGGCGCAGGATCTCGACCTCGCGATCGGTCAGGTCGTCGGCCGGCGCGGGGGCGGTCGCCGGCGCGGCGGCGATCTGGGCCCCCAGGCGGGGGTGGAGGTAGACCTCGCCGCGGGCGGCGCAGCGGACGGCGTCGACGAGCTCGCTGTCGGCAGCCTCCTTCAACACGTAGGCCTTGGCACCGGCCTGCAGCGCGGTGCGCGCGTACTCCGGGTTCTCCTGCATGGTCAGGATCACGACACGTGTCGCGGGTGCGCCCGTGGCCAGCGTCGGAAGCGCATCCAGGCTGGAGTCGCTGCTCGTGCCCGGCATGTTGAGATCCAGGACGAGGATCGCGGGTCGGTGGGCCTTGGCCAGCCGGACGGCGTCGTCGACTGTGCCCGCTTCGGCGACCACGCGCAGCCCGTCTTCGGCGTCGAGCAGCATCCGCAGGCCGCTGCGCACGACCGCGTGGTCGTCGGCCAGCACGATGGTGATCTCGTCGTCGGCCATAACTGTCCATCGTAGACGCGGTGCGCGGGAAACCCGCAGCGGCCGTGTGGATCTCTGCCGATGCCGCGCCGGGCGCCGGCACCGATGCTGATGAGCAGCCCGTCCCGTCCGTCCAAAGGAGCTCATCGCATGCCCCGTCCCTTCCGCCTCGCCGGCATCATTGCCGGCCTCATCCTCGTCGCCTTCGGCATCGGAGCGATCGTCATCGGCATCTCCGGCCGGCACGAGGTCAGCACCGCCGTCAAGCGCGAGCAGATCGTCGGCACGCCCGACATGAAGCCGTCGCTGATCGCCGTCGCCGTTAAAGAGGCCGGGCTGCAGAACGTGGAGATCCCGACCTGCGACGTCGCCGGCAAGGCCATCACCAACGGCAGCGAGGCCAAGTGCTTTGCCAGCTACATGCGCATCCACGCGCTGGAGGCCACGGGCGGCAAGACCTACGCCCAGATGCCCCAGTACGCGACCGCCGACGGCAATGGCACCAACGTTCCCGCGCAGGCGACCAAGGACCCCAAATCGGGCCAGCCGCAAAGCAACCCCGCCCGCCAGGTGTGGATCAGCGAGACCGCGCTGAGCACCGCGCTCAACACCTCGTTCTTCGCCTCGAGCGTCGGCCTCTTTGCCATCGTCATGGGCATCGCGCTGCTGCTCAGCGGCATCGGCTTCTTCGTCCTCGCCGCCGGGCTGCTCGGCCCCGAGGGCCTGCGCCGCCAGCGCGAGGGCGTCCCGCCGCTGGCCACCAAGCCGGCCGCGGTCTGAGGCAGCCAACGGGCTCGTCGACGTCGTTCCGTGGTTGCCAGCCCAGTCGACTGCCGGTGGCCTCCGAATCGCCGGTAATCCCCGGCGCAACTCGAGCCGATTTCGGGCGCACCCCTAAACGACAGAACCCCCGCATTAGCAGGGGTTCCGCCACGATGGAGCTAGGGGGACTCGAACCCCCGACCTCCTGGGTGCGATCCAGGCGCTCTCCCAACTGAGCTATAGCCCCGGGTGGATCGCCGATTGTAGCCGTCGGGCGCATCGCGCGGTGGTGGACGCCATGCGGACCGATACGCGCGCGTGGGTACGCTGCGGCGCGGGAGATGTCTGACCGTGGCCTCATCGGCGATCTGCGTGATCGCCTGTCCAGCTTCCGCACCCGTCTGCGGCTGTTCTTCGTGCTCATCGTCATCGTGCCGATGGTCGCGGTGACGTTCATCGTCTTCCGGCTGATCGGCGAGAGCGAGAACGGGCAGGCGGATGCACGGGTCGCGGCGCGGCAGGAGGCGGCGATCGGCCTCTATTACGACGCGCGCGCGAGCGCTGACCGAGTAGCGGCACGGATCGGGCGGGATCCCGCACTCTCCCGGGCGCTCAGAACGGCAGACCGAACCCAGATCCAGACCGTCGCTCGTCGCCTGCTCGCCCAAACCGACGCCAAGCGCATCGCCATCTCCCATGACGACGCCGTCTGGACCGACGTCGGCGACCTCACCGCGTCCTTTCCAGCGACGCGCAGCCTCGTCGCCAACGGCACGCCGGTCGCCGACCTCCAGGTCTCGGTGCAGCGCGCGCAGGACTACGCGCGCCTGGTCACTCGCACGACCCGGATGGAGACGATCGTGCGCCGCAACGGGCGCGTCATCGCTTCGACGATCGCGCGGCCCGGCGCCGTCGCGCTCCCCGAGCACACCGGCGAGGTCACGGTCGACGGCCGTCGCTTCCGCGTCGCCTCCTTCTCTGCGCCCGGCTTCCTCGGCGAGCGCATCCAGGTCTCGATCCTGGAGCCGACGGCTACCACCGAGCACGACATTCGCCAAGGCCGCCTCGTCGCGGGCCTCGTGCTGCTTGGCTTCTTCTTGCTGGCGCTCGTCTCGGCGATCGTCGTCTCACGCTCGCTGAACCGCCAGATCGAGGACTTCCTCTCCGCCGCGCGGCGCCTCGGCGCGGGCGACTTCTCGGCTGAGGTCGACACGCGCGGGCGCGACCAGTTCGCGCAGCTCGGCGAGGAGTTCAACAAGATGTCGCGCCAGCTCGAAGGCCGCCTGGAGGAGCTTGGGCAGGAGCGGCTGCGGATGGAGCTGTCGCTGCGCCGGCTTGGTGAGACGTTCGCCTCCAGCCTGGACCGCGATGGCCTGCTGGAGATCGTGGTCCGCACCGCGGTCGACGCCGTCGACGCCCAGGGCGGCCGCGCGCTCATGCAGGACTACCCCGGCGCTGATCGCGGTCAGGTCGCGGGTGTGGGGACCGATACGCGCGTCCCTGCCGCCGACGAGGCCGAGCGCCGCGTGATCGAGATCGGCGAGCCGTCGTTCGCCACCGTCGACGGCGGCCATGCGCTCGCACATCCTTTGCGCGCCGGTCCCGCGGCAGGGGCCGACGCCGACGCGATCGCCGGCCTCATCTCCGTCTGGCGCGCCGAGCGGCCGTTCTCGCATCGCGAACGTGAGCTGTTTCACTACCTCGCTGGCCAGGCCGCCGTGTCGGTGGAGAACGTCGGCCTGCACGAGACCGTCGAGCGCCAGGCGGTCACCGACGAGCTGACAGGTCTCTCCAACCGCCGCCGCTTCCAGGAGACGATGTCGGCCGAGGTCGAGCGCTCCAAGCGCTTTGGCCAGGATCTCGGCCTGGTGATGCTCGACATCGACGACTTCAAGGCCGTCAACGACAACTACGGCCATCAGCAGGGCGACATCGTTCTCAGAGAGGTCGCCAAGATCCTGCGCGCCTCCTCGCGCGAGATCGACGAGCCCGCGCGCTACGGCGGCGAGGAGCTCGCGGTCGTGCTCCCGGGCACGGATCTGGAGGGCGCGCATAACCTCGCCGAGCGCGTGCGCGAGGGGATCGAGGCTCTGCGGCTGCCGATCCTCGGCGACGACGGCGCCGAGCCGCTGCGCGTGACCGCCAGCTTCGGCGCCGCGGCGCTGCCGGTCTCCGCCATCGACGTCCGCGGGCTGGTCGCGGCTGCCGACGAGGCGCTCTACCAGGCCAAGCGCGCCGGCAAGAACCGCACGATCAGCGCCGGGTGACCCGGCAGGGCGGGCACGCGCCGTGTCCCTCGCCGTCCCGCTCCCGGGCTCGTTACGCTAAGGCGACCATGGGCCTGTTGGATGACGCCATCCGGGAGCACCTCGATCTCAAGCGCCGTCGGGGTGCCGACCCCTCCGAGATCGCCAAGGAAGAGGCTGACGCGCTCGGCCCCGTCCGTCGCGAGGCGGCCGACGAGGGGCTGATCGACGACGCGGCGCCCGCCGAGCACGGTTCGTACGCAGACCACGAGCCCGCGGCGCTCGACGAGCCGGCGGCCGCCTACGACGACGAGCCGCTCGAGTACGACGAGCCGCTTGCCTACGACGACGAGCCCGTCGTCTCCGAGCCGCCTACCACGCACGATCGCCCGTACGCTGAGCCCGAGGAAGAGAGCGCAACGCCGCCACACGGTGATCCGCTCGCTCACCAGCCGACGCGCGAGTTCTCCGCGACAGAGTTGGGGGAGGCTCTGGGACACGAGAAGGACAAGGCGCCGCCGTCCGCGCCTGCCGCCGAGGACGACGAGGATGAGGACGTCCTCGAGGAGACCCCCGACTTCCTGCAGGAGACGCCGGAGCACGACCGGCTCTGGTTCGAGCAGAAGCCCCCCAAGGACTTCGACTTCTAGATGCATCATCGCTGAGCCGCCTGCTGGCGGCTGAGTCGATCAGGCGTCCACACCGAAGAGTGCTCTATTCAGCTGCGCGATGGTGCGGTCGACACCCTCTTCGACACAGGCAGCACGTCAGCATCGGGGAACAATCCTGGCGTGCTCGCTCCTCCGGTCACGGAGGGCGAAGGACTCCGCGGGCGCGCCGTTTGGCCCTCAGCCACGGCGCGCCCGCGTCCTTTCCTCGGCGTTGGAAGCACGCGCGCCGCGGCTCGGCCACTGGCGCCCGCGTCCTTCCTGCGGGATTGCCTGCGGGCCGGTCAGCCTGGGTACACCCGGGCGACACCGTCCACTATGGAAGGCACCTCGTGCTCACAATCTTGTTGATCGTCGTTCTGATCCTGCTGCTCACCGGCGGCATCGGCTACAGCCGCCGCGGCCGCGGCCTCTAGCACCGAGCATGAATCTCCAGCCCGTCCGAGCTAGACTCCGGTCGGGCTTGGGGCCATAGCTCAGCTGGGAGAGCGCCTGCTTTGCAAGCAGGAGGTCGTCGGTTCGATCCCGTCTGGCTCCATCACCTGGAACCCCTGCTAACGCGGGGGTTCCGTCGTTTCAGGCTCGTCGTGCCTCCGGCCGAAAAGCGCGGTTTGGAAACGATTTGGAAACGGGAGCCCTCAGATTTTGGCTTTCCGGGCCTTCCTCCCGGCCGCCAGCGGATGCGCTCGCTGTTGCCGCTGCGATCTCTGGCACGCCTGCGGCGTCGGTAGCTATCGGCCGCGACCGGCCGCGACCGGCCGCGCGGCGCCCGGCACCTGCGTCAGGCCCAGCGCGAAGTCAGCGTCCGGTTGGGCATCGGGTGCAAACAGGCCGCAGACGTCGAGGGTCTGGCAGGAGCAGTCGGTGGCGGTCAGCAGCCAGGAGCGCATTTCCTCCGCGCGGGCGATCAGCGCTTCGACGTCGGGCAGCTTGCGCGCGGCCAGTTCGCGCAACGACTCGAAAGCTGGTGACCCGGCCTCCCCGCCCTCCATCAGCAGGCGAGCCTCGTCCAGCGAGAACCCGGCGCGCTTGGCGACGTCGAGGACTTCGAGGCGGCGGATCGTCTCTTGGCCGTAGCGGCGGTGGCCGTGCTCGCGGTCGGGCTCAGGCAAGACGCCGACGCGCTCGTAGTAGCGGATGGCCGAGGTCTTGAGGCCAAAGCGCTCGGCGAGCTGGCCGATGGTGAGCGTCGCGTGGTCGTCCATTGGAAGATCCGTCCTTGACTTCAACTCGGGTTCAAGGTGCACGGTAGCCATATGCCCGATCCTGCTCTACCTATCGCCTGCTCGCTGACCGCGACCGAGCTACCCCAGCGCCTCGCCGAGATGAGCGATCTCGGCCGCGTCGCGCTCATCGACGCCCAGACCGACGCGACCCGCGCCGAGCTGCGCTTCGCCGCTGGAACCGGGGTCCGCGCCCGCGTCGATGCGGTCGTCGCCGCGGAGTCGCAGTGCTGCGCCTTTCTGGACATGGCTGTCACCGACGAGCCCGACACCATCGTGTTGACCATCCACGCGCCCGAGGACGCCGAGCCCGTGCTCGCCGAGCTGGTCGATGCCTTCCGCGGCCAGCCGCAGGCCGGGCGATGAGCGTCGAGGAGAAGCCGCGCGGCCGGTTCGACCTGGCCGTGGTCGGCGGCGGCGTGTTGATGGTGTTGTGCTGCGCGATCGGCCCGGCGGTGATCGGCGCGGTGGCCGGGAGCGCGATCGGCGGATGGCTCGGTATCGCCTGCGCCGTGATCCTCGCCGCCGTCGTCGGCCTCGTCCTGCACCGCCGCACCCGCCGCCGCGGCGGCTGCTGATGAGCCCGCGCGTCCTGCTGCTGGCGCTGATCGTCGCCGCCAGCGCAACGTTCGTCGTCGGCGTCGCGCTCGAACGATCGAGCGAAGCCGACCATCACGAGACGAGCAGCGCATCGAGCGTCCACCGCGAGCAGAGCGAGAGCGACGAGCACGCCGAGAGCGCGACCGAGCACGCTGCCGCGACCACCGAACCTGACGCCGACGCCGAGCTACGCCCGCTGGGAGTCGACATCGAGGCGTGGCCGTTCGTGATCGCTGCCGTCTTCGCCTCGCTCGCGCTCGCCTTGGCCGGCTGGCTGCGTCCGCGCCACGCCCGCTGGCTCGCGCTGGTCGCCGTCGTGATGCTCGCCTTCGCCGCGCTCGACGCTCGCGAGGTCGCCCACCAGATCGACGTCGACAAGAACGGCCTTGCGATCCTCGCCGCCGTGGTCGCGGTCCTGCATCTCGCCGCCGCTGCGGTCGCCGCGTCGATGGCGGCCCGGTCAGATCAACCGCGCCGCCGCACCGCCAGCGCGGCTGACACGATGGCGTCGTGACTGGCCGCTCCATCGCCCTGTTCATCGCCGCGGCCATCGCCGAGATCGGCGGCGCCTACCTCGTCTGGCTCGGCGTCAAAGAACACAAAGGCATCCTGTACGTGTTGGCCGGTGCGCTGGCGCTAACCGCCTACGGCATCGTCGCCGCCCTCCAGCCCAGCAACGAGTTCGGTCGCGTCCTAGCCGCCTACGGCGGCGTGTTCATCGTCGGCTCGCTGCTGTGGGGCGTTGCCTTCGACGGCTTCCACCCCGACCGTGCAGACCTGGCCGGCGCGCTCATCTGCATGGTTGGAGTGGGCGTCATCATGTTCGCCCGCTGAGCGTGGGTTAGAGCGAGCGATATCGCCAGACGACGGCAGAGACGCCGGCCAACACGCCGACGAACCCGAGCACGATCCCGCCCGCGACCGGCACGAGGCCGACGAAGCCGCCGGCCCACGCGCCCAGCGCAGCGAAGAGCTAGGGCTAGCACGTCACCGACAGGTAGAACATGCCATCGACCGGGTTGCCTGCAATGTCGTTGAGGTAGACGCCCACCTTGCCGCCTTCGTCTACCGCGCGCGTGCCGCCGGGTGGCGGCGGTGTCCCGTCGATGCTCCCGAGGGTCACGTTGTAGGCACACCCGGAGACGTTCTGCGCAAAGCCGATCGTGTAATGCCCGGGGCCGAAGTGCCCGCCGCTTGTCGCGTTACCACGGACGCGGTCACCTGCGCCGCTCATGGCGGCGAAGTACACGGTGGCGCTCGCGCCCGCCGGCCCTTGTGGCCCGGCGGGTCCCTGCGGCCCCGGATCACCCTTCGCGCCCTTCAGGCTCTTCACGGTCGTCGGTGCCATGTCGACCTTGTGGACGGCGCCCTTCCGGAGCTGCGCGGTACCGATGCTGTTGCGGGGAACGGCCGCGCGGGCGGCGTCACCACGTCGCCGTACTGGAGCGCTCCGGACTTCTGCACGACGGCCCGAGAGGTTTCTACTCCGGGATCGGCTGGTCTCGTCTGCTGAAGGAGTTGGAGACGATCGCGAAGAATCCCGCCGCTCCATCTGCATAGGCTCAACCGCTTTACAACGCACGTAAGGGCGTCAGCTACTAGACGTCGCGCCACAGCTCGACAACCGGGACGCCGAGACCACCCGCCCAGACGGACAAGGACACGGACGCCGGGGTCGCGCTGCGCTCGTTCGATTCGGCCGACGTCCGACAACGCGAGACCCGCGCGTGTCGCGACCTCTTCTTGTGTGAGTCCACTGCTCGTCCGGATCCTGTGCACGTTCGTCGCCACCAGCTGCAAGGGGTCGGTTTCGACGACCAGCCGCGCCCCCGGGATCAGCGAGGCGTACAACTCGCCGAGGTATTTAACTACGTACTCCAAATCAATAAGTTAACCTCGAAGTTCGGCGCCCTAACAGCGTACGCCGGGGTGCTCTATCTACGCGGCTACGCGGGAGGCCTTGCCAATCGGCTCTCACGACAGGACACGCCGCTCTGTCACTCGGGTTACGGTCGTCCAGATGCGACTGTCGCCGCCAGACGATCGACCGTCCGGATCAATGCTCAGCCAGCGCGGCGACCGTGCGCGGCACTGGCTAGCGGCGCGCGTCTCCGGGCTCAGCAGGGCGTTTCCGCCGACGGTTGCTGCCGGGCTGACGGCATGCGGAGTCTGCGGTCTCCTCTTGCTTTTCGTTTGGCCGCTGATCACCGACAGCGGTCGCCTGTTGGGAGATGCGGTGGCCGGTGCGGCATTGATTGAACAACAGGCCGAAGCGCTGCGTTCGGGCTTCTTGCCGTCTCACTTCACCCATTCCGACTCGGGGATCTTCAACGCGGTCTTCGCGTTCTACGGTGGAACGCTGTTCGTCCTGGCGGGTGCGATCGCGATCCTCGTGGGCTCCCCTGTCGCCGCGGAGGCCATCGTTTACGTACTCGCCCTCGCGGCGGCCTATGGTGGCTGGCTCTGGATGGCGCGGATGGCCGGTTTGCGATCGTGGGTCGCCCACGCACCGGCGCTCCTGTACGTCACGGCGCCGTACGTCATCACCAATGCGTCCGTGCGCCAGGATATGGCCGAGTCGGTGGCAACGGCGACGCTCCCGCTCCTGATGGCCTCCGCACTGAGCGTTCTGCGTGCCGATCGCCTCCGCGCAGGGCCCGCGGCAGCTCTGGCGGTCAGCACCACCGTGATCGGTGGCACCCACAACCTCACCCTGCTCTGGGCGACCACGATCCTGGGCCTCAGCCTCCCGCTCCTGATCGCAGGTGTGCCCGAAGCGCGCCGGATGGTCACGCGGGCCGGTCTTTTGCGCGTATTGGCCGTCGTGGTGCCGGCGATGGCGGTCAACGCCTGGTACCTGTTCCCCGACCTCGCCTACCACACCCACACCCTCATTGCGCATCGGATCGATGAGTGGCGAGCCATGGTTCGCAGCGGGAGTCCGTCGCTCCAAACCAAGTACCTGTTGTCGGTCAATCGCACCAGCGCCTTCCCCGGCTCGGCGTTTAGCACCGCCCTCCCGGTGCTCGCCATCGCCTGGGTCCTGCTCGCCACCGCCGTCGTCGCCCGCCGGCAGTGGCGGCAGGCGTGGGCAAGGGCCCTGCTGATCCTCGCGGTGACGTCGATGGGAGTGCTGGTGGTCATGTTGCACCCGCGGCTCATCACGGCGCTGCCCGACCCGTGGGTGATGATCCAGTTCAGCTACCGACTGGAGACCTTCGTCCTCTTCGGCATCTGCGGCGCCGTCATCGCCGCTCTCGCGCTTGTGGGGCGCGGTCGGCACCAATGGCTGACCGCTCTCCTGCTCCCGATCCTCGTGTTCAGCGTGGTCAGCGCGATCGGACAGGTGCGTGACGTTCCGCGCCGGGCCGACAACCTCGTCTGGACCATCGATGGCTTCAACAACCTCAGCACCGGTGACTACGCCGACGCGAGCTTGAAGCCACGACCGAGCGAGCAAGCGAGGATTGTGGTGTACAACCGCGGGGACGTCGACCAAGACCGCCTGGAGGCGACCGTTGACGCTCAGCCTGGCGAGATCATCTACACGGACCTGCTGTCGATCGCGTCGATGCTCGACATCCAGGGTGCCAAGGTCGTCGGGCGCTGGGCGCAGCCTGTGCCGACAACGAGCTGGCAGCCGCGCTGGTTCCTCGCGCTCCGAGTCGATGACGACGCGACGCCGGGCAAGGCACACATCACGGTCCGCGAGGCTCGAACCATCCCGATCGTGGCTGGCCGGATCGTCTCGCTCCTCGGCCTGTTCGGCCTCGCCGCCGTCGCCGTGGCGATCGTCCGCAGCCAGAGGCGCACCTGGCGCGCCGAGGCGGCGTCGGTCAAGGCGCACTAAGGGGTCCACCTTCCCCGCTAAGACCCGCCGGCCCGTCACCGGCACCCTTCGCCCGATGCGCGACGTCGCCCTCAGGGCCACCATGCATCTATGACTTCCACCAACACCATCATCCTCCAGCAGGCGACCGCCGCGAAGGACGCGGCGTTGCGTGAGCTGGCGCAGCTGGATTCCGCCCGCCCGGTGTCACGGCCCGCGCTCATGGCTGTGGTCGACGACAAGCTCCTGGCGGCGATCTCACTGTGCGACGGCCGCGTCGTGGCCGATCCGTTCTCTGAGACCGAGGCCGCCGTCGCGCTCCTGCGCGTGCGCGCCTCAAGTTTGCAGACGGCCTCGCGCAGCCGCGCCAGCGGCGGCCGGCGCGGACCGCGCCTGACGCTGCGCCCGCGCTCGGCGGTTTAGGCCGCGGGCGCGTCGTCCGGCGCGGCCCGGGCGCGCGCGAGCGCCAAGCGCTCCGCGGCGCCAGTGGCCTCGCGCTGCAGCTCCGCGAGGCGGCGCTCGTCGCCCCGGCCGGCGTACAGCTTCTGCTGATAGAGCGCGACGCGGCTGGCCGTGTGGCTGGCCTCAGCGCTCAGTTCCACCATGCTCGGCTCCCGCGGAGCCATGACGGGACTACCTCGTCGGGGCTGCGGCGCGGCGGGTGCGCTCGGCCAGGGCGTCGCGCAGGTCTCCCAACTCGGCCTGGCGGCGCAGCAGCGCCATCCGCTGCTGGGAGTTGAGCTTGGGGGAGTCCAGCCGCTGCGAGACCGTCTCCATCTGGCGGAGGATCTGCGTGCGCGTTCCGGAGGAGTTCATCCCTCTACCTTAGACCCCAGGGGAAACCGCATCGGCCGATCGGTGGCAGGCGTGGCTCAGCGCGAACAGGAGCCGTTCGCCGTGATCGCCGATCTCCTCGTCGGATTCGAAGATCACGAGCAGCCGGTGCTCATGGCAGAGCTCCAGCGGGACACCGGAGAAGCGGCGCATCCGGCGGCCGATCTCATATCCCGACAGGCCGGTGCCGCGCACGTCGATGAGCACGCGCGCTTCCCCGCGGCGCCCACCCGTGCGACCTCTCTCTTCGAGGACCGACAGACCGGGCAGCTGAGCGATGCGCGTGCGCAGGAGCGCGAGGGAGGCCGCGCGACCGCCGACGTAGAAGCGCGGCTGCGAAGGGCGCGAAGGAGCAGGGTGCGGGGAGGAGGTCATGCCTTCGAGGCGTGACTCCGTGGCGAACGATGGTCGATGCCGCGGCACGGTCGATGAACGACGGCCGCCAAACCTGCTCAAACCAGCTTGCGAGCGACCAGTACCTGACCGTCCGGCAGAACCCCGTGCGCATCGTCGGACCGGCCAGTACCGTCACCGCGGTGAGCGTCGATGTAAAGGTGGATCGCCGGACGTTTCTGCTCTCGCTGATCTCGTGGGAGACAGTTCGCTACGCCATCAGCGGCTCGTCCTCGACGCTGACCTACATCGCGCTGACGCTGCTGGTCTCCGGTCCGTTGGACGTGCCGATCCAGATTGCGATCCCCGTCTCCTACGCCACGGCGCTGGTGCTGAACTTCACGCTGCAGCGCCGCTTCGTGTTCCCGACGCAGGGCGGCTTTGTGCTCGGTCGGGGCTCACAGCTGCGGCGCTATATCGCCGCCGTCCTGATCCAGTACGGGGTTACGGCGACGTCAACCGCCGTCCTGCCGCACTTGCTCGGCGTCCCCGAGACCGACGTCTACGTCGTCACGGTGTTGATCCTGGCCGTGTGCGCGTTCCTCACGCTGCGGTCGTTCGTGTTTCACTCAACTGAGGAATGAGCGCGGCCTCGGAGGCCGGGCTGACCCCGTCGCGGTGGCGGAGCTCCAGCAGCCAGCGTCCGAGCGTGTAGAGATAGTCGCCGAGGGGACGGTCATAGAGCGGCGCCATGTTGATGTAGACGATGGCGTCGATCACGCCGATCGCCCCAAGATCGAGCCCGCGCCCGGCGCACCACTGCCACAGCGCGCGGCGGCCGTCGGCGCGCAGCGCGGTGTCGGGCTGGCCGATCGTCAGGCTGCCGTCGGACGCTGCGATGCACTCGTAGGCGCCTGCGTCCATGACCGACTCCGGCAGCTCCAGGGTGTGCAGGAGCTTGGCGAGGTCGTAGAGCTGGTCGCCGCGGTCGTCGAGCCCGCCAAACTCGTCGCGCCAGTCGATCAGGCGATAGCCACCGTCGCCGGCGATGATGTTGCCCTCGTGCAGGTCGCCGTGAAAGAGCGTCGGGACCGCGGCGGCGACGAGCCCGTCGAGCTCGCGCGCCAGCGCCTCGGCGACCGTGGCGGTCGGCACGCCGTTGATCGCGGTCCCGCTCGGTGGCTCGGCGCCACCGCGGTCGGCGAGGTAGGCCTCTAGGCGGGCCCGCGTCTTGTCGCCGTAGAAGCGTTGCGCGGCGCCGCGAAACGCCGGACCGTCAGCACGTTGCGTCCACAGTGCGGCCGAGATCCAGTCCAGCAGACGCAGCACCTCGGGACCGTCAAGGCGGTCGCGCAGCGTCTCGCCCTGGGCCTTCTCATAGGCCAGCCAGCCCGGCGGGGACTCCACGATCGGCGGGATCGCCGCGGCCAGCTCCCGTGCACGGACCGTCCGGCGGTCGGCGCCGTCGGCGTCGCGAAACCACTTCACCACGCGGTCGTCGAGCAGGTAGGTCACGTCGATCGGCGCGCGGCCGGCCGCCGGCTCTTCGTCAAAGCGTCGCCGCGCGGCCGCGTAGGTCTCGGTCGTCCCCGTGTCGATCCAGTCACACGGCAGCGCGCGGATGGGCGCACCGCCGTCGAGGAGGCCGACGAAGCCGGCGGTGATCTGCAGCTCGCCGTCGGGCACGCAGCGCCGCACGCCATCGAGAAAGACCGAAGGCTCGGCGATCCAGGCGACGCCGACGAAAGCCAGCTGCGACGGCCCCGTCCGCTCCTGGAAGCCGCGTACGTGCTGGGCGTCGTCGACCTCCAGCGTCAGGTAGGAGGTCGGGTCTTCGACGTGCTGCACGCCCATCCAGCTCGTGCCCTTCAGCGCCGGCACATCCTGGACGATCGAGTCGGCCGCGGCGAGCGCGAACGGCTCGGTGAGATGCTCGGCACAGGCGAGGAACGAGAGGCCAGGACCCGAGCCGGGACCGGCGTAGTTGGGGACGTCGACGAGCGTGATGTCGCGATCGGGATGGGCGAGCGCGAGGTAGGCGCGCAGCTGGTCGGCGCGGTGGCCGACGGCAATCACAAAGCGCGCGTCGGGCGGGAAGCTCTCAAGGACGTGCGTCAGCACAGCACGGTTGCCCAGCGGCGCGAGCGCCTTGTGCAGCGCCCCGTCGGTGAAGCCCATCCGCGTGCCGCGGCCGGCCGCCAGGATGCAGACCAGCGGGCCGCTCACCAGATCTCGACCTGCGGTGCGAGCGCGCGGAGCTGCTCGGTGATCTCGGCGGTGTAATGCGTGGCGCGCACGATCACCGCAGCGGTCGGTCCGGCGTCGGCGATGACCGCGGGCGCGGCGACCTCCAACGGCGTGCCGTAAAGCCGCAGCCCCTGCTTGTGCGGGTCGTTGTCGAGCACGGCCGTCGCGCTCTGGGCGGGAAAGCCGCAGCCGATCAAGAACTGCGAGAAGACGTGGGCGCCAAACAGGTAGACGGGGCCGTCGAAGGCCGCGGCGCGTACGGCGAGCGCCTCGGCGTCGGCGCGGGCTGAGGCGACGAAGCGCGCGAATGCTTGCGCGCCGCCGCTGGCATCAGGCGGCGGGCCGGCAGCCTGCGGCTCGGCGTCGGGCCGGGCGGCCATGAAGAGGCTGTGATGCGCGAAGCGCTCCGGCTCCTGCACGGTGAAGCCGGCGTCACGGAGCATCCACGACAACAACGCAACATCGAAGAAGTAGGTGTGCTCGAAGTTCAGCGCGTTGGCGCCGGACTGGTCCAATAGCGCCGGCAGATTGGGGACCGACAGCAGCATCTGGGCGTCGGGTCCAGACTGCTCGCGCAGGCCGCGCAGGAACGCCCGTGGCTCGTAGAGGTGCTCGAGCAGGTGGCTGTGGACGATCGCGTCGGCCTCGCCCACGACGTCGTCGACCTCCTCGACGTAGGCGGTGATCAGGTGGATCGGAGGCTCCGGCGTGAACGTGGGGTTGGGCTCGACGACCGTCCACGAGTCGACGTCGTGTTGTGCCGTGTACTCCCGCGCCAGCGCGCCCGACGCGCCGCCGACTTCCACGACCGTCCGCGGCGCCCGTGCCGCGACAAAGTTCGCCAGCGCGGTGTGGTGGCGCGCCCAGACGCCGCCCACGGCCGCGTTGTGCTGGCTCTGGTAGACCAGATCCAATGGCGCCAGCGCGCTGAGCTGCACGCTGCCACAGCGTGTGCAGGTCGCCCAGCGTTGGTCATAGAACACGTCCTGCTCGCGCGGCTGCTCGGTGCAGCCCATGTGCACCGGCACGTCCGTGATCTCCAGGAGTGGATCCAGATCCGAGGCGCCGCACGCCGCACATGCGCGGCGCTCCTGGAGGGAGACGACCCCCGCTGTTTCGGAGGGTCCGGTCACCCGTGCGCCGCTCACGGCCCCGGCACCATGATCCGCTTGTGCTCTGCGTCGGGCGCAACCGGCCGCGGTCCGGCGACATGATCTTCGGGCAGCAGGCGGTACGGCGTCAGCCACGGATGGAGGACGAAGAAGCGGTCGTACCAAAGGCGCGCGTACTCCTGGAACTGCAGCCGCGTCGTGAACCCGTACTTGCGGCGCATCCACTGAAAGCCCTCGTCGAAGACCTTGCGCGCGTTGACGTCGTAGGGATCGGTGCGGATCAGGTCGGCCCGCGTCTTGAGCAGCTCGGGATCCTCGCTCAGCGCGCAGGCGGTGCTCAGGGCGGTGGCGTAGTCGTTGATGTAGCCCTTGACGATCAGCTCCGTGTCGGTGCCGTAGCTGCGGAAGTTCGAGCCGTCGAAGACCGGCCCGTCGTCAGCCGTGCCCTGGTGGTCGATGATGCGATCGACGAACGAGCGGCGCAGCATCCACGCGTGGTGGTTGATGTGCCACACGTAGCGCAGCGAGTCGGGGCCGATCAGCTCGCGCTCGGGCCATGTGTCACCGCAGGGCGAGATGATCCCGACGCGCGGGTGCTCTTCGAGCTGATCGAGCAGGCGGCTGACGACCGGGCCGTCGAAGTGGACCGTCGCGCGCATGAGGAAGAGGTAGTCGTACTCGTGCAGGCGCCCGCCGTTGATGAGCTCGCGGATCCCGAGGTTGAAGCCGCGGGCTGGCCGGAGGCCCTCGCGCATCGCCTCCGGCCAGTTGGCCCAGGTGGTGTGGTGCTCCGACAGCTTGTCGCGGTCGGTCCCCGCCTCGATGACGTAGATGTCGGTGTCGTCGAGGTCGTAGCGACGGATGCCGCGCACGAGACGGTCGACCGCCTCGGGCAGGTTGCGCGACAGGATGATGACGGCGACGCGACGTCTCATGATGCAACCACCCGGAAGGCTTGGAGGTGACGGAGCAGGCACGCCTTGATGCGCTTGCGCAGCGCGACGTCAAGCTCTCGCGAGGTCATGTGCACCCGTTGCAGGAGATCTGCGCGGATGCTGAGAAACTGCGGGTCCGAGAAGACGTAGTGGCCGGCCCAGATCGCCCGATCGCGGTCGGTCGCGTCGGAGCCCTCGAGCTCCCACTTCTCCCATTTGCGCGTGTCGTAGGCGAGGGCGAGGAAGCGCTCAGCGAGATCGCTGGCGCCGCGTCCCTCCATGACCGACAGCAACCCGAGCGTCTCCTCGACGCCGTACTCGGGCGCGATGTTCGCCGCGTGGATCCCCAGCAGCGGATGCCACTGCAGGATCTCGTCGGGGAGGTAGTCGGTGTTGTGCTGGCGCAGGTGCGTGCCGTAGGCGTTGATCATCGCCATCAGCTGCGGGAGGTGGATCTGCGACGGCATCTGCTCGTCGATGCGGTAGGGCGCCGAGAGCGAGCCGACGTTGCGGCGCTCCATCACCTTGGTGCCGGTTTGGACGACGACGAACAGCGGCGCCGGCGTGCCCTGGCTCTCGCGCCGCTCGGCCAGCGCCTCAAGCAGCTTGCGCGGCTGCTCAAGCCCCTCGGTGACGCTGCTCTGTTCCTCGTCGCCGACTTCGAAGGCGACCGCGTGGTCACCGGCGAGGGCCTGCTCCCAGCAGTCCTCGTAGAGCTCCAGCAGCCGCTGCTTGGGCACATCAGGATCGGTCGCCGACGGGCAGACGCACGTGTCGATGTGCAGGAGGTCGAAGCCCGCTTCGAGGTCGGCGAAGAACGACATCCGCGCCTCCTCCATCGCCAGCTCGGGCGAGGTCTCGGCGCTGTTGTTCGCGCCCTGCCAAGGCCCGCCATGGTCGCGGCAGACCACCACGCGGTTGCGGTGGTCGCGGGTGCGCACGCGCTCGGTCAGCGTCTGCGGCGTCAGCCCTTCGACGTAGCCGCCGCCGAACTCCTCGGCGTCGATCTGCCGGCGGCTGGCGATGAGCATCAGCGAGACGTCGTGCTCTTGGGCGACCTCGACGGCCGCATCGATGACGTTGAGGCTCACCACCCCGACGCCGATCTGCGTGCTCGGCCACGCGTTGGCCTGCTGGGCCATCGCGGCGAGCCGCGGGTTGCGGTTGGCACCTTCCGGAAGTGTGATCACACGATCCCTGCCCATTCGGTTCGGCCGAACTGCTCGACCAGGAGGTAGAAGCACGCCTCGGCGACCGCTCGGTCGCCGCCGCGTCGTTGCGTCACGTACGTCGCCGCATCGCGGACGCCCGGGAGCGCGTCGGCCGTCGTGATGCCGACGCCGACCTCCCGCAGGAGCGGGATGTCGGTGAAGCTGTCGCCCATGTAGGCGATGCGCGCTAACGGCGTCCGCGCGCCCATCCAGGCCAGCCGGCGGTCGCTGCTGACCAGCGTCAGCTCATGACCCATGTCGCCGTCGATGCGGCGCTTGCTGATCGGGAAGCCGCGATGGTCGGCCGAGACGAACACGACCGGCGCGACCGCCGTCAGCAGCCGCAGCGCATCGGCATCGTCGGGACCGAAGGACTTGGTCTGCTTGCCTTCGCGGCCGTAGGCGAAGCGCCCGTCGGTCAGGACACCGTCGACGTCGAAGACGATCAGCTCGATTGGCTCTGTAAGACTCATCAGTTAATTACCCCAATCAGCCAGTCCGCATTGCGTGCGAGCTGGGGGAGGACATGGCTGTTGGCCACCGGGATCACGGTCCAAGCGACGATCACGACGGCACCGACCCACGCTGTGACCTTGCTGCGCGATCCGACGAGGGCGATGGAGGCGAAGCCGAGCAGCGCGTAGTACGGAACCTCGATGAACCGCGTGAGGACCCAGGCGGTGGTCTGGTCGGCACCGCTGAAGTCAACGAGGGCGAACGAGACGGCGAAGGTGGCCATCGTCACCAGCCACGCTGCGCGGTGGCCGCTCAGGTTCCGGCCGGCCATGCGCGGCCCGAGCGCGAACCAGGTGGCCAAGGCCAGCATCGAGATGAAGCCGTAGGCGTTCAGGAAGTAGGAGAAGCTCAGGCAGTGCCCGCTGAGGGCGCACTCCTGGCCGGTGAAGGTCGAGAAGGTGAGGTTGGAGATCCCTGCCGTCAGGCCACGGGTCTGGAGCGGGAGGTCATAGCCCGGCAGGACGCTGGCCAGCGTGGTTCGGACCTGCCCGTCGGCCATCTTGCCGACCAAGTTGTTGGACACGATGAAGCCGGCGCCGAGTGCCGCTGCCCCCGCCGCGACCCTTCCGGCCACGCGCGGCAGCGATGGCAGTGGCGACGGCGCCGTGCCGGCGAAGAGCGCTAGCAGCACTGCGGCGCTCATCGCCGCGGCGGCTCCCGCTATCAGCCACCAGCCCAGCGGGTTGGGCACCGTGACGTGATGGATGTTCCAGTACACCAAGAGCGGAGCGGTCCACGCCAGCAGCGCGAGCGCCGGGACCAGCCAGCGGTGCGCCACGGTGCTCAGGCGCGCCGGCCCACGTCCACGCAGCACGTGCCACGCGCCCGCGCAGACGAGCGCCACCACGACGTAGACCGTCCCGCTGATGGTCACGAAGCCAAGGCCTGCGGTCGCGAGCAGGACCGCAACCATCGTCCGCGTCGACTGTCGCCCGATCAGCAGCAACGCGATCCACGGGGCGACGATCCCAACGAACCGGCCAGGCAGCCCGAGCCAGATCGTCGGGTTCTGGCCACCGATGAGCGAGATCTGGTCCCAGGGGTAGATCGACGGTGAGGCGGCGAGCACGGCGCCGACCGCGAGCGCGGCAACCAACCGCGGGCGACGCACGGCGACGCTGTGGACGATGCCGAAGATCAGCGCCGCGAACGAGGCGAGCGCGACGAACTCACTGGCGTAGAAGGGGAACAGGAAATCCTGACCGTTTGCCGAGGTAAACAGCAGCGGCGCGTTGAACACCCACTCGTCGGACTGCTGGTCCCACTGCGCGAGATGGGAGCCGAACACGCCTCCCAGCTGCTGTCCGGCCGTGGTGAGGAACGCGGAGATCGAGTCGGGCACCATGAAGTTGCGTCCCGCCTGCAGGCGATGCACGCCACAGAGCAGCAGAACGCCGCCGATGATCGCCGCCGCCCCAATCCAGCGGCGACGGTAGTCCGGATCGCTGCGCAGTCCCGTGGCGGCCGCCACCAGCGGTTGGCGGTGAAGCAGCACGGCGATGACCGCGACGGTCACCAGGCTGATCCACGACGCCGTCAGGTAGGAGACGCCGGCGAACAGCAGCTGCAGCGGAGCCAGCACGATCAGATAGCCGGGCAGGAAGCCGGAGAGCAACCGCACGCTCAGCGGCCAGCGGTCCACGCCGCGGATCGCCCCGATGATCGTCGCCCCGATCGCCGTCACCGACGTGAGGTAGACGATGGTCGCCAACAGCGTCAGGATCCGGAAGCGGCCCTCGACGAACGGGTTCCACTCCGGGCTCGTCCAGCCCGCGACGTAGGTCCCGCCGACGTCGTGCGTGGATGCGCTGTCGGCATGGATCTGGCGCAGCACACCGCCGTTGACCTCCGGATCGGTGGCGACGATCACGAGCGCGATGGCGAGGCCGAGCACCAGCACGACGCCCGGAATCCAGCCCCGCGACACCCGCGGCCGGATGGTCTCAGCTGCGGGGTGTGCGGGCGCGAGCGTGGATGTGCTGCTCACCGACCTCGCCCGTGGTCATCGTCGTGCCGCGTGATCTGCTCGTCGCTGGGCGGCGAGGCGGCCTCGGCCGTGCTCATGCCCAACATCTACACCTGCTCCCCGCACTGCCGCCAGAGCCAGGGCGGCAAGGCGTGAACTATTGGGAGCGCTGAGCGCTATCTGTTAGACGGCTCCGGCCCGGCTCAGGCGGCGCTCGTCGCGCCCTCGCTCACGAGCGTGCCCGGCTCCACGATGCGGGCAGCCACGTCCAGCGCCGCGGCTTCGCGCAGGAACGTGCCGGCTGGGTCCTCGAGCTGGGTGTAGATCGGCGGGTTGTCGATGGTGTCGTAGTGGATCGGGATCGCCTCGCGAGCGCCCAGGAGGTGCGCTGCCGCGGCGGCCTCGGCGGGTGTCATCACCGCGTTGCGTGGCGAGGATGGTTGGCGGTGGGGGAGGTCGACGCGCGGTCCGTTGACGGGCAGGAAGGCGTAGTCGATGTCGCCGGTCCGCATGCGCGCCCGCCACCACCAGCCGTGAAAGAGCGTGTCGCCGGCGTGGTAGATCCGCGTGCCGGCGGCCTCGACGACCCAGGAGACCTGCACGTCGCCGAAGCCGTCGACGGCCGGGACCGCGGTCGCGCGAAATGGGCCGACCTCCACCGTCTCCCAGACCTCCACGGTCTGCTGGCGGACGCCGAGCTCATCCAAGCGCTGCTCGGCGCCCTGCTGCGCGGCGACCTCCAGGAACTCGCCGGCGTCGGGCGCCGGGCGCAGCAGCACGCCGTCGGGGGCCAGCGCGGCGGCGATCGCCGCGGCGTCGGTGTGGTCCTCGTGCAGGTGGGTGACGAGCGCGAGCGCCGCGGCGCCCGGGCGCGAGGGCGGCGGCAGCTCGGTGTGCGGCTCGCCCATGAACTGCCGCATCGGCGCGGTGTTCTGCAGCAGGTCGATGACCGCGATCTCGCCGGCTGCTTGGAGTTCGAGGCCGGCCCATCCCAGACGTGTGATCTTCATGGGGCAGCATTTAACGATCGATCGGTTGCTATGTCAATAGCGACCGACCGGACGCTAAGATCCGCGCACTATGCCTCGCCGCTCCGCCGCCGACGCCGCCCGCACTCGGACCGCGATCCTCGAGCGCTCCGTCGACCTCGCCTCGCTCGAGGGGCTGGAGGGCCTGACGATCGGCCGCCTGGCCGCCGACCTGCAGATGAGCAAGGGCGGCGTGCTCGGCCACTTCGGCACCAAGGAGGAGCTGCAGCTGGCCGCGCTGGGCGCGGCGCGCGAGGTCTACCGCCGCGAGATCTGGGAGCAGGCCCAGGCCGCCCCGCCGGGCCGTGCGCGGCTGCTGGCGATCGCCGACGCGTGGCTCTCCTACCTCGGCCGCGACGTCTTCCCCGGCGGTTGCTTTGTGGCTGCCGCGTCGTGTGAGTTCGACGACCGGCCGGGCCGCGTGCATGACGCGATCGTCGCGATGCACACTGAGTGGATGGGCGTGCTGGCCCATGAGGCGCACATCGCCATCAAGAACGGCGAGTTGCCGCGCGCGACGGACCCTGAGGACGTTGCCTTCGGGCTCAACGCCATCGCGATGGGCGTCAACCAGGCACGCCGCCTGATAGGCGACGCGGCCGCACCGGAGCGCGGCTGGCGGGCGATGCGTTCGCTGCTCGGCGCGCCGCGAGCACGGCGACGGTACCCCACCGCCGCACCCGCGACTGCCTGAGCTGTTCGTCGGTCCCTAGACGGGACGGACGCCGACGGCCTTGGGACCCTTGGCCCCGGCCTCGGTGCTGTACTCCACACGCGCGCCCTCTGCGAGGGTGCGGAAGCCGTCGGCTTCGATGTCGGAGTGGTGGACGAAGAGATCCTTGCCCGACTCGTCGGGGGTGATGAACCCGAACCCCTTCTCGTCGCTGAACCACTTCACAACGCCCTGCGCCATAGGTCTTGCTCTCCCACGTACTTGTAGCTGTTGGCCTAGTGGCGGGCACCGTAGCAACCCGTCGCGCCGGTGGGAAGGGTTTTCCCACCGGCGCGGTTGGTTTGTGCACCTATGCTGCGAGAAGCCGCTCGGCCACGCGATCGGTCGCGTCGCCGTGGCCACCGATGAGGCGGCGGGTCAGCTGGGCGCGGCGGAAGTACAGCGGGGCGTCGTGCTCCCACGTCGCGCCGATGCCGCCGTGTACGTTGATGTTCGACCGTGCGGCGAAGTCCAGCGCGCCGCCGGCCGCCGACCGCGCAGCGCTCGCTGCGAGCGGGAACTCGTCGGGCGCGTCGGCCCGTGACCACCCGGCATAAAAGAGCAGCGAGCGGCCGTTCTCCAGCCGTCGCAGCACCTCGGTCAGCTCGTGCTTGACCGCCTGGTAGGAACCGATGGCACGCCCGAAGGTGAACCGCTCCTTGGCGTACTGGACGCTCATCTCCAGCGTCGTCTGCACGGTGCCGACGGCCTCGGCGGCGATGAGGGCTTGCGCGACGTACCACGCATCGGCGGCGGCGGCGGGGTCCACCGCCAGCCGTGTGCCGGGCGCGTCGGCCAGCGTCACGTGCGCGAGTGCGCGCGTGACGTCGTAGCGCACGACCCGCTCGACGGTGACGCCGGCGGCGTTCGCGTCGACCACCGCGACCGTTCCGTCGACGCCGGTGACGACCAGCAGGTCGGCGCCCGGCGCATCGACGACGTAGGCGGCGTGGCCGGTCACCGTGACGCTGTCGCCCTCGCCGCTGATCGTCGGGGCCGCGGGGCGCGCGGCGCCCGGGCCGTCGACGGTCCATTGCGGCTCCAGGTCACCCGGCGGTCGGGTGGGGATCCAGACCGGGCGCACGTCGCCGGCAGCGATCGCGGCCAGCCCGTCGTATCCGGCGGCATCGAGGATCGCGGTCGCGGGCAACAGGCCCAGGAACGGGACTGGTGCCAGGACGCGGCCCGTCTCCTCGGCGACCAGCATGGCGTCGAAGACATCCAGGCCCGCGCCACCGTGTTCCTCGGAGATCAGCAGCCCCGCCCAGCCGGCCTCGCGCGCGGCGGGCCAGAGGTCGGGCAACTCATCCAGACCCTTGTCCTGGGCCTCGCGCGCCGCCTCGATGATCTTGAACCGCGACAGCGTGCCGCGTGCGGCCTCGCGCAGGAACTCCTGCTCGTCGGTCAGGGAGAGGTCCATTAGGCGGCCACCCCTTCCTTCTCCTTGGTGCGCAATTCGCTGAACGGGATGCCCTTGTCCAGGCGTGGCTCAGGCGGCAGGCCAAGGACGCGCTCGCCGATCGTGTTGCGCAGGATCTGCTCGGTGCCGCCGGCCGACTTCAGGCCGGGCAGGAACGAGATCATGTAGGCCCACTCGTTGTCCTCGTCCAACGCGTCAGGGCCCACGACGTCGGCGATCAGGTCGCCGGCGGCGATCGCCGCGTTGACCGTCGTCACCTTGGCCAGGCCGGACTCCGGGCCCGGGATCTGGCCTTGGGAGAGCGCCGACAGCGTCCGGTAGGAGGCGAAGCGCAGTGCCAGCAGATCGGTGCCGATCTCGCCCAGCGCCTTGCGGACGGCCTTGTCCTTGGCCGCCACAGGGTCGCTGGAGAGCGCCGCGGCGAAGCGGGCGGCGTTGTAGCCGAAGCCCTCGGAACCCAGCCCGATCGTCAGCCGCTCGAACATCAGCACCGTCAGCGCGGTGCCCCAGCCGTTGTCGACGCCACCGACCACGTTCTCAGCCGGAATCCGAACATCGTCGAGGAAGACCTCGTTGAACTCCGCCTCACCGGAGATCTGGCGCAGACCCCGCACCGTGACGCCCGGCGCGTCCATCGGCACGATGAACATGGTCATGCCCTTGTGCTTGGGGATGTCCACGTTGGTGCGCGCGAGCACCAGGCCGTAGGCCGAGAACTGGGCGTTGGTCGTCCAGACCTTCTGCCCGTTGAGGACGAAGGAGCCGTCGTCCTGCACGACCGCGCGCATCTGCACGGCGGCCAGGTCGGAGCCGGCGGCCGGCTCGCTGAACATCTGGCACCAGACCTCGTCGCCGTGGAGCATCGGGCCGAGGTAACGCGACTTCTGCTCGTCGCTGCCGTGGGCGATCAGGCACGGACCGAGCATGCCGATGCCGATGACGTCGAGGATCCCCGGAAGGCCGGCGCGGCCGAGCTCCTGGTTGACGATGACCTGCTCGATCGGCCCGAGGCCTTGGCCGCCGAACTCCTGTGGCCACGTGACGCCGGCCAGCCCGCCTTCGGCGAGCTTGCCCTGCCACGCGCGGCGCGCGGCCAAGTATTCGGCGTCTTCGGCGCCGGCGCGCGTGGAGCGCACGTCGGGCGCTTCGGCGCTGTGGGCCTCAAGCCAGCTGCGGACCTTCTCGCGGTACGCGGCCTGCTCGGGCGTGTCGTTGAGATCCACGCGAGCCTCCAATTTGGCTGACTAGCCAGTCGATGTGGCGTCGACTTTACGTCACGCAGCGCCGAAGTCGAAGCGGATGGCGTCAGGCGATCGCGCGGAAGCCGCGGTCAAAGAGCTTTTCGGCCTGCCCGCCGGGGTTGGGCGAGTGCAACAACACAACCCCGAGGCGACGGCCGTTGCGCTTGACGGCGGCGACAAGGCAGCGCCCGGCGGCGTCGGTGAAGCCGGTCTTGATCCCGAGCGTGCCGGGATAGCGCCGGCGCAGGAGCGGGTTGTGGTTGGAGAGGTAGAGCCTGCCGCCCTTGATCGGAAACGGCAGGATCGCCTCGCGGCGGGCGACGATCTTGGCCAGGCGCGGTTGATCGAGCAGCGCGCGCGCCTGAACGGCGAGGTCGGCCGCGCACGAGTGGTTGCCGCGGTCGGTCAAGCCGCTGGGCGTGGAGTAGCGGGTGCACGCCAGGCCCATCGTCGTCGCGCGCGCGTTCATCATCGCCACGAACTTCGGCACGGTCTTGCCGGTGCGCTGGGCCAGCGCGATCGCCGCGTCGTTGCCTGACGGCAGCAGCAGGCCGTAGAGCATCGCCGAGACCCCGACCCACTTGTTCTTGGGCAGCACGCCGACGCCCGAGCCCTGGTAGGCCAGCGCCTCCCTGGTGACGCGGACCTTCGAGCCCTCCGGGACGCGGTCGGCGACGACCAGCGCGGTCATGATCTTCGTGACGCTGGCGATCGGCAGGATCCGCGTCGGGTTCCTGCGCCACAGCACCTGGCCGGTGTCGAGGTCGAAGAGCAGCCCGGCGCGCGGCTGGTGGCCGAAGCGGATCTGGACGATGTCGGGCGCGCCGGTCAGCGCCAGGGTCAGCGGCGAGGTGGCCGGCGGCGGCGCGATCGGGCCGTTGGCCGCCTGCAGCGGTTCGTGCGGCGCACCATCAGAGGGGGCGGGGGGCGCATCCGTGGCGTGCTCCCCGGTGCCGCAGCCGGCACCGGTCAACAGCGCGAGCGCGACGGCGCAGGCCGCCAGCGCGCGCTTCATCGTGGCGGCTCCTTCAGCGCTCCGAAGATGCCGAGGCCGAGCATCGCGAGGATCATCAAGGAGAGGACGGTCAAGACGTCCGGTCCGTTGCGGATCGCGACATAAATCGTCAGACCGGCGAGCACGGTGACGAGCAGGAACGCCGCGAACAGGACAGGGCGCGGGTCCACGCCGTCAGGCCGCCATGCTGCTCGCCGGGCGCGGCGGGTAGTTGGGGTTCCGACGCCGGGCGAAGGCGCGGATCATCAGCAGCCCGAAGACGAAGCCGCCGATGTGCGCGAAGTAGGCGACGCCGCCACCACCGCCGGTGGGGTCGCTCAGCCCGTAGGCGCCGAACAGGAGTTGCTGCAGGAACCAGAGCCCGAGGACGACCATCGCCGGGATTTCGATGATCGTGAAGAACAAGATGATGAAGATCAGCGTCAGGACCCGGGCGCGGGGATAGAGCACGATGTAGCCGCCGAG
Source organism: uncultured Conexibacteraceae bacterium (assembly GCA_963829185.1). GTDB lineage: Bacteria > Actinomycetota > Thermoleophilia > Solirubrobacterales > Solirubrobacteraceae > Baekduia. The sequence goes on from CAWHID010000003.1 coordinate 316,979, forward strand.
CACGGCGGCGATTGCGCCCGAGGCGCCGACGAGCGGGACCGCGTTGCCGTCGCCGCTGGACACCAGCGTCTGGCCCGCCAGCGCTGCGACGCCGCCGAGCAGGTAGAAGATAATGAACTTGGTCTTGCCCATGCTGTCTTCGACGTTGTTGCCGAAGATCCAGAGGAAGAGCATGTTGCCGGCCAGGTGCAGGATCCCGCCGTGCATGAACATCGAGGTGAACGCGGTGACGAGCACTGACGGCTGCCCGCTCACCTCGCCGCACGCGATCCCCTGGCCCTGGACAATGCACTGCTGGCCGGGATGCTTGATCTCGTAAGGGATCCAGCCGTAGTCGATGACGTGCGCGTCATCGGGGCCGTGCAGGATCCCGCCCTTCTGCCAGAGGAAGTAGGCGAGCACGTTGGCTACTAGCAGCACGATCGTGACTGCCGGGAACCGCAGCGTCGGGATGTTGTCGCGCAGCGGGAACAAGCCCGCGTGACCCTAGCTCGTGCTTGCCGTCGCGAGCGGCCCGATGCCGGGCTCAGGCTGCGGCACGTGCTCGTCGGCGTGGTAGGAGCTGCGCACCAACGGGCCGGCGGCGACGTGGTCAAAGCCCATCGCCATGCCGGCGGCCGCGAGCGCGTCGAACTCGTCGGGATGCCAGTAGCGCACCAGCGGCAGGTGGCGCTCGGTCGGGCGCAGGTACTGGCCGATCGTGATGACCTGGACGTCGTGGGCGCGCAGCTGGCCCAGTGCGTCGACCATCTCTTCGAAGGACTCGCCGAGGCCGACCATCAGCCCGGACTTGGTGACGACCTCGTCGCCGCCCATCTCCTTGGCGGTCTGCAGCACGCGCAGCGAGCGCTCCCACGTCGAGCCGCGGCGGGCGATCGAGTACAGGCGCGGGACGACTTCGCAGTTGTGGTTGAAGACGTCTGGCCGCTCGGCGATGACCTTGGCCAGCGGCATGTCGAGCCCCTGGAAGTCCGGCGTGAGGACTTCGATCTTGCACTTGGGCGCCTGGCGGCGGATCTGGCGGATGACGCCGACGAAGGCGTGGGCGCCCTTGTCGGGCATGTCATCGCGGTCGACGCTCGTGATGACGGCGTGGCGCAAGCCCATCTGCGCGACCTGGCGAGCGACGCGCGCGGGCTCTAGCGGGTCGTTCCAGGTCGGCTTGCCGGTCTTGACGTGGCAGAAGCCGCAGCGGCGCGTGCACGTGTCGCCGAGGATCATGAACGTCGCGGTGCCGCGCTCCCAGCACTCGCCGATGTTCGGGCAGGCGGCCTCCTGGCACACGGTGTGCAGGTTGTCGTCGGCGATCTTGGCCTTGAGCTCGCGGTACTTCGGCCCGCCGGGCATGGGGACCTTGAACCACTTGGGCTTGCGCTCGCGGATGTCGAGGACGTCGGGTCCGAGGACCTTCAGGACGTCCATCCCGCCAGGGTTGGCGCGCGAGCGGGTCTTGTGCTCGCGCTGCTGCGTCGTCGGTTCGGCGGCCATCGCCGACCGTAGGCTACCGAGCGGCTGAGACCAGCCCAGGGACAGGTTTGTGTCCGTGGGCGCGTACGAGGTCGGCGCTGGCGCGCGCCAGGGCGACCAGGGCGAAGACGAAGAGCGCGAGCTGCAGCGTGGCGTGTTCGTTGGGGCCGCCACGCCAGGTGATTGCCGCGGCACAGGCGATGGCGAAGCAGAGGTCGCCGGCCAGCGGGCCGGTGAGCAGGATCGCGGTCTGGCGACGACGCGAGACCGTTGGCGCGTGCAGGCACTCGCCGCCCCACAGCCACGTGCGGGTCGGGCCGATCAGCAGCCGGCCGACGCGCACGCTGAACAGCGGTCGGCCGGAGCCCAGCAGGACGCAGACGCGGCCCTTGGTCAGCGCGAGGGCGACCGCCGCGCGGCCGAGCTCGTGGATGAGCGCCGCGGGCACGCTGACCGCGACGATGACGAGGAAGATGCGCAGGATGCCGTCCATGGCCCGGCCCGCATCGGCGCGTCCGAGCGCGGACTTGACGAATTGGCGCGGGACTCAGCCGACCGTTGAGGGCACGGCGCCCAGCGCCCGCTCCAGGGCTTGGCGCGTGACGAGTCGCTGGCGGGCGCCGAGCGCTTGGGCGAGGCCGAGCGCGACGCGCTTGCGGATGCAGTCGCGCCGGCCGGTGGAGGGATAGGCGGGGCCGAGCTCGCGCTGGACGGACGTCATCGCCACGCCGCCCAGCCCGCACGGGACGATCCACTCGAAGGGGGTCAGGTCACCGTCGACGTTGAGGCTCAGCCCGTGCGTCGTCACGCCGTGGGAGATGTGCAGGCCGATCGAGCCGATCTTGCGCTCGCCGACCCAGACGCCGGTGAAGTCGCGGCCGTCGGCGGCGCGTCCCCGGGCCTCGACGCCCTCGTCGCGCAGCGCGTCGACCATGACCTGCTCAAGCTGCCCGACGAACGTCATTACGTCGGTGACGCCGGCGATCGGATAGGCGACGAGCTGGCCGGGCCCGTGGTAGGTGACCTTGCCGCCGCGGTCGACGTCGACGATCTCGATCCCCTGGGCTGCGTAGTAGTCCTCACCGAACGGCAGCTCGCCCGGGACGCTGCGGCGCCCGCGCGTGTAGACGGGAGGATGCTCGAGCAGCAGAACGGTGTCCGGGATCACGCCCGCCTGGCGCGCAGCGCGCACGCGTTGCTGGAGCGCCAGCGCCTCGACGTAGGGCACGCGGCCCAGCTGCACGGTCCAGAGATCCACCTGGCAGATGGTAGGCCTCAAGACGGCGCTCGGGCACGCCTAGTGCGTGCGACACTCGCCGCCATGGCCGAACGCCCGGCGATGGCCGTATGGCGCTCCCGCCTGCGCTGGCGGTTGAGCGGCGCATGGCAGTGGCCGGCCTTCGCGGTCCTGACGGTGGCCGACGCCGTCATCCTCGCGCGGCTCCCGTTCTCCGGCGGGCGCGCTGACCTGCTCGGCTGTCTGCTGGCGGCGGGGCTGCTGAACCTCGTCGTCGTTGCGGTCGGTTCGCACCTGGGTGGCTGGCTCATGCGGCGCCACCGGCCAGATCTCCCGCGCGAGATCGCGGCCGATCGGGCTGCGGCGATCGGGCTGGTCGCGTTGTGCGTGGTGTTGCTCGCGGGTGGGTTGGCGCACCGGCGGGCGCTAACGGCCCACGACAAGCTGGTGGCCGTGGTCCTGCGCGAGTCGCGGATCTTCGCCGCCCACCGGGCGCCGGCGCGCTACCTCCCGCTGCACGGGGCAGACACCGTCCAGCAGGGGTCGCATCTGTTTCGCACCTGTTACGCGGGACCTGATCCGCGCCGGGACTTCTGCGTCTTCATCCGCACCGACGAGCCGGCGCTGATCAAGCGCGTCGATCCCGATCAGCGGCCCAACGCGACGGCCTTCGGGCCCGATAACCCGGGGCGCGCCGCCCGCTAACGGCGTGCATGTCGCCCTGCGGACATCAAGAATCGTTCGGGCCCGGTCGATGCAACCGCGGAATGCGCTCCATGCGGGCATTCGTGGGGGTTGTCGGGGCTTCGGGCTCCGTCATCGGCGTGGGCGGAATCATCATCGCGGTGCTCTCGACGGTCGTCGCGTTCCACGGCTGGCCGGATATCGGAGCCGCTGGCGGGCCGGGGCTTGGCGAGATCCGGTTGCCCGGCGGTGGCGCGGCGCGCAAGGGTGGCGACGAAGCCGGAGCGCGACGTGCGACGACGCTGCCGGCGGTCCCAGTGGCGGCGGTGAGCCGCTCGGCGCTTGGCGCCGATGAGCGGCATGAGCGGAGCAAGCGCCGGGCGCGGCGTGAGCGGTCCGCGGTCGCGCGGCCGACGCAGGGGAGCGCACCGGACGGCGGGACCCCGGGCGCCGGTGATGTCCCCGCGGGCTCGACGCCGGCGGGGAGCCCGTCGCCGGCCGCGGCGCCGGGCGCCGGCGGTGGGTCGAGTGGTGGTGGGTCGAGCGGCAGCGGTGGCGCTGGCACGGCGCCGAGCTCGGCCGGCTCGGGCAACGGTGCAGCACCCAATGCGTCCGGCTCGCCTCACCCGCCGGCATCGGGCCCGACGGTGCCGCAGGCTCCGGCTGCGCCTGCGCCCGCGGGCGTGACCGACGCCGCCGCCCAAGCCGTGCAGGACTCCACGCAAGCTGCCGGCGGCGCGGTCGCCGGCGCCACGAACGGCGTCGCGCAATCCCTCGGCCCGGTCGCGCCCTCGGTGGCGCCCACCGTGACGCAAGTTGGGGAGACGGTCGACCAGACCCTCACCGGCCTCGGCCAGACGGTCGGCGGCCTCCTCGGCGGCCTTGGTCGCAGCCCGCGCTGAGCGGGCAACCAGGCGTCCGTCTCGACCTAAGCACCTCCTGGGTGCTTTTGTCGAGACCGAGTGCATTTACGTTGACGATTCCCCCGGCACCGGCGGCTCGGGCGCGTCGACCTGCTCCAACCGCGCGCGCAGCGCGGCGAGGAGGGTGTCGGCCTCGGGAGGCGTCGCGGTGATGCGCAACGTCAGCGGCGCGAGATGCCGGATGGTCACGGCGCCGGTGTGAACGGTGGGGCGGGTCGCGGTGGGACCGAAAGTGAGGGTGATGGTGGGGTGGGGCGGGCGGACGGCGCCCATGAGGGTCACGGTGCCGTCGGGCAGCACGATCGCGGCGTTGTCGACCAGCCCGGTGATGGCGGTGGCGATGGCCTGCGCGACCGATGTGCCCGCGCGGCGGGTGTCGAGCAAGGACTCCATGTCGATCTCGGTCGAGATGGTGTGGTCGGTCGCGCCATCGGCGGGCCTCGGACCCACGAGCTTGAGCACGGCCGCGACGATCGCCGCCTCGTCGGGGATCGCAACCTGCTCGAGCGTGCGCGCGTAGGGCATCGGGACGTCGGCGCCGGTGACGCGCGCGACGGGTCGGCCGGGCGTGGCGATCGCGATCCGCGCCGCGAGCGTGGCGCCGATGCCGCCGTCGGGCCAGCCCTCCTCGACGATGATCGCCCGGCCCGTCCGGCGCACCGAGGCCGCGATCGTCGCGTGGTCGAGCGGGCGGACCGACCGCAGGTCGATGACCTCCGCGTCGACGTCGTGCTCGTCGGCAAGGCGCGCTGCGGCCGCCTCGGCCACGATCGCCATCCGCGAGTTCGCCACGATGCTGACCTCGCTGCCGGACCGTCGCACGGTCGCGTGGCCGAGCGGCGCGACGTCGTCTTCGTCAACCGCGCCGCGCGTGTCATAGAGCGCGGTGTGCTCAAGGACGACGACGGGATCGTCGGAGGCGATCGCGGCGGCCAGCAGCCCCTTGGCGTCGGCCGGCGTGGCCGGCGCCGCGACGACGAGCCCCGGGATGTGATGCAACAACGCCTCGATCGTCTGCGAGTGGATCGGCCCGAGCCGTGCGCCGCCGCCTTGGGGCATCCGCACGGTCAACGGCGCCGACAGCCGGCCGCCCGACAGCGCGCGCAGCGGCGCCGCGTGGTGGATGAGCTGGTCGAGCGCCAGCGCCGCGTAGGTCGCCGTCGTGAGCTCCACCACCGGCCGCATCCCCGCCAGCGCCGCCCCGATGCCGACGCCGACGAGCGCCGCCTCCGAGCTCGGCGCATCGCGGACGCGCCCCGCGCCGAAGGCCTTCAACAACCCGGCCGTGACGCCATACGCGCCACCGCGCGCGCCGATGTCCTGGCCCATCAGCAGCACGCGCTCGTCGCGCTCCAGCGCCTCGCGCAGCGCCTCGCGCAGCGCTTCGCGGTAGGTGATCTCGCGGCCGCTCACGGGGCCACGACGTGCTCGTGCAACGCGCTCGCCTCCGGCTCCGGCGACGCTTCGGCGAGCGCCACGGCCAGGCCGATGCGGTCGCGCACACCCGTGTCGATCGCTTCACGCTCGCCGTCGCCCAGGACGCCCTCGCGCTCCAGCCGGTCGCCGAACGCTGCGACCGGATCCGCGGGCCGGCTGATCACTGCCTCCACCAGCGTCGGACGCCGCTCGTCGCGCGCGCGACGCACCGCCTCGCTAACGACGTGATGGGTGTCGATCACGTCAGTCCCGTCGCAGCGCAGGCCCGCCACCCCGAACGCGGCGCTGCGCTGAAACAGCCCCGTCAGCGCCGGCTCGACATCCAGCTCGCCGTGGCTGGTCACCAGGAAGACGACCGGCAGCTCCCACGATGCCGCCAGGCCCAACGTCTCAGCAAAGACCCCTTCGGCGGTCGCCCCGAGCGTCAGCTGACACAGGGTCACCGCACCGGTCGACCGCGCAGCGGCGCTCAACGCCACGCCCGCCGCGATCGGCGCGTGGCCTGCCGGGACGCCGAAGCCGCCCAGCACGCCGCGCGCCGGATCGACGATGTGCGTCGAGCCCCCACGGCCGCCCGAGGTGCCGTCGACGCGGCCCATCAGCTCGGCCATCACGGCGTCCGGCGGCGTGCCGCGCACCAGCGCGTGGGCGTGGGCGCGGAAGGTCGACAGCACCGCGTCGCGCTCCTCCAGCGCCCGCAACGCCCCCACGATCACGGCCTCCTCGCCACGGGCCGCATGCAGGAACCCGGCGATCGCACCCTTGGCGTACAACTCGCTCGAACGCTCCTCGAACCGGCGTATCAGGAGCATCGTCGTCCACCACTCCTTGGCCGTCGCGGCGTCGGGGAGCGGATGGTCGGGCATCGCGGCGCGAGCCTACAACAGCAGCGGGGCCGCAGCCGCCCGTCCGGCGTGGGGTGGGCCTGTTGAAGGACGTGGTGCGTCCGGGTACGGGCCCACCCTCAGCCCGCCGCACCTTCCGCAGCGTGGTGGGCCTGTTGAGGGACGGATCCCGTCCGCAAACAGGCCCACCAGCCGGAGGTCGCAGCGCAACGACTCAGTCGAACTGCCGCGGCTCGGCCACGGCCCACTCATACAAGAACTCGTCGGGGCTCAATCGGTCGAGGTCGCGGATCAGCGCCTCGGCCATGCGGCGGCGCTGGCGTGCGGTGCAGTCCCAGAAGAGCACGCCCTCGCCCTGGTCGCGATCGACGACTTCGATCGTGTCGCGGACGACAAGCACGTCATAGCGGGAGCGGGCCCTCACGAGGCCTTCACCGTATCTAGGGCGGCGTCCCCTTCCAGCAAGGTCTCCTGCGGCGTCCAAACCGTTGGGCACGACACGACCCCGCGGGCGACGGCCAGCGCGGTCGCCTCGTCCAGAACGCGGCCGACCGCGTCGCGCTCGATCGCCTGCAGGACCGCGCGCGGGTGCATCTCGCACGCCGAAGCGGCGATCAGCACCACGTCGGTGTCGCCGAGGTCCGCGCCACCGGCGTAGGCCTGCCGGAAGGCCGCCAGCCCGAAGGCCACGACGCGCCCGATCTGCTTGGCGTAGGTCGCCGCGCGCAGCGCCAGCTCGCTGTCAAAGACCGGTGGCCAGCGCAGGTCCTGCAGCATCCGGGCCGCCGCCACCCGCTCGATCTCTAGCCGAGCGATGTCGCGCTCCTCCGCACAGCGGAAGCCGTCGTCCCACGCGCGGGGCGCGCGGATCGGGATCCACTCGGCCGCGAACGGCAACGTCTGGATCACCCGCTCGGCGGCGAGATATGCCTCTGGCGAGGAGAAGTCGAAGTAGAAGGCCGCCCGCTCCTCCGGCTCGTTGTCGCCGTGCTGGGTGACCTCGACGCTCACGGCTTCGGCGCTGCGATCAGCCGTGGATGAGCCAGCCGTCGGCGGCGCGCGCGGCCTCCATCACGCCCTCCGACAGGGTCGGGTGGCCGTGGATGATGCGCGCGACCTCGGGGTAGCCGCCCTCGACGAGCTTGACGTTGACGAGCTCCTGGATCAGCTCGGTCGCGCGGGTGCCGACGATGTGGCCGCCGAGCATCTCGCCGTACTTCTTGTCGCCGACGATCTTGATGACGCCGGTGCGGTCGCCGTAGACCGTGCCTGCGCCGACCGCGCCGTACTGGACCTTGCCGATCGTGACGTCGTAGCCCTGCTCGCGCGCCTGCTCCTCGGTCAGCCCGAACGAGCCGACGTTGGGCGTGCAGAACGTCGCGCGCGGGATGTCGAGGTAGGGGATCGGATGCGTCTTGAGCCCGGCCGCGTCCTCGACGGCGATGATGCCTTCGTCAGACGCCTTGTGTGCCAAAGCGGGCCCTGGGACGAGGTCGCCGATGGCATACACCTTGGGTCGCGAGGTGCGCAGCGCGCCGTCGACCTTGATGAGCCCGGAGTCGGTCAGCTCGATCCCCGCGACGTCGATGCCAAGTGCTGCAACATCCGGCCCGCGGCCGGCGGCGATGACGACCCAGTCAGCCTCCTGGCCTTCGTAGAACGTGCCGACCTTGACCTCGATGCCCTGCTTTTTGAAGCCGCGCGCGGCGGCCTTGGAGATGTCGGCGTCCTCGGTCGGCAGCACGCGGTCCAGGCCCTCGTAGAGCGTGACCTGCGTGCCGAGGCGCTGGTAGGCGCTGGCGATCTCGGTACCTGACGCACCCGCGCCGATGACCACCATGGTGGCCGGCAGCTCGGTCAGCGCCCAGGCCTCCTCGGTGCCGATGACGTTGCCGCCGAAGTCCAGCCCGGGCAGCGGCTTCTTGACGCTGCCGGTCGCCAGAATCACGGCCTTCTCGGCCTTGTACACCGTGTCGCCGACCTTGACGTCGCCGTCGGCCGTCAGCGAGGCCTCGCCGGAGATGACCTCGATGTTGTTCTTCTTGAACAACCCAGCCACACCGCCGGTCAGGGTCGAGATGACCTTCGTGCGCCGCTCGCCGATCGCGCCGAAGTCGACCGTTGGCTCGGTGCCGTTCAAGGAGATGCCGTACTCGCCGGCCTCGCGGACCTCGGTGAGGATGTCGGCGCTGCGCAGTACGGCCTTGGCCGGGATGCACGCGTAGTTCAAACAGCGACCGCCGACTACGTCGTCGCGCTCGATCACCGCCGTGCGCAACCCGAGCTGCGCGGATCGGACCGCGGCGACGTAGCCGCCGGGACCCGAGCCGATGACGATGGTGTCGAAGCTTTCGGCCATGTCTCGCAATGTAGCGAACGGGTGGTAGGACCCTACCTGCGGTCAAGCGGGGCGATCGACCGGCACCTGGAGCCGTGCAAGAACACGCACAAGTCTCCAGAACAGCCAGCCCGCTGGCACGATCACGCCGAAGCTCAGCGCGACGTCACCGACCGACGACGCACGCAGCAAGAAGAGAAAGAAGAAGACCACCAAGATCGCCAGCAGGATCTGGAAGAGCAGGACCGCGATGTAGCGCTTGGTCCACATGCCCCAGGCCGCGGCGAACATCAGCGCGCAGTAGACGAGCAGCGTGCCGGCGCCACCCCGGCCGCTGTGGCCGGTCGCGGCGAGCACGAGGTTGACGATCCCGAGCAGGATCGCGGTGGCGACCGCGACGAGCAGCGGCGTGGGCCGCTCGCCGGGCGCAATCGGATCCAGCGCGGCGCGGATCTCGACGTTGCGCTCCTCGGAGCTCTTGCGCTTGCGGCGGACACCCGGAGGCCCTTCGTCGAGCGCATGCGCCAGGCGTCGCGTGACCGCCTCGGGATCCTCGGCCTCGGCAATCGCTCGCACGATTGCAGCGCGGTTGGCGCCCGCGGCCATCACGGTGTTGATGGTCGCCTCGTCGACGCCGCCGATCGCAAACCACGGCACCTTGGCGTTGCGGGCCGCGTAGGTGACCAGCTCCAGGCCGACGGCGGGACGGCCGGGCTTGGTCGGCGTCGTGTGGACCGGACCGACGCCGATGTAGTCAGCCACCGCGCCGGCGTCGACCTGCTCGGGGCTGTGGGTGGACTGGCCGACGAGCGCGTCGGGCCCGGCGACCGCGCGGGCCTCCGCGACCGACACATCGTCCTGGCCGACGTGCACGCCGTCGGCGCCGGTCGCGGCCACGAGGTCGGGCCGGTCGTTGATGATGAACAGCGCTCCCGCCGCCTCGCACCACTCGCGCGCGACCGCCGCCGCGGCGAGGATCTCCTCGTCGGACGCGTCCTTGCAGCGCAGTTGGAAGATGTCGACGCCGCCGCGCAGCGCGGGCGCGAGCACGGACTCCAGCGGGCGCCCACCGGGCGCGGCGTCGCAGATCAGGTACAGGCGCGCGGTCGACAGCCGCGCGCGCCGGCGCTCCAGGTCAGACATCGGCGGCGAAGTGTGCCAGCGCGGCGTCGAGGGACGACTGATGGTCGGTATCCGGCCATCAGTCGTCCCTCGACGCGCTCGCCGTCGCGGTACGCTCGATGTCGGGTGAGCACCCAGCTTTCGCACGTAGACGTCGCCGTAGTTGGTGGCGGCGTCATCGGCCTCGCGGCCGCGTGGCGCGCGCGCCAGCGCGGGCTGGAGGTCGCCGTGCTCGATCGCGCCGACTTCGGCATGGGCGCCTCGCGCGCGGCCGCGGGCATGCTCGCGCCGGTCGCCGAGGCCGACGCGCAGGAGCGCGCGCTGCTGCTGCACAACCTGGAGAGCGCGCGGCGCTGGCCGGCGTTTGCCGCCGAGCTGGCCGACGTCACGGGCCTCGATGTCGGCTACCGCGCCTGCGGCACCCTGCTGCTCGCGCGCGACCGCGACGAGGCCGAGCACGTCGAGCGCGAGCGCGCGCTGCGCGAGCGCATGGGCTTGGCCGTCGAGCGGCTGCTGGGCTCCGAGGCGCGCCGGCGCGAGACGGCGCTGGCGCCCTCACTGCGCCTGGCGCTCGCGCTCCCCGATGACCACGCGGTCGAGCCGGCGCTGCTGGTTGCGGCGCTGATCGAGGCGTGCTCGCGCGCGGGCGTGCATCTGCATCCGCACACGGCGGTCGAGGATCTCGGCGTGCTGGACGCCGAGCGCGTGGTGATCGCTGCGGGCGCCTGGTCGGGCTCGCTGGGCACCGTGCCCGTCCGCCCTGTCAAGGGCCAGGCGCTGCGCCTGCGCGACCCGTCGGGCCCGGGGCTGTGCGACCACGTCCTGCGCTTCGAAGGCGGCTACCTCGTCCCGCGCGGCGACGGCCGCTACTACCTTGGCGCGACGATGGAGGAGCAGGGCTTCGACACCGCGGTCACCGCGCTCGGCGTCTACGAGCTGCTGCGGGAGGCCGCCGAGGTGTTGCCCGGGATCCTGGAGCTGGAGATCGAGGAGGCCTTCGCGGGCCTGCGCCCCGGGACGCCCGACAACGCGCCGGTCATCGGGACCGACCCCGCCGACGAGCGGCTCGTCTGGGCGACCGGCCACTTCCGCCACGGCATCCTGCTCTGCCCGCTCACCGCCGAGCTGATCGCCGACGAGCTGACCGGCGGGCGCCCCGACCACGCGTTTCGCCCGGAGCGTTTTGCCGCCGCCGTCGCCACCGGAGGCACCCCAGCATGATCATCATCAACGGCGAGCCGTCCGACATCGCGCCCGGTGTGACCGTCGCCGCGCTGCTCGCCCACCTCGACGTACCTGACCGCGGCGTCGCCGTCGCCGTCGACGCCGAGGTCGTCCCGCGCGGGGAGTGGCCGACGTTCGCCGTCGCCGACGGCGCGCGGGTAGAAGTCCTGATCGCGGTCCAAGGAGGATGACCGACACCATGCGCATCGCCGGCCAGCAGTTCTCATCGCGGTTGATTCTCGGCACGGGCGGCTTCCCGCGCCTGGAGACGCTCGCCGCGGCGATCCGCGAGTCGGGCACCGAGATGGTCACCGTCGCGCTGCGGCGGATCGATCCGGGCGCTCGCGGTTCTCTTGTTGATGTCCTTGACGAGTGCGGCGTCCGGATCCTGCCCAACACCGCCGGGTGCTACACGGCGCGCGATGCGGTGCTGACCGCCAAGCTCGCCCGCGAAGCGTTTGCCACCGAGTGGGTCAAGTTGGAGGTCATCGGCGACGAGCGCACGCTGCTGCCTGACGCGGTCGAGCTGGTCGCGGCGGCTGAGGAACTGGTCGACGCGGGCTTCATCGTGCTGCCGTATACGACCGACGACCCGGTGCTCGCGCGGCGCCTGGAGGACGTCGGCTGCGCGGCGATCATGCCGCTCGGCTCGCCGATCGGCTCAGGCATGGGCATTAACAACGCCTACAACCTGCGGTTGATCCGCGAGCAGACGGCGCTGCCGGTGATCCTCGACGCTGGCGTCGGGACCGCCAGCGACGCCGCGCTGGCGCTGGAGCTCGGCTGCGACGCGGTGCTGTGCGCCAGCGCGATCTCCCGCGCGGAGGATCCGGTGGCGATGGCGCGCGCGATGCGCCTGGCCGTCGAGGCGGGCCTGCTCGCTCGCAGCGCCGGCCGGATCCCGCACCGTCTGCACGCAACCGCCAGCACCGCCGAGGCCGGGACCGCCGAGTTCGTGCACCCGAGCGACCCGGCGGCACCGATCCCGGCGGGCGATCCGACCGAGACGGCTTCCACCCACCCCGCGCAGGCGACCCCACCGTCGTCGCCGTGATCGACCCGCTCTTCGACGCCTTCCAAGCCGCGCTCGTCGGCCGCGACCGCTCAGCCTTCGCCGCCTGCTGCGCGCTCGATGTCCATTACGAGGATCCGCTAACCGGTCCGGCCCTGCGGGGCTGCGACGCGCTTGGCGATCACGCGGCGCGCCTCTGGGTCGCGGCGCCCAACGCGCAGATCGAGCAGGCCGGCGAGCGCTTGAGCGACGGGCGCTTCCTCGCGGCACCGGTCCGCCTCACCGGCACCCATACCGGTGAGCTCCCCGGCCTGCCGCCGACGCGCAAGCCGTTCTCGGTCCACGCCGTCCTCTACTGCGAGCTCGACCCGCCGCGCGAGCGCCTCTGGCGCATCCGCGCGTTCTTTGACCTCTACGACGCCTCGGTCCAACTTGGTGTTCTTCCCGCGCACGGCGGCGTCGGCGAGCGGGCGTTGATGCTGCTGCGCGGCTTCGGGCTGCGCGCGCGGTCGTAGTTCCGTCGCCTATTTCGCGACGACGTCGATCGTGCCCTCCATGCCCGGGTGCAGCGTGCACTCGTACTTGACCGTGCCGGCCTTGTCGGGCGTCCATTTGAACGTCCCATCCTTGCCGAACGTCTTTGAGCGAAACGACGCGCCGCTGTCGGCCTTGACGTCGTGGGGGACGGACTCGTCGTTGTGCCAGGTGATCTCCTGGCCGACCGGGACCTGGGCGTTTTCAGGCTTGAAGCGCAAGGACTTCATCTCGATGGCGCTGTCGGGTGACAGCGCCTGTGCCTTGCCGCTGTCGCCACCGCCGTCGGAGCTGCCGCAGCCGGCGAGCAGGACGAGGAAGGCGAGGGCGGGGAGGAGACGGAACATCATGGCCATCAGCCTACGAGGCGCGCACCTCGATCAGCACCGGCGCGTGATCGGAGAGGCCGTCGCGCTGCAGCGTTCGTGGTTCGGTCGCGACCGCGAGCGCGCCGCGGATCAAGAAGCGGTCGATGCGGTGGCCTCCGGCGTTGGTGAAGCCGGGCACGGTGGGGTCGGGAACGTTGGCGTCGCCACCCAGCAGCGCGGGTGCGGCGCCGACCCAGCGCACGAGCGTCTCGCCGCAGCGCATCATGTCGGCGCGCGCGAGCGGCTTCGGGTTGGCCGTCGCGTGAACGTTGGCCACCCAGATCCCGGAGGCCGCCAGATGCACGGCATGCAGCATCCGGCGCTCGGGCCGCCAGCGCAGGCGCAACGCGGCGTGGGCGGCGATCCGGTCGCCGCGGACGAGGATCGCGTTGGCGCCGCCGCCGTTGGCCTTGATCAGGTCCGGGCGTCGCTCGGCGATCCAGCGGCGGACCGCCAGCAGCGCGTTGCGCGACGTCAGCACCGTCCGCTGCTCGGCGCCCGTGGCGCGCGCCAGGAGCGGCGGCCACCACGGCGGGACCTCCTGCAGCAGTGCGACATCCCAGTCCCATCCGGAGATCTTGTCCGTGAACTCCTCCAGCAGCGCGTGCTTGGTCTCTGGGACCGACCGGCCGTGGAAGAGATTCCAGGTGAGGACCTTCATCGCGGTCGTATGATGCCCCGCTTGCCCATGCGTCACCTGCTGACCGGAACCGAGCTCACCTCCGACGACCTGCACGCGATCCTCGATCGCGCGGCGGCGCTCAAGCTCGCGCCGCACTCAAGCAGGATCCTGGAGGGCCGCACGGTCGCGCTCGTCTTCCAGAAGCCGAGCACCCGGACGCGTGTGAGCTTCGAGACCGGCATTGCCGAGCTGGGCGGCCATCCGATGGTCCTGCGCCCGGGCGAGACGCAGTTGGGCCGGGGTGAGTCGCTGCGCGACACCGCGCGCGTCCTGGGCCGTCACGTTGCCGCCGTCGGCGTCCGCACGCACGCTGACGCCGAGCTGGAGGCCCTCGCGGCCGAGGACCAGTTGCCGGTCTTCAACATGCTCACCCAGAACGCGCATCCGTGCCAGGTGCTCGCCGACCTGCTGACGCTGCGCGAGGCGTTCGGCGCGCTGGAAGGGTTGAAGCTGACCTACGTCGGCGACGGCAACAACATGGCGCGGTCGCTGCTGGACATGGGGACGATCGCGGGCGTCGAGGTCGTGCTCAGCACGCCGCCGGAGTTCTCGCTGCCGGGCGTGGCGAGCGTCGCTGATCCGTATGAGGCTGTCGCCGGGGCCAACGCGATCTACACCGACGTCTGGGTCTCGATGGGCGACGAGGAGACCGCCGATGCGCGCCGCGCGGCCTTGGCCCCGTACCGGATCGACGACGCGCTGCTCGACGCGGCGGGGGGCGGGCGGGACGAGGTCATCGCGCTGCACTGCCTGCCGGCGCATCCCGGCGAGGAGATCACCGAGTCGGTGCTCTACGGCCATCGGCAGCGCATCTGGGACGAGGCGGAGAACCGCCGCCACGCCCAGAAGGCGATGCTCGAGTGGCTGCTGGCCGGCTGAGCGCTGACGAAGGGCCCCGGACGGGCCGTCGCCAGATGGGTCGATGTGTGGGGTCTGGGCGACGGCCCGATCATGCGGGGGCTGGACCGGTGTGTGGGGATGGGGCAGCGGCTGAAACGCGGTCCATGGCGAGAACTTGCGGCGACCTGAGCGGGTAGGGTCGCCGCGAGGACCAGCCCGCACCTCTTGAAGGGATCTCCCCGCCATGCCGCAGCCAAAGAAGACCTCCGCACCGGCGCGCAAGCCGGCCGCTGCCAAGAAGCCCGCGGCGAGCGCGCGAAAGCCCGCGGCGACGAAGGCGAAGCCCGCGAAGCCCAAGGCCGCGGCGGCAGCGGCCGTCCATTCCACCGATGAGCTCGCCGCCAACCTCGGTGCGCTGCGCGAGCGGCTCGTCTCCTCGCTGACGCTGACCAGCGACCGCCTTCAAGAGACCGTCGACGACGCGGTGCGCCGCGGGCGGATGACGCGCAAGGACGCTGAGGAGCTGCTGTCGACTCTCGTTACCGCCGGCCGCGCGCAGACCGAGGCGCTGCTGGCCGACGTCGAGCAATTGCTCGGCCGCGGCGGTGCCGGCGACGCGGTTCTGCGCACCGTCGACCGAGCCCGCCGCCGCGTCGGCGCGGGCGTCGGCGGCAGCTTCCCAATCCTCGGCTACGAGGACCTCACCGCTGCGCAGATCACCAAGCGCCTGACCGACCTCACGCCCGCGCAGCTGCGCAAGGTCCGTGACTACGAGCGTCGCCATAACGCGCGCAAGTCGGTGCTGAACGCGATCGAGCGCAAGCTGGGGTGAGCGACCCCTCCACCTGGTCATGGGCTCTCGCCTAGTTCACGCACGACTCGATGAGGTGTCGCAGCAGGCGCTGGCCACGCTGATGCGCGAGGGCCGCAACGAATCCGATGCTGTGCGAACCGCGCTGGTGGAGGCGGGGCAGCGCCGTCGCCGGCATTCGGACCTCGCCGAAGAGGTGCGGCGCCTGGCCGAGGATCCGCTCGACACCGCTGAGCGGCGGAGGGTCATGGCCGATATGGACGCCATCGTGGGCCTGATGACGCCTACGTCGTGAGCGCCGCGACCAGCGCACCGGGATCGCTGAGCGTTCGTGCGCGGGCGAGCGCGCGGAGGTAGTCGGCGCTGGAGAGCAGCGGATCGACGGCCGTGAGCCAGGGCGCAGAGGGCCAGGTCAGACCGGTCGCAGACGCCATGCGGCGCGCGTAGCGCTCGCGCAGCACGCGGTCGGGGCCATGGTCGAGCAGGTCGAGGTCGTGTAGGAGCGAGGCCGCAAGGTGGCGCACCCGCAGGCGCGCCATCGCGGCGCGGTGGGCGGCGAGGCGCTCGTCAGCGATCCCCCGCGTGGCCAACGCCTCGAGCGCGAACGCCAGCGCCTCGGCATGCGCGCGGTCGGTCAGGTGGCGGTCTTCGAACGGCGCGCGTGGATCGCGATGGCTGAGGTAGATCGCGTGGCCGGCCTCGTGGAAGAGCGCTTCGACGTCGCTTAGGCCGCCGCGCGGCGCGACGACCAGATGGACGTCGCCGGGCACGGTGACCGCGGCGCAGAAGGCGCGCGGGGACTTGCCGGTGCGCGGGGCAGCGTCGAGCGTGAAGCGCTCCTGGATGCCCAGCGTGGCCAGCTCGGCACGGAGGTGGGCGACGGGGTCGGCGGGTAGCAGCGCGTCGGCCCACGCGGCGCGGTGCGCACGTGGCAGGTCGAAGCGCGCGGTGACCGGGTCACCGTCGCCGCCATCGAGCTCGGGTGCTTCGGTCGCGCGCAGCAGTGCCTCGGCCTCGGCCGCCAGGCTGCCCGGGTCGCGGCCGTGCAGCGCCGCGAGCAGGGCGCGCGGCGACGGCCAGCCCAGCGTCCGAGTCTCGGCGCGCACACGCTCCAGGCCCTCGGCGGCCAGCGGTGTGAGGCGCCGGGCGACGATGTCTAACCGCTGCTCCTCCAACTCGACGCGCCGGGTGACGGTGGTCTCGGCGGCCAGCGCGATGGTCAGATCGGCGAGCCCCTCTTGGGCTTCGGCCTGGGCGCGAGCGGCGTCGGTCAGCGCGGTCGCGTTGCTCAGCCGCGCCTCGACGGCGAAGCGCAGCAGCCGGCGCCCCGGCTGAGTGCCGATGACACCGTCCCCGTCTGCCACCTCCCTGGCGGTCTCGGCGGCGGCCGCCTCGCGCAGCGTGTCGATCGCGGCGTCGTCGTAGGCGGCGGCGTGATGGCCGTAGAGCGAGTCGGGGTCCCAGGCGCCGTCATGGCCCGCGAAGCGCCGGTGATGGGCGCGGTTGAGGTCGGTGGCGAAGGCCTGCGCCGCAGCCCGGTAGGCGTCGAGGTCCATGGCGGTGCCATCCTAAGCGCGTGACCCCCGACGCTCCCGCGCCCACGACCAGCCCCGCCGAGGTGGCCAACCAGCCCAAGGGCGACCCGAGCACGCGCCCGCCGCGACCCGAGCGTGGCGACGAGGTGCAGCTGCAAATCGACTCGCTCGCCTTCGGCGGCGCCGGCGTCGCGCGCTACGGCGACGGCCATGGCTGGGTCGTCTTCGTCCGCGACGCGCTGCCCGGCGACACCGTTCGCGCGGTCATCACCAAGCGCAAGCGCCACTACGGCGAGGCGCGGGTGGTGGAGATCGTCACGCCGTCGCCCGATCGCGTCGCGCCGCTGGCCGACCACCCGGGCGCGCCCTGGCAGGTCATTCCCTACGAGCAGCAGCTGGAGATCAAGAGCCAGCAGGTCGACGACGCGCTGCGCCGCCTCGGGCATCTGGACGGCTTCGAGCTGCTGCCGATCGTCGCCGCCGAGGAGCAGTGGCGCTACCGCAACAAGCTGGAGTTCTCGTTCGGGACCGACGCCGAGGGTCAGCTCATCTGCGGCTTCCACGCGCCGGGCTCGTGGGAGGACATCGTCGGAGTCGAGGACTGCATGCTGCAGTCCGAGCGCGGCAACCAGGCGCGGCGCGACGTCTTGGAGTGGGCGCGCGTGGCGGGCTACACGGCTTATGACCGCCGCTCACAGCTAGGTGCTTTGCGGAACCTCGTGATCCGCGAGGGCCGGCGCACCGGCGAGATCCAGGTCCGGCTGGTCGTCAGCGACGGCGTCGAGGTCGATGCCGGCACGCTGCACGCGGCCGTCGGGGTCGACAGCCTGCTCGTGACGAGCATCGAGACGGTCGGCGAGACCACCGCCGGGGGGACGACCGAGCTGGTCGCCGGCAACGCCAAGATCGGCGAGGAGCTCGGCGGCCTGCAGTTCCAGCTCTCGGCCCAAGCGTTCTTTCAGACCAACACCGAGATGGCCGAGAAGCTCTACGCGGTCGCGGCCGAGGCTGCGGGTCTGCAGGGCTGGGAGCGGGTCTACGACCTCTTCTGCGGCATCGGCACGATCGGCTTGTCGCTGGCCTCGAAGTCCGGCGAGATCTGGGGCCTGGAGATCGTCGAGGAGGCGATCGGCGATGCCATCGACAACGCCAAGGCCAACAACATCTCCAACACCAACTACTTCGCCGGAGACGTGCGGCTGGCGCTGCGCGAGCTGGTCGAGAAGGCTGGCCGGCCGGATGTTGTCGTGGTTGATCCGCCGCGCGCCGGGTTGTCCCAAAAGGTCGTCCGCCGCGTGCTCGAAGCCTCGCCCAAGCGCATCGTCTACGTCTCCTGCAACCCGACGACGCTCGCGCCCAACGCCGCCCAGATGGTCGAGGCCGGCTACATCCTCAAGACCGTCCGTCCCGTCGACATGTTCCCCCAGACCCCGCACATCGAGTGCGTGGCGCTGCTGGAGCGCGGGCCCGAGGCCAACCAGATCGCGGCAGGGGACTGAGCGACAGGGCTCAGTGGTCGCGGGATCGTGCCGATCCCGCAACGATCCTGCGACGATCGGTTGAGCGACCGCCGATCGGTGAGACGCTGGCGGGGTGCCACGCCTGCTCGCCGAGATCGCTTACGAAAGTGCCGTGCGCGCGCTTGGCCAGCAAGAGGCGGCGCTCAACGAACTGCGTAGCCGGACGGGGACGCTGCTGGCCGCCGAGGCGCTGACGACGTCGTTCCTCGGCGCCGCCGCGATCCAGCGCGGGGCGCTTGACCTTCCGGGTCGCCTGGCGATCGCGTCCTTCGCCGTTTCCCTTTGCATCGCCCTTTGCATTCTGCTGCCGTGGAGTGGGCTTCGGTTTTCGCTTAGCGGGCTTAGGCTCTACGAGGGTCTACAGGCCTTCGGCGAAGACGAGGAAGAGATCTATCGCCGGGCGGCGTATTGGCTCCAGGTGCTCTGGTCTCGGAACGAGGCCGTGATGGCTCGTCTCCTCCCGTTGTTCACGACGTCGGTTGCCGTGCTGGGAGTCGAGCTGGTGTTTTGGGCAATAGCCCTCAGAGACCTCATCTAGCAGATACGGACATATAATGACAGCCATGGATCTCCCAAAGACCACCATTTCCCCGCATCCTGGACCCCCACCAGATGATCTCGGGCTCCCGGAGATCATCTGGCCCTGGGTGAAGTTCATCGAGCGCCGGCGCGCGGCGCGAAAGGCGGCAGCGGAGGCCAAGGAGCGCGGCGAGGCCGGAGAGGGTGCGAGCGATCCCGCCGCTGACGCCGCTGACAGCACGCCTCGGTGATCGCCAGGCCCGTGGAGGCCGTCGCTCGGCGTCGCGCTCGGTGCGTCTCCTACTTGCGCAGCCAGTCCGCGAGCTGCTCGGTTGCCGAGCCCACCGCCTCGCCCGCGTCGCGGAACGCGTTGCGGAACCGATCGGCGTAGTGCTCGGCGGCGTCGCCGGCTTCGTTGCGGACCGGAGACTCCTCACCGCGCCGGACGTACTCGCCGCCCACGATGCGGTCGTATTCGCCTGAGCGCACCCATGCCATCAGCTCTTGCGCACGCCGCACGGGCATCGGATGGGTGATGTTCAGGTCGGTGAACAGGCGCGACAGGCGGTCCAGGCCGCTCCCGCCGGTGTCGTAGTCCTGGGCCTGGGCCATGAACTGCGAGAGATCGAGCTCGGCGGCCTCCGCACCTGCGGCAAGGGTCATGAGGGTTCGGCAGACGACCTCCGGGTCGCGCGTGACGAGCGCGGCGGCGCGATCGCAGGAGAGCTCCGCGGCGCGCGACCACTCCAGCAGTGCGGTGCGCACCGCCATCAGCGGCAGGCCCGCGATGATCGGCAGGCGGATCGTGCTGCCCATCCGCAGCAGGATCGTGAGCGCCGTGAAGTACAGAACGTGGTCGGCGAGGACATGGCCGGCCTCGTGGGCCAGCACGGCGCGGCGCTCCTCGACGCGCAGCAGCCGGACCAGCTCGGAGTTGACCACCACGATCGGCTGCCCTGCGCCGATCGTGCTGGCGTTGGCGAAGGGGAGCTGTCTGACGTACAGCTCCGGGACGTCGTCGAGGTCCAGGGTTTTGAAGACCTGGTTGTGCAAGTTCCAGGTCTCGGGCAGCTGCGCCGGCCCGAGCCGGACCGACGAGCCCAGGTAATAGGTGCGCAGCGCGCGCTCGTAGCCAAGCTCGATCAGCTTGCGCACCACATGGTCGAGCCCCGGGATCGACGCGAGCGCCGCGGTCGCCGCGCGATCGGCCGGGTGCTCGAAGGCGCGCGGGGAGATGTCCTTGAGCTGGTAGCCGTCAACCGGGAGCGTCATGCCACGGATGGTGTCAGGTCTCGATCACATTGGTGATGGCACGTCCAGTGAGGGGGAGTGCGAAGCGGTCGGTGTACCGACGGTCCGCCGATCCTCTGCGCGCGCCAGCCCAAGCACAAGGCCGACGCCGGCCAGGCTCAGCGCGCCGCAGCCGATCGCGACGAGCTCGAACGCGCTCCCGGTCTCTGCGGCCGTCGGCGCGCCGACGGCCGAAAGAAACACGCTGCCCAGCGTCGCGACGCCGAGTGCGAAGCCAAGCATGTTGATGGTGTTGAACAAGCCGCTGGCATCGTGGGCATGCTCCGGTGCGACGCCTGCGATCGAGCGCGTGATGACCTGGCTGTAGCCGGCGCCGAACCCGGCGCCCGCTAGGGCGAGCAACGGCAGCGCCTCGGCGTCGCTCCACGTCCCGTCGCCGGTCACGGCGCCGAGACCGAGATAGCCGATCGCCGAGAGCATGAGCCCCAGTGGTGCCAGCCGTCGCCCGATGGCCGGCGCGAGCGCGGGGACGGCCAGGCTGGTGATCGCGAAGCCGAGCGCGTAGGGCGCGAACGTCAACCCGGCGCGTAGTGGGCTGTCGCCGAGCCCTTGCTGGAGATGCAGCGTCAATGTGAACAAGAAGCCGCCGTAGGCGATCATGACCGCGGTCGTGCTGGCCATCCCGAGGCCGAAGCGCGGAGCCGCGAGCAGTCCGACGTCGGCGACGGGCGTCCCGCCACGGGCCCGCAGCCGGCGCATGTGCAGGGCGAGCAGCATCGCGGTCGGGATCGCCGCAGCCAGTGAGGCCCACGTCCACCACGCCCAGTCGACCTCGTGGCCGAAGACGAGCGGGACCATGACCAAGGCAATGGTGTCGGTCATGAGCGCGACGCCGAGCCAGTCCATCCGGCGCCCGGAGGGCCGTCGCGTCACCGGCAGCAGCCGCGCGCCGATGGCGAGCAGCGCGACGCCGACAGGCACGTTGATGAGGAACACCGGGCGCCACGTCGCGCCAAGGACATCAAGATCGACGAGCGCGCCGCCAAGGATCTGCCCGGCGACGACACCAGCGCTCACAACGGTGGCGAGCAAGGCCATCGCTTTCATGCGCGCCGCGCCTTCATATTGGAGTTGGATCACCGTCATCACCTGCGGGCCCATCGCGGCGGCGGCCACGCCTTGTCCGATGCGCGCAGCGATCAGCACTGGCGTCGACCACGCCAGTCCGGCGAGCAGGGACATCAACGTGAATCCGGCGAGTCCGCCGAGAAACAACCGACGGTGGCCGTGATCGTCGCCGAGCCTCGCGCCGGTGATCAGCAGCGCGGCGTAGGCGAGCGCGTAGCCGGAGATCACCAGTTGCAGCGCGGCGCCCGAGACGCCGATGTCGGACTGGATCGCCGGCCCGGCGACGTTGACAATCGCCGTGTCGAGGCTGGCCATAAACGTCCCGGCGAGCAGCACGGCCAGCGCCGCACGGCTCGGCGCTTGGAGACGAAGGGGGAGAGCAGTCATGTCCACCAATCTCCCGTCCCAGCAACGCGCCGTCGATTCCCTCGGAGGTAACGGCGTCGCGACTCCGTTGGGTAGGTTCCAGCACATGCGCGCCGCGACCGTCCGCGACGGCGAGATCGTCGTCGAAGACCATCCTGAGCCCACGCCCGGCCACGGCGAGGTGCTGATCGCGGTCCGTGCCGCCGGTCTCAACGGCGCCGACATGATGCAGAAGCGCGGGTTCTACCCGGCTCCGCCCGGCTGGCCGCAGGACATCCCCGGGCTCGACGTGGCCGGCGAGGTCGCGCAGCTCGGGGAGGGCGCCACGCGCTTCAAGTCCGGCGAGCGCGTCATGGGCTTCGTCGGCGGCGGCGGCCAGGGCGAGCGGCTCGTCGTGCACGAGCGGCTGCTGATGCCCGTGCCCGAGAACCTCGACTGGCCCAAGGCCGGCGGCGCCTCCGAGGTCTTGACCACCGCCTACGACGCGCTCTTCACGCAAGCCCAGCTGCGCCCCGGTGAGCGGCTGCTCGTCCACGGCGCGGCCGGTGGCGTCGGCACCGCGGCCGTGCAGCTCGGGGCGGCCACCGGCGCCGAGGTCATCGCCTCGGTCCGCAACCCCGATCACCGCGACGCGGTCGCCGCGCTCGGCGCCCACCAGGTCGTCGAGCCCGAGGACTTCGGCGCGCACGGTCCGTTTGACGTCATCCTCGAGCTCGTCGGCGCGCCCAACCTCGCCGAGAACGTCAAGGCGCTCAACACGCTCGGCCGGATCGTCATCATCGGCATCAGCGCGGGCGCCAAAGCCGAGCTGAACCTCGGCGCGTTGATGGGCAAGCGCGGCCGCATCAGCGCCTCGACCCTCCGCGCGCGCACGCTCGAAGAGAAGGCGACGATCGCCCGCGCCGTCGAGCGCCACGTGCTGGGGCTCGTCGCTCAGGGCAGCGTCGACATCCCGATCGCCGAGACCTTCGACCTCGAAGACGCGCCTGCCGCCTACGAGCGGTTCGCCGCCGGCGGCAAGCTCGGCAAGATCGTCCTGACGATGGGTCGTATGCCCCGTCAGGCTCTGGCGCGCCATCCGTAAGGAGGACCGGTCTCACCCGGTCATCGTGAAGCCGGCCCACCAGACCGGATGCGATAGCCCCGAGTCCCGCACTGCGAGTTGCGCGCGCCGCAGGCCATCGGCGATCGCGGACGGCTCGTGCGATAGGTCCCATTCGCGATAGAAGCCCCGGAACACGGCGGCTGTCGAAGGCTGGTCGACCTGCCATTGCGCTGCGATGACCGTCCGGGCAAATACGCCGTAGAGCATTCCGGGGAACCCGACGCTCTCATCCAGCTCCAGCGAGCCGGTCATCGCGCTCTCGCAGCTCGAGAGCACGAGCAAGTCCAGTTCGGGCGGCTCGAGCCATCGGAGGTGCTTGACCCGGAGGATCTCCCCCGGACCGACGCTGATGCCGCTATCGAGGGGCAGGTTCTCGTCGAGAGCTCCGTGCGCCGAGATGTGGACGAGGCTGTGATGGGCCACTTCGCGCATTACCGCCGTTGTCGTGATTTCCTCACCACGTAGATGCTTCCAACGGCCCGCAAATCGCCGCTTAGCCATTGCGACCTCATCATGAGCCGCTTGAGGTAATAGACCAGGACCATCGATAAGCAAAGCTGACCAATCATCGGCGACCGGTCGGCGCCGCGCGTGTGCCAGCAGCGCAGCACTCGGCAGGTAGGAGATCGCGGTCGAGTCGAGGAGGTAACGTCGACCGGTGCCGTTTGGCGTCCAGGCGACGTGGAACGGGAGCAAGGCCGATAGGCCCATAGGCACCAAACGCATCAGCGGGGCCTCGCCGACGTGCGCGACTACCGGTCCCATCGCCGCATCCCATAGCCATTCTCCGGCGCGTTCGAGGAGATCGGGAAAGCCTTCAAGCCCGTCCTTCGGGGGAACCCAGGTCCGGTAAGCCGCACGCAGTTGCAGGCCGCGTTCGTGGACGGCCTGGAAGGTCAGCGCGGGAAGGCGCAGGTGCACGGGCGCATCGTCGGCCGGGTCGCGGATGATCAGCGCGGATCCCGACGAGAAACCTGCTGCCAGGTAGATGATCGGCGCATCGGAGGCCGCGGCCCGAACGTCGCGGAACACTGCGCGACGCGGGAAGTCCGCGAACTCAGGGATCGCCTGGATACGTGCTTGCACCTCCCTGAGTCGTGGCCCCGTGACCGCCAGCCGCGCAATCAACGCCTCGAGTTGGCCCAGCGGCAGATCGGGCCGAGGTCCGTTGATCGGACGCGCGGCCGCTGCGGCCTCCACTTCGTCACGGCTCGCCACCAAGTACTCCTCGACCAGGTCACCGAACCCGCGCTCACGCAGTTCGGTCAGCTCGGATTCAGGCGAGGAGAGGGGGAGGCGGCGCGTGACCGAGCGGGCGTCCTCGGCGATCTCGAGCGCGCCGGTCGGATCATCGATGGCGCACGCGGCGACCGCCAGCGACGACAAGTCGTCGTGTTGAGCTGTCCAGATGCTGCCGTGAGCGGTGTGCCCGTGGGAGGCATACAGACGTCGTCGCGACGACACGGCGATGCGGTATGGCGTGGCTGCCGCTCGCGTGTCGCCAGCCCGCTCGAGGTCCTCAGCCCAGGTCCGCGCGGTCGTCAGACACGCGGCGGGATCCCGATCTTGGAGGAACGCGCAGCACTCGGCCCAGAGCTGGAGGCCGAACTTCGATGTCTCGGGCTCGTCGCTGGAGCGCCCGGTGTGGAAGAACCCCTCAGCGCACCGGGCGATGAGGGCGAGCGACGATGGGGACGTTGGGATGCTGTTGGCGAGCGCGACGAGCAAGACCTGTCGGGTCTCGGACTCGATCGCCGTGTAGCGCTCCGCGGCGGTCCGACCATCGGTCCGTCGGAGGAGGAGTTGCCGGGTCAGCTGATCGCCAGCCGTGCCGAGATCGTCGGGATTGGCGAGCTCGAATGCCGACTCAAATGCGGTTCGTGTCGCTGAGATGGCGGCATCAATCTCATCGAGCGAACCGGCATCGTCGTATCGCAGTTCGTGCATGCGACCCTTGAGCAGCTGATGCTGACACCGGCGTTCGGGGCCTTCGGGGAGGTCGAGCAGCGACCGGGCGGCCTCGTACTTCGCGAGGGTGTCGTCGGCGCAGCTCAGCCAGCTCGAAGAGCGAACTTCGGCGGCGGTTCTGATGTCTGCGCGGAGGGCGACGATCAGGCTGGCGGGCAGCATGTTGCGATCGCACGACGAATCTGCCGAGTCGTCATAGCCTTCCAGCGCGATCAGGCTGGCCTGGTAGGCCAGGTGTCGAGCGTGCTCTCCGACCGCGAGGTGCGGGGCCGAGTCCGCTCGCGTTGACGCGATGGTGGCGCGCGCGAGGGTCGCTCTGATCAGCCGATCGCTGCTCGTGCCCGCATGCTTGACGGCTGCTTCCGCGAGCCGCATCGCAGTGTCGAAGTCCGACGCCGTGCGGGTTAGCTGCGCACGGAAGCGCCAGCGCTCGGCGCCATCAAGGAACGCTTCGAAGCTCGCCTCCTGGAGTTGGGCCTGGTCGGGAGCCACGGCAGGTTGTTCCCAGGCCGCGGCCCGGTCGATGACGGCATATCTTGCGGTGACGTGGTCGACGCGGTGCTCGGCGATCTCGCGGAGCTCCATACCGCCGATCGCCACGAGGATCGAGCAGACAAGGCTCTCGGCGATGCTGACCGTGCGGTCATCCTCATCCCAGCGGTTGGCTGCGGCGTTGTCGGGGTGGACGAACCGCACAGGGTGGATCCCGACCTCCGCCATCAGCGGACGGTAGCCGGACAGGCGTCCTTGCGCATAGGCTGCCGCGGATGCCCGATCTCGCGCAGCGCACGCTGGAGCTGGCCAAGGAGGCGCTCGGCGAGCAGGAGCGCCACGTCGCAGATATGCGCGCACGTGCGGCGGTCGTACTCGCGGCGGCGGGAGTTGCGGGAGGGCTGCTCGGCCCGCAGGCGCTGACGCGCGACCATCCTGATGGGCTGTGGGAGTGGGCCGCCGTCGGCGTCGGCATCGGCGGAGCGCTCCTGCTCGTGGCCTGCGGGATCGCGGCGTTCGCCTTGCGCGAGCTCGCGTTCAGCGCCAACGCCCAGCGTGCGTACGAGTGGCTGTTTTACAACGGCGTCACCGAGCAGCCCGCCGTCGATCTCCATCTGGCCTTCAGTCTCGTGCAGGCGCGCGAGCAGAACGCCGCTGCCGTGGCGGTCGTGCGCCACAGCTTCTCCGGACTGTTGATCGGATTCGCGGCGCTGGTCGTCGGTCTTGGCGTAGCTGTCGCACTAGCATCGTGATCATGGGCGAGACGACCGACGGGCAGTCCAACGATGAGAGCGCGCCGGCCTTGCCTGCGCCGGAGGCTGTACGACCGATCCCGCTGAGCGTCATGAACTGGGAGACGAAGGCCCTCCCAGACGATCCGGGGCCGGCCGTCGACACACCGGCGGACGTGCCTCAGCCATAGCCGGCTAGGCGTTCGCTTGCCGCAGCAACCCCGGCAGGCGATCGGCATTGACCAGGAAGTACGCCGCCGCCAGCAGCGGCAGCACCGGGATCGCGGTGTCCAGCGCGACCTTCAGCACGATCGCCACGACCGTCGCCAGCCACAGCGCCACCGCCGTGGCCCGCGGGCGCAGGTCGTAGCGGCGCGCGAAGACCAAGAAGACGCCGGCGAAGACGACGTCAGAGATCCCCAATCGCCCGGCCGGCAGCCCGTTGCCCCAGTCGGGCATCTCCAGCGATAGTGGGTCGCCCGGCTGGGTCTGTCCAGCGTTGGCCAGCAGCTCGCTGGGCCCGCCCGCGAAGGTCGAGATCACGTCGACCCCCGCGACGAAGATCGGCAGCGCGATCGCCAGCGAGGGCGCCAACAGCCCGACCGCGAAGATCCCGCCAAACGCCGCGTAGGCGACCGCCTCGACCGGCGTCGCCGCCGCGCCGAAGTCCGCGACGTTGAAGCCCGCGACCAGACCGAACGTGCCGAGCGTCAGCAGCGTCAGCAGCGGCGGCGAGTCCGACACCGGGATCACACACGCGACGCAGATGAAGATGAACGCCGAGCCGACGGTGCAGGCGACGAGGATCGACGTGTCGACGTCCTCGATGACCGGCAGCTCTGGTGCGGCGAGGAAGTAGACCTGCGCCGCCGCCAGAAGGGCTAGTACGGCGGCAGGTCCGCGTACCACTCGCCCAGGACCCGGAACGCCGACCAGAAGGCGCGCTTGGCGTCCTCCTCGTCGAGGCACTCGTCGATGTTCGGCGTCACGATGGCGTCGATCGACGGCGTGAGCTGCTGGCGGGCGCCCGGGACGTACTCCAGCGGCTTGGCCAGCGGGACGTCGAGGTCGTTGAGCGCGGCCAGCGCGTCATCGCCCATCACGACGATGACCTTGGGCTGGACGATCGCCAGCTCCTCGACCACACGCGCCATGCACGCTGGGTCGGCCAGCGACGGGTCGCCGACGGGACACTTCACGCAGAGCGTGCCGTAGACCGCGAGCGGATCGACCTGCAGCCGCTTGAGCGCCTTCATCAGCGCCGTGCCGGAGCGCCCGTAGAAAGCGACGCCCTCCTCGACCTCTGACGGCATCGGCGCGTGCTTGAGCAGGAAGACGTCAGCCTGGGGATGCCCGGAGCCGAGCACGGGCATGATCCCGCCGCGCGGGCAGGAGTCGCAATCCTGCAGCTCCCGGGTCAGGCTGTTGAGCTCGCGGATGGCGCGCTCAAGGTACTTCTCGCGGATCTCATCGTCAGTCGCTGGCATGGACGATCCGAGATTCGACGGTCCCGGAGTCGGCCCCTGCGGCTGCATCAGCCCTTGCGCGCCGCTCGGCGGATTCGACGGTCTCTGCGCGCGCGCCGCGCGGCGCGCGGGGTGGCCTTGGTCTCCAGGAACTTCAGCGCCTGGACGTAGAGCAGCGTGCCCGACTTCGTGGAGATCTCGGCGTGGCGCAGCGACTCCAGGAACTCGGCCGGACCGTCGAAGTCGCGCATCCGGATGCGCACCGAGCCGAGGCCCGCGGCGACATGGGAATCGCTGCCCGCACCGCGCACGATCTGGTACTTGGCCGCAAACCGCTCAGCCTCCTCGTTGAAGGAGCCGATCGCCACGCGCGGGTTGTAGACCTCGATTGCGTCGACGTCGTCGAGGATCTTGAGCAGGTGCTCGTAGTCGGGGACCGCGTGCATGCGGTCAAACGGATGCGGCACGTAGACCAGCCCGCCCTGGCGCTTGATCTCGGCGACGGTCTCCTCGAGCGTCAGGCCGCGCGGGATCTTCTCCTGCAGGAAGAGGCCGATCACCTCGCCCTGCGATGCGGTCTTGACCTCCTCGGCGATGATGATCTTGATGCCGAACTCCGCGGCCTTCGCGGCGGCCTCGAAGGCGCCGGAGACCTCGTTGTGATCGGTGATGGCGATCGCGCCGAGACCTTGCTCACGCGCCGTGGCCAGCAGATGCTCGACCGGCGTGGCGCAGTCGCCGCTGTGGTCGGTGTGCATGTGCAGGTCGACGTCGATGAGCTTGCGGTTGGCCATCGAGGCCCACAGCTCCGGGTCGCCCGTCGGATCGTGGCGGCGCGCCACGACGCGCGCGTAGGAGGCCTCGACCTCGTCGGCCAGCGTCGCCCACGAGCGCGCCGTCGGCGCGCCTTCGCGCAGCCGGCCGCGCAGGTCCGGGTCGGTGATCAGCCGGCGCAGCTGGCCGGCGAGCACCTCGGTGTCGGCCGGCGCGAAGAGCAGCCCGTCCTCGTCGGCGAGCTCCTCGTAGACCGGCAGCCGCGAGAGGACCGGGATCGCGCCCGCCGCGATCGCGCGCATGACCAACGCCGGCGCCGGGCGGGGGCCGGCGGAGGCGGCGACGAGGACGTCGGCGCAGGCGACCGCCTCGTCCTCGCCGTCGGTGGTGAAGCGCACGCGCTCGCGGAGCTCAGCACGCAGCGGCGTCGAGGACGAGGGACCCTGGGCGCTGACGACCGTCGCCTCCCACGGCAGGTCGAGATCCAGGCGGCGCAGCGCGCGCAGGAAGACCCGCAGCGCCTGGCGCTCCTCGACGTCGACGAACACGATCCGGACGGGCGCGTCGGCGGCGCGCGCCACATGGGCGGGCGGCGTTCCGGTGCCCGGGGGCACGATCTCGTAGGCCGCCGGGAAGAAGCGGTTCATCAGGTCGGCGGTCGCGCCGAACGCGGCGTGGCGCGCGTCGAGGCGGCCGAAGACGAGCGTGACGAGCTTGCGCGCGACCTGCGTGGCGACGACGCGCTCGGCGGGCGCGTGGAACGTCCCGACGTTCAGCGCGCGCGAGTGGCGCAGCGCGACCGACGCCACCGACGGCGCAAACGGCTCGTGAACGTGGCAGATGTCAAACGGTGTGGCGGTCAGCAGCTCCTCGACCGTCCGGGCGACGTCGATCGGGACGGCTGGGCGTCGTCGTCCTGCACCGTCACCGTTGACGCCAGCGCCCACGGGCAGGACCTCGCCAACGGCCAGGACGCGCACCTCGCCGGGCTCGCCGAGCACGTCGCCGTTGCGGATCGAGCGCCGCGCGCTGCGGACCGCTTCCTCATCGCGCGATGGCGCCGCGATGGTGACGCGGTGACCGCGACCGGCGAGCTTCTCGCTCAGCCGGGCGACGTAGGTGTTCACCTCGTGCCGATCCTCCCAGGGGTAGGGAGAGACCTGGACGACGGACAGCGGATCCACCGGGTCAGCATAGGCCAGCGGGCTACCCACGTTGTCCCCGCCAGCGGTGGGCCTGTTTTGGGACCGCCAGCGTCCGTAAACAGGCCCACCCGGCCGTGGGGTGCCGCTAGGCCTTGGCCTTCGCCCGGCTGCGCGCCGGCTTGGCCGCGCCCTTGGGCGAGCTCAGCGACTTAGCGCGGTGGTACTTGGCGATGAACTTCTCGGTGTTGTCACGCGCGACGTCGTCGGGCACCTGGTTGTGCGGCGACTTCATCAGGTAGGACGACGGGCCATCCAGCTGGCCGCCGACGCCGTTGTTGAGCGCGAGCTTCGCGAGGCGCACGGCGTCGATGACGATGCCGGCGGAGTTCGGCGAGTCCCAGACCTCGAGCTTGAGCTCAGCCGTCAGCGGCACGCCGCCGAAGGCCTCGCCCTCAAGGCGGATGTGGGCCCACTTGCGGTCCGTCAGCCACGGCACGTAGTCCGACGGGCCGACGTGCACGTCGTCGGCGGGGATGTCCAGGCCGGCGACCGAGGTCACGGCGTTGGTCTTAGAGATCTTCTTGGACTCCAGGCGCTCGCGCTCGAGCATGTTGAAGAAGTCCATGTTGCCGCCCACGTTGAGCTGCGACGTGCGCTTGAGCTTGACGCCGCGCTCGTGAAACAGACGGGCCAGCACGCGGTGGGTGATCGTGGCGCCGACCTGCGACTTGATGTCGTCGCCGATGATCGGGAGGCCGGCCTTCTTGAAGCGCTTGTCCCAGTAGTCCTCGCGGGCGATGAAGACCGGGATGCAGTTCACGAAGCCGCAGCCGGCCTCGAGGATCTGCTCGACGTACCACTTGGTCGCCTGCTCAGAGCCGACCGGGAGGTAGGAGACGACGACGTCGGTGCGGGTCTCCTTGAGGATCGAGACGATGTCGGCGGTCTCGCCGGGCGCCTTGTCGATCTTCTGGGACAGGTACTTGCCAAGGCCGTCGTGCGTCATGCCGCGGTAGACCGGCACGCCCAGCTTCTTCGGGACCTTGTTGGTGAACTTGATCGTGTCGTTGGGCTTGGCCCAGATCGCCTGCGCGAGGTCCTTGCCGACCTTCAGCTTGTTGATGTCGAACGCGCACGTGAACTCGATGTCGCGCGGGTGGTAGCCGCCGAGATCGTTGTGCATGAGACCGGGGATGGTCTCGTTGTTCTTGTCGTCGGCGTAGTGGTAGACGCCTTGGACGAGCGAGTTCGCGCAGTTGCCTACGCCGATGATCGCGACGCGGACCTTGTCGCGCTGGTAGCGCGCCGAGCCGTTGGTCGCCGGTGCGGCCGCCGTCTTCTTGGGGGCCGTAATGCCGTTGGTGCCGATGGTGCTCAAGGGGGAGTTGCCTTTCTCGGAAGTCTCGGGATCAACTATCCCGCGGTCGCGCCGGGGTTACAGCGGCGCGGGCTCGGTCAGGGCCTTCCGAACATGGAAGATGCGCTGCAAGACGGTGATCGTGCTGAGGCCCGCGAGGACATACACAGCGGGCGCCAGCAGCTCGAAGTCTGCCAGACCGGCGCCCTTGGCGAACAGCAGGCCGATGCTGAGGATGACCACGCGCACCGCGCGGGTGGCGATGCCGACCTTGCACTCGACGCCCAGCGCCTCGGCGCGCGCCCGGGTGTAGGACACCATCAGCGACGCGAGAACGGCCACGACGCAGGCCGCGACGGCGAACTGCATGTCGCGCGCGGCGAAGTAGGCGGCGACCGTCGTGAGGACAACGCCCTCCTCGATCCGGTCCAGCGTCGAGTCCAAAAACGCGCCGAACGGCGTGCCCTTGCCCGACATCCGCGAGTAGCGGCCGTCGAGCGTGTCGCAGACCGAGCCGATGATGAAGACCACGCCGGCAAGGAAGAACAGGCGCTCGGCGACGAGCACGGCGGCGACCACGCAGAGCACGAAGCCGGTCAGCGAGATCGCGTTGGGCGTGAGGCGCGACTCGATGAGGCGGTTGCGCACGATCTCGCGGCGCTCGCGCGAAGAGGGAGACGTAGACATGTGAGTGATGGCGGCGGTGTCGGAGGGCGGCGGCCCGCGGGAAGGAGCCTCTGGCGAGTTCCCGCAAGCCTAGGCGAGCGCTCTGCGCGAGTCCTAGGCCGCCGTGGCTTTGGCGGGCGAGAAGGCCCACGCTTCGGGGCGCTTCTGCGCGAGCCACCGCGCAGCGTAGAAGCTCACGGCCGCGGTCGCCGCGCCGAGGACGGCGTCGAGCACCCAGTGATTGCCCGTGGCGACGACTACCCAGACGAGGATCAAGGGGTAGATCGCCCAGAAGATCTTGGCCGGGCGCCACTTGCACATCTGTGCCAGCGACCACCCGATCAGCAGCGCGTTGCAGCAGTGCATCGACGGGACCGCGGCGTACGGGTTGAAGAGCGCGTTGACCTTGACGTCGTTGTGGTCGACGCCGGTGAACTCCGACACCGTGTCGGTGAAGCCGAGCTCCGGGAAGAACCGCGGCGGGGCGGTCGGGTAGAGCACGTAGCCGATCAGCGCGATGCCCATGGCGACCATGAACATGTTGCGCACGAAGTAAAAGCGCTCGTTGTGAACCAGGTAGATGTAGATCAACGCGGCCAGGCAGATCGTGGTCTGCGCGTTGATGTAGATCCAGCTGGCGACGTCTGTCGCGAGCCCCCAGCCGCTGGTCCACGACTGCACGGTCGTCTCGAAGTAGAGGCCGGTGGCCTGCTCGATCGAGATCAGGTCCCGTGCATGCTGGAACGCCGTCGTCGCGCCTTGCGGGTCGTCGATGGCGCCGCGGGTCAGCCGGTAGGCGTAGTACGCCGCCGCGAAGAGCGCGATCTGGCGCAAGACGTCGAGCGGACCGTTAGGGAAGATCTTCCCCATGAGTCGTGTGAGACCGACCGGCATGGAGGGCGCGATGTTATCGGCCCGCTCCCGCGCTACGCAGTAGGGATGTCCACACCTAACAGCCCCTAACCGGGCGCGGCGGCGCTCAGCTGCTGCAGCGTGGCGAGACCGCCCGGGCGCGGCCGGCGGCAAAGTCGGTGACCAGCCGGATACGGCCCGGCCGGCGGACTTCGACGGCCGTCCAGAGGTCGTCCACCGGGTCCTGGTCGTCGATCCCGACCGGGCGGTCGGGCTCCACGCACCCCGCGCCCTGCGCGATCCGCCAGTACGGCGTGAAGCGCACCTTCAGGTGCACGCGTCCTGCACGCCCGACGTCGAGCTCGACGCTGTCGTGCCCGAGCGCGACGACGCGCGCGCCGGTGGCCAGTGGCACGGCGTCGGGCACCGCGAACACCCGCCAGTGCGCGTCGCGGAAGACCTCGCGGAGCCCGGGCACGTCGCCGTTGCGAATGCGCTTGGCCTCGGCCGCTGCGGAGTAGTCGATCGGGGCGTCGGCAAGCGCGACGTAGCGGACGGCGTTGGCGTGCAGCCAGTCCAGATAGCGCTGACCGCTCAGCCGCCGGCCGTCGTAGAAGAGGCCGTTGACCTTGCGATCCAGCTGGCGCTCCCACCCGCGCGCCAGCGGGACCGTCGGCGCGACCCGTGCCGACTCCCAGTGGTTGTCGGTGAACGGGATCTCGATCCGGAACGGTCCCTCGGCTGCCTGCCGTCCGGCCAAGAAGCTCAGCATCCCGTCGTAGTAGGAAGCGTGCACCGAGGGGTCGCCGCTGGCACGCACCACGTCATCGACGGGTGACGACCACTGCCAATACAGCAGCGGGAGCACCAGCAGCATGAGCGCCCGGCGGCGCTGCGGCCACAGCGTCAGCGCCGCCAGCGGGCCGGCAAACAGCGCGCCGAGGCGCACCGCGTTGCCGCCCATCGGTGTGGTCAGCACGGCGCTGAGCACGAGCAGGACCGCGTAGAGGCCGAGCCCAATCCGCAACTCCGGCGCAGCCGAGCGCCACAGCACCGCGATCACCAGCAGGGTCCCGGCCAGCGTCGGCCAGAAGGCGCTGGCGGTGAACGGGAAGCTGCCGCCCTCGGGGAAGAGGACCGACAGCGCGAGCGCCGGCGTCAGCGTTGCGGTGAGCAGGGCGGCCGTGGCCCCGGCGCGCCGCCGCGGGATCCCCCAAGCCAGCAGGACGATTGCCAAAAACGCCGCGGCGACCGGACTGGCCAGCGCGGCGGCGACGCCCGCGACCCCGCACCACACCAGTCGCCCACGGGCCAGCGCCAGCACGGCAAGCAGCGCGAACGCGACGCCGAGCGCAAAGGTCAGCCGGCCGGTGACCAGCGAGACCATCGTCGCGATGGCAAACCAGGAGGCCGCAGCCTGCCCGCCGCGCGTCCTCGCGACGATCCGCTCGAACGCCCATGCTGAGACGACTGCCGCGACCGCGCCCACCAGCTGCGGCGAGGTCAGCGCCGCCAGCGGCGGGAAGAGGATCGAGTAGGCCGGGTTGTGGTGGCCGCCGTACCAGGCGTTGTCCCACAGGACGAAGCCGTGGTGCTCGAAGAGCCACGTGCGGTAGCTCTGCGCCGCGAGGTCGGCGCTAGGCGGGTCAACGAGCAGGTAGATCGCCGCCAGGATGGCGGCGAGCAGCCACGGCCTCGCCCAAAGGGCTCGGCTTGCGTGTGCGAGCTCGCCCACGGGCTCGCTCGCACGGTGGTGGACGGCGTGGCTCGGCGGCATCCCCCGCCGAGCGTACGACCTAGGAGCTGAAGTCCGCGGTGATGGCGTTGCCGCGCTGCGCGCCAAGCGAGCCGTAGACGCGGCCGACGCCGACACGGCGCAGGCGGCCGTTCATCAGCACGGTGCGATGCGGTGCGGAGCGCAGCCAGAGCCGGAGCAAGGACTTGGCGTTGACCCCGGCGCCGTCGGGCGCCCAGGCCAGCGTCTCGCCGTAGGTGCGGCGCTTGCCGGCGCGCTGCAGGCGCGTGGAGAAGGACGAGCCGTCGAAGGACGAGTGGCTCAAGGCGTTGTGCTTGAGCATCAGCGAGGAGTGGCGGCGGGCGACGCGGGTCAGCGGCGCCGTCAGCTTGACCGGGCGCAGGTGATGGGCGCGGCGGACCCGGTTGATCTCGCGGACGATCGCGATCTCGGCGGTCGAGGCCGCGACGTAGGCGGGTGGGGGTGGGGGCACGGCGACGGGCAAGGGGGGCTCAGGTCTCCTGGTCCGGGGGCGGATTCGGGGATTGGGCTGGTCCATGCCCGTACGACGTCGACGGCCGCAGAACGGCGACCGTTCCGGGTTCGGGACGTGACGGACATCCCCTGCCGGAGCTGGGGACCCTATCCACACACTCCGATCGACCGCGGGTCTATCCCGTGAAGCCCTGCAATGCGCCAACCGTGGGTACGCTGGGGCGCGGATGCGGATCCTCTGCGTGGGAGAGGCGCTCGTCGACCTGGTCTGCGAGCGTCCGGTGGCCTCGATCTCTGAGGCCGATGCCTTCGTGCCGCGCTTCGGCGGCGCGATCGCCAACGTGGCGGTGACCGCCGCCCGGCGCGGCGCCGACGTCGCGCTGGCCGGCGGGGTGGGCACCGACGCGTGGGGCACGTGGCTGCATGAGCGCCTGGCGGCCGAGGGCGTCGACCTGACCTGGTTTGACCGCCGTGAAGCGATCGCCACGCCGGTCGCGTTCGTCACGCTCGACGCGAAGGCCCAGCCGTCGTTTGCGATCTACGGGGAAGGGCTGCGCACCGCGATCACCGGACTGGGGGATCGCTTGCTGGAGGCCGTCGACGCATGCGACGCGCTCTTCTTCTCGTCCAACACGCTCGTCGATGAGGACGAGCGCGAGGCGACGCTGGCCGCTCGCGGCCGCGCGCTGGCCACCGGCAAGCCGGTCGTCATCGACCCCAATCTGCGGCTGAACCGCTGGCGCTCGCGGTCGGCCGCGGTCGAGGTGGTCGGGCCGTGCGTGGAAGGCGCGTTCCTCATCAAGTGCAACGAGGGCGAGGCGCTGGCGCTGACCGGCGAGCTGGACGTGCAGGACGCCGCGGCGTCGCTGCTAGCCGCGGGCGCCCAGCACGTCGTGGTCACCCGCGGCGCCGACGGCGCGCTGCTGCGCGGCGGCGGGCTGGACCGCGACGTGCCCGGCGTCCCCGCACGGCCCGTCGACGCCACCGGCGCCGGCGACGCGGTCACCGGCGTCCTGCTCGCGGCGCTGGCCCGCACCGGCTTCTACCCCGCGGCGCTGGCGGCGATGCTGCCCGACGCGGTTGCCGAGGGGGCGCGGGCGGTCGAGCGCTATGGGGCCTTGTCGTGAGCAGCGAGAAGCTTGCGACCGTCCCGCGCGACGCATGGCACGCACCCACACGCGCCCGAACGGCGCGGCTGCGCGAGAAGCTGCGCGACGTCTACGGCGTCCCGATCGCGCCGCCGCACGAGGACCCGCTGGCCGAGCTGGTCCTGACCGTGCTGTCGCAGTCGACCAACGACCGCAACCGCGACGTCGCGTTCCTGCGGCTGCGCGATCGCTTCGACACGTGGGACGCGGTGCGCTACGCACCGGTCGCCGAGGTCGAGGAGGCGATTCGGCCCGGAGGGATCTCCAAGGTCAAGTCCCAGCGGATCCACGACATCCTGGTCGCGATCGAGGAGACCAATCGCGCCGACGGCCTCGACCTGGGCTGGATGCGCGAGGCGCCGGTCGCCGAGTCGCGCGATTTCCTCTGCGCGTTGCCGGGCGTCGGGCGCAAGACCGCGGCCTGCGTCCTGCTGTTCTCCTATGGATTGCGCGACGTGCCGGTCGACACGCACGTCTCGCGCGTCGGGATGCGGCTGCACCTGCTGCGGCCGGGCGCGCCGTTCGAGGAGCTCCACGACGAGATGCTCGCGCTGACGCCGCCGGGCGCGGAGCTGGAGCTCCACGTTAACTTGCTGCGCCACGGCCGGCGCACGTGTCATTCCCAACGACCGGCGTGCGGGATCTGCGTCTTGAGGTCTTCATGCCCGGAACGGCGAACCGCGTAGCCCTCGCCACCTGCGCGGTCTTCCCCGACGGGGACGCCGACGACGCCGGCCTGCCCGCGGCGATCGGCGGCGACGTGACGTTCGCGGTCTGGGACGACCCGGAGGTCGACTGGGCGGCCTTCGACCTCGTCGTCGTGCGCTCGACCTGGGACTACCAGGAGCGGCGCGACGCCTTCCTGGCCTGGGCGCGTGGCATCGGCGAGCGGCTGATCAACCCGCCCGCCGTCCTGGCCTGGAACACCGACAAGCGCTACCTGCACGAGCTGGCCGCGGCCGGCCTGCCGGTCGTGCCGACCACGCTGGTCGCGCCCGGCGCACCGTTCACGGCGCCCGCGGGCGAGTACGTGGTTAAGCCGACGGTCAGCGCTGGGTCGCGCGATACGGCGCGCTTCACGGTCGGCGAGAACGAGCGCGCCGCTGCGCTGGCCGCCGCGATCCACGCGAGCGGACGGACGGCGATGGTCCAGCCCTACGTCGCCTCGGTCGATGCCCGCGGCGAGACGGCGCTGCTGTTCTTCGACGGCGCGTTCTCGCACGCGATCCACAAGGGCCCGCTGCTGCTGGAGCTTGAGCTGACCGAGCCGTCGCTCTTCTTCGCCGGCGACAGCGCCCGGCTCGCGCGCTTCGCGGCCGGTGTCCGGCGGCGCCTCGCCTCGCTCTGAGATCTACTACAGTGTGGCTAAGATTTTCGACCCCCAGTCGTAGTAGGCAGAAAAGGAGCCACTCCCCAACATGGGCAAGACCATCGGCATCGACCTCGGCACGACGAACTCGTGCATGGCCGTCCTCGAGGGCGGCGAGCCGACCGTCATCGAGAACGCTGAAGGCGGTCGCACCACCCCGTCGGTCGTCGCCTTCGCGCAGAGCGGCGAGCGCCTCGTCGGCACCGTCGCCAAGCGCCAGGCCGTCACCAACCCGCAGAACACCGTCTTCTCCGTCAAGCGCTTCATGGGCCGCAAGGAGGCCGAGGTGCGCGAGGAGGAGTCGATCGTCCCCTACAAGGTCGTCTCCGGCCCCAACGGCGACGCGCGCATCGACGCCGGCGGCAAGCAGTACAGCCCGCCGGAGATCAGCGCGATGATCCTCGCCAAGCTCAAGGCCGACGCTGAGGCCTACCTCGGCGAGTCCGTTGACGGCGCCGTCATCACGGTCCCCGCCTACTTCAACGACGACCAGCGCCAGGCGACCAAGGACGCCGGCAAGATCGCCGGCCTCGACGTCAAGCGCATCATCAACGAGCCGACGGCCGCCTCGCTGGCCTACGGCCTCGATAAGGACACCGACCAGACGATCCTCGTCTTCGACCTCGGCGGCGGCACGTTCGACGTGTCGGTGCTGGAGATCGGCGACGGCGTCTTTGAGGTCAAGTCGACCGCGGGCGACAACCACCTCGGCGGCGACAACTGGGACAAGGCGATCGTCGACTGGCTCGCCGGTGAGTTCAAGAAGGACCAGGCCATCGACCTCACGCAGGACCCGATGGCGCTGCAGCGGCTCTACGAGGCGGCCGAGAAGGCCAAGATCGAGTTGAGCACCGCGCAGGAGTCCCAGATCAACCTGCCGTTCATCACGGCTGACGCTTCGGGTCCCAAGCACCTCGACGTCCGCATCACCCGCGCGAAGTTCAACGAGCTGACCGCGGCGCTGCTGGATCGCGTCGTCGCGCCGGTCCGCCAGGCGCTGGACGACGCGAAGGCCAAGGGCGCCGACAAGATCGACCACGTGGTCTTGGTCGGCGGCATGACGCGCAACCCGGCCGTGCAGGAGAAGGTCAAGGACCTCACCGGTCAGGAGCCGCACCGCGGTGTGAACCCCGACGAGGTCGTGGCCGTCGGCGCCGCGATCCAGGCCGGCGTCCTCGGCGGCGACGTCAAGGACGTCCTGCTGCTCGACGTCACCCCGCTCACCCTCGGCATCGAGACCAAGGGCGGCGTGATGACCAAGCTGATCGAGCGCAACACGACGATCCCGACCCGCAAGGGCGAGGTCTTCTCGACGGCCGAGGACAACCAGCCGTCGGTCGAGATCCACGTCCTGCAGGGCGAGCGCGAGATGGCGACCTACAACAAGTCGCTGGGCAAGTTCCAGCTGACCGGCATCCCGCCGGCGCCGCGCGGCATCCCGCAGATCGAGGTCACGTTCGACATCGACGCCAACGGCATCCTCGCCGTATCCGCCAAGGACCTGGGCACCGGCAAGGAGCAGAAGATCGAGATCAAGTCGGGCTCGGGCCTGTCGGAGGCCGAGATCAAGTCGATGGTCGGCGACGCTGAGGCGCACGCCGAGGACGACCGCAAGGCACGTGAGCTGGCCGAGGCCCGCAACAATGCCGAGAACGCCGCCTACCAGGCCGAGCGCCAGCTCAAGGACCTCGGCGACCAGGTCGACCCGCAGTCCAAGGACGAGATCGAGGCCGCGATCAAGGCTGTCCGCGAGACGCTGACCAGCGAGGATCCGGAGCCGATCAACGCCGCGGCCGAGACGCTGCAGTCCGCCTTCCACAAGGTCTCTGAGGCCATGTACGAGAAGGCCCAGCAGCAGGCCGCCCAGGCGCAGGCCGACGGCGCGACGGCCAACGGCGAGGCCCCGGCCGACGGTGGCGCCTCCGCGGAGGAGGACGTCGTCGACGCCGAGGTCGTGGACGAGGGCAAGTAGGTGTCCGAGGAGCGCGACACCTCGGTCGACGAGGCGACGGCGCCGGGGGAGACCCCGGCGCCCGAGGGCACCGACGACACCGTCGATCACGCGGTCGACGCCGCGGTGGAGGCCGAAGCGGTCGAGGCGCAGGTCGAGGAGACCGAGCCCGACTTCAAGGACTTGTACTTGCGGGCCGCCGCCGAGACCGACAACGTGCGCAAGCGCGCGCGGCGTGACGTCGAGCTGGCCTCGGCCCGCGGCGTTGCGCGGCTGGCGCGGGAGTTGTTGCCGTCGCTGGACAACCTCGACCGCGCGCTCGCCGCTGCGGAGGCCGAGGAGACCGACACACAGCATCACCTGACCAAGGGCATCAGGTTGGTTCAGCAGGAGCTGCAGACCGCATTGACGCGTGTCGGGATCGAGCAGTTCACGCCGGTCGGCGAGAGCTTTGATCCCCATCAGCACGAGGCGATCTCTCAGCAGCCGGCCGAGGGCGTGGAGACCGGCGTGATCACGCAGGTCTACCAGCCTGGCTACCGCTACAAGGAGGAGATCCTCCGGGCGGCAAAAGTCGTGGTAGCCGCATGACCCCTTCCGACCCCTACAAGATCCTCGGGGTCGACAAGAAGGCGTCCCAGGACGAGATCAAGAAGGCGCATCGCAAGCTCGTCCGCCAGTACCACCCCGATCACAACCCGGGCGACGCCAAGGCCGAGGAGCGCTTTAAGGAGATCCAGGCGGCCTACGACGTCGTCGGCGATCCAGACAAGCGCAAGCAGTTTGACCGCGGCGGCATGTTCGGGATGGGCGGCAGCGGCAGTGCGGGCGGCCCGTCCGGCGGCTTCTCGGCGGGTGACTTCGGCGGTTTCCAGGACATCTTCAACAACATCTTCCGCGGTGAGGGTGCCGCGGGAGGTGCCGGCGGCACGCGTGGGCGCAGCGGTGGCGGTCCGGCCGGTCCGCGCCCCGAGCGGGGCGCCGACCTGGAGTCGGCGGTCGCGATCTCCTTCGAGCAGGCGATCGCCGGCGCCCAGATTCCGCTGAGCGTTGCGACGACGCAGCCATGTCCGACCTGTCGCGGCACGGGCGCCAAGCCCGGCACGTCGCCGAAGGTCTGCCCGAAGTGCCAGGGCCGCGGGATCGAGTCCCAGGGTCAAGGCCTCTTCTCGATCTCGCAGCCGTGCTCGCGCTGCCACGGATCGGGCGCGATCATCGAGGACCCGTGCCCCACCTGCCACGGCGCGGGCCAGCAGAAGACGGTCAAGAACTACAAGGTGAACATCCCCGCGGGCGTGCGCGAGGGCTCGCGGGTCCGGCTGGCGGGCAAGGGCGAGGCGGGCCGCAATGGCGGGCCGCCCGGTGATCTGTATGTCGTCACCCACGTCGCGCCGTCGCCGATCTTCGAGCGCAAGGGCGACAACCTCGAGGTCGAGGTGCCGCTGACGATCCCCGAGGCGATCCGTGGCGCCGACGTCGAGGTGCCGACGCTCAACGGCCGCAAGAAGCTGCGTGTGGCTCCCGGCACCAAGCACGGCACGGTGCAGCGGCTGCGCGGCGAGGGTCCCCAGAAGCTCGGTGGCAAGGGCAAGGGCGACTTGCACTACAAGTTCGTCATCGACGTGCCCGCGACGCTGAGCGCCGAGCAGTCCGAGGCGGTCGAGAAGCTGTCTGCCGTCATGGGCGACGATCCGAGGGCGAGGCTGTTCTCATGAGCATGCGCCGCACGCGCACGACCACGACCGTCACGGTCAGCTCTGACCGCGGCGTCTTCATGATCTCCGTCGCGGCCGAGTTGGCCGAGATGCACCCGCAGACGCTGCGGATGTACGAGCAGCGCGGCCTGATCGAGCCCAAGCGCTCGCCCAAGGGCACGCGCCTGTACTCGCACGAGGACGTCGAACGGCTGCGCCGCATCCAGGAGATGACCAACGACCTCGGGCTCAACCTCGCGGGCGTCGAGCACGTCCTGCGCCTGGAGCAGGAGCTCGACCGCGCCCGCCGCCGCGTCGACGCGCTGGAGCGCCGCACCGAGGAGCTACAGGCCGAGATGGTCGCCCAGATCGACGCCGTCAAGCGCGAGATGCGCGGCGGCGAGCTCGTCCCGCTCAAGCACACCCGCGACCTCCTTCCCCATCGCATGCCCCCGGCCGAGCCCGAGCCATCCCGCGCCCGCCGCATCCCGATCCGGCGCGACGGCGAGCGGCCGGCGCGGTGAGCATGTCCCTGATCTCTGAGGTGGAGCTGCGCACCAACTCGATGGAGATCTTGCGCCGTGTGGAGGCCGGAGAGCGCTTCACGGTGATCATGGACGGTAGGCCCGTTGCGCGACTCGACCCCATTAGTCGCCGGCAGTGGGTCAATACGAGCGACCTGATGGATATCTGGCGTCTGCCGGCCGATCCCGAGCTGGCCCGCGATCTCGATGACTTCGGCGGCGAGCTTCGGAGCTTCTAGCGGTCGAGGTCGTCGCGGCCTGAGGCCGAGCGGGCCGCTCGCTCGCCTCGCGGGGTAGGTTGCAGTGCGGATGCGGCCGCTCAATCTCGGGGAGACGCTCGACGCGAGCATCAAGATCGTCCGTTCGCGCTGGCGGACGCTGGCGACGGTGATGCTGGTGATCGCGGTACCGATCCAGCTCGCGAACATCATCATCATCAAGTCGACGACCGACGTCTACCAGGTCGGGACGAGCTTCTCGAGCACCGCAGACACGGCGACGACCTACAGCGACGAAGGCGCCTACGTGGCGGGGCAGACGTTGATGATCGCGCTGAGCATCCTCGGGTATTTGCTCGGCACCGTCGCCTGTTATCGCGCGATCGCCGACACCTATCTCGGCCGCGAGACCAGCGCTGTGGCGTCGCTGCGCTTCGCCAGCAGTCGCCTCGGCGCCACGCTGTGGCTGACGATCGTGCTCGCCTTCGGCCTGGTCCTGGGCTTCATCGCGTTTCTCGTGCCGGGCATCTGGCTGTACATCGCGTGGGCGGTCGTCTACCCGGTGATGCTCGTCGAGGGGACCGGCGGGGTCGCGGCGTTGCGGCGCTCGTTCAAGCTCGTCGAGACGCGCTGGTGGGCGACGGCCGGGCGGATGGCGGTGACCTTGATCTTGATCGGGGTGGTGACCACGGTCGGGACGCTGCTGTTCATCGCGCCCACGGGGTGGTTCATCGACGACACGTCCTTCGGCGCGCTCGTCCTCGAGCAGGCGGCGAACTTGGCGGTGTCGCTCGTGACGACG
Source organism: uncultured Conexibacteraceae bacterium (assembly GCA_963829185.1). Classification (GTDB taxonomy): domain Bacteria; phylum Actinomycetota; class Thermoleophilia; order Solirubrobacterales; family Solirubrobacteraceae; genus Baekduia. The sequence goes on from CAWHID010000003.1 coordinate 359,314, forward strand.
CCGTTTGCGGCAGCCGTGGTCACGTTGGTGTACTTCGATTTACGGGTGCGCAAGGAGGGCTTCGATCTCGCGCTCCTGGCCGAGCGCATGGGTGGGCCGCCGGCTGCCGGACCGCCGTCAGGGGACCCGGCTTCGCCCGCGCCGTGGTCGCCCGAGCGCGACGCAGGCCGCGATGCCTTCGGCCGGCCCGCGGCTCCGCACGGCGCGCCGTCGCCGTACTCGCCGCCCGTGGCGCCTGCGCCGCCTGAGGCGCCCGCGCCCGCGCCCGGATCGTGGGCGCCCCCGGTGGCGCCCGAGCCGCAGCGGCCGCCGTCACAGGACGAGTGACCGACGCGGCCCTTCGTGAGCTGGCCGCCCGCGCGGCCAGCGGCGACGGCGCCGCCCGCGGCGCGCTGACCGGCGAGGCCCGCGCGCATGCCCGTGAGATCGTGGCGCAGGATCGCTTCGAAGGAGGCGAGCATCACGGGGGACTGCTCTACGGGGTCTTCGTCAAGCTCGGCGACTGGTTGGAGTCCTTGACCAACGCGCTGCCCGGCGGTCCCACGACCGGCTGGCTCCTGCTGGTCGCGGTGGTCGTCGCTGTGACCGCAACCGTCGTCAACGCGATCGGGGCGCGCCGCCGCCGTCACGCCGCCGCACGCGTGGCCGGTCCGAGCGACGTGCCGGGCGCCGCGCAGCTGGGACCCGCCGAGTTGGAGCGCCGCGCGCTGGAGGCCGAGCGAACTGGTGATCTCGACGGCGCCGTGCGCCTGCGCTTCGCCGCCGGGTTGCTGCGCCTCGACGCGATCCACGCGATCGAGTTGCGGCCCTCCCTGACCTCCGGCGCCGTCGGGCGCACCCTGCGCTCCGAGCGCTACGACGATCTCGCCGCGACCCATGACGCGATCGCTTACGGCGGCCGCCACGCCGCCGACCAGGATGCGGCGGCGGCGCGTGAGGAGTGGCCTGTTGTTGTAGGCGAGGCGCGGCGGCGATGAGCCGCGGCACCGTGCTGGTCGTGCTCGCCGTCGCGGCCGTCCTGGTCGTCAGCGTCGTGCTCGGCCGTGCGCCGGAGCAGCCGTCTGGGCCCGCGTCCTCCTCGTATGCAACAACGCCCGCCGGGCTGGCCGCCTACGCCGAGCTGCTGCAGCGCGCTGGGCACGATGTGCGCCGGCTGCGCGCCTCGCTCGCCGATCGGCGGCCCGTGCGCGGCGAGACGGTGGTGGTCGTCGATGGCCGCCGGCTCCCCGCGGCCCAGCGAGAGGCACTGCGCGCTTACATCCGCGACGGCGGTCACGCGATCCTGGCTGGAACCGCGGCCGGCACGCTCGGCGCCGGCGCGTCGCTCCCACGGCGCGCCGGCAAAACCGCGCCGGTGACCCGGCGCATCGGCCGCGGCACCGCGATCCTCGTCCCCGATGCCGAACCGCTGCGCAACCGCAGCCTCGCCGACGGCGACCACGCCGCCGAGGCGCTCGCGATCGCCGGTCCGCCCGGGCGGCGCGTCGCGTTCGTGGAGTCGATCCACGGCTATCGCGACGAGACCGGCCTCGCGGCGCTGCCCGACCGCGTCCAGACCTGCCTATGGCTCCTCGGCCTCGCCGCACTGGCCTTCCTGATCGTCTGCGGCCGGCGCCTCGGACCGCCCGAGGCCGCCGCTCGCACCCTGTCGCCGCCACGGCGCGCGCACGTCGAGGCACTCGCCGCCGCGCTCGCTCGCACCCGCGACCGTGACACGCTGACTACCCCGACCACGGAGAAGCCACCAACATGAAGGACTTGCACGACCGCGTGAGCGCGGAGGTTCGGCGCGCCGTCGTTGGCCAAGATGATGCGCTTGAGCTGCTGCTCGCGGCCGCCGCCCTCGGCGGGCACGTGCTGCTCGAAGGCCCGCCCGGGACCGCCAAGACGCTGCTGGCCCGCGCGTTCGCCGCTGCGCTGGACACATCGTTTCGGCGGATCCAGTTCACCCCCGACATGCTGCCGTCCGACGTCACCGGGACGGTCGCGCTGCGCGATGGCGATCTCTCCTTCCGGCCGGGCCCGATCTTCGCCTCGGTTGTCTTGGCCGACGAGATCAACCGCACACCGCCCAAGACGCAGGCCGCGTTGTTGGAGGCCATGGAGGAGCGGCAGGTGACCGTGGACGGGGAGCGCCATGCGCTGCCGGAGCCATTCGTGGTCGTGGCGACACAGAACCCCGTCGAGTATGAGGGCACCTACCCGCTGCCCGAGGCGCAGCTCGATCGCTTCCTCTTTCGCGCCGACATTGGCTACCCGAGCGAGCAGGACGAGCTGGCGCTGCTGCGCCTCGCGCGCCGCGGGCTGGCGCCCGCCGCGCTGGACGATGTCCGGCCGGTCGCCAATGCTGAGGACCTGCGCGCGGCACAGGCTGCGGTCGATGCGATCAGCGCGGCCGACGAGGTCGAGGGCTTCGTCGTCGCGATCGCTCGGGAGACGCGCGCGCTGCCCGGCGTCACGCTCGGCGCGAGCCCGCGCGCTGCCGTGCACCTGCTTGCCGCCGCCCGCGCCGCGGCGCTGCTGGCGGGCCGCGACTACGTCACGCCCGACGACGTCGTCCGGATGGCGCGGCCGGTCCTCGGCCACCGGCTGATCCTCTCGCCTGAGGCCGAGCTCGATCGCTTCACCGCCGCCGACGCGGTCGCCGCAGCGCTGGCTGCGGTGTCGGTTCCGCGGTGACGCTGACCAACCGCACGGTGGTGGTCCTCGTCGCGCTCGCCGCGGCGTCGCTGGTGGTCCGCGGCACGGTCGCGGGCATCGCGCTCGCGGTGCTTACGGGCCTCGTGCTTGCCGATGCGCTCCTGGCCCGCGGCGTGCCGCACGTCACGCGGACGCTGCCCGCCGTGCTCGCACGCGGCGTCGGCGTCCCGCTGGCGATCACGGTCCAGGGCACGGGTGCCAGCGGCGCCGTTCGTGTCCGCCAGCCGCTGGTGCCCGATCTCACCCTCGACATCCGTGAGGGCGACGGCGGCCTTGCCGCGACGCTGACCCCACACAGGCGTGGGCGCCATGTCCTGCCGGCGGTCGCGCTGCGCGCCCGCGGCCCGCTCGGTCTTGGTGCCTGGCAGCATCGCGCGGCCGGTGAGCAGGAGGTGACGGTCTTTCCCGACCTGCCGTCGGCCCGCCGCCTCGCGCTTGCCGTCCGCGAGGGTCGCTTCCGCGATCCCGGTGTGCGCACGCGCGGCCCCATCGGCCTCGGCACGGAGTTTGAGCGCGTTCGCGACTACCTGCCCGACGACGACATCCGCCAGGTCAACTGGCGCGCGACCGCACGCGCCGGACGGCCGATGAGCAACCAGCATCGCGTCGCGCAGGACCAGGAGATCATGGTGGTGTTGGACGTCGGCCGGCTGATGGCCGCGCCGCTGGGCGACCGAACGCGCTGCGACGAGGCGCTGGACGCCGCGACCGCTCTCGCCCTCGTCGCCGACGAGCTTGGGGACCGCTGCGGCGCGCTGGCCTTCGACGACGAGATCCGCCGTCGCGTGCGGCCCGGCCGCGCGACCGGCACCGACGTCGTCCGCGCCACCTTCGACCTCGAGCCCTCCGAGCGCGACAGCGACTACGAGCTCGCGTTTCGCACCATCGGCGGCGGCAAGCGCGCGCTCGTCGTCGTCCTGAGCGACCTGCTCGACGAGGCCGCCGCCCGTGCGCTCGTCGATGCCGTTCCGGTCCTCACCCGCCGCCACGCCGTCCTGGTCGCTTCCGCCCGCGACCCCGACATCGAGAGCCTCGCCGCCGGCGACGACCCGCTCCTCGCCATCGCGGCGACCGACCTCCTCGCCGCCCGCTCACGCGCAGCGGCGGCCGTCCGCAGCGCGGGCGCCGAGGTCATCGAGGCCCCACCCGGAACCCTCAACGCCGCCTGCGTTCGCGCCTACTTGTACGCCAAGTCCCGGCGGCGGCTCTAGGCCGAGCTGCGTCGCCCGGCCAGAGCGATCAGCGACCAGAACGCCAGGCCCAGCAGGAGGCCGACGATGTGGGGTCCTGCTCCACCCCAGCCTGCCGGCGACACATAGCCTTCAACAAGTCCTGCTACTACGAGCCACGGCGCGGTGCCCAAGACGATCGCCATCGCCGGACGTGCCTGGGCCGCCAGGGCGGCGCGGCGCGTGAGCGGTCCAGGGGAGACGAGCGCCCAGCCCATCTTCAGGCCAGCCGCTCCGGCGACCACGATGCACGACAGCTCCAGCACGCCGTGGGCGACGACGAGGCGGAGGATCTGGTCGAGGTTGCCGTTGGCTGCCGCAACGCCGAGCACCGCGCCGAAGATCAGCCCGTTGTAGACGAGCAGGAACGCGCCGCCGACCGCGAACAACAGCCCCGCGGCGAAGGCCAGGAAGGTCACCTGGATGTTGTTGGTGAAGATCTCGCTGGAGAATGCGGCCGACTGCGCGGTCGTCAGGCCGCGGTCGCCGCGCGGTGGGTCGGCGCCGTCGATGAAGACGCCCGGCACCAAACCTGCCGCGGCGTCCGGATCGGAGATCCCCCAGACCAGCGCGAATGCCGTGGCGCCGAAGAACAGCGTCGCCGCAACGGCCAGCGCCAGCCGGCGTTCGCGCACCAGCTGCCAGTAGCCGTGCGTCACGAACGCGCGCAGCGACGGCCGTCCGCCGACATCGGCGTAGACGACTGCCCGCGCCCGCACGACCAGCGCCTCCAGCCGGCGGGTCAGCGGGTCGCCGGGAAAGAGCCGGCGCGCCAGCGCGAGGTCCGCCGCGGCCGTCCGGTACAGGCCGCCGAGCTCGATGACCCCGGCGGCACCGAGCCGCTCCGGCTTGCCGCGGGCCTTGCCGAGCGCCGTCTCCAGCGCTCGCCAACCACCCGACCGCTCGCGCTCGAAGCGGTCGAGGGTCATGACCGGTCGTCCTGATGGGTACCGTGCCGCACGAGATGGAGGACTACCAGGACCGGCTGCGCATCGCCACGCCCGAGGGCGTCACCATCGACCTGGTCCTCGCCGGGCTGGGCTCGCGCTTCGCCGCCAGCCTCATCGATCTTGCGCTCAAGGGCCTGCTGATCTTCGGTGCGCTCCTAGCCGCATCGCAGATCGGCGACCTCGGTGTCGCGGTCTTCTCGATCGTCAGCTTCGCCATCTACTTCGGCTACGACGTCGCCTTCGAGGTCCTCGCCAACGGCCGGACGCCGGGCAAGCGCTGGACCGGCCTACGCGTGCTGCGCGACGACGGCCGACCCGTCGACCTCCTCTCCAGTGCGATCCGCAACGTCGTGCGCCTCGTTGACGGTCTGCCGCTGAGCTACCTGCCGGCGATGGTCTCGATCCTCGTGACCAAGCGCAACCAGCGCCTCGGCGATCTTGCCGCCTCCACGATCGTCGTGCGCGAGCCGCGCAAGGGCGAGGCTGCCGCCGCGGGCTTCACCGACGGCGCCCCGCAGGCCTCGCCGTCCAATCCGGTGGCGGCTCCGCCGACCTTCGGCGGCTTCGGCCTGCCGCCGGGCGTCGAGGCGCTCACGCCGGTCGGCCGCACCGCGCGCAACGCTGCGCGCGGCGAGATCCTCGACGTCAGCGCGCTCAGCACCGATGACCTCGCAGCCGTGCGCAGCTTCCTAGACCGCCGCTACGACCTCCCGCCAGCCGTTCGCACCGACCTCGCCCGCCGCATCGCCAGCGCCCTCGCACCCCGCGTCGGCGGCGCCGCCACCGGTCTTCGCGACGAGGACCTCATCGAGCAGGTCTCCGCCGCGAAGTCCCGAGCAGGCGGTCGTTGATCAACGCACGGCCGGCCGGCGATCTCGGGGCGGGCCCGGCGGGGTCGTCGACCTCGGGTTATGTGGTGATGGTGGTGGTGTAGGCGTCGAAGATGCGGTTGAGGGCTTCGACGGCGTGGCGGTTGGCGTGGATGTCGCTCATGACCGCGGCGTTGGTGGTGGTGTCGGCGCCGATGTCGGTGAGGAGGTCGAGGTTGGTGGCTAGGAGGTCGCAGCGGCGTTCGTGGAGGTGGTCGACGTGGCCGCGGGTCAATGGCACCTCGATGGTGTCGGTGTGCGGGACCATCTCGGGATCCCAGCCCAGTGCGTCGATCACCGCAGTTGCGTGGCGGTAGACATCGGCGAGCGCGAGTTGCTTGGTGGGGATGTAGTCGAGGAAGTCTTCGAAGGGGTCGTGGTTGAACATCATGACCTTCTTGGTCTCGATGCGCAGGACGTCGGCGGTCGAGGGGTCGACGTTGATACGGCAGGCTGAATTACCCTGGTGGGCACTCATGGGAGATCACTTCTCCTTGGGTCATGCCCCCGGGCCGTTGGCGCGGTCGCGGGGGTCTTTGATTTGTGAGGCGCGAAGCTTAGCGGGTGGGGTGGACGGAATTGGTCGATTCCGCAGAGTTGTTGCAAGTCGTCGCACTTTCGTTGCAGATCGACCACACCAACAACTCGCGGCGTCTGTCATGCCTACTGGCTTGGGATGGAGAGCGGACCGCCCAAGACTGTCGTCGTGGGGCGCAGGTCGTGGGGCGGACCTGGTCTGTTGCGAGCGCTTGGGTGGCGCGACTTGTTATTGGCGTTCCGCTCAGACGGTGGATGGCGTGCCGGCGTGGTCTGTCGGCACCGAGGGGAGTGAGCGGGGTTGGTTGTGCTTGGCGTTGGTTCGTCGTCCGCTGGTGCTGGGGTCGGCGATTCGCGTTGTCGGGTCGGGCTCGGGAGGGGTGGGCCTGTTTGCGGACGGTGTGCGTCCGGGCACGGGCCCACTTCGGTCGGTCGCGGCGCGCCGTGTTCGGGTGGGCCTGTTTGCGGCCGGTATGGGTCTGTGTACGGGCCCACGCCGGCCGGGGATCCGACGTCGACCCTCGGCTTGAGGTCCGGGGCGTTTTGGGCTCCACGATGGAGCCGCAAACGCCCCGGACCCCGAGCGACGCGAGGTCCGGGGCGTCTGGTGGTGAACTATTGACTACGAAACGCCCCGGACCCGCCCGAGCAGCCGCGCAGAGTCGCGACGGGGTCAGACCCGCCATGGCGTGGCGAAGCCGTCGCGGTTCTCGAGCGCTTTGTCGGAGTTCTGACACAAAGCGCGCGGCGGTACGTTGGCGGCGCGAGCGCGAAGGGAGGGCGGTGATCCGTGATGTCGCCATCCGCGCGGACCCGGTTCGATGCCCACACAAATGCACGCCGAACCACAGCGCAGCTACGCACCAAACGCCCCAGGCCACAGGAGCGTGGTGGCGATCGTCACGGAGCGCCGACCATCCAGTCACACAACGACCACCGCCCGCACAGAGCAAGAGCTCCGCACGGGCGGTGAAAAACGCAGCAACTCCTATAACTCGGTGCGCCTAGCCCCCGAGCGTCTTGAACAGGTCCGTGTGGTCGTTGGTCCCCAGGACCGCCAGGCCGCCTGGCCCACGCGCCCACACCGGCACGACCGCGCCCGTGTGCTGCTGGCTCGGCGGTGCTGCGACCGGTGCCGCGCCTGGGCCGCCGTTGCCGGCGGTGCCGTAGGTCAGCGACAGCGTTGACCCGTCCTTGGTCGTCAGATTGGTCGAGTAGCCGGTCGGCAGGCCCGAGCCGCTGGCGTCGTCGGCCACGATCTGGCTGGTGTGCGAGTGGTCGGCGGTCACCACGACGAGCGTGTCGGGGTGGCTCTTCTGGTAGTCGAGCGCGACGCCGATGGCGGTGTCGAAGGCGACCGTTTCGCCGATCTGGCCGCATGCGTTGGTGGCGTGATCCTGCTTGTCGATCGAGGCGCCCTCGACCTGGAGGAAGAAGCCGCGGTTGTTGTTGTCCTCCAACAACTTGATGGCCTTGGACGTCATGTCCGCCAGGCTTGGCTCGTTGGCCGGGCGCTGGTTCTCGGTGCAGGGGACCGGATCGTTGCCCTTGCCCGTCGAGGCGGCCGGACCGCTCCACTCCACCGACATGGTGCCGCCGGTGAACAGACCGAGGACGGGCTTGCGATCGCGGTCGTGGTCGCGATCCCGATCCCGATCGCGGTCGAGGAACGGCTTGGGACCCTTGTTGGTGACCGCCGCCAGTCCGGCGGCGTCGGTCACGTACTGGTAGCCCTGGCGCTGCGCGGACTCCACGACCGTCTTGCCGGCGTCGGGGCCGTCCGGGATCGTGGCGGTGAAGCGGTTGCGCCCGCCGCCGAGGAGCACGTCGACCTTGTGGTCGACCTCCTGCTCGGCGATCGAGCCCGGCCCGCCGGCGCCCTTGCGCTCGCTGGCGCAGTTGTTCATGTCGGCCGGGCCCTGGCAGCCACGCAGGGAGATGTGGGAGGCCAGGACGGCCGGGGTCGCGTCGGTGATCTCGGCGGTCGAGACATCACCCACGCGCGCGCCGCGTCGCTGCCAGCGCTCCAGCACGGTCTGGAGGTTGGCTCCGGGCACGTTGATCGCGCTGCTCGGGCCCTGGGAGATCCGCTCGTCGATCGTCTTGGCGCCGGTCGCCCACATCGTACCTGTGGAGGCCGAGTCGGGGGCGTAGTCGGGCAGGTACGGAGCTGCCGCGGCCGGCTTGACCGACCACGTGGTGTCAAAGCCGGTCAGCGGCATGCGGTCGACGTTGAGCGGGTTGCTGACGCCCTGGTAGTAGCGGGCGGCGGTGATCTCCTGGGTGCCCATGCCATCACCGAGCAGGAAGATCACATTCTTGGGATGGGTGTCGTTGAGCGCACGGGCGACGACGCGCTCCGTCTCGCCGGAACCGAACGCGCCCGTGGCCAGCGCGGTGCCGGCTCCGGTCACGCCAAGCGCCGCGGCTGCGGCGAGGGCAATGGTGATGCGCTTGGGCATCATGATGGTGGACAACCCTTCGGTGGTGGGTGTGGAAGCACCACCAGCCTTGCCCGCCCTTCGCCGCAGCTTGTGAAGAGGCGATCACCAACCGGTGAACGCCTCGCAACCCGCTGTTACCTAGGTGTTGCCGCGCACCGTCCCGTCGCCCTCAGCGGCCTGGCGCTCTGCCTCCTGGCGCCCCGGATGATCCTTGGGAAGGTCCTGCGGGATGATCTCGTCGTGCGCCTCGGGCGTGTCGCCCAGCGGCCGTCGCTCGTCGGGCGTCGCCGGCCCCAGGGGCTGGCCCTCGTCCTCGGGTGCGGTGGTGTTCTCGCCGCCGATGCCGCTCTCGGTCCCCACGTCGTCCTTGGTGCGTTCTTCGTCGTCGCTCATATCTCCGGCGCTACCCGTCCGGAGCCGCGTTGACGCACCTCTTCGCGGTGGTAGAATCTGAGTCGACTCGACTGAGATTTACCGTCACGCCAGGGAGACGCCTGAACCTTGAACGCCGACCGCTTCACCATCAAGTCCCAGGAAGCCATCCAGGCCGCGATCGCGCTGGCCGCCGCGCGTAAGCACGCGCAGGCCACGCCCGAGCACCTGCTCGCGATCCTGCTCGGCCAGGACGACTCCGTGGTCCCCGGCGTCCTGCGCAAGCTCGGCGTCGCCGGGCCCGCCTTGCGCGTGGAGGTCGACAGCGTCCTCGACGCGCTCCCCACGCTCGCCAACGCCGAGGAGCCCGCCTCATCGGCCGAGCTGCTCGGCGTCCTGCGCGCGGCCGAGGTCGAGATGCGCGAGCTCGGCGACGAGTACATCTCCACCGAGCATCTGCTGCTCAGCCTCGCCGGCTTCGGCGGCCGTGCGGGCGATCTGCTGCGCGGCGCCGGCGCCACCAAGGAGCAACTGGGCAAGGCGATCGCCGAGGTTCGCGGCGCCCACAAGGTCACCGACCAGTCGCCCGAGGACAAGCTGCGCGCGCTGGAGAAGTTCGGCGTCGATCTCACCGAGCTCGCCGCGACCGGCAAGCTCGACCCGGTCATCGGCCGCGACGAGGAGATCCGCCGCGTCATCCAAGTGCTCTCCCGCCGCACGAAGAACAACCCGGTCCTGATCGGCGAGCCCGGCGTCGGCAAGACCGCGATCGTCGAGGGCCTCGCTCAGCGCATCGTCTCCGGCGACATTCCGGAATCTCTGCGCGACCGCCGGGTGATCTCACTCGACATCGGCGCGCTGCTGGCCGGGTCGAAGTACCGCGGCGAGTTCGAGGAGCGCCTGAAGGCGGTCCTGGCCGAGATCAAGGAGGCCGGCGGCAGCGTCGTCCTGTTCATGGACGAGCTGCACACGATCGTCGGCGCGGGCGCTGCCGAGGGCGCGGTCGACGCCGCCAACCTGCTCAAGCCGATGCTCGCCCGCGGCGAGCTGCGCGCCGTCGGCGCGACGACGCTGGAGGAGTACCGCAAGCACGTCGAGAAGGACGCTGCGCTAGAGCGTCGCTTCCAGCCCGTGCTCGTCGGCGAGCCGTCGGTGCAGGACACGATCGCGATCCTGCGCGGCCTCAAGGAGCGCTACGAGCTGCATCACAAGGTCGATATCCAGGACGCCGCGCTGATCGCCGCCGCGACGCTGAGCGACCGCTACATCGCCGACCGCTTCTTGCCCGACAAGGCCATTGACTTGATCGACGAGGCCGCTTCTGGCCTGCGGATCGAGATCGACTCAAAGCCCGTCGAGATCGACGAGGTCGACCGCCGCATTCTGCAGCTGGAAATCGAGCGCACCTCGCTGGCCAAGGAGGACGACGACGCGTCGCGCGCGCGCCTCGACACGCTGGATCGCGAGCTTGCCGACCTCAAGGAGCAGTCGGCCTCGATGACCGCCGAGTGGCAGGCCGAGAAGGACGCGATCGGCGGCGTACAGGAGGTGCGTGAGCGCCTGGAGCAGGCCAAGATCGACCTGGAACGCGCCGAGCGCGAGGCCAACCTCGAAGAGGCCGCGCGGCTCCGTCACGGCGTCATCCCGGAGCTGGAGCGCCAAGCCGCCGAGCGCGAGGAGCGCACCGACGGCGACGGGGGCTTCCTGCGCGAGGTCGTCAACGCCGAGGACATCGCCGAGGTCGTCGCGCGCTGGACGAAGATCCCCGTGTCGCGGCTGCTGGAGGGCGAGGTCGAGAAGCTCATCCACATGGAGGAGCGCCTGCACCAGCGCGTCATCGGCCAGGATGAGGCCGTGGCAGCGGTCTCCAACGCCCTGCGCCGATCACGCGCAGGACTGCAGGATCCCGATCGCCCGATCGGCACCTTTCTCTTCCTTGGGCCGACCGGCGTCGGCAAGACCGAGCTGGCCCGCGCGCTGGCCGAGTTCATGTTCGACAGCGGTGACGCGATGGTCCGGATCGACATGTCGGAGTACATGGAGAAGCACGCGGTCTCGCGCCTGGTCGGCGCGCCGCCCGGCTACGTCGGCTACGAGGAGGGCGGTCAGCTGACCGAGGCCGTGCGCCGCCGGCCGTACACGGTGGTGTTGCTCGACGAGATCGAGAAGGCCCACCCCGACGTCTTCAACGTCTTGTTGCAGGTGATGGACGACGGGCGCCTGACCGACGGCCAGGGCCGCACGGTCGACTTCAAGAACACCGTGTTGATCATGACCTCCAACATCCCGGGCGGCCGGGCTGGGGCGGAGGCGACCTTCAAGCCGGAGTTCATCAACCGCCTGGATGACATCGTCGAGTTCCATGCGCTGGACCGCGAGCACCTCGGGGCGGTGGTCGACCTGCAGGTCGAGCGCGTCCTGACCCGCGTGCGCGAGCGTGCCATCGACGTCACGCTCACCGACGCGGCCCGCACGCTGCTCGGCGACATCGGCTACGACCCGACCTACGGCGCGCGGCCGCTGAAGCGGGTGATTCAGAAGCGCTTGGTCGACCAGCTGGCGCTGGGGATCCTGGAGGGTCGCTTCCGTGAGGGCGATGTGGTGGCGGTCGATGCGGTTGATGGTGAGTTGACGTTTATGAAGGTCGAACGGGCCGGCGGCGTGGGGGCGGATGCCGAGCCCGCGGCGGCGGCGTAGTCGCGTGTGGGGCTGGGCGGGCGTCGTTGGCGTTCAGCGCGAGGCGCTGGCCGCGGTGCGCGGTGTGGCCTGTCGGCACCGAGGAGAGCGAGCGGGGCGGGCGCCTCGGGGCGCTGGCTTGTCGTCCGCTCACGCCCGGGGGGAGGGGTGGGCCTGTTTGCGGACGTCCTGTGTCTGCAGACAGGCCCACCGCCGCCGAACTGCCGCAAGCCCTCGGAGGTGGGCCCGTTGGCGGACGTCCGCCGTCCGCAAACAGGCCCACCGGCTCGTCGCCGGTACCCCGCGGTGGGGTGGGCCCGTTGACGGCCGGTATACGTCGCTGAACAGGCCCACCCTGTCCCGCTGTGTTCCCTCACGATGACGTGGGCCCGTTGAGCGCGATCACGCCGCGCTAGACAGGCCCAACCCGTAGCGTGAGCGGACGACCGGGCGCGTCTCGAAACCCAATCCCCGCCCGCCCTCCTCGGTGCCGACGAACCACGCACCGCACCACCGACCAACGCCCCGCACTGAGCGCCGCGGCGCCCGCACCCCTTAAACCCAGCGCCCGCCTACGACCGCACCCGCTGCGGGCACGGCGCACCCTTGCTCGGCTTCGGCGCGCCCGGGGGCTGCAGGCACACGCCCACCGAGTAGAACAGGAACTTGCTGCCCGTCACGCCCTTGGCGAAGGTCTTGGCCGTGTCGAACTGCAGCTGCCACTTGCCGAGCTTGGGCGCGGCGAAGGGGAAGAGGCGGCGCTTGGCGGTCTGGGCGATGCGGCCGCACTGGCCGGTCGCCTTGCCCAGGCGGATCGTCTGCTTGAGCTTGCCGCCCGGCGCGATGTAGTGCACGTAGACGTCGGGGTTGTGCTTGGCCAGACCGAAGCCCGCAACCGAGAAGCGGACGCGCAGCTTCTTGGGATCACCCGAGGAGGGCGAGAAGTTGGCCTTCAGACGGGTGACGGTGAACATCGAGCCGGCGGTCAGCGCGTCGGATTCGACCTGCACGGAGAACGTGCGCTCCAGCTCGTCGTCGGCCAGCATCGGCGGCGCGAAGGCGCCCTGCATCGCGCCGCCCGCGTCCATCGTCCCGAGACCGCCGGTCAGCGCCGTGCCGTCGAGCAGCACGGAATAGGGCCTGCCGGGCGTGTAGCCGTTGCCTGAGACCGTGACATTGGTCTTGTCGGTCTGCAAGTAGCAGGTGCGATCGGTCTGCACGGTGGCGCCGTTGGCGGCGGCGGGGACGAGCAGAAGGGCGAGTGCTGGAGTGGCGAGAAGGCGGCGCATGGGACGGACTCGCAGGCTAGTTGGTCAAGGGGTCGTGCTCCGCGGAACACGCGGATCGGGTAGAAGGAGCGCATGCCGACGTACATCATGCTTTCGACCCTGACGCCCGAAGGCGTCCAAACGGTCAAGAACAACCCGCAGCGGATCCGCGAGGTGAACTCCGAAGTCGAGCAGCTCGGAGCCACCGTCAAGGCGCAGTGGTCGGTGCTCGGACGCTTCGACTTCGTCAGCATCGTCGAGGCGCCCGACGAGTCCACGATGGCGCGCGTGTCGCTGGAGCTCGGCTCGCGCGGGACCGGCCGCTTCGAGACGCTGAGCGCGATCCCGATCGACGACTTCATCGCTTCGCTCTAGGTTCCTCGAAAGCCTCTCGTGAAGGTCCTCGTCGTCGGCTCCGGCGGTCGCGAGCATGCGATCGTCAACGCGCTCGCGCGCTCGCCACAGCAGCCGGAGCTGCTCGCTGCCCCCGGCAATCCGGGGATCGCGGCCGTCGCCCGCTGCGTGCCGATCGCGGTTGACGATCTCGACGGCCTGGTCGCGCTCGCGCGCGAGGAGCAGGTCGGTCTGGTCGTGATCGGCCCGGAGGCGCCGCTCGTCGCGGGCCTCGCTGATCGTCTCGCCGCCGCGGGCATCGCACACTTCGGCCCCACGGCGGCCGCCGCGCAGCTGGAGGGCTCCAAGGCGTTTGCCAAGGAGATCATGGCCAGCGCCGGTGTGCCGACCGCGCAGTGGGCGGAGGTCGAGACCGTCGACGCGGGGATGGAGGCGATCGACGGTCGTTACCCGACCGTCATCAAGTTCGATGGGTTGGCCGCCGGCAAGGGCGTCGTCGTGGCGCCCGACGAGGCGACCGCGCGCGCGGCCCTGGTCGAGATGCTCGAGGAGCGCCGCTTCGGCGCGGGCGCCGTCGTCGTCGAGGAGTTCCTCGCCGGCGAGGAACTGTCGCTCTTTGCCATCTGCGACGGCGAGCGCGCCGTCCCGATGGTCTCCGCTCAGGACTACAAGCGCATCTTCGACGGCGACGAGGGCCCAAACACCGGTGGCATGGGCGCCTACAGTCCAGTCCCCGGCGCTCCGGATCCCGACGAGCTCGTGGCGGCGGTCCACCAGCCGGTCGTCGATCTGCTGCGTGAGCGCGGCACGCCCTTCCACGGCGTCCTCTATGCCGGGTTGATGCTCACCGATGACGGCCCGCAAGTCATCGAGTTCAACGTGCGCTTCGGCGACCCCGAGACCCAAGTCGTCCTCCCGCGCCTGCGCAGCGACCTGCTCGCGACGCTCGTCGCGGCCACCCGCCCTGGCGGCCTGGAGGGCACCACGATGGAGTTCGGCGACGACTGGGCGGTGACGGTCGTCCTCGCCAGCGGCGGCTACCCGGCCTCGTCCTCGTCGGGCGACGTCATCTCGGGCCTGGACGCCGCGGCCGGCGCTGGTGCCGAGGTCATCCACGCGGGCACCGCGCGAGCCGACGACGGGGCGATCGTCACCGCCGGTGGACGCGTCCTGAACGTGACCGCGCTGGGGCCCGACCCTACGGTCGCCCGCGATCGTGCCTATGCTGCCGCGGACCTGATTCAGTTCGACCGGCGCCAGCTGCGGCGAGACATCGCCCAGCGCGCCGTGGAGCGCGTGAGCACATGACCGAGCAGCCCCAGCCAGCAACGACCACCGAGCCCCAGACGCTGACGCAGTTGGAGGCCACCGAGCCCGACGCGCCGCTCGTCGGGATCATCATGGGGTCGCAATCCGACATGGACACCATGGCCGGCGCCTCGAAGGTGCTGGAGGAGGGCGGCGTGCGCTCCGAGACCCGCGTCATGTCCGCGCACCGCGACCCCGAGACGGTCGCCGATTACTGCAAGAACGCGCGGATGCGTGGGCTGAAGGTCATCATTGCCGGCGCGGGCCTGAGCGCCGCACTGCCGGGCGTCGCCGCCGCGCACACCGACCTGCCGGTCATCGGCGTGCCGCTCTCCAGCCGGTTGTCGGCAGCGGGCGGTCTGGACGCGCTGCTGTCGGTCGTGCAGATGCCGCCGGGCGTTCCAGTTGCGGCCGTCGGCCTGGACAACGCCAAGAACGCCGGCCACCTCGCGCTGCGGATCCTGCGCGCATAACCGCACGGCGGCGCGCCGCGATCGCTCCATAGACTCGGCCGCGTGATCGAGCGCTATACCCGTCCCGAGATCGGGGCCGTCTGGACCGACGAGGCCAAGCTGGAGAGCTGGCGCGAGGTGGAGGTCGCCTGCGCGTTGGAGACCGACGGCCCCACGCCCGAGGACCTGGAGGCGATCGCGCATGCGACCTTCACGGTCGAGGCCGTCCAGGAGCGCGAGAAGATCACCGACCACGACGTCGCCGCGTTCGTCGACGTCCTGTCTGCCAGCGCGGGTGAGGCCGGTCGCTGGATCCACTATGGCCTGACGTCCTCTGACGTCCTGGACACCGCGTTGGGCGTCCAGCTGCGCAAGGCGGGGGACATCCTGCTCGCCGGCGCGCGTGAGTACCGCGATGCCTTGATCGAGCAGGCGCGCGCGCAGGTCGACACCGTCTGCGTTGGGCGCACCCACGGCGTGCACGCCGAGCCGACGACCTTCGGCATCAAGCTCGCGGGCTTCGCGTTCGAGGCCGATCGCAATTTGCAGCGGCTGGAGCGCGCGGTTGACCAGGTGAGCGTCGGCGCGGTTTCGGGCGCGGTCGGGACCTACAGCGCGACCTCGCCGGACTTCGAGCGCCGCGTGCTCGCGCGCCTGGGCCTGGAGGCCGAGCCGGTCTCCACGCAGGTCGTCGCCCGCGACCGTCACGCCGAGCTGCTGCAGGCGATCGCGCTGGCGGGTGCCGGCCTGGAGCGCTTCGCCACCGAGTTTCGCCACCTGCAGCGCACCGAGGTCCGCGAGGTCGAGGAGCCGTTTCGCGCCGGCGCCCAGAAGGGGTCGAGCGCGATGCCGCACAAGCGCAACCCGATCGTGTCGGAGCGGATCACCGGGCTGGCGCGCGTCCTGCGCGGCTACGCGCAAGTTGGTGTCGAAGACGTGGCGCTCTGGCACGAGCGCGACATCTCGCACTCCGGCGCCGAGCGCGTCGTGCTGCCCGACGCGACGATCGCGCTGGACTACATGCAGGCGCTCGCCACGCGCCTGGCGCGCGGCATGGTCGTGCACGCCGATCGCATGCGCGAGAACATCGACTTGACCTACGGCGCGCTGTTCTCTCAGCGGGTGCTGCTGGCGCTCGTCGCCGGTGGCCTGCAGCGCGACGAGGCCTACCGCATCGCCCAGCGCACCGCGCAGCAAGCATGGGACACGCGCACGCCGCTGCGCTCGCTGCTGGAGGCCGAGCCGGAGCTCGGCCTCGATCTGGACGTCATCTTCGACTTGGGGCACTACACCAAGCACGCGGCCGAGATCGTCGGGCGCCTCGACACGCTCTCGTAGTCCGTGCGGGGGTGGCGCTGCCGCTGGGCGGGGTGGGCCCGTTTCCGGACGCATGCCGTCCCGAGACGGGCCCACCGCTGGCCGTGCGACATCCCGGAGTGCGCGTGGGCCCGTCCGCGGACCGCTGGCGTCCGCAAACAGGCCCACCCCCACGGCGTCGGGCCCGACCGCCTAAGCCACCGCCAACGCCTCAACGCCCTCGGCCGCCGCGGCGCTCGCGTCGGCCTCGCGCGAGCGCAGCAGGAGCGTGACCACGCCGGCCGCGAGGGCGAGCAGCCCGGCGCCCACGGCGAACGCCGTCGTGTAGCCGTGCACCAGCGCGTCGGCTCCCGACCCGCCGGCGCCGTCGGTCGCCGAGTTGGCCACGGTCGTCAGGATCGCCAGGCCGATTGCGCCGCCGAGCTGCTGGGAGGTGGTGAACAGCCCGGACGCGAGCCCCTGGTCGTCGGGCGCGACGCCGCCGGTCGCGATCAGCGTCAGCGGCACGAACGCGTTGCCGATCCCCAGCGCAAGCAGGGCCACGCCGGGCAAAAAGCCGCCGACGTAGGAGCTGTCGGGCGTCAGCATCGTCATCCACAGCAGGCCGAGCGTGCCGATGCCCAGGCCGCCTGCCAGGACCGCCTTGACGCCGAAGCGCGCAAGCAGCCGCTGCGAGATGACCGACCCGGTGATGATCCCGATCGACATCGGCAGGAACGCGAGCCCCGTCTGGAGCGCGCTGTCGCCCTTGATCTGCTGGAAGTAGAGCGAGCCGAAGTAGAAGAGCGCGTACATGCCGCCCATCAGCAGGACCGTCGCCGCGTTGGCGACAGCCAGCGTGCGGACTCGGAAGATCGACAGCCGGACCAGTGGCGCGGCGCGCCGTGTCTGCACGAGCCCAAAGGCGCCCAGGAGCCCGATGGCGCCCAGGGCGAGACCGAGCGTCTTCGCGCTGGTCCAGCCGAACTCCTGGCCCTTGACGATGGTGTAGGTCAACAGCACCGTGCCGGCGGTGACGAGCGTGGCACCGGCCAGATCGAAGCCGCCCGTACGGTCACCGGCGCGCGACTCGGGCACGACGCGCAGGGCGAGCACCAGCGTCGCAAGGCCGACGGGCAAGTTGACGAGGAAGACCCACTGCCAGGCGAGCGCGTCGACGAGCAAGCCGCCGAGCACGAGGCCGACCGCGCCGCCGCCGCCGGAGATCGCGGCGAAGGCACCGAGCGCCTTGGCGCGGTCGGGGCCTTCAGGGACGGTCGTGGTGATGATGCTCAGCGCGGCGGGGGAGACGAGCGCCGCGCCGAGGCCCTGCAGCGCACGGGCGCCGACGAGCATGCCCGGCGAGGTCGCCAGCGCATCGAGCAGCGAGGCCACGGTGAAGAGCGACACGCCGATGACGAACATCCGCCGGCGCCCGAGGAGATCGCCGGCGCGGCCGCCGAGCACGAGAAACCCGCCAAAGACCAGCATGTAGGCGTTGACGACCCACTGCAGGTCGGCGGAGGAGAAGTCCAGATCGGACTGGATGGCGGGCAGCGCGACGTTGGTGATCGTCGCGTCCAACACCACCATGAACTGTGCGAGGCAGACGACGACCACGGCGAGGAGCCAGTGGCGGGTGGGCGCTTCTGGTGCGGGAGATGAGGACATATGGGGAGGAGGAGAGGGTCGAGGAGCAAGTGGACCGCGTGGTCCGGATGACCGTAACACACAACCGGACCGTCTGGTCCATATTTTCGGACCGAATGGTCCGGTTGGGTGCTGAACTGGTACCGTGCACGCCATGACGGTCTCGGATGCCCTCCCCCTGCGTGCCGACGCGCGGCGCAATCTGGAGCGCATCCTCGAGGCCGCCCGCGCCGCGTTCGCCGAGCGCGGGCTCGATGTTGGCGTCGAGGAGATCGTCCGCCGCGCGGGCGTCGGCAAGGCCACGTTCTTTCGCCGGTTTCCGACCAAGGACGCGCTGGTACTCGCGGTCCTCGAAGGCTTCGTGGACGACGTCGAGGCCGCGGCCGAAGAGGCGGCACAGGCTGCCGATCCGCTCGAAGGGCTGCGCGAGTTCTTGATGTACAACATGTCGACGCAGGCCCACAACGCGGCCTTCTTCGACGCGATCGCGGCGCGGTTCACGGGCGACAGCCCGCCGGTCGAGCTGACCGACCGGATGCTCGCGGCGGTCGGCCGCGTCGTGGAGCCGGCGAGGGCCGCGGGCGTCCTGCGCGAGGGCGTCGAGCCGGGCGACATCTCGACGGCGATCAAGATGCTCGGCGCGGCGATCCGGCCGATGCCGGGGATGCTGCTCTGCGAGGCCGCGTGGGCGCGCTACCTCGATGTCGTCCTGTGCGGTTTGCGCGCCGGGCAGGACCCGCTCCCGGGCATCGCGGCAGATCCGTGCACGATGGTGCGCGAAGTCTCCGCAAAGTCGGGCTGAACCGGCACTCATCTCGCCCGCGCCCTTCGATACCTTCAGGGCGTGACCGCCGCCGCTGACCTCGACCTGCCCCTTGTCGCCTCCGGCAAGGTCCGTGAGATCTACGACCTAGGGGACCGCTTGCTGCTGGTCGCCTCCGACCGCATCTCGACCTATGACGTCGTGCACCCGAACGGGATTCCGGACAAGGGCAGCGTCCTGACCGGCATCTCCGCCTTCTGGTTCAACAAGACGGGGCACATCGTGCCCAACCACTACATCTCGTCGACCGAGGGCGTTCCGAACTCGGTCCGCGGCCGTGCCATGGCCGTCACCAAGCTGAAGATGTTGCCGGTCGAATGCGTCGTGCGCGGCTACATCACCGGCTCGGGCTGGAAGGACTACCAGGCCACCGGCAAGGTCTCGGGCATCGAGCTGCCGCCTGGGCTGCGCGAGTCCGAGAAGCTTCCGATGCCGATTTTCACGCCGTCGACCAAGGCCGAAGAGGGCCACGACGAGGCCATCGACTTCGAGCAGGCCGCCGAGATTCTCGGTGACCGCGAGCTTGCCGGCCGGCTGCGCGACATCTCGATCGCGCTCTACTCCTTCGCGTCCGATCTGGCCGCCGAGCGCGGGGTGATCCTCGCCGACACGAAGTTCGAGTTCGGTCTCGATCCCGATGGCCAGCTGATCCTCGGCGACGAGGCGTTGACGCCGGACTCCTCGCGCTACTGGCCTGCCGACGGCTACGAGCCCGGCCACGGCCAGCCGAGCTTCGACAAGCAGTACGTCCGCGACTGGGCTTCGGGCACCGGTTGGGACAAGGCGCCGCCCGCGCCGGCGGTCCCGGACGACGTCGTTGCCGGGACGCGCGCGAAGTACGTCGAGGCCTATGAGTTGATCACGGGCGAGCCGTTCGATGCCTGGGTCGCGAGGACCGCGGCATGAGGGCCCGGGTGCTGATCCGGCCCAAGGCCGGCATCCTCGACCCGCAGGGCGTCGCTGTCGAGCGCGCGCTGCCGGCGCTCGGCTTCGGCGGCGTGGCCAACGTGCACGTCGGCCGGCTCGTGGAGCTCGATGTGGCCGACGAGGCGCAGCTGGACGACATGTGTCGCAAGCTGCTCGCCAATCCGCTGATCGAGGACTACGAGATCCAGGCGGTCGAGCCCGCCCCGACGTCGTGAAGCTCGGCGTCGTCACCTTTCCCGGCACCTGCGACGACGCCGACGCGCGTCTGGCGGTGTCGAAGGTCGCCGAGCCCGTCGCGCTCTGGCACGGCGACAGCGACCTGCAGGGCGTCGACGGCATCGTCGTCCCCGGCGGCTTCTCCTACGGCGACTACCTGCGCGCGGGCGCCATCGCGCGCTTCTCGCCGGTGATGGAGTCGGTCATCGCGTTCGCCAACGCCGGCGGCCCGGTGCTCGGCATCTGCAACGGCTTTCAGATCCTCTGCGAGGCGGGCCTGCTGCCCGGTGCGCTGCTGCCCAACAAGGACCTCCGCTTCGTCTGCCGGCAGGTCGAGCTCGAGGTTCAGACGACGGGCACGCCGTTTACCTCCACCTGCGAGGTCGGGCAGCGCCTGTCGATCCCGGCCAAGCACACGACCGGCTGCTTCTTCGGCGAGGTGGCCGACGAGCAGGTCGTGCTGCGCTACGCCGAGGGCCACAACTTCAACGGCTCCCAGGACGACATCGCCGGCGTGACCAACGCCCAAGGCAACGTCATGGGGTTGATGCCGCATCCCGAGCACGCGGTTGACGTCCTGACCGGCGGCTCGGCCGACGGTCTCAAGCTCTTTGAGGGGATGGCCCGTGTCGCCGTCGCCTGAGGGGACCGTCGCTTTGCCCGGCATCGAGCAAGCCGTCGCGCTGGGGCTGACGCGCGACGAGTACGCCATGGTCATCGAGGAGCTGGGCGGGCGCGAGCCCAACGAGGTCGAGCTGGCGATGTTCTCGCTGCTGTGGAGCGAGCACTGCGCCTACAAGCACTCCAAGAAGCTGCTGCGCACGCTGCCGACCGAGGGCCCCGCGGTCGTCATGGGCCCGGGGGAAAACGCCGGCGCCGTCGACGTCGGCAACGGCTGGGCGGTCGCCTTCAAGGTCGAGTCCCACAACCATCCGAGCGCCGTCGAGCCCTTCCAGGGCGCCGCGACCGGCGTCGGCGGGATCTTGCGCGACATCTTCGCGCTTGGCGCACGGCCGATCGCGATCCTGGACTCGCTGCGCTTCGGCGAGCCCGACTCCGAGCGCTCGCGCTACCTGCTCGACCGTGCGGTGGCCGGCATCGGCCACTACGGCAACTCGATCGGGGTGCCGACCGTCGGCGGCGAGGTCGTGTTCGAGGCGCCGTATGAGACCAACTGCCTGGTCAACGCGATGGCCATCGGCCTGGCTCGAACCGACGACATGATCCGCAGCGCCGCGGCCGGCGTTGGCAATGTCCTCGTGTTGTTCGGCGCATCCACGGGCCGTGATGGCATCGGCGGTGCCTCGGTGCTCGCCTCGGCCGAGCTCGACGCCGAGGACGAGACCAAGCGCCCCTCGGTGCAGGTCGGCGACCCGTTCGAGGAGTCCAAGCTCCTGGAGTGCTCGCTGGAGCTGCTGGCCTCCGGGTTGTTGGTGGCCTTGCAGGACCTCGGTGCGGCGGGGCTCACGAGCGCCGCCTCCGAGATGGCGGCCAAGGGCGAGGTCGGCCTCGACCTCGACGTCGCCAAGGTCCCGCTGCGCGAGGCCGACATGGAGCCGTTCGAGATCATGGTGTCGGAGTCGCAGGAGCGGATGCTCTGCGTCTGCGAGCCGAGCAAGGTCGACGCGGTGCTGGCGTTGTGCGAGAAGTGGGAGGTCAACGGCACCGCGATCGGCACCGTCACCGAGGGCAATCGCTTCCGGGTGCTGCGCGGCGATGAGGTCGTCGGCGACATGCCGGTCACAGGCCTGGTCGACGACGCACCGCTCTACGACCTGGCGCCGGAGAAGCCGGCCAGCGGGTTGTACCCCGCGCCGGCCGCGCAGCTCGGGCTGGAAGCCGACGTGCGCGAGACACTGCTCGCGCTGCTGTCCTCGCCAAACCTCGCCTCGCGCCGTCCGCTCTTCGAGCAGTACGACGCGATCGTGCAGTCGCGCACGGTGCGCCGGCCCGAGGAGGCCGACGCGGCCGTCCTGCACCTTTACGACATGGGCGAGGATGCCCCGTCGATTGCCACCTCGATCGACGGCAACGGCCGCCGCGTCGCCGCCGACCCCTATTGGGGCACGGTCGGCAACGTCCTGGAGTGCGCGGCTAACCTCGCGTGTGTGGGCGCCCAGCCGCTGGGCACGACCAACAACCTCAACTTCGGCAACCCCGAGAAGCCCCACATCGCCTGGCAGCTGACCGAGGCCGTCCGTGGCCTCGGCGACGCATGCCGCGCGCTGGAGGCGCCGATCGTCGGCGGCAACGTCTCGCTCTACAACGAGGGAGCGGACGGCCCGATCTACCCGACGCCCGTCGTCGGCATGGTCGGCGTGCTGCCCGACGCCACGCGTGCCGGGCGTCTCGGCTTCGCCCAAGCCGGCGACGCGATCGCGCTCGCCGGCTGGAACGCCGACCCGTCGCTGGCCGCCAGCGAGCTGGCCAAGCTGCGCGGCGAGGCGCTGCCCGACGGATTGGCGGAGATCGACATCGCTCACGTCGCCGCGACGCTGGAGGCGATCCGCGAGGCGGTTCGCGCCGGCGAGCTCTCCAGCGCCCACGACATCGCCGAAGGTGGCTTCCTGGTCGCGGTGGCCGAGTCAGCGCTCGCCGGTGGCCTCGGGGCATCGCTCGATCTCGGCGACACCGAGGACGTCTGGACCACGCTCTTCGGCGAGCGCTCCGGCGGCTTCGTCGTCTCGGGCCCGCGTGAGGCGCTGGAGCGCCTTGGCGAGCAGATCCCGCTCGACATCTTCGGCACCGTCGGCGGCGAGCACCTGGAGATCGCGGTCTCCTCGCTGGGCGAGCGCTGGTCGCTGGCCGAGCTACGCGAAGCCAACGGCGCGCTCGCGCCGCTGTTCCCGTAGGTCGCACTCCAGCTGGGTAGCCCCGTCGGGGAATGCGAAACGCGGAGATCCTCGTCGGCCTGCTCGGGGCTGTAACCGTCCTGGCCGGCGCGGCCCGACGCATCGGGCTGCCGTCGCCAATCGTCCTGGTTGCCTGCGGTGTCCTCGTCGCGCTCGTGCCGGGGCTGCCGGCGGTCGACCTCGATCCGGACCTGATCTTCTTCATCTTCCTGCCGCCGTTGATCTACGGCGCGGGCTTCAACTCCTCGCCGCGCGAGCTGCGGGCCGAGGCGCGGCGGATCGGGATCCTGGCGACCGGCCTGGTCGCAGCATCGACGGTTGCGGTCGCCGTCGCGGTCAAGCTGCTCGTGCCGGGCTTCGGCTGGGCCGAGGGCTTCGTGCTCGGCGCGATCCTGGCGCCGACCGACCCGGTGGCCGCTGTGGCGATCATGCAGCGGTTGCGGGTGTCGCCGCAGCTCTCGGCGATCATCGAGGGCGAGTCGCTGATCAACGACGGCACCGGCCTGGTGCTCTATCGGCTGGCGGTCGGCGCGACCGTCAGCGGGACCTTCTCGCTGCTGGACGGCGCCTGGCAGCTGGTCGCCACGGGCGCGGGCGGCGTGGCGATCGGCCTCGCGGTCGGCTGGCTGGTCAGCGTGATGCGTGCCCGGATCGACGACGCGCCGATCGAGATCACGCTGTCGCTCTTCACGCCCTACGCCGCCTACATCGCGTCCGAGGCGCTCGGCGTGTCCGGCATCCTCGCGGCCGTCTCCGTCGGTCTCTACCTCGGCGCGCGCAGCGACGGCTTCTTCAGCGCGACCGCGCGGATCGAGGCCCAGGGCTTTTGGAACGCGTTGATCTTCATGCTCGAGTCGACGCTGTTCTTGTTGATGGGGTTGCAGTTCCGCGATGTCGCGCAGGGGATCGAGGGACTCGACGCAGGCCGCGTCACGCTGACGGTCGCGGTCACGATGGCCGTAGTCCTCGGGCTGCGCGTGGCGTGGATGTTCTCGGTCGGTCCGCTCCTGCGTCGGCTGATCCCGGGCGAGTCGCGCGAGGAGCCGCCGGAGCTCGGTCCGGGCGCGCGGCTGGTCGCCGGCTGGTCAGGGATGCGCGGGGCGGTCTCGCTGGCCGCGGCGCTGGCGATCCCGGCCGACATCGATGCCGGCGGCGGCTTCCCGCAGCGTGAGTTGATCGTCTTCACCGTCTTCTGCGTGATCGTGCTCGGGCTGCTCGTCCAGGGCCTGACGCTGCCGGCGCTGATCCGCGCGACGGGCCTCGGTCGGGACGAGGCTGACGAGGCCGCCGACGAGGCGCGTGCGCGTGCGGCCGCCGCCGAGGCCGCGCTCGCGCGCCTGGACGAGATGGAGCACGAGGACGAGCGCGCCACCGCGCATCTGCGCGAGCTGTACGAGGCGCGTCTCGACCACTCGCGTGCGCCACAGGACGAGACCGGCGACAGCGATCGCGAGCAGGTCGAGGCGTTCGAGCGCCTGCGCGAGGAGCTGTTGCGCTCCGAACGCGCGGCGCTCTACGACCTCCACGCCCGCGGCGAGATCTCGCAAGATGCGCTGAGAACGGTCGAGCGCGATCTCGATCTTCAAGAGGCACGTCTGGACTGACCGCGGGCATTGCTACCCTCCGCCGTGCCGCCGCGTCCTCTCGACCTCGCACCTGTCGACGAGGCGGTCCTCATGACCGAGCAGAACACTCTTCTGGACGAGCGCGACGGCCCGCGCGACGAGTGCGGCGTCTTCGGGATCTACGCCCCCGAGCACGACGTCTCGCGCCTGGCCTATTTCGCCCTCTACGCCCTGCAGCATCGTGGCCAGGAGTCGGCGGGCATCGCCGCAGCCGACCGCGGTGGCTACATCATCACGCAGCGCGCGCTGGGCCTGGTCAACCAGGTCTTCAAGGAGCACGACCTCCGTGCCCTGGCGGGCGACCTGGCCATCGGCCACGTCCGCTACTCGACCACCGGCTCCAACGAGTGGGAGAACTCCCAGCCCGTGCACCGCAGCGCGGGCACCAACGGGAACGTCGAGCTCGCGCTGGCCCACAACGGCAACCTCATCAACGCCGTCGAGCTCCATGCCGAGCTGCGTGCCAAGGGCGTGCAGTTCACCTCGACGTCGGACTCCGAGATCATCGCCGCGCTGATCTCCACGCATCCGGCCGAGAAGCTCGAGGACGCGGTCGCCGCCGTGCTGCCGCGCCTAAAGGGCGCGTTCTCGACGGTTGTCATGACCAAGGACAAGGTCGTCGCCTTCCGCGATCCGGCCGGCCTGCGCCCGCTCTCGCTCGGCCAGCTGGGCGATCGTTACGCCGTCTCATCGGAGTCGTGCGCGTTCGACATCATCGGCGCCAAGCTGCTGCGCGACGTGCTCCCGGGCGAGGTCGTGACGCTGTCGGAGAAGGGCATCGGCACCCAGCAGGTCGTCACCGGCGAGCGCCAGGCGTTCTGCGTGTTCGAGTACATCTACTTCGCGCGGCCCGACTCGCAGATGAACGGCACGCGGCTGCAGGTCGCCCGTGGCCGGATGGGGGAGATCCTGGCGCGTGAGGCCCCGGCGCCGACCGCCGACCTCGTCATCGCGGTGCCCGACTCGGGTGGCCCTGCTGCTCGCGGCTTCGCGCGCGCCGCCGGCCTGCCGCAGGACGACGGGCTGATCAAGAACCGCTACGTCGCGCGGACGTTCATCCAGCCGGGCCAGGAGCTGCGTAAGCACGGCCTGCGGATGAAGTTCAACCCGCTGCCCGAGGTCGTGGGCGGCAAGCGGCTAGTTGTCGTGGATGACTCGATCGTTCGCGGCAACACCACGCGCCAGATCGTCCAGATGCTCCGCGACGCGGGCGCGCTGGAGGTCCACATGCGGATCTCGGCGCCGCCGATCAAGCACCCGTGCTTCTACGGCATCGACATGAGCAAGCGCGAGGAGATGATCGCGCACGAGCGGACTCCAGAGCAGATCGCGGCCGAGCTCGGCGTCGACTCGCTGGCGTACCTGTCGCTGGAGGGCGTCTACGAGGCGGTCAACGGCGAGCGCGCCGATCACTGCGACGCCTGCTTCAGCGGCGAGTACCCGCTGCCGGATACCGAGGCGGGGCAGTCGAAGGATGCCTTCGAGCTGCCGCTGCTGACCACGCAGGCCTGAGCGGACCGCCTCGCCGCGCGCCTCGGGGTGGGCCTGTTTCCGGACGCTCACCGTCCGCCAACGGGCCCACCGCCCGCGAGGAGGCACCACCGCCTCATGGGATCTTCGTCTGAGATCGTGGGGTAGGCGTCCTTGCCGCCATCGCGATAAGGCGCGACGATGGGTGCATGCGCGTGGTCGTCGTGGTTCTGGAGTCGTCGCAGTCGCTCGATGTGCTCGGGCCGGTCGAGGTGTTTCAGGCCGCGTCGCGGATCGCGGCGCAGCGGGATCTCGGTCGTGGATATGAGGTCGAGGTCGTCACGCCGGGCGGCGGAGGCGTCGCGCTCTCCAACGGGCTGACGCTGAGCGCGGGCGAGCTGCCGTCGCCGCGCGGGACGTTCCACACCATCTTGGTTGCCGGCGGCTCGGCTGCGCGCGATGCGGGCACCGACGACCCCGCGATCGCCTGGCTCCGCGCCGCGGCGCCGCGTGCGCAGCGGGTCACCTCGGTCTGCACCGGCGCGTTCGCGCTGGCGACGGCGGGCTTGCTCGACGGCCGCCGGGCGACGACGCACTGGGCCTACTGCCGTGCGCTGGCACGCAGCCATCCCGCGGTCGCCGTCGAGGACACGCCGATCTACGTGCGCGACGGCGATGTCTGGACCTCGGCGGGCGTGACCGCGGGGATGGACCTTGCGCTGGCGCTCGTCGAGGAGGACCTCGGCAGCGAGATTGCGCTGGAGGCAGCGCGCTGGCTTGTGCTCTTCCTCAAGCGTCCGGGCGGGCAGGCGCAGTTCAGCGCTGGGTTGGCGATGCAGTTGGCGAGCGCGACGCGCGAGCCGCTGCGCGACCTGCAGGCGTGGATGGTCGACCACCTCGACGCCGACTTGTCGGTGAGCGCGCTCGCGCGGCAGGCCTGTCTGTCGGAGCGGCACTTCACGCGCGCGTGGCGCGCGGAGACGGGCCTGACGCCGGCGGCTTACGTCGAGGCGCTGCGTGTGGAACGCGCGCGGACGCTGTTGGAGGACGGCGCCGCGGTTGACGTCGCAGCGCGCGCTGCCGGCTTCGCCAGCGCCGAGGTCCTGCGCCGTGTCTTCCATCGCCGGCTTGGGGTCGGGCCTGCCGCCTATCGCGACCGCTTCCAGTCGGCCGCAGCTTAGTCCTACAACAACATCGGAGCCCTCCTCGTCATGCCCTTGGACATCGTCATCCCCATCTACGACGACTTCACCGCGCTCGATGCGATCGGTCCCTACGAGGTGCTGTCGCGGATCGGTGGCCGCGTGCGTTTCGTCGGCCGTGAGGCTGGGCCGGTGCGTACCGACAACGGCATGCTGACCGTGATCGCCGAGGCGTCGCTAGCCGACGCGCCGGCCCCGGACGTCCTCGTCGTGCCGGGCGGCGTGGGCACGCGCGCGCTGACCACCGATGCGGTTTGGCTGGACTGGCTGCGCGCGGTTCACGCGACGTCGCAGTGGACGACGTCGGTCTGCACCGGCTCGCTGCTGCTCGGCGCCGCTGGGATTCTCGACGGGCTGCGCGCGACGTCGCACTGGCTGGAGCTGGAGACCCTGCGCCAGTACGGCGCTGAGCCCACCGGGCAGCGCGTCGTCGAGCAGGGCAAGGTCGTCACGGCGGCCGGCGTGTCGGCCGGGATCGACATGGCGCTGACGCTGGCAGCGCGGATCGCCGGCGACGAGGTCGCCAAGGCGATCCAGCTCGGCATCGAGTACGACCCGCAGCCGCCGTTTGACGCGGGCTCGGTCGAGAAGTCTGACCCGGCTGTGGTCGAAGCGATTCGCGCGCGCGTGGCCGCGCGCGAGGCGGCATCACGGGCGCGCGCCGGGGTGTGACGGTCGGGGTCCGATCCACCGCCTAGATTTGAGCGGTGAGCTTCTGGCAGGACATCCTCAAGCATCGTCACGGCCAGAGAACGGTCCTGAGTGGCCGGACCGCGCTGGATCCGGAGGATCTCGGGGTGATCGCGGTTCAGCTCGCCCTGAACTTCCCTGAGTGGGTGCGCCGTCGCAGGATCGTCGTCAGCTATGTGAACGACACGACGATCCAGCAACGGATGAGCGTCGACTTCATGCTTCCCGATGCCGACTGGTTCTGGTCGACGACCGCTCCTGCGGCCGGGGAGCGGATCTACATTCCGCTCTACCTCCCCGCCAAGGAGACGCTGGACCAGTTCACAGCGTTCGACGAGGACGGACGTCGCCTCACGATGCTGCCCACGGCCGACAACGGAGCCCTCGCCGTGGCAGGGCTCCTTCCGCTCGTGCGTGGTTTGGCGGCCGAACGGCTCACGGTGAGCGAGTGCGCGAGCGTGTTCCCCTTCCTGGAGAAGGAGCTCACCAACGTCGTCATGGCGCCCAACAGCCCCGCCGCGGTGCCTACCGACGAGGTCCTGGCCCACGCGCTGGCTGGGCCACTGGGCACTGTGTTGACCAAGGAGGACGAGACCAAGGCGGTCGTTCGCGACCTTGCGGGCGGCTTCCTGATGCTGATTCCGATCACCTATCAGCCGGGCGTCGACCGGCTGTTGAAGGCCGAATGGGACATTCCGAACTATTGGCGCGGCAAGCGCGACGGCAACGGGCTGGTGCGCTGGGTGCAGAGCTGCCTGGCGTCAGTGGGCTGGGCCGACAAGCGCCAGAGCATCCCGGCGCTGCAGATCGGATGGGCGCGGAGCACGCACGTGGAGGTGGTCGCCCCGGCGGACGTCGAGATGACGTCGGTTTCCGTGCGGGCTGAGCAGTACGACGCCGGACAACCGGGCCGGGACACGGTGGTGTCACTGCGCAGCGTGTACAACAAGCCGCGAGCCACGATCAACGTGTCGCCCCGTGTGCTGTCGCCGCTCAATCCGGAGAAGACAAAGCGCGAACGGGTGGCCAAGGAGCTGCTTCAGGCCCGCGGCGACACGGGCTCGGTGGAAGTGCGGTTTCGATCTCCCGCCTCCGGTGTGCTCGTTGCCGCGACCACGGCGTCCGTCATGCTCACCGCACTGCTGTGGGTTGCCGCCGAGCATCTCGCCGCGCTCGATCGCCAAACGTTCTCGGCGGTGTTGCTCGTCTTCCCGGCGATCCTCGCCGCCTACCTCCTCCGTCCCGGCGAGCACGCCTTTGCGCGCCGGCTCTTGGTCGGTGTGCGCCTCTGCGGTCTCGGCGTGGCTATCTGCTCGGTGGCGGTCTCAGCGTTGTTAGGGGTCGAGCCACTGACGCAGGGCCAGTCCACGTGGGTCCACAGGATCGCCGCGGTGGCCACCGTGCTGGCAGCGATCCTCGTGATCGGACTTCTGCGAACGTGGCTGTGGTCAGATGTGCGGAATCGCAAGAAGACCGAGAGCTATGCGGCCGACGGACCCGAGGGTTGAAGAGCGAGCCGGCAAGATCTGCGCCACCGCTTGAGCTTCTGGGCCTGGTGGACGATCATTATGGGAACGCGCGTGCATCGCTCATACCGTCGTGTCGATGCACTACCGTGGTAGCCAGCATGACCAAGCGAGGGCTTTTCAAGATCATGCCCGTGTCGACCAAGAGCGTTGGCATCAAGGCGACGCGTCCGGATCGCGAGGCGGTCCGTGGTTCCAGCGCGATGCGGGATCTGGTCCGCGCAGGCTCCACGAAGTCCCCGAATCGGCCGAAAGCCGCGTAGCCACGCCGGCACAGGACTGAGGGAGAGGTCCGCGATCGTCGCGGGCCGTTGTCGTTAACGGGCGGCATCACGGGCGCGCGCCGGGGTGTGACGGAAGCGCGGAGGTTCCGTGCCGGGAGGGCTACGCGGCGCGGAGGCCTCCGGGAGCGTCGCTAAGGTCCGGCGCCCCTGATGGATCTCCACGCCGCCCTTCACGAGCACTTCGGCTTTGACCGCTTCCGTCCCGGCCAGGAGGATGCGGTGGCCGCGGCCGTTGCCGGTCATGACGTGCTGGTCGTGATGCCCACGGGCGCGGGCAAGTCGCTCTGCTACCAGTTGCCGGCGCTGGTGCGCGAGGACCTGACGATCGTCGTGTCGCCGCTCGTGTCGCTGATGCAGGATCAGGTCGAGGCGCTGGAGCGCCGGGCTCCTGGAGCGGCCGCGGTGATCAACTCCCAGCAGGACGCGTCGACGAACGCCGAGGTCTTGGCACGGGCGCGCGCCGGGTCCTTGAAGCTGCTGTACGTCGCGCCCGAGCGGTTCTCCTCGCCCGGTTTCCTCCAGGCGATCCGCGAGGTGCCGATCGGCCTGTTCGTCGTTGATGAGGCCCACTGCGTGTCGCAGTGGGGCCACGACTTCCGGCCCGACTACTTCCGGCTGGCCGACGCGGCGCGGTGGCTGGGCGCCAAGGCGCTGATCGCGTCGACGGCGACGGCCACGCCGCAGGTCGCGCGCGACATCGTGGCGCGGCTAGGGCTCAAGGAGCCGTCGCTGGTCACGACGGGCTTTGACCGTCCGAACCTAAGCTTTGCCGTCGTGCCGTGCGCGACGACGGCCGACAAGCACGCGCGAATTGCCGCGGCGCTGGGCGACGAGGGCGCGCGGCCGGCGATCGTCTACGCGGGCACGCGCAAGTCCTGCGAGTCGCTGGCCGAGCGGCTGGGAGGCGAGCTCGGCATCGAGGTGCTCGCCTACCACGCGGGCCTGGGCCGCAACGAGCGCACGGCTGCGCAGCGGCGCTTCATGGCCGGCGAGGTCGAGGTCGTCGTCGCGACGAACGCGTTCGGCATGGGCGTCGACAAGGCCGACGTGCGGACGGTCGCCCACGAGGTCGTGCCGCCGTCGATCGAGGCCTACTACCAGGAGGCCGGCCGCGCGGGGCGCGATGGCGCACCGGCGCGCGCGCTCTTGTTCGCCGAGAAGCGCGACAAGTCGCTGCACGTCTTCTTCATCCAGCGGGCGGAGGTCTCCGACGCGCTGCTGGAGCAGGTCGCTCAGCGGCTGCTATCGGTGGCGGTCGACGCTCGCTTTGACGTCCCGGTGTCCTATCTCGACGAGGAGGCCGAGCGCGTGCGCGCGATCGTCGGTCATCTCGCGCGGGCGGGCGTGATCCAACCGGCGCCCTCGCCGATGGATCGGGTCCGCGGGCGCGTGGTCGGGGCCTTCGACGGCGCTGCGCGAGCATGGGCGCGTACGTCGGCGGCCGAGGGGCAACGGGCGCGCTGGAAGCAGTACCGCGCGGTGTGGGCATTCGTCGAGCAGGGCGGTTGCCGGCGCGCGACGATCTTGCAGCACTTCGGCGACCCGGCCGCCCCCGCGCCACAGGTTCCGTGCTGCGACGTGTGCGACCCGTCGCTGGTGCCGGCTTCACCGTCGCGCGCGCTCGCCGGCGACGCCTCGCGCCGCGGGAGCAGCGCCGTGGCCGGGACCGCCCGGCACGACTCGATTGACGAAGCGATCCTCGCGGTCGTCCGCACGGCGCGGCCGTCGATCGGTCGCACGCGCGTGGCCGAGGTGCTGCGCGGTGGCCAGGCCAAGGCGCTGATCCGCAACTCGTGGGACGGGCTGCCGGAGTACGGCACCTACGCGCACCTCAGCGCCAAGGTCGTCGTCGACCGCATCGACGCGCTGGTGGAGGACGGGCTGCTGGAGAAGACCGAGGGGCCGCGGCCCGTGCTGCGCGCGACCGCTGCGGCACCGGCGGCGTCTGGGGCCGGGTCCCAGGGCGCGCTCGCCGTCGAGGCTGCCTGAGGTGGGCGGCCAGCTGCGGGTCGGCGTCCTGGCCTCGGGCGGCGGCACCAACCTCCAGGCGCTTTTGGACGGCGTCCACGGCTTCGAGGCCAAGATCGTCGCGGTCGCCTCCGACAAGGTCGAGGCGGTCGCGCTAGAGCGGGCGCGCGGGGCCAACGTGCCGACCTCCGCCTTCCCACGCGAGGCGTTCCCGGACCGTCCCGCCCGCGACGCCGCGATCGGCGACTGGCTGGAGGCCCAGGGCGTCGAGCTCATCGTGCTTGCCGGCTACATGGCGATCCTCGACGCGAGCTTCATCGCCCGCTTCCGCGACCGCATCATCAACGTCCACCCGTCGTTGCTGCCCGCCTTTGCCGGCATCGGCGCCGTCCAGCAGGCGCTCGACTACGGCGTCAAGGTCTTCGGCGTCACGGTCCACTTCGTGGACGAGGGCGTCGACACCGGCGCGATCATCCTGCAGCGCGCGATCGACCTCCCCGACGCGACCGACGCCGCGGGCGTCCTTGACGCGTTGCGCCCGCTCGAACACGCGCTGCTGCCCGAGGCCGTCCGCCTCATCGCCTCGGGCGCCGTCCGCCGCGACCCGGCCCACCCGCGCCGGGTCGTCGTCGACGGGCCGTAGCGCTGTCTCATCGTTTGCGCGCGAGGTGGTTGGCGTGCAGCTCGCGCGTTGGCTGGAGGTGCGCGGCGTGGACTGTTGGCAGCGAGGGAGTGAGGCGGAGTAGGCGCTTCGCGGCGCTGCCGGTCGTCCGCCGGCGCCCGGGGTGGGCCTGTTCAGGGACGCATGCCGTCCGCCAACAGGCCCACCCCCGGCGAGGGGCCGGCAGGCGATCGACGACGACCAACCCGCCCGCACCCCGATCGCTTCACCTGGCGCGCGAGCACGACCGCGCGACAGGTGAAGCGTTCGGAGCGGGGAGGGCGGAAGGTCAGTCGTCTCCGCCGTCGGCGTCGCCGGGCGTGGGGGAGGGCTTGTCGTCATCAATCGCGCCAGCGCCCTCAGGATCTTCGCCCTGGCCCGCGGTGCCGCGCGTGTCCTCCCAGTCGCCGGCGACCTCGGGGTCGAGGTCCTCACGGCGCTGCTCAGCAGCCTTCTCCGCGTCGGAGATGTGGTCGTCGAGCTTGTCGAGGCGGTGCTCCAGCTCGTCGGCGTCGCGCTCCAAGCTCGCAGCGGGGTCGCTCTCGGTCATGGCCCTCGACCTTCCCGCAACACGCGCTTTCCACTCGCGCGCGCGAAGGCTCCCGCCCGCGCCAGCCAATACCATCGGCGCCATGGCCTCCGAGACCTCGCCCGAGGCGCCGACCGCGCCCGGAACCGTGCGCATCCAACGTGCTCTGCTGTCGGTCTCCGACAAGCGTGGCGTCGTCGACTTCGCCCGCGGGCTCGCCGAGCTGGGTGTCGAGATCGTCTCCACCGGCGGCACCGCCGCGGCGCTGACGGAGGCGGGCATCGACGTCCGCGCCATCGACGACTTCACCGGCTTCCCCGAGATCATGGACGGCCGCGTCAAGACGCTGCACCCCAAGCTCTACGCCGGCCTGCTCGCCGTCCGCGACAACGACGAGCACCTGCGCCAGGCCGAGGCCAACGACATCGAGTTCGTCGATCTCGTCTGCGTCAACCTCTACCCGTTCGAGCGCACCGCCGCCAAGCGCGGCGTCGGCGAGGCCGAGGTCATCGAGAACATCGACATCGGCGGCCCGACGATGATCCGCGCCGCGGCCAAGAACCACGCCTACGCTGCGGTCGTCGTCAAGCCCGAGTCCTACGACGCGATCATCGAGGAGCTCCGCGACGCCGGCGGCACGCTGTCGATGCCGACGCGCGAGTCGCTCGCCGCCGAGGCCTTCGCCTACACCGCGCGCTACGACACCGCGATCGCCCGCTGGTTCGCCGAGAAGAGCGAGGACTTCGCGCCGCTGGTGATCCGCGCCTTCGAGAAGGTTGTCGACCTGCCCTACGGCGAGAACCCGCATCAGCGCGCGGCCTTCTACGGCCAGGTCGGAACGCGCATGAACGTGCTGTCGCAGGTCAAGCAGCACCACGGCAAGCAGATCTCCTACAACAACATCCTGGACCTCGACTCCGCGCGCATGATGGTCCGCGAGTTCGAGGTCCCGGCGTGCGTGATCGTCAAGCACAACAACCCGTGCGGCGCCGCGCTCGGCGCGACCGCGCTGCAGGCCTACGAGCAGGCCTTCGCGTGTGACCCGATGAGCGCCTACGGCGGCGTCATCGCGCTCAACCGCAAGGTCGACAAGGCCACCGCGGAGAAGCTCCACCAGCAGTTCATCGAGGTGCTGATCGCGCCCGGCTACGACGACGACGCGCTCGAGGTCCTGACCCAGAAGCAGAACATCCGCATCCTCGAAGATCAGGAGCGTCGGCTGCCCGCGCTCGGCGAGCCCGAGATCCGCCAGGTCACGGGCGGCCTCCTGATCCAGGATCGCGACAGCAGCCGCGACGAGCGTGAGGACATGGAGGTCGTCACCGACCGCCGTCCCTCCGAGGAGGAGTGGGCCGACCTGCTCTTCGCCTGGCGCATCTCGCGCCATGTGAAGTCCAATGCGATCGTGCTCGCCCGCGGCCTCACCACGCTCGGGATCGGCGCCGGCCAGATGAGCCGCATCGACTCCGTGCGGCTGTCGGTCGAGAAGTCCCAAGCTGACGACCTCAAGGGCTCCGCGCTGGCCTCCGACGCGTTCTTTCCCTTCGCTGACGGCCCCGAGCTGGCGGTCCAGGCGGGCGTCACCGCGATCATTCAGCCCGGTGGGTCGGTGCGCGACGACGAGGTTGTCGCCGCGGCCGAGCAGGCCGGCGTCGCCATGGTCTTCACCAAGCGCCGTCACTTCCGTCACTAGTGAGCGAGATTACGCGTCTCGGATCGGACCCGCCTGGCCCTTACGAGGGAACCGTCGGCTACTCGCGCGTCGTGCGTGCCGGCCAGCACGTCTGGGTTGCCGGGTGCACGTCGGTCAACGAGCACGGCGTGGTGGAGGGCGTGACGCCGGGCGAGCAGATGACGATCGCGCTGCGCACCGTGATCGCCTCGCTGGAGCGCGTCGGCGCGACCGCCGCCGACGTCGTCCGCACCCGCATGTTCACCACCAACATCTCGCACTCCGACGAGATCGGCCGCGCTCACGGCAGCGTCTTCGGCGCGATCCGGCCGGTCACCGCGATGTACGAGGTGAGCGCCTTCATCGACCCGCGCATGCTGGTCGAGGTCGAAGCCGACGCGTTCGTCGCCGGGTGATTCTCGCTCCGAGCAGGGCCTTCTTTTTCTGTCCGGCGCGTCGCGCAATCTTCGCCGCCGCGTGAGCGCCACGAAGACCACTGCCCGACACGGATTGCGGGCGTGGCAGGTCTCCGCGCTTGAGGCGATGCGCACGTGGGATTCGGGCCCGTTCCTGATCTCCGCCGCCCCGGGCGCGGGAAAGACCCGCCCCTCCATTGAGATTGCCAACCGTCTGCTCAAGGCGAAGGTCATCGACCGCGTGGCGGTCGTCTGCCCGACGACGCCGCTGACGCGTCAGTGGGCGATCGCCGCCGGCCGGCTCGGCCTCAACTTGGCACCCGACGCTGCCGAGCTGATCCCGCCGCGCGACTTCCACGGCGTCGCCGTCACCTACGCCAAGATCGCCTCGGTCTGCACCCAGTGGGGCGCGCAATGCACGGGCCGCACGCTCGTGATTGCCGACGAAGCCCACCACCTCGGTGAGGAGCTGGCCTGGGGCGAGGGCTTCGCGCTGGCCTTCCGCAATGCGGCGCGCTGGCTGCTGCTCTCCGGCACGCCGTTTCGCTCCGACACCACGCCGATCCCGGGCGTCCGCTACGACGGCGAGGGGGTCGCGGTCGCCGACGTCGCCTACACCTACGCCGAGGCGGTCCGCGAGGGCATCTGCCGCCCGGTCACGTTCATCCCGTACGACGGGACGCTGCAGTGGCGCTCGGGCGACGACGTCATCGAAGCTGGGTTCGACACCGTCCTGACCACGCGTGAGGCCTCACGCCGTTACCGCACCGCGATCAGCGCCGAGCTGACCGACGGCCTGCCGCGGATCCTCGCCGCCGCCCACGCCAAGCTCCACGAGGCCCGCGCCGCCGGGCACAAGGACGCCGGCGGCCTGGTCGTCGCCGCCGACTCCGAGCACGCGCGCAAGATCGCCAAGCTGCTCAAGGACGTCAGCGGCAAGAGCCCGACCATGGTCCTGCACGCGGAGGCCGGCGCCCACAAGAAGCTGGCGGCGTTCACGGACTCGCGGGAGGAGTGGATCGTCGCGGTCAACATGGTGTCCGAAGGCGTCGACATCCCGCGGCTGCGTGTCGGCGTCTACGCCAGCGCGGCCAAGACGCCGCTGATCTTCCGCCAGGTCGTCGGCCGCTTCGTTCGGACGATCGCGGGGCGCCCGGCCGAGATGTCGTGGCTCTACCTGCCGGGCGACCCCGTCCTGCGCCGCCACGCCACCGACGTCGAGGGCGAGCTGCGCCACGTCCTGCGCCGTCGCGAGAGCGACGAGGAGTTGTTCGACGAGCGTCCCGAGCGCGCGGAGAGCGAGAAGGGCGAGGTGGCGGAGTTCGTCGCGCTGTCGGCCGATGTGGCCCCGACCTCGCAGATGTCGCTCTTCGGCGGGGCGCCGGTGGTCGCGGCTGCGTCGCCGATCCTGCCGTCGTTCACGGCGGCAGTGCCCGGGCCCACCCCCGACGACGACGAGGACGAGGAGCCCGTGAGCGCCTCGCGCCTCTCGGCCTTCGAGCGGCGCAACATCCTGCGCGACAAGCGCCATCGCCTCGTCGGCGACCTCGGTCGCCGCGATCGCCGTCCGCACCGTGAGATCAACGCCTGGCTCAACCAGCAGGTCGGCGTCACCCGCGTCGAGGACGCCACGCTCGACCAGCTCGAGCGCTCGATCAGCCTCCTGCTGGACGCATTAGCGGGCAAGATCGCTTCGAGGCGCTAGTACGCTGCGGCGGTGTCCGCCGCCGCCCGCAAGCCCTCGCCTGACGACCTGCGCGACCGCGCGCAGGAGCTGCGCCAGCTCCATCTCGCCCCGGCGATCCTCGTGCTCGTCAACGTCTGGGACGCGGCCAGCGCCCGCACCGTTGCCTCGGTTCCCGGGTGCCGTGCGATCGCGACGGCCTCGTGGGCGATCGCGGCCGCCCAGGGCCTCGCCGACGGCGAGGTGATCGGCCGCGAGGGCATGCTGACGGCTGTCGGCTGTGTCGCCGGCGCCGTTGACCTCCCCGTCACGGCCGATCTCGAGGGCGGCTATGGCGAGACGCCGGCCGACGTCGGCGAGACGATCGCTCGCGCCATCGATGCCGGCGCGGTCGGCTGCAACCTCGAAGACGGCATCCGCGGCGGCGAGCTGCTGCGTGACGCCGAGGAGGCGAGCGCGCGTGTCGCCGCCGCCCGTGAGCGTGCCGACGCCGAAGGCGTCCCGATCGTCATCAACGCGCGCACCGACGTTTACCTGCGCGGCGCCGACGATCCCGAAGCGGCGATCCTCCGTGGGCAGGCCTACGCGCGCGCGGGCGCCGACTGCGTCTTTGTCCCAGGTGTCACCGACCGCGAGACGATCAAGGCGCTCGTCGACGGCATCGGCGCGCCGGTCAGCGTGCTCGCGCGGCCGGGCGCCCCGTCGGTCTCCGAGCTGCAGGAGCTCGGCATCGCGCGCGTGTCCTTCGGGCCGGGCCCGATGGGCGTCGCGCTGGCCGCGTTGGCACGGACGGCCTCAGACCTCCTGCGTGGCGGCGTCCCGGCCGACGAGCTGTCCTACCGCCCGCCGGCCGCATGACGCACGCATCATGGAACGGGTCCTTCTCACTAGGAGTGCTCCGCCTCACGCCGGCGGGGCGCCTGGCGACGCCCCGCCGGTGAGGGTGGGGAGGAACTGCACTTGCTCTCGTAGCGGAGGGGTGAAGAGGCGGCGGCCGGTCCAAGGAACCGTCGCCTCCGGTGTCCGCTGAGAGCATGGTGTGCCCTGAACCCCAAGGGCACCTGAGTGCGGTCTAACGATTCGGTAAGGACTGCGGGAGCGCCAGATTCCCCAGTGCCCCCGGTGGGGCTCGAACCCACAACCTCAACGCTTAAAAGGCGCGCGCTCTACCAATTGAGCTACGAGGGCCCAACCAGCCTAGACTCATTGGCCCCGCCCCCATGGTGTAGCGGTTAGCACACGAGCCTTTCACGCTCGAAGCAGGGGTTCGATTCCCCTTGGGGGTATGACGCCGCACAAGCGAGCGGCGACCCGCCAGCAGAGACGAAGGAACTTTAGTGGTGAGAAACTCTCTGCAAGTTTCTCGCTCGAACTTCCGTCTAGCGGCCCATGGACGCCGCTGCGCGTGGCACAGTTCCCAGACCATGCGGGCTACTGTCGCCCGCGGTGATCCCGATGCCCGTTCTGCCTTCGTCTATGTCGAAACGTCTGCCACGCCGTCCATCGGCTTCGATGGCCGTCGCCCTGCTCGCCCTCTTCATCGCTCTCGACGGCCCCGCGACCGCGGCACGGCTGATCGATGGATCGACGATCAAACGCAACTCGATCACCAACCGCCAGGTGCGTAACGGGACGCTCGGGGTCCAGGATCTGTCCAAACGTGCAGCCAAGTCGCTGAAGGCCACGCCGTCGAAGTCGGTCGGCAGCGCGCAGCTACGCGGCGGCGCGGTGACCAACAGCGCGATCGGCCCGAAGGCGGTCGACGCGTCCAAGCTTGCCGATGGGGCGGTCGGCAACAGCCAATTGGCCGGCAAGGCGGTGGATGCGGGCAAGCTCGCCGACGGCGCCGTCGGCTCCGGCCAGCTTGCGATGGACTCGGTGACGGCCTCGAAGGTCGCCGACAACTCGATCGGCGCATCGGCGATCGCCGACGGCGGTCTGCAGACGCGCGACCTCGGCGACTTCACCGGCTCGGTGTCGGTCGACTTCAAGGCGTTCGATCCCAACACCTGCCAGGTGGCGTTCGTCGCCGATCCGCAGCCGTCGGCGGCGGGACAGAACAACCTGATCGCCGATGACGTCGTCTCGGTCTCGCCGGGGACGTCGGGCTGGCCGGACCCGATCATCGTCACCGCCAACCCGGGCGCCAACAACTCGCTGCGGATCGTGGCCTGCCGGATCGGTATGGCCCCGGCGGGCACGATCGACCCAGGCCCGACGACGTTCCAGTACGTGGCGTTCGACACCCCGTAATGCAAAGGACCGCTTTTTGGGGTCAGCGTCAAACGCCGGTCGCCTTCGGCGTCCTCGCCGCGTGTGCGGTCATCGCCAGCGGGTCGCTCCTGCTGCGCGAGCAGATCCTCTCCTTCTCGTCATGGCCGGAGGCCGCTGGGGGTGGGGCCGCGCCTGAGATCGCGATCCCCGCCGTCGGTCCGCTCGCGGTGCGCGACGCGCGCGGGGTGGCAGGGCTGGAGGCGGGCTCACCACGTGTCCGGACCACAGCGGCGCCGGCCGCGCTGCCCGGCCTCGGCTCCGGTGGCGGCAGGTTCACGTTCCTGGCCCCGCGGCCGGTGGGTGGCGGCACGCCCGGCAGCGGCAGCGGTCCGCAGCTCACGACCCTCGGCCGGACGGGCAGCGGCCATCCGGACGCGGGCCCGGGTGCTGACGCGCCGCTGTCGGTCTATGGCGCCGGTATCCCGGTCGCCGGCGACGCCGGCTCGGCGGGCTCTGGCATCTCCCCGACGGCGTCCGGCGCCGTGCCGCTGGAGCCTGCGGCCGCGATCCGCGTCGCCGCGCCGCAGGTGGCCGACGTCGCTCCCGAGGCCGACCCCACACCGGTGATCTCCTCGGCCGACAACGCGCCGCCGCCGCCGGACCCGGCCGGCACGCCGGTGCTCGTGCCCGATCCGCCCCCGGCACCGCCGCCCGTCCCGGAGCCCGCGCCCGATCCAGCGCCGGCGCCTGATCCCACCCCCGCCCCGGCCGATCCGGCGCCGCCGGCTGACCCAGCGCC
This sequence comes from uncultured Conexibacteraceae bacterium, assembly GCA_963829185.1. Lineage (GTDB taxonomy): Bacteria > Actinomycetota > Thermoleophilia > Solirubrobacterales > Solirubrobacteraceae > Baekduia. The sequence goes on from CAWHID010000003.1 coordinate 398,977, forward strand.
GCCGGCTGACCCGGCGCCGGCGCCTACGTCAGCCCCGCCCGCGGATCCGGCGGATCCAGCGGCAACGGTCGCGGCGCCCCCGGCCGCCGAGTAGGCGCCCCGGAATACGAACGGGGCGCGATGATCGCGCCCCGTCTGCCTGCCCGTTGTCGTGGGGTCCCGGGCTAGAAGTCTTGCCGGAAGAAGCGCTGCTCGACGCTCTCGTCCTCGGCGGCCGTGGCGCTGTAGTGCTCGCGCAGCGTGTCCGCGTCTTCGCCGTCAATCAGCACGTCGCCCGAGGATTCCGGGGCTGTGCGCACCTGGTGGCGCGAGCAGGCGATCCGCAGATACCCGCTCCACCACTGCGCGCCGCGGAGGGGGACCAGGCGCGTGCGCGCGCCAAACGTGCCGCAGTGGACGGTGCCCCAAGCTTCGCCCTCGGGATCGATGTGGATCCCGTCGAGGCGCCCGACGAGCCCGAAGGTCCCGTCAAGAACAAACACATCCCGCTTGGCCTGGCGCTGGTCGAGCATCGTGGCTCTTTCTCTACCCGGCCTCTTAGCCCTTCACACGCCGACCAACCAGTTCCACGTAGCCTGTGTAGGCCCGGGCGGTTAGCTCAGTTGGTTAGAGCACTCGCCTTACAAGCGAGGGGTCCCCAGTTCGAGTCTGGGACCGCCCATCTCTGGAACCCCTGCTGCGGCGGGGGTTCCGTGGTCTAAGTCGGTCGGCGTACTTGCGGAAGCCGGGCTGCGGCACCAAGGCCGATGAGGCCAACAGCGGCGAGCAGGACCATCGCGAGTCGGTAGGTGGTGGTTCCCGAGCCGAGATCAGAGACGAGGATTGTGCCGGCGATCGCGGTGCCAAACGATGAGCCGAGGTTGGAGACGCTGCGCGAGAGCCCTGATATCTCGCCCTGGAGCTGCTCGGGAAAGCTGGACTGCACGACGTTGACCGACGGCGTCAGCATGACCCCGAGGCCAAGGCCGATCAGCAACAGCCCGGGCGCGAAGGCGATGACGCGTGATGAGGTCCCAACCAGGACCAGCAGGAGGCCGATTCCAACGATGGTCATCACGAACCCGGCCACGATCAGCGTTTTCTGCGAACGCCGCTTGGCGAGCCGTTCGGCAGCCAGCGACGAGGTCAGGATGCCCACCGTCGCCGCGGTGAAGATCAGGCCCGTCTCGATCGCGTTGTAGCCGCGGACCGTCTGCAGGAACACCGCGACGACGAACGACGTCCCCATCAGCAACAGCCATTGAATGTTCTGGGTGATGAGCCCGAGGTTCGAGGTCTGGTTCTTGAACAACTTGGTGGACAGCAGCGGCTCCTTGCCGGCTCGCTCGACGCTCCGGATATGGAGCAAAAACCAGAAGAGGAGCGCGGCACCGGCCACCAGGAATGCGGCCATAACCGCGGCGTTGCTGTCGGCCTGCAGGATCCCGAACACGATGCAGAACATGCCGGTGGCCGACAGGATCGCGCCGGCGGCGTCGAAGGGGCGTGACGGGTCTGCCGCGATCGGATCGTTCATCCGGCGGCTCAGCGCCACGATCAGTGCGACGACCGCGGCCTGGAAGACGAACGCGGCCCGCCAGCTGATCGCCTCGGTGATGAAGCCACCGATCAACGGCCCCGCCGCGGCGCCGATGCCGCCCATGCCGCTGATGATCCCGAAGGCGCGCGCCCGTGAGGTGAACTCACTGAAGTGCAGGGTGGTGAGGATGTAGACCGGCGGGATGAGCAGTGCGGTGCCGATGCCCTCGAACACCGAGTTGCCGAGGATGAGCACGCCAAGGCCGGGAGACACCGCGCTGAGGAGCGCGCCGATCCCGTACAACACGAGACCGCCGGTGAAGCAGCGCTTGCGACCCCAGCGGTCGGTCAACTTGCTGCAGGGGATCATGAGGACGGCCATGATCAGCAGGAACAAGGTGATCGCGGCCTGCACACCCGTGACGGTCGTGTCCAAGTCCTCCGTGATGTCGTTGATCATCACGTTCATGTTGGAGCCGGCGAAGCTGCAGATGAACTGCGCCAGCGCGAGCGGGGCAAGGAACCTGCGCCGCTCGGCGACCGAGTTGACCACCGCGGCGTTCACACGGCCCCCTGCTTGAGCAGCATCCGCGATCATCTCGCTTCCTAGAAAGCCGCCGTTGAGCGAAGGGGAGAGGCGACGGGCTCGGCGCGACCGTAACGCGGTCCTATCGGGCAATCATCACCCGCTTCGGGTGATCAAGTCTGGAGCCGATGGCCGGACCAGCACCGAGCTCGTCGGTCCGGGGGGTGGCGTTTTGCTCACGTTGGAGGCGCCTGCGCTTCGTGGCGCGAGTCCAGGTACCCGGTTAGCTGGTACTGCGTCAGGGTGGCGCTTTGCTCACGTCGGTTGGTGGCGCCAGGCATTCGTCCCTGAGCCCTGGCGGTCTGAAGGGTGGCGCTTTGCTCACGTTTGGGGTGGTGGGCGCGAGCGCAGGTACCCGGTCTAGGGACTCGACGGTGTAGGGGGTGGCGCTTTGCTCACGTTGGCGGCGCGAGTTCAGGTACCCGGTCCGCCCGCCGCGCGACCAGCACCGCGAAGCGGTGGTCCTTGAAGAGGCAGTCGGCAGCGTCGAACCCCGCCTCACGCAACCAGCGCAGTTGGGACTCGACGTCGGCGCATTGGTCGTGGCGCATGCGATCCATCGCGCCGGCCCACTCGGCGTCGTCGGTTCCGGCTGCTCGTGCGCGGGCTTCGTGCCATTCCCGATAGCGGCGGTCAAAGCACGGCGTCGGGCCGGCAACCTGCTCGGCGTTGACGAAGACGCCGCCGGGCGGCAGTGCGACGCACACGCGCGCGAACAGGTCGCGCTTGCCCGCATCGTCGAGGTGGTGGATCGCCAGCGCGGAGACGACGGCGTCAAACTCGCCGGCGGGCAGCGGGTCTGACAGGTCGGCGACAAGCAACTCAGCAGCAGGCCCCAGGGCCGCGCCGGCCTGTTCGAGCATCGCGGGCGCGCCATCGGTCAGCACCAACGCGGCGTCGGGGTAGGCGGCGGCAACGCGCGCGGCCAGCATGCCGGTTCCGGCGCCGAGGTCGAGCACGCGACGGGGCGGACGGCCGAGCATCGCCAGCGCGTCGACGGCCGTGCCGTAGAAGACGTCGAAGGGTGGGATGAGCCGGCGACGCGGAGCCTCGTAGCCGATGGCGTGTGCGTCGAAGGTGGCAGGAGCGCCGTTGGTCGTCATGACAGACAATTGTACGTTATGACGTACAGCGTGTCTAGGTGGCCTTCGCCGGCCGCGCTAGATCGCAGATGTTGTTCATTGCGATCAGGGACTCGCTCGGGGACGGTTCTGGGCGAGACATACCATCGGAATTTCATGACCCAACGCGACTGATCGGGCTTTCTGCTCGTGCACTCCCTACAGGGTGCTCGAGTCGATTGCTGTTCGGTTGCCATTAGATGCGCCACAGAGCGCAAGTCCAATCGCACGGTGCAGATCTCGCTTGCCCACCGGTCTCCTCGCCGCCAATCGGCGATGGCGTACAGCGATGGTCGAGGCGGCATGCGGAATCCTGTAGGAGGTACAAGCGCGGTCCGCTCAAGCGATGCCAGAAGGTCCGGATCTCCTCGTTGGGACTGTTTTGCTGCGGTCACAGCCGACAGGCTGCGGGCGCTGCATGGGGCCCCAACCTCGCTCATCCGAGCGAGCCCCAGCACGGAGAGGATCCGCGATGACGGACATCAAGTTGGCTTGGTCTCGAACCCTCACGCTGGTGGACTCGGACATCGCGTTGTTCAGCGCCGTCCTGCAGGAGGTGGGAGACTGGCGGGACCACGGCCTACTCATGGACGACCTCGTCATTCCGGTCACCGTCGGCGACGACGCTGAGCCGGTCCAGGTCGAGATCGAGGAACTCGACGGCGACACCGTGAAGCTGCGGATTCGCCGGTCGGGAACCAGAGACGTACGGATCGAAGCCACCGGCAAGATGGATCTGCGGTGGTGGGCGATCCGGGACGCCGAAGTGATCTAGGGCTGAGTTCTAGCTCGGGTGTCGCCTCCTCAGAGAGGCGACACCCCGTCCGTCCGTGTGATGGCCTCTGGAAAGCGACCGTCTCGGGCGGATAGCCCTTACTTCGACGCCGTCGTCACCGTGACGCCCTGCTGCTTGAGCTCAGCCGAGGCCTCGGTGAGCTTCTTGACGCCGGTGCTGGTCGGCAGCGTCCGCAGCGCTGCGGCCAGCGACTTGGTGTCCTTGCGGCGTGCCGCCTCGGCGCCCTTGCGGAAGGAGCCGGCCAGCTGCTGGAGCCCGTCGACGAGCTTGCGGTGCGTCGCCTCAAGGCCGGCAGGGGGCTTGATCTTCTGCATCTTCTTGACCGTGTCCTGCACCGTGGCCGCCTGCTCGCCGAGATGGCCGATGATCTGGGCCGAGGAGACGTTGGCGCCGGCCTGGTCGGCGTTGGCGAACGCCTCCTGCAGCGGCTTGCCCGCGTCGGCCAATTGCTGGGCGTAGACCTGCTTGGCCGATGCCTTGCCGCCGCCATCATCATCGCCACCGCAGCCCGCGAAGACGACGACAGCCAGCACGGCCAGCAACCCCACGAGCGCGCGATGCATGGTGGCGATCCTCCCACGTTCGCCGCGCCCGCGTACCCTTCAGGATGATGGCCCTCGATCCCACGCACACCGCCCTCGGCACCTGGTCGGGCGGGCGCTTCATGCACTTCGGCGCCCCGCTCGATGACGACCGCCTGCTCGCGCTCATGCGCCCCGACGAGCGCGTCCGAACCGTGCTGACCGCCGACGTCTATGGCGAAGGCGTCGCCGACACGCTGCTCGGGCGCGCGCTCACCGGCCTCGATCGCGACGCCTACTCGCTGATCGGTGCCGTCGGCCACGACTTCTACAACGGCGAGCGCGAGGGCGCGAAGGGCTTTCCGCGCTTCACCGACCCGCGCCTGCGCGGGCCCGGCGAGTACGGCGCCTACCTGCGCGACGCCACCGAGCGCAGCCTCCAGCGCATCGGCGCCGGCGCGTTCGACCTCCTGCTGCTCCACAACCCCGACCGCACGGGCTACACCCACGAGGCGGTCTGGGAGGGCATGGTCGCGCTGCGCGACGCCGGCCTGACGCGCCGCATCGGCGTCGCACCCGGCCCGGCCAACGGCTTCACCCTCGACGTCATCGACTGCTTCGAGCGCTACGGCGACGTCATCGACTGGGCGATGTTGATCCTCAACCCGTTTGAGCCGTGGCCCGGCGAGCTCGCGCTCCCTGCGGCGCAAGCCCACGACGTGAAGGTCCTCACGCGCGTCGTCGACTACGGCGGTCTCTTCCACGACGACCTGCGTCCGGGCCTGCCGATGGCTGAGCGCGACCACCGCAAGTTCCGCCCGGCTGGCTGGATCGAGCGCGGCACCGAGCGTCTCGACGCGCTGCGGCCGATCGCGCAGCGTCATGGTCTGACGCTGTTGCAGCTCGCGGCGCAGTTCAACCTCGCGCACCCCGCGGTCGCCTCGGTCGTCCCGACGCTGATCCAGGAGTCCTGGGACGGCGCCAAGCCCGTCGAGGCCCAGCGCGAGGAGCTGGCCGGCGTCCCGGCCGAGGTCCTGCTGAGCGACGCCGAGGTCGCCGAGATCCGCGCGATCGGCGACAACACGCGCTGCATGGCGCTCAAGGGCGGCGTGCCCGACCACGAGGGCGAGGCGCGCCCGGACCGCTGGCCGCTGGACGGCGAGCTGGAGGAGATCGCCGCGCGCTGGGACATCGCGCCGGCAGATCTCCAACCCGCTTAGCCGAAGAACACCTCGGCGTCAGAGAAGAACTTGTCGTCCAACGTCTTCGGGTCGCCGAGCGCCTCGGAGATCGGCACCGTCGTGATGTCAGTGCCGCGCAAGGCCACCATCTTGCCCGACTCCCCAGCGGTCACGGCCTCCGCGGCGGCCACGCCGAAGCGCGTGGCCAGCACGCGGTCAAAGGCCGTCGGCGTCCCGCCGCGCTGGACGTGGCCGAGGATCGTCATCCGCGTCTCATAGCCGGTGCGCTCCTCGATCTCGCGCTCCAGCGCCACGGCGATCCCGCCGAGTCGCTCGTGGCCGAAGGCGTCGAGCTGGCCAGTACCCGTCGTTGACAGCGTGCCCGCGCGCGGCGTCGCGCCTTCTGAGACGACGACGATCGAGAACGTCCGCCCGTTGGCGTGGCGGCGGCGGATGTGGCCGCAGACCTCCTCGATGTCGAACGGCCGCTCGGGCACCAGGATGACGTCGCCGCCACCCGCCATGCCGGCGTGCGCGGCGATGAACCCGGCGTGGCGGCCCATCACCTCCAAGACCATGACGCGGTTGTGCGACTCGGCGGTCGTGTGCAGGCGGTCGATCGCGTCGGTGGCGATCTGCACGGCGGTCTGGAAGCCGAAGGTGTAGTCGGTGCCCTTGAGGTCGTTGTCGATGGTCTTGGGCACGCCGATCACCGGCACGCCCTCGGCCGCCAGCCGCGCCGCGACGCCGAGCGTGTCCTCGCCGCCGATCGGGACGAGCACGTCGACGTCGCGCATGGCCATCCCCGCGCGCACGCCGTCCACGCCCGGGCCGTCCTCCTTGAAGGGGTTGGTCCGCGACGAGCCGAGGATCGTCCCGCCACGCGGCAGGATCCCCTTGGTCCGCTCGGCCGTCAGCTCTTCGCCCTCGCCGCTGAGCGCGCCGGCCCAGCCGTAGGTGTAGCCGAACAGCGTGTGCCCGTCGCGCAAGCCCTTGCGGACCACCGCGCGAATCACCGCGTTCAACCCGGGGCAGTCGCCGCCGCCCGTCAGCACTCCAATCCTGGCCATGGCCAGAGACTATGAGTGCTGTCTAGTGCCCGATCGGGTGATCGCCAGCGCTTCGTCGACCGGCAGCGGCCGGCCGAGGTGGAAGCCTTGGGCGTAGTCGACGCCCAGCGCCCGCAGGGCATCCAGGGTGTCGGCGTCGGCGACGAACTCGGCCAGCGATGGCGTCCCGAGCCCGCGGGCGATCGCCACGACGGCCTCGACCACGAGCCGGTCGGTCTCGTTCTCACGCAGACCCCGGACGAACTCGCCGTCGATCTTAAGGATGTCGAACCGCAAGTTCTTCAAGTACGTAAACGATGCGAAGCCCGTGCCGAAGTCGTCGAGCGCCAGCAGGCAGCCGAGTCGGCGCAGCGTGTCGGCCAGCGTGCGGGCGCGTTCGAGGTTGACGATCGCGGCCGTCTCGGTGATCTCGACGATCAGCCGCCGCGCCGGCACCGGCGTGGCGGTCAGGAGCTCCTGGAGCCAGCCGGCGAAGTCGGCGTCGCCCATCGTCCGGCCGCTCACGTTGACCGACAACGTGACCGGGCACCCCGCCTCGTCCGCATCGCGCACGAGCTCGACGGCCCGTGCGATCACCCAGCGGTCGATGTCCTGGACGAGGTCGAAGCGCTCGGCGATCGGCAGGAACGTGGCCGGCGGGACCAGCTCGCCGCTGTCTGCGCGCATGCGGATCAGCAGCTCGAAGGTGGGAGGGGCGGGCGGGTCGCCATCTGCGCCGATCGCGACGATCGGCTGGGCGTGGAGCTCGAAGCGATCCTCAGACAGCGCGGAGCGGATGCGCTCCAGCCAGGAGAGGCGCGAGACGTGGCGGCCGGGGCCGTCATCCGCGCGCTCGGCGGTCGCCGCGCGGTTGCGCCCGGCCTCCTTGGCGTCGTACATCGCGATGTCGGCCTCGACGAGCAGCTCCTCGGCGCTGAGGCCGTCGGCGCCGTCAAAGGTGGCAAGGCCGATTGACGCGGTGACGCGCGCGTGGCCGGTGTTGTCGGCGACGATGCCGTCGCGTTCAACTGCGCGCAGCAGCTTGGCGGCGACCGCACTGGCCTCGGACTCCGAGGACTCGGGCAGGATCACGCCGAACTCGTCGCCGCCGAGACGGGCGATGACGTCGGACTCGCGCAGCTCGTCGCGCAGGGTCGACGCCAGCCGGGCGATCAGCTCGTCGCCGACGGGATGGCCGAGCGTGTCGTTGACGTGCTTGAAGCCGTCGAGGTCGAGCACCAGGACCGCGCCGCGATGGCGGTAGCGCTCGGCGGAGGCCAGGGCGCGGTCGAGCTCCTCCTCGAAGCGACGGCGGTTGAACAGCCCGGTGAGCGCGTCGTGGTCGGCGAGGTATTGGAGTTGGCCCTCAAAGCGCTTGCGCTCGGTGATGTCGAGGATCTGGCCGATGCCGTAGGCGGGCCGGCCGGCCTCGTCGGGGACGGCGGCGACGGTCACCAGCGCCCAGACGAGATGGCCGCTGGCGTGCACCATCCGGCACTCGGCCGTGATCCGCTCCTCCTCGCCGGCGACCAGCGCGGCGAGGCGCTTGCCGGTGATGTCCAGCTCCTCGGGATGCAGGATCGCGCTGATGCGGTGGCCGAGCAGCTCCTCGCGCTCATAGCCGAGCAGGCGGGCGAGCGCCGGGTTGACCGTCACCCACTGGCCGGGGTCGTCGCCGTGGAAGTCCAGAACGCAGACGCCGATCGGAGCGTGCTCGAAGGCGGCGCGGAAGCGGCGCTCGGCCTCGCGGCGGCCGGCCTCCAGCCGATGGCGCTCGGTCACGTCCTGGGTCGTGCCCCAGACGCGGCGCAGCTCGCCGTCGATGCGCTCGGCCGCGGCGCCGCGGCCGTGCATGACGCGCTCGACGCCGTCGGGGCGGATCAACCTGTAGGTGATGTCGAACGGCGCGCCGTCGAGCGTGGCGCGCGCGAGGACATCGCGGACGCCGTCGCGATCGTCGGGGTGGATCAGCGCGGTGTGGGTCGCGTGGCCGGCGGGGGTCGTGGCCGGGTCGACGCCGAAGATCCGGTAGAGGCCCGGGCTCCAGGATTCCTCGCCAGTCTCCAGGTCGGTCGACCAGCTGCCGAGGTCGGCCATCGACTGGGCCTCCTCGAGCAGCGCGCGCTGGCGGCGCGCCTCCTCCTCGGCCTCTTGCAGGCGCAGCTCGTTGGCCTTGCGCGAGGTGATGTCGCGCGTGGTGGTGACGGCCTCGACGAACACGCCCTGCTCGTCCATGACGGGGGAGACGGTCGACTCCAGCCACATCTCGCTGCCGTCGCGGACGTTGGGCATGCGGTAACTGATGACGCCGCGCTGGCCCTGGCGCGCCTGCTCGTAGATCGCGCGCACGGCGTCGGCGTCGTCGGGGTGGCAGACGTCGGCGGCCCAGAAGCCGACCAAGTGCTTGGCCTCGAAGCCGAGCAGCGCCTCGGCGCCACCGGCGGCGTAGACGATCCGGCCGTCGGCCTGGTGGCGAGCGATGAGGTCGCCCGCGTGGGTGGCCAGCAGCGCGAGCTCGCGCTCGCGCTCCTCCAGGTCGGCTTGGGCGCGGAGGACGTCGGTGATGTCGGAGAAGGAGACGACGGCGCCGTAAGCGTGGGCCGCGTCGTCCTCGGCGGTAAAGAGCGGGACGGCGTTGACCAGCAGCCACTGCTGGGTGCCGTCGCGGCGATCGAAGCGCAGGCGGGTGGCCAGGACCGGCTCACCCGTGGCGATCGCGCGGCTGCCCGGCTGGTCGGCAACGGGCACGGGCGTCCCGTCGGGATGCAGCGGCACGAAGGAGCGGTCGTGCGGCGAGCGGCCGGCGAGACGGTCGTCCTCGATGGTGTGAACGCCTGCGATGACCCGGGCGGAGCGGTTGGAGGCGCGGATCGTGCCGGTCGCGTCGATGACGACGAGGCCTTCGGTCGTGGCGTCGGCGGCAGGGCCGAGGAGGCCCGACCAGTCGTCGTGGGTCGTAGGGGCGGAGCGGATCGACATCGGTGGCCTTGGCAGAAGGTCGGCGTTGATCGGACCGGACTTGAGGTTTGGCAGATGCGTAACTTCTTCGCGCGGTCCTCGTTCGAGCGGCACATGCATCATCGAACGAGGAGCACCAACCCCATGAGGAAGCTGCGATGGAGCGGCATGGCCGCCCTGGCCGCGTGCGCCCTGGCCGCACTGCCCGCCGCGGCGCAGGCCAATGTCCAGGTCGGATCATCCGGCTGGCTTTGGGGCAACCCGCTGCCGCAGGGCAACACGCTGCGCGCGATGGCGTTCGCGGGAACGACCGGCTACGCGGTCGGTGACTTCGGCACGCTGTTGAAGACGACCGATGCAGGCGACACCTGGTCCGGTTTGCCTGCGGGAACGTTCTCCAACCTCACAGAGGTGCAGGCGGTCGACGCGAACACCGTCGTCGCGGGTGGTGGCTGCGTCGCGCGCATGTCGACCGATGGCGGCCAGAGCTTCTCGCGGATCGCGTTCACGCCGGTCGAGTCCAGCTGCCCGGACGGATCGCACCTCGCGGCGATCTGGTACCTCAATGCGCAGCACGGCTACCTGGTGCTCAATGATGGCTCGGTCTACGAGACGACCGACAACATCCAGTTTGCGACCAAGACCGCGATCCCCGGCACCAAGCAGGCCAACGGTGGCGTGATCCCGACCGACGCCGTCTTCACCAGCGACACCGGCGGCTTCGTCACGACCTCGGACGGCAACATCTACGTCACGACCGACTCCGGCGTCAGCTGGAAGTCCGTGAGCGCGACCAACCGGCCGGTGCGGGCGATCACCTTCGCCTCGGCGACCGTCGGTTACGCGGTCGGCGACGGCTCGCTCTTCCTCAAGACCAGCGACGGCGGCGCGACGTGGGTCCCGAAGGAGATCGGTTCCGGCCAGAACCTCACGGCCATCCGCTGCGCCAACGAAAAGGCGTGCGTTGCCACCACCGCGACCGGTACCCAGCTGGTCATCACGGTCGACGGCGCCGCGACCTTCTCGGCCCCGACGCCGTCGACCGATCCGCTGTTTGCCGCGGCCTTCGCGTCGCCGTTGCGGCTCGCGGCCGCAGGCCAGCAGGGCTCGACGGTCGTCTCTGATGACGCGGGCGCCAACTCGCGGCCGATCGGTGGCCGGCTGAACGGGTCGTTCTCCCGGATCGTGGCCGGCAAGGTTCCCGGCACGGCGTTCGCGCCTGGCCCGAAGGCGACGCTCGGCAAGACCATCGACGGGGGCAAGACCTGGACGCGCGGCAACGTCACGACGAGCGCCGACGTCCTGGACGTCTCGTTCCCGACGGCCAACGCCGGCTACGCGCTCGACGCCGCTGGCGGGCTGTTCGTCACGACGAGCGGCGGCGGCTTCTGGAAGACGCTGGACACCGGCAGCACGGCGCGGCCGGGCGCGGTCTACGCGCCGACGCCGACGACCGTCATGGTCATCGGGCCGACCGGTGTGCGCCGCTCTGTGGATGGCGGAGGGTCGTTCGATGCGGTCAAGGGCGGCGCGGTGGCTCGCACCTCGCTGCAGCGTGTCGACCGTGGCGGCAGCGCGATCGTCGCCTACGGCGCCCAGGACGTCATTCGCTCGACCGACGCCGGCAAGACCTGGAAGACCATCAAGAAGCCGGGCAAGTACATCAAGAAGGGCAAGAAGCGCGTCAACCGGCTGGGCGTGCGGCGCGTCGACTTCGTCGATGCCACCCATGGCTTCCTGCTCGACACGAGCGGTCGGCTGTGGCGGACGGCGAACGCGGGGTCCAGCTGGACCGAGCTGCCGGGGATTGGCACCAGCGCCGCGCGCGGGATGTCGTTCTCCACGGCGCAGAAGGGCTATCTGGTCATCAGCAGCTTTGGTGACGTGCGTCAGCCGACGGGCTTCCTGCTGCGCACCGACGACGGCGGCGCTACGTGGCATCCGCAGTTCGTGGTGTCGACCCCGATCGCCGACGACGGCGTCGTGGCGGGTGGCGCGACCGACTACCTGTTGGGTGGCCAGCAGTCGCTGCTCTACAGCACAACCGGTGGTGACTCGGGGGCGAGCAGCGAGCTGACGATCGTGGCGCCGAAGACGAGGTACCCGAAGGCCGCGCACATCGTCGTGACCGGCAAGCTCAAGCCGGCGTCGGGCAACGAGCGGGTGACGGTGAGCTATCGGCGGCCGGGGTCGACGCGCTGGACGACGCAGACCGTGAACGCCAGCGCCAACGGGTCGTACACGACGAGCTGGAACCTGGCCAAGGGCGCCAATCAGTTTGTCGCCCAGTGGCAGGGCAACTTCCGGGCTCACGGGGACGGGTCGAAGGTGTTGACCGTGACCGTCGGGAAGGCGAAGAAGAAGTAGTAGTTGTTGGTGTCGCGCGAGCTGCTCGTGGGCGTTATGCCGCGAGCGGCTCGCGCGAGGTGCCGTCGCCGAGGCCCTTGGCGGGCTTTGCTGCGCGGACGGTGACGGGCAGGCCGTCGCGGGGGCCGATCGTCGGCGTCTGGCGAACGCGCAGCTCGTAGCCCGGCTTGAGGTCGAGGCGGAAGCGCTCCAGGATCTTGGCGGCGATGACGTTGATCTCGGCCTGTCCGAAGCGCATGCCGATGCAGGTGCGCGAGCCGCCGCCGAAGGGGACGTAGGCGCCCTTGGGGATGAGCTCGCGGTTCTCGGGGGTGAAGCGCTCGGGCTTGAAGGCTTGAGGGTTCTCCCAGACGTCGGGGAGGTGGTGGCTGGCCCAGGAGCTGTACTCGACCGGCACGCCGCCGGGGACGGTGACGCCCGCGATCTCGGCCGGCTCGATCGAGCGGCGCGGGCCGATCCAGGCGGGCGGGTAGAGGCGCAGCGTCTCGTCCAGCGCCTGCTCGAGGTTGAAGTCCTCGGCGTCGACGAGGTGCGGGTGGCGGGCGAGCTCGTGGAAGAGGAACACGATCGTGGAGGTCGTCGTGTCGTGGCCCGCGAAGAGCAAGGTCATGACCTCGTCGCGGATGTTGCGGTCGGTGAGGTGGAGGTCGTCGCCGTCGCGGGTCTCCAGGAGGAGTCCGAGCAGGTCGTCGCCAAGGTCACCCGAGGCGCGCCGGCGGTTGAGCTCGGCGTAGATGATGGTGTCGAGGCGCTTGGCGGCGGTGCGCATCTTGCGCCACGGCGAGCCGGGACCGCGCATGATCTGGAAGATGTAGTCCTTGGACCAGAAGCTGAGCGCGTTCTCGAACTCCTGGGCGGCATCGGCGTGCTGACGCGCGTTGTCAGGGTCGATGCCGAACAGCGCGCGCATGGCGATGCGCAGCGCCAGCTCGCGGGTCCAGTGATACAAGTCGAGTTGTAAGCCATCGTGCCATTGGTCGATGGCCCTGTCGACTTCTTCGACCATTAGTTGTTGTGAGCGCGCGATGCGCTCGCGGTGGAACATCGGCAGCATCGCCTTGCGCGACAGGCGGTGGTAGGCACCGTCGATGGCGAGCATCCCGTCGCCGAGCAAGGGCATCAGGTCGCCATAGTGGCCATCGCGCCAGGAGTAGTTGGCGGCGTTGGAGACCAAGAGATGGTGGTTGGCCTCGGGCCCGAGCACGAAGATGATGTTCTGGTGGAACACGCGCTGCGTGAAGACCGGGCCGTAGCGGTCGTAGGCGGAGAGCAGGAGCGTCAGCGGATCACGCAGGAACCCACGCGTGCGCGCGATCGAGAAGTTCGTGTCACCGGGCGGAAACGGGACAGTGATGGCTCGCTCCATCCGCACGTCGCCCGCGATCCGCCGGAAGGGATTCGTGCTCGTAATCGGCGGCGGGGCAACGACCGGGGTCATGGTACGGCAGCGTACTGGTTGCCTGGCTGACCAGCCAAGAACGCGAGCGGCCGTTGGCGCCGGCTCCCTGCCATAATGGTCGTCCCGTTCACTCGGGGGCGTAGCTCAGTTGGTTAGAGCGCCGGCCTGTCACGCCGGAGGTCGCGGGTTCGAGTCCCGTCGCTCCCGTACTTCCTACACCCGCGCCGTCCCACCTGGGGCGGCGTCGTGCTCTGTGGGTCGAAGAGCCCGGCGAAGGCGGCTGTGGGCTTGACGGCGACGATGCGTTGTCCGTCGATCCAGACGCGCTCGAAGAGTTGGGCCAGTAGCTCGCGGCGGGGCTCTGGGGCGGTCTCGGTCTCCCAGAAGGTGGCGAAGTCCTCAAGGATGGCGCGGGCGGCGTCGAGGTCGGGCGATGGGCCGGGTGCGAGGCGGTCCAGTTCGGCGTCGATCGCGTCGCGCTTGCTGACGTAGGTGGCCTTGTCGAGGTCGCCGAGTTCGTAGAGGTCGCGCAGTCGCTTGCGCCGGTCATTGAGCTGGCGTTGGCGGCGCGTCGTGTCCTCGTCGCCGGGGTCTTCGCTGGCGAGTCGGTAGAGGATCTCGTCGCGCATGGCGTCGCTGGGCTTGAAGGCGGCGACGAACGCGGCGATCTGGTGCTCGATCTTGTCGGCGTGGGCGAGCGGCTGGTCACACGTGTGGCGTTTCGCGCGGTTGGCGCAGTAGTAGCGCGGCTCCTTCTTCTTCCCGCTCGTCTGGCCGTGCATCCGGCCGCCGCAGCGCTCGCAGCGGACGATGCTTCGTAGGAGGTAGTTCGGGGATGGGCGGCCGGGGTTCTTGGTCGTGGTCCGCTGGCGGCGGAGTTCGGCGCAGCGGTCAAACAGCTCTTCGGAGATCAGCGGCTCGTGCTTGCCGCGGATCTCCTTGCTCGTGCTGCGCTGGGCTGTGACGTAGCCGCAGTAGGTGAGGTTGCCGAGCATGTCCCGGACCGTGTCGGCGCAGAAGAGGTTTCCGCGTGTCGTGTGCTGGCCGCGGTCGTTGAGCCACTGGGCGATGTCGCGGTGCGAGTAGCGGCCGGTGGCGTAGATCTCGAAGATGGTGAGGACCAGCGGCGCGCGCTCGGGATCGGGGATCGCAATGCCGTCTTCGTCCTTGACGTAGCCCCATGCCAGGCCGCCGGTCAGGAAGCCTTGGCGGGCTTTCTCCTTGAGGCCCATCGTGGTCCAGAACGAGAGCGAGACGGAGTAGTACTCATCGAAGATCTCGTGCACCGATTCGGCGAGGAACGCGGCCGGGTCGTTGGCGTCGCCGAGTGGCTGGGTGACTGAGATGACCTCGATACCCAGCTCGGAGCGTAGGAGCTTCTTGTAGTGCTTGGCCTCGATCGTGTTTCGCGCGAACCGCGAGGTGTGGAAGACCAGGACGGCGTCGAACTTGTGGGCGCCCGCGTCGCCGATGAGGCGCTGGAACTCGTCGCGCTTGTCGACCTTGCGTCCGCTCTCGAAGTCCATGTACTCGTCCAGCAGTGCGAAGCCGTGTTCACGCGCGTAGGACGCGATGGCCTGCCGCTGGCCCTCGGGCGAGAAGCCCTTGCCCTGTTCCTCGGTCGACTCGCGCACGTAGGCGACGGCGGGGCGCTGCGTGGCTGGGGCGCTATTCGTCTCGCGCGTGAGAGCTGTTGGCAGGGCGATCACCTCCGCTGTTTCTTCGGCTACGCCAATAGCTGACGAACCATGCGACGAACGCCTCATGGTCGGGCGGGAGCGGGGGAGAGCATGTGGTTCTGGGTGGCCGGTTGCGGCTTGCCGGTGCTCGCGGTCTGGACGATCGCGGCGAGGTCGCGGGCCGTTGCGATCCTGGCGATGGCCTGTGCTGCCGAAGGGAGTTCATGGGAGCCTCCCTGGCAGGAGCCGAGGAAACCGGTAAGCGTGTTGTCCGGCGAGGGACTCGACCTAGACCTATAACTCCAGATCCGTGCAAGTACGACTGCGTCCGGGCTAGCTCTCATCGTCGTTGCTCTTCGTGTGCTTGCGGCGCTTCGCCGCGATTCGTTGCGGCGAGTCGACGGCAATTGACGCGAGCGGTCCCTCGAACTCCTGTGCCATGCCGATCACTTCCACGATCCGTTCCCAGCACGCGGGGTGGTAGTCGGCGGCCCACTCATACGCGCCGATCAGAGCCCCAGCCTTCACGATGTCTTGCTCGGAGTCGCTGAGCTTCCGGTCGCAGAAGTCGCAGGTGATGTGGCGGCTCATGAGCGAGCCCCGCGCGTTCGTGGCGGTGATGCGGGTTCCGGTCGTTTGCAGGTACGGTCCGGGTTGTCCATGGGAGTTACGGCTCCTTTGGGCCAAGCCCCCGGCCTGCCCAAACAGGCGCGGGGGCGCCCTAGTTAATGAGGTTGTTCTCAGGCGTGCGCTGTGGAGCGGCACGTACTGGGCGCTCGCGGCAAGACGGGTGGCGCGGGAGTCCTCTACATAGGCTCGTTTAGCTCCTCCTGCGTCGGCTTGCCACCAAGTGCGTCTCGGAGCGCGATCAGATCGCGTGTCAGTGCCGCACACGCGATCAACTTGGTGGCCTCTTCGATCGTGCGCGGCCAGCGACCTGGCTCCTGGTCACCAACCGCCGTGCGAGCCAGCGTCGCCAGCTCTTTTCGGCTGCATGTCCCGGCCTGCCAGGCCTCGACCATGCGGGCGGCGCGCAATATCCGGTCGCGCTTCTCGGCGCGAGCTTCGCGTGCCCCGGGCCAAAAGCCGTCTGAGGCGTGCTCTAACTCCAACTCGGCGGCAGCGTCGAGCGCGGGTCGAAGATGACCGGGGACCGTAGGGTCGGCATCGTCCATGGGGAGTTACGGCTCCTTTTGGGAAGGCCCTCGGATCTGCCCAAACAGATGTGAGAGCGGAATCTATGCCGAAACAGTATATGCCCCATTGGGCATTGCGGTCTAGTTCGCGCTCACCGAGGGTCCGAGGCCAGTTGCCCGACGATGAACCAGAGCCCGCCGAACTCGATCCCGCGGTGGCGCAGTTCACCGCCAACCTGCGCGAGGCACGCCGGCGGGCCGGGCTGACGCAAGAGGCAGTGGCCTTGGCGTCAGGGGTGCCACAAGGGCACTACTCGCGCATGGAAACCGGCAAGCGCGATCCCGGCATCCGGACGCTCGTGCGCATCGCAGCGGCTCTGAACACGACCGCCGCAGAACTGCTGGCGGGCGTCAAGAACCGCTAAGGACGGACCTGGGCGGCAGTTCGCGCCACAGTTCGTCCCACGGTTCGCGCCACGGTTCGCGCCGTGGTTCGCGCCACGGTTCGCGCCGTGGTTCGCGCCACGGTTCGCACCCGTCCCGGCAAGAACCGCCCGGAGCCCTTACGCCGCAATGGATGTCGGGCGTCGTCCAATGCCGACATCTACCCCTGAGAGGGGGTAGATCCGACTTCTTGCCGCCCCGACGACGACTACGAGGCGCTAAGCATGGCCGGGCTACTCACCCTGCTAGGACTCACGCAAGCGGCGCCGTAACTCATCAGCGTCCTTGAGCGCCGCCTCGCGCTTCTGCGCGGCGCGGGCGTCGGCGGTCGCCTGAGCTTGCTGGTCCCGTTCGGAGCGGTCAGCAGCCGCCTGGATGCACCCCGAGAGGTACACCTTGGCGACCGGGAGTCCGTCGCTCTCCAGACCGACGACCGTGACCGCCTCCGTGGACAGGAGCTCGATCCCGTCCCACTGCTGACCACGAGTCTCGGACTCGTGCAGCTGGACGACGTCATAGAGCGAGTCTAGGAACTCGCTGGCGGGTGGTGAGCCCTGCCACGGGACGGTCGTCAACACCGGGTCGCTATTCGTATCTACGATCGCGCTGGCCCAATCAAGTTCTGGGGCGTCCATGCCAGGCAACCTAGCGATCATCTATCGCTAGCGCTCACCGTGCACGGGCTAGTTGCGGTAGATGTCTCATCGACGACTCGGAGTCTTTCATGTCCATATCTATGTACAACGGCCAGGTCGATCGACTCATGAGCGATATGGCGTCCCTACGGTCCAAACTGGCTGATGAACGTCGGAAGCTCGCTGACGAGAACGCTAAGGCGATGCGAGCTGTCGAAGGGCTAGGCAAGGCCACAACGCCATCGCAACTGAGTTCGAAGGCCCGCGACCTGGAGCGTCACCAGAAGGCTGCTGCTGGGTACGAGAAGAAAGCCGCCGACCTCGAGAAGGCGATCGCACAAAAGCAAAGGAGCCTCACGTCGGCGCAGGCGAGCCTTGACCGCGCCCGCCGCGATCAGCAGAGGAAGGACGATCGCGAGGTCGAGAAGCGTCGCAAGGCGGACCTCGATCACATCCGTAAGCTCGAACGGGAGCGCCGCGCCGCAACGATGCTGCCTGATCAGCTGTCCGCGCGGCCGCGTGCAATTGTTGCCACGTCCGCACCGGCATCTCAGAGCGAGTTCACCGACACCTACGATGTTTGTTTGTCGTTCGCTGGCGAACAACGAGATTACGTCGAGCTGATCGCCACCGAACTGAAGCGCGCGGGTCTCGATGTGTTCTACGACGAGGACGAGGAGATTGCGCCCAAGCTCTGGGGGCGCGATCTCGGTGAGTACCTTGATTACGTCTATCGCAAGGGCTCGCGGTTCTGCCTGATGTTCGTCTCTGAGGACTACGCCAACAAGTCATGGACGACGCATGAGCGACGAAGCGCTCTGGCTCGCGTCATTGAAGAAGGCGGCGACTACGTCCTACCGGCACGTTTCGATGACACCGATCTACCCGGCCTTCGCCCTACCATCGGCTACCTCGACCTACGTCAGGTTGCTCCGCAGACCCTTGTCGAATTCGTTCTCAAAAAGCTTCGGGACTCTCGCTAGTCATTAGCGCGCGGGCGAATGGAGTAAGGGCGTCGTTCCGGCTGCGATCTACCCAACACGGATCTCGATCCCACTGGGGTGTAAAGCCTGGATTTGACCCCCCGTCGCTCCCGTCATCGCTACCCCTTGCCTGCGCGCAGCCGGGCGAGGGCCTTTGGTCCGGCTCCTGCTCTCGCAGGCGAAGAACGGCACGAAGGCGGCCCTAGGCCGGATCGCCACGACGCGCTTGTCGTCGGTCCAGACTCGCTCGATGAGCTGGCCAAATCAGCTCCCGGCGTCACTCCGGGTCCGTCTCCTCGGCCCGGAACCGGCTGAAGTTGTCCAGCGACGCCGGGTCGTGTCCTCGTTGCCGCCGTCTCCGGCCGCGAGCCGGTGGAGGATCTCGTCGCGGATCTCGGCGCCCGGCGCGAAGCCAGCCACGAAGTTGGCGACCTGCGTCTCGACCCTCGGTGGTCGGTGCGAGCGGCTGGCCGCACGGGATGACGTCGACTAAGGCTCGATCCCGTCCGCGTTGCTGAGAGTGCCGTCGCCGTCGATGTACCAGTGCCGGTCGTGCTCGCCGTTGAACATCGACGGGTCTAGAACTGGCGCGGTTCCGTCGGCGGAGCTGCGGGTGTGAATGACGTACATGAAGAAATACCCGCCGTCGCGCACGTCGAGTGCCTGCAAGGCTTCGTAGGCCACCGCTGCCCTCTCGTCACGGTTGGGGTACTCCTGGTGCAGGCGGTCGCGGTTGTCGTCCCACCAGCGGTTGACGTCTTCCTGTTCGTAGGTGCGTCGGTTCAGCAGGGCCACAGCGCTCAGGTAGGCATGGTCGTTGGTCAGTTCGCCATCGCGCCCGAGCCTGTAGGTCAGCGATTCGATCGCGCCCGTGGCGGGGTTGTACGGCCCCGTGAAGACCGGGTTGCCGTAAAGCGCGTGGACGATCGCTGGGACGTTAAGTTCCAGCGGCAGTCCTAAGGGGTTGGCGAGCACGGCCACCAAGGGGATGCCCGTGTCACGTAGTTCACGCATCTGCCGTGCGGCCTCGTGGACCTGCCTCCGAATCGGCCCGTAGACCTCGTCGTCGCCCATGGTGAACATGCGAGCGTTGGGCACGGCGCGCAGGCGTCGAGCAACCGGCGAGTCCGCGAACGCCTTCACCTCGCAGATCGCTTGGACACCGTCGCGAGCGATCAAGAAATCCGGTCGGCGGCTGACGCCCAGATCCGGCTCATGATCCTCTGCGCCCTCGTAGCCATGCGTGTGCAAGTAGTCCTGGAAGCCACGATCGGCTTCGGTCAAGCCCATGCCGAAAGGTGCGGGGTCGGGATCTAGCGGTCGGGCGCCGCGGTGCCCGGCGCGGGAAACGCTGCTCGGAGCGCAAGCACCGCAGCGCGCGCGTGCTCGGCCGGATTGATCCCAGCGCGGTATGTGCTGGTCGCTAGCTCGGTCGCCGCGTCCGCGACGGCTCGCTCTGTGCGTGCGATCTCGGTGTGCTTGTCCACGAGACAAACGTACTGCCCGGTGTCAACGCGGCGCGCTGGGCCGGGCGGTCGTCCGTCCGGTCCGGCGCCGGAGGCGCGTCTCACGCGACCGGGGGCGATCAATCATTCCCCATGACGCTGCTCACTCGGGCTCATTGGCCTCACGGCCTGCCGCGCGTTGAAGCTCCCGGCACACGCTGTCGAACGTGGCCGGATCGGGATTGGCGACGGTCGTTAGTCGGGCGACCAGTGTGTGCTCTGGCATGCCGGCAAACAACGTGCCGGTCGGGGGTGCCGGGGGTGGGCCGACTGCCGCCCCGCCGCGCATGAACGGCATCTCGTTCGGCCGGTCCGGAGCGACGTAGATGTGAACGGCGAGGTGTGCAGATCCATAGCCCCCCAGTAGTTCAACTAACGGCACCACGGCCTCCCATGCGGGCCGCAGAAGTTCTGCGTAGTCGGTCGCGTCTTTGGTGGCCGTGGTGCTCAGCGCGGCACTTGCTGCGACTGCACCGTCCCAGGTTGCCTGCAAGTCACACGCGAAGTAGAGGTGACGGCCCAGGCTGCGATACTCGCCATCGCTGCGCACGGTTGGACCAGATCGCTCGATGAAGCACGCAGACATCGACACGGCGTCCTGTTGCTGTACGTGTTTGGGGTCTTCGGGCTCGTAGCGGCTTCGCATTGGGTTGGCCTTGAGGGAGTAAAGCCGAAGCTTCTCCTCCAACTCGTCCCGGAAGGACCTAACGAAGAGCAGCGAGCCAATGTCGTCGGTCCTGCGGGCGACTGGTGCCAAGGCGACTGCGACGCCGACGGCGCGTTCGCTGAACCACGGTGTCGTGTCGAGGGCTCGATGGGCCGCTCGGGTAGCGAAGTGCTCGGCGCGGCCACGAGCCTGCTGGCCCCCACGGAAAAGCGCGTCGAGCCGCGCGGGATCTGTGACGGGCAAGGTCTCGCTCGACACCCGCTCGTATACCTGGCCCTGCGGCGTCATGCATGGCGGCTCGTTCACCGGCGCGACCCAGACGACGCCCGCGATGCGGTCGCCGTCAACCGTCCAGAGCTTCGGCACAAAGTCCGGCACGGGCCGCAGATCACGCAGGACGCGACCGACCCACAACTCGGGCTCGCGGTCGGGGCGCGTGATGCCCGGGAGGCTCCACTGCTCCGTCTCGTGATCGCGCTTGGCGCCCACCAGGATGTAGCCGCCAAGGCGGTTGGCCAGCCCGCAGGCGGCCTTACGCAGCGAGTTGGGGTGCAACTTGCCGCGCTGGTCGTCTGCCTTGGCCTCCCAGGTGACGCCTTCATCGCCGGCGGTGCGCAGGAATTCCCGCACGGAATCCGTGTCCAGCTTGTCCCAGGGCGTGTCGAAGAGGTCGAGCATCGGTGGGCGAGTGTCGCGTGCTCGGTGACCGCCAGCAAGGTGGAAATGCGCAATCAGCTAGTTGTAGGGATAGACCCCGATCCGCTCAAGCTGTGCGGGGGAAGGCGGGTGGATGTAGACATCGCGACCACCCCGCCCTAGCGGCGGATCTCGATGGGTGGCACCAGCAGGGGGTAGGAACCCCGGGTTCGACCCCCGTCGCTCCCGTATTTTCAACCTCGCCGCTCCGACTAGGGGCGGCGTTGTCGTTTGTGGGGCGGTTGAAGAAGGGCGCGAACGCGGAGGATGGCCGTACGGCGACGATGCGGGAGTTGTCGATCCATACGCGCTCGAAGAGCTGGCCGACCAACTCGCGGCGCTTGACGGGGTCGGTTTCGTCCTTCCAGAAGCGGCCGAAGTCCTCTAGGACCGCGCGGGCTCGGTCGAGGTCGGCGGTTGGTCTGGGAGCGATGCTGTCGAGTGCCTCATCGATCTCGGCGCATTTGGCTCGGTACTCGGTCCGCTCGATGTCGCCCATTTCGTAGAGGTCGCGGAGCCGCTTGCGGCGGTCCTTGAGGGTGCGGCGCTGGCGGGTGGTGTCGGCGTCGGTGGGCTCGTTGGCGGCGAGCCGGGCCATGATCTCGTCGCGCATCTCTGGGCTTGGCGTGAACTCCGAGACGAACTCCGTGAGTTGCTGCTCGATCGGCACGGCGGGCGCGAGCGGCTGGTCGCAGCCTTCTCGTTTGCGGCGCGTCGAGCAGTAGTAGCGGGGCATGCCTTTGCGCCCGGTGTTCTGGCCGTACATGCGGCCCTGGCAGCGCTCGCAGCGGGCGATGCTCTTGAGGACGAAGCGCTGTGATGGGCGTCCTGGGTTCTCGTCGTGGTCCGCTGGCGACGTAGCTCCGCGCAGCGGTCGAACAGCTCTTCGCTGATGATCGGCTCGTGCTTGCCCTTGATCTCGCGGCTCGTGCTGCGCTGGGCGGTGACGAACCCGGCGTAGGACAGGTTGCCGATCATGTCGCGGACGGTGTCGGAGCAGAACAGGCTGTGGCGGGTGGTCCGGAATCCGCGCGTGTTGAGCCAGTTGGCGAGGTCGCGGTAGGAGTGGTTGCCGGTCGCGTAGATGGTGAACAACGCGAGGACGACCGGGGCGCGCTCTGGGTCGGGGGTTGCGATCCCGTCGTCGCCGCGGAGGTAGCCCCACGGCAGGCTTCCGGTGACGAGTCCTTGACGGGCCTTCTGTGCCAGGCCCATCTTGGTCCAGAACGAGAGCGAGCGGGAGTAGTACTCGTCAAAGACTTCGTTGATGGACTCGTTGAGGAATGCGGTCGGGTCGCTGGTGTCGGTGCCGATGGATTGTGTGACCGAGATGACGTCGATGCCCAGCTCTTCGCGTAGGAGCTTCTTGTACTGCTTGGCCTCCATCGCGTTGCGGGCGAACCGCGAGGTGTGGAAGACGAGCACCACGTCAAACGCGCCGGTCATCGCGTCGGCGATGAGTCGTTGGAAGTCCTTGCGCGTGTCGGCCTTCGTCCCGCTTTCGAGGTCGAGGTACTCCCCGACGAGGCGAAGGTCGTTGCGTTCGGCGAACTGCGAGATCGCGCCGCGCTGGCCGTCCGGGGAGTAGCCCTTGCCCTGCTCCTCGGTCGACTCACGGATGTAGACCACGGCGCGTCGCCATGTGCGCTCGTGGTCGGCAGGGTCAGCGGTCGGGTTCGGCAGTGCGATCACCCCCGCGAGGTCGGCTTCGCCAGTAGCGAACGAACGAGTCAATGAACTGCTCCTGCTCCGGTGTGAATTGGGTCTGGGGCCGTCGAGATGCTTCGATCCGATGCCCGCTCTGCGCTCGATGACGAGGGCGCCGCGACGCGCGGCCAGTAAGACGACTTTTCAAGTGCTCCATGTCGGCCATCCCTGGCCCGCGTCGGCGCTGTGTTAGTCGCGTGGTCAGTAGGGCGACCGGTTCGGCTGCCCGGACGCTGCCCCGTGGCGGCGCCACGGGGCGGGGCAGCGTCACGGGCGGCCGGGGCTGGCTCACTCCGGTTCGTCTGGCTCCTCTTCGATCGGGCGTCCGCCCAACGAGTCGCGAAGCAAGATCAGATCCCGCGTCACCGTCGCCGCGCTGAGAACCTCCTCGGCTTCTTCGATGGTGCGCGGCCAACATTCCGGCTCTTGCATGGGGACGGCAACAGCGGCCAGCTTCGCGACCTCTTCACGGGTGCACGTTCCGGCGTCCCAATGCTCGATTGCGCGGGTGGCCCGCATGATGCGCGCGAGCCGGGCGCGGTACTCGTCGTCTTCCTCGGCCGGCCACATGTAGTCGGTCGCAAACTCAAGCTCCTCCCGGGCAGCCAACCTGAGCGCGTCGTGGAGGTGGTCGGAAGGTTGTGGGGACTCGGCGTCCAGCGGGGTAGGGTCGTCGGTGTTCATGGGGAGGCTCGATCTCCTGGCCGATGCGTTGCGGCAGACCGATACGAAGGACCCCGCGTTTCCGGCCACGCTGGACGCCGTACGCGAGACCGGGCTGTTCACCGTCGAAGAGTTGGCTGAGTTGGTCGGCCTGAGCCGAGCGCGCCTCTACCAACTCATGGGCAAGCCCGGCGACGGGTCCTAGCTCAGCGACCTCAGGGCGCGCGGCGCTCCGGTCGGTAAGTTCGCGCTGCAGTGCGTCCTACGGTGCGCGCTGTGGTGCGTCCTACGGTGCGCGCTGTGGTGCGTTCGGCTTCGGCGCGCTTCGCGCGGCAGCCATTGTGCCGCAGGGGGTTGCGGCTGATCGGCGACGCCGACAACTACCCCGAGACAGGGGTAGTGCAATGAACTCGGACCCCAGAAGATCCCCACGCTGCAAGATCGTCGTAGTCGGGGCAACTCCCTGCTTCCGCAGAAGCCCGACCTCGGCGCTTGGCTGTAGTCGGGAGTTCGCCCTACCCGCTCGCAGGTCGGGATCGCGGACCGCCCATCAGGCCGTCAGGCAACACTTCATTCAGAACTAGTGCTGTGGCACGCATAGAATCGCGCCATGCACACGCTGGCCGCTGGTCGCGACCGAGAAATCGCTTCTACTGTCCTTCGGGAACTGGTTCGTTGGCTATAGCGCTGGAGGCCGATGCGGGAGGGCTTCGTCGGCCCCGGATCGTTGCCTCACGCCGTTACGGGACAGTGTCTCCTCTCCGCTACCCGGGCGGGAAGGCGGCGCTAGCAGGGCTCTTCGCCGACGTGATCGGGCGTCTCGGTCTGGTCGAGGCGCGCTACGTGGAACCGTACGCGGGTGGTGCCGGCGCTGGGATCGCGTTGCTCCGCGAAGGCCTCGTTCGTGAGTTGGTCATCAACGACATCGATCCGGCGGTGCACGCGTTCTGGCGCGTGGTCATAGACAGCAACGATGAATTCGTGAAGCGCGTTCGCTCCGTCCCGTTGACGATCGAGGAATGGAAACGGCAGCGCGAGATCTACCGATCCGGTGAGGCAGGCGATCCAATGGCGCTCGGCTTCGCGTTCTTCTACCTCAATCGCACGAATCGATCGGGCGTGTTGAATGCGGGCGTCATCGGTGGTCAGGCGCAGACCGGCCGGTACAAGATCGACGCGCGCTTCAATCGAGACACGCTTGAGCAACGCCTTCTAGAACTGGGCAAACTCGCGGAGCACATCACGGTGACCGACCTTGACGGCCGCACCGTGATCCAGGAGTACGCGACAGACACTTCGACGTTCATGTACATCGACCCGCCGTACGTCCAGGCCGGGTCGTTTCTCTACCTCAACGCTTTCGATGCGCGGGACCACCGAGCCCTCGCGGAGGCCGTCAACCGTATCGACGGTGCGCAGTGGCTAGTGACCTACGATGCGGCGCCGCTCATCGAGAAGCTGTATGAGCGACACTTCACTGCGCGGCTAGCCATGAACTACTCTGCCCGATACCCGGGTCGAGCGGAGGAACTCCTGGTGGCCTCCCGCGATGTCGCTGCCGTTCTCGATGAGTTCACGCAGGCTGAAGCAGACGCCTTAGCAGCGGGTTGATCTGCTCCCAAGCCTGACGGACGTGGTCGGCGCTGATAACTGCGTTTGCGTCGTGCGACGCCATGTTGAACCATTGCACCGATCCAGGTCGCTCGGCTTTGCCAGAACGGATCGTCGAGATGGTGTTCTTGAGCGCCTTCTGCTTGCCGTACAACTTGAATACGTCCTCAAAGACCTCTTTGAGCATCCCGCTGATAGGGGTGGGCGTCGATTCGAAGTGCCACTTGATCGTCATCTCAAGGATCGAACGCAGGAGGATTGCGGTGGTCACCGGCATGTCGGTGACCCTGATGATCCGCAGCTCGAAATAGCGGCGCTGGAGATTTACCGGCGCGCCTGTGAAATCAATGCCGGAGAGATCCAGCCGAGCCTTGGTGTCGGGATGGTTGGGTCCGCGAGAAGTTGAGGTGGAAGAGTCTGCGGAACCGTCAGTGGGGTCTGAAGACTCACCGGGATCTTCATCGGATGAAGCGGTCTCATCCGAGTTGCCGTCATCGTCTGTGGCCGTTGATGTTGAATCGGATCCGTCGTCCGGCGAAGGTGTCTTCTCACCGAGTAGCCGGGCGACCAAAATGC
Source organism: uncultured Conexibacteraceae bacterium (assembly GCA_963829185.1). Lineage (GTDB taxonomy): Bacteria > Actinomycetota > Thermoleophilia > Solirubrobacterales > Solirubrobacteraceae > Baekduia. Next base: position 424,775 of record CAWHID010000003.1, read on the forward strand.
GGTGCGCGTCCGTGCCATCCTTGAGCTCGGCCGAGCGCGTGTTTAAGTGGTTTGCCCGAAACTCTGCAACTAGGTGTTCCAAGGCAGATCGCTGCTTCAGCGTCAGCGCGGCCGCGATCTCTTCTGGAGTCGACCCGCTCGGCAGAAGCAGGCCGTCCTTGGCGAAGTGGATTCCGATGGCATCCGCGATGTCATCTCGCCTGTACGCGTACTCAAAAGCCGACATCGTGAGAGCGCCGTCAGAGACGTAGTCGTGCAGGCTCTTGTCCTTGAACGCTGCGGCTGCGAGGAATCGACGCACGACCGCCATACGCATGAACCGCGGCACGTCGGCTCCGGGATACATGCGCCTGATATCGCCGACCGTCGTCGTCGCATCGAGCAGGGAGTAGTAGAACGTTGCTTGCTGATCACGGCTCCACCTTCGCTTTGACAAGCCCGTATGGAGCCGCGCAACATGAGGCCGCGCAGTATCTCGATCGGGCGCCACGAGAACCCTGATACGAACTGGGAGATTCTCGGCTTCGGTGGCGTAGCGCTTGAGGAGAGCTTGGATCTCTGTGGTGTGACTCGGAACGATGCCTGGGTCGTGTAGTGCCTTCAGCGCGCTGACCCGGCGATTGCCCTCCAGAACCACGTACCCCGTCTCGTTGGCGGTGACGATCGGCACCTCGTTGTCGAAGTAGCCGTCGCGCAGGATCAGGAGCGCGGCGTCGGCAACCTCTTCCGATGCGAAGAGGAACCTCAGCGCAGACGATTCGTCCGCAGGCCGCGTAGGGATGCGGTAGTTCTCAAGGTCAAGATGTAGATCATCGAGGTGGACCTCGATGATCGGCAATGGGACGTACGCCATGGTCCTCTTCTGCGCGGGTGGGGGTGTGACCACCTCAGCGGCCGGGCCGAACATTAGAGGAACTGTTGTTTAGAAATGGCTTCCATGCCGCCGTCGAGCCGGGGCAGGTTCGTGTCTCGCGTTCTAATGCGGCCTACTCCGTCCGTGCAGGGTTCCCTTGCTTAGCGTCTCCTACTGCGATTCAATGCACGCCCCCGAGCCGAGAGCGAGACCCCTTGCGACTGACTTGTGCCAACACGGCCGTTCGCACCAACGTCGCTGCGCTGGCGCTGATGATCGTTGGCGCTGTGCTGATGGCAGCCTTGGTTCTCTCATCGTCTGCCCTAGCCGCGCCGAAGGGGAAGCTGGTGGCTCACCGAGTGCTGGACGCCGACAAGGGCGGCATCGTTCGGGCTAAGGGTGGCGCGTCGCTGTACGTGCCGCCCGGGGTGCTCTCATCAGATGCGCTCGTGACCATCACGCGGATGACCGGCGGCGTGTACGACTACAACATCGCGGGCCCCTGGAGCGGGCAGGTCTCCGTGACGCTGCCGAAGGCCCACCGGCGCAGTGCGGTGCTGCACCGCATCGGCGCTACGTGGGTGACGGAGGGCGATCGTGGCCAGCGAACCGTTTGGGTCAACCAGCTCTCGCCATTCTCATGGGCCACCGACAAGCTGAAGGCGGCGACGTGCTTTCAGAAGGGCTGGAAGGAAGTGGTCCAGTGCCTGATCAGCAAGGGCATCCAGAAGATCGATGCGAAGTTGGTCAAGTGGATCGCTGAGCACGCTGGAGTCAGCGACGAGTGCGCCGCATCGCTGATCGCGAGCAAGGGCTTCGTCAGCGCTCTGTGGACGTCATGGACGTCCGCAGCATGTCGCGGATACGCCGGCGAGACGCAAGAGGAGATCGATGCGTGGAAGAACTCGCAACCGCAGCCTAAGCCGCAACCACAACCACAACCACAACCACAACCGCAGCCACAACCACAACCGCAGCCACAACCGCAGCCGCAGCCGCAGCCGCAGCCACAACCGCAGCCGCAGCCGCAGCCGTCGGCCAGGGGCTTCACCATCGGAGATTCGTTTCTCGGCGGAACGTGGGCACGAAACGATCCGAATGATGGAACGTGGTACTCCAAGGGCAACCGTCCCGCCAATGCTGCCTACTGGTATCCGAATGGGCTTGGCGTCGGGGTCGATTGCGCCAGGCACGCAGCCCCGTACACCGTGACGTTCGCGGGCGGCCGGAAGGAGACGTGGGACGTCTGGTTCCATGTCACCGACGGCAAGTGGTATCCGTCGGCTGCTAGCGTCGAAACGCAGGTCAACGACTTCTATGGGGTTCCGGGGTGCTGACCGCGGCCCTAGTGAAGAACCTGGCATGCAGCAGTTGTTGGAGCGAGGCGCTCCAGTCGTCGCGCAGTAAAATGGTCGTGCCAGCGTGACCTTGCGTGAAATCGCACAGCGTTTGTCGCAGACGGCGCCCATCCCGACCGGGCGGGCATCGTCACGGTCGACGGACTCAACGCTGTGGCAGCGGCCGAGGTATCGGATCAAGCCCTGGCGATCCACGTCCTCGGGGCGGTGACAGGGTGGCAGAACAGCGCCGATTCGATTCAGGATCTCCGCGACAAGGTTGCGACGTTCCTATAGGCGCCAGCCGTCCCCGGGACCGGTCCAGCGCTACCGGTCCGCGTGACCCGTCAAAGGCGAACGATTGCGGGGTAATAGGAATCCCGGGTTCGAGTCCCGTCGCTCCCGCTCTTTACACCCCGCTGCCTGCTTGGCCGCGGGGTGTTCTTCGTTTCGGGCTCGGTGAACAGGTCGACGAACGCCGGAGATCCGGGGCAAGCACCAGCCGATCGTCTCCGAGGAGCTGTTCGAGCGTTGCGCCGAGCTTCGGCGCCAGCGCACGACAACGCGCAACCCGGGCCGGCCGTCTCCGCGGTATCTGCTGCGCAGCATCGTCCGCTGCGAGCGGTGTGGTGGCCGTATGCACGGCTCGGCGGTGAGATTGCCCAGCATGTCGCGGACGGTGTCGGCGCAGAACAGGTTGCCGCGCGCGGTGCGATGGCCGCGTTCGTTGAGCCAGTTGGCTAGATCGCGAAGCGAGTAGCGCCCCATCGCGTAGATCGTGAAGATGGCTTCGACGACCGGGGCGCGCTCGGGGTCGGGATGGGCGATGCCGTCCTCGCCCCTGAGGTATCCCCACGCGAGCCGCCGGTGAGGAACCCCTGCCGCGCCTTCTCGCGCAGGCCCATCTTGGTCCAGAACGAGAGCGCGACCGAGTAGTACTCGTCGAAGACCTCGTGGATCGACTCGTTCAAGAACTCGGCGGGAACGTCGCTGCCCATGCCGAGCCGCTGGGTCACGGGCCCGTCTGGGTGCATCGGCCCATCGTCACGTCCCAAGCGCCTCGCGCCAATCGCGATCGCTGAACTTCGGTCGCGGTCGTCGCGATCCGCCGGCTCGAATCAATCGATCGACAGCACGCGCTGTTCACGAACTCCGATCACCCAAGGGGTGTCCACGACGGAGACTCTGCGACAACCCTCTACGCAAGGAGACAGCCGCATGGCTCATCGCATTCGCAGCAAGCTCGCGTTCGTCAACGTCGTCGCGCTGTTCGTCGCGCTCGGCGGCGCGTCCTACGTGACGGTCACGTTGCCCGCCAACAGCATCGGTAGCGCGCAAGTCCGCAACGGCGCCGTGACCGCCGCCGACATCGTCGCCCTCAACCGTCCAGGAAGCCCCAAGAAGGCAGCCGACCCCGAGGAGGTTTGGAATGCCGCTGAAAGTAGTTCCGGTTCAGCGGACCTTCCGCGAAAGGCCGACCGCACCCCCGCCGTCCGCGAGCGACAGCCCGCCGGGCGTCAGCAGCCTCAGACCCGTGGCGCCCGCGTCCAGCGCGGCACCGGCGAGCTTCGCGGCAGTCCCGAAGGAGGTCTCGGTCACGTCGGGGGCGACATTGACGTTGCCGCTCCCGGTCACGTCGGGGGCGACATTGACGTTGCCGCTCCTGAGCGCCTCGAACAGATCGAGATCGTGCAAGCTGCCTAGCCGCTCTTCCCACGGGCGTAGCGCGGTCTGAAGTGGCGATCGATGTCGAAGCCGGGCGGCAGCCGGCGCTCGAGCCCCTGTGCGGATGACCCGCTTGATCAGCGCTGGGCGCCGTCTGCTCGGCTCGTCGAAGAGCGACCCGAGCAGCACGTTCTTTGGCTGGCATCGCCGGCACGAGCGCGCGTCGCCCGACCGGCGCCACACGGCTGAGCGGCGGCGAGCAGGGCGGCCACTTCGGCGTTGAGCTGACATCGACGCACCCGATCGAGGGCGGCCGACTTGCGGCGGCGAAGACCCGAGGGTGAGGGCGACTCGACCCTCACCCTCTACGCACTCAGCCTCCTGCCGGAACGCCGACCGGCTCAGGCCGCGCGCCCGTAGCGCTCGATCCGCGCGGGCGCGCGACGGGTGATATGCCGGCGGGGGTCAAGCAACCCGCACCTCGATCCGCGATGACAGCACCCTTCGAGCGTTCCTCAACGCTACAAAGACGACCCAGCGCGTGTGGCTAACCGAGGCAAGGTCAGACGCGAATGATTTCTATCGAGGTGAAGACGCCGAAATCGGCATCTTGCGTGAGCACCGCGGCGTTGTGGCGTAGTGCGGTCGCTGCAATCCAGGTGTCGTGGCGGCGAGGCTTCTTTCCAACACGGAGCTGCTCGTCCGCCAACTGTGCGAAAAAGGATGCGGTCTGGTCGTCGATCGGAAGTAGCGGATAGTCGGCGCGCACCCGGCTAAGCGTTCGTAGGCGGGTAGCTTGAGACGCCGGATCCGAGGCACGTAGGACGCCCAACTCCAGCTCGGCCGCGGTGACGACAGACACGGCGATCTCATCTGGGAGGTTCCCGAGCGGACGTCCGGTTTCACGTGCGCTGAAGACCGAGGTGTCGGCGATCGCGCGGCTCATGACTTGTCGACGCGAGCGCCGCGAACATCAGCGAGGTCTGTGAGCAATTCAGGATCGGCGCCGGCGTCCTCGACAATCGCGCGAAGCGCCGACGACGGAATCCAAGGGCTGCGCTGCTGCTGGTGGGGCACAATGTCAGCCACTGGTGTCCGGTTTACGGTCAGCGAGACCCGCTCGCCAGACCGGACGGCCGCGACCACATCAGCGGTGTGGTTGCGTAGTTCGCGGACCGAGATCTCACGGCTCATGCCATGAGCGTAGCAACGGGTAGGCACCTAGTGCTACGGGCTCAAAGCGATGGCTCCACGAGCGGCCTTGCGGGCGCGGATGATGGCTGAGGCGGCGTGCTCGTGGACGCGGTGCGTTTCGGTGATCTCGACGTTCTCGAACCCGGCCGCCCGCAATCCGCGCTCAAACTCCTCGCGCGTCAGCGCTCCGGCGATGCATCCGGTCCACGCCGCCATGTCGGCGCGGGTCGCGTCGTCCATCCCGGCGTCGGCGATCACGTCGGAGACGGCGAACCGTCCGCCGACCTTCAGGACGCGCGCGGCCTCGGCGAACACGACGTTCTTATCTCCGGCAAGGTTGATGACGCAGTTGGAGATGACTACGTCGACCGCGCCGTTCGGCAGCGGAACTTCCTCGATGTAGCCCTTCAAGAACTCGACGTTCTCAGCACCCGCCGCAGCGGCGTTCGCGCGCGCCAGCGCCAGCATCTCGTCGGTCATGTCCAACCCGTACGCCTTGCCGGTCGGCCCAACCCGCTGCGCAGAGATCAGTACATCGGCGCCCGCGCCAGAGCCCAGATCGAGCACGACCTCGCCGGGATGCAGATCGGCCACCGCGGTCGGCACGCCGCAGCCCAGCGAGGCGCCGAGCGCGTAGCCCGTTGCGCCGTTGACCTCGGCCCCGGCATAGACGGCGTTGCCGAAAACCTCCGCGCCGCTGGCATCGGTCAGGGACACCGACGAGCAGCACCCGCCACCGGAGCTGGCCGCGCGGGCCGCCTCGGCGTAGCGCTCTCGCACGACCTCGCGGACGTCACCATCGGTCGGCGTGGCCTGCCCGGCCGAGCACCCGCAGCTCTCCGCCGCGTGCGCGGCCGGGTCACAGCAGCCGCCGGCCTTTTCCTCCGGCCCGCAGCAGTTCGTCTGCGCGGCGGGCGCGCAGCACTCCGATGACGTTACGTCAGCCACGAAATCAGCTCCTCGGAGAACGGGAAAGGGCGGGGCTCACGGTCGCCACGATACAAAACCAAACGGTTATGAACAAGCTGGTCGGTTATGAATTGCTGGCGTCGGGCCAGCGCTGGTCACCGGCCGGCGCGCACCGTACTGTTGCGCCGCGCCGTGCCCACCGCCTCCACATCTCGGTCGTCTCCGGCGTGGGCCTTGGTCGTCGCGAGCCTGGCAACCGCGCTGCTACTGCTCGACGTCACGGTGGTTAACGTCGCGCTGCCATCGATCCGCGACGATCTGGGAGCGTCGTTTACCGAGCTGCAGTGGATCATCGACGCCTACGCTCTGACCCTCGCCGCCACGTTGCTGACGCTCGGGACGCTGGCCGATCGCACCGGCCGCCGTCGTGTCTTCACCGCCGGGGTGGGCGGGTTTGCGATCACCTCGGCCTTCTGCGCTGCCGCCCCGTCCCCGGTGCTGTTGGACCTTGCGCGAGCGCTGCAAGGCATCGCCGGGGCGGCGATGTTCGCCACGTCGCTGGCATTGATCGCCGCGCGCTATCCATCAGCGCGGCGCGGGTTTGCGTTCGCGGTCTGGGGTGCGGTCAGCGGAGCAGCGCTGGCGATCGGCCCGGTAATCGGCGGCGCGATCCTTGAGGTTGCCTCGTGGCGCTGGGCGTTCTGGCTGAACATTCCGATCTGCCTGGCCCTGCTGGCTATCACCGCCACGCGCGTGGACGAGTCACGCGCGGCCGAGCCGCGACCTCCTGACCTCCTCGGCGCTGTCCTGTTTACCGGCGCGACCGGCCTGCTGGTCGCTGGGCTGCTGCGTGGCGAGCTCGACGGCTGGTCAAGCCCGGCGATCGTCGCCAGCCTTGTCGGCGCCGTCATCATGCTCGTGGTCTTCGCAGTAGTCGAGTTGCGACGCCTGGCGCCGATGCTCGACGTGCGGCTGTTCGCGCGTGGCGACTTCTCCGGAACCGCGCTCGTGGCGTTCAGCCAGTCCTTTGCGCTGTACCCCATGTTCTTGTTCTTGGCGATCTACCTCCAGAACAGCCTGGGCTACGACGCGCTCCAGACCGGCGTCCGCCTGCTGCCAGTAACGCTCGTGCTGTTCGCTGTCGCGCCGCTCTCCGGCCGCATGACCCAGCGCCTAGCACTGCGTGTACCACTGACCGCAGGACTCGTCACCATCGGCGTCGGGCTGCTGCTCATGCGTCGCGTCGCGCCCGAATCAGACTGGGACGCGCTCCTGCCCGGCCTGCTGGTCGGCGGCGCCGGAATCGGCATCATCAGCCCCGCCTTGGCCGCAGCGATGGTCGGCGTTCTCAGCGACGATCAGGTCGCGCTTGCGACCAGCGTTAACAACACCTTCCGCCAACTCGGGATCGCGCTCGGCATCGCAACCCTTGGCGCCATCTTCACCGCACACACCGGCGGGGTCCTGCGAGGCGCGCCGATGGTCGCGGGCCTCGATGCAATCCTGCTCACCGCGGCCGCCGTCGCCCTTATCTCAGCACCCGCGGCCTGGAAGCTGCTGGGCGATCTCCGCGCGTAAGCGGTTCGGAAATTGGCAGGGCCAGCGACCAAGGGCGCACGCGGCTCGGTCGATCGGCGATCAGATCTTCTAGGGGTTGCTCCGACGATGTCCGAAAGTCGCCGGACGGGCGCGGCGTACGACGGCATGTTATTGAACTTGCGCGGCCTCGGTTAGCGGGACGCAAACCGGAGGACCGTCTCGACGTGGTGCGCAACTTTTGTCGTGGTTGCGTAGTCACTGGTCCGTCTGCGACACCGTGGGCTGCATGACTAAGAGCTGTGGAATTCGATCGGAGAGCATTTTGAGACCAAGCATTGCTGGGCTTGTTGGCAGCATTGTGGTGGCGTGGTCATTGGCCTGGAGTGCGTGCAGCGTGGCGAGCCCGGCCCCGTCTGTCGCGACACGGGCCGTGATTGCCGACTGCGCCGCGCATGGGCGCCTGGTTCATCGTCATTCGATGAAGGCGTTGCGGCTGGCGTTGGCCGTTCTGCCGCGGGAGATGCGCGAGTATTCGGACTGTGAGCGGGTCATCCGGCGGGCGCTGAAGCGTCGGGGGGTTGGAGCCGGCCGTAGGGCAGGCCCCGATCGTGTTGGGGCGGTGTTTCGTGATTGCGCCGACGAAGTCTTAGACCGGCGCTTTCCGGTGCGCACGTTGCGGCGCGCGCTGCGGCACATGCCTGCAGACCTGCGCGACTATTCGCGCTGCGAACAGGTGATTCGTCGAGAGCTTCGCCAGCGCCGCTAGCTGGGTGTGAGCCTGTGAGTTGGTAAGCCCCTGGTCGCCCATGATCAAGCCGCCCTCGTCAGGGGCGCCGCGAATGCGACGAGCGGCGCCCAGTGCGATCGGATCGCGGAGGGCCCTGGGCGCCCCTCAGCGCCGTCAGTGACCACGGCGATCTTGAATCGGCATCGCTGAGTCCAGGCTCGCCGGTAGCGTCCCTGTCTCTCAACCAGTCGCACAATGCGACCCCACTCGCGCGAACAGCGCACACGGCCCTCAGGCGGCCGGCTTGCTGCATCCTGATCCGTCCGCTTGCGGGCAGGTCATGGATGTTTGCTTGCCGACTACGCGCCTGAATCCACCACCTCCCTCATCACGGTTGTGGAGGCGGCATGCGTGCTCAGCGAGTGATGCAACCGCGAGGTCGAGGAACAGCGTTGAGAAGCTTCACCTCGACCGAGAACCCCACGGAAGGGGCCTCACCATGTTCGGTGACATCTCGCTCGACCAGGCCGGCGTCGGACCCAACGAGGTCTGCATCGGTCTGTTCGGGACTGCGGGCAAGACCACGTGGCGTTCGGCGTTCGTTGCCGCCTGCCGCGAGACGGACACCCAGTTCTTCAACCCTCAGGTCGAGGACTGGGACCCGTCGCTGGCCGCAATCGAGGCCGAGCACCTCGCCACCGACCGCGTCCTGGTTTTCGCCCTCACCGGCGCGACCTACGGCACGGGAACCCTGGCGGAGATCGGCTTCGCAGTCGCGCAGGTCAAGGGCACCGACCGGCACCTGCTGGTCTACATCGAGGGCGACCTCGACGAAGCCCTTACCGACGAGGTTGCGCGCAATGAATCCACGCGCGCACGTCGGCTGCTCATCGCGCACATGGGCAAGCTGGACCTGCCCAACGTCAAGCTGCTCGACAGCCTTGACGCCATGTTGGACGAGAGCCTCCGCCTCGCGCGGGAGCTTGGCCAGCGCGCCTAGTTCGATCCGCAAGCTGTCGTCCCCACCACTGGTGGGGGCGACAGCCCGGCGGACTCGTTGGGACAACCGTTACCGCGGCTCGGCGAGGTCAGACTGGCCTCGCTCTGAGGGTGAGGGTGACCCGGGCACCGCGCGCGGGCACGATCGTGACCGTGTGCCTGGCGACGCGCTCGGCGCGGCGGGTGGTGGGCTGCAGGTGTGCGCGGCGCAGCATGGTGCGGAGCACGATGCGCGTCTCGAGCAGTGAGAAGGCGGCGCCGATGCAGCGTCGCGGGCCGCCGCCGAACGGGATCCAGGTGTAGGTGCCGGCGCGTTCGTTGAGGAAGCGCTCAGGGCGGAACACAAGCGGGTCGGGGTAGAGGTCGGGGCGGCGGTGCAGGAGTGTGATGTGCGGCACGATGAGCGTGCCGGCGGGGATCGCAAGGTCGCCGAGCGCGAAGTCCTCAGACGCGAGGCGCGCGGTGATCGGGAACACGGGTCGCAGGCGCATCGCTTCCTTGATGACGGCGTCGATGTAGTCGTCGTCCCCGTCGAGCGCGGCGGCGTTCAGACGGGCCAGTTCGTCGGGGTGGCGGGTGACCCGCTCGAGGATCCAGGCGAGCGTTGAAGCGGTGGTCTCGTGGCCGCCCAGCAGCAGCGTGCGCATCGCGTCGCACAGCTCACTGTCGGGCATCGGATCGTCGTGCTCGTCGCGGGCGCGCAGGAACATCCCGAGTACGTCGTCCTGGTCGAGGTCTTGCGTGCTGCGGCGCTCGGCAACCTCTTCGAGCACGATCGCGTCGACGGCTGCCATCCTGCGGCGCATGCGTCGGAAGGGGCCATCCCAGCCCTTGTTGCGGGTGGTGATGATCATCGTCTGCACGAAGAAGTGGCGCGAGTTGCCCTCGCGCATCAGCGCCTGGGTTGCCGCGCGCAGGCGCGCGACTCGGTCGGGGTCGGTCACGCCGAAGACCGCGGCGATGATGACTTCCAGCGAGATCGTCTGCATGTGGGCGTCGGCGCGGGTCGGCCGACCGTAGGGCCAGTGCTCGAGTGTTTCTTCGGTCTTGCGCTGCATGACCTCCTCGTAGCTCGCGAGCGCCTGGCCGTGAAACGGTGGCAACTGCATCCGGCGCCGGCGCAGGTGGTCGGGGCCGTCGACGTTGGTCAGCCCGGTCGGGCCGAGCACCAGCGGGTGCGGGGAGCCCTTGGCCAGCGCCGCGCCCAGCCGCAGGACATCGGTGTCGGCGGTGAAGACGCGCTTGACGTCGTCGGGGTGGGTGAGGCACAGCCACGGTCGCCATCCGGGCATCTGGACGAGGAAGCGGTCGCCGAGAGGCTGGCAGCGACGGGCGAAACGCTCGGGCGCTAGCCAGTACTCGGCGGCGTTGATCAGCGCTGGGGTGGGCAGCTTCCGCAGCGATGTTATCGAGTGACTCATTTGATAACATGCTACGCCATGGTGTCAATGACACGGCTCGACGATGGCCCCGTCCCGGGTGAGGACGCGACCGTCGACCGCGTCGCGGCGGCGGCGCTCGAGGTGTTCACCGAGTTCGGCATCCGCCGTGCGACGGTCGACGACGTCGCGCGCCGCGCCGGCGTCTCAAAGATGACCGTCTTCCGGCGATTTGCGAGCAAGCAGGGGCTCGTAGAAGTCGTGATCGCACGCGAGATCCGTCGCGCGATGACCGAGCTCGACCAGGTCTGGCAACGCGAGCAGACGCTCGAGCAGCGGCTCGTGCTTGGGCTGTCCTTCGCGGTGAACTTCGTCCGCGGCCACCCGCTGTTCGACCGCCTGTTGCGCAGTGAGCCCGAGATGCTGCTCCCGCTGGTCACCGTCGACGGTGCGCCGGCGCTTGCGCTCTATCGTGACCTGATCGGGCAGCGACTGCGCGCCGAGGTGCGCGCCGGGCGCGCCTCGCCCGCCGATGTCGACCAGGCCGCCGAGGTGATCGCCCGCCTGGCAATGTCGCTGCTGCTCACACGTGAGGGCACGATTACGCTCGACGACGACACCACAATCGTCGCGCTCGTGCGTCACGCGCTGCTGCCGATGCTCCGCCCGCAGGCGCTATGAGGCGGCGTCGGTCAGCGCGCGCGATCTGCGAGCGTCGCGACGATCGCGATCGTGGCGTATCCCATCGTGAAGCTGCCTCCGGCCGCGTCGATCGCGGCGCCGATACCCGTTAGTAGCTCTTCGAGCTTTGCCTGCGGGAAGTGGCTGTGGCCGCCGAAGGTTGGCACCTGGTCGAGCCACTCGTCCTTGGTGTAGGGCTGCTTCCAGTCAAACCGCCATTGCTCGGGCTCGCGGAACGCGCCCGTCGCCTGGATCCCCTCGATCGTGGGGCCGAGGATGCGGTCGTAGGCATCGAGCGGGTTGCGCGGGCTACGGGCCAACGGCGTGTCGGGCAGCACCTGGCGGTAGACCTCCGAGAACGCCCGCGCCAGCTCGGCTGGGGGTTGCTGCACGTTCCAGAAGAGGGCCAGAAGACCATCGGGCCGCAGCAAGCGGGCGGCCTTGCTCGCCCCGGTGGCAGGGTTGATCCAGTGCCACGTCTGTCCGGCGATGATCGTGTCGAACGTCCGCTCGTCCGGGGCCCACTCCTCGAACTTTACGACCTCCACGTCAAAGCCCTGCTCGCTGGCGAACTTGGCCATGCGAGCATCGATCTCGACGCCAAGCACGCGACAGCCTGCGGCCTCAAACGGCCGCGCGGCGACGCCGGTGCCAATGCCCACGTCGAGCACCTCGCGGCCGGGGCTGGAGCCGACGATCCGCTCCACCAGTGCTTGGGGGTAGCGGGGCCGGGTGCGGTCATAGAGCTCGGGGTCGGCGCCGAAGGACTCGGCGAGTTGGCGGGCTTGATGCGGCTCGCGCGGGGCGGGGGACGGCACAACCGGCGGTATAGTGGGCATGTGCCCACTTTTAGTGGGCACATGCCCACTTGTCAACGCCAGCGCCCGCGCAGGCAGAGGAGAAGTCACAAAAGTGCCGACCGGAGTACCTATCCGCGACGTACGCGACCAGCTCTTTGACGCCGCCCGAAGCGTTCTGCGCCGCGACGGCCCCGACGCGCTCACGAGCCGAGCGGTGACGGCCGAGGCCGGTCTCGCCAAGGGCATCCTGCACCGGCATTTCGCCGACTTCACCGGGTTCCTCGCTGCGCTGGTGCTGGCACGGATCGAGGTCCTAGACAGTCGCTCCAAGGAGCTGCGTGTGGGCGCGGGGAGCGGCACCGTCGCCGACCGTCTCGCCGCCGCCCTGACCGCCTCCCTCGACGCCGACTCGCTGGCGATGGTCAGCCTGGTCATGGCTCGTCGCGACCTGCTCGCCCGGCTGCGCCTCACCACCCCGACCGGGATCCCGCTGTTGGCCGAGACCACACGGATGATCGGCGCCTATCTGACCGCCGAGCGCGGTCTGGGCCGCATCGCCCTGGACACAGACGTCGATCGTCTCGCGCTCGCCTTGGTTGGCGCCGCGCACCTGCTGCTCACTGGGCATGACGGACCCCCGGACGCCGACGAGGTCCGCGCGCTGGTGGTAACGCTTATCTCGCCCGCGCTGAGGCCGAGCGCGATCGGCGCGGGCACCGATCATCCGGCGCCATAATGTGTCGCATGTTGACCGACTTCTAAAATGATGATACAGATTGGCAGCGTCGCGCCGATCGCGGCGGAGATCTGTCCCCTGCAGCCAAGGAGCGCTTGTGCCTCGCCCTCTTTCCCTCCTCCTAGCGTGCGCGGTCGCCCTGACCGCCGCGCTTGCCACCGGATGTGGCGACGCCGCCAAATCTGGTGACAACGCGTCCGCCGACTCCGCGCAGCCGTTCGTCCCCAAGCGCGCCACCAATGTCAAGGGGGACCTGCCGCCCGAGTCGCGCAAGCTCTGGCGCTATGACCCCGCGTCCGGCCGCTACCAGGTTGTCGACGGCTCCGCCGCCGCCTACACGCCGCGCCTCGAGCGCCCCGCCAAGCCGTTTACGCTCGCCTACATCGACCCGTGGGCGGCCAATGCGTTCTCCATCCCCGTGCGCGAGAACATGAAGAAGTACGCGCAGCAGCTCGGGCTCAAGTTGATCTACTGCGATACGGCCTTCAAGCCCGAGAAGGCCGTCGAATGCTCGGAGCTGCTGGCCAAGCAGCGGCCCGCGTTCACCATTGCCGGCAATTGGCAAAGCGGTGCGTCAGCCGCGATGATCAAGGTCTGGGATAAGGTCAAGGTCCCCACCGCGTCCTTTGATGTGTGGCAGCCCAACTCCGTGTTCTTTGGCGCCGACAACTACCGCTCGGGCGTCATCGGCGGCAAGGCGGCAGGCGACTACGCCAAGCGCACGTGGGACTGCAAGGACGTCTGGGTGTTCCTCGGGGAGAACAAGGAAGAGGGGGAGGCGGCCGACCAGCGCGTGGCCGGCTTTGCCGACGGCGTCCAGCAGGTCTGCGGCAAGCTGCCGTCCGACCAAGTCCAGCGCCAGCGCATGGCCGCCGGCACCGGAGACCAGGCGCTCACGGCCACGACCGACTGGTTGACCGCGCACCCGCAGGCCAAGCACGTGCTCGGCACGTCCCTCGACGATGAGCGCGCCAGCGGCATCGCCAAGGCGTTCAAGGCCAGCGGCCGCGATGCCATGGCCGTCGGCATGACCTGCGACACCGTTGGCATCAAGCTCGCGCAGGAGGCGGCGCCGGCCGAGAACCACTCGCTCGGCTGCGTTGCGTTCTTCCCCGAGCAGTACGCCAAGTACTTCACGAGCATCGCCCTGGACGTGGTCGCCGGCAAGCCGGTGCCCGAAGAGGTTCACCTGGAGCACAAGCTCTTGACCCACGACACGATCGGCGAGTACTACAAGTGACCGACGAGCCGCTGCTGGAGCTGCGTGGGCTGACGAAGCGCTTCGGGGCGATCGACGTCCTGCGCGGCATCGACCTCGAGATTGGCCCGCGCGAGGCCGTCGGGCTGATCGGCGACAATGGCGCGGGCAAGTCGACGCTGGTCAAGATCCTCTCCGGTGTCTACGCACCGACCAGCGGTGCGATGCGCTTCAACGGCGCCGGCGTGCAGTTCGCCACGCCACTGGACGCTCGGTCCAGCGGTATCGAGATGATCTACCAGGACCTCGCGTTGTGCGATGACCTCGACGCGGCGGCCAACGTGTTCCTTGGCCGCGAGCCGCGGCACCGGGTCGGGCCGTGGCCGTTGCAGTGGCTGGACCGGCCGCGGATGCGCGCGGAGGCCGCGGGCCTGTTCGAGCGGCTCGGGGCGCCGGTGCGCCCCGAGCAGCTCGTGGGTTCGATGTCCGGGGGTCAACGCCAGCTCGTCGCGGTCGCGCGCGCGTTGCAGTTCGCGCCGCGGCTGCTGCTCATGGACGAGCCGACCGCGGCGTTGTCCAACGCCAAGATCCACGCGCTGCTCGACGTCGTGCGCCGGCTCAAGGAAGAGGGCGTCGCCGTCCTGCTCATCAGCCATCGCTTTACGGATCTCATCGAGGTCTGCGACCGGATCGTCGCGCTCCGCGACGGCCAGATCAGCGCGACGATCCGTCCCGCCGGTCACGACCCGGTCGCGCTGATGGCCGAGATGCAGGTCGCGCTCACCGGCGAGGCGCTGGGGGCGACCCGATGAGCGAGACACAGCAGACCATTCCGGCGACCCACCCCCGCCGGCCCGACGAAGGCCCGTTCGCGCGGCTACGACGGCTCGCGCTGGAGCACGTCGGGGTCGTCGGCCTCGGCCTCATGATCGCGCTCCTGATCGAGATGGTGGTCTTCTCGATCCAGTCGCCGTACTTCTTCGACGTCGACAACTTCCGCAACATCGGACGGGCGATGACGATCGTCGGCATCGCCGCCGTCGGACAGACCATTGTCATCATCTCCGGCGGCTTTGACCTGTCAGTCGGGTCGGTGATGGCCGCCGCCGGCATGGTGTCGGCCTACCTCGTCAACGCGGGCACGTCGACGCCGGTCGCCTTCGCGCTCGCGCTCGCGCTCGGCGCCGTGGTTGGCCTGACCAACGGCGCCGTCGTCTCCTACCTGCGCATCAACCCGCTCATCACGACGTTGGCCACGCTGTCGATCGTCCGCGGCCTGGCGTTCGTCGTCAGCGGCGGGCAGGCCGAGGTCGTCACCGACAACTCCTACCTCAGCATCGGCACCGACAGCGTTCTTGGGATCCCGATCGTCGTCGTGGTTCTCCTGGCCGTCTTCCTGGTTGTCGGCGGGCTGATGCCGCGCACGCGGTTCGGTCGCTACGCCTACGCGATCGGGTCCAACGCGCGCGGAGCGCGGCTGGCGGGCGTGCCGGTCGGCCGTTGGCGCTTGGTCTTCTATGGCCTGTCCGGGGTTCTGGCGGCGGTCGCCGGATGCATCACGGTCGCGCGCACCGGCCAGGCGGAGCCGAGCGCCAACCTCGGCGCCGAGCTCGACGTGATCACCGCGGTGATCCTCGGCGGCACCAGCCTCAACGGCGGGCGCGGACGCCTGTTCGGCACGTTCCTAGGACTCGGAGTCCTCGCCGTGCTCAACAACGGGCTGATCCTCGCCGGCGTGGAGTCCTATTGGCAGCAGGTTGTTAAGGGCGTGGTCTTGCTCGTCGCCGTCTCATGGGACGAGCTACGCCGCACCGGACGGGACGAGGACTGATGGGCATGGACATCGACCCGGGGCGCAGGGCGCTCATCACCGGCGGCGCGTCGGGCTTTGGCCTCGAGATCGCACGGCGGCTCGCCGCCGCCGGTGTCGCCGTGGGGATCGTTGACCTCGATGGCGACCGCATCGCCGCGGCGCTGCGCCTCCTCGGCGACGGCGCCGTCGGCGAGGTCGCCGATGTGCGTCGCCGCGGCGAGGTCGTCGCGGCGGCCGCACGCGTCGCCGGCGCGTTCGGCGGCCTGGACACCGTGGTCATCTCGGCCGGCGTGTTTCACCACGGTGCGCTGGACGACATCACCGAGGCTGAGTGGGATCGCACCATCGACGTCAACATGAAGGGCGCGTTCCTGACCGTCCAGGCGACGGCCCCGGAGCTGCGGCGCAGCGGCCGTGGGCGCGTCGTGACGATCGGCTCAGACTGCAGTCGCCGCGGCTTCGCGCTGGAGTCGGTGTACACCGCCTCGAAGTTCGGGCTGCTGGGTCTCACCGAGTCGCTGGCCGCCGAGCTGGCGGGCGATGGTGTGACGGTCAACTGCGTCTGTCCCGTCGGCGTGCCGACGACCGGCATGGGCCGCGAGGTGCTCGCCTGGAAGGTGGACCACAGCGACCGCAGCGCCGACGAGATCGTCGCCGGGATCGCCAAGACCAACCCGCTCGGACGCAACCCGACCGAGCGCGACGTCGCCGACGCGGTGCTGTTCTTCCTCTCGGAGCACTCCAGCTTCTTGACCGGTATCGCGTTAGACGTCGACGGCGGGTCACACCTCGGCTCGGTCCCCGGAGCGAGCTGACGTGTCGCGGCCGCCGTTCGTCGACACCCACGTCCACTTCCACGACATGTCGCACCCGACGCTCCGGTACGAGTGGCTGGAGCCTGACGCGCCGATCGACCCCGTCGAGGGCCAGAGTGGCGCGATCCGCGCGCAGCGGTACTGGGCCGACGACTTCCTCGCCGAGACGCGCTTCCAGGGCGTTGCGAAGGTCGTCCACGTCCAAGCGGCGATCGGCTCGGCCGACCCGGTCGAGGAGACGCGCTGGCTGCAGGCGTTCACCGACCGGCTTGGCGTGCCGCACGGGATCGTCGCCTACGTTGATCTCGCCGCGCCCGACGCCGCGCAGCAGATCGAACGCCACCGCGCGTTCGCGGCGTTTCGCGGCGTGCGGGATCTGCGCTACGACGACTATCTCTCCAACCCCGACTGGCACCGCGGCTACGCCGCACTTGCCGGGCTCGTGTGCTGCGACGACCCCGCCGTCGAGGAGATGGGACTCGCGCACGATCTCGCGGCGGCCCATCCGGAGGTCACGCTGTGCATCGACCACGCCGGCTACCCCGGCTACGTCGGTACCCCGCGCCGCCCAGCGCCGCCGCCGCAGGACGCCTGGCGCGCGGGCATCCGGCTGTTGGCAGACGTCCCCAACGTGGTGATGAAGATCTCCGGCCTCGGGATGTCAGACCACGCATGGACCGTGGCGTCGATCCGCCCATGGGTCCTGCACTGCATCGAGGCGTTCGGCGTCGACCGCTGCTTCTTTGGCACCAACTGGCCGCTGGACCGCCTCTACAGCTCCTACGGCGACGTCCTCGAGGCCTACGCCGAGATCATCGCGGACTTCACGCCGGCCGAACAGCACCAGCTCTTCTGCGCGAACGCCGAGCGCATCTTCGGGCTCGGCGAGCCGGTGGTGGCGCGATGACCGCCCGTATCGGGGTTATCGGCTGTGGATGGTGGGCGACCTACGCGCACTTGCCCGCGCTCGTCACGCGCCGGGACACCAGCGTCGTCGCGGTTGCTGACGCTGACGAGCGCCGTGCGCGCGCCGGCGCGGAGGCGTTTGGCGTGCCGCGGTGCTTTGCGTCGGGGGAGGAGTTGCTGGACGCGGTCGAGCTCGACGCGGTCATCATCGCCACGCCCAACCGCCATCACTACGACCTGGCGCGCCGAGCGCTGGAGCGTGGGCTGCACGTCCTGGTCGAGAAGCCGATGACCATCGATCCTGCGGAAGCCCGCGCCCTTGCCGTGCTGGCACGTGAGCGGGGACGGGAGCTGGTGGTCGGCTACCCCATGCACTACAACAAGCACGCGCTCGCGCTGCGCGACGTGATCCGGGAGGGCGCCATCGGCGAGCTCGAGACGATCGCCGTCCTGTACGCCTCGATCGTGCGCGAGCTTTATGGCGGCCGCGTCGAGGACGCGCGTGACGTCGTCTTCGAGTACCCCGTCCATGGCCCCGACCCGCGCACCTACGTCGACCCCGCGCGGGCCGGCGGTGGCCAGGGCCAGTCGCAGGTCACGCACGCCGCGGCGCTGCTGCTGTTCCTCACCGGGCTGCAGGTCGTCGACGTCGCCGCGTTCTGCGAGCGCTTCGAGTTGCCGGTGGACCTCGCCGACGTCATGGCGATCCGCTTTGGCAATGGAGCGCTTGCCACGCTGACCTCGACCGGTGGCATGACCGCCGGCCACCAGGAGCTCGTCCGCTACGACATCTTCGGGCGCTCCGGGCACGTGACGTTCGACGTCAACGGCGGTCGCGCGACGGTGCACCTGGCCGGCGGTGCGACGCGCGAGCTGCCCGCACTGCCGCCGGCCGAGCGGGTGCTGGTGGGCGCGCCGGCGAGCAACCTGGTGGACATCGTCCTCCACGGTGCTGAGAATGGCTCACCGGCGGAGATTGGCGTGGCGGCCGTCGAGCTGGTGGCGGCGATGTACACCGCGGCAGGCGGCCCGACACCATGACCAGCCTCCTGCACCACGTCGGCTTTACCGTCGGCGACATGGATCGCTCGGTGCAGTGGTATCGCCTGCTGCTCCAGGCCGAGCCGCTCAGCCGGGGGATGTTCGACCGCCCCTACATCGCGAGCATGGTCGGCTATCCCGGTTGCCGCATGGAGTGCACGTACTTCCCGCTGGCGCCGAGCGGGATGCTCGAGCTTGTCCAGTACCTAGAGCCAGCGACGATCGACGTCGACCTCGCGACCTACGCCGTCGGCAACGGGCACCTGTGCCTCGAAGTCGCCGATCTTGACGTCGAGTACCGGCGCCTGGCCGGCCACGCCGAGTTCCGGTCGCCGGCGCCGGTCGAGATCACGCACGGCCCCAACCGCGGCGGCCGCGGCTGCTACCTGACCGACCCCGACGGGATCACGGTCCAGCTGATGCAGCGTCCTGCGGCGCCTCCACCGGGTGGAGCGCCAGCGGCGTGACGTCGGCGGTCATCCAGCGGTAGAGCGGCAGTGACGCGATCAGCTCGTGCAGCTCGGTCGCGTCGCGCGCCTCCCAAACCGCGACGTTGCGCAGGCCGCCCGGCACGCGCCAGATCCGCGCGATGTGGCCGGCGCTCCGCAACTCGCGACCGCGCGCGAGCTCGGCCGCGAGCAGGCGCGTGCGCACCTCCTCGTCGAGGTCTGCTGGCAGGGCGATCGCGATGCGCACGAGGAACTCCATGTCACAAGCTCCATACGACCGGCAGCGTCGCTGGAGCGCCGGTCTGCGGGTCGACGGCGTCGTACTCAATCAGGCGACTGACCTCCGCCTCCCAGCGCACCGACGTCGGATGGTCGGCGAGCGCGGCGTTCATCGCCGCCGCGTCCTCAACCTCGATGTGGGCGAACATCACGTCGCCCCACGCGTAGATCTCGAAGTGGTGGACCCCGACGTCGCGGAGCATCTGCTCGACCTCGGGCCAGACGGTGGCGTGGAAGCGCCGGTACTCCTCGGCCATCCCGGGACGGGCGCGCCACACCTGCGCGATGCGCTCCATCGGGCTCAGGCGATGCGGCGGTCGGCAGTGGCCTGGACGATGTGGCGCATCGTCTCCAGGTACCGATCTCGGTTTGCCACGAAGCGCTCGTGCGGCGCCGACAAGGAGAGCACGTACGGCGAGTAGCCCTCGTCGAAGGGCACGGCCATGCAGCTCAGGCCGGTGGCGAACTCCTCGTCGTCGATCGCGTAGCCCTGCTCGCGGATACGCGCGAACTCGCCGTCCAGCGCGCTGCGCGTGGTGATCGTGTTCGCGGTGAGGCGCACCAGCTCGTGACCTTCGAGGTACCCATCCCGAACGCTCGGCGCCGCGTGCGCCAGCAGCAGCTTGCCGGATGCGCGCGCGTGGGCCTGGCCGACGAAGCCCTGGGGCACCTCGGCCGCCTGAACGGCGCTCGTTCCGCGCGCGAAGCTCAGGGTCATGATCTCGCCTGACCACCACCCGGCCGCGTAGCTCGTCTCACCGGTTTCGCTGGCGAGCTGGCGGGCGAGCGGCGCGAGGTGCTCAGACGGCGCGAGTTGACGATTGAACGCTTCGGCGAGCGTCGCGACGCGCAGACCAAGCAGATAGCGGTTGCGGTCGTCGCGCGTGAGCACTCCGGCGCCGACGAGCGTGTGCAGCAGGTGATAGGTCGTCTGACGGCCGATGCCGACACGCTCGCTGATCTCGCGCGTGCTGAGGCCGGTCTCGCTTTGGGCCACCGCCATCAGGATGCCGACCGCGCGCGCTGCGGACTGGACCCGCGGGCGCTGGGTCTGGCCGTCGTCAGGCGCCTCGGCAGCGATGTCGCTCACCGTGACAACGATAGCTCGGGTGGGAGGTTCACACCGCGGTGCCGAGGCCGACCAGTGCCCGGCATCGCGCTGTGATCGCCGCGGCGTCGGGAACGATCGCCTGCTGCAGGCTGGGCGCGGCCGGCATGCGGACGTCGGGGGTGCCGAGGCGTGCCACCGGCGCGTCGAGCTCATCGAAGTGCTCCTCCTGGATATGGGCGGCGATCTCGGCCCCGAAACCGCCGGTCAGGTTGGCCTCGTGGACCACCACGACGCGGCCACCGGCGGCGCGCACCGCCGCCGCGATCGCATCGACGTCGAGCGGGCGCAGCCAGCGCAGGTCGAGCACGGCGGCCTCGACGCCCTCTGCGGCGAGGTCGGCCGCGGCGGCCAGCGACGGCGCGACCATCGGCCCCCAGGTGACGATCGCGACGTCCGCGCCGGGGCGACGCAGGCGCGCGCCTCCGACCGCCTCGAGACCAGCGCCGAGGGCCACCTCGCCACTGACCTGATAGGCGGCGCGAGACTCCAGTAGCACACAGGGGTCGGGGTCGGCGACCGCCGCGCGCAACATGGCGTAGGCGTCGGCGGGCGTGGCGGGCAGCCCGACCTTGAGTCCGGGGATGTGGGCCAGCAGCGCCTCGAGGCTCTGGGAGTGCTGCGCGCACGACCCGGGCGTGACGCCCTGTTGGGTGCGAACGACCAGCGGCGCCGTCAGCTCACCTCCGCTGACGTAGCGCACGTTGGCGGCCTGGTTGACGAGCTGGTCGAGGGCAACGAGCAGGAAGTCGGCCCACATGATCTCCACTACTGGACGGAGTCCGCGCATAGCGGCGCCGACGGCCGACCCGAGGATCGCCGCCTCGGCGATCGGCGTGTCGAAGACCCGATCCTCGCCGAACTCGTCCTGCAGGCCGCGCGTGATCCCGAAGATGCCGCCGGCCGCGGCGACGTCCTCACCGTAGACGAGCACCTCGGGCCGCATGGCGAGCTCGTCGCGCAGTGCCGCGTTGACGGCCTTCTGATAGGTCAGCTCCACCATCTTGCGGTCGGTCGCAGGCGGTGGGGCGACGTCTGTCGCCGGTGCGGTGACCGCAACCGCGTCGTCGGGCGTCGGGGCCGACATGGCCACGACCGCGGCGGCGACGTCGTCGAGGTCGGCGGTGATCGCCGCTAGACGCGCGTCGAGCTCTTCGTCGGTCGCGGTGCCGTCGGCGACGAGCGTCGCGCGCAGGCGGACGAGGGGCTCTCGGGCCTGGGCGTCCTCGCGGTCGTCGGACGTGCGGTAGTGCTCGATGTCGCGGTTGTAGTGGCCCAGCAGCCGCACCGTGCGGCACTCCAAAAAGACCGGTCCGTTGCCCGCCACGGCCGTCGCGCGCGCCTCCGCGACGGCATCGCGAACAGCCTCCGGGTCGTTGCCGTCGACCTCGCGCGCCACGATGCCGTAGGCGGCGGCACGGTCGACGAGCGAGCCGCGGATCATCGCGCGCGCCGGCGTCATCTCCGCCCAGCCGTTGTTCTCGCAGATCACGATCAGCGGCAGCGAGCGCGCGGCGGCGAACGCCAGGGCCTCGTGGACCGCGCCCTGGTTCATCGCGCCGTCGCCGATCGAGACGACGGCGACGCCATCTCCGATGCGCTGCGCCGCGATGGCGACGCCGGCCGCGATCGGCACGCCGGCGCCGACGATCGAGTTCTCGCCCAGAAAGCCGTGGCCTGGCGCACACAGCAGGGGCGATCCGGCACGCCCACCGTTGATGCCTCCTGATTTCTGGCAGATCTCGCCCAAGAGAGCGACCGCGGGGACACCGCACGCCAGTGCCCACCCGTGGCCGCGGTAGGTCGCCAGGACGCGGTCGGCGTCGGTCAGCGCCTCGAGCGCGCCGACCGGGATCGCTTCCTGGCCGGCGCAGACGTGCACCGAGCCCGCAACGGCTCCTTCGGCCGCGAGCGTCAAGGCGCGCTCCTCGAACCGGCGGATGCGGGCCATTGCGTCGAAGAGCTGCAGCTGATTCATCACGATATGATGATCTTATTACAATTTGACAGACATGGACAAGCGTCACCCGAGCGCTAGCAGCGCTGACGGGTGCTCGAGCAGCAGGCGCACACGGCGCAGGAACGCCGCCGCATCGGCGCCGTAGATCACGCGATGGTCGCTGCAGAGGGTGAGCGTGCACACGCGGCGCGCGACCACCTCGCCGTCATGCACGACTGGCCGCGGCGCGACCGCGCCGACGGCCAGGATCGCCGCCTGCGGCGCGTCGACCACGGCGGTGAAGGCCGACACGCCGAACATCCCCAAGTTGGACACCGTGAAGGTTCCGCCCGCCAGGTCTGCCGGCGTCGCCGCGCCCGAGCGGGCGCGCTCGACCAGCGCACGAGCCTCGCGCGTGATTGCTGCCAGCGGCTTGCGGTCGGCGTCCCGGACGACGGGCACGAGCAGCGCGTCAGGCGCGGCCACGGCGATGCCGACATCGACGCGGTCATGGAGGATGAGCGCGTCGCCGTCAAAGCTCGCGTTGACTCGCGGGTGCTCCCGGAGCGCGACCGCGACGGCCTTGACGATGAGGTCGTTCATTGACGGGGCGGGATCCAGGCCGAAGGCGATCAGCTCAGCGCGCGCGGCCGCGCACGCCTCCATGTCGACCTCCATATCGACCGTGAAGTCTGGGATCTCCGTCCGCGCCGCGACCATGCGCTGGGCGACGATCTGCTCGATGCGACTCAGCGGCCGGCGGACGCCATTCAGCGCGCGCTCGGCCGGCGCGGGCGCCGGAGCGACCGGGGCGGCTGGGGCGACCGGCGCGGCGCGCTCCGCGCCGGCGCGCTCCACGTCTTCACGTGTGATCCGTCCGCGCGGGCCCGTCCCGACGACCGTGGCGAGCTCCACACCGAGGGTCGAAGCGATGCGACGGGCCAGCGGCGATGCGCGTACGCCCCCGTCGACATCCGCGGTGGCCGAGGCGGCGACGGCGGGCGGCGGGCCCGGGGATGGGAGGGGCGCCGCCGCCTCGCCTTCGCCTCCGCCGTTGCGTGCGGAACCGTCATCGGATTCCGCGGGCGGATCGTCGGCTGGAGGGTGCTCGCCCGACACGAGGAGCCAGGCGATGCGCGTGCCAACCGGCACGCTGTCGCCCTCCGGCGCGACCGGGTGCAGGACACCGGCACCCGGCGCCTCCACCACGACTGAGGCCTTGTCTGTCTCGACCTCGACGAGGTCATCGCCCGCGGCGACCGCCGACCCTACGTCGGCGACCCACCGCAGGATCGTGCCCTCCGTCATGCCGTCGACCAGCTCCGGCATGACGACCTCGAGCGCCATCAGCCGAGGCCCACGGCGAAGACGAACATGTTGGATCGGGGGTCGTCCTCGCGCGGCATGTGCGGGTAGGTCGTGAACGGCAGCACGACCGACCGGACCGTCTTGCGGGGGTCGACCGGGACGTCGGCGTAGTAGACGTAGCCGGCCTTGTCGGCGCAGCAGCCCGGCTCGTAGCCGTCGTTGAGGCGCGCGGTGAGCGCAACCTCGGCGCCGTCGGTCGGGGCGTCGAAGGCTCCGGCCCGCAGCGAGAACGCCTGCTGCGTGCCGTCCTGGTAGACGACCGTGCCGGTGCCGGTCACGTCCTTGAGGCCCGTGAGCAGGAAGCCCAACCGGCTGCCCCGGCCCGTGACGTTGATCGCCTGACCGCGCGCCTGCACGGCGGTGGGGGCGCCGCCGGTGGCCGACGGCCACGCGAAGTCGATGCCGTGCCGGGTTACCGTCTGGCCGGGCAGGGCGCCGGCCGTGGCCAGCGCCTGAGCCGAGAACGCCCACTGGCGCTCATAGTCGATCGAGAGCTCACCGGTCTGCGGTGCCCAGTCGTCGGAGATCGCTGGCACGTCGAACGAGTCCTCGATGCGTCGGGTCGTCGGTGCGGTCACTGAGCCAGCCGCGGACGTCACCGTCACTCGCGCCAGCGGCGTGCCGGCAGGGGCGGTCGCCTTGATGAAGTTCGACGACACCACCGTGATCGCCGCCGCCGGTGTGTCGCCCCACCGCACGCGCGTCCCGGGCCCGAACCCGCTGCCGCTGATGAGCACGCGCGTCGGAGCCGGGGCCGTGCCGGTGCGCGGCTCGAACGCCCGCACTTGCGGCGCCTGCGTCGTCGTCAGCGAGCGATATGGCGCCTCCAGGCCGGCGCCCGCGAGGACGTCGTCGGGCACGTCGTCGCCCGCCGGACGGTCCGGGATCTCGTGCGTGTCGCGGTAGTCGACGTCGATCGGCTGGTCCGGGCAAATGAACATCCCGACGCCGTTGGCCGCGAAGTTGTCGACAAATCGGATGTGGCCGACCGGCGCGCATCCGCCGTTGCCGCCCCACGATCCCCACTGGGCGTTGCGCTGCCACGTGATCCACTGGCTGCCGAGGTCGTCGTACAGCGCGAAGTAGTGGCGCGCCATGTTGTACACCACGTTGCCGGTGAGTTGCGTGCCGTGCGCGTAGCTGGCCTCGGTGTCGATCGAGCCGTCGGGCCGGCGCAGCGTCGCGCCCTGGTGGCCGGTGAGGTAGATCCCGCCGCCGTCGTCAAGGACCGTCTTGAAGTCGTAGACGATGTTGCGGTCGATCCGGTTGTCGCTGTTGATGTTGGTCGCCCGGTCGGGGTCTTCCGGCGTGTTGATCTGGCCGGTCACCGCCCCGCTGTCGATCCCGTCCCACGGCACGTCGCTGATCTCGTTGTGCTCGACCTTTGACCGGCGCGCGTAGAGGTGCAGGATGCCGGAGCCGCTGTGGTACTCGGCGCCAACGTCCCGGATCAGGTTGTTGGTGATCGTGTTGTCGGTGTTGATCTCACGATCGTCGGCGCCGACGTCGGCCGGATGCGGGTCGTTGCTGTCGCCAAGGAAGATGCCGACGCCCGACACGTCGTCGATGCGGTTGCCGCGGATCGTGTTGCGGTGGCTGCCGTAAGAGAAACCGATGGCGGCCGCGCCGAGGTGGTGGAAACGGCTGCGCTCGACGACGATGTCATCGGCCGCCCGGAACTGCACGTTGGCGGGCGAGCGCACGAGATAACAGGTCTCCACCGGATCGGCGGTGTCGCAGGACGGGTGCGGCCCGGACGGGTCGTAGCCGCCAACACGGACGTTGGCCTGCACGTCAGCAAAGCCGCTGTCGCCGCTGGGCTCCAGCCACGTCGCGTAGGAGAAGTCGAGGCCGCGGAAGGTGAGGTTGCGCACCGGCTGGTCGAGCGTGCCTTCGCCGGTGACCAGCGCTTCCAGGATCGGCATCTCGACGTCGGTCGCGTTGAGGTTCTGGCCGGGCTGGCCCATGACGTACAACTTGTCGGTGCGCTCGTCGAGGTACCACTGGCCCGGGTGCAGGAGCTCGAAGGCGTTCTCGATGCGCGTGGGCCGCGTGTTCGGGCGGAAGCTCGGGAAGGCGTAGTCGAAGGCCAGCCCGACGTCGCGCTTGGTCGAGTAGTCCCAGCAGGGCTGGCGCATCGTGATCGC
The DNA here is from genome assembly GCA_963829185.1 of uncultured Conexibacteraceae bacterium. Lineage (GTDB taxonomy): Bacteria > Actinomycetota > Thermoleophilia > Solirubrobacterales > Solirubrobacteraceae > Baekduia. Next base: position 450,657 of record CAWHID010000003.1, read on the forward strand.
GGTACCTGCGATGGCGCTGACGCGGCAGCGCGCCTCGGTCCACAGCCCGTTGGAGCGCTCGAACACGAACTCGAGCTGGTCCGGGTTGCGCCAGCTCGCCAGTTGGTCGCTTGTGGCGGTGTAGCCGGTTTCGGTTTGCGTGAGGCCGATCGGCGGCTGGCCCTGGGCGATCGGCGCGCGCGTGCCGTCGAGATACAGCTGTCGGGAGCGCGTGCCGTCCGGCACGTCGGCGACCCATAGGCGTCGGGCGGGGTCGGCGAGGCGCCATCCCGTGACGCGCCGTGCGCCGCTGAGCGTCGGCGTGGCGTCTGCGCGCTCCGGCTGCCACGTGACGCGCGCGCTGCCCACGCCGGAGTCCTCGGGGCCGAAGACGAGCGGCGTGCCGAGGCGGTAGGTGCCGCCGGCCAGCGCGACGATGACCGCGGCGCCGCGCCCGGTGCGGCGCTGGTTGGCCAGCACGCCACGGGTCGCGGTCTTCGCCTGGGCGATCGAGCACGGGCGGTGGGCGGTGCACGCGACACCGCTCCCTGCGGGCGCGGCATGGACCACGCGCGCCGGCGGTTTGGCGCTTGCCCCTGCGGTGGGCGCGAGGGTGAGAACGGCAATGAGAGGCACCAGCAACCGAAGGGTCATCATCATATCCTGATAGGATTGCTATATACTGATATGCGAAGCCTATGCGCGTGGCTCTCCATTTGTCAAGGAGGCCGAACGTGCAGCGTCGTAGAATCTGGCCGGCGTGTCCCTTGGGCACAAGCGCGCTCGCGCTCGCCCGCCACCCCACGCTTCAGGGCAACAGCTCGAACGCGGTGACGTGCTGTGGGCGGACGACGCTGAAGTGGCGCCGATCGACCGTGGCGACTTGGGTGATGTTCAGTCGCTCGGCGGCTGCGATGACTGAGGCGTCGGCGGTGCCGAGGGGGAGGTCGTGGTAGCGGGCGACGAGCTCGGCGAGGCGGAGCGGGTCGGCAGGGTGGAGCGGTTCGATCGTGAATGCGCCCGAGGCGAGGTCGCCGAGGAAACGGACTTCGGCTTGCCAACCGAGTCGCGTGCCGATCAGGTAGGCGACTTCGGTGATCACGAGGACCGGAACGATCAGCGGGCCGGGATGGCTCTCGAGCAGGTCGAGGCAGGCGCCGTGGTGCGCGTCATCGGCGTCGACGTACGCGTAGAGCGGTCCTGCGTCGACGATCAGTGCGATGACTGCTGCTCCGCGCGCAAGATCTCCTCGATGCGCTCGGAAACATCGCTGCGGCCGCTGCGGCCGGCGCCAGCGGCGCCAAGCTTGCGACGGGTTTTGTTACTGCCGAGGTGCGCTTCGAGTGCCTCGCGCGTGACATCGGCGATGGGAACGCCGCGTCGCCGCGCTTCATGGCGGAGGCGCGCGTCCAGGTCTTCGGGCAGCTTGACCGTCGTGCGTCGCATGGGGATGCCAGCATACCATCGGCCTTGGCCTTCACGAGCATCAAGAGTCCGAGACATCACGGCACGCGTCAGCAGCTTCTGAGGAGCCGTAGCCGCGGACGCTTCGAGTTGCTGGCGGCGCTACGGTTCGCGCCGTGACCGACCCTGTCTTTCGTCTCGTGACCCCCGCCTCGGCACTCGAAGCCGCCCCGGCGGGCTGGGCGAGGGAGCTCTTGCGTCAGGGCGAGATGGCGCTCGCCCTCGACACCGGCGAACTCGATGCGATCGACGCCGTCGCGCGGGCCCTGGAGCAGCCGGCTGTCGCGGTGCTGCGGCGCGAGTCGACGCCGATGGCTGCTGAGGCGTCGGTGCGCGAGTTCGCGGCCGGGCTCGCGTTGGTCTGGATCGCGGGCACGTTTGGCGATGACGCTCGCGCTTGGGCTCGCGACCGCGCGCCGATGACGCTGCTCGTCGAGCACGACGGTCCGCTGCCCGAGCAGGAGCGCCGTCGGATCGAGCGGTTCGTCGCGGCCCTAGGCCGCCAGGCAGAGTAGACCCGCAGCCCAGGCGGGCCCCGAATCAGCCGCGGCTGGCGCGCGCGTCGCCCGTGATGTCCACACGCGGGCCAAGGAACTTCGGCTGCGCACCGGTGAGGACGTCGCCGAGCGCCTTGGTGCGGGCGATGACCTCGCGCACGCTCACTGTCGTTCCCTCGCTGCCGTAGTCGCTCCCTGCACCGGCCTCGAGGCCGTGGACGGTCAGGCCCGCGCGGCGCCCAAGCCAGAGCGCGCGCGGGAGGTGGAAGCCCTGGGTGACAACGATCGCACTGGAGATGTTGAATACCTTGCGGGCGCGGACGACGCTGTCGAGCGTGTCGAAGCCGGCGTGATCGGTGAAGACGTCGCTGTCTGGGACGCCGAGACGGACGAGCTCCCGGCGCATCGCGTTGACCTCGTCGTAGCCGTCGCGGCCGTGGTCGCCGGAGGCTAGGACACGGTCGACGCGGCGTTGGCGGTAGAGCGCGGCGCCGGCGCGCAGGCGGTCTTCGAGCATCCAGGAGGGGTTGCCGTCCTGGTCGAGTCCTGCGCCGAGCACAAGCGCTACCTGCGCGTGCGGCGCCTGCGTCGGGTTGGCGGTCGAGCCGCCCCCGCCGAGGAGAATCACCGCGTTGGCGACGACTACGAGCGCCACGAGCGCCGCTGCGGCTCCAATTGCGATCCGCAGCAGCGTGCGCCGATGGAACATGGCGAGCAGTCTAGAAGCGGGCGACGGCCATAGTCGGGCGGGAGTGTTCCGGTGTCGGAACACGTGTCAAGGAGCGGAGCGGTTGGGCCGGGCGCCGATGGCGTTCAGCGCGAGCGTTGGTCGTGGGCGCTCGGCGTGGTCCGTGCGCACCGAGGGAGTGAGAGCGAGTCGACGCTCCGAGGCGCCCGCGGTCATCCGCCGACGCCTGGGCGCGGGGCCCAAGCGTCCGAGCTCTGCCGCCAGCGCCAACGCCAGGGCAGGGTGGGCCTGTTTGCGGACGCCGCACGTCCGGAGACGGGCCCACCTGCGTCGTCGACAGCCAGACCGCGCGACGTGGGCCCGTCTGTGGACCACATGCGTCCGTCAACAGGCCCACCCACCACCGAGCGTCCGCGGCACTCCGCCTAGGGACTGGCGTGCCACTGAGCGCCAAGACCGACGAGCCCGCGGGCTCGGTCAAGTTGGCGTGAATTGTCTTGTTCGCCCTTCTCGGATCGGGCATTCCGAGAGACAGGGGAACAACAATTAAGGAGAGACCCCCGATGCCCACCACCACCGATGTCCAGGCCTGGATCGGCCAGCAGCTGGTCGGGCCCGATCACGACAAGATCGGCAAGATCGACCAGATCTACGTCGACCGCCAGAGCGGGGAGCCGACGTTCGTCGCGGTCAAAACCGGCTTCTTTGGCAGCAACGTCTCGCTCGTGCCGATCGCCGATGCCCACGCCCACGAAGACCACGTCCAGGTCCCCTACAGCAAGGACCAGATCAAGGACGCGCCGAACGTCGATGCCGACGCGGAGCTCTCAGACACCGCGGAGCAACAGCTGTACCAGCACTACGGCCTCAGCTACGCCGCCTACGAAGGGCCCGATCACGAGAGCCTGCGGCGGCGTGCCGATCGCAAGGAGCGCTTCGAGCGCAAGGGCGCCGGCCATGACACCTCGGGGCCCGACACCGACGACGCGATGACGCGCTCCGAAGAGGAGCTGGTCGTCGGCAAGACCTCGCGCGAGCGCGGCCGTGCACGGCTGCGTAAGTACGTCGTGACCGAGCAGGTGCAGACCACCATCCCCGTCCAGCACGAGGAGGTCCGCGTCGAGCGCGAGCCGATCACCGAGGCCAACGCCGGCGACGCGCTCGCCGGGCCGGAGATCTCCGAGGAGGAGCACGAGGTCGTCCTGCACGCCGAGGAGCCCGTCGTCGAGAAGCGGGCAGTGCCCAAGGAGCGGGTGCGGATGGAGACCGAGACCGTCACCGAGGAGGAAACGGTCGGCGGCGAGGTCCGCAAGGAGCGCATCGAGGCCGAGGGCGACGACATCGACAAGCGCTGACCGAAAGCCGCACGGGTGCCCCGGCCCGCGGATGGGCTGGGGCACCGCGGGCTGGGCTGGGGGCTCAGCGCGAGGGCTTGCCGAACCAGCGGGTGAGGTGATCGTCGAGGTCCTGCTGCTCGTCGCCGATCCAGGCGACGTGGCCATCGGGGCGCAGCAGGACGCACGGAGCGTCGAGTGCCGCGGTCCGATCCGCGACGTAGTCGACCCGATCTGACCAGCCGCCGCCAACGCTCAGGCGTTCTGTGCGGTCCAGCAGCAGGCCGCGCCCGCGATGCAGCAGATCGTAGAGGCGCCCTTGTTGCAGCTCGATGTCGCGCAGGCGGCGACCGAGCAGGTCGGGCCCTTCGCCGAAGTCATAGCGGATGTCGATCGCGGTGATCTTCTCGATCAGATAGCGGTTGACCTCGTCGAGGTCCATCAGCTCGGTGAGCAGCCGGCGCACGGCCTGCGGGCCCGGGTCGGGAGACAGCAGCTCCGTTTGCGCGCGGGTGTTGTCCAGCACGTCTGCGGCGACCGGATGACGTTCGGCCTCGTAGGTGTCCAAGAGTGCTTCCGGCGCCCAGCCGTGGATCTCTGCCGCCAGTTTCCAGCCGAGGTTGATCGCGTCCTGAACGCCCAGGTTGAGGCCCTGTCCGCCGATGGGCGGGTGGATGTGGGCCGCATCCCCGGCTAGCAGCACTCGCCCGATCCGATAGCGCTCGGCTTGCCGGGTGGCATCGCCAAAGCGCGACAGCCAGCGCGGGGAGTGCACGCCGAAATCGGTTCCGGCGACAGCGCGCAGCTGGTGTTTGAAGTCCTCGAGCGTGGGCGGCTGCGTGCGATCGCCGACGCCCGCGGTGGGGACGACCACCTGGTAGACGCCTTCGCCGAAGGGCCTGAGACTGAAGCGCTTGTTGGTCTCGGCGGTCGCGGCCAGCTTGGCGGAGATCTCCTCCTGCGGCACACCCAATTCCATTTCGCCCATCAGCGTTTCGTTGCGCGTGGGCTCGCCGGGGAAGCCGACGCCGAGCAGTTTGCGCACCGTGCTGCGCGCGCCGTCACAGCCGACGAGATAGCGGGAACGCAGCTGTTCCCCGTCGGCGAGCTCGACGGTCACGCCTTCGTCGTCCTGCTCGAACCCGGCCACCGCGCATCCGCGCCGGACCTGCGCACCCAACTGGGTCGCATGCGCTTCGAGCAGGCCAACGACGACCGGCTGCGGGATCCCCAGCAGGTAGGCGTGCGCAGAATCCAGGCCCTCGGGCGCAGGTTTGGTGATCGCGGCGAAGAACCCGCCGGCCGGGCGCTGTCGTCCGTGTTCGAGCATGCGATCCAGCAGCCCGCGCATGGCCATCAACTCGAGACTGCGAATGTGCAGACCGACGATGCGGACGAACGACGCGGGCTCGGTTTCCTGCTCCAGAACGAGGACCCGCACATCGTGCAGCCGCAGTTCGGCGGCCAGCATCGCACCGGTCGGCCCGCATCCAGCAATGATCACGTCGCACATGAGCAAGGCAATGTATATGCCCTGGCCCGACTCCCCCTGGCACCTCAGAGCACGCCGAACCTCTGGAGGTAGAACTCGGCGTTGCGTGTCATCTGGACCGGCCATTCGAAGCTGATGAGCGGGACGATCGTCCAGATCGCCAGGAAGCTCATGCCGGCGATCGCGACCCACCGTCGCCGCATCTCGCAGAAGGCAAGCACGCCGAGGACCAACAGCGTGTAGTACGGCCATTCGAGCAGGCGCGTCAGCGTGCCCGCTTGGAGTGGGTCCGCGCCGATGAAGAACAACAGGACCATGACCGGCGGTAGCGCGGCGAGGCCCAGCAACATCGCGATCCGGCGCTGATTCGTTCTCGCGGCATCCGACTTCAGCCGTCCGTAGGCCACCCATGCTGCGAGGGCCAGCGCGAACAGGACGCCGTAGCCCATCAAGAAGTTCGGGATGCCACCGCACGTCGTGTTCGCGTCGCATGCCTCCTGCGAGAAGTTGAAGAAGGAGGTCCCGGCGAACGCTCCGTCGGTCAGATCCCCGCGATTGACGGCCTGACCATCAAACCCGGCAAGCAGCGGCGCGAGGAAGTCGTGGACGCGCTCGCCGGTTTTGGTGGCTCCGAGGTTGTCGGAGAACAGGACGCCGATGGTCGCGGTGAGGATCCAAGCTCCGTACCAGCCCAGCCATCGGATACCGACCCCGCCGCCTGCGCGTTGGTCGGTCTTTGGGGTGCCCCAGGCGATGACCACTGCCCCCGACAGCGCCGCCAGGCCTGCGGCGAGCAGGATCAGTGCCGGGACCATGGGTGCTGATGGCGGGCTCTCTGTATAGGCGTAGGCGATGACAGGCAGCGCGAGCGCGAGGACCAGGGCGGTGTGGACGCCGACGCGCGCCACCGGGGTCTGGAGTACGCCGGGGCGTCTGCGCAGGGTGTGCCAGATCACGCCGGCCGTGACGGCCAGGCCGACGTAGAGGATGTCGTTGGGCGTGACGAATCCGAGTCCCAGCGTCGCGAGCGCCAACGCCCAGGGCGGTGCTTTGCGCGGGCTTTGCATGATCAGCAGTGCTGCCCATGGGGCGATGATCCCGATGTGTCGTCCGGGGTGGGCGAGTGCGATCACGGGCTGTCCGCCGCCGATGATCATGACGTAGACCCATGGGTAGATCGCGAGCGTCGAGCCGAACACGACTGCGGCGGCCAGCGATCCGGCAAGAGCCTTCCGACGCCGGGCGACGCGATGGACGATGCCGTAGACCAGGCACAGGAAGCCCGCGACGCTGATGCTCTGGGTGATGTAGAAGGGAAACCAGAGATCGCCCTCGCCACCGTGGGAGAACATCAGCGGTGCGTTATAGAGCCACTCATCGGTCTGCGTCTTCCAGTGAAGTAGGTATTCCGTGCCCGGCGCCCTCTGGACATGCCACTGGCCCACGATCAGGTAGGAGAAGATCGAGTCCTGGGTGAGGTGAAAGACGCCTTGTTGGAGGCGGTGGATGGCTGCCACGGCGACCATGACCAGGGCGATGCTCGCCGCGATCGTCGTGCCGTCGCGACGCGGCAGCCGCGGGTTGCGCACACCCGCGAGCAGGCCGCGCCAGTGCAGGGCGAGCGCCAAGGCTGGGACGGCGGCCAGTCCGATCCAGGACGCCGTCGCCAGCGGTACCGCTGAGAACAGCAGTTGCAATGGCGCGAGCGTCATGAGGTAGCCGGGCAGGAAGCCGGCAAGCCACCGCACGGGCGTTGGCCATTGATCGTCACCGCGGATCGCCGTGACGAGGCGGCTGCCGATCGCCATCGTCGCGGTGAGGTACGTGATCTCGAAGACCATCGTCAACCACCACGACCGATGCGGGAGATCCGGGCTGAATGGCTCGATCGGCGGGAAGGGGGCAAACGACGGCTGCGTGCCGACGGTCTGCGGCATATAGCTGTCGCTCAGCAGCTTTCGCAGGCCCGTAAAGGTCGATTGTTGCTCTGACGTGGTGACGACGATCGCGACGATCAGCAGGCCGGCGCCGAGCACGATCAAGGGGAGCGCTTCGGTCAGCCACGATCGACGCCGGGCGGCAACGACCTGTTGGGGCTTCGTGATCATGGCGAGTGCCTACCGGGCTTAGGCGGTGAGCGCCAGAGCCGTCCGGCACGGACGCGGCGGCGCTTCACGTCAGAGCACGCCGAACTTTTGGAGGTAGAACTCGGCGTTGCGTGTCATTTGCACCGGCCATTCGAAGCTGATGAGCGGGACGATCGTCCAGATCGCCAGGAAGCTCATGCCGGCGATCGCGACCCACTGTCGCCGCATTTCGCAGAAGGCCAGGACGGCGAGGACCAACAGGGTGTAGAACGGCCATTCGAGCATGCGGGTCAGAGCGCCGGCTTGGAGCGTCTCCGCGCCCGAGAAGAACACGAGGATCATGGCTAGCGGTAGCGCGGCGAGGCCAAGCAACATCGCGATCCGGTGCTGATTCGTTCTCTCGGCATCCGGCTTCAGTCGCCCGTACGCCACCCACGCCGCGAGGATCAGCGAGAACAGGACGCCGTAGCCCATCAAGAAGTTCGGGATGCCGCCGCACGAGGTGTTCGTGTCGCACGCCACCTGCGAGAAGGCGGGAAGGTGAAGACCGGCGAACGCTCCGTCGACCAGCGTGTCGCGGGCCCCGACCGAACCACCGAACCCTGGAAGCAGCGGCGCTAGGAAGTCGTGGACGCTCTCGCCGGCTTTGGTGGCTCCGAGGTTGTCAGAGAACAGGATGCCGATGGCTGCTGTCACCGCCCAGACCCCGTACCAGCTCAGCCATCGGGCGCCGCCCGTCTGCGGCTCGCGCTTCACGGTGCTCCAGGTGATCAGGGCAGCTCCCGACAGCGCTGCCATGCATGCGGCGGCCAGGATCAGGGTTGGAATGATGGGTGCCGATGGCACGTTCTGTGTCAAGGAGAACGCAACGATGGGCAGCGCCAGGGCCAGGGCCACGGTGGCGTGGACGCCGAGGCGCGCCGTGGGGGCCTGCAGCAGGCGGGGGCGTCCGCGCAGGATGTGCCAGATCAGGCCGACCGTCACGGCTAGGCCTACATACAGCAGGTCGTTGAGGGTGACGAATCCGAGGCCGAGGGTCGCGAGTGCCAATGCCCAGAGCGGTGCCTTGCGCGGGCTTTGCATGATCAGCAGTGCTGCCCATGGGGCGATGATTCCGATGTGTCGTCCGGGGTGGGCGAGCGCGATCACGGGCTGTCCGCCGCCGACGATCATGACGTAGATCCAGGGGTAGATCGCGAGCGTCGAACCGAACACGGCCGCAGCGGCCAGCGATCCCGCCAGGACCTTTCGACGCCGCGCGACGCGGTGCACGATGCCGTAGACCAGGCACAGGAAGCCCGCGACGCTGACGCTCTGGGTGATGTAGAACGGGAACCAGAGATCGTGAAAACGCCCGCCGGAGAACATCAGCGGCGCGTTGTAGAGCCATTCGTCGGTCTGGGTCTGAAAGTGGAGCAGGTAGTCCCCGACCCTCCCTTTGAGCTGATAGCTGCCTCCCCAGAGGAAGACGCTGATCGAGTCCTGGGTGAGGTAGAAGACGCCTTGTTGAAGTCGGTGGATCACCGCCACCACGGCTACCGCCAGGGCGATGCTCACCGCGACCGTCGTGCCATCGCGACGCGGCAGTCCTAGCCGCAGGTCGCGCACACCCGTGATCAGGCCGCGCCAGTGCAGCGCGATCGCCACGGCCGGGACAGCGGCCAGCCCGATCCAGGACGCCGTCGCCAGCGGCACCGCGACGAACAGCAACTGCAGTGGCGCGAGCGTCATGAGGTAGCCGGGCAGGAAGCCCGCAAGCCACCGCACAGGCGCCGGCCATTCGTCGTCGCCGCGGATCGCGGTGACGAGCCGGCTGCCGATCGCCATCGTCGAGGCGAGGTAGATGACCTCGAACATCATCGTCAGCAGCCAGGACCGGTGCTCGAAGTTCGGGTCGAACGTCTCGATCGGGGGGAACTTGATGAGCGGCGGCAGCGTGCCGACCGCCTGAGGCATGTAGACCTCGCTCAGGGACGTTCGCAGCCCTAAGAACGCCGCGTGCTGCCCTGACGTGACGATGACGACGACGACGATCAACAGACCGGCGCCGAGGACGATCAGCGGAAGCGCGTCGGTCAGCCGTCCAAGACGCGGGCGCGTCGCAGGCTCGTGGGGCTTCGTGATCATTGATGTGCGTGCCTACCGGGCGAAGGCGGTGGGCGCCAGAGCCGTCCGGCACGGAGAGCGGCATCGTCGCGCGCAAACCGCGACAATGGCGCAGCGTGTCACCCCCTTTCCCCGGACATGACGCGGCAGCTCGGCGTCGGCGTCACCGCCGGTCCGCGTGAGCAACCGCGGACCGCAGCGGGCCCCGCGTCTGTTCGAGCGCGCCGGGGCCGCCGAGCTGGCGCGCGTCAACGAGCTGCTGCGCCGCGAGACCGTCGGCGGCGCGCTGCTCGTCGTCGCGGCCGCCATTGCCTTGGTCTGGGCCAACTCGCCGTGGTCAGATGCCTATGAGTCGGTCCGCGACGCGCAGGTCGGCCCCGCGGCGCTGCACCTGCATCTGTCGCTAGGCACCTGGGCGGCCGACGGGCTGCTGGCGATCTTCTTCTTCGTCGCGGGGCTGGAGCTGAAGCGGGAGTTCGTGGCGGGCGAGCTGCGCGACCCGCGCCGTGCGGCGCTGCCGGTCGCCGCGGCGGTTGGCGGCGTGGTGACCCCCGCATTGGTGTACGTCTTGGTCAACTCGCTGGCCGATGGCGGCGACACCGGCGGGTGGGCGATCCCCGCCGCGACCGACATCGCGTTTGCGCTGGCCGTCCTGGCCGTCATCGGCCGTGGCCTGCCCGTCGCCTTTCGCACGTTCTTGCTCACGCTGGCCGTGGTCGACGACCTGCTCGCAATCGCGATCATCGCCGTCTTCTACACCGACGATCTCGACACCATCATGTTGGTGCTCGCGCTGCTGCCGATCGCGGCGTTCGGGGTCCTCGTCCAGCACCGCGTGCGCAGCTGGTGGCTCCTGCTGCCGCTGGCCGCCGTCGCGTGGGCGCTCGTCCATGCCTCCGGCGTCCACGCCACGGTCGCGGGCGTCCTGCTCGCGTTCACCGTTCCGGTGCACCGCAGCGAGGCGGCCGGAGGACGCGACGCCGGGCCTGGACTGGCCGAGCACTTCGAGCACCTTCTGCGTCCGCTGTCGGCAGGTGTCGCCGTGCCGATCTTCGCGCTGCTGTCGGCCGGTGTCGCTGTCCACGGCGTCTCCGGACTCGGCGACGCGCTGAGCGACCCAATCGCCCTCGGCGTCATCGCCGGCCTGGTCATCGGCAAGGCAATTGGGATCACGGTCTCGACCGCGCTGGTCTCCCGCTTCACCGGCGCCCGCTTGGCCGACGACCTCTCATGGCCCGATGTCGTTGGCCTGTCCTTGCTCGGTGGGATCGGCTTCACCGTCTCGCTGCTCATCGGCGAGCTGGCCTTCGGCACGGGCACCGCGCGCGACGAGCACGTCAAGATCGGCGTGCTCGCCGGATCGCTCCTGGCGATCGTGCTCGCCGCCATCGTGCTCCGCAGCCGCAGCCGAGCCCGGCGCTAGCGCAGCCTCACTCGGTGCGGCTGAACTGCCGGATCGCGATGCCCATCATCGCCAGGCCCAGCGCCAGCACCATGCCCGCCTCAAACATCGACGGCAGCTGCCAGCTCCACCACGTGACACCAGGGTCGAGCGTCTGCCGGGCGCTGTCGGAGATGTCGAGGTGGTCGAACACCAGCCGGCGGATGGGGTCGACCGCGTAGGTCAGTGGGTCGATCCGGTTCAGCACACCCAGCCAGGTCGGCAGCCCCGACACCGGATACAGCGCGCCCGACAGGAAGACCATCGGGATCACGAACAACTGCATGATGCTCGTGAAGGTCTGCGCCTGCTTGATCTGGACGGCCACCAGCAGGCCGAAGGCGGTCACGGTGAAGGCCAGTAGCACCAGGAGGCCGAGCACGCCGAGGATCAAGACGGGGTCGTAGGGCACGCCGACCAGCCCGGCGAGCGCCAGCAGGAGCACGCCCTGCGACGCCGCGATGATCGCTCCTCCGAGGCACTTGCCGGCCAGGATCGACGCTCGGCTGACCGGCGCGATCGTCAGCTCCCGCAGGAACCCGAGCTCCCGGTCCCACACCAGCGACGCGGCACTCAGCATCCCCGAGAACGTCACCGCGAAGCAGAGGACGCCGGGGAAGATGAACGTCTTGAACGCGACGCCGTCGGTCGAGGAGGCAGACAGCGACTCCAGGCCGGAGCCCAGCACGAACAGGAACAGCAGCGGCTGGATCAACCACATCATGATCTGCGCGCGGTTGCCGACAAAGCGGATCAGCTCCCGGTTGCAGACCGTCTTGACCGCCCGCCACTCCGAGCGCCACGACCGCTCCGGCACCCGCGCGGCGACGACTTCTGCGAGAGCGCTCATCGCCGCGCCCCCGCCATCGCGCGCATCATCGCGCGGTTCATGCTGCCCACGCCGTCGGTCTCCGCGTCGCGGATCGCCGAGCCCGTGTAACTAAGGAAGACGTCGTTGAGCGTGATGCGCTCGCTCTCATCGGCGCGAATGCTCGCCTTCAGCGCTTCGGGCGTGTCGAGGACGACGATCTCGCCACGGTCCATGATCGCGATGCGGTCGCAGAACTCCGCCTCGTCCATGTAGTGCGTGGTCATGAAGATCGTCGTCCCCTCCGCCTCCTGAAGCGCGCGGATATAGCGCCAGATCGCGTCGCGCGTCTGCGGGTCCAGGCCGATCGTCGGCTCGTCGAGGAACAGCACGCGCGGCGAGTGCATCAGCCCGCGGGCGATCTCCAGGCGCCGGCGCATGCCGCCGGAGAACGTCATCACCGGCTGGCTGCGCCGGTCGGCGAGGTCGACCATCTCCAGCATCTGGCTCATGCGGGCCTCGATCACGCCGGGGTCGATGCCGTACAGCTCAGCGTGGAGGCGCAGGTTCTGCTCGGCGGTGAGGTAGCCGTCCAGCGTGGGGTCCTGGAAGACGAGGCCGATGTGGCGGCGCACGTCGTCGCGTTGGGTGACGACGTCGAAGCCGCTGACGCGCGCCGAGCCCGACGTGGGCCGCGTCAGCGTGCAGAGCATGTTGATGGTCGTGCTCTTGCCGGCGCCGTTGGGGCCGAGGAAGCCGAAGACCTCGCCGCGGGGGACGGCGAGCGACACGCCGCGGACGGCCTCGACATCGCCGTAGCTCTTGACGAGGTCGGTGACCTCGATGGCGGAGGGGAGAGGGGTCATGGCGCGGCAGAATAACACTACAGTCGCTGTAATTCTACTGTGACTGTTATGCTAAACTCCCAATGGCAGCACCGAACGAGGGCCTCCGCGAGCGCAAGAAGCGCGCCACCCGTGACGCGATCGCCGCGGCCGCACGCCACCTCTTCGCCGAGCGCGGGTTTGACGAGGTCACCGTCGCCGAGGTGGCCGTCGCCGCCGACGTGTCGGAGAAGACGGTGTTCAACCACTTCGCCACCAAAGAGGACCTCGTCTTCGCCGGCGGTGACACCCGGCTGGCCCAACTCCAGGCGGCAATCGCCCAGCGCCCGGCCGGCACCTCGGTGCTCGACGTCTTCCGCGCCAATACCGAGGCGATGCTCGACACCATCGCCGCCGGCGCGGGCCTCGACCGCCTCGTCGTCCCCCGCATCGTGCGCGACAGCCCCACGCTGCAGAAGCGGCTCGCGGCCGGGTGGGAGCACGAGGCCGCCACCCTCGTCGTCGCCGTCGCCGAGGCCACCGGAGCCGACGACGACGATCTCGTCCCCGCGGTCGTCGCCCGCACGCTGGCCTGGGCGCTCATCACGATCTTCCGCGCCGCCTTCGACGGGCTGCTCGCTGGCGAGGACCCCAAGCGGCTAGCCGCGCGCCTGCGGCCCCAGGCCGCGCGTGCCTACGACCAGCTCGCCGCGGGTTTGGGCGACTACGGCACGTCGGACCGCGCCGTGCGGCCGGCCTAACGTGCCGCTCGCGCCGGTGCCAATTGATGCTCGATCGTCGTCTCCCCGATGACGACGATCCCGATCGAGAGCCACCTCCACACGCTCAACATCGTGGTGGCCATCCTCGCGCTGGTCGCGCTCGCGCCTGTGCCGTCAGGCCCTGGGCTCGACCGGCGGCCGCTCACCGCGCTGATCCTGGGGCTGGCCGCGCTGGCGATCGGCGCGTGCATGATGTTGGTGGCTAACGTCGCGATCACCGCGAACGACTTCGGCTTCGGGCAGAACCCGGATGACTGGCGCTCGGACGCCCACTCCGCGGAATGGACAGCGCAGTACGTCGCATTCGCGGTGGCGACGGTGCTCCTCTGCCTGGCCGTTCGGCTGCCATTCACGCGCGGGGTCAGGCGGCGCTGGTCTGTGGCGGCGCTCGTCGCAGCGCTCGCGTCAGCCGCGATCGCATCCGCGATCCTCGCGTCGTCGTAGCTGATGACCCGGCGCGCCGATCAGGAATCGAGAAGCCCTGATCAGCAGCCCCGCCTAAAGTGACCGCCATGGACCTCACGACGGACACGCGGTCGCCTGCGCCGCCGCACGGTGCCGACAACCACGACCTGATTCGCGTGCACGGCGCGCGCGTGAACAACCTTAAGGACGTCAGCGTCGAGCTCCCCAAGCGCCGGCTGACGGTGTTCACCGGCGTCTCGGGCTCGGGCAAGAGCTCGCTGGTGTTCGGCACGATCGCCGCCGAGTCCCAGCGGCTGATCAACGAGACCTACAGCTCCTTCGTTCAGGGCTTCATGCCATCGCTGGCGCGGCCCGATGTCGACGTCCTCGAAGGGCTGACGACCGCGATCCTCGTCGACCAGGAGCGCATGGGCTCCAACCCTCGCTCAACGGTCGGGACCGTCACCGACACCGACGCGATGCTGCGCATCCTCTTCAGCCGGCTCGCGCAGCCGCAGATCGGCTCGCCCGGTGCGTACTCGTTCAACGTCGCCTCCGCCCACGGCAGCGGCGGAATCACGGTCGAGCGCGGCGACAAGACGATCACCACGAGCGCGAGCTTCAGCCGCGTCGGCGGCATGTGCCCGCGCTGTGAGGGCCGCGGCTCGGTCAGCGACTTTGATCTGTCGGCGCTCTATGACGACAACAAGTCGCTCAACGACGGCGCGCTCACGATCCCCGGCTACAGCATGGAGGGCTGGTACGGCCGGATCTTCCGCGGCTGCGGCTACTTCGATCCCGACAAGCCGATCAAGAAGTTCAACAAGCGCGAGCTGCACGATCTGCTCTACCGGGAGCCGACCAAGATCAAGGTCGACGGCATCAACCTGACCTACTCAGGCCTGATCCCGCAGATCCAGAAGTCGTTTCTCTCCAAGGACGTCGAGGCGATGCAGCCGCACGTCCGCGCGTTCGTCGAGCGGGCGGTCGTCTTCACCACCTGCCCGGACTGCGACGGCACGCGCCTCAGCGAGGCGGCGCGCTCGTCGAAGATCGACGGCGTCAGCATCGCCGACGTCTCGGCGATGGAGATCCGCGACCTCGCCCAGTGGGTGCGCGGGCTCGACGAGCCCTCCGTCGCGCCGCTGCTCGAGACGCTCCAAAGCACGCTGGACTCGTTCGTGGACATCGGGCTGGGCTACCTCTCGCTCAACCGGCCGTCGGGCACCCTGTCAGGCGGCGAGGCGCAGCGCACGAAGATGATCCGCCACCTCGGCTCCGCGCTGACCGACGTCACCTATGTCTTCGACGAGCCCACGATCGGCCTGCACCCGCACGACATCCAGCGGATGAACGACCTCCTGCTGCAGCTGCGCGACAAGGGCAACACCGTGCTCGTCGTGGAGCACAAGCCCGAAGCGATCGCGATCGCCGACCACGTCGTCGACCTCGGCCCCGCCGCGGGCAGCGGCGGTGGCGAGGTGGTGTTCGAGGGCACGATCGAGGGCCTGCGGGAGAGCGACACGATCACCGGCCGCCATCTCGATGACCGCGCCTCGCTCAAGGAGACGGTGCGACCCCCGTCCGGCAAGCTGGAGGTGCGCGGCGCCAATACCAATAACTTGCGGGACGTCGACGTCGACATCCCGCTCGGCGTGCTGGTGGTGCTGACCGGCGTCGCCGGGTCGGGCAAGAGCTCCCTGATCCGCGGCTCGGTCGAAGGACGGGACGGCGTGCTCACGGTCGACCAGGGCGCGATCCGCGGATCACGCCGCAGCAACCCGGCGACCTACACGGGGCTGCTGGACCCGATCCGCAAGGCGTTCGCGAAGGCCAACGGCGTCAAGCCGGCGCTGTTTAGCGCCAACTCCGAGGGCGCCTGCCCCAACTGCAACGGCGCGGGCGTCATCTACACCGACCTGGGGATCATGGCCGGCGCGTCCACCACCTGCGAGGAGTGCGGGGGCAAGCGGTTCGACGCGTCCGTGCTGGAGTACACCTTCGGCGGCAAGGACATCAGCGAGGTGCTCGCGATGTCGGTCGCCGAGGCCGAGGCGTTCTTCGGTGACGGAGACGCGCGCACGCCGGCCGCGCACAAGATCCTTGAGCGGCTCGCCGACGTCGGGCTCGGCTACCTCACCATCGGCCAGCCGCTGACCACGCTGTCGGGCGGCGAGCGCCAGCGGCTGAAGTTGGCCACCAACATGGCAGGCAAGGGCGACATCTACGTCCTCGACGAGCCGACCACCGGCCTGCACCTCGCTGACGTCGAGCAACTGCTTGGACTCCTTGACCGGCTCGTCGACGCCGGCAAGTCGGTCATCGTCATCGAGCACCACCAAGCGGTCATGGCGCACGCCGACTGGATCATCGACCTCGGCCCCGGCGCCGGCCACGACGGCGGCCAGATCGTCTTCGAGGGCTCGCCCGCCGACCTCGTCGCTGCTCGCTCCACGCTCACCGGCGAGCACCTCGCAGACTACGTCGGCGCCTGACCGCCCCGGGCGTCGCGGGTGGCATGATCTCGGGCGTGGCCACCAGTCCCGCCGCGGCGCAGCACCTGCGCGATCTCGCGCTGCTGCGCCGTGTCCGCGACCGGATCGACCGCGAGTACGCCCAGCCGCTGGACGTCGAGGCGCTCGCCCGCGGCGCGCACATGTCGGCCGGGCACCTGAGCCGCCAGTTCCGGCTCGCCTACGGCGAGTCGCCCTACAGCTACGTCATGACGAGGCGCATCGAGCGCGCGATGGCGCTGCTGCGCCGTGGTGATCTGAGCGTTACCGAGGTCTGCTTCGAGGTCGGCTGCTCGTCGCTGGGCACGTTCAGCACGCGCTTCACCGAGCTGGTCGGCGTGTCGCCCAGCGCCTACCGGCGCGACGCGGCGAGCACGCCGGCCGAGATGCCGTCGTGCGTCTCCAAGCAGGTGACCAGGCCGGTCAGGAATCGAGAAGCGCGGTCCACAACCCCCACTTAGGGTGAACACCATGGACATCACCATTCACTCGGGCTTCCTCCCACACGACGATCCGGACGCCTCGCTGACGTTCTATCGCGACACGCTCGGCTTCGAGGTCCGCAACGACGTCGGGTACAAAGGGATGCGTTGGATCACCGTCGGTCCCGCGGACGCGTCCGCCACGACCATCGTCCTGTACCCGCCGGGCGCCGACCCCGGCATCACCGACGACGAGCGCCGCACGATCGCCGAGATGATGGCCAAGGGCACCTTCGCGATGCTCACGCTGGCCACCAAGGACCTCGACGGCACCTTCGAGCGGCTGCAGGCTGCCGGCGTCGATGTCGTCCAGGAGCCGATCGATCAGCCCTATGGGATTCGCGACTGCGCCATCCGCGACCCCGCGGGCAACCTGTTGCGCATCAACCAGCTGCGCTGAGCCGGACGCCCAATCTGGAACGCTTCCAGAATCTGTGGCACACTGCTGGCGTTGCCGGCGACCCAGGAATACGAGCGCTTGCTGCGCGGGGCCTCCCTGCGCATCACGCGTCCTCGGGTCGCTGTGCTCGCCGCGGTCTACGACCACCCGCACGCTGACACGAGCTCAATCCTCGACGCCGTCCGTCAGCGTCTCGGCGACGTGTCGCAGCAAGCCGTCTACGACGTGCTTGCGGCGGTGACCGACGCGGGCCTGGTGCGGCGCATCCAACCACCAGGCTCGGTGGCGCGCTATGAGTCGCGAGTCGGCGACAACCACCATCACGTGGTGTGCCGGTCGTGCGGCGCCATCGCCGACGTCGATTGCGCTGTTGGCGACGCGCCGTGCCTGACCGCCGCCGACCACACGGGCTACGTCATCGACGAGGCCGAGGTCGTCTTCCATGGCCTGTGCCCCGTCTGCCTGGCGGCCGCAAGTCCCCTTAGTACAACCCCTGATCCAAGAGAGAGTCGCCGTGTCTGAGCATCCTGATGCCGTCGTTCGCGAGATGAACGAGGAGCCCACCGAGGGCTGCCCTGTCGCGCACGAGCGTGCAGCGCATCCGACCCAAGGGGGAGGGAACCGAGGCTGGTGGCCCGACCGCCTCAACCTAAAGATCCTCGCCAAGAACCCCGCGGTGGCCAACCCGCTCGGCGAGGACTTCAACTACGCCGACGCGTTCGAGGCGCTCGATCTCGCTGCGGTCAAGCGAGACATCGCCGAGGTGCTGACGACCTCGCAGGACTGGTGGCCGGCCGACTATGGCCACTACGGGCCGTTCATGGTGCGGATGGCGTGGCACAGCGCCGGCACCTACCGCATCAGCGACGGCCGCGGTGGGGCGGGGGCCGGTCAGCAGCGCTTCGCGCCGCTCAACAGCTGGCCCGACAACGCGAACCTTGACAAGGCGCGGCGCCTGCTGTGGCCGGTCAAGCAGAAGTACGGCCAGAGCCTGTCGTGGGCCGACCTGATGGTGTTGACCGGCAACGTCGCGCTGGAGTCGATGGGCTTTGAGACCTTCGGCTTCGCCGGCGGCCGCGAGGATGTCTGGGAGCCGGATGAGGATGTGTACTGGGGGCCCGAGACGACGTGGCTCGGCGATGAGCGTTACACCGGCGATCGCCAGCTTGAAGAGCCGTTGGGCGCGGTGCAGATGGGGCTGATCTACGTCAACCCGGAGGGTCCGAATGCCAATCCGGATCCGCTGGCTTCGGCTAGGGATATCCGTGAGACGTTTGGTCGCATGGCGATGAACGACGAGGAGACCGTGGCGTTGATCGCTGGCGGTCATACGTTCGGCAAGACGCACGGTGCGGCTGATCCCGATCAGTACGTGGGTCCCGAGCCTGAGGGCGCGTCGCTTGAGCAGCAGGGGCTTGGCTGGAGCAGCTCGTATGGGACCGGGCACGGGGCGGACGCGATTACCAGTGGGCTTGAGGTGGTGTGGACGACCAAGCCGACGCAGTGGGACAACAACTTCTTCGAGAATTTGTTCAACTACGAGTGGGAGCTGAGGAAGAGCCCGGCGGGCGCGCAGCAGTGGGTGGCCAAGGACGGCGCGGGCGCTGGGACGTTCCCCGGCCCGCAGGACGCGGCCGATACGCGTCCGCCGACAATGTTGACGACGGATCTCGCGCTCCGGTTCGACCCGATCTATGAGCCGATTTCGCGGCGATTTTTGGAACATCCGGAGGAGCTCGCCGATGCGTTCGCGCGCGCGTGGTTCAAGCTGACGCACCGTGACATGGGGCCGGTTGCGCGGTACCTCGGGCCGGAGGTGCCGGAGGAGACGCTGCTGTGGCAGGACCCGCTGCCCGAGGTCGGCCACGAGCTGATCGATGCTGAGGACGTCGCCGCGCTGAAGGCGCAGGTGCTCGACTCGGGGCTGTCGGTCGCTCAGCTGGTGTCGACCGCGTGGGCGTCGGCGTCGACGTTCCGTGGCAGCGACAAGCGTGGTGGGGCTAACGGCGCGCGCATCCGGCTGGCGCCGCAGAACGGGTGGGAGGTCAATGACCCCGACCAGCTCGCGACGGTGCTGAGCACGCTTGTGGGGATCCAGCAGGCGTTCAACAACGCGCAGTCCGGTGGCAAGCAGGTCTCGCTCGCCGACTTGATCGTGCTGGCCGGAGGGGCGGCCGTCGAGCGGGCCGCGGAGAGCGCGGGCCATGTCGTCACGGTTCCGTTCACGCCGGGGCGCGTTGACGCGTCGCAGGATCAGACCGACGTGGAGTCCTTCGATGCGCTCGAGCCGTCGGCGGACGGGTTCCGCAACTACGTGCGGGGCGAGCAGCGTCTGCCGGCCGAGTACCTGCTGCTCGATCGCGCGAACCTGCTGACGCTGAGCGCGCCGGAGATGACGGTGCTCGTCGGCGGGCTGCGAGTGTTGGGCGCGAATGCCGGCGGGTCGTCGCAAGGTGTCCTCACGGCGCGCCCGGAGACGTTGACCAACGACTTCTTCGTCAACCTGCTCGATCTGGGCACGACGTGGAAGCCGGCGTCTGGCGACACGTTTGAGGCCACCGACGCCACGGGTCAGGTGACGTGGACGGGCACCCGTGCCGATTTGGTCTTTGGCTCGAACTCTGAGTTGCGCGCGCTTGCGGAGGTCTATGCGAGCGATGACGCGCGGGAGAAGTTTGTGGCCGACTTCGTCGCCGCGTGGTCCAAGGTCATGAACCTGGATCGGTTCGACCTGCGCTGAGCCCCGCTGTCCGGGTCGGCCGCAGATGCGGCCGGCCCGAGGCGGTGAGTTCGGCTGGGGTGTGTTCGGCCTCGCCGGACAGGCAGGTTCTGCCATATGGGCAGGGTACCGTCGGCATGTCGGTGCTGGCCCGTAAAAGTCCAGGAGTGGAACCGCTGCAGGTATAGCCTGTTTGTGGCCGATCGAATTTGGGGCAATCTCAGTTCGGCTGGCCCCGGTTCTTCGCTGTTGACTCTTTTTAGGGCAGGCAGTACCACTGACCTTGTTGGAGCGCTGTCCTTGCGGGCCGGTTAGGGATCGCTTGTGACTGTCGGTCAGCGCTCGTTCTCTATGGAAGGTGGGATTGGAGCCTGAGTGCGGGTCGCGTTCGTCTGTCTTGGCGGGGATCCCGGCCGTTGGCAGGCGCATCATGGTCGGCCCCGAAGCGCGTCATTGGTGTGTCGGCGCTTTGGGATCGCAATAGCTCCCGGCGTGTGCCGGGACTTACTAGGAGTGTTTGAGATGTTGAAGATGGTTTCGAAGAAGAGCATGCTGCTCTTGGGTGCTGTGATGGCGCTGTGTGCGTTTGTGTTGCCGTCGGTGGCGTCGGCGGCGAGTTGGGCCGGTGCGGGCAACATTGACTCGACCAACCTCGGGTTCTCCACCGGGGCGCTCGGTGGTGGGTCGGCTTGTACGGCCTCGTCGTTTAGCGTGACCGTTCACAATGCTACGGCGGCGACTATCACCGGCGCCGCGTTCAGGAACTGCCACGGCAAGCAAGGTACGAGCATTGGTTGTACTACGACTGCTACGGCCACTGGTCTCCCTTGGCGGGTGACTGCGGTGACGACTACCGCCATCACGATTGATCAGGTTGATATTGACGTGTCGTTTGAGACTACTCCCGGCACTCTCAACGAGTGCCCCGGGCAAGGTACGCAACTCCGGTTGCAGGGGAACGTGACCGGGAGCTTCACTCCGGCCGCTTTGGTCGGCTCGAGAAGGTTCGATTTCGACGGCGCGACGGGCCTCACCGGGATCCTTGCCCCTACTACCCACATCGGAACCGTGGCGGTGCAGGGTCAAGCTACGCCGACTGGTACGTTGAACGTCCTTGACTGATCGGTATTCGTTCTAGTGGTGTGAGGTTGTAGTGGGGTTGGGGTCGTCTTTGGGCGGCCCCAGCCTTGTTGTGGTGGGCGGGTCCGAGGGGGTTCGGGAACGTGGAGGTTTGTAAGAGGAATGGGGTTGTGTCTTGACTTCAAGAGTCAACTTGGTGTAGTTGTAGATGTAGACGTTTGCGGCGAATTTGGGCTGCGCGCTACTCGCGATTGGTTGGTCGGTGTTGTTTCCGGCTGGTGGGTGTGCCGGTTGGGGTGTTCTGGGTTGAGCGAGAAGGGTGCTATGTCTGTGAACTCGGGTCGGGGTTGGGGTGTGTCGGTGGTTGGTCGTGTGTTGGGGTTGTGTGTTTCTGTGGTGTTGGGGTTGTTGGTGGTGTGTGGTTCGGCGTGGGGGTCGGTTGGGCATGTGTCGGGTGGTGGTTTTGGTGATGGGTCGGTGTTTGAGGGTGGTCCGTCTGGGGTTGGGGTTGGGGTGTTGGGTGATGTGTTTGTGTCGGATGTTGGACAGTTTTCGGGGCAGCGAGTGGAGCGGTTTGATGGGGCCGGGACGTTTGTGGGGTTGTGGTCGGTGGATGGGGCGCTGTATTCGTCGTTGGGGGCGGTGGCGGTTGATTCCGCGGTGGGTGGTGGTGTGTATGTGATGGCGGTGGATTCGAGTACGGGTGTGCCGGTGGTGGTGAAGTTCACCGAGGCCGGTGTGGTTGAGCATGTGTTAGATCTTTCGGGTTCGTCGTTGTCGATGAACTCTGGGCCGTTAGCGGTCGATCCGGTCTCCGGGACGGTCTGGGTCACGGCAACCGATTTCACCGATCCGAATGTGCCGACGCTGGTCGTTGTGGGGTTTGATCGGGCGTCGGGTGCGTTGGTGGGTTCGTTTGGTGGTGGGTCGGGGTCTCCGGATGGCGGGTTTGTGTGTCCGCCGAGCGGTCTTGGGGCTTTCGGGGGCGAGGTCTTTGTCCTTGATTCGTGTAAGGGTCGGGTTGATCGGTATTCGTCTGCGGGCGTGTTCGCTGCGACGGTTGATGACGGAAGTCGTGGTGTTCCGGTAGCGGTAGCGACCGATCCGGTGTTGGGTGAGGTGTATGTCGCTGAGTCCGCGGCGTCGGGGTTGCAGGTGACGCATTTCAGTGCTGGTGGTGCGGGGTGGGTGCAGACGTTCAGCATTGCGCCGGTGACGTTGCCGGGTGATGGTGGTCTGTTGCGTGGGCTTGCGGTTGGTCCGGACGCGACGGTGTATGTCGGGGACTTCAACACCAATCGGGTTGAGCGCTTTACGACGTTTGTGGGTCCGACGGTGACCACCGACCCCGTCGCAGATCCCGACACGACCTCAGCGATCTTGGCCGGGACGATCGATCCCGGCGGCATCCAGTCCTCCTATCACTACGAGTACGGGTTGGATACCAACTACGGCCAGAGCACCGCTGTGGTTGATGCCGGGTCGGGAAGTGGTGCGAGCAGCGCCCCGCAGCCGGTGACCGGGCTCGATCCGAATACGACCTATCACTACAGGATCATCGGTTCGAATAGTTCGGGTCAGATTTTGGGTGTGGATGGGTCGTTTACGACCGATGCGGCGCCGCCGGTGGTGGGTTCCTCTGCGGTGGCTTCGGCGATCACGCCGACCAGTGTCCGGGTTCATGGGTTGGTTGACCCGAACCATTCCGCGACCACCTTTTATGTTGAGTACGGCACGACGACCGGTTATGGGTCGGTGACCGTTGCTGAGTCTGCGGGTGATTCGCCGGCAGACAGCGAGGTTCAGACGAGCCTGACCGATCTCTCACCGGGGACGCTTTATCGCTTCCGGATCGTTGCCGACAACGGAACCGGTGGCCCACAGCCCGGCACCGACGAGACGTTCATCACCGCTCCGGCTACGGCGGCGGGTGCGACCGCGGTGACCTCTGCGATGGCGACGTTGACCGGGGTCCTCAATCCCCACGGCGTGGCCACGACCTATCACTTCAACTATGGGCCCAGTCCGGGGTTGGGGTTGAGCACCGCAGAGGTCAGCGCGGGCTCGGGCAGTGGAGAGATCCCGGTCTCTACCGCGGTTGCGGGCTTGACGGCCGGCCGCACCTACTACGTGGAGCTCGTCGCGACCAGTGCTGATGGGACGGTTCGCACGAGTGCTCGGGGGAGTTTTGAGTCGGTTGCTGGTCCGGTGGCGGTTGGGGTTGGTGCGATTGATGTCACGACGAGCTCGGCGACGTTGGTCGGCTCGGCCGACACCCACGGCCTCCCAGGCACCTACCGCTTCGAAGTGACCTCGCTCGACAGGGGGTTTGCGGCCAACAGCACCGAACGCCCAACCCCGGCAGTCAACGGTCTGCAGCGGGTCACGGCAGGGTTTTCGGGGCTTCCGGAGGGCCGGGGGTTCTTGGGCCGACTAGTCGCAACGGCTGAGGGTGGCGCAACCGCCTACAGCAGCCAGTTTGCCTTCGCGACCGCAGCCCCGCCACAGGCCGTGCCGCCACCGCCACCACCAGCGGGGTATGGCTGCACGACCCCGAACCTGAAGGCCTACAACGCTAGGCCCAAGGCCGGCGAATCGATCACGATCACCGGAACCGATCTCGGGGTCGGCGGCAGCGTCATGCTCGGCAACCAGGTCACGACCTCAACCGACTGGACCGCCAACGGCCTGACCGTCGATATCCCCGATGAGGCGAGGGGGACGTTGGGGCTGACGGTCAATTGTGGCCGGGTCTCCAACACGATCGCGGTCACGATCGCCGCCGACAACACCCTCACCATCACCAAGCGCACCACCAGCGCAACCAGCGCGTCGATCACCGTTGTGACCAAGGCCCCAGGTGTGATCCGCGCCAGCAGCAGCCGCATCAAGACCACGACCGTCTCGATGCCCGCGGCTGGGACCAAGACGATCAAGGTCAAGCTCACCACCGCCGCCAAACGAGCCCTCGCCAAAGCCAAGAGCCGCAAGCTCAAAACAACAATCCGACTGAGGTTCACCCAGATCGGCGCCGAACCGGTGACCAAGACGGTCACGGTTACCTTCACGCGCAAGGCGGGCCGCTAAATGCCCCAACACACCACCAACAACACTAACAACTGCGGCGGCGTTGTGTTCAAGGAGCCCGGCATGCACCACCCCCACCTAGCCAATCATTGGTCAAAGCGTCTGGCCGGACCCGGCCTGATGCTGCTCGGCCTGATGCTTGTGGCGTCGATCGCGCTCGCCCTCCAGGCTGCCCCAGCACACGCCGCCATCGATACGTGCCCCAACGCAGAACTCAGGGCGCTCAACAACTCCAGCGGCCTGCCGGACTGCCGTGCCTACGAGATGGTCACCAGCCCCTACAAGCAAGGCTTCGACGTATATAAACAAACCTATGGTGATGACGGGGCCGTGGCGTACACCTCGGTCGGCAGCTTCGCCGACAACGCCTACGGGAACCCCATCGCCAACCAGTATGTGGCGAGGCGGTCGGAGACCGGGTGGACGTCGATCTCGATGAACCCGCCAGGTGAGCAGTGGGTCTTCCGGTTCGCTGAGGGGGCGCAGCAGGGTCTGTCGGGAGATTTTCGGTCCACGTTGTGGCCGATGCGGCCGCGCACGGACGGGCCGGGAGAGCGCCAACCCGATCATCCCGAGCGCGACGGGATCTATGTGCGTCGGCCGGATGGGACGTTTGCGCTGCTCGTTCCTAACCCCGGCACCCTCAATCCGTTCGTCTTGTCGACCACGCCTGATTTTTCACACGTAGTGGTGGGTAGTGGCCTTGGTCCCCCTACGCCGAATCTGTATGAGGTCGTCAATGGTGATCAGGTTCTGCGCCCGGTCGGTGTTGATAACAGCGGGGCGCCGCTTCCGGGCGCGGGCGTACCTGGAGGTGCAGGGCTGTGTCCGTTAGGCATATCTGGCGATGGCCGGGTGATCCTCCTGGGGACCGGTGAGTTCGGCACGAGTTGCGATAGGCCGTTGGCGCGGGTGGGTGGTGTGAGGACGATTGATATGGGGGCGTCTCAGTGCACGCGGGGTGCGGGTGATCCCGGCGGGGTCTGCAACGCTGATGCCCTGGTGAACCTCGTGGGGTATGCGTCAGATGGTTCGCGAGCGTTTATGACCACGACCCAGCAGTTGGTCAACGGTGATACCGATGAGACCAATGATCTGTATGTGTGTGAGATCCCGGCCGAGACGGTCGCCCCGATGTTGCCGGTCAACAAGTGCCCGAACCTACGCCAGCTCACAACGGGCCCGGCCGGCGGTGCCGATGTCGAGAATGTTGTCCGTGTCTCGAAGGACGGCTCCCATGTCTATTTCGTCGCGCATGCTGTGTTGGCGGCCAACCGTGGTGCCAATGATCAGGGCGCGCTAGCCGGAGCTCACAACCTGTATGTGTGGCGGACCGACGCTGAGCATCCCGAGGGCGACACGACGTTTGTGGCCCGCCTTACCACCCCGGGCGATGTGGGGACACCAGCGACCAGTACGACCCAGGTCACGCCTGATGGCCGTTACCTGCTGGTCAACACGACGGACCAGTTGGTGAGCTCTGGTGCAGGTGCAGGTGCAGGTGCCGATACCGATAGTGCTTTGGATGTGTATCGCTATGACGCGCAGACGGGACAGTGGTTGCGACTCTCGACCGATGGCACCGGCGGCGGCGGCAACGCAGAGATCAACGCGTTCGTTTGGTTCTATGACGCGATGACCAACGATGGTCACACCGTCGTGTTTACGACCGATGAGGCGCTGGCCCCGGCTGATGCCAACCCCGGCATTGACGTGTACGCATGGCATGAAGGGCAGGCGTCGTTGATCAGCCCTGAGGGCGGCGGCACACATCCCGGAATCAGCGCCTCGGGCACCGACATCTTCTTTAAGACCACGAGTCAGGTGACCGCGGCTGATACCGACACCAGCCCTGATGTGTTTACCGCGCGGGTAGGTGGGGGTTTTGACCTGCGTGAGCCGGCGCCGTGTGAGGGCGAAGGCTGTTCGGGGCCACCCAGCGCACCGCCGGGCCGACCGTCGGGTGCGGGTCTGGGTGGCCTGGGCGATGTCAAGGAGCCGGCACCCGGGTTTACGTTGCGGGCGATCAGCGCGGCTCAGCGAAGGGTGTTGGCCCGGACCGGGCGGGTGACCGCGACGGTGACCGCGAGCAAGCCGGGGACGGTGTCGGCGAGGGCCACGACGACGATCAACGGCAAGCCATCCAACGGCGCTGTGGCCCGAGAGACGATGGCTGAGGCGGGCTCGGTGCAGTTGACGTTGCGGTTGTCGAAGAAGGCGCGGGCGCGGTTGGTGGCCAAGCGGCGATTGTCGGTCAGGATCGTGGTCAATCACTCCAAGTTCGCGCTGGCCCGATCGGCGACACTCAAACTCACCCTGGCTGCCACAACCAAGAAGGTGGTCAGGGGCTCGTCGGTTGGGCGGAGCTCGAATGACAAGGGGGGCGGGTCATGAAGCGCACCAACCGTCCGTTGCCCGTGTCTGTGTTGTGTGGGAGAAAGATGAACTTCATGTCCTTCTGTGACCTGCCCTACCGTGTGCTAGTAGCAGTGTTAACGGTGATGGTGGTGTTGTGTGCGGGCTCGGTGAGCGCGGCGAAGGCGGCCGATCCGGTCTTTGGGCTGCAGGATTTCACTGCCCGCGCGCTGGACCCCGACGGCAACGATTACACGGTTGCTGGCGGCCATCCCTATGAGGCCGTCACCTCGTTCTCCTTCCCAACGACCATCAGTGGCCGTCCTGGAGAACAGTTCGTTGTTTCGGTCGAGCCGCCCAAGTCGACCTTTACCGAGCTGCCACCCGGGTTTCTTGCAAATTTGGCGGGCGTCGCGCGTTGCCCACTGGCAAAGCTGGCCACCAACCCGTATGTCATTGAGTGTCCGGCGTCGAGTCAGGTCGGTACGTTGCGTCTGGACCAGTTCGGGATCCCGGGCTTTCCGGTTGGGTTGTATAACATGGTGCCGGAGCGGGGGTACCCGTTTGCGTTGGCGTTCAAGTTTTTGCAGAATGCGATTGTGTTGTATCCGCGGTTGCGTTCGCGCGCGGACGGGTATCGGGGTGTGGTCGCGGTTCCGGCCGCTGCCGATTTCGGCGTTACGGGTGCTGAGGCCAGGGTGTTCGGGGTCCCGTCGGAGCGCACGGGGGTGGGTGGTCCTCGGGTGCCGGCGTTGATTAATCCGGTTGATTGTTTGGTTGGTGTACCGGTGACGCGGATGCTGGTTGATTCGTGGACGCGGCCGGGTCGGTTGACGGTGGATGGATTCCCTGATCTGAGCGATGATCGGTGGAAGACGGCGGTCGCGCCCGCGCCGCCGGTGACGGGGTGCGACAGCCCGGCGTTGGTGTCGCAGTTTGCCCCGGCTTTGACGGTCAAGCCGTCTGAGGGGTTGGGTTCGTCGCAGGTGGATGCGCCGTCGGGGTATTCGGTGGATCTGACGTTCCCCCAGAGCAATGATCCGACCGACCCGGGCTCGTCCTATGACCCGGCGACGCCCTCGGCACCGCCGTTGAAGGATGCGACGGTGACGTTGCCTGAGGGGGTGTCGATCTCACCCTCGGCCGCTGACGGCCTGGACGGGTGTTCCGACGTTGCGGGTGCGGGTGATCAGGTGCGGTATGACGACACGTTGCCGGTCAGTTGTCCGGATAGATCGAAGGTCGGGACGGTGGTCGCGACGTCGCCGTTGTTGGCTTCCCATGATCCGAAGACCGATGCGGTGACGGGTGCCAAGCCGATCAAGGGTGATGTGTTTGTGATCAAGCCCCATCCGGGTGACCTCAGCCCTTCCGGGGACCAGGATGGCTTGTTCAGGTTGTTGATTCAGGTTGATTCGCGTGAGGATGGGGTCAACGTCAAGATTCCGGGTGTCGTGACGGCTGATCGGGTGACGGGTCGGTTGACGGCCCGGTTTGAGAACAACCCCCAGGTCCCGGCCAAGCGCCTATCGCTGACCTTCAGACCCGGAGACAGGGCATCGTTGGCCAACCCACCGTCGTGCACGACGGCCAAGACGACCGGGGTGTTTACGCCGTGGTCACGACCGGGAACCCGGTCTGACGGTGTCGCGGTGCCGGGCACAGCGGATGTGACCTCCTCATCGATCTTTGAGGTCAGCTGGGACGGCAAGGGCGCCGGTTGCCCGGCCACGCTGCCGTTCGCTCCCAAGGTCACCACGGGCCTGGCCGACACCCAAGCAGCGGGGTCGAGCCCGTTCAGCTTTGATCTCACGCGTGAGGATCGCCAGGACATCCCGACCGGCATCAACGTGAGCTTGCCCGACGGGTTGCTCGGTGCGGTCAAGGACGTGCCGCTGTGCTCAGACGCCGACGCCGACGCGGGCACGTGTCCGGCAGCATCGCGGATCGGATCGGCCGCGGCCGCCGCTGGTCCGGGCGGGCATCCGTTCTATTTGACCGACCAGCCCGTCTCCTTGACGGGGCCGTATAAGGGCGCGCCCTATGGCCTGGCGATCGCCGTCCACGCCGTCGCCGGACCCTTCGACCTCGGCACCGTCGTCGTACGCCAAGCACTCAACGTCGATCCCGACGATATTCATGCGGTCGTGGCCAGCGATCCATTGCCGACAATTCGTGATGGTGTGCCGTTCCGGATTCGCGGAGTGCTTGTCGATGTTGATCGTCCCGGGTTTATGCGCACCCCGAGCTCATGCTCACCGAAGGCGATCCAGACCACCGTCACGTCCAAGGGCGGCCAAACCGCCAATGTTGCATCGCCGTTGCAGGCCACCGGCTGTGAGAAGCTGCCGTTTAGGCCGAAGATGACGATGAAGCTCACCAACCCGTCAGAGGCGAAGGTTGGTGGTCACCCGGGGTTGGAGGTTGTCGTGACCCAGCGCCGTGGTGAGGCCGCGACCAAGGCGCTGACGCTGACGTTGCCGCTGAGTCTGGCGTTGGATCCCGATAATGCCGCGAGCGATCAGCTGTGCGAGTTCGCCGATGGCCTGAAGGGCCAGTGTCCGGAGAAGGCCGTCATCGGGACGATGACCGCGATCAGCCCGCTGCTGAAGGGCCCGTTGAGCGGGAAGATGTATTGGGTCAAGGGCATCCGTACCGACGCGAAGAGTGGCCGGCAGATCCGGACGCTGCCGTCGTTGTTGGTGCAGTTGCGTGGTGAGGTCAACGTCAACCTCCGCGGTACGACGTCGGTGCCTGATAACCAGCACCTGACCTCGACCTTCCCAACGATCCCCGACGCGCCGTTGAGCTCAGCGACGGTCAAGATCAACGGCGGCAAAAAGGGCCCGCTCGTAATCACCGACGGGCACGATGACATCTGCTCAGCCCCACAAAAGCCATTCCTGGCGACCATCGGCCACAATGGCAAGAGCTACGATACGGCGATCTCGATGGCGGTCGAATGCCCCCTCGCCATCGTGTCCCGGAAGTTCACCTCCACCGCGGTCAAGGTCAAGATCAGCGGTATCGGCGCCGGAACCGTCTCGATCTCAGGCCCCGGCCTCAAAACGACCCGCCGGACCATCAGCTCAGCGAGCACGGCGACGCTGACCGCGCGGCTCACCGCCAAAGGCAAGCAGCTACGCAGAGCCAAGCGCGATGTTCGCGTCAAGGTGTCCTTCACCCCGAAGAACACCAAGAAGACCCGCATCGCCTACTCACCCAAGGCCAAGACCGCAGCGGCCAAGAAGCGCTAAACCCGCAACACCCGGGGCGCCCGGCGGAGACCACACCCCCCAATCTCCGCCGGGCACCACCCCTTTTGATCTCCTAAGCCCCGAGGTCGAGCGCGAGCGCCGCGGCCCGATCGCCCGACACCGCCGCAACCGTCGTCGGCAGCGCCTCGACCAAACGCAACAAGATTGGCGCCGTGTCCTTGCGAGGCCGAACGATGACCAACGCCTCGCCCTTCATGAAGACCGGCCGCTTGAGCGGACCGGCGACCTTGCCCTCCAGGCCGTGCTGCAGCGTGGCGCTCGATGGCACCTGATGTGAACGGCGTGGCTTCCAGCGTGAGCCGCTTGACGTCGGCCTGCGGCTTGGCCTTGGCGGCGAGCGCTGCGGCACTCCGGGCGTTGACGCTTCGCGGGATCAGACCGACGTGGAGTCCTTCGATGTGCTGGAGCCGTTGGCGGACGGGTTTCGCAACTACGTCGGCGGCGAGCAGCGTTTGCCGGCCGACTATCTGCTGCTCGACCGTCGAACCTGCCGACGCTCAGTGCGCCGGAGATGACGGTGTCGTTGGCGGGCTGCAGGCCTTGGGCGCGATGCGGGCGGGTCTTCGCGCGGCGTCCTCGCGTCGCAGGCGCGGCCGGCACGAGGCCGTGAGTCCGGCTGGGCTGTTGTTCAGCCTCGCCGGACAGGCAGGTTCTGCCATATGGGCAGGGCACCGCTGGAATGTCGGTGCTGGCCCGTAAAAGTCCAGGATTCGAACCGTTGCAGGTATAGCCTGTTTGTGGCCGATTGGATTTTTCGGCAATCTCAGCCCTATTCGTGTTCGGCTGGCCCCGGTCCTTGGCTGTTGACTTCGCTTTAGGCCAGGCGTACTACTGATCTTGTTGGAGCGCTGTCCTTGCGGGCCGGTTGGGGATCGCTTGTGACTGTCGGTCAGCGCTCGTCCTCTATGGAAGGTGGGATTGGAGCCTGAGTGCGGGTCGCGTTCGTCTGTCTTGGCGGGATCCCGGCCGTTGGCAGGCGCGTCATGTCGGCCCCGAAGCGCGTCGTTGGTATGTCGGCGCTTTGGGATCGCAATAGCTCCCGGCGTGTGCCGGGACTCACTAGGAGTGTTTTGAGATGTTGAAGATGGTTTCGAAGAAGAGCATGCTGCTCTTGGGCGCTGTGATGGCGCTGTGTGCGTTTGTGTTGCCGTCGGTGGCGTCGGCGGCGAGTTGGGCCGGGGCGGGCAACATTGACTCGGGCAACCTCGGGTTCTCCTCCGCGGCGACGGGTGGTGGGTCGGCCTGTACGCACTCGTCGTTTAGCGTGACCGTTCACAATGCTGCGGTGGCGACTATCACGGGCGCCGCGTTCAGGAATTGCCACGGTAACCTCGGTACGAGCGTTGGTTGTACTACGACTGCTACGGGTACTGGTTTCCCGTGGCGGGCGACTGCGGTCGGCACTAGCAACATCCAGATTCATGGTGTCGATATTGACGTCGGGTTTGAGGCGACTCCCGGCACTCTTGGCGAGTGCGGCCAGCTAGGTGCGCAACTCCGGTTGAGTGGGACTGTGACGGCGAGCTTCACTGCGAACGCTACGGCGTCCTTGAGAAGGTTCGATTTCACGGGCGCGACGGGCCTCTCTGGGGCCATTTTCGGTGTCGGCCCGATTGGGGCCGTTCCGGTGCAGGGTCAGGCCGCGCCGACTGGTACGTTGAACGTCCTTGACTGATCGGTATTCGTTCTAGTGGTGTGAGGTTGTAGTGGGGCTGGGGTCGTCTTTGGGCGGCCCCAGCCTTGTTGTGGTGGGAGCGGTCCTAGTGGATTTGGGAACGTGGAGGTTTGTAGGTGGATTAGGGTTGTGTCTTGACTTCACGAGACAGCTTGGTGTAGTTGTAGATGTAGGCTTCTGCGGCGAATTTGGGCTTCGCGCTACTCGCGATTAGTTGGTCGGTGCTACTTCCGGCTGGTGGGTGTGCCGGTTTGGGTGTTCTGGGTTGAGCGAGAAGGGTGTTATGTCTGTGAGCTTGGGTGCGTCGGTCAAGGGTCGCGTTGGTCGTGTGTTGGCGCCTTTTGTTGCGGGTTTGTTGGGGTTGTTGGTGGCTGCTGGGTGTGCGTGGGGGTCGGTTGGGCATGTGTCGGGTGGTGGTTTTGGTGATGGGTCGGTGTTTGAGGGTGGTCCGTCTGGGGTTGGGGTTGGGGTGTTGGGTGATGTGTTTGTGTCGGATGTTGGACAGTTTTCGGGGCAGCGAGTGGAGCGGTTTGATGGGGCCGGGACGTTTGTGGGGTTGTGGTCGGTGGATGGTGCGGTGTATTCGTCGTTGGGGGCGGTCGCGGTTGATTCCGCCGTGGTGGGTGGTGGTGTGTATGTGATGGCGGTGGATTCGAGTACGGGTGCGCCGGTGGTGGTGAAGTTCACCGAGGCAGGTGTGGTTGAGCGGGTCTTAGATCTTTCGGGTTCGTCGTTGTCGATGAACTCTGGGCCGTTGGCGGTCGATCCAGTGGACGGGACGGTGTGGGTCACGGCAACCGATTTCACCGATCCGAACGCCCCTGTCCAGGTGGTTGTGGGGTTTGACCGGGCGTCGGGTGCTCTGGTGGGTTCGTTTGGTGGTGGGACGGGATCGCCGGATGGCGGGTTCGTCTGTCCGCCGAATGGTCTTGGGGCTTTCGGGGGCGACGTGTTTGTCCTTGATTCGTGTAAGGGTCGGGTTGATCGGTACTCGTCTGCGGGCGTGTTCGCTGCGACGGTTGATGACGGAAGTCGTGGTGTTCCGGTAGCGGTAGCGACCGATCCGGTGTTGGGCGAGGTGTATGTCGCTGAGTCCGCGGCGTCGGGGTTGCAGGTGACGCATTTCAGTGCTGGTGGTGCGGGGTGGGTGCAGACGTTCAGCATTGCGCCGGTGACGCTGCCTGGTGATGGTGGTCTGTTGCGTGGGCTTGCGGTTGGTCCGGACGCGACGGTGTATGTCGGGGACTTCAACACCAATCGGGTTGAGCGCTTTACGACGTTTGTCGGTCCGACGGTGACCACCGACCCCGTCGCAGATCCCGAGACGACCTCAGCGACGTTGGCCGGGACGATCGATCCGGGCGGCATCCAGTCCAGCTATCACTACGAGTACGGCCTGGACACCAACTACGGCCAAACCACCCCTGTGGTTGATGCTGGTTCGGGCAGCGGCCCGAGCAGCGCGCCGCAGCCGGTGTCCGGTCTGGATCCGAATACGACCTATCACTATCGGATCGTTGGTTCCAATAGCTCGGGTTCGATTTTGGGTGTGGATGGGTCGTTTACGACCGATGCGGCGCCGCCGGTGGTGGGTTCCTCTGCGGTGGCTTCGGCGATCACGCCGACCAGTGTCCGGGTTCATGGGTCGGTTGACCCGAACCATTCCGCAACCAACTTTTATGTCGAGTACGGCACGACAAGCTCCTATGGGTCGGTGACCGTTGCTGAGCCTGCGGGTGATTCGCCGGCAGATACAGAGGTTCAGACGAGCCTGACCGATCTGGCTCCGGGGACGCTGTATCACTTCCGGATCGTTGCCGACAACGGAACCCCGGGTGCTGTGCCTGGGCCTGATGGGACGTTTATTACCGCCCCTGCCACGGCGGCGGGCGCGACCGCGGTGACCTCTGAGATGGCGACGTTGACCGGGGTCCTCAATCCCCATGGCGTGGCCACGACCTATCACTTCAACTACGGGCCCAGTCCGGGGATGGGATTGAACACCGCAGAGATCGGCGCGGGCGCCGGTGATGGGGAACTCGCCGTCTCTACGCCGGTCGCCGGCTTGATGGCCGGCCGCACCTACTACGTGCAGCTCGTCGCTACCAGCGCTGATGGCACGGTTCGTACAAGTGCCCGGGGGAGTTTTGAGACGATTGCTGGGCCGGTCGCGGTCGGGGTTGGTGCGATTGATGTCACGACGAGCTCGGCGACGCTGGTCGGGTCCACCGACACCCACGGCCTCCCAGGCACCTACCGCTTCGAAGTCGCCTCGCTCGACAAGGCATTTGCGGCCAACAGCACCGAACGCCCAACCCCGGCAGT
Source organism: uncultured Conexibacteraceae bacterium (assembly GCA_963829185.1). Lineage (GTDB taxonomy): Bacteria > Actinomycetota > Thermoleophilia > Solirubrobacterales > Solirubrobacteraceae > Baekduia. The sequence continues at coordinate 484,478 of CAWHID010000003.1, forward strand.
AAACGGTTTGCAGCGGGTCACCGCAGGGTTCTCAGGGCTTCCCGAGGGCCGCGGGTTCTTGGGCCGACTGATCGCAACCGCAGAGGGTGGCGCAACCTCCTACAGCAGCCAGTTCGCCTTCGCGACCCCAGCCCAACCACAAGCCGTACCGCCACCGCCACCACCAGCCGGTTACGGCTGCGCGACCCCGAACCTGAAGGCCTACAACGCGAGGGCCAAGGCCGGGGAGTCGATCACGATCGCCGGTAGCGATCTCGGGGTCGGCGGCAGCGTCATGCTCGGCACCACCGTGACGACCTCAACCGACTGGACCGCCCACGGCCTGACCGTCGATGTCCCGGATGAGGCCAAGGGGACGTTGGGGTTGACGGTCAATTGTGGCCGGGTCTCCAACACGATCGCGGTCACGATCGCCGCCGACAACACGCTGACGATCGGCAAGCGCACGAGTAGCGGAACGAGCGCGTCGATTGTGGTTGTGACCAAGGCCCCAGGGGCGATCCGCGCCACCGGCAGCCGCATCAAAACCGCCACGGTGACGCTCACCAAGGCTGGGACCAAGACGATCAAGGTCAAGCTCACCGGCGCAGGCACCAAGGCGTTGGCGAAGGTCAAGAGCCGCAAGCTCAAGACAACGATCCGACTGCGGTTCACGCCGGTCGGTGCTCAGCCGGTGACCAAGACGGTCACGGTGACCTTCACGCCCAAGGCGGGCCGCTAAATGGCCCAACACACCAACAACTGCGGCATCGTGTTGTTCAAGGAGCCCGGCATGCACCACTCCCCCCAAACCAACCATTGGTCAAAGCGCCTGGCCGGACCCGGCCGCCTCCTGCTCGGAGTAATGCTGGCGTGGATCGCGCTCGCCCTCCCCGCCGCCCCCGCACAAGCCGCCACAGACACATGCCCCAACGCAGAACTACGGGCACTCAACAACTCCAGCGGCCTCCCGGACTGCCGCGCCTACGAGATGGTCACCAGCCCCTACAAACAAGGCTTTGGCATTTATAAACAAAGCTATGGTAACGACGGGGCCATCGGGTACGTGTCGATCGGCAACTTTGCCGACAACGCCTACGGGACCCTCTCCGGCAACCAGTATGTGGCGCGGCGCTCGGAGACGGGGTGGGCGTCGATCTCGATGAACCCGCCCGGTGAGCAGTGGGTGTTCCGGATCGCTGAGGGTGCGCAGCAGGGTATGTCGGGAGATTTTCGGTCCACGTTGTGGCCGATGCGGCCGCGGACGGAAGGGCCGGGAGAGCGCGAACCCGATCATCCCGAGCGCAACGGGATCTATGTGCGTCGGCCGGATGGGACGTTTGCGCTGCTCGCTCCCAACCCCGGCACCACCCTCCCGTTCGTCTTTGCGACCACGTCTGATTTTTCACACGTAGTGTTGGGGGGCAACCTTGGTGAGGTGACGCCGAATCTGTATGAGGTCGTCAATGGTGATCAGGTTCTGCGCCCGATCGGTGTCGATAACAGCGGGGCACCACTTCCGGGCGCGGGCATGCTGGGAAGTGCAGGGCTGTGCCCTCTAGGTATTTCAGGGAATGGCCGGGTGGTCTTCTTCGGGACCGGTGAGTACGGCGCTAGATGCGATAGGCCGCGGGCGCGGGTGGGTGGTGTGAGGACGATTGATATGGGGGCGTCGCAGTGCACGCGGGGTGCGGGTGATCCTGGTGGGGTGTGTAACGCTGATGCCTTGGTGAACCTTGTGGGGTTTGCGCGGGATGGTTCGCGGGCGTTTTTTACCACGACCCAGCAGTTGGTCAACGGGGATACCGATGAGACCAACGATCTGTATGTGTGTGAAATCCCGGCCGAGACAGTTGCTGCGGTATTGCCGGTCAACAAGTGTCCGAACCTCCGCCAGCTCACGACGGGCGGTGCGGATGTGGAGAACGTGGTCCGTGTCTCTCAGGATGGCTCCCACGTCTATTTCGTCGCGCATGATGTGTTGGCGGCCAACCGTGGTGCCAATGATCAGACCGCGCTAGCCGGGGCCCATAACCTCTATTTGTGGCAGACCGATGCTGAGCATCCCGAGGGTCACACGACGTTTGTGGCCCGGTTGATCACCCCCGGTGAGGTGGGAGACAAGAGCACCAGTACGACCCAGGTCACGCCTGATGGTCGCTACCTGCTGGTGCTGACGACCGACCGGCTGGTGAGTTCTGGTGCGGATGCGGATACCGATAGCGCTGCTGATGTGTATCGATATGACGCGCAGACGGGGCAGTGGTTGCGGCTCTCGACCGATGCCACCGGCAGCGGCGGCAACGCAGAGATCGGCGCGTTCGTTGGGTTTTATTCTGCGATGACCGACGATGGGCACACCGTTGTGTTCGTCACCCCCGAGGTGTTGGCCCCGGCCGACAGCAATAGCGAACTGGATGTGTATGCCTGGCATGAGGGGCAGGTGTCGTTGATCAGTCCTGATGGCCATCTCTCCCCTAATGAGTACGGGGCCCCTGGGATCACCGCTTCGGGGACCGACATCTTCTTTAAGACCACGAGTCATGTGACCGCGGCTGATACCGACACCAGTCTTGATGTTTTTACCGCGCGGGTGGGTGGGGGTTTTGATCTGCGTGAGCAAGGGCCCTGTAAGGGCGAGGGCTGTTCGACGGCACCTAGCGCACCGCCGGGCCTTGCGTCGGGTGTGGGTGGTCTGGGCGGGCAGGGGGATGTGAGGGAGCTGGCACCCAGGTTCACGCTTCGGGCGATCAGTGTGGCTCAGCGGCGGGCGTTGGCCCAGACCGGGCGTGTGACGGTGACGGTGACCGCGAGTAAGCCGGGGACGGTGTCGGCGAGGGTCACGACGACGATCAACGGCAAACCTTCCGGTGGTGCTGTGGCGCGAGAGACGATGGCTGAGGCGGGCTCGGTGCAGTTGACGTTGCGGTTGTCGAAGAAGGCGCGGGCGCGGTTGGTGGCCAAGCGGCGATTGTCGGTCAGGATCGCGGTCGGTCACTCCAAGTTCGCGTTGGCGCGGTCGGTGACGCTCAAACTCACCCTGGCGGCCACAACCAAGAAGGTGGTCAGGGGCTCGTCGGTTGGGCGGGGCTCGGATGGTAAGGGGGGCCGGTCATGAAGCGCATCGACCGTTCGTTGCCCGTGTCTGTGTTGTGTGGGAAAGAGATGAACTTCATGTCCTCCTGTGGCTTGCCTTACCGTTTGCTGGTGGCGGTGTTGATGGCGTCGTTGTTGTTGTGTGCGGGGTCGGTGAGCGCGGCGAGGGCTGCTGATCCGGGTTCGGTCTTTGAACTGCAGGATTTCACCGCCCGCGCGCTGGATCCCGACGGCAACGATTACGCGGTGGCCGGCGGCCACCCCTATGAGGCCGCCACCTCGTTGTCCTTTACGACAAGGACCAGCGTCAACGGAGTTGACCCGGTCGAGCCGCCCAGATCGACCTTTACCGAGCTGCCACCTGGGTTCCTTGCAAATTTGGCGGGTGTTGAGCGTTGCCCCTTGTCGAAGTTGGCCTCCAACGCGAATTTCAACGAGTGTCCCGCCTCAACCCAGGTCGGCACGTTTCGTCTAGACAGGTTTGGGGAGACGGGTTTTCCGTATGGGTTGTTCAACATGGTGCCGGAGCGGGGGTATCCGTTTGCGTTGGGGTTCAAGGTGTTGCTGAATGCGGTGGTGTTGTATCCGCGGTTGCGTTCGCGGGCGGACGGGTATCGGGGGGTGGTGGCGGTTCCGGGCGTTGCCGATTTCGGTGTTACGGGTGCTGAGGTGCGGGTGTTTGGGGTGCCGTCGGAGCGCACGGGTTTGGGTGGTCCCAGGGTGCCGGCGTTGATCAATCCGGTTGATTGTCTGGTAGGGGTGCCGGTGACACGGATGATCGTTGATTCGTGGACGCGGCCGGGCCGGTTGACGGTTGATGGTTTCCCTGATCTTTCAGATGATCGGTGGAAGACCGCGGTCGCACCCGCGCCGCCGGTGACGGGGTGCGATGCACCTGCGCTGGCATCGCAGTTTGCTCCGGATTTGAAGATGGGGCCGTCTGAGGGGTTGGGTTCGTCGCAGGTGGATGCGCCGTCGGGGTATTCGGTGGATCTGACGTTCCCCCAGAGCAATGATCCGACCGACCCGGGCTCGTCGTATGACCCGGCGACGCCCTCGGCACCGAGCTTGAAGGATGCGACGGTGACCTTGCCTGAGGGGGTGTCGATCTCCCCTTCTGCGGCTGATGGTTTGGATGGGTGTTCTGATGTTGCGGGTGTGGGTGATCAGGTTCGGTATGGCGACACGTTGCCGGTGAGTTGTCCGGATAGATCGAAGGTCGGGACGGTGGTGGCGACGTCGCCGTTGTTGGCTTCCCATGATCCGAAGACCGATGCGGTGACGGGTGCCAAGCCGATCGAGGGTGATGTGTTTGTGATCAAGCCCCATCCGGGTGATCTCAGCCCGGCCGGAAACCAGGACGGGTTGTTCAGGTTGTTGATTCAGGTTGATTCGCGTGAGGATGGGGTGAACGTCAAGATTCCGGGTGTGGTGACGGCTGATCGGGTGACGGGTCGGTTGACGGCTCGGTTTGAGAACAACCCCCAGATTCCGGCCAAGCGCCTCTCGATGACCTTTAGGCCTGGGGATAGGGCGTCGTTGGCCAACCCGCCGTCGTGCACGTCGGCGAAGACGACGGGTGTGTTTACGCCGTGGTCGCGGCCGGGCATCAGGTCTGATGGTGTGGCGGTGCCGGGCACCGCGGATGTGACCTCCTCATCGATCTTTGAGGTCAGCTGGGACGGTAAGGGTGCGGGTTGTCCGGCGACGCTGCCGTTTGGGCCCAAGGTCACCGCGGGCCTGGCCGACACCCAAGCAGGAGGGTCGAGCCCGTTCAGTTTTGATCTGACGCGTGAGGATCGTCACGACATCCCGACCGGCATCAACGTGAGCTTGCCTGACGGGTTGTTGGGTGCGGTCAGGGACGTGCCGTTGTGCTCAGATGCCGATGCTGATGCGGGCACCTGTCCGGCAGCATCGCGGATCGGATCGGCGGCGGCCGCCGCTGGTCCGGGCGGGCATCCGTTCTATTTGACCGACCAGCCCGTCTCCTTGACGGGGCCCTATAAGGGTGCGCCGTATGGCCTGGCGATCGCTGTCCACGCCGTCGCCGGACCCTTTGACCTCGGCACGGTCGTCGTGCGTCAGGCCTTGAACGTCGATCCTGATGATGTTCATGCGGTCGTGACGAGTGATCCGCTGCCGACGATTCGTGATGGTGTGCCGTTCCGGATCCGACGAGTCCATGTGACCGTTGATCGTCCGGGGTTCATGCGCACCCCGAGCTCGTGCGCACCCAAGACGATCCAGACCACCGTGACCTCCAAGGGTGGCCAACCCGCCAATGTCGCATCGCCGTTGCAGGCCACCGGCTGCGAGAAGCTGCCGTTTAGGCCGAAGATGACGATGAAGCTGACCAACCCCTCGCAGGCCAAGGTTGGGGGCCATCCGGGGTTGGAGGCTGTCGTCACCCAGCGGCGTGGCGAGGCCGCGACCAAGGCATTGACGCTGACGCTGCCGTTGAGCCTGGCCTTGGATCCCGGTAATGCCGCGAGCGATCAGCTGTGCGAGTTTGCGGATGGGTTGAAGGGTCAATGTCCGGAGAAGGCGGTGATCGGGACGATGACCGCGATCAGCCCCTTGTTGAAGGGGCCGCTAAGCGGGAAGATGTATTGGGTCAAGGGCATTCGCACCGACCCGAAGAGTGGCCGGCAGATTAGGACGCTGCCGAGCTTGTTGGTGCAGTTGCGGGGTGAGGTCAACGTCAACCTTCGTGGCACGACGTCGGTGCCCGATAACCAGCACTTGACCTCGACGTTCCCGACGATCCCCGACGCGCCGTTGAGCTCAGCGGTGGTCAAGATCAACGGCGGTAAGAAGGGCCCGCTGGTGATCACCGATGGCCACGATGACATCTGCTCAGCCCCACAAAAACCATTCCTGGCGACCATCGGTCACAATGGCAAGAGCTTCGATACGGCGATCTCGATGGCTGTCGAATGTCCACTTGCCATCGTGTCCCGGAAGTTCACCTCCACCGCGGTCAAGGTCAAGATCAGCGGGATCGGTGCAGGGACGGTGTCGATCTCAGGCCCCGGCCTGAAGACGACCCGACGGACGATCAGCTCGGCGAGCACCGCCACGCTGACCGCGCGGCTCACGGCCAAGGGCAAGCAGTTGCGTAGGGCCAAGCAGGATGTGCGCGTGAAGGTGTCCTTTACCCCGAAGAACACCAAGAAGACCCGCATCGCCTACTCACCCAAGGCCAAGACCGCGGCCAAGAAGCGCTAACCCGTAACACCCGGGGCGCCCGGCGGAGACCACACCCCCCAATCTCCGCCGGGCACCGCCCCTGTGACTCCTAAGCCCCGAGGTCGAGCGCGAGCGCCGCGGCGCGATCGCCCGACACCGCCGCGACCGTCGTCGGCAGCGCCTCGATGAGGCGCAGCAGGATCGGCGCCGTGTCCTTGCGAGGCCGAACGATGACCAACGCCTTGCCCTTCTCATCGGTCGTGCCCACGCCGGTGCCCAGCGTCCGGTAGCGCAGCTTCAGCGCCTTGCGCTTGGCCTCGCTGATCTGCACACGGATGAAGACCGGCCGTTTCGGCGGACCGGCGACGTTGACCTCCAGCCCGCGCTGCAGCGTCGCGCTTGACGGCACCTTGATGGTGAACGGCGTGGCCTCCAGCGTCAGCCGCTTGACGTCGGCCTCCGCTTTGGCCTTGCCGGCAAGCGCCGTGTCACGCGCGGTGGTGAGCTCGGTGATCTTGGTCTGCAGCGGGCCGGCGACGCCGGCAGCGAGCGCCGCGCTGGAGGTCACCACCGTGTCGGCGGGCACGAAGGTGCCGCCGATGCCGGCGCAGGCGGTGGCGAGGTTGGTCGTCGCGGTCAGCGCGACACCGGTGGCCGCCTTGACCTTGCTCACCCAGCTCGTGGGATCGTCACCGAGACCAGCCGACGTCGCCTGGAACGGAATGTAGCCGTAGTGCGGCTCGGCGCCCTGCCAGCCGAGCACGACGGCATCGGTGGTCAGCGCCGGGGCGTCGCAGGTCGCGTGGAGCTGGGCGCCGGTGGCGCTCTCGGCGATCCAGCGCGCCGGCGCGAACAGCGTGCGGTAGGCGCTGGGCAGGACGTCGAAGCTCAGTACGCCATGGTCGGCCTTGCCGTTGCTCTCGCGCAGGGCGAGGGTGAGGCCGTTCTCGCTGATGAGGTACTGCTTTTGGTCGGCGAGCTCGGCCTGCGTCCAGGAGGCCGTCGGCGTCTGGCCGGCCGGGACGACCTTGGCGGTCTGGGTGAACACCGATGGCGCGGCCAGCGCGCCGGCGGGTGCCACGAGCGCGGTGGTCGCAATGGCCGCCAGGGCCGTTCGCGCCCGCCGGCGGCGAGATGGGGAGATCATGTTGGTCTGCTCCTTGTTGGGGTAGTTGAAGATCAGTCGTCGCCGGGGCGGGCGATGCGCGCCGCGGCGAGCACGGTGTCCAGCAGCGAGGTGGCGTCCGCGCTGCGGGCCAGCGGCTTGAGGGCGAGCACGTCCTGCGCGGTGCGCAGCAACCCATAGGGGTCGATCTCGGTCTCGTCGGTGGCGCCCGCGGTCGCGAAGCGCGAGACGACGAGCGCGCCGTTGCGGACCGGCGCCTCAGGGCCTTCCGGCGCCGCGGCGCCGCCCGCGAAGGTCACCAGCAGCAGGCCGCCGTCGGCGTAGGCGGGCGAGGCCAGGATCCGCGGAACCCACGTAGCCAGGAACGCGTCGGCCGCCGCCAGGCCGCCGGGGCTGCCGTCGGCGCACGGCGAGGACGTGCCGTCGTTGCAGAGATTCGGCACGATGTAGGAGAACGCCGGCGTCGTCTTGGCCTTGGTCAGGTCGGTCTCCAGCTCCGCCAGCGGGCCGTCGAAGGAGTCGCACCCGCTGAGGTCTAGGAGCGAGTGGAAGTAGACGAACGGGTTGTGGCGCGTGGCGTAGCCGTCGCCAGGCCGTGCGGTGACGGTGTCGTCGGCGGCGCCGGAGGCGGGCCGGCGGCAGGAGGTGCGTGGCGGCTGGCCCTTGTCGAGGTCCTCGACGTAGGCGCGCCACGTGCTCCCGGCGGCAGCGAGCTGGTCGGCGACGGTGATGACCGTGTTCGGGTACGCGCAGCCCTTGGCCGTGATCTCACCGGCCTTGTTGGGCTTGGCGGTCTGCGGGATCTCGGTGTACGTCGGGCAGCCGGCGCGGGTGTCGTCGTTGGGCGGCTGGCCACTGATCAGCGCCAGGTGGTCGGGCAGATCGGCGCGCCCGAGCGAGCGGGCACCGGTTAGCAGCGTGCCCTTGGGTCGCAAGGTGCCGTTGAGGTAGGTCGCGACCGAGCCGGCGCCGAAGGTGGCGTCAAAGCCGTGGCCGGCCAGGACGATCTCAAAGACGTGCTTGACGTGGGTGGGGCGTGGCTCGTCGGCGGCGGGCTCGTTCTTCTTGGCGGGCGTGTCATCGGCCTCCGCGGCAGGCTCCTTCTCGTCTGCGCCGTCGTCAGGAGCCGTGGTCGCGGGCGTCTCGGCGTCGCCGGACTCGCTTGCGGAGGTGAGCTCGTCGCCGTCGTCCAGCACCTCGGGCACCTCGGCCGCGTCGTCATCCTCGGCGGCGGCTACGGGCGCGGCGGCCGGCAGCGACACCGTGGTCGTCCGCGCCACGCGCAACGCCGCGGTGACCTCCTTGCTCTGCCCAGACGCGCCCACGCCTCCGGCCAGGATCGCGGCCGTCGCCAGCCCGGAGGCCAGGGCAAGCAGCACGAGCTGTCCGCGCTCGCCCATCAGCCGCCGGACCCGTTGACGTGGTGCTCGGGTGCCCCGCCAGCGGCAGGTGGCAGCGGCGGCAGCGCGACCAGCGCGGTGCCGCACGCGGAGCAGAACTGCGCCCCGTTATGAAACGGCGTCCCGCAGCCCGGGCAAGCACCGGCCGCGGGTGCGAGCGACGCATCGCCATGTCGCAGCGCGAGCTCGACGGCCTCCAATTCGGCATCGACCCGCTGGAGCTCGGCGGCCTTGCGCGTCAGCACATCAAGTTGTACGTGATCGCGGATCGCCATCTCATAAAACGCGCCGCCCAGATCGGTCTGCAGCAGGGCGAAGCGCTCCGTGAGGCGCTCGCGCTGGGCGAGCAGCTCGCGGTGGCGATCGTCCAGCGGCACGGGCGCGGCAGCTTCACGGCGGGCGCGCGCGACGGCCTCGGCGGCAGGCACGAGCCCCGCGGGTGGTCCCTCGCGCCGGCGGCGCAGCGCGTTGGGCAGGTTCAGCTTCACGGGATTACGATCTGGTCGGGGAGGTTGCGCTGGGAGTCCACGTACTCCTTGCCTTTGGACTCGTTGATCTGCTTGACGGCGTCCTTGCTCTCATCCAGCTGCTTCTTGGTGACCTTGGAGCCCTCGAGCTGGCGCGCGTCGCCCGTCGGGCCCGAGGCCAGCACGGGCGCGCCGTCGCTGGTGCGCTTGCCGCCGCTGTTCTTGGTGTTCTTGGCGGCGGAGCTCTTGGGGGACTTCGGCGTCTCTCCGTCGGCGGCCGTCGGCGTCGCGGCGCCGCCCACGGCGCCGGTGACGTTGACCACCGGTGCGCGCTGCGCCTTCAGCGCGTTGACGATCAGCTCATCGCTCGGCGCCTGGCTGCGCCCGGCGAGCACGCCGAGCGCCGCCGCCAGCGGGATCAGGGCGAGCGCGAGCGTGCCGAGGCTCGTCCCTCGTCGCGGCGCGAAGCCGGTCACGGCCGGCGCGCCGGCACGCGCGCGGCGGGTGGTCTCGGCGAGGTAGCGGGCCGTGGGGTCGTCGCCGTGCAGGCGGCGCGAGCCGCACACCACGCAGTAGCGCTGGCGTGGCTCCAACGGCGACTGGCACTGGTCGCAGGCCTCCCAGGTGGAGGTGGCCGCGAACGGGGTCGGTGCGATCTGGGTCATCGGTTCCTCATCACTCGAAGATCGTGGGAAGGACATGGACCTGTGTCTGCGGCGCGTCGCGCGCGCCCACCAGCGGCACGGTGAGCGTGACCTCGCCGTCGCCGCGCAGCTTGGGGATCGAGGCTCGCCCGGCCGCCACGTAGCGACCGCCAGCCCGTGCCACGGCGTAGACCGGCAGGTCGACTTGCGGGACTGCGGAGCTGTTGCGCACGCGCACGCGCCCGCCGCCCAGGTCGCTGGCCTCCAGGCGCGGCAGCGACGATGCCTTGCTGGCCGGCCGGGCCGGCGGCTCCCCGACCTGCGCGTAGGCCCGCGCCCCAGCCGGCACGCGGCGGCGGGCCGTAAGCACCCAGGTCGTCGTGGCGCCAGGGGCCAGCGCGGCCACGTGCGTCTCGAACCAGTCGAGGTCGCGTCCGCCGTTGAGCGCCAGCGTCTTGCCGCCGCGCGTGCGGACGTCGACCGCGATCGGCACGTCGGTCAGCGGGGTGCGCGCGCGGCTGCGCAGCTCGACGACGACGGCGACGGCGCTGCGGGCGCGTCCGCGCCCTCGCACGAGCGTCACGCCAACAACATCGACCTGCGCGTTACGCGCACCCACCCGCAGCGGCTCACGCGCGGCGATCTGGCGCTCGGCGCTCAGCTTCGCCCGCGCGTTGCGGTCCTGGGTCGTCACGCAGCCGGCCAGCAGGACGGCGGCGCCGGTGATCCCGGCCAGCACGGCGAGCTTTCCGGCAGCGTCAGCCGAACGCGCCACTGACGTACTCCCGGGTGCGTTGCTGGCGCGGCGCGCGAAAGAGCTGCTCGGCCGGCGCGTACTCGACCAGCTCGCCGAGGTACATGAACGCCGCGTGGTCGGCGATGCGATGCGCCTGCTGCAGGTTGTGGGTGACGATCACGACCGCCAACTCCTCGCGCAAGCTGACGATCAGGTCCTCGATGACCTGGGTCGACTGCGGATCCAATGCTGAGCAAGGTTCATCGAGCAGCAGGACTTCGGGATCGGCCGCCAGCGCCCGCGCGATGCAGAGCCGCTGCTGCTGGCCGCCCGAGAGCCGCAGCGCCGGGTGGTCGAGGCTGTCTGCGACCTCGTCGTAGAGACCCGCGCGGGTGAGCGCGTCGCGGACGCGGTCGCGCAGGTCGCGCTTGCGCGGCCGCCGCGCGGCCTGCTCGCGCAGCACGTAGGCGACGTTGTCAAAGACGCTCATCGGGAACGGGTTGGGCTGCTGGAAGACCATCGTCACGCGGCGCCGCAGCGCGGTCGGCTCGAACGTCGCGATGTCCTCGCCGTCGAGGCGGATGGCACCGCGCATCGACGTGCCCGCGGTCAGCTCGGTGAGCCGGTTGAGCGAGCGCAGCAAGGTCGTCTTGCCACAGCCCGAGGGGCCGATCAAGGCAAGGACCTCGCCTTGACGCACGGGCAGCGACACGTTGTCGACGGCGAGCTTGGGCCCGTAGGCAATCGACAGCTCATCGATCTGCATGCGGTCGATGGCGACCGTGGCACTCGGGGCACGGCGCGACGCGGCGCCGACGAGCGACACGGGGTCGGCGATGGCCGCAGGAGCGCTGCCGTCAAGCGGCAGGACACGCACCGGCGGCGGCTTCAGGAGCCCCATCCCATCCTCCTTCCGCGACGCACGGCGACGTCGACGATGAAGTTGATCGACAAGACGATGGCCAGCAGCACGAACGCCGCGGCATAGGCCTTGGTCGGTTGGTTGGCCTCGCCTGTGGGGGCGTTGGCGTACACGTAGGTCGTCAGCGTGCCGCCGGTCCCGCGCAGCGCGCCGAGGACCGGGACGTCGCCGATCGGGTTCAGGCGCAGCGTCGCGCCCAGCAGCAGGATCACCACGGCGGTGTCGCCGACGACGCGGCCCAGCCCGAGCATCGCGCCGGTGACGACCGACGGGCGCGCGGCGGGCAGCAGCACGCGGCGGGTCGTCGCCGACTTCGTCTTGCCCACCGCGTAGGACGCCTCGCGGACATGGCCGGGGATCGCCTGCAGCCCCTCGCGGACGTTGGCCACGATCAGCGGCAACGCGATCAACGACAACATCGCACCCGCGGCGAGGAACGACCGGCCGTAGACGACGCCCTCGCTCTCATAGCTGACGAACGCCAGGATCGGGCTCTGGAAGACTAGGACGCCGAAGAGCGCGAAGACGATCGACGGCGTGCCGGCGAGCATCTCGATCGTCGATTCGGCGACCCGGGCCAGCGCGGTGGGCCGTCCGTACTCGCTCAGCCAGACGCCGACGCCGATTCCGACCGGGAGCGCGATGGCCAGCGCAAGGGCGGCGACCGCCAGGGTCCCGATCATCGGATCCAGAAAGCCACCGGTTTCGGACTCTGAAAAGCCTGCCGCCGGCGAGGTCACCAGGAGCTCGAGGCGCAGGTATCGCACGCCCTGCACCATGAGGTAGAGGACGATCCCCACGGTGACCACCAGGAAGCCGACGCCGAGCATCCAGGCGATGGCGAGGCCGATGCGATCGGTGAGCCGCCACGACGCGCTTGAGTCGCGCGCCGAGCGCCGGCGAACGCCGTCGGGCCTTCCCGGAGCCGCGGACGCAGGTGCCGTCGCCGCACTCACGCGCGCACCCCGTAGCGCTTCATCGGCTGCTTGGCCGCCCAGCCGGCCAGCGAGAGCATCAGCGCCGAGAACAGCAGCACCGACGCGATCGCGAAGATCGTGTGGCGCATCGGCAGCGAGGTCAGTTCCTCGGAGGTCTGCAGGATCGTCGATGGCAGCGGCTTGGCTGGCTCGACGAAGAAGATGAGACCGTCGGCGGGGTTGGGCGCGAAGCCGACACCACCGCAGACCATGGCGAGCATCACGGCCTCACCCAGCGCGCGCGCGACGGCGAGCACGGTGCCGGCGACCAGCGCGGGCCGCGCGGTTCGCACCCCGATCTTCCAGAACGTGCGCCAGCGGTTGATGCCGAGCCCCAGCGAGCCCTCAAGCCACCCGCGCGGGACGGCGCGCAGGCCGTCGACGAAGACCGCGACCATCAGCGGCGAGATCATCAACGTGAGGATCACCACGCCCGCCAGCAGGCTGTAGCCGCTGAGCGAGACGATGTAGGCGACCGAGCGGCGCGCCTCGTCGCTGATGATGTGCTGGCCGATGAACGGCACGACCACCAGGACGCCGAGCAGGCCCATGATCACCGAGGGGATGGAGGCCAGCAGCCGCACGACGGGCTCGAGGATGCGACGCATCCAGCTTGGCGCGAACTCGACGATGAAGACCGAGATGAAGAGCGCCGCGACGAAGCTCAGCACGGTGGCCGAGCTCGTCACCAGGATGGTGCTCCAGATCAGCGGCCAGGCGTGGAACGTGTAGACCGGCTCCTGGAGGAAGTTGGCCGACATGAAGATCGCCTCGACCTGGCGGTCGATGTTGCCGCCCGCGCCGAACCACGCGAAGCCGTTGTGCGCAAACGACGGCCACGCCTCGCGCAGCACGAACACGACCATCGCGCCGACAAACAGCACGACGGCGCAGACCAGCGCGCCGAGCAGGAGCTCGGCGCGCTGGCCTGGAGCCAGCCGTGGCTGGTAGGGGGCAGCCGTGTCCATGGCTCGCCGTCGGCCTCTCGCTCGCTACTTCTTCTTGGTCTTCTTGATTTTCTTGGGGGCCTTGGTCGCGTTGAACGCCGGCACCGCGCCGGCCTTCTCGATGACCACCCCTGCCGCATAGCTGCTGCGCACCCAGTCGGCGAACTTCAGGACCTTCTTGTTGGGGCTCTTGGTGGGCAGCACGATCCACGCGTACCGCGAGAGCGGGTACTTGAGCGACTTGATCGTCTTGGGCGTGGCGGCCACGCCGTTGAGCGAGAGCCGCTTGACGCCGCTGCCCTCGCGCGAGTTGGCCAGGCCGACGTAGCCGATGCCGTTCGGGTTCTTGGAGAGCGCGACGGCGACTTCGCCGTCCTTGTCCAGCGGCGTGACGTTCGTGCCCTGGGTCTCGCCGCCGAGGACGGCGGAGCTGAAGAACGTGTACAGGCCGGCGGTCGCGTTGCGGCCGAAGGCCGAGATCGGCGCGTTCAGGCTTGACTCGGAGAAGGCGATCCACTCCGTGACCTTGCCCGTGAAGATGTCCTTCGCGTTGGCCAGCGGGAGGTTGGAGAGCTTGTTGGCCGGGTTGACGGAGATCGTCAGCGCGTCGAGGAAGAGCTTGGAGTAGCTCAGCCCGGAGTCCGACGGCAGCGGCGGCCGCGTCTGGACCGCGAACTGGCTGCGGCTGGCCTGGACGTCGGCGGCGCCGGCGTTGCCGTTGTTGGCCGTGAAGACGAACTTCACGCTCGGATCCACCTTCTTGTAGGCCTTGAACAAGACCTCGAGGTAGGGCGTACTGGCGCTCGATCCGGAGCCGGCGATCTGGGTCACTGCGGCGGAGGCGGGCGCAGCAGCGGCGAACGAGCCGAGCACCACGCCTGCGACCACGACGCGCCTGGGGACGGAGGTCACAGGGGCAATCCTTTCCATGCAAACTTGATAGGGATTTGGACATTACAGCATTTCTCCGTTTGTCGACTGGCTTAGTTGGGTAAGGCGCGCCAGTTGGCTGTGGCGCCACGGGGCGTTGGCGCGTCATCCGCCTGCGCCGGGGGCGGGTGGGCCTGTCCGGCGCGATGTGGTCGCGCTGGACGGGCCCACCTTTGATGCCCCCGCAACGGAAGCGCGACGGGCTACGTCGTGATCGCGTCGCTGTAGGCGTCGAAGACGCGGTTGAGCGCTTCGACGCCGTGGCGGTTGGCGTAGATCTCGCTCATCACGATGGCGTTGGTGGTGGTGTCGGCGCCGATGTCGGTGAGGAGGTCGAGGTTGGTAGCGAGCAGATCGCAGCGGCGCTCGTGGAGCTGCTCGATGTGGCCGCGAGTGAGCGGCACCTCGACGCTGTCGCTGTGCGGGACCATCTCGGGATCCCAACCGAGCGCGTCGATGACCGCGGTCGCGTCGCGATAGATATTGGCCAGCGCGAGCTGCTTGGTGGGGACGTAGTCGAGGAAGTCCTCGAAGGGGTCGTGGTTGAACATCAGGACCTTCTTGGTCTCGATGCGCAGGACGTCGGCCGTCGACGGGTCGACGCTGATAGGGCAGGCTGAATTACCCTGCGGGGTACTCATGGGAGTTCCGTGCTCCTTGGGTCATGCCCCCGGGCCGTTCGCTGCGGTCGCGGGGGCGATGTTATTTCTGTCGCTGGGGGACCTTACTGAAGGGGGCGGCGGAACGGTGAGGCGTGCGTCAGACGCTCACCGGCCGCCGTCAGCTCGGCGGCTGGACGACGAGCAGCGCGTTGCCGTCTGGGTCGCGGAGGTAGAACATCGGCGGCGTCGGTCCGACAACGTCGACGGCGCCGAGGGTGATTGACGTCGGGCGCCTTCGCGGGCGACCGCGGGATCGACGTCGATGCCGGCGGCCTGCAGCTCCGCGTGGGTGGTGTCGATGTCGCTGGTTGTGACGATAATGCCGGTCTGCACGCCGGCGGCGTTCGGGGTCGCAGGTGCTAGGGCGATGCCGGTGGGGCCGCTGGGCGGATGGATCTCGATCCAGCGGTGGCCGTCGCCGAAGGGCGCGTCGACGCGCTTCTCGAAGCCCAGGGACTCGTAGAAGGCGATCGAGCGGTCCTGGTCGGTCGACGGGACCACTACCAGGTGGATCTGATCGATGCGGGTGGTCGTGGTGTTCAGTTCACCTAGACCGTTGTCGGCGTCGAAACTCATCGGGGCAGCCGGGAGGCCTGCGGCTCAGGTCGTCTCGATCGCGTGCTTGATCGCCGCGACGGCCGACGTCGCGACCGTGGCCTCGCCTGGATCGGGCAGGATCGCGGTGCTCGGCGTGGGCGGCGTCGAGAGTCTGTACGTGCTGGATATGGCGAGTGGTGCCGCGGCGTTGCGCGGTGCATGGCTTTGCCGCTGTCGAGCATTTGCGATCGGTTACGCGCATCTGCGACGATTCGCGTAGTGCGTGAGCTGCACGATCAACATGAGCTTGGGCCGCCCATGGACGGCCCAGCCCCACTACAACCTCGCACCACTAGAACGAAAGCCGATCAGTCAAGGACGTTCAACGTACCAGTCGGCGCAGCCTGACCCTGCAGCGCCAGGGCTCCGATGTTGCCGATACCAGCAATGGCCGCGGAGAGGCCCGTCGCGCCGGTAAAATCGAGTCTCCTCGAGGCCGGTGTAGCATTTGGAGTAAAGCTCGCAATTAAAGTACCTGTAGCCCGGAATTGCGTACCTTGCGAGCCGCACTCGTTGAGAGTGCCGGGAGTTTGCTCAACCGAAACGTTGATGTCGACACCATGAATCTCGATGCGGGAAGTGGTGGGCGGAGTCACCCGCCACGGGAAATTAGTACCCGTTGCAGTATGAGTGCAACCAACCCCACCACCGACGTTGCCGTGGCAATTCCTGATACTGACGCCGGTGATAGTCGCCACCACAGCATTGTGGACGGTCACGCTAAACGCCGTGGCCGTACAAGCCGATCCAGAACCCGTTGCCGCGGTGGAGAACCCGAAATTGCTCGAGTCAATGCTGCCCGCACCGGCCCAACTCGCCGCCGAGGCCACCGACGGCAACACAAACGCACACAGCGCCATCGCAGCGCCCAAGAGCAACATGCTCTTCTTCGAAACCATCTTCAACATCTCAAACACTCCTAATGAGTCCCGGCACACGCCGGGAGCTAACGCGGCTCCCGCAGCGCCGACATACCAACACCGCGCTTCGCGGCCGACCATGATGCGCCTGCCAACGGCCGGGATACCCGCCAAGGCAAACGAACGCGACCCGCACTCAGGCTCCAGTCCCACCTTCCATAGAGGACGAGCGCTGACCGACAGTCACAAGCGATCCTCAGCCGGCCGCAAGGACAGCGCTCCAACAAGATCAGTAATACTCTTCGCCTCGAGCCGAGTCAACGACCGCACCCCTGCCACATGGCAAACCTGCCGTTCCGTCAAGCCAAATCTCAACGCCAAGACCGCGGCCGGCGGGATCATCGGCTAAGCGATCTCGCGCGGCTCGCCGCACTAAACACTTGAGTCGTGGTGCAACGCCGCTAGTGATCTACGGCAACCTCTTGGGGCTCACTGAGGCGTTTGCGGTGCAGAACCCCTGGGACCACCCGCAGCCGGCCATCTTCATAGGTGCCGTGCGGGCACAGCCGTGATCAAACGCGCGCCCAGAGCGGGTGCTCCGGTGTTATCGACACCGATCGGGCGCAGACTCTGATCACCACCGATGACCGTCATACACGTTCAGCGCCGGCGACCAAGCCACCACCGAACACCACCACGTCCCTGACGAGTAGCTACCAGACACCCGGTCCCTCCACGAAACACAGCCGACGAATATGAGGCTGGGCCGCCCGAAGACGGCCCGGCCCGAACTACAACCTCACACGACTAGCACGCACGCTGATCAGTCAAGGACGTTCAACGTACCAGTCGGCATAGCTTGTCCCTGCAGCGCCAGCGGTCCGATGGGGCCGATACCGAAAATGGCCCCAGAGAGCCCCGTCGCGCCGTCGAAATCAAACCTTCTCGAGGTCTGCGTAGCGTTCGGAGTGAAGCTCGCAATCACAGTCCCCGTCAACCGGAGTTGGGTGCCAGTGTTGGCGCAGCCGCCGGGAGTTCCGGGAGTTTGCTCAAACGAGATGTCAACGTCGACATCATGAATCTGGATGTTGCTAGTCGCCACCGCAGTCGTTCGCCACGGGAACCCAGTACCCGTCCAAGTGTGAGTGCAACCAACGGCACCACCGCGGTTGCCGTGGCAATTCCTGAACGCGGCGCCGGTGATAGTCGCCGCCGCCGCGTTGTGAACGGTCACGCTAAGCGACGAGTGCGTACAAGCCGTCCCAAGGCTCAGCGCCGGCGAGGAGAACCCGAGGTTGCTCGAGTCAATGTTGCCCGTACCGGCCCAACTCGCCGCCGACGCCACCGACGGCAACACAAACGCACACAGCGCCATCACAGCAGCCAAGAGCAGCATGCTCTTCTTCGAAACCATCTTCAACATCTCAAACACTCCTAGTGAGTCCCGGCACCCGCCGGGAGCTATTGCGGTCTCAAAGCGCCCCGACATACCACGACGCGCTTCGGGGTCGACCATGACGCGCCTGCCAACGGCTGGGATCCCTGCCAGGACAGGCGAACGCGACCTGCACTCAGGCTCCAGTCCCGCCTTCCATAGAGGACGAGCGCTGACCGACAGTTACAAGCAACCCCAACCGGCCCGCCTGGGCAGCGCTCCAGCAAGATCAGTATTACGCTTCGTTGTCAATGGGGTCAACCACAACGGCGATTTCCTCCCGAACACCGTTATGTCAGCGTTGACGAGCCCACAGCCACGCTTTACCTGCAAACCAGAGGAATCATGGCGCCCTCACGCAGGAGCACGACAGACTCGGTTGTCTGCCGTATGGCAAAACCTGCCGGTCTGTCGATGCTCAATAGGGACGGCCAGTTGGCCGCCAGCTGGCTCAAGCAGGCCATCCAGGGTCGTCCGGGACGAGCTCGAGGTAGGCGACCGGCGTCACCGGCAGCGCTGCGCGCTCGAGCTGGAGATCCTCAAGTCCTATGGTTACTAAGGTGGTGGCCAAGGCCGGCAGGGTCACCGTGATCGTCAAGGGCAAGGTTCGGCAAGAAAGGTGCTAGTGGCCGGCGCTGCGCGCGTCGAGGTGACTGTGCGCGACGGTCTGGCAACAACTCGGCGCGGGCTGCCAAGGGTGTCCGCGTGCGCCGTTAGAGGTCGCGTTCGTAGTACAGGCAGAGCCCGTCGCCATCCTGGCTGACGAATCCCAGGCGCTCGTAGAGGGCCCGGGCGCCGGTGTCGTGCTCGCCGGTGCCCAAGTCGATATGGTCGGCGCCTGCGGCGCGCGCCGTCGCCATCGCCGCCTCCATCAGCGCCAGTCCGCGCCCCTGGCGGCGCCGTTCGGGAATCACGTACAACTCGGCGAGATAGCACTCCCGCGCGCGGCTCCAGATCCCCGGACGCACGCGCAGGACGGCGAGACCGTCCGGGTGATCCGGACCGTCGGTCAGCAGGACGATCGTCTCGTCGCCGCCGTCCATCAGCTCCGCCATGCGCTCGGCCAACTCGGCCGGCGCCGGCGTGGGCTCGTCGTACTCGCGGTTGAAGTCGTGCAGCAGCTGCCCGACAGCGGGCGCGTCCTCGCGCGTCGCGCGTCGGACCGCAGTCACGCCCGCGTGCCGACGGCCAGCAAGTACTCCAACTCGAACCGCCCGTCGCCGTCGCTTCCAAGATCCTGCTCGTCGCAGAACGCGTCCAGTGCCGCGTCGAGCTCGCCCTCACGCCCGTCCTTGGCCGCGTTGGCGCGGGCGACGATCGTCGGTCCGTACTGGTCCTTGAACATCTCGCCGAACTGGCGCGGCTCATCGAAGGCGGTGACGTCGAGGCGCCGGCGCTCCAGCGTTCCAAAGCTCACGCGCTCGCCGAACAGCTCGGCCAGATGCGCCTCGCTGCCCCACAGCGGCGGCGGTTGGGCACCGGGCGGGGGTGGGGGCGCGAACGGCCCCATCGTGCGAAAGAGCGCGCCGATCGTGCCCTCCGGCGTCCAGCTCAGTAGCGCCACGGTGCCGCCCGGGCGACAGACGCGCACCAGCTCGTCGGCGACCGCCTGGTGCTGGGGCGCGAACATCGCGCCGATCGAGGACATGACGACGTCAAACGACGCATCGTCGAACGGCAGCTGCTCGGCGTCGGCCTCGATCCAGTCGAGCTTCAGCCCCGCGGCCTCGGCACGGCCGCGGCCCTCATCGAGCAGCTCGGGCGTGAGGTCGGAAGCGGTCACCGTCGCGCCGGCAGCCGCGGCGGGCAGCGCGGCGTTACCGGTTCCTGATGCGACGTCGAGCACCGTCATCCCGGGGCCGATGCCGCTGGCCGCGACGAGCTGCGGTCCCAAGGGCAACAAGAACGTCTCGACCATCGACGGGTAGTCGCCTGAAGCCCACATCGCGCGATGGCGCGCCTTGAGATCGGAGTCCGGCATGTCGTTCTCCTTCGACGTTGGTGTGTTGAGCGCGGGGTCTGGCCCCTTTGAGGTGACGCGACGGTATCGCGGTCGCCACGCGCCGTCGAGGACGCTATGTGCCGATCGGCCGCCCGACGGTCAGCTGCTCGCGCAGCGTCGCCGGCACCCGACACCACCACGTTCCTAACGAGTAGCTGCCAGACACGCGGTCCCTCTACGAACACCCGCCAACCAACATGAGGCTGGGGCCGCCCACGACCCCAGCCCACTACAACCTCACACCACGCGCACACGACACTGATCAGTCAAGGACGTTCAGCGTGCCAGTCGGCGTAGCCTGACCCTGCACCGCCAGGGCTCCGATGGGGGTGCCAGGGAAAAAGGTAGCGGTGAGGCCGGTCGCGCCGGTGAAATCGAACCTTCTCAAGGCCGCCGTAGCGTTCGGAGTGAAGCTCGCCGTCACAGCCCCAGTCAACCGGATTTGCGCATTTTGTGGGCTGCACTCGCCAAGAGTGCCGGGAGTTTGCTCAAACGAGACGTCAATATCGACACCATGAATCTGGATGCTGCTAGTCGTCACCGGAGTCGCCCGCCACGGGAAACCAGTACCCGTCCAAGTCAGAGTACAACCAACGCCAGAACCGACGTTACCGTGGCAATTCCTGAACGCGGCGCCGGTGATAGTCGCCACCGCAGCACTGTGAACGGTCACGCTAAACGAGGACGCCGTACAAAACCACCCAGAACCGATCGCCGCGGAGGAGAACCCGAGGTTGCCCGAGTCAATGTTGCCGCTACCGGCCCAACTCGCCGCCGAGGCCACCGACGGCAACACAAACGCACACAGCGCCATCACAGCGCCCAAGAGCAGCATGCTCTTCTTCGAAACCATCTTCAACATCACAAAACACTCCTAATGAAGTCCGGCAGACGCCGGGAGCTATGGCGGTCCTGCGGCGCCGACATACCAACGACGCGCTTCGGGGCCGACCCATGATGCGCCTGTCAATGGCCGGGATCCCCGCCAAGACAGACGAACGCGACCTGCACTCAGGCTCCAATCCCACCTTCCATAGGGGACGAGCGCTGACCGGCAGTCACAAGCGATCCCCAGCCAGCCGGCAAGGACAGCGCTCCAACAAGATCAGTAGTACTATTCATCCCCGGCCGAGTCAACGAGCGACCCCTGCCACATGGCAAACCTGCGGTCAGTCAAGCCAAATGACCTCGCCGTGACCGGCACGTTTCGGCTGAGGAGGAGGCCGGGCGGTACGGATAATCCGCTCGGCGCGGGCCGATACGGGAACATTGCATCGATCGGTGCGGCGGTAACCGGCGAACACGAGGCTGGGGCCGCCCGAAAGACGACCCCAGCCCGAACTACAACCTCGCACCGCTAGAACAAACGCTGATCAGTCGAGGACGTTCAGCGTCCCAGTGGGAGCAGCCTGTCCCTGCAGCGCCACGGCTCCGAACGGGGTGGCAGGGGCAATGGTCCCGGTGAGGCCGGTTGCGCCGGTGAAATCGAACCTTCTCGAAGCCGGCGTAGCGTTCGGAGTGAAGCTCGCCGTCACAGTCCCCTGCAACCGGAGTTGCGCACCTTGCGTGCCGCACTCGGCAAGAGTGCCGGGAGTTTGCTCAAACGAGACGTCAATGTCGACACCATGAATCTGGATGTTGCTAGTCGTCACCGGAGTGGCCCGCCACGGGAATCCAGTACCCGTCCAAGTCAGAGTACAACCAACACCACTACCGAGCTTACCGTGGCAATTCCTGAACGCGCCGCCGGTGATAGTCGCCACCGCACCATTATGAACGGTCACGCTAAACGACGTGGCCGTACAAGCCCACCCAGAACCGATCGCCGCGGAGGAGAACCCGAGGTCGCCCGAGTCAATGTTGCCGCTACCGGTCCAGCTTGCCGCCGAGGCCACCGACGGCAACACAAACGCACACAGCGCCATCACAACGCCCAAGAGCAGCATGCTCTTCTTCGAAACCATCTTCAACATCTCAAAACACTCCTAGTGAGTCCCGGCACACGCCGGGAGCTATTGCGGTCCCAAAGCGCCGACATACCAACGACGCGCTTCGAGGCCGACATGACGCCCCTGCCAACGGCCGGGATCCCCGCCATGACAGACGAAAGCGACCCGCACTCAGGCTCCAATCCCACCTTCCATAGAGGACGAGCGCTGACCGACAGCCACAAGCGATCCCAACCAGCCCGCAAGGACAGCGCTCCAACAAGATCAGTAGTACTCCTCGCTCGCAACGAAGTCAACCAACAACGACATCTTTGCCGAACACTGTTACGCCAGTTGACGAGCCCCACAGCCAAGCTTTACCTGCAAACCACAGGAATCATCGGACCCTCGGGCGGGAAGCACGACAGCTCGGTTCCCTGCCGCATAACAAAACCTGCCGGTCTGTCGAGGCTCAGTAGGACGGCCAGGCCGGCGCGACGCCGGTCTGCCTCGGGCTCGCGCGCCGCGACTGGCCACGACGATCCTCACCGGCGCCGAGGGCGCCGCGACCCTCTGCCGTGCGCAGCGCAGCGGCCACTCGCTCAAGGACGTCGGTGCCGAGCTGGAGTTGGCGCTGCGCGCCGCGGTGTCGGGCGGGACAGCTGACGCCGCACCGGGCGGGTCCGAGGCGGTTGGTCTCTCTCGCGCGCGGGCAGTCCTGTGGAGATGCGCTTGCTGATCCTCGCCGACGAGGAGTCGTGGCTGCCGCTCCCAGCGTTGATCGCCTCTCACGCGCCTGACCTTGTCGTGACGCTCGGTGATCTCGCGTCGGACATGCTCGATCCGCTTGGCCGCTTCGCGTTGCCGGTTCTGGGCGTCTATGGCAATCACGACGACGGTCGCTACCTGGAGGCGGCGAACACCACCAACATGCATTTGGCGTGTGCGAACGTCGACGGGATCACCTTCGCGGGCTTCGAGGGTTGTGTTCGGTACAAGCGCGGCGCTCCGCTGCAGTACAGCCAGCGCGAGGCGTCACGCATGGCCCGGCGGCTGCCGGCCGCCGAGATCCTGCTCAGCCACGCGCCACCGCGCGGGATTCACGAGGAGCCCGACGACCGCGCGCACGAAGGCTTCGACGGGCTGCGCGACTACGACTTGCGCGCCGCGCCGCGGCTGCACCTGCACGGCCATACGCCGGCGCCGGCGCGGCGGGCGCGACGGCTGGGGGAGACGACGGTCGTGCACGTCGTCGGCCATCACGTGCTGGAGATCTGAGCGGCGCGGATAGCATCGGCTGACCGATGGCCGGCCGCGAGACCCCAGCCACCCGCGCCGCCAAGGCCGCGGGCATCACCTACACCTTGCACGAGTACGACCACGACCCGCACGCGGCGTCCTACGCGAGCGAGGCAGCAGAAGCGCTGGGCATCGATCCGCGACAAGTCTTCAAGACGCTCGTGGTGAGCGTCGACGACGAGCTCGCGGTCGCGGTCGTCCCGGCCGCCGATCAGCTCGATCTCAAAGCGGTGGGCAAGCGCGCCGCGATGGCTGACACCGTGCGCGCGGGGAAGGTCACCGGGTATGTCGCGGGCGGTATCAGCCCGCTCGGGCAGCGCAAGCGTCTGCCGACGTTCCTAGACGAGAGCGCCACCGGGTACGACACCGTCTTTGTCTCGGCGGGTCGTCGCGGGCTGGAGATTGAGTTGGCGCCTGCCGATTTGGTTGCGTTGACCGGGGCCGATGTTCGGCCGCTGGCACGATGACCTTCAAGCGCGTCTTCATCACGGGCGCCAGCGGCTTCATCGGCGCGGCGCTGGCGGAGCGGTTCGTGGCGCTTGGCGCCGAGGTGCGCGGTGTGGAGGTGCGGGCCGATCCTGCTCGCGCGATCGTCGCGGGGGACATCGGTGAGCCGGGCGATTGGCAGGCCCATGCCGCGGGCTGTGACCTCGTCATCCACACCGCCGCGATTGTCTCGATGCGCGGCGGCGATCCGGGCGCGGTCTGGCAGACCAACGCGCTGGGCACGCGCCACGTCCTTGACGCCGCCTGCCGTGCCGGCGCCGCGCGCGTGGTGCATCTCTCGTCGGTCACGGTCTTCGGCTTTGCCTTCCCCGACGGCGTCGACGAGTCCTACCCGACGCGGCCCAACGGCGTTCCGTACGTCGACACCAAGGTGGCCGCCGAGGCGCTGGTGCTGGGTGCGCATGCCGCGGGGGAGATCGCGTGCACGATCGTCCGCCCCGGCGACGTCTACGGCCCGCGGTCACGTCCGTGGACGGTGCTGCCCGTGGAAGAGCTCGCGCGGCGGCGCTTCATTCTGCCGGCGCACGGGCGCGGAATCTTCAGCCCTGTGTACATCGACAACCTGGTCGACGGGATCATCGGCGCGTGCGGGCCCGCGGGCGCGGGCGGGGTATTCACGCTCACCGACGGCGTCGGCGTGACGACGGGCGAGTTCTTTGGGGTCTACGCGCGGCTTTTAGGGCGGCGCCTGCCGGTGCTTCCGACAAGCGCAGCGACGATGCTGGCCTCGGCCGCCGCGCTCGGCGCCCGCGCGGCGCGCCGGGAGACCGAGGTCAACGCAGCTGCCGCGCGCTACCTCGCGCGCGCCGGCACCTATGCGATCGACCGCGCCCGGGCAGAGCTTGGCTACCAGCCGCGAGTCGGCCTTGCCGAGGGGATGGAGCGCACGACGGCCTGGCTGCGCGCCGAGGGCTTTGTCTGAGTCGAGGCTGTCGACCTTGACCGCGCCCGCGTTGATGACCTGCTCGCGCAGGAGGCGGTGATCGCGATGCTGTGCCGAGGTGGGGTTGGGTGGTTTGGCTTGACGGAGAGGCAGGTTCTGCCATACGGGCAGGGGTGTGGCCGTTGACTCTAATTGGGGTGGAGAGTACTACTGATCTTGTTGGAGCGCTGCCTGCGTGGGACCGGGTTGGGGATCGATCTGGTCGGTGCTGGTGGGTGCTGTGGTGTTGAGGAGGGGGTGTTAGAGCTTGAGCGGATTGTGAGTCTGCCTGGGCGTTGGTCCCCGTGGTGGGCAGGCTGCTTATTTTGGGCGGCTCCGTGGCGCGTCGTTGGTATGTCGGCGTTGCGGGGGCCGCGTTAGATCCCGGCGTATGCCGGAATTTCATTAGGAGTGTTTGAGATGTTGAAGAAGATTTCGAAGAAGAGCATGTTGCTCTTGGGCGCTGTGATGGCGCTGTGTGCGTTTGTGTTGCCGTCGGCGGCGTCGGCGGCGAGTTGGGCGGGTTCGGGCAACATTGACTCGGGCAACCTCGGGTTCTCCTCTCCGGGGACGGGTTCTGGGTCGGCTTGTACGCACTCGTCGTTTAGCGTGACCGTTCACAATGCTGCGGTGGCGACTATCACCGGCGCCGCGTTTAGGAATTGCCACGGCAACTTCGGTCCGGGCATTGGTTGCACTACGACTGCTACGGGTACTGGTTTCCCGTGGCGGGCGACTGCGGTGGGCACTACCAACATCCAGATTCATGGTGTCGATATTGACGTCTCGTTTGAGCAGACTCCCGGCACTCTCGGCGAGTGCCCCACATTGCAAGGCTCGCAGTTCCGGTTGCAGGGGACTGTGACGGCGAGCTTCACTCCGAACGCTACGGCGTCCTTGAGAAGGTTCGATTTCGAGGGCGCGACGGGCATCACCGGAACCGTTTTCACTGTCGGTCCCGTTGGTGCTATCGCGGTGCAGGGTCAGGCTGCTCCGACTGGTACGTTGAACGTCCTTGACTGATCGGCGTTCGTTCTAGTGGTGTGAGGTTGTAGTGGGGCTGGGGTCGCGTTGTGGGCGGCCCCAGCCTTGTTGTTTGATCGTCGTGTGTTTCGTGGGAGGGGCCAGGGTCTGGTGCCGCTTGATCAGGAAACGTGACGGTGTTTGGTTGGTTTGGTGGTTGTGTCTTGACTTCAAGAGATAACTTGGTGTAGGTGTAGATGTAGGCGTTTGCGGTGAATTTGGGCTTCGCGCTACTGGCGATGGTTGGTCGGTGCTACTTCCGGCTGGTGTGGCTGGTGTCTCGTTGAGGGTGTTTTGGGTAAGCGAGAAGGGTGTTATGTCTGTGAGCTTGGGTCGTGGTGTTGGTCGTGTGTTGGCGGCGTTTGTTGGGGGGGTGTTGGGGTTGTTGGTGGTGTGTGGGGTGGCGTGGGGGTCGGTTGGGCATGTATCGGGTGGTGGTTTTGGTGGTTTTGAGGTGTTTGAGGGTGGTCCGTCGGGGGTTGGGGTTGGGGTGTTGGGTGATGTGTTTGTGTCGGATCCTGGGTTGTTTTCGGGGCAGCGGGTGGAGCGGTTTGATGGGTTGGGTGGGTTTGTGGGGTTGTGGCCGGTGGATGCGGGGGTGTATTCGTCGTTGGGGGCGGTCGCGGTTGATTCCGCTGTGGTTGGTGGTGGTGTGTATGTGATGGCGGTGGATTCGAGTACGGGTGCGCCGGTGGTGGTGAAGTTCACCGAGGCGGGGGTGGTTGAGCGGGTGTTAGATGTTTCGGGTTCGTCGTTATCGATCAACTATGGGCCGTTAGCGGTCGATCCGGTCTCTGGGACGGTCTGGGTGACGGCCACCGATAACAGCGATGTGAGTGCGCCGCGGCAGGTGGTGGCGGGCTTTGATCGGGTGTCGGGTGTGTTGGTGGGTTCGTTTGGTGGTGGGTCGGGATCGCCGGATGGCGGGTTTGTCTGTCCGCCGGGTGGTCTCGGGGCGTTTGGCGGCGAGGTGTTTGTGCTCGACACGTGTAAGGGTCGGGTTGATCGGTATTCGTCGGCTGGTGTGTTCGGCGCGACCGTTGATGGTGGTGGTCGTGGTGTTCCGGTAGCGGTAGCGACCGATCCGGTGTTGGGTGAGGTGTATGTCGCTGAGTCGGCTGCAGCGGGGTTGCAGGTCACGCACTTCAGCGCTGGTGGTGCGGGGTGGGTGCAGACGTTCAGCATTGCGCCGGTGACGCTGCCGGGTGATGGTGGTGCGTTGCGTGGGCTTGCGGTGGGCCCGGACGCCACGGTGTATGTCGGGGACTTCAACACCAATCGGGTTGAGCGCTTTACGGCGTTTGTCGGTCCGACGGTGACCACCGACCCCGTCGCAGATCCCGCGGAGACCTCGGCGACCCTCGCGGGGACGATTGATCCGGGCGGCGTGCAGTCCTATTACCGGTATGAGTACGGCCTGGACACCAACTATGGGTCTACTACCGCTCTAGTTGATGCCGGTTCGGGCAGCGGCCCGGTGCCCGCTCCGCAGCCGGTGACCGGGCTGGATCCGAATACGACCTATCACTATCGGATCGTTGGATCCAATAGCTCGGGTCAGATTCTGGGTGAGGACGGGTCGTTTACGACCGACGCCGCGCCGCCGGTAGTGGGTTCCTCGGCGGTGGCTTCGGCGATCACGCCGACCAGTGTGCGGGTTCATGGGTTGGTTGACCCGAACCATTCCGCGACCACCTTCTATGTTGAGTACGGCACGACGACCGGTTATGGGTCGGCGACCGTGGGTGAGCCTGCGGGTGATTCGCCGGCTGATACCGAGGTCCAAACGAACCTCACGGATCTCGCACCGGGGACGCTGTATCACTTCCGGCTGGTGGCTGATAACGGGACGGGTGGTCCGCAGCCTGGAGCTGATGGCACGTTTATTACGGCCCCGGCTGGGGCGGCGGGTGCGACCGCGGTGACGTCTGAGATGGCGACGCTGGCCGGCACGGTCGACCCCCACGGCGTCCCGACGACGTATCACTTCAACTACGGGCCCAGCCCGGCGATGGGGCAGAGCACCGCCGAGGTCAACGCAGGCGCGGGTGATGGTGAGCTTGCGGTCTCATCACCGGTCGCGGGGTTGATGGCCGGCCGCACCTACTACGTGCAGCTGGTTGCGACGAGTGCTGACGGGACGGTTCGGACGGGTGCTCAGGGAAGTTTTGAGACGGTGTCGGGTCCGGTGGCGGTTGGGGTTGGTGCGGTTGATGTCACGACGAGCTCGGCGACGTTGGTCGGCTCTAGCGACACGCACGGCCTACCGGGCACATACCGGTTTGAGATCGAATCGCTCGATATGGCGTACGCGGCCAACAGTGGCGAGCACCCGACGCCGGCGGTCAATGGTCCGCAGCGAGTGACGGCCGGGTTCTCGGGGCTTCCGCAGGGCCGCGGGTTCTTGGGCCGCCTGGTCGCGACCGCTGAGGGTGGCGCTACCGCTTACAGCAGTCAGTTCGCGTTTGCGACCGCGGCCACGCCACAAGCGGTGCCGCCGGCGCCACCACCAGCCGGGTATGGGTGTGGGGCGCCGGTGCTGAAGGCCTATGACGCTAGGCCCAAGGCCGGTGAGTCGATCACGATCACCGGTAGTGATCTCGGGGTCGGCGGCAGCGTGACGCTCGGCAGCACGGTTACGACCTCCACCGATTGGACCGTCAATGGCTTGACGGTTGATGTGCCGGATGATGCTGCGGGGACGTTGGGGTTGACGGTCAATTGTGGCCGGGTCTCCAACACGATCGCGGTCGCGATCGCCGCCGACAACACTCTGACCATCGGCAAAAGAACGGTGACGGGCTCCACGGCCTCGATCGTCCTCACGACCAAGGCCCCCGGCGCGATCCGCGCTACCAGTACCCGCACCAACACGGTCTCGGTCTCGATCCCCCAGGCTGGGAGCAAGACGATCAAGGTCACGCTGACCACCGCCGGCAAACGAGCCCTGGCCAAAGCTAAGAGCCGCAAGCTTAAGACAACAGTCCGGTTGCGGTTTAGCCCGGTTGGTGCTCAGCCGGTGACCAAGACGGTCACGGTGACCTTCACCCGCAAGGCGGGCCGCTAAATGCCCAAGCACGCCACCAACCCCAACAGCAGCGGCATCGCGTTGTCCAAGGAGCCCGCCATGCACCACACCCACCAAACCAATCACTGGCCAAAGCACCTGACCAGCCCCAGCCGCTTGCTCCTCGGCCTGATGCTGCTGGCATGCATCGCGCGCGCCTTCTCAGCGGGCCCAGCACACGCCGCCACAGACTCGTGCCCTAACGCAGAACTGCGAGCGCTCAATAACTCCAGCGGCCTGCCCGACTGCCGCGCCTATGAGATGGTCACCAGCCCCTACAAACAAGGCTTCGCCGTGGATAAGCAAACCTATGGTGATGGCGGGGTCATGGGGTACATCTCGGTCGGCAGCTTTGCCGACAACGCCTACGGGACCCTCTCCGGTAACCAGTATGTGGCGCGGCGTTCGGAGACCGGGTGGACGTCGATCTCGATGAACCCGCCAGGTGAGCAGTGGGTTTTCCGGATCGCTGAAGGGGCGCAGCAGGGTCTGTCGGGGGATTTTCGGTCCACGTTGTGGCCGATGCGGCCGCGGACGTCGCCTGACGAGCGCCAACCTGATCATGCCGATCGCGACGGTATCTATGTGCGTCGGCCGGATGGGACATTCTCGCTGCTCGTTCCCAACCCCGGCACCACCAATCCGTTTGTCTTTGCGACCACGTCTGATTTTTCACACCTGGTGGTGGGTAGTGGCCTTGGTCCCCCTACGCCGAATCTGTATGAGGTCGTCGGTGGTGATCAGGTTCTGCGGCCGGTCGGTGTTGATAACAGCGGGGCACCGCTTCCAGGCGCGGGCGTGTATGGAAGTGCAGGGCTGTGCCCCCTAGGTATTTCAGGGAATGGGCGGGTGGTCTTCTTCGGGACCGGTCAGTACGGCGCTAGCTGCGATAGGCCGCGGGCGCGGGTGGGTGGTGTGAGGACGATTGATATGGGGGCGTCTCAGTGCACGCGGGGTGCGGGTGATCCTGGCGGGGTCTGTAACGCTGATGCCCTGGTGAACCTTGTGGGGTTTGCGTCGGATGGTTCGCGGGCGTTTATGACCACGACCCAGCAGTTGGTCAACGGGGATACCGATGCGACCAATGATCTGTATGTGTGTGAGATCCCGGCCGAGACGGTCGAGCCGGTGTTGCCGGTCAACAAGTGCCCGAACCTACGTCAGCTCACAACGGGCGGTGCGGATGTGGAGAACGTGGTCCGGGTCTCGAAGGATGGTTCGCACGTCTATTATGTCGCGCAGGCTGTGTTGGCGGCCAACCGTGGTGCCAATGATCAGGCCGCGCTAGCCGGGGCCCATAACCTGTATGTGTGGCAGACCGATGCTGAGCATCCTGCGGGTCACACGAAGTTTGTGGCCCGGCTGATCACCCCGGGCGATGTGGGGACGTCAGCGACCAGTACGACCCAGGTCACGCCTGATGGTCGTTACCTGCTGGTCAACACGACCGACCCGCTGGTGAGCTCTGGTGCAGGTGCGGATACCGATAGCGCTTTTGATGTGTATCGCTATGACTCACAGACGGGACAATGGTTGCGGCTGTCGATCGATGCCACCGGCAGCGGCGGCAACGCAGAGATCAACACGCTGGTTGGGTTTAATTCCGCGATGACCGCTGATGGGCACACCGTCGTGTTCGTCACCGATGAGGCGTTGGCCCCGGCCGATAGCAATAGCGAGCTGGATGTGTATGCCTGGCATGAGGGGAAGGTGTCGTTGATCAGCCCTGACGGCCATCTGCCCGCTGGTGACTACGGGGCGCCTGGGATCAGCGCTTCGGGGGCCGACATCTTCTTTAAGTCCCTTAGTCAGGTGACCGCGGCTGATATCGACACCAGCGCTGATGTGTTTACCGCGCGGGTGGGTGGGGGTTTTGATTTGCGTGAGCAAGGGCGGTGTGAGGGTGAGGGCTGTTCGAGGCCACCCAGCGGACCGCCGGGCCTTGCGTCGGGTGCGGGTGGTGTGGGTGGCCTGGGCGATGTCAAGGAGCCGGCACCCAGGTTTACGCTGAGGGCGATCAGCGCGTCGCAGCGGCGGGCGTTGGCCCAGACCGGACGGGTGACCGTGACGGTGACCGCGAGCAAGCCGGGAACCGTGAGAGCGAGGGTCACGACGACGATCGGCGGCAAGCCGTCCAGTGGCGCTGTGGCTCGAGAGACGATGGCCGAGGCAGGCAGCGTGCAGTTGACGTTGCGGTTGTCAAAGAAGGCGCGGGCGCGGTTGGTGGCCAAGCGACGGTTGTCGGTCCGGATCGTCGTCGGTCACTCCAAGCTCGCGCTGGCCCGATCGGTGACGCTCAAACTCACCCTGGCAGCCACGACCAAGAACAAGGTCAAGGGGTCGTCGGTTGGGCAGGGCTCGGATGGCAAGGGGCCCCGGTCATGAAGCGCACCAACAGTTCGTTGCCTGTGTCTGTGTTGCGTGGGAGAGAGATGAGCATCGTGTCCTTTTGTGGCTTGCCCTACCGTGTGCTGGTAGCGGTGTTGATGGTGTTGATGGTGTTGATGGTGTTGTGTGTGGGGCCGGTGAACGCGGCGAAGGCGGCCGATTCGATCTTTGACCTGCAGGATTTCACTGCCCGTGCGCTGGACCCCGACGGCAACGATTACACCGTCGCGGGCGGCACCCCATATGAGGCCAGCACCTCTTTCTCCTTTTCGACCAGACCCACCGTCAACGGAGTCGAAGCGGTCGAGCCGCCGAAGTCGACCTTTACCGAGCTGCCACCCGGGTTCCTTGGAAATCTGGCGGGCGCCCCGCGCTGTCCACTGTCGGGGTTTGCCGTCAACGCGAACTACGCCGTGTGTCCGGCAGGGAGCGTGGTCGGTACGTTGCGTCTGGCACGCTTCGGGGGCCAGGACCCTGTGAAGGAGTTGTACAACATGGTGCCCGAGCGGGGATATCCGGCCGCGTTGGCGTTTAAGTACTTGACCAATGTGATCGTGTTGTATCCGCGGTTGCGTCCGCGTACGGGGGGATATGGGGTGACGATCGCGGTGCCGGGCGCAGCCGATTTCGGTGTCACGGGTGCTGAGGCGGCGGTGTTTGGGGTTCCGTCACAGCGTCCCGGCCCTTTCGGCACCCCTCCTGTGGGTGGTCCACCGATCCCGGTCTTGTCCAACCTCTCAGACTGTTTAGTCGCTCAGCCGGTAACGCGGATGATCGTCGATTCGTGGACGCGGCCGGGCCGGGTCACGGCGGATGGTTTCCCGGATCTGAGCGACGATCGGTGGAAGACGGCAGTCGCACCGGCGCCGCCGGTGACGGGGTGCGATAGCCGGGCGTTGGCGCCGCAGTTCGCCCCGGATCTAACGGTCAAGCCATCGGAGGAGGCGGGGTCGTCGCAGGCGGATGCGCCGTCGGGCTATTCGGTGGATCTGACATTCCCCCAAAGCAACAATGACCCAACCGACCCGGGCACGTCCTATAACCCGGCGGTCCCCTCGGCACCGCCGCTGAAGGACGCGACGGTGACCTTGCCCGAAGGCGTCTCGATCTCACCATCGGCCGCTGACGGTCTGGACGGCTGTTCTGATCTACCTGGCGGGGGTGATCAGGTGCGCTATGACGACACGTTGCCGGTCAGTTGCCCGGACGCTTCGAAGGTCGGGACGGTGGTGGCGACCTCGCCGTTGTTGGTTTCGCGTGATCCGAAGACCGATGCGGTGACCGGCGCGAAGCAGGTCAAGGGTGATGTGTTTGTGATCAAGCCGCATCCGGGTGATCTGAGCCCGGCTGGAAACCAGGATGGGTTGTTCCGGTTGTTGATTGAGGTTGATTCGCGTGAGGATGGGGTCAACGTCAAGATTCCGGGTGTGGTGACGGCGGATCGGGTGACGGGTCGGTTGACGGCCCGGTTTGAGAACAACCCCCAGGTGCCGGCCAAGCGGCTTTCGATGACGTTCAGGCCTGGAGACCGGGCGTCGTTGGCCAACCCACCGTCATGCACGACGGCGAAGACGACCGGTGTGTTCACGCCGTGGTCACGACCGGGCACGAGGTCTGACGGCGTGACGGTCCCGGGGACCGCGGACGTGACATCCTCATCGATCTTCGAGGTCAGCTGGGACGGCAAGGGCGCCGGTTGCCCGGCCACGCTGCCGTTTGCCCCGAAGGTCACCACCGGGCTGGCCGACACACAAGCAGCGGGGTCGAGCCCATTCAGTTTCGATCTGACGCGTGAGGACCGCAACGACATCCCGACCGGCATCAACGTCAGCCTGCCCGACGGGTTGCTCGGTGCGGTCAAGGACGTCCCACTCTGCTCAGATGCCGACGCCGACGCGGGCACCTGCCCGGCAGCATCACGGATCGGATCGGCGGCAGCGGCGGCCGGGCCGGGCGCGCATCCGTTCTACCTGACCGATCAGCCCGTCTCCTTGACGGGCCCGTATAAGGGTGCGCCGTATGGGCTAGCGATTGCCGTGCACGCCGTCGCCGGACCCTTTGATTTGGGCACGGTCGTGGTGCGTCAGGCCTTGAACGTCGATCCTGATGATGTTCATGCGGTCGTGACCAGTGATCCGCTGCCAACGATGCGTGATGGTGTGCCGTTCCGGCTCCGCCGAGTCCACGTGACCGTCGATCGTCCGGGGTTCATGCGCACCCCGAGCTCGTGTGCACCCAAGACGATCCAGACCACCATTTCCTCCAAGGGCGGCCAAACCGCCAACGTTTCGTCACCGTTGCAGGCCACCGGCTGTGAGAAGCTGCCGTTCGCGCCGAAGATGACGATGAAGCTCACCAACCCCTCGCAGGCCAAGGTTGGTGGCCACCCGGGGTTGGAGGTTGTCGTAACCCAGCGGCGCGGGGAGGCGGGGACCAAGGCGCTGACGCTGACGCTGCCCTTGAGCCTCGCGTTGGATCCCGATAACGCCGCCAGCGATCAGCTGTGTGAGTTCACGGATGGGTTGAAGGGTCAGTGTCCGGAGAAGGCCGTGATTGGGACGATGACCGCGATCAGCCCGTTGCTGAAGGGGCCGTTGAGCGGCAAGATGTACTGGGTCAAGGGCATCCGCACCGATCCCAAGAGTGGCCGGCAGATCAGAACGCTCCCGTCCTTGTTGGTGCAGTTGCGTGGTGAGGTCAACGTCAACCTCCGTGGGACGACCTCGGTGCCCGATAACCAGCACCTGACCTCGACGTTCCCAACGATCCCCGACGCCCCGTTGAGCTCAGCGACGGTCAAGATCAACGGCGGCAAAAAGGGCCCGCTCGTGATCACCGATGGCCACGATGACATCTGCTCAGCCCCACAAAAGCCATTCCTGGCCATCGTTGGCCACAACGGCAAGAGGCAAGACGCCGCGATCTCGATGGCGGTCGAATGCCCACTCGCCATCGTGTCCCGGAAGTTCACCTCCACCGCGGTCAAGGTCAAGATCAGCGGTATCGGTGCCGGAACCGTCTCGATCTCAGGCCCCGGCCTCAGAACGACGCGCCGGACGATCAGCTCGGCGAGCACGGCGACGCTGACCGCGAGGCTCACGGCCAAGGGCAAGCAGCTACGCAGAGCCAAGCGCGATGTTCGCGTCAAGGTGTCCTTCACCCCGAAGAACACCAAGAAGGCCCGCGTCGCCTACTCACCCAAGGCCAAGGCGGCCACGAGGCGCTAACCCGCAACACCCCCGGGCGTCCGGCAGAGACACCTCCCAACCTCCGCCGGGCGCCACCCTGAACTGAGCCCGGCGGGGTTGGCACAGCTTCCCCGCCGCGCTCTTGAGGCACTGGTGCACGCGGCCTACGCCGTCGCCAGGATCCGCGTCGTCTGGCTCGTCGGTGGCCCCGCGGCCGCGGTCGCCTCGAGCTGCAGGCTCACGTCGAGCCCCTTCTTACCCCGCAGCGCCTTGCGCAGCTTCCCAGCCGCGCTCTTGGAGATCGTCAGCCGCACGATCTTCGACGTACCCGCCGGGATCGTCAGCTTCTGACGCCCGAGGTCGATCGACACCGGCTTGACGACCTTGCGCTTCTTACCCTTGCCGACCACCTTCGCGCTTCCACGCTGCACCAGCGTCGCCGTCGCGGTCAGCGAGCAGGTCGTGTCGCACCCGACGCGCACCGGCAGGTTGCGCGCGGTTAGCAGCCCAGCCTTGCGCAGGATCTTGACCGTTAGCTGCGGACCCAACGGCTCAGGCAGCGTCGGGTACTTCAACGCCGGCGGCCCGGCCGGCGCTGGCAGCGGCGTGCAGGCCAGCCCAACAGGCGGGTTGGCAAGCGTCAGCGTCGTGACGCGGTTGTTCTCGCTGTCGGTCACCGTCAACTTGCCGTTGCAATCGGCGCTGACCCCGGTCGGATGGATGAACTGACCCTCGCCGATACCGCGGTTGCCGAACGTGAGCAAACGCTCCCCGGCCGGCCCAAACTGCTGAACGCGATTGTTACCGCGATCTGCGACCCACAGGTTCCCGCCGGCATCCACCGTCATCTGCGCCGGCGAGTTCAGCTTGCCGAGCTTGGAGCCCGTGCCGCCGAACTGGTCGAGCACGGTCCCGCCGCCGTCATACACCGTGATCCGGTTGGCGGTGTCGGCGACGTAGATCCTGCTGCTGTCGGGCGTCACGGCGATACCGCGCGGCGCGCTCTCGGTTGAAAAGGACCCCAAGTAGCTCCCGTCGCCGGCGAAGCGGGCGATGCGGTCGTTGCCGGTGTCAGCTACCGAGATCGTCCCCGAGGCGTCGATCGCCAGGGCCCGCGGAGAGAGCAGCTGCGCAGGACCCGAGCCCGGCGTGCCGATCCGGCGCGTCGTCGTGGCGGTCGCGCGGTCAAAGACGACGATCGTGCTGCGGCGGTTGTCAAGGACGAAGCCGTTGCCGCCCGCGTCGAAGGCGACGGCGACCGGGTTGGGCAGGATCGTCGGCCCGGGGTTCGGTGAGCCCCAGACGGTGGCGATCGTGCCGTCGGGATTGATCAGCTGGACGCGGCCGTTGACCGAGTCGGTCACGGCGCGGACGCCGGTGCTGTCGGCCGCGACGCCGAGCGGTCCGTCGAACTGGCCGACCGCGCGGCCCGAGGTGCCGAAGGAGCGCTTTAGCGTGCCGCTGGCGTCGAAGACGTCGATGCGGTCGTTGCCGGTGTTAGCGACGTAGAGCTCACCGACCGTATTGGTCGCCGCGCCGCGCGGGTAGGCGAGCCGGCCGGGGGCGGTGCCGTACGCGCCCCACCGGGCCTTGTACTGATACTTGGTCGCCGGCGTGCTGTAGCGCACGATTCGGTGGTTGAGGTCGTCGGCGACGAAGACGCGGCCCTGCGGATCGATCGCGACGCCGTAGGGGAAGTTCAGCTGGCCGGGTCCCGCGCCCTGGCCGGCGCCGATCGACGCGAGCAGGTGGCCGCCGGTGTCGAATGCAGCAACACGGTGGTGTTGATCGTCGGCCACGAGCATGCGGGTGCCGCGGACCGCGACGCCGCGCGGGTTCTGCAGCGTGCCGGGCGGGACGATCTCGGCGCCGTTGCCGCCGGAGGCGGTGAAGCGCACGACGCGGTCGTTGCCGGTGTCGACGATGTACAGGACGTTGCCCGAGGCGGCGAGGCCGCCGCCGGCCGCCGCGTCGTTGCCGCCGCCGGCGCCGAAGTGGAACTTGCCCAGCGCCGTGCCGGGCCCGCCCCAGCTGTCGATCAGGCCGCCGGTGGCGTCGAAGCGCACGATCCGGTTGGTGCCTCCGTCAGCGACGACGACCTGGTTGTCACCGGTGACCGCGACGGCGCCCATGGCGCTGAGCTCGCCGGGGCGCGAGCCGGCGGTGCCGATGTCACGCAGCCATGTGCCGTCGGGCCCGAACTGCTGGACGATGTGCGA
Organism: uncultured Conexibacteraceae bacterium; assembly: GCA_963829185.1. GTDB lineage: Bacteria > Actinomycetota > Thermoleophilia > Solirubrobacterales > Solirubrobacteraceae > Baekduia. The sequence goes on from CAWHID010000003.1 coordinate 520,991, forward strand.
GCCCTGGTCGGTGACGTAGACGGCGCCGTCGGGGCCGACCGCGACGGCCTGCGGGAAGCGCAGGACGCCGCCCCCGCGCTGGCCGTTCTGGCTCAGGCCGGAGTAGGGGCAGGCCGACGCCGAGGATCCGGGGCAATCGGCCTGGGCGGCGGGGACGGCAACCGCCACGAGGGCAGCAGCGAGCATCAGCGGGGAGAGGAGGCGGCGCATCGACATCTAGCAACACCCTAGGAACGGGAAGTCGCGGTTCTTGCACGATGGCTCCCGGGAAACCGCGTGTGTCGCCGGTAGGGTGGCGGTCGGTGTCCGGGATCGGCGTCCTGCGCGAAGGGCCGCTGCACGCGGCGGTGAAGGACCTGCTCGCGCGGCCGGGTGACACCGCCGAGGTCCCGTTCGGCCGCTACGTCATCGACCTCGTGCGCGCCGACGGCGAGCTCGTCGAGATCCAGACCGGCGGCTTCTCACCTTTGGGGCCGAAGCTGGACGCGCTCCTTGACATGCATCGCATGCGGATCGTCCATCCGGTGGCCGCCGAGCGCCGGATCGTGCGCGTCGATGACCAGGGAGAGGTGCTGTCGTCGCGGCGATCGCCGTTGCGCGGGGTGGCGCTGGACGTCTTTGACCGGCTCGTGTCGTTTCCGTCGCTGCTTGCGCACCCGAACCTGACGGTCGAGGTCCTGCTCTGCCGCGAGGATCACATCCGGGCGCCGGAGGCGGGGCGCTCGCGCTCGGGCCGGCGGCGGCGCGATCCGGGCGAGCGGCGGCTGGTCGAGGTGCTGGGCAGCGAGGTGTTGGCGTCCCCGGCCGATGCGGCGGCGCTGCTGCCCGATGCGCTCGGTGTGGGTGGTGAGCCGTTCACGACGCGTGAGCTGGCTGGTGCGCTCGGGTGTCGGATGCTGCTCGCTCAGCGGGTCGCGTACTGCCTGCGGGGGATGGACGTGCTCGCCGACGCGGGCAAGCGGGGCCGTGCGCCGCTGCACCGGCGTGTGAGCTGAGCCTGCGGCCGCGCCGGCGCTCGCTCAGTGCTTCTTGGTGGAGGCGGCGATTGCCTTGTCCTGCTTGGCCTCGGCGGCAGCCGCGGCGGCGGCGTTGAGCTCGTTGCGCACCGGGACGCCCCAAGCGGCGTCGATGGCTCCGATCAGCCGGGTGTCCGTCGCGCAATTGACGCAGAACGACTTCTGGCCCCACCCGATCGCGCGCGCGACGACCTCGTTGGCGTAGGAGACGCCGGTGGCGTCGTGGCCGTAGTAGTCATAGGCGGCGCGCCATGCGCTGGCGTCGAGATTGCGGCCGGCGCCCGAGTCGTGCAGCAGCGAGGCCCCGGCCATGATCGCGTCGTAGTCGTCGTAGATCGATGGGTGCTTCTTGGTCGCGTGCGGGTACTTGGCGGGCCGTGGCGCCGCGGCGCTCGCGTTGCGGTAGCGCGCCCAGGTCGAGACCGGCCCGTTGGTGACGTTGAACTGCATCGGCCCGGCGCAGCAGCGCGCGAAGTTGAGCCCGCGGTAGGTCGTCGGATGCGTGGAGAACGCGGTCTCTTGCTTGTGGACCGAGGCGATCAGCAGCCAGTTGACGCCATAGGTCTTCTGGGCCTGGGCGTAGATGTCGTAGAACCCGGCGACCCACGAGGCGGGCACGTGGGCGACGTCGTTGGTGGTGAAGCGCTGCTGGTCCTTGACGCGCTGGACCTTGGTGGGCTTGGGCTCGGCCTTGGCCGCCCGCGCTGGTGCGGCTGGTGCGACGTCGGCGACGGGAGTGGCGCCCGCCGGCGCGGGCGTCGGGGTCACCACGACGACCGCGGGGGCGACCGGCGGCGCGGGGAGCTTGGGCGCCTGGTCGAGCGCGCCCGAGAGCGCGTAGGCAAGCAGTGCGGCACCGGCGAGCAGCGCGACGAGCGCGATGGCCAGTGGCCAGCGCTCGCGCTCGGGGACAGGGAGGGACGGCTCGTACGACATCGGGGAGCCTCCGAGGATAGACACACAGGCTTCCGACGGCCCCACCAGGCATCGAGGGAGCCCAAGCAAGTCGTCCTTCGACGCCGGCGGCTGCGCCGGCGCTCAACCGCCGCGGCCAGCAGCGCGCCTTCGTGCTCCGAGGCCGAAACCGGCCTGTTCGGCGGCATCGTTTCCACCAGGTCTTACCGATCAGCTGATGTTTAACGAACCAGTAACAGTACTATTACCATACATCATTGCGGGAACGGTTATCCCGAAAAAGGGATGCGCGGATAGGCCTGTCGCACCGCCGAAATCAAATCTTCTCGAGCCCGCAGGACCCGGAGTGAAGACCACTCCCGACACAGTCCCAGTGAATCGAAAGTAATAGCCAACACCGGCGCACTCATTGAGAGTCCCAGGAGTAGTCGCAAAATAGACATCGACATCGAAGCCATGAATCTGGATGTTGGAAGTCGAGGGCGCAGTCGCCCGCCACGGCAAGCCAGTACCGACAACAGTCGGAGTGCAACCCCCGCCAAGGCCGTTGCCGCTTGCGCAATTCGCGGAACTGAGGCTCGTGATAGTCGCCACCGCAGCGCTGTCAACGGTGACGCCTAACGACGAGGCAGCACAAGAGAACCCGAAAAACGACGGAATCGAGATCGAAAACCCGAGTTGGGCCGAGTCAATGGTACCCGAACCGGACCAATTCGCCGCCGACGCCACTGACGGCACGACAGACACACACAACGCCAATACAACACCCAAGGGCGACAACATCTTCTTCAGAGCCATCGTCAACACGTCAAACACCCCTGCCATTCGGCCCAGATGAGCAGCACTACAACAAGTTCAGTAGTACTCCTCATCTCAGATGAAGTCAACAGACGCTGGCGACCTCTGCCGAACGCTGTTTTCAGCATCAACCTGCCGCAACCCCCAGCAAATCTCAGGAATCACCGGAGCCTCGCGCCAGACCACCTCGCCCTCGGCTCCCTGCCGGGTGGCAGAACCTGCCTATCTGTCGAGTGAATTCTGCAATTCGAATTCCCCTTGACGGTCAGGCGGTGCCGTCAGCCGTTCATCGCCAGCAGCGCGCCTTCGTGCTCGAGCAGGCGCCGCTTGCTCTCCAGCCCGCCGGCGTAGCCGGTCAGCGCGCCGCGCGCGCCGATGACGCGGTGGCACGGGACCACCAGCGGCAGCGGGTTGCGGCCGTTGGCGGCGCCGACCGCGCGGGCGGAGCCGGGCGCGTCGAGGGCGGCCGCGATCTCGCCGTAGGTCGTGGTCGTGCCGTGGGGGATCGCGGCGACGTGTGCCCACACGCGCCGCTCGAAGGCGCCGCCAAAGCGGGGGCGCAGCGGCAGGTCGAACGCCGTCCGCACGCCGTCGGCATAGCCGCGCAGTTGGCGGGCGGCCTCGCCGAGCACGCCATCGGCGACGCGCGGTGAGTCGGGCGGGATGTCGGCGACATCGAAGCGGATCTCGCAGAGGGCGTCGCCGTCGGCAAGCAGGACAAGCTCGCCGATCGGCGACGCGACCGTGGTGTGAGACAGCGGCATGGCGCGATGCTCCTTCCAGGTTCGGTACGCGTCGGGCAGGCAGGTGGCGCACGGGCGATAGCCGGCCGCAACGGCGGTGGGCTCGTCGGCAAAGAACACGCGGTTGGCCACGTAGCCGCCGCGCGCGATCGCTCGGGCGGCGCCGGGGCAATCGAGCGTCCCGTAGATGCGGTCGGTCCGGTGACCGCCGAGCGTGCCCGGCACCGTTGTTGCAAAGGAGACGTTGTCTGCGCCGATGAGCGTGTACTGCTTCATGGAAGATGGAACGCACCGTGCGCCCTTGGTGTGAGATCCCCACGTAGCATCGCCTCTGCCATGGACGACCTGCTCAAGCTCGCCGCCGACGCCGGCCACGACGTCTCCACCGCCGAGGGCGCCATCGAGGAAGGCGCCCACGACAGTGCGCGCGACGCGCTCGATCGTGCGGCCGATCGCCTCACCGAGCTCCGCGCCCGCTGGCCGGAGATGTCGGCGGCCGAGCGCTCCGTCGTTGGCGCGTCCGCCAAGGCCGTGCGCGAGCGGCTCGACGCCGCGGCCGCTCGCATCCCCGCCCGCCGCACCCTCAGCGAGGCGCCGGTGGAGGTCGACCCCGAGCAGGAGGCCGAGCCCGAGGGCGAGCCCAGCAGCGCTTGACGCCGGCGCCGGCCGGTCGCCGATCGAGGCCTTTTCGGCTGGCTCTGGCGCTAGTCGGCCACGGCCGGCCCTGTCGGTTGGCTCTGGCGCTGCTCCGTCCGCGTCATCATTCTGACGGGATGCGCACGCCTCGCCGCCTTGTCACGATCGTGGCTGCCGCCGTCATTGCGACGGCGCTCGCCGCCACAGCCGCGGGACCGGCGCAGGCCGCGGTGTCGTGGCACAGCAACAAGGGCATCGTGTACCCGTCGTGGACCTACCCCGGCGCCTTCACCACCGCGATGACGGCCGGCGACTGGACTATCGGCGGCGTCACGGTCAGCTGCTTCAACTCCTGGGCGGTCGGCCAACTCTCGGGCACGGCCACCGCGTTCGGCGTCGCCGGGCCAGCTGCTGGTGCGTTCGCCGCGGCGGCCGTCACGCCGAAGTTCGCGAGCTGCATGCCCACGACCGTCGCCTGCCAAGTCGACAAGGTCGTGCCCGTCGCGGCCTCCACCATGAGCGCCGGGCCGACGACAGCCGCCTACAACGCCGGCACCCAGACCCTCTATTCCGGCGCAGCGAGCAAGAAGACAACGGGCACGCTGCTGGCCGTCGACTGCGAGTTTGTGAGCATGGGGGTGACGTGCGTGACGCTCACAGGCACCATCCCATTCACATACGCCAACCCGAGCTCGGTCGGCGGCGTGCTGTGGCCGCCCGCGATCGTCGCCGACACCGCGCTCGACGCGACGCTGACGCTGAGGTCTACGAACCAGACGTGGGCGGCGGCCGGCCCCGGCTGCCCCGTCCTGCCGAATCCAGGCTCGGCGGCTATTCGCCTCCAGAAGCCGGGCGGGGGCGACCTCAAGCTGTCGCTCAGCGGCGGCATCGACCAGCCGGTGATCTGGTACGGAGACCTCTAGCCCGCCGGCCACTTGGGGCACCATCTCAATGGCTGACACCGGCCATGACAGGGATATATAGCTGGGACCGCCGCAGGCGGCCCCAGCTCAAATCGAACTTCACCACGACACCATCAGACGTGGCTACATAATGATGTTCAACAGGCCAGTCGGCGCAGCCGAACCTATCACCGCAAAGGGTGAGGTGGGGAGGCCCGGGTAATGCGCGGACAGGCCCGTCGAGCCGCTGAAATCGAATGTTCTCGTGCCCGCAGCGCCCGGAGTGAAGCTCACCGTCGCAGTCCCAGTCCACCGGACATTGAGCCCAGTGTTGGGGCACTCGTTGAGAGTACCGGGAGTAGTCGCAGACGAGACGTCAACGTTGACACCATGAATCTCGATGCGGGAAGTGTCGATCGGAGTCGCCCGCCACGGCAAATTGATCCCCGTAGCAGTCGTAGTGCACCCAACGAACGTACCGAGTGTGCCGTGGCAATCCGCGAAATTGACGCCGGTGATAGTTGCCACCGCAGCGGTGTCAACGGTCACGCTAAACGACGAGGCCCTACAAGCCCACCCGAGAGGCACCCCCAAGGGCGCGAAGGAGAACCCGAGGTTACCCGAGTCGATCCTGCCATCGCTAGTACCGACAGGCGACCAACTCGCCGCCGACGCCACCGACGGCAACACAAACGCACACAACGCCAACACAACACCCAAGAGCAACATGCTGTTCTTCAACATCTCAAACACTCCTCACAGGACCGTCCATGACTACATGATGACGTTCAACAGACCAGTCGGAGTACCCTGACCCCTCCAGGAAGCGGGGAAGGTGCCGGAGCCCGGAATATGAACGGATAGGCCCGTCGAGCCGTCGAAATCGAACCTTCTCGAGGCCGGCGTAGCGCCCGGAGTGAAGCTCGCAACCACAGTCCCAGTCAACCGGAAAGTAACCCCATTTTTGCTGCACTCATTGAGAGTGCCGGGAGTAGACTCCAAAGAGGCGTCAATGTCGACACCATGAATCTCGATGCGGGTAGTGTCGACCGGAGTCACCCGCCACGGGAAATTAGTGCCCACAGGAGTCGCAGTACAAGCGTCGGGTCCGAGGAGACGTTGCGACCCCCCAGCAGCAAACCCGCTGCCACCGTGGCAATTCGCGAAACTGGCGCCGGTGATAGTCGCCACCGCAGCACTGTCACCGGTGACGCTCAACGTCGAGGCGGTGCAAGACGACCCAAACCCTAAGGCCGCGGAGGAGAACCCGAAATTGCCCGAGTCAATCCGGCCATCCGTAGTCCCCACGGGCGCCCAACTCGCCGCCGATGCCACTGACGACACCACAAATGCACACAACGCCAACACAACACCCAAAAGCAGCATGCTCTTCTTCGAAACCATCTTCAACATCTCAAAACACTCCTAGTAAGCCCGATTCCCCAACCTGGTCGGATGGACAGCGCTCCAACAAGATCAGTAGTACTCTTCGTCGCGAACGACGTCAACGACCAATAATGACCTCTGCCTAACACTGTCACCCAGCAGCAACTGGCCAGCAACCAAGCATCCCCCTGCAAATCGCAGGAATCGTCTGCCCCACGCGAGAGAGCACATCTGGCTTCGACTCCCTGCCGTCTGGCAGAACCTGCCGGTCTGTCTCGGCCGAGCAACACGCCCACACGCCAGGGGACGCGACAAATCGCGCCCGAGCGGGTAGCACCCGGTCATGATCGCCGTCCTCATCATCGTCGCCGTCTTGATCGTCGTCGCCGCCGGCGCGGCGATGCTCTCCCGCCGCCGGGCCGCCGAACAGGCCCGTGTCGAGCGTGAGCGCGAGGCCATCGCCGGGGAGCTGTCGGGCCACCAGCAGGAGCAGGAAGCCATCGTGTCGCGGGCGGGTGCGGCTGCCGCGCAAGCGCGCGAGCACCGTGCTGCCGCAGCGGAGCACGAGGACCGGGCGCAGCGCCACGCGCGCGAAGCCGAGAACCACGCCGAGGAGGCCGAGAAGCTCGAGGGCCGCTTCCAGCGCGCCACCGGCGCCGCCGAGCGCCATGGCGAGCGGGCCGAGGACGCTCAGCGGCGCCTCGACGAGCTGTCTTCGCGCCGCTAGCTCAGCTCCTCGCAACGCCCTCGGGTCCGCCAGACGCCAGGCGCGCCCCTGGCGCCATCGCCGCTGCTCGTTTGCCCGGCCGCAAAACTGGGTATCGCGCCCAGAACCGCGCGCGTGGGGCGCCGGGCTGACCACCCCAAGGAGGATCGATGGCCGGGACACTGGCTGCCGACGAGGGCCGTTCTCGCAAGCGCCGAGACGACGAGCCGGGCGAGCTCGACCCCGCTGCACTACGACGTCTGCTGCAGGCCCTAGAGGCCGCGGGCGACGGCGACTTCTCCCGCCGGCTTCCGGCCCGCCGCAAGGGCCTGCTCGGCGAGTTGGAGATCGCGTTCAACCGCCTGGCCGAACGCAGCCACGGGCAGACGACCGAGCTGGCGCGCGTCGCTCGGCAGATCGGCCGCGAAGGGCGGATGACCGAGCGCGCCCGCGCCGACGGCGCCAAGGGCGACTACCTCGAGCGCATGCAGATCGTCAACGGCCTGATCGACGACCTCGTGCGCCCGACCACGGAGGTCGCACGCGTCATCGTCGCCGTCGCCGAGGGTGACCTCAGCCAGAAGATGGCGATGGAGATCGACGGCCAGCCGGTCAAGGGCGAGTTCGCTCGCATCGGCACGACGGTCAACGCGATGGTCGACCAGCTCTCCTCCTTCGCCTCCGAGGTGACGCGCGTCGCGCGCGAGGTCGGCACCGACGGCAAGCTCGGCGGCCAGGCTGCGGTCCCCGGCGTCTCGGGCACGTGGGGCGACCTCACCGAATCGGTGAACTCGATGGCGGCCAACCTCACCGGCCAGGTCCGCAACATCGCCCAGGTGACGACCGCGGTCGCCCAGGGCGACCTGACCCAGAAGATCACCGTCGACGCCCGTGGCGAGATCCTGGAGCTCAAGGACACCATCAACACGATGGTCGACCAGCTCGGCGGCTTTGCTGACGAGGTGACGCGCGTCGCGCGCGAGGTCGGCACGGACGGCAAGCTCGGCGGCCAGGCCGAGGTTCGTGGCGTGTCAGGCACGTGGCGCGACCTGACCGAGAACGTCAACTTCATGGCGCGCAACCTGACCGACCAGGTCCGCGGCATCGCCCAGGTCGCCGGCGCGGTCGCCAAGGGCGACCTGACCCAGAAGATCACCGTTGACGCCAAGGGCGAGGTCGCCGCGCTCGCTGACACGATTAACGCGATGACCGACACGCTGTCGGTCTTTGCCGAGCAGGTCACGCGCGTGGCGCGCGAGGTCGGCACCGAGGGCAAGCTCGGCGGCCAGGCCGAGGTGCCGGGCGTGTCAGGAACGTGGAAGGACTTGACCGAGTCGGTGAACTCGATGGCCGAGAACCTGACAGGTCAGGTCCGCAACATCGCGCTCGTCACGACGGCGGTGGCTCAGGGCGACCTGTCACAGAAGATCGAGGTCGACGCGCGCGGCGAGATCCTCCTGCTCAAGGACACCATCAACACGATGGTCGACCAGCTGCGCTCGTTTGCCGATGAGGTGACGCGCGTGGCGCGCGAGGTCGGCACGGAGGGCCGCCTCGGCGGTCAGGCGGTCGTACCGGGCGTCGCGGGCACGTGGAAGGACCTGACGGACTCCGTCAACGTGATGGCGCGCAACCTGACCGACCAGGTGCGCGACATCGCCCGCGTGACGACAGCGGTCGCCAAGGGCGATCTCACCCAGGAGGTGACGGTCGACGTCAAGGGCGAGGTGCTTGAGCTCAAGCGGACCGTGAACACCATGGTCGATCAGCTGTCGGGCTTCGCTGACGAGGTGACGCGCGTGGCGCGCGAGGTCGGCACGGAGGGCAAGCTCGGCGGCCAGGCCGAGGTCAAGGGCGTCAGCGGCACGTGGCGCGACCTGACCGAGAACGTCAACTTCATGGCCGACAACCTGACCCACCAGGTGCGCAACATCGCCCAGGTGACGACGGCGGTGGCCCAAGGCGACTTGTCCAAGAAGATCACCGTCGACGCGCGCGGCGAGATCCTGGAACTCAAGGACACCATCAACACGATGGTCGACCAGCTGCGCTCGTTCGCGGCGGAGGTGACGCGCGTCGCCAAGGAGGTCGGCACCGACGGTCGCCTCGGCGGCCAGGCCGAGGTGGAAGACGTCAGCGGCACGTGGCGCTCGCTCACGGAATCGGTGAACTCGATGGCGGCCAACCTGACCGAGCAGGTCCGTGGCATCGCGACGGTGACGACGGCAGTCGCCAACGGCGACTTGTCCAAGAAGATCACCGTCGAGGCCAAGGGCGAGGTCGCGGCGCTGGCCGAGACGATCAACACGATGGTCGACCAGCTGCGCTCCTTCGCGGCCGAGGTCACGCGCGTGGCGCGCGAGGTCGGCACGGAGGGCAAGCTCGGCGGTCAGGCACAGGTCGAGGGCGTCAGCGGCACGTGGCGGTCGTTGACCGAGTCGGTGAACTCGATGGCTGACAACCTGACCGACCAGGTGCGCAACATCGCCCAGGTCGCCACGGCGGTGGCCCAGGGCGACCTCAGCCAGAAGATCACCGTCGGCGCGCGTGGCGAGATCCTGGAGCTCAAGGACACCATCAACACGATGGTCGACCAGCTCGGCTCGTTCGCCGACGAGGTCACGCGCGTGGCACGCGAGGTCGGCACCGACGGCTCGCTCGGCGGTCAGGCCGAGGTCGAGGGCGTCCGGGGCCGCTGGCGCGACCTGACCGAGAACGTCAACCAGCTCGCCTCGACGCTGACCACGCAGCTGCGCGCGATCGCCGAGGTTTCCACGGCGGTGACGCAAGGCGACCTGACGCGCTCGATCACCGTCGAGGCCCAGGGCGAGGTCGCCGAGCTCAAGGACAACATCAACCAGATGATCGCCAACCTGCGCGAGACGACGCAGATCAACGTCGAGCAGGACTGGCTGAAGACCAACCTCGCGCGGATGGGCGGCATGCTCCAGGGCCAGGCCGACCTCGGCCAGGTCACGAGCCTGATCATGAGCGAGCTGACGCCGCTGGTCACCTCCCAGCACGGCGCGTTCTTCCTCGTCGAGGGCGAGGACGAAGATCTGGATCTGCGCCTCGTCGCGTCCTACGGGGGCGCGGGTGGCGCGACGTCAAAGAAGCGCGATCGCTTCGCGCTCGGGGAAGGCCTCGTCGGGCAAGCCGCGGTCGAGGCCAAGCCGATCCTCGTCGAGGACGTACCCAAGGACTACATCAAGATTAAGTCCGGGCTGGGCGAAGCGCGGCCGCGCAACATCATCGTGTTGCCCGTCGTCTTCGAGGAGCAGGTGCTCGGCGTCATCGAGCTCGCCTCGCTGCAGTCCGTCAGCGAGATCAACCGCGCCTTCCTGGAGCAGATCACCGAGACGATCGGCGTCGTGCTCAACACGATCCGCGCGAACATGCGGACCGAGCAGCTGCTGGCTCAGTCGCAGTCGCTGGCCCGCGAGCTGCAGGCCAAGAACGTGGAGATCGAGTCGGCCCGCGCCGGCCTGGAGGAGAAGGCCACGCAGCTGGCGTTGTCGTCGAAGTACAAGTCGGAGTTCTTGGCCAACATGAGCCATGAGCTGCGCACGCCGCTGAACTCGCTGCTGATCCTCTCGCGCCTGCTGGCCGACAACGACGAGGGCAACCTGTCTTCCCAGCAGGTCGAGTTCGCCACCACCATCCACTCGGCGGGTAACGACCTGCTTGCGCTGATCAACGACATCTTGGATCTCTCCAAGGTCGAGGCGGGCAAGATGGAGCTCGACCTCGGCGCGGTCGCACTGGCCGACATCTGCGAGGACATCGAGCGCTCGTTCCGGCCGGTCGCCGAGGAGAAGGGGCTGACGTTCGCGATTGAGCTCGACGACGCGCTGCCGCCCTCGATCGTCACCGACGAGCAGCGTCTCCAGCAGGTGCTGCGCAACCTGCTCTCCAATGCCTTCAAGTTCACCCCGACCGGCACCGTGGCGCTGCGCGTCTTGCGCGACGCCGACGAGCGGATCTCCTTCGCGGTCGCTGACACCGGCGTCGGCATCGCGCCCGACAAGCTCGCGTCGATCTTCGAGGCCTTCCAGCAGGCTGACGGCACGACCTCGCGCAAGTACGGCGGCACGGGCCTGGGCCTATCGATCAGCCGCGAAATCTCGCGGCTGCTTGGCGGCGAGATCCGCGTTGCCTCCAGCGTCGGAGACGGCTCGAGCTTCACGCTCGTCTTGCCGCTGACCCATCGCACCGGCGGCGAGGGCTCACAGCCCGAGGCGCCGGCCGAGCCGCCGCTGGCCGCGCCCGCCGAGGTGACCTCGGAGTCCGCGGCGCTGCTGCCCTACGACGGCGTCGAGGACGATCGTGGCACGATCGTCGCCGGCGACCGCGTCCTGCTCGTCATCGCCCACGACGCTGGCCACGCCCAGGGCGCGCTGGCGGTCGCGCGCGAGCACGGCTTCAAGGGGCTGGTCGCGCGGCGCACGCCGCTCGGGCTCGCGCTCGCCCGCGAGTACCGGCCCGACGCGGTCCTGGTCTTCGCCGGCGACGGCCGCGGCGAGCGGCTGCTCGGCCAGCTCAAGTCCCATCCCGAGACGCGCCACCGCCCGGTGGTCGTGGCCGGGCCGGCCGGCGGGCGGCTGGCCGCGCTGCGGGCCGGCGCCGTGGCGTACGTCGATGAGGCCGAAGCCCGGGAGGCCGGACCCACCGCCCCCGGCACGGCCGCGCTGGCGGCGCTCGACGCGCTGGAGCGTCTCAGCGCGCGCCGCGTCAAGCGGCTGGCGATCGTCCAGGAGGGTGACGGCCTCGACGTCGACACGCTGGAGCTGCTCGGCGCCGGCGACGACGTCGATGTGATGGTCCTCGCTCCCGAGAGCGCCGTCGAGCATTTGCACACCGATGGGATCGACTGCGCGGCACTCGTGATCCGCCCCGGCGCCAAGTGGCCGCTCGACGTCCTGCTGGCGCTGGAAGCCGAAGGAGTGCGGCGCGAGCTGCCGATCGTCCTGCACGTCCCCGACGCGCTCGCGCCCGAGGAGCGGGTTGCGCTGGAGGCCGCCTCCTCGCGGTTGGTGGTGGCCAACGCGGCGTCGGCCGAGCGCCTCATCGACGAGACCGCGCTCTTCCTGCACCGGCTGGAGACCCAGCTGCCACAGCCGACGCGCAAGCTGCTGGCCAAGCTGCGCACGGCCGACCAGGTCTTCCACGGCAAGCGCGTGCTGATCGTCGACGACGACATTCGCAATGTGTTTGCCTTGGCTAGCGCGCTGGAGACGCGGGGCATGAAGGTCGCCTTCGCCGAGAACGGCCGCGAGGGGATCGAGCGTCTGCGCGAGCAGCCCGACACCGACTTGGTGTTGTTGGATGTGATGATGCCCGAGATGGACGGCTATGAGACCGCGCGGGCAATTCGCGCGATGCCGCGCTTCGACGCGCTGCCGATCATCCAGCTGACGGCCAAGGCGATGAAGGGCGACCGCGACAAGTCGATCAGCGCCGGGGCCAGCGACTACGTCACCAAACCGGTCGACGTCGAGCAGCTGCTGTCGCTCATGCGGGTCTGGCTGCATCGCTGATGGTGGAGGTCGACCCCGCACGGATCCTGCTCGTCGACGACCGGCGTGAGAACCGCATCGCGCTGCAGGCCGTCCTGGAGCCGTTGCAGGTCGACGTCGTTGAGGCCGACTCGGGTGAGCAGGCGCTGCGGGAGGTGCTGGTCGGCGACTTCGCGGTGATCCTGCTCGACGTCCAGATGCCGGGGATGGACGGCATCGAGACCGCCGAGATGATCAAGGCGCGCGAGCGCAGCCGCGAGGTTCCGATCATCTTCCTGACCGCGGCCGAGAGCGATCTGGCCGAGGTCTTCGCCGGCTACGAGGCGGGTGCCGTCGACTACCTGCTCAAGCCGTTCGACCCGCTGGTCCTGCGCTCCAAGGTGAAGGTCTTCGCCGACCTCGACCGCCATCGCCGCCAGCTGCGCCGCAGCGACGAGTTGGTGCGCAACGCGTTTGCGGCCGCGCCGAGCGGGATGGCGCTCTGCGACCTCGACGGCCTCGCGCTGCAAGTCAACCCGGCGCTGGAGCGCCTCACCGGCCGGGCGACCGCGCTGCTGGAGCGCGCGCCGATCCACGACGTGCTGCACGAGCGCGACCGGCCCGCGCTGGTCGAGCGGCTGGCGGCGGCGGCGACGCTCGGCGACGGCGGCGAACCGTGGTCGGCGCACGTCGTCGGCGCCGACGGCACGCCGTGTCCGGTCACGATCAGCGTCGTGGCGGTGCGCGACGTGCACGGCTCCTCACAGCAGTTGTTGGTGCAGATGGCCGACGAGCGCGACCGGCGGATCGCCGCGACCTTGCAACGCGCGCTGCTGCCCGAGGGGCTGCCGAATGTTGTCGGCGTGTCGCTCGCCGCGCACATCGCGCCGGGTGCGGGCGGCACGCGGGTTGGCGGCGACTGGTACGACGCGATTGCGCTGCCGGGTGGGCGGCTCGGCATTGTTGTAGGAGATGTCGCTGGCCATGGTGTCGATGCCGCCGCGCGAATGGGGGAGCTGCGCTCGGTCGCGCGCGCCTACGCGTTGGAGGGCCACGGCACCGTCGCGCTGGTCGAGCGCATGAACGGCTACCACGCCGCGCTGGGCGCCGACCTCATGACCACCATGTTGTTCGCGATCCTGGAGATCGACTCCGGGACGCTGCGATTTGTCAACGCCGGTCACCCGCCGCCGCTGATCGTCGAGGCCGACGGCACGACGCGGATCCTCGAGGGCGCTGGGCCGCCGCTGGGCGTCATGGACACCTGGCGCTTTGAGGAGCGCGTGGCGACGCTCGCGCCGGAGATGTCCGCGGTCCTCTACACCGATGGTCTGGTGGAGCGCCGCGGCGAGCGGCTGGACACCGGCCTTGGCCGGCTGCGCGACGCGGTCGCCGCGGGCGGCACCCCGGAGGAGATGGTGGCCGCCGCGCTGGAGGCCACCGACGCCGGCGCGGCTGACGACGACGTGACGCTCGTCGTCGTGCGCGGCGAGGCGCGGCTGGGGCGCGTCGCACGGCTGCGTCTCTCGCCCGACCCCAACGCGCTGGTCTCCCTGCGGCGGCTGACCGCGCGCTGGCTGCGCGAGGCGGGGGCCGAGGCCGACGAGATGCACGATCTCGTGATGGCGGCTAACGAGGCGTGGCAGAACGCGCTGGAGCACGGCACCCAGTTCGCGCGCGCGACGGTCGGCGTTGATCTCGAAGTTGATGGACACCATGAGGTGACGATTACGGTGCGGGACCCGGGGCCACCTTCGCGGCTGTCGCGCCCGGCCTCGGATCCGGACCGTGGGCGTGGCGTCGAGCTGATGCGCGCGCTGGCTGACGAGGTCACGCTGGAGCTCGCGCCGCATGGATCGACGGTGCGATTGCGGCGTGCGTTGCGCGTGGGCCAGCGGCCGGGGGCGGAGGGGAAGGGCGACGGCGTCCTACACTCAAGTTTCGAGGGTGTCGAGTGAAAGGGGTTCCCTTGCCCCAAATGCAACTGTCTGGTCCTTCCTCCGCGGAAGGTGTGGAGCTGCGGCGAACAAGGGAGGGGAAGGGCGATGGCGTGCTCGCGACGCGGGATTTCACCGCGGGCGACACGGTCATGGTCGGGTTCCTGGTGGGGCCGCTGACGGGCAACGACTCGCACGCCACGCAGGTTGGGCCGGAGCGGTGGGCGCGCCATGGCGGGCTCGGGCCGATGGTCAACCACTCGTGCGAGCCGAACTGCGGCGTGCGGCTCAACGCGGAGGACGCGTTTGACTTCGTCGCGCGGGGGCCGATCGCCGCCGGCCAGGAGCTGACGTTCGACTACGCGATGCGCAACTTCACGATCGACCACTTCCCGAAGGTGTGCCTCTGTGGCGCCGAGTGGTGCCGCGGCTCGGTGACGGGATGGAAGGACCTGCCGGCGTCGCGCAAGGCGGACTACGGCGAGCTCGTCGCCCCGTACCTGCGCGCGATGGACGCGGTTGCGGCTGGCTAGAGCCCGACAGGGTGGCGGACGGTGAAGCCCGCGTAGGAGCGGGCGTCCGCCGGCTGCCAGCGGGTGCCGGTGTTCTGGCGCCCGCTGGTGTCAAAGCGCAGGCCGGCGACGACCATGAAGGTGTGACCGGCGTTGGCGAAGATCGTCACCCACTTGCCGGGGCCGGGCTTGCCGAAGCGCATCAGCGTGCCTGAGGTCTCGGGCCCGTTGAGGTAGCCGGCCGCGGCGAGCGCGTAGGAGACCGAGCCGGAGCAGTCATAGGCCGAGTCGGTCCAGATTTCGCCGGCGACGCGGCCGTGGCCGCCGCCGTAGACGTAGGGCTTGTGCGCCACGTCGTTGGCTGCGTGCATCAGCGCGACGAGCTTCCGCGGCGCGGTGTCGGGGATGATCGCCAGGCCGCGGGAGTCGATCGCGGCCTGGTTGAGGTTGGTGCCGCCCTTGCCGCCGTAGGCCTCGCGGAGGTCGGCGGCGACCTGGGCGTCGGTGGGGGCGCCGCCGGCGGGGGTCTTGCGGGTGGTCTTGGCCGGGGTGGTGCCGCGCGTGGGGGCCGGCGCTGCGTCGTTGGCCTTTGCGCGGTTGGCCGGATCGGGCGGTGGGAGGTAGGGCGCGCTGACCTTCCAGGCCTGGACCTCGCCGGTCGGCGTGCTGCCGCCACCGCAGGCGCTGAGCAGCGCGGCGCAGAGGAGCACGCAGAGGAGGGCGAGGGGGCGGAGCATCCAGCTGGAAGTATCGGCAACTGGACGCGAGAACTCCAAGAGGTAGCGTTCCGCGCCATGCTGCGCGCGCTCGCCCTGTCCGCCGTCGCGCTGGGCGCCGCCGCTGGCGTGGCCATCGCTGCCGCCTCCAGCTCTGGCACGCCCGGACCCGGCACGCGCGTTGCCGGCTGCCCGGTCCTCCCGGCCGCCGACGCCTTCAATCGCGACATCTCCAAGGCGCCCGTCGACGCCCGCTCCGACGCCTACGTGCGCTCGATCGGCCTCGGCGCCCGCCTGCACCCGGACTTCGCCTCCAAGACCTATGGGATCCCGTTCAAGGTGGTGGCCAAGTCTCAGAAGCGCGTGCCGATCCACTTCACCGACTACGGCGACGAGAGCGACAAGGGGCCGTACCCGATCCCCGCGTCCGCGCCGGTCGAAGGCGGCTCGGATCGTCATGTCATCGTCCTTCAGCGCGGGACGTGCATGTTGTATGAGTTGTTCGGCGCCCAGAAAGCCGGCACCGGCTGGAACGCCGCCTCCGGCGCGAAGTTCGACCTGCGCTCCGGCAAACCGCGGCCGAAGGGGTGGACGTCGGCCGACGCCGCGGGCCTGCCGATCTTCCCTGGGCTCGCGCGGGCCGACGAGGTCGTCGGTGCCAAGGTCATCACCCACGCGCTGCGGGTCACCGTGCCGCGGACGCAGAAGGCCTACGTGTCGCCCGCACGGCACCTCGCCTCCAGTGACACGGACCCGGACCTGCCGCCGATGGGGCTGCGCCTGCGTTTGAAGGCCTCCTTTGACCTCAAGCCCTTCCACGGCCAAGCACTCGTCATCTTGAAGGCCTTAAAGCGCTACGGCATGATCGTCGCCGACAACGGCTCGTCCTGGTACATCACGGGCGCTCCGGACCGTCGTTGGAACGACGACAACCTGCACACGCTTGGGCAAGTTCCCGGATCCGCGTTCGAAGCTGTGCAAAGCGGGCCATTAGTGCGCGGATAGGCGGGATTGGCGCCGCGGTGAGCTAGTTTGGCTCGCCGTGGGAGGCTTCAGCGAGGCGCATGTGCGTCGTGTCATGTGGCGCGCCGGGTTTGGTGCGACCGAGCACGAGGCCACCAAATGGTCACACCGCGGTCGCGGCGACACGCTGCGCTGGCTGCTGTCGCCCAACGGGCGCAAGGCCCCGCTGCTGCCCGGGCCCAAGCCCATGGCCTTGGATCCGGCCAACGAGTACGGCCACGACGTCCTCTGGTGGATGGACAGGATGGTCCGCACCACGCGGCCGCTGGAAGAGAAGATGGTGCTCTTCTGGCACGACCACTTCGCCACGCGCGACCAGGACACGCCGTTGATGCTGCGCCAGAACGCGGTCTTCCGCCGCGGGGCGCTCGGCTCGTTCCCGGCACTGCTGACCAACGTGATGGAGGACCCCGCGATGGGGTCGTTCCTCGACCTGATCGGCTCCCACAAGGACGAGCCCAACGAGAACTTCGCGCGCGAGCTGATGGAGCTCTTCACGCTCGGCGAGGGCAACGGCTACACCGAGTCCGACGTCCGTGAGGCCGCACGCGCGCTGACGGGCTACGTCGCGGGCAAGCGCTCCGGCGGCGTCCTGCTGACCACGCGCTTCGAGCCCAAGAACCACGATGGCGGGACGAAGCGGATCTTCGGTCATAAGGGACGCTTCGGGCCACACGACGTCCTCCGGCTGGCGATCTCCAACCACCACCACCCTGAGTTCTTGGTACGCAAGCTGTGGTCCTACTTCGTCGCCGAGCCGCTGGACAAGAGCACGCGGTTGCGCCTGCAGCGCATCTACACCGGCTCCCAGCACCGCCTCAAGCCGGTCGTCGCCGAGATCCTCGACCATCCCAAGGTCTATGCCAACCTCGACGGCCCGACGATGGTCAAGTCGCCGGTCGTCGCGATCGCCGGCATGCTGCGCGCCACGCGCCTGGGTGTGAAGGTCGACGACTGGACCTGGGTCACCTCTGGCATGGGGCAGCGCCTGTTCGGGCCGCCGTCGGTCGCGGGCTGGGAGTGGGGCCCGGCGTGGATGTCGTCCAACGGCATGCGGATGCGCTTCGTCGCTGCCAACGTCGCGCTGTCGCAACCGGGGCTCAAGGTCGAGGACGGCGACACGCCGGTCGACCTCAAGCCGACCCAGCAGCTCGACCGCGCGATGGCGGCCCTCGGTCATCCGTGGGCGAGCGAGCGCACGCGCAAGGGGCTGCTCGCGCTGGCCAAGGGCTATGACGCCATGGCCGGCGAGAAGTGGCAGCGCCAGCTCGCCGCCGACATGACCCAGCGCGCGATGCGCCACCTCCTGCTTTCCGCCCCCGACGCCCAGGTTCATTAACTCGATGCCCCGCTTCCGCGCGCACGCCGCCTGCCAGGACTTCCATCGCGCCAGCGAGGCCGCGCGCCGCGACGTGCTCACGCGCCGCCAGATGCTCAAGTGGGGCATCGGCGCGGGCGTCACGGTCTACGCGGCCAACATGCTGCCGACGGGCCACCTGCTCGACGCGGCGGCGGCTGAGGCCGCGGCGGCGCCCGACGCGCCGATCCTCGTCTCGGTCTTCCTCCCCGGTGGTCTGGACCTGCTCGACACGCTGATGCCGCTGGAGCAGGAGGGTGCGCTGCGCGACCTACGCAGCGGCGTCTCGCCGGCGGCACCGCTGCCGGTGGCGGGCACCTCGCTCGGGCTGCACCCGTCGCTGTCGCGCGGTCCGGGCGGTGGCCTCAAGGGCCTGTTTGACCGCGGGCAGATCGGCTTCCTGCCTGGCATCGACTATGCCAACCCCAACTTGTCGCACTTCGCCTCGCGCGCGTTCTGGGAGACGGGCATGGTCTCCCAGCAGTCGGTCTCGGGCTGGCTCGGCCGCTGGCTGGATCGCCACGGCAGCGCCGACAACCCGCTGCAGGGGCTGAGTGCCGGCTACGGCCTGTCGCCGACGCTGCGCGCGGTCAACGCGCCGGTCGCCTCGATCTCCGACGCGGGCGACGCGGCGCTCTCGATGTGGAGCGTCTGGGGCGACTGGGGCACGGCGGCGGTTGACGCCTACGCGGCGCTCTCGCGGTCGACGCCGCACGCGCCGGGGCCGGCGTCGGCCGCCCGCGCCGCTCGGCTGGCACACACGGTCTCTGAGCGGCTCGAGCCCTTCCGCCAGAAGGACGACAAGTCGCCCGACCCGCTCGCCAGCCCCGTGACCTACCCGGACGACAACGAGACGGCCGACCGGTTGAAGGTCCTGGCCGGCTTGATCGCCCAGCCGCTCGGGATCCGGATGGCGACCATCGACGCCGACGGCGAGTTCGACACCCACGAGGGCCAGGCCCAGTCGCTGGATCGCGATCTCGGCGCCGTCGGCGAGGCGCTTGCGACCTTCCAGGCCGACCTGGAGGCGCGCGGCGTCGCCGACCGCGTGCTGACCTTCGTGTGGTCGGAGTTCGGCCGTCGCCCCGAGGCCAACAAGTCGGGCGGGACCGACCACGGCGCCGGTGGCGTGGCGTGGGTCCAGGGTCCGCGGGCGCTGGGCGGCGTGCTGACCGAGTACCCCTCACTGACCGACCTGGACCGTGAGAAGAACCTCAAGGTGACCGTCGACTTCCGCCGCGTCTACAGCAGCCTGCTGGCGCAGTGGATGGGCACCGACCCGGCCGAGGTGATCCCCGGCGCGGGGCAGTTCGGGCAAGTCGCGCTGGTCCGCTGATGCTCGCGCCCGACGTCCCGCCCGCCGCGGCCCATGTGGCTCGTGCGCCGACCGCGGTCGGCATCGGCGAGCGCGAGTTCGCGATCGCCGTCTACCGCCCGCGGGTCCATCCTGGCGCGTTGAAGTTCAACATCAGGAACCTGGGCGAAGACGTGCATGACCTCGTCATCCGCCGCGAGGGAAAGCGCGTCGGCGGGCTGGCGGCGGCCGTCAAGCCCGGTCAGACCGCGACGCTGCGCCTGACGCTGCGGCGGATCGGGCGCTACCAACTGGTCTGCACGATCGCCGATCACGAGGCACGAGGCATGCGCGCAAGTCTGCGCGTCGTCGCTGAGGGAAAGCCGACGATTGAGGGAAGGCCGGAGAGGTGACCCTCCTTGTACCAACGCCCCGGCTTGCCTCTCTCCTCCCTCATGACCTTGACCCGAACCAGCACCGACATCCTGCTCGCTTTCGCACCTGTCCCTGACGCGGTGCGCGCAGCGCGCCACTCCTTGCGTGAGCGTGGCCTGAGCCCCGACCTCGATCACACCGTGTCGTTGCTGACCTCCGAGCTCGTCGGCAACGCGGTCCGGCACGCCGGGCCGCTGAACCCGAGCGAGCGGATCGTCTTCCACGCGCGCCTCAGCGACGACCACGTGCGCGTTGAGGTTGCGGACCACGGGCCGGGCTTCGATCCTGAGATCCGTCATGAGACCGCGGGGTTCGGGCTGCGCCTGGTCGACAAGCTGGCCTCGCGCTGGGGCGTGGAGCAGACGGCGCGCGGATGTCGGGTGTGGTTTGAGGTGGATCGCCGTCGCGGGCGCTTCGGGCGCGAGGATGACTGACGCTCGCTGAGCCGCCCGGCAGGCTCAATGTCGGCGATTCTGGCGCAAACCGCGTACAGTCCTGCGCGTATGCCCGTCCGCCGGGACCTCCGTCCACTGCTCGCCGTCGCCGTTCTCGGTGTCGCGGTCGCGCTTGCGGAGACGATCACCGGCCTGGACACGGGTCTCCTCCTGCTGTCGCCGGCGCTGGTGCTCCTGCTCCCGCTGCTGGCCGGCCGCTACCTCGGCGCCGAGACGCTGGACCGGCTCGTCGCCCGGCGCGTCCGGTCGACGCGTCGCGCCCGCCCGGCCTCTGCGCCACTGCCGCGCCCGCGGCCCCGCGCCACGCTGGTGCGCGGCGGTCGCCTCCTCGCGGCCGCGCTCGCCGAGCGCGGGCCACCGCTCACGGTCTCCTGATCCGCCGCTGATCGCCCCTGCGCGCCGTCTGTCGGCGCGCGGGCTGACCGTTGTCGAACGCCCATACCGGAGGTGCGCCCATGCGCCGCCCCCTCGCTGCCGCCGTCGCGCTGCTCGCGCTGACTGCCGCCGCGCCCAACGCTGCCCTGGCACATCAGGGCAACCCCAATATGAAGTCCGTCGTGCGCGCGCTGCAGCCACATGTGTCCGGGATTTCCCTGCAGGTGCTCAGCGGCGACGACCGCTTCCAGCTGACCAACCGCAGCGACGAAACCGTGCTGGTCCAGGGCTATGACAAGGAGCCCTACGCGCGGATCACGCCCGACGGCACCGTCGCCGTCAACCACAACTCGCCGGCCTACTACCTCAACAGCGATCGCTACGGCGTGGTCACGGTTCCCAAGAAGGCAAGCGCGCGGGCGACGCCCGATTGGCAGGTGCTCGACAAGACCGGCGTGTTCGAGTGGCACGACCACCGCATGCACTACATGTCGCGCGACATTCCGCCGATCGTCAAGGACAAGACGCAGCGGACCAAGGTCTTCGACTACGACATCCCGATCAAGATTGGGGCGACGCAGGGCAAGATCCTGGGGACGCTGTGGTGGGCGCCAGAGAAGGATGGGGGCGCGCCGGTGGGCGCCATCGTGGCGTTCTTGGTGGTGGTGGTTGCGGGGGGCGCGGCTGTGGTGGTGGCGCGGCGGCGGCGGCGTTTGGGTCGGGACGACGGCGAGGGCGGTCCGGGTGAGGATGGGCCGGAAGGCGGTGGGCCGGACGGTTCCGGACAGCCCGCGGCGACCGCACGCGAGGCCTGGTGACCCGCCCACCGCACTGTGTTGTGGGCGCGTCGCGCCGCGCCGCGCGACGCCGCGTCGCCGGCGCGTCGCGTCGCGCGGGGCGGTACCGCGTCGCCGGCGCGGCCGTGCTTGCGCTGCTGCTCGTGCTTGCTGCGCTGCCGGCGGGCGCGCTGGCGCACGCCACGCTGCAGGCCAGCACGCCCGAGCGCGGCGCGGTCGCGGCGTCCTCGCCCAAGGAGGTCGTGCTGCGCTTCGACGAGGCGGTCGAGGGCAACTTCGGCGCGGTGCGGGTCTTCGACGCCGGCGGTGACCGGGTCGACACCGGCGCAGTGCGCCATCCGGGTGGCGCGGGGGCACAGCTCGCGGTCGCGCTGAAGCCTGGCCTGCCGAACGGCAGCTACACCGCGACCTACCGCGTCGTCTCTGCCGACAGCCATCCGGTGAGCGGTGGCTTCGTCTTCTCGATCGGCGCGGCGGGCGCGCCACCGGCCGAGACGGTCAGCGACCTGCTGGCCGGCTCCTCGGCGGGCCGCACCACCGAGGTGGCGTTCGGGATCGCGCGCGGGGCGGACTACCTCGCGATCGCGCTGGTGCTCGGGACGTTGTTGTTCATCTTGCTGTCGTGGCCGCGTGGCGGCGGCGCGCCGCCTGAGGCCGCCCGAGCCGCGTTCGCGCGCCGGGCACGGACACTGCTGCTCGGCGGGGCGGCGCTCGGCGTCGTGGCGGGGGCCGTCGGCATCGTCAGTCAGGGCGCGATCGCCGGGGGCACCTCGTTCTGGGCGGCGCTCGATCCGTCGACGGTGCGCGAGGTGCTCGGCACGCGCTTCGGGACGGTCTGGGGGCTGCGGGTCGCCGACTTCGCGCTGATCGCGGCGCTCGTGGTGGCGCGTCGCAGATTCGCAACGCTGCCGGGTACGTTGACCGGGATAGACCCGGTCAAGGCGCAGGCGGCGGGCGGTCGGGAGCGTTGCGGGGATGCGGAGGCGCAGGCGCAGGCCGCGCCGCGCGCCGCCCCGCTGGACCGCCGCACGCTCGCCGCGCTCGCCTTGCCCGCCGCCTTCCTCGCGGTCACGCCCGCGCTCGGCGGCCACGCGACGACGCAGCACCCGGTCGCGCTACTGGCGCCGCTCGATGTCATCCATGTTGTGGCGATGAGCGCCTGGGTGGGCGGGCTGATCGCACTCGTGATCGCCGTGCCCGCCGCCACGCGCGCGCTGGATCCCGCCGAGCGCACCGCGCTGCTGAGCGCCACGTTGTCGCGCTTCAGCGTCGTGGCGCTGACGAGCGTCGCGGCGCTGATCGCCTCGGGGACGGCGCAGTCGATCGTGCATCTCCGCGCTCTCGGCGACCTCGTCGACACCGCCTTCGGCCGCGCGGTGCTGATCAAGATCATGCTCTTGGTCGGCCTCGTCGTGCTCGGTGCGCTCAACCGCCAGCGCAGCCTGCCGCGCCTGCGCGCCGCGGCGGCTTCCGGTGCCACCCCCGGCGCGGTCGGCCGCGCCCTGCGCACGACGTTGCGCATCGAGGTCGCGCTCGTGACCGTCGTGCTCGGCGTCACCGCCGCGCTGGTCTCCTACTCGCCGCCGTCGGCGCTCTCGGCCGGGCCGTTCTCCCAGAACATCCGGACCGGCCCGCTGGAGGTCGAGCTGACGGTCGACCCGGCGCGCACCGGCGCCAACGCGGTCCACGTCTACCTCTTCCGCGCAACAGACGGCGCGCCGTTTACGGCGACCAAGGAGCTGACGCTGGAAGCGCGCCTGCCGAGCAAGTCCATCGGCCCGCTGACCGCGACGGTCCACCACGCCGGCCCCGGCCACTACGTCGCCGACGCGCTGGCACTGGCACCGGCCGGCACCTGGCGCGTGACGGTCACCGACCGCGTCTCGGACTTTGACCAGTACACCGCGACCTTCTCGGTGCCGGTGTCGTGAGCCGACTCAATCCCTATGTCAATGCAATCCAACACAAGGACATCAAGATCATGAAGCGCATCACCCTCGCCTCCGTGGCCACAATGAGCGCCCTCGCCGCGCCCGCCGTCGCCCAGGCGCATGTCACGCTGCAGCCCAAGACCGCGGCGGCCGGCGCCTACGTCGTCGAGAACGTCCGCGTCCCCAACGAGACCGACGACGCGGTCACGACCAAGGTCGCCGTCCAGTTCCCCGAGGGTTTCGCCTCGGCCTCCTACCAGGCGATTCCCGGATGGTCGGTGAAGGTCGTCAAGGAGAAGCTCGCCACGCCGATCAAGACCGACGACGGTGAGATCACCGAGGGCGTCAAGACCATCACCTGGACCGCCACGTCGAAGGCTGACGGCATCGCGCCCGGGCAGTTCCAGGACTTCCCGCTGTCGGTGCAGATCCCCGGCAAGGCCGGTGACACATTGACCTTCAAGGCGTTGCAGACCTACAGCGACGGAACGGTCGCGCGCTGGATCGGCGCGCCCGACGCCGACAAGCCGGCACCGCAGGTGCAGGTCACCGAGGCGGCCGACGATCATCACACCATCGCGGCGCCGGCGGCCGGCGGTACAGCGACGACCGAGAACGCCGCGGCCTCGGTCCCGGCCGTGGCCGCCGCAAGCACCGACGACTCCGACTCCAACACCTTGGCGATCATTGCGCTGATTGTTGGCGCGCTCGGCCTGCTGGCCGGCGGCGCCAGCTTCGTGTCTGCGCGCCGACGCCCGTAGTTCCCCGCACCTGCGCCGCGGCGGTTCACCGTCGCGGCGCGCCATCACTCCTCCTACCCTCTGGACCGACCCCACCATGTCCCAGCCCAACACCCCCACCAAGCGCGAGCGCCGCGACGCCGCGCGCTCACAGCGCCTCGCGCAGGAGCAGGCCGCCGCGGCCGGCGACGCGCGGCGCAAGCGCCTCATCCAACTCGGTGCGCTGCTGGCCGCCGCGGCGGTAGTTGTCGTCATCGCGATCGTCATCTCCTCCGGTGGCTCGGAGAAGAAGTCCGCCGGCGCCGGCGCCGGCGGCGCGCTGCAAGGCGTCGCCGAGACCAAAAGCCTCTTTGACGGCATCCCGCAGAAGGGCATCACGCTCGGCAACGCCAACGCGCCCGTGACGATCGCCGAGTTCGCCGATCCCCAGTGCCCGTTCTGCAGGGACTACAGCGTCAACGAGATGCCGGCGCTGGTCGAGAAGTACGTCCGGACCGGCAAGGCCAAGATGGAGCTGCGCCTGCTGACCTTCATCGGGCCCGACTCGGTCACGGCGGCCGGCGTGCTGCTCGCCGCCGGCCAGCAGAACAAGCTCTGGAATGCGACCGATCTCTTCTACCGCAACCAGGGCGAGGAGAACTCGGGCTACGTGACCGACGACTTCCTCACCGAGGTGCTGACCGGCGCGGGCGCCGACGCCGAGAAGGCGATCGCCGCGGCCGGGGACCCGGCGGTCAGCCAGGAGATCGGCGCGGCCAAGACGCTGGCCAGCCGCTATGGCGTCACCGGGACGCCAACAATCCTCGTCGGGCCGACGGGCGGCGACCTCAAGTCCAGCGGCGAGGGTCTGCCGACAGCCGCCACCGTTGGCAAGCAGATCGACGCGGCGCTCGCGGCCAAGGGCGGCCAGTGAGCGACCGCGCGCTGCGCACCGCCGGGCTCGTCCTGGCGGGGCTGGGGATCGGCGTCGCCGGCTACCTGGTGTACGTGCACTACGCCGACGTCGACCCGGTCTGCAACATCGCTCATGGTTGCCACAAGGTACAGACCTCCGAGTACGCGAAGCTCGCAGGCATTCCGGTGGCGCTCTTGGGGCTGCTCGGATACATCGCCTTGCTCGGCGCGTTGCTCGTACCGCAGGGCGAGCTGGCGCGGATGGTCGCGGCGCTCGTGGCGCTCGTCGGTTTCGGGTTCTCCATGTACTTGACCTACCGCGAGCTCTTCACCATCGACGCGATCTGCCAGTGGTGCGTGGCCAGCGCGATCCTGATGACGGGGCTGGCAATCGTCTGCACGGTCCGGCTGCTGCGCGAGCCGGTGGCGCCGCTCGCCGTGCCCGCCGCTGACGGGCCGGCAGACTGACCTTCCGCGGCGCGTCGGGCATGGCAGGCTTGGGGCTCGCATGAGCCGCCGACTGACGTTGTTCTCCATCTTGCTGGGCGCCGCCGCGGCGATCGTCGCCGCGGCCGTCCTCGTCTCCAGCAGCGGGCCGGACGCGACGGCGCCGCGCGAGCCGTCGGTGCGCGACGTCACGGCGATCCTGCGCGGCATTCCCCAGAACCGCCTGACTCTCGGCGACCCCAACGCGCCGGTCCTGCTCGTCGAGTTCGCCGACCTGCAGTGCCCGTACTGCCGGCAGTTCGCGGCCGAGTCGTGGCCCGACATCGTCCGGCGTTACATCCGCACCGGCAAGGTCAAGATGGAGCTGCGGCTGACGGCGCTGCTCGGCGAGGACTCCGGGAAGGCCAACAAGGCGGTGATGGCGGCCGGTCTGCAGAACCGGATGTGGGATGCGTCGATGCGCTTCTACGACGTTCAGGGTCAGGAGAACAGCGGCTACGTGACCGACCCGTTCCTGCGTGGCGTGCTCAGCGGCGTCCACGGTCTTGACCTCGCGCGCGCGATGAAGGACCGGACTTCGGCCGACGTGCGCGACGAGCTCGGCGCGGTCTACAGCATGCAACGTCGCTACGGGATCAACTCGACGCCGACGCTGATGATCGGGACCGACGACACCGACTTGGCGCGCATCGCGCCGGGCGTCGTCTCGGCCGAAGACCTCGCGCAGGCGATCAATCAGCAGTTGCTCAAGACGGTCTGAGGAAGCGGCTTGCGGGGGCGACGTAGGGTGCTACCCTACGTGGCATCGTGCTGAAAAAGACCAGCATCTATCTGGACGAGGATCTGGACCACAGCCTCGCTCGCCGTGCGGCTGAGGAGGGGATCACGAAGGCGGAGCTGATCCGCCGGAACCTCGAAGGCCTCGTCGCCAAGCCGAAGCGGCCGAAGCCGAAGGCCGTGGGCTTCATGGACGACGGGCCGACCGACGTCGCCAGGAACGTCGACAAGTATCTCGCCGAAACCGGCTTCGGCGAAACGTGACGATCGTCGCCGATACCTCCTTCATCCTCGCGGTCGTTCGCGCACGTGACACCGATCACGCTGCCGCGTTGGACTGGATCAAGACGGTGGACGAGGAGCTGATCACGTCGCCACTCGCCTTGGCGGAGTTGGACCACATGGTTCCGCGTCTCTCCGGCGAGAGGGCCCAGCACGCCCTATGGGAGGACTTCGAGGACGGTGTCTACGGCGTGCGCTGGTGGGCCGACGCGCTCTCCGAGACCCTCGCCATCGCTCGCCGTCGCCCGTACCTCGGCCTGGTCGACGCGTCGCTGGTCGCGCTCTCGGGCCGTCTGCGCACCAACCGCATCGCC
Source organism: uncultured Conexibacteraceae bacterium (assembly GCA_963829185.1). Classification (GTDB taxonomy): domain Bacteria; phylum Actinomycetota; class Thermoleophilia; order Solirubrobacterales; family Solirubrobacteraceae; genus Baekduia. Next base: position 547,874 of record CAWHID010000003.1, read on the forward strand.
ACCTTCGACCAACACTTCCGCTCCGTCTCGACCCCCGACGGCGAGCCCTTCGTGGTGCTCCCCGCCGATCGCTGAAAGGACCACGACCCCATGGCTCCCCACAATCACCCCAACTCGTTCGACGCCCGCGCCACGCTGAAGGTCGGCGATCGCGAGCTGACGATCTTCCGCCTCGATGCGCTGCAGTCGAAGTTCGACGTCGCGCGGCTGCCGTTCAGTCTCAAGATCCTGCTCGAGAACCTGCTGCGCACCGAGGGCAACGGCGCGGTCGACGCGGCTGACATCGAGGCGCTCGCGACCTGGGACGCCAAGGCCGAGCCGTCCAAGGAGATTGCCTTCACGCCCGCGCGCGTGGTCATGCAGGACTTCACCGGCGTGCCCGCCGTGGTCGACCTCGCCGCGATGCGCGACGCGATGGCCGAGCTCGGCGGCGACCCCGCCAAGATCGAGCCGCTCGTCCCCGCCGAGCTGGTCATCGACCACTCCGTACAGGTTGACGAGTTCGGCACCCGCACCGCGTTCGCGTTCAACGCCGAGCGCGAGTTCGAGCGCAACCAGGAACGCTATGAGTTCCTCAAGTGGGGTCAGGACGCGTTTGAGACCTTCAAGGTCGTTCCGCCGGACACCGGCATCGTCCACCAGGTCAACTTGGAGTACTTGGCTCGGACGGTCTTCGTCGACGACAAGACCGGCACCGCCTACCCCGACACGCTGGTCGGCACCGACTCGCACACCACGATGATCAACGGCCTCGGCGTCCTGGGTTGGGGCGTCGGCGGCATCGAGGCCGAGGCCGCGATGCTCGGCCAGCCGATGTCGATGCTGATCCCGCAGGTCATCGGCTTCAAGCTCGGCGGCGAGCTGCCCGAGGGCGCGACCGCGACCGACCTCGTGCTGACGGTCACCGAGATCCTGCGCAAGAAGGGCGTCGTCGGCAAGTTCGTGGAGTTCTTCGGCCCGGGCGTCACGGCGCTGCCGCTGGCCGACCGCGCGACGATCGGCAACATGAGTCCCGAGTTCGGCTCGACCTGCGCGATCTTCCCGATCGACGCCGAGACGCTGCGCTACATGGCGTTCAGCGGTCGTCCGAAGGAGCTCATTGACCTTGTCGAGGTATATGCCAAGGAGCAGGGTCTCTGGCACGATGAGCATGCCGAGGAGCCGACGTTTACCGACGTCGTCGAGCTGGACCTCTCGACGGTTGAGCCCTCGCTGGCCGGGCCGAAGCGCCCGCAGGATCGCATCGCGCTGAGCGCTTCCAAGGAGGGCTTCCGCGCGTCGTTGGCCGAGCTGCTCGGCGAGGATGAGGCGGCCGACCTTGGTCACGGCCACGACGAGGCGGTCGCTGAGTCGTTCCCAGCGTCAGACCCGCCGGCCAACGGGGCGCCGGGAAGCTCGCCGGATCCCCATGACGCTGACGACGCGCCCGCGGGTGCCGTGGCGGCCGGCGCCGTGATCGCCGAGCGGTCGGCGAGCGCCGTGCACACGGTGCTCGATGGGGAGGAGTTCGACCTCGACCACGGCCATGTCGTGATCGCGGCGATCACGTCCTGCACCAACACCTCCAACCCGTCGGTGATGCTCGCCGCCGGGTTGCTCGCACGCAACGCGGTCGCCCGCGGGCTGACGCGCGCGCCGTGGGTCAAGACGTCACTGGCGCCGGGGTCGAAGGTCGTCACCGAGTACTACGAGCGCGCTGGGCTGACCGGCGACCTCGAGGCGCTCGGCTTCAACTTGGTGGGCTACGGGTGTACGACGTGCATCGGTAACTCGGGGCCGCTGCCCGACGAGATCTCCGCGGCGGTCCAGGAGGGCGACCTGGCAGTGACGTCGGTGCTGAGCGGCAATCGCAACTTCGAGGGGCGCATCAACCCCGACGTCAAGATGAACTACTTGGCCTCGCCGCCGTTGGTGGTGGCCTACGCGATCGCCGGGACCATGGACATCGACTTGATCCATGAGCCATTGGGCCGCGATAGCGCGGGCGCCGAGGTCTACCTGAAGGACATCTGGCCGTCAACGGCCGAGGTCGCGCGCACGGTTGAGGAGGCGGTGCAGTCTGACATGTTCCGCTCGTCTTACGGGCAGGTCTTTGACGGTGACGCGAACTGGCAGGGGTTGGAGGTGCCGACCGGCGATCGCTACGCCTGGAGTGACGAGTCCACCTACATCGCCAAGGCGCCGTACTTCGAGGGGATGGAAGCCGATCCGTCGCCTGTGACTGACATCGAGGGCGCGCGCGTGCTGGCCAAGTTGGGGGACTCGGTCACGACCGATCACATCTCGCCCGCGGGCGCGATCAAGAAGGACGGGCCGGCGGGTGCGTACCTGCAGGGGCGGGGCGTCGAGCCGCGGGAGTTCAACTCCTACGGGTCGCGGCGCGGCAACCACGAGGTGATGATCCGCGGCACGTTCGCGAACATCCGCCTGCGCAACCAGCTGGCGCCTGGGACCGAGGGTGGGGTGACGCGGCACCTGCCGGACGGCGTTGAGACCTCGATCTTCGAGGCCTCTGAGCAGTACATCGCCGACGGCGTCCCGCTCGTCGTCCTCGGCGGCGCCGAGTACGGCTCGGGCTCCTCGCGCGACTGGGCCGCCAAGGGCACCAACTTGCTCGGCGTCCGCGCTGTCATCGCGGTCTCCTTCGAGCGCATCCATCGCTCCAACCTGGTGGGGATGGGCGTGTTGCCGCTGCAGTTCCCCGTGGGCGAGACGGCCGACTCGCTCGGCCTCACTGGCGAGGAGCAGTTCACGATCACCGGCCTCGCCGAGCCGCTGAACGCCGGCGAGCTACCGCGCGAGGTCGACGTGCAGGCCGGCGACGTGTCGTTCAAGGCCCGCGTCCGAATCGACACGCCCAAGGAGGCCGACTACTTCCGCCACGGCGGGATCCTGCGCTACGTGCTGCGCCAGCTGTTGGCCGACGCGGCGTAGGCCGCGGGCGGCGGGGGCGGGGCGCCCGCGGTCGTCCGCGGGCGCCGCGCGGCGGCGCGGCGCGGCGTTGCGCGGGCGCTGGCGCGGCGTTGCGCGGGCGCTGGCGCGTCGTTCGCGGCGCCACGCGGCGGCCGCGGGCGCCACGCGGCGTCCAGACGCCCGCGGTCTTCCGGGGGCGCCACGCGCCGTTCCGCGGGCGCAGGGGTGGGCCTGTTCAGCGCGATCCGATCGCGCTGAACAGGCCCACCGGTGTCTGGAGTCGCCTTCAGCACGGCGGTGGGCCTTTCTGGCGCGGTGTGATCGCGCTCAACAGGCCCACCCTGGGTGTGGCGAAGGTGAATTGCATTGGTCGACGCCGGATCTCCGATGCCAAGAAGATGGAGATCTGTTGCAGACACGACGTCCCATGTGACCATCGATTGGAAACGATCACCCGATGGGCACGGCGAACGGACCATCCCGAGACGACGTTGACGCGCAACTCGCAAAACTTGCTTCTAGCCAAGAAGGTGTCGTCGCGCTCTGGCAGATCTGTGCGGCCGGACTGAGCGCCCGGGCTGCGCAGAACCGTGCAGAAGCAAGCCGGCTTCACCGTCTCTTTCCCGGCGTGTACGCCGTCGGTCATCCAAAGATCTCGCCTGACGGCTGGCGTATCGGTGCCGTGCTCGCGTGCGGGGAAGGTGCAGTGCTCAGCCGCTTCAGCGCGGCCAAGGCCTGGGGGGTACTCAACGATGATGGTCGTCGGTTCGACGTCGTGGCACCGGGCCGAAGTGGCGGGCGGATCGCCGATCAGCAGCTGATCGACCTGCGGCGCACGCGCCGTCTCTCGGAAAATGACGTCACGGTGTTGCGTGGGATCCCGATCACGACGGTCGGTCGCACGCTTGTCGATCTTTCCGGCCTTGCTAGCCCACGGCTTGTCCAGCGGGCAGTCCACGAAGCCGAAGTGATGGGCTTGTTGGACGTCGCGGCGGTAGTCGCCACGATTGAGCGCAATCCGGGTCGGCGCGGAACCCGCATGCTGCGAACGGCTCTCGGTGTGAGTGTGCCGGACCCCGGTAACAGCGAGTTCGCGACCAGGTTCCTCGCGCTGTGCTCGAACTATGGGTTGCCCACTCCGAAGCTTGGCGTACATGTCGACGGGGGCGACCGCCTGTATGAGGTGGATGCGCTGTTTGAGGCCGAGGGTGTGATCGTCGAGCTCGACGGACGTCACGTGCACGGGACCGCTCGGAACTTCCAGACCGATCGCCGTCGCGACAGCATCTTGGCCGCACGCGGCTTGCAAACACTCCGTTACACGTGGCATCGCCTCTGCAATGAGCCTGCGGCGATCGCGGACGAGTTACTCCGCGTCCTCGCGTTACGAGCGCTCCGCGCGGCCTGACCCCGCCGAGAGGTGGGCCTGTCTGACGCGATGCCGTCGCGTTGAACGGGCCCAGGCAATCGCTGCGGCGTGACCTGCGCGGGTGGGCCTGTGCAGCGCGGTGTGATCGCGCTCAACAGGCCCACGCGCGGTCCCACGTGCGTGCGTGCGGACGATTTGCGTGGCGAGCCCGGGCTCGCTCAGGCGACCTGGACGTTCGGGCTCGCTCAGGCGGCCTGGACGCTCACGCTCGCTCAGGCGACCCGGACGTTCGCGCCCGACCCGCCCGTCCGCCGCCCCGCGACGCGGATCGCGTCGAAGAGCGCCCCCACATCGATGGCCTTGTCGACCAGGCCCGAGGCTCCGGCCTCCAGCGCCAAGCGCTCCAGCGAGCTGTTCGGGTCGGCGGTGTAGAGCAGGACCGATGGCGCGTCAGGCTCGGTGCGCAGCGCGCGGCAGAGCTCGATGCCGTCCTCGTCGCCCAAGCGATGGTCAAGGACGACCACGTCTGGGCGCGTGCGACGCAGCAGCACCCACATCGTCGTGCCATCCTCCGCGCCGCCTACGCAGCGAAACCCGGGCTCGGCGCGCAGCACGGCTTCAAGCCCTGCTCGCAAAACTGGGTGGTCGTCGACGACGAGAACGCGGATCATGGGGAAGCGGCAGGCACTCTGATCGAGGTGGTAGCCCTTGTCGATACGGGTTACCGCACCATCTGCAACTGCGAAACCTGCCGGAGGTTACGGTCCGTAGGTGATCAACGGCGCCGCTAGGGCGCGCGATAGCCTGCCGCGGATGCCACTCCCCGACGTCCTGCGCAGCCTGCTCACCGCCACGGGCCCGTCGGGCTATGAGACCGCACCCGCCAAGGCCTTCGCCGCCGCGTGCGCGCCGTTTGCCGAGGTGCACACCGACGTCATGGGCACGGTCACCGCCCGGGTGAGCGGCACCCACCCACCCACCGGCTCAGGACCGACCGTCGCGATCGTCGGCCACATCGACGAGATCGGCCTGATCGTCACCCACATCGACGACAAGGGCTACCTCGCCGTCACGGGCGTCGGCGGCTGGGACCCGGGCATCCTCGTCGGCCAGCGCGTCGAAGTCAGCACGCGCGAGGGCGTCATCCCCGGCGTCGTCGGCAAGAAGCCCATCCACCTCCTCAAGCCCGACGAGCGCAAGGTCGCCGCCGAGATGAAGGACCTCCATATCGACATCGGCGCCAAGGACGGCGACGAGGCCAAGAGCCTGGTGCGCATCGGTGACGTCGCGGTGATCGCGGGCGATCCCGTCGAGCTGCCCAACGATCGCGTCATCGGCCGCGCGATGGACAACCGCCTCGGCTGCTTCGTGGCCTACGAAGCGGCGCGCCTGGTCGCCGAGGCCGGAGGCGCGGCCGGCGACGTCGTCGCGGTCGCCGCAGTCCAGGAGGAGATCACCTTCGCGGGCGCGCGCACGTTCGCGCACGCGGTGCGCCCCGACGTCGCACTCGTCATCGACGTGACCCACGCCACCGACGCGCCAGGCGTCGACGAGCGCGAGAACGGCACCCACCCGCTCGGCTCGGGCCCGGTCATCGAGCGTGGCTCGACCATCCACCCGCAGGTCTCCGAACTGCTCCTGGAGACCGCCGAAGCGCAGGAGATCCCGCACACGCTGTCGGCCTCAGCGCGCTTCACGGGCACCGACGCCGATGCGATCCACATCAGCCGCTCGGGCATCCCGACGGGCCTGGTCAGCCTGCCGTTGCGCTACATGCACTCGCCGGTCGAGCTGGTCCAGCTCGACGACGTGCTCAACGCCGCCAAGCTCGCCGCCGCCTTCGCCCAGCGCCTGACGCCGGGCACGTCCTTCGAGCGGTAGCCCTACCCGACCGCCACGGCGAGCGTCCGCAGCCCACGCGACACGCGCGCGCGGACGACGTCCTGCGACACGCCGAGCTCCTGGGCAAGGTCGGCGTACCCGCGCTCCTCGACGACCCGCTGAGTGACCGCATATGCCTGAAGCGCGTTAAGCTCGGCGATCGCGCGCCGCACGCGGCGGCGAAGCTCCGACACGCTGGCGAGCTCCTCGATCCGATCCAGCTCGGACTGCGCGAGCGATGGCGGATCCGCGCGGACCTGCGCCATCGCCCGGCGCTCGGCGATGCTGCGACGCCAGTAGTGCGACAGCTGGCTGCGGGCGATCGCAAACAGCCATGCCTCGGCCTCGGCGTCGGTGCCGCCGCGGAACTGGCGCCGGCGCTGCAGCGCGATCGCGAACGTCTCGGCCCCCAGGTCCAGCGCGACATCAGTGTTGACGATGCGGTGTGCGAAGAACGCGACGACGCGCTGGACGTTGGCCGCGTAGAACTCTTGGAAGTCCTCGGCGTTCTCGGCGCTGCGGATCAACGCCGTGCCGCGCGCACGCCAGCGCCGCGGCCGCTCCCTGGCCGTTCCAGTCCCGGTTCCTGTCCTTGGACCTGCCCTCTTAGATGTCATCGCGCCCGCCGGCGGCTCGAATATTCGTGTGTATGAAAAAGAGATACTGAGCATACGTGGATGCGTGGCGCGCTGCCGAAGAATTCGGATGTGGTCTTATTCCGAGCGTTGCTACTGCTCTTCGACATCGACGGCACGCTGATGCTCAAGGCCTCGCGCGAGCACGCGGAGTCGATCTACGTCGCGCTGCGCCGGATCCACCAGCTTCAGGAGCTGCCGACCGGCAAGGTCGAGGCCGCCGGCCGCACCGATGGCGCGATCGCCCGCTCGATCCTGACGTTGGCCGGCGTGCCCGCCGAACGGATCGACGATCGTGCGCGCGACGTCCAGGTGATGGCGTGCGCCGAGTTCGCCCAGCGCTGCCCCGAAGACCTGTCGGCCCACGTGGCGCCGGGCGTCCCGGAGGTGCTCGACCTGCTCGCCGCGCGGGACGACGTCGACCTCGCGCTGCTAACCGGCAACTTCGAGTGCGTCGCGCGGCGCAAGCTCGATCGCGCCGGGATCGGCCATCACTTCGCGCGCGGCGGGGGTGCGTACGGCTCGGACTCCGAAGATCGCACCGACCTGCCGGAGATCGCTCGCGCACGCCACGCCGCCGCGCGCGGCATCGCGTCCTACCCGCGCGAGCAGACCGTCGTCATCGGCGACACGCCGCGCGACATCGCCTGCGCCCGTGCCGACGGCGTCCACGTCATCGCGATCGCGACCGGCCCGTTCCGGCCGTCAGATCTGACCGGCGCCGACGTCGTGATCGACATGGCCCGTGAGATCCCCGCCGCGCTGGCGCGGATCCCCGGGCTCGTCGCCTAGCTCGAGCTAGGTCCGCGTCAGCTTCTTATAGGTGATGCGGTGCGGCCGGTCGGCCTCGTCGCCGAGGGTGTCGTGGCGCCACTGCTCGTAGGCCTCGAAGTTGCCCTCAAACCACGTCACCTTCGAGTCGCCCTCGAACGCGAGCACGTGCGTCGCGACGCGATCCAGGAACCAGCGATCGTGGGAGATGACCACCGCGCAGCCGGCGTAGTTGAGCAGCGCCTCTTCGAGCGCGCGCAGCGTGTCGGTGTCGAGGTCGTTGGTCGGCTCGTCGAGCAGCAACAGGTTGCCGCCGGTGCGCAGCAGCTTGGCCAAGTGCACGCGGTTGCGCTCACCGCCCGACAGCATCTTGATCTTCTTCTGCTGCTCGGCCTTCTTGAAGTTAAACCCGCTCGTGTACGCGCGCGAGTTCATGACACGCGTGCCGACCGTGATCTGCTCCAGCCCGCCGGAGATCTCCTCCCAGACCGACTTCTCAGGGTCCAACGAGTCGCGGCTCTGGTCGACGTAGGAGATCTGCACCGTGTCGCCGATGCGCAGCGCGCCCTCGTCGGGCTCCTCCTGGCCGGCGATCATCTTGAAGAGCGTGGTCTTGCCCGCGCCGTTGGGGCCGATGACGCCGACGATGCCACCGGGTGGCAGGTCGAACTCAAGGTCGTCGATCAGCAGCTTGTCGCCGAAGCCCTTGCGCAGCTTCTCGGCCTGGACGACGACGTTGCCCAGGTGCGTGGCGATCGGGATGTGGATCTGGACGTCGTCGAGCTTGATGTTCTTCTCTTCGGCGACCAAGGCCTCGTAGTTGGAGATACGGGCCTTCTGCTTGGTCTGGCGGCCCTTGGGGTTCTTGCGGACCCACTCGAGCTCGGCCTTGATGATGCGCTCCTTGGCCAGATCGCGCCGCTCCTGCATCTCCAGGCGCTTCTCCTTCTGCGCCAGCCACGAGGTGTAGTTGCCCTCGTAGGGGATGCCGCGGCCGCGGTCGAGCTCAAGGATCCAGCCGGCGACGTTGTCGAGGAAGTAGCGATCGTGGGTCACGGCCACGACGGCGCCCTTGTAGTCGGCCAGGTAGCGCTCCAGCCAGGAGACCGACTCGGCGTCGAGGTGGTTGGTCGGCTCGTCGAGGAGCAGCAGGTCGGGAGCGCTGAGCAGCAGGCGGCAGAGCGCGACGCGGCGGCGCTCACCGCCCGAGAGCTTGGTGACGTCGGCGTCGGCCGGCGGGCAGCGCAGCGCGTCCATCGCGTAATCGATCGTCGTGTCGAGGTTCCAGCCGTCGACGGCGTCAATCTTGGCCTGGAGCTCGGCGAACTCGTCGGCGGTCTCGTCGGTGTAGTTGGCCGCGAGCTCGTTGAAGCGGTCCATCAGCCCCTTGGTCTCGGCGACGCCGTCCAGCACGTTCTCGCGCGCGGTCTTGGTCTCGTCGAGCTGGGGCTCCTGCTCGAGCATGCCGACGGTCGCGCCGGGGGCGAGCATCGCCTCGCCGCTGCGGAAGTCGGTGTCGATGCCGGCCATGATCTTCAGCAGCGTCGACTTGCCGGCGCCGTTGTAGCCGAGGACGCCGATCTTCGCCCCGGAGAGGAACGAGAGCGAGACGTCGTTGAGGATCGGCTTCTCGGGCCCGTAGGCCTTCGTGAGCCGCTGCATCTGGAAGATGTACTGAGGAGCCATGAAGCCTCCAGGATAGGAGGCTCAGGCCGGGATCGGATCCCAGACGTGCCCGACGAAGACCGGCTCGGGATGCAGCGCGACCCCGAAGGCCGTCTCGACGCCGCGCGCGATCTCCTGGGCGAGCGCCACGAGCTCGGCCGTCGTACCCGCGCCGCGGTTGGTCAGCGCGAGCACGTGCTTGCTGGAGATCGCGATGCCGTCCGGATTGCCATAGCCCTTGGCGAAGCCGGCGTGGTTGATAAGCCAGGCGGCGCTGGTCTTGACGCGGCCGTCGGGTTGGGGGAACGCGGGAGCACCGTCCGGGAGCGCTGGGGCGTCGAGGATCGGGTTGGTGAAGAACGAGCCGGCGCTGAAGGTGTCGGGATCGTCGGGGTCCAACACCATGCCCTTGCTCCGGCGCAGCCCCAGAACGGCCTCGCGCACGGCGGCCAGCGAGGGCGCCTCGCCGGCCGCAGCGTCCAGCTCGGCGTAGCGGATCGGCCGCGCACGCTCGCTGCTCTGCAGCGCGAACGAGACGCGCAGGACGACATACGATCCTGGCGACCGCTTGAACATCGAGTCGCGATAGCCAAAGCCACACTGCTCGGGCTTCAGGTCGACGGTGCGACCACCGCGGCGGTCGTAGGCCCGCACCGAGATGATGGTCTCGCTCACCTCTTGGCCGTACGCGCCGACGTTCTGGATCGGTGTCGCGCCGACCGAGCCCGGGATCCCGCTCAGGCATTCGATGCCAGCCAGGCCGTGCGCGATGGCGAAGCGGACAAGGTCGTCCCAGACCTCACCCGCTGCGACGTGCAGGACGTTCCCGTCGCGCGCGATCCCGCGCGTGAGGATCCGAACGACGGTTCCGGGGAAGCCGGCATCGGCGATCACGACGTTCGAGCCGCCGGCGAGCAGCAGCGCATCGTCGTCGGCAGCTGCCGCGATCAGCTCCTCGTCGGTGCGTGCCTCGATCAGGCGGCCGGCGGGCCCGCCGAGCCGGAGCGTCGTGTAATCAGCCAGGGGCAACATCTAGGAGCCTATGTGTTCGGCCGATACTCTCGAAGGTCGTGCCGCAGGTCCTCGACATCGAACAGGCGCTCCTCCTGCTGGAGCTCGAGCCCCCGTTCGAGAAGCGCGATGTTCAGCTCGCACGGCGTAAGCAGGCCAAGGTCTGGCACCCCGACCTTGCGCCGCCCGGCAAGCAGATCGAGCACGAGCGTCACCTCAAGGCCATCAACGAGGCGGCCGACCAGCTGGAGAACCTGGCCGAGGGCTCGCGGGGCGGGCGCGTGTCGCGCAACGCGGTCAAGGCCAGCGCCGCGGCCACGCGCGCCTACCGCGCCGAGGCCGGACGCCGCGCCTACGAGGAGGACCAGGCCCGGCGCGCGCACGACGCCGACCGCGCCAAGAACGACCCGTTCGGCTCACGCGTTCCCGACCACTCGGTCGTGCACCGCTACGCGCGCTGTCTCTCCTATCCGGAATGGGGCGTGGGCGAGGTCGCGGGCATTTACTTCACCGGCGGTGGCGATGACGTCCAGCAGTGGGCGCGCGTGCGCTTCCAGCCCGGCGTGCGCACGGTTCCTGCCGGCTCGCTGCAGTTCGTCGACTTCTCCAAGCCCGACCCCGGCCACGAACGCGTGCAGCGCTTCATGACCGCCGCTCAGCACGCGATGGTCGAGGGCGACTACCAGCTCGCGGCCCGGCGGCTGATCTATGCGCGTGATGCCGAGCCCACCAACATCTCGGTCCTGCGGCTGCTGACGCTCGCCTTCTGGCAGGCGGGGGATCTGCTTGCCGCGGGGCGCGCGGTGCGCGACTGGATCCGCCACGACCCGACACGCCCGGCCGCCCAGCGCTACGCCGCGCGGATTTACGAGGACATGCGGGCGATCGACCTGGCCGCCGAGGCGGCGCTGCGCTCGGCGCAGTTGGGACCGACCGATGCGGGTGCGTGGGAGCGCGTCGGCCGGCTGCGGCTGGCGCTGATGGACCGCGCGGGAGCGCTGGCGGCGCTGGAGACCGCGCGGCGGCTGGGGCCGACGGTCGAGGGCCTGCTCGACCTCGCGCTGGCGCACCATCTTGGTGGTGATCTCGGTGGCGAGGTCACGGCGACCGAGCAGGCGACGCTGCTGGACGGCGAGCGGGCCGACGCGTGGTCGCGCTACGCGCACGCGCTGGCGCGGACCGACCGGGTGAGCGATGCGATCGCCGCGGCGGAACGTGCGTTGGGGTTGGCGCCCGAGGACGAAGAGGTCGCCGTGTTGTTGGAGCGGTTGCATGCTGCGCAGCCGCGGGTGTTGCCGGCCGCATGACAGCCACCGGTGCCGACCAGCTCGTGGCCGGCTTGGAGCGCGCCGGCGTCAAGGTCGTCTTCGGCCTGCCCGGCGTGCACAACCTCGCCGCGTGGGAGGCGCTGCGCCGGTCGTCGATCCGGCTGATTGGCGTGCGCCACGAGCAGGCCGCGGCCTACGCGGCCGACGGCTACGCGCGCGCGACCGGCGAGGTCGGCGTCGCGTTGGTGACGACCGGGCCGGGTGCGGCGAACACGATCGGGGCGACCGGTGAGGCGTGGGCCTCGCGCTCGCCGATTGTCGTCATCGCGACCGACATCCCAACGGCGCTCAAGCGCCGTGGCGTGGTCGGGGGCGCGTTGCACGAGGGGTCAGACCAGCGTGCGCTGTTTGCGCCGGTGACGAAGGAGATCTTCCGTCTGGAAGATCCGGCCGACATCGAGAGCGCGATCGCGGTCGCGTTCGAGGCGCCGCGGCGGCCGGTGTTTGTGGAGATCCCGACCGATCGCCTCTCGGCGCGCGGGCCGCGCTGGGACGTTGGCGAGTTCGCGCCCGAGGTCGTGGCCGCAGAGCCGGACGTCGGCGAGGCGCTGGAGCTGCTGGCGGGCGCGTGGAAGCCGCTGATCTGGGCGGGTGGCGGCGCGCTTGATGCCGGTCCCGAGGTCGCCGAGCTGGCGCGGCGTTTGTGCGCGCCGGTGTTAACGACCTTCAGCTCGCGTGGACTGGTCGGTGTTGAGCATCCGTGCGGGGTCGGTCTGCCGCCGCATCTGCCGGCGGTCGGGGAGCTGTGGGACGAGGCCGATGTCGTGATCGCGATCGGGACCGACTTCGACGGCATGAACACCATGAACTGGCGGTTGCCGCGGCCGCGGAAGCTGTTGTCGATCAACATCGACGGGCGCGACGCTGGCAAGAACTACGTGCCGGATGTGCTGGTCGAGGCCGATGCGGCGCTGGCCGCTCGCGCGCTGGCGGCCGGGCTGCCGCCGGCGGGTGCCGATGTCTGGGCCGATCTCGTCACGGTCCGCCGCCGCGCCCGCGGGTCGTTGCGCGGTGATCATCCGCATGAGATCGCGTTCTTGGAGGACTTCGCGCGGGTTGTGCCCGACGACGTGATCGTGGTCGCCGACATGTGCATCCCGGGCTACTGGCTGGCTGGGATGTATATGCCCGCCGGCCCGCGCCGCTTCCAGTACCCGATGGGGTGGGGGACGCTCGGCTACGCGTTCCCGGCGGCGCTGGGGGCGGCGGTGGCCGGGCCGACGCTCGCGGTCTGTGGTGACGGTGGCTTCCTGTTTGCGTGCGGTGAGCTGGCGACGGCCAAGCAGGAGGGGTTGCCGCTGACGGTGGTGGTCGTGGATGACGGTGGCTACGGGATGCTGCGGTTCGACCAAGCCCAGAGTGGGGTGGAGCCGTTTGGTGTCGATTTGGAGACGCCGGACTTCGTGGCGCTTGCGGGTGCTTTTGGGGTGCGGGCTAGCGCCGTCGATGGGGTGGGTGAGGACTTCGCGGCGGCGCTGGGCGAGCACTTGGCCGATGCGGCGCCGTCGCTGTTGGTGGCGCGCGCGGCGTTGACGCCGCCGCCGACGACATCGCCGCGGTGGCACCGCGAGGGGCCGCCGGTGTGGGCGGACCCGTTGGGTGGGCTGGGCTGAGGTTGGCTTTCCGCTCGCTGCGTTTGGGGTTCGGCGGGGCGGGGTTTGTTGGGGCGGGCGTGGTTGGCGTTCAGCTCGTGGCGTGGGCTGGCGGCGCGCGGCGGGGTCTGTGGGCACCGAGGGAGTGAGAGCGGGTGGGGGCCGCGAGGCGCCTCCGGTCGTCCGCCCACCCCCGTTGGGCAGCCCGAGCTCCTAGCGGAGAGCGACGAGACGACCAGGATTCGGGCCCGAATCCCACTCGCTCGCTGACCGCGCATATCGCGGTCTAGGTGCGGTCCAAGTTGCTCACCATTCGTCCGGGGCCTTGCGAGGCTCCCGGGCCCAGGCGTAACGGACGATTGGAGGCGCTTCGCACCTCACCCAGCTCTCACTCCCTCGGTGCCGACAGACCCCGCTGCGCACCCCGACCAACGCCGCGCACTGGGCGCCACGACGCCGCGCGCACTGGGCGCCAGGACGCCGCGCGCACTGGGCGCCAGGACGCCGCGCGCACTGAGCGCCACGACGCCGCGAGCCCCCCGCCGCAGCGCGGCGCGCCGGCGCGACGGCCGCCCCCTACGCCTCCGGCCTTCCCGCCCGCTCCCGCGGCGCGATCCGCGACAACAACGTCCGCGCCGCCGCGATCACCAGCCCGCGCTCGTACACCGTCGCGAACGCAAATCGCCGCTCGCCATCCGCGCGATCGACATCACCAAGGTCGCGGCCGACCAAAGCCCCCGCGAAGTGCGGCCCCAACACGATTACCGACCACTCCCCGGCCAAGACGTCATCCGGATCGAGCTGCGCGCCCCGCACACCATGGACCGGCTCATCCGCCAACCCCACGGCAAAGGCCGCGACCAGCGACGACCGCCGCGCCAGCTCCTCATACCGGCGCACAGTAGCTGCGGTGAAGTGGCGCGCCTCCTGGAAGGCCGACAAGATCACCGCGCCCTCGCCGATGCGCAGGGCCCGCGCCTCGAGGTGGTGGCTCATCGGCAGCAGCAAGCGCTTAGTCGCCTCACCGGTCTCACGAACGGCCGCGACGACCTCGAACGGCGTCGACCCCGGCAGCACCGGCGCGGTCGCCGTATGGCGGCGCACGCGCGCAACCGGCAGCGGCGCCACCAGCGGCCCGGGCCGGCCGACGTGCCAGCCCTGCACCAGCGTCGCGCCGAGCGAGCGGGCGATCGTCAGATGCTCCTCGCTTTCGATCCCCTCGGCGAGGATCTGCGCGCCCGTGCGCTCGTGCTCGGCCGCGACGGCGCTGACGATCGCGGCTTGGTCGGTCGACGGCCGGTCCTGCACCAGGCGCAGGTCGAGCTTGATGACGTCGGGCTCGACCAGCGGCAGCAGGGCGAGCGAGCGCACGTTGGCGCCGACGTCATCGAGCGCGATCCCGTGGCCGGCGCTCCGTGCGCCACCAACAACCCGCACCAGCTCGGCCGGTCGCGCGGTCACGGCGCGCTCGGTGATCTCCAGGACGAGGTCGAGCTCGCGCTGCGCGCGCTCCCACAACGCCAAATGTTCTCCCGGGCACGGCGTCCCGATCGCGACCGGTTCGCAGTTAAGGAACAACGATGACGTGCGGCCCAGGCCCGCTTCCAGCGCACCGCGCACGGCGACGATCCGGCAGACCCAGTCCAGTTCTACAACACGCTCCGCCGCGGCCGCCGCCGCGAACAGTCGGTCAGGACGGTGCAGCGGTGAGCCCTCCGGCCCACGCGCGAGTGCCTCGTAGCCCAGCGGCTCACCCGAGGCGAGATCCACAATCGGCTGATAGAGCGCGGTGATCGCTCCCTCGGCCAGAACGTCGTCGAGCGCGTCGCCGGCCGCGGTGGGGTCGAAGGCGTCGTCGGGAACGAGGACCGCCTCGCCGGAGATCGCGCGGTGGATCCGGACGGTGTCCTTGCCCGCGGCCTTCGCGGACTCGACGGCGACGTCGGCGTCCTGCAGCAGATCGGCAGACGTCGTAGTCGTGCCCTGACGATAGAGGCCGATGCCGAGGCTCACGCGGATCTCCAGGCGCAGGTCGCCAACGACGTGCGGCGCTTCGCGCACCGCCGCCAGCAGGCGCGCCGCCAGCTCCTTGGCGACGCGCTCGCCCTCGCCGGTCGGCAGGTCCTTGAGCAACAACGCGAACTCGTCGCCACCCTGGCGCGCCAGCAGATCCTGGGGCCGGACAACGGAGCGCAGGCGATCGGCGATGACCCGCAGCAGCGCGTCGCCCGCCTGATGGCCCCACTTCTCGTTGACGCGGCGGAAGTCGTCGACATCGACCTGCAGCAGCGCCAGCTCAGTCTCGTGCACGCGCGCGCGATGCATCGCGGAGCGCAGCTCGTCGTGCAGCGCCGAGCGGTTGGGCAGCCCGGTGAGCGCGTCGTAGTAGGCGAGCTCGTGCAGCCGGGCGTTCTGGCGCATGCGGTCGGTGACGTCGCGCTGGGTGCCCAGCCAGCGGACGAGCTTGCCCTCGCCGTCGCGCTCGGGCGCGATCGCGACCTCGTTCCAGAACGGGGTGCCGTCGGCGCGGTAGTTCAGCAACGTGACGTAGGCGTCGCGGCCCGCGGCGATCGCCTCGGTCAGGACCGAAATCGAGCGCGGGTCGGTGTCTGGCCCCTGCAGCAGCTTGGCGTTGCGGCCAAGCACCTCGGAGGCGCCGTAGCCGGTCAGCAGCTCGAAGCCGGGGCTGACCCAGCTGATCGGCAGGCCGTCGGCCAGCGCGTCGACGGCGATGATCGCCGCGAGGCCGTCCAGGTCGGGGGCGGGGCGATCCATGTCGGGCCTATCGGCCATCTGCCGTCATTTCGAGGTGTTCGTCGGCCATCGCGCTCAATCCTCCAGCCGGAAGCCGAGGTCGGCGTCGACATCATCGACATCCATCTGGGCCTTCTGCAGCTTGCCCGCGTAGTCCCAGTTCATCGACTGCCAGCGCGTGAACTGGTCCAGCACCCAGACGCCGGACTGGCGCGAGCCGTTGCCCGACTTCCCGTTGCCGCCGAAGGGCAGGTGCGCCTCGGCGCCCGAGGTCGAGTTGTTAACCGACACCATCCCGGCGCTCACCCGCTCGCGGAAGCGCAGCGCGCTGGCCGGGTTGTTGGTGTAGATCGCCGACGAGAGCCCGTAGCCGTGGCCGTTGGCGAAGGCGATCGCCTCGTCAAAGGAGCCGTATCGGGCCACCCCGACCAGCGGCCCGAACGTCTCGGTGTTGGCCAGCTCGTCGTCGATGCGCACGCCGGCGACGATCGTGGGGTGGACGTAGAGCCCGCGCTCGCAGTCCCCCACAAAGCCGGCGCGCGGGTTGTTGTCCGTGATCTGCCCGACGCCCGTCGAGCCGCTGACGGCATGGTGATCGGCGATCAGCCCGAGGTGGTGATCGACGAAGCGCTCCAAGAACTTCTCGTCGATCATTGGGCCGTAGAGGACGCCCTCGGCCATCGGGTCGCCGATCGGCGCTGCCTCCACCGCGCGGGTCAGGCGGGCAACGAAGTCCTCGTAGACGTCCTCGTGGACGATCGCGGTGCCCAGCGACGTGCAGCGCTGGCCCGCCGTGCCGAAGCCGCCGAACAGCGCGCCCTCGACGGCCAGGTCGAGATCGGCGTCGGCGGTGACGACCATCGGGTTCTTGCCGCCGAGCTCCAGGCACGGCGACTGCAGGTGGCGGCCGCAGAGCGCGCCGATCTCGCGCCCGACGGCCGAGGAGCCCGTAAAGCCGACCTTGTCGACCAAGCCCTCGTCCAACGCGCGCTCCAGCCCCGTGAAGGTCGTCGGCCCGTCGGCCTGCAGGACGGTCAGCACGCCGTCCGGCAGGCCGCCGGCCGCAAAGAGCGCGCCGAGCGCCTCGCCCAGCGCCGGCGTGTAGTCCGCCGGCTTCCACACGACCGTGTTGCCGCACAACAGCGCCGGCACCAGGTACCAGGACGGAACCGCCACCGGGAAGTTGCCGGCGGTGATGATCGCCGCGACGCCGACCGGCACGCGGAACGTGAACAGCTGCTTGTCGGGCATCTCGCTCGGCACGGTTTGGCCGTAGAGCCGGCGGCCCTCGCCGAGGAAGAAGTCACAGGTGTCGACGATCTCCTGGACCTCGCCGAGCGCCTCGGGGTACGGCTTGCCGATCTCGCGCGTGACGAGGCGGGCGAGCGCCTCCTTGTTGGCCTCAACGATCCTGCCGATTTGCTGGATCGCGCGCCCGCGGCGCGGGGCAGGCGTCGCGGCCCACCCCGGCTGGGCCGCACGGGCGGCGCGTGCGGCGGCGACGAACGCATCGACGTCCGCCAGGGGACCACGCCAGACGACATCTGAGACGTCAGCCGGATTGGTGGACAGACGGACGACAACGCTCATGAAACCTGACGCTAGCGCGTCCAAAGGTGTCCGCAACGGAACGGAATCCGTTCAAGCGCGTTCACAGACCTCCGATCTGTGAGACCAAAGGACCGCGACCCCTCGCGCCACGCCGCGCCCCCATTTCATGAGCCTTCCCAAGATCTTGCTTCCGCTGGCCGCCCTCGTGGCGCTGGCCGTCCCATCGGCCGCGCAGGCGGCCGCACCTGGCGTCAACCTCGCCGGCGCTCCGACGCCCGACCGCATCACCGAGGCGATCGACGCCGGTGCCAAGTCGGTGCGCATCTTCGCGCTGTGGAACGCCTTCGAGCCCAACCACCGCAACCAGTACCCGTCCAACGACGTCAACCTGCTCAACATCTCCAACACGTTCGACGCAGCCATCAGGCAGCTCAACGCCGCCGGCATCGAGCCGCTCTTCGTCGTCACCGAGGCGCCCGCGTGGTCCAACGGCGGTTCTCCGGACGTCGCCGTCCCGCCGACCGACCCGAACGACTTCGGCGACTTCCTCAAGCGCTTCGCGGCCCACAACAAGACCGTCGGCAAGGTCGCGGGCTATGAGGTCTGGAACGAGCCCGACGAGAACGCCTTCTGGCATCCCGGCCCCGACCCCATCAAGTACGCCGCCATGCTCAAGGCCGCCTATGCGGGCATCAAGGCTGGCGACCCGAGCGCGGCCGTCGTGGCCGGCCCGACGACGGGCAACAACTACGGCTGGCTGGAGAACCTCTACACCGCCGGCGCGGGTGGCTCCTTCGACGTCGTCGCGGTCCACACCGACACCGCGTGCCTGGACCGCGGGCCGGACGAGTTCTACCGGGACAACGGCGTGCTGGCGCGCTTCACGTTCCTGGGCTACCGCACGGTGCGCGACACGATGGTCGCCCACGGCGACGGCGGCAAGCCGATCTGGATGAGCGAGCTCGGCTGGTCCTCGACCAACGGCGGCCCGACCTCCTGCACGCGCGGTATGTGGGCCGGCCAGAAGCCGTCTGGCGTCAGCGAGGCCAACCAGGCCGCGTTCCTGACCAAGGCCTATGCGTGCCTTGCCAACGACCCGTATGTCACCAAGGCCGACTGGTTCACCATGCGTGACACCAGTAGCGAGCCGGTTGACGAGCTCAACCACTATGGTTTGCTGCGCACCGATGGCTCGCCGAAGCCGGCGTTGGGCGCGTTCCGCTCCGTCGCGGCGGCCGGCGGCGGGGCGGCTGGACCATGCGGCGACTTCGACGCGCCGGCGATCCGCGTGGTCAAGCCCACGTCCGGCCAGCAGTTCGTCGACAAGCTCGACCTGTCGGCCGCGGCCAGCGACGGTGGCGTCGGCATCGCGCGCATCACCTTCTCGTTCGACGGCGGCCAGGCCGTCCGCAACTTCACCGACAACTTGACCGACAACGCGCCGGTCGGCCTTGCTCCGTGGCAGGGGTCGGGCAAGCTCGCACTTGGCCCGCACACCATCGAGGTCACGGCGCTGGACAAGAACGGCAACACGTCGGTTCAGAAGATCCCGGTGGTCAAGGTCAATGCCGGGTCTTTGAAGTCGACGCTGACGCCCCAGGTCAAGCTGAAGTCCAAGAAGATCGTCTGCAAGAAGCGCGTGTGCAAGATTGCCGGCTCGATCTCGCGCGCCAAGGCGGCCAAGGCCGCGGGCTCGGTCCCGTCGCTGGGCGGCAAGGTTGCCGTCGAGTGGCAGTTCCGCAACAAGAAGGGCAAGTGGCGCAAGCTGGTTGGCGGGCTCAAGCCGGCCAACAAGCCCTTCACCTTCAAGGCCAAGTTGAAGTTCAAGGGCAAGTGGCGCGTGCGCGTCGTCTACCAGGGCCAGGCGCCGTGGAAGAAGACGACGTCGAAGTACATCGCCTTTAAGGTGAAGTAGGCGCCGCGGGCACGTCGAGGGACGACTGAATCTCGTACAGCGAGATCGAATCGTCCCTCGACGCCGTGTGGGCGCGCGGTAGCGTCCCGGCCATGACGTCTTCCGTCGTGGTCGTGGGCGCCGGTGTGCTGGGTTCGTCGCTCGCCGACCGCCTCGCCCGCTCGGGATGGGGCGTGACGCATGTCGAGCAGTTCTCGCCGGGTCATGTGCGGTCGGGCAGCGGTGACGAGTCGCGACTGATCCGCGCCAGCCATGGCGACGACGAGCTGCACGCGCGGATGTCGCGACGGGCGCTGGAGCTCTGGCGCGAGCTCGATCCGCGGCTGGTCTCCGAGGCCGGCGTCGCGTGGTTCGCGCGCCGCGCCGATGGGTGGGAGGCGGCGAGCGAGCGGGTCCTCACACGGCTGGGGATCCCGAACGAGCGCGTCGATCCCGCGCGGCTGTTTCCCTCCGTCTACGCCGACGATCTCGCGTTCACGCTGCTGGAGCCCGAGGCCGGGTTGCTGCGGGCGCGCGAGGGCGTGCGGGCGCTGGCCGACCGCGCGGTGGCGGCGGGGGCGCAACGCGTGACCGCGGTCGCGCGACCCGACGGTGAGCGGGTCGTCCTCGACGATGGCCGCGTCCTCGAAGCCGATCACGTCGTCTGGGCGTGCGGGGCGTGGATGGCGGCGCTCTTTAGCGACGTGCTGCAGCTGCGCATCACCCACCAGGACGTCTACTACTTCGGCGCCGACGGCCGCTGGGCCGCGCCGGGCGTTCCGGGCTGGGTCGACTTCGACGGCGCCGCCTACGGCACGGGCGATCTCGATGGCCGCGGCGTGAAGGTCGGCCCCGACGTCGAGGGTCCCGGCGTCGAGTCTCTGACCGCCGAGCGGCGCAACGACCCGGAGCTCGAGCGCGTCGCGCGCGCGTACCTAGGCCATCGCTTCCCCGCGCTGGCGGGCGCGCCGCTGGTGGGCTCGCGCGTCTGCCAATACGAGATGACGCCCGACGAGCGCTTCGTCGTCTCGCCGCATCCGGCCCACGGCGGGCGCGTCTGGCTGGTCGGTGGCGGCTCGGGGCACGCGTTCAAGCACGGGCCGGCGCTCGCCGAGCGCCTGGAGGCCTGGATTGCGGGTGCTGAGGAGCCCGAGGTGTGCTTCACCCTCGGCGAGCATCGGCGTCACGATGTCCAATTGCGGACGGGCGGCACGACGCTTTAGGGGCTTCGATGTCCGCGCGGGGACATGCCCTTCAGGTTCCGTAATCCCTGGCCGATGGAGATCTTGAGGCAAGGGCACGGACGCCCCGGAACGGATGCCAGCGCCTTCCGGGCAAGAACGCCATGCGCTTGCCGGTCCCTGCGCCCCCTCCCGGGCGCAGGGGCCGCAAGCCACCTCCGCGGCCCCGCGTAGGCTCCGCCGCCGTGGATCCGTTGACGACCATCCGGCGGCGGCTCGCCGTGCAGCGGCTGAGCGCCGATCCGCTCGGCACGCCCGCCGCGGTCGTCCGGTGGCTCGGCGCGATGCAGGGCCAGGAGTACGCCGAGGTCCAGTGGTCGATCGCGCGGCGGATGGGCGAGGAGGTCGCCGACGACGTGATCGAGGAGGCCTTCGCGTCGGGGGAGCTCGTGCGCACGCACCTCGTGCGACCGACCTGGCATGTCGTTGCCGCGTCCGACCTACGCTGGCTGCTGGCGTTGACGGCGCCGCGCGTCCACGCGGTCAACAAGTACTGGTACAAGAAGCTTGGGCTCGACGAGGCGATCCTCGCTCGTGGCATGGCGGTGATCGATGGCGCGCTGGGCGACGGCGAGGCGCGCACGCGCACCGAGCTTGGCGTCGCGCTCGCTGGCGCGGGGATCGAGATCGATCGACTGGCGTTGACCTACATGATGATGTACGCCGAGCTGGAGGCGCTGATCTGCAGCGGGCCACGGCGCGGCAAGCAGCAGACCTACATGTCGGTTGACGCGCGCGTCGCGGCCGCGTCAGCGCTGGATCGCGAGGAGGCCCTCGCCGAGTTGATCTCCCGCTACTTCCGCAGTCGCGGCCCGGCGACGATCAGGGACTTCACCACGTGGTCGGGGCTGACCGTCGCCGACGCCAAGGCGGGGTTGGCGCTCGTCGGTGACGAGCTGATGTGCGAGGTCGATGGCGATGGCGCGGCGTGGTGGTCGGCCCCCGACGCTCCGGCGGCGCCCGCGCGCACCGGCGCGCATCTCATCCCGATGTATGACGAGCTGACGATCGCCTACCGCCAGGCCCGCGTCGTTCTCGCCGCGCAACCGCCGCGCAGCGGCCTGCTCGAGCGCCCGATCCTGGTCGACGGCACCACCATCGGCTCCTGGAAGCGGACCCTCACGGCCCGTGCCGTCACCGTCGAGGCGACGCTCTTCACCAAGCCAGATGCTGACGGGCTAGCGGCCGTCGAGGACGAAGCCGCACGCTTCGGGCGGTTCCTGCGGCGCTCGGTGACGCTGGCGGCGACGCCGGCGTGACCGCGCGCTGTCGGTGGCGCGCCGTCGCTCCTTCATGCAGCAGCCGATCGACGCCTTGTCACCGACGATCGTCAGGGCGCTGCCGCGACGCTCGCGGGCCTCCGGACCGTCGCCTATAGGCCGGGAAGCTGCTCCGGCGGGACGGGTTGCGCCGCGGGCTCGACCGCCTGTGCGGGGTCCTCTCGGGGGGTCCCGGTGCGGGCTTGTGGCCAGGGGATCCACCCGCCGACGGCCGCGGCGCGGATGTGGCGGCGGCGCGCAGTCCAAGGACGAGAGCCGCTGCTGGTGTAGCGCCGAACGTCGCCGTTAGCTTGCGTTTGAAACGCGTGCGCCCAGCGATGGACGATGTCTCGTCGCCAAGCATCTTGCGTGATCCCAGGAGACTGTTCGGGATGGATCGTCGCGATGGTGGCGCGGGTCTTCACGATCGTCTCGCCGTGCTCAGCTGGCATCGTGTCGTCGCCCGTAATGAGGACCCAAGATTGTGATTCGAAGCGGACCGCAAGCTCTTGGAGCAGTTGCGGGTCGTTGAACTCGCTGAGACCGAGTTCCGCCGTCGAGAGCGCCGGTCGATGCCGCTTAGCGAGTTCAGGAGCGAGCCGGCGCGGCAGGTCGGCGTCAACGATGATGAGTCGCAGACCTGCCATGGCGATGCGAGCTACGCAGCCGCGCTGGTGGGGGTAAAGCTGGTGATGGCTTCCCACCAGCGGCGGGCGTCGTGTATCTCGTCGGCCGTGAGGTCGTAGTCCTCACGCAGGGTCTCGTCGCCTTCGAACGTGCCGGCAAGTTCAACGACGAGCGACACGGGTACTCGCTTACCGCGAATGACCGGCGCCCCCGAGTGTCGATCCGGGTCGATCTCGACGTGTTCCAGGTCAGGGAGCTTGCGCGCCGCCCAGCCGCCACGAGAGAGATCGATGCTAACCCGCCTCGGATTCACGGTGGCTTGCTCGACGGTCTGCCAGCCGTGCTCTCCCAGTTCGAGTCGGAGACCTCCGTCCTTCACCAAGAGGCTTGCGACGGCGATGTCTGGCGTGGTGACCGTCTCAAGGGAGGCGTGCTGCAAGGGCCAGTCGCCGTATTGCTCCCGAAGACCATCGATGACCGGGCGCAACACCGCTAGCGGGACCTTCTGCTCGAGAAGCTCATGGACGATGATCGCCTCGGCCACGTCCTGGTAGCTGTAAACGCGCGGATACTCGCCTGGCGCAGACTGCGAGGCCCGGATATAGCCGTAGCTGGCCCATTGGCCGATCCGGGCGCCCGACACGCCAGCGAGCTGGCCGACTTCCTGGGCGACGTAGTGCCCACGAGGGGGCATCGGCGTGAACTCGGGCACCCGCCGAGCGTACCGGGGTGACCAACGGAACACGTCGGGCACGCTATGTCTCAGCATGGCGTGCGAATAGTTGTGTGAAACGCGCGCAAAGACCACGCAGACCGTCGGATGACGTCATGCGGTCTAGATATCTTGCCGTTGTGCGCTTGATCGTCGCCCGCTGCGCCGTCGACTACACCGGCCGCCTGACAACCCACCTCCCCGAGGCCGTCCGCCTGCTCATGATCAAGAACGACGGCGGCGTCTCGGTCTGGCACGACGGGGGGTCAGCGCACAAGCCCCAGAACTGGATGACCCCGCCCACCGTCGTCGAGTTCCAGGAAGGCGACGACGGGGTCCTCACCCACATGGTCGTGCGCAAGCGCGCGGGGGCGACCGAGGACCGTCTCGACATCGCGATCAGCGAGGTCGTCTCCGACGTCACGCACGACATGGGGGAGGCTGCGGCGCTGGAGAAGGATGGCGTCGAGGCGCATCTGCAGGAGCTGCTGGCCGAGCAGCCGCACTGGTGTGGCGAGGGCTTCCGGCTCGTCAAGCGGGAGTGGGCGACCGACATCGGGCCGGTTGACCTCATGTGCCGCGACGAGCACGACGGCTGGGTCGCGGTGGAGATCAAGCGGGTCGCGACGATCGATGCGGTCGAGCAGTTGACGCGCTATCTGGAGCGTCTGCGCGAAGACCCGGCCATGGCCGACTGTCAAGGCGTGCTGGCCGCGCAGCAGATCAAGCCGCAAGCGCGAGTGCTTGCAGAGTCGCGCGGGATGCGCTGTGTCGAGGTCGATCTTGCGGTCCTGCGCGGCGAGCGTGAGCCCGATCTCACACTCTTCCTGGTCTGAACGCTGGCGTTCGCCCGTATCATCACGGCCATGACCACGGAACACGTCGACGTCCTGAT
The DNA here is from genome assembly GCA_963829185.1 of uncultured Conexibacteraceae bacterium. Taxonomy (GTDB): domain Bacteria; phylum Actinomycetota; class Thermoleophilia; order Solirubrobacterales; family Solirubrobacteraceae; genus Baekduia. The sequence continues at coordinate 571,972 of CAWHID010000003.1, forward strand.
CGTCGGTGCGGGCCTCTCGGGGATCGGCGCAGCCCATCACCTGAAGGCCAACTGCCCAGGCAAGTCCTATGCCATCTTGGAGTCGCGCGACGCGATCGGCGGCACGTGGGACCTGTTCCGCTATCCGGGCATCCGCTCGGACTCCGACATGTTCACCTTGGGCTACTCGTTCCGCCCGTGGACGGCCGCGAAATCGATCGCCGACGGCCCCGCGATCCTTGACTACGTTCGCGACACGGCGTCCGAGGGTGGGATCGACGAGCACATCCGCTTCGGCCACCGCGTCACCCGCGTCGCATGGTCCTCGCAGGAGGCCCGCTGGGCCGTCACCGCCCAGCGCACCGACACCGGCGAGACGGTCGAGCTGACCGCCTCCTTCGTCTTCTCCTGCACCGGCTACTACCGCTATGACGAGGGTTTCACGCCGGACTTTCCGGGCCTCGACCGGTTCGGCGGCAAGCTGATCCACCCGCAGCACTGGCCCGAGGACTACGACTACTCCGGCAAGCGCGTCGTCGTGATCGGCAGCGGCGCGACGGCCGTGACGCTCGTTCCCGCGATGGCCGAGACCGCCGGCCACGTGACGATGCTCCAGCGCTCGCCGACCTACATCCTGACGTTGCCCGGCGAGGATCCGATCGCCAACGCGCTCCGGCGCGTCCTGCCGTCCAAGGCCGCCTACGCGGCCGTGCGCTGGAAGAACGTCATCACCCAGGGCATCTTCTTCCACCTGAGCCGCCACGCGCCCAAGCTCGTCAAGGGCCTCATCGCCAAGATGGTCCAGCGCCAGCTGCCCGACAACGTCCCGTTGGACCCGCACTTCACGCCGACCTATAACCCGTGGGACCAGCGCGTCTGCCTCGTCCCCGACGGCGACCTCTTCACGGCGCTGCGCAGCGGCAAGGCCTCGGTGGCGACCGACACGATCGAGACCTTCACCGAGAACGGAGTCAAGCTCACCTCCGGCGCCGAGCTGGAGGCCGACGTCATCGTCACCGCGACGGGGCTGAACCTGCTCGCGCTGGGCGGGATGGAGGTCGAGGTCGACGGGCGCGAGGTCGCGCTCAACGAGACCATCGGCTACAAGGGCATGATGTTCAGCGACATCCCCAACTTGGCGATCGCGCTGGGCTACACCAACGCCTCGTGGACGCTGAAGTGCGACCTGACCTGCGAGTACGTCTGCCGGCTGCTCAACCACATGGACGCCAACGGCTACGACCAGGTCACCCCGCGCAACCACGACCCGAACCTCCAGACGCTGCCTTTCATCGACCTGAAGTCTGGCTACGTCGCGCGCGCGATCGACCAGTTTCCACGCCAGGGCGTGCGGGCCCCGTGGCGCTTGTACCAAAACTACGCGCGCGACATCATGATGTTGAAGCGCGGTGCGCTGGAGGATGGCGCGATCGAGTTCACCAAGGCGCCGCAGTCGGTGCCCGAGCAGGAGCCGCTCGCGGCATGACGGGGGGCGGTCGCCTGACCGCCTGAGGTTTCAGCCGGATCGATCTCGGCAAACGAGAGGCCATGTCCGGCCGTGCGTGCGGAGGAACGTGCGTGCGGCGGTTCCACTGTCCCACTTTTCGGAGGTCCTCTCGTGAAGCGAGCAACCCTCGCCGTGGTGGCGTGTGCGCTCTTGGCGCCCGCCACCCTGCCGGCCATCGCGCCGGCGGCACCCACCACCGCCAAGAAGCCGAAGGCCGACGCCTCGGCCAAGCTGCAACAGGCCGTGACCGTCACCGGCATGATGCGCCACGAGCGTGCACTGGCCAACATCGCCGAGCGCAACGGCGACACGCGCGCATCTGGCACGCCGGGCTTTAACAAGTCACGTGACTACGTCGTCAGCGTCCTGCAGAACGCCGGGTATGACGTGACCGTCCAGCCTTTCGACTTCCCGTACTTCGAGGAGACGGAGCCCTCGACGCTGGAGCGCACCGGCGACGGAGCCAAGGTCTACACGCAAGGTCCCGAAGGCGACTTCACCATCATGCAGTACTCCGGCAGCGGCGATGTGACCGCGACCGTGCAGGCCGTCGACGTGACGCTTCCACCGACGCCCGAGCCGAGCTCGACCAGCGGCTGCGAGCCCGAGGACTTCGCCGGGTTCACCGCCGGCAACATCGCGTTGGTCCAGCGGGGCTCGTGCGACTTCGCCGTCAAGGTTGATAACGCGGTGGCGGCAGGCGCAACCGCCGTGATCATCTTCAACGAGGGCCAGGAGGGTCGGACCGACTCCCAGGGCGGGACGCTCGGTGGTCCCAAGGGTGTGCCGGTGCTCTTCACGAGCTTCGCGGTCGGCGACGAGCTGGCCCAGGCCGCACAGGCCGGGACGGTCACGCTCCACGTCAAGACGACGACCATCAACGAGACGCGCGAGACCTACAACGTGCTCGCCGACTCCAAGAAGGGCGACACGTCGCGGACGCTCGTCGTCGGGGCGCACCTCGACTCCGTCCTCGAGGGTCCGGGCATCAACGACAACGGCTCGGGCACCGCGCAGGACCTTGAGATCGCCGAGGAGCTGCCCAAGGCATTGAAGCACCCCAAGAACCACATCCAGTTCGCGTTCTGGGGCGCCGAGGAGTCGAACCTGCTGGGGTCCACGCATTACGTGGAGAACCTGACCCAGGAGCAGCGCGACCAGATCATGGCCAACCTGAACTTCGACATGGTGGCCTCGCCCAACTACGTGCGGATGGTCTATGACGGCGATGGCTCCGACAACCCGGACGTCGGCCCGGGCCCCGTCGGCTCCGACATCATCGAGTCGATCTTCACCCAGCACTTCGCGAGTCGAGGGCTCGCGAGCCGGTCGACGCCGTTTGACGGACGCTCGGACTACGGGCCGTTCATCGAGGTCGGCATTCCGGCTGGCGGCACGTTCGCCGGTGCGGAGGAGATCAAGACCGCGGCGGAGGCCGCGATCTACGGCGGTACCGCGGGCGAGCCGTACGACCCGTGCTACCACCAGGCCTGCGATGACCTGGGCAACCTGAACCTCCAGGCGTTCGACGAGTTCTCCGACGCGGCGGCCGACGCCGTGGCCAAGCTGGCCCAACGGCCGACGGACTTGACCGACAACGAGCCCCAGACGCTCGCCAAGCGGGCGCCGATGAAGATGCCGTTCGACGGCCCGCAGGCGGCACGCTGATCTGACGCTGACGCAATATCGGCATGGCGCGGGTACGGGTAGATTCCCGCGCCATGTCCGATGATCAGCCCGCTGTCCTGACCGAGCGCCGCGACGGCGTCCTCGTCATCACCATCAACCGGCCCGAGGTGCGCAACGCGGTCAACGCCGCGGTCGCCTCCGGGATCGCCGCCGCGCTCGATGAGCTCGATGCCGACGACGGCCTCGCGCTCGGCATCCTGACCGGCGCGGGCGGCTTCTTCTGCGCGGGGATGGACCTCGGCGCGTTCGTCAAGGGCGAGTCGCCATGGTTCGGCGACCGCGGCTTCGCCGGCATCGCCCAGCGCGGTGCGCGCAAGCCGCTGATCGCCGCGATCGAGGGCTTTGCGGTCGCCGGCGGCTTCGAGATCGCGCTGGCCTGCGATCTGGTCGTCGCCGCCGAGGGGGCCAAGCTCGGCATCCCGGAGGCCAAGCGCTCACTGGTCGCCGCCGGTGGCGCGCTGCTGCAGCTGCCCAAGCGGATGCCCTACCACGTGGTCATGGAGCTGGCCCTGACCGGCGACCCGATGCCGGCCGAGCGCTTCCACGAGTTCGGTGTCGTCAACCGGCTCGCGCCCAAGGGCGAGGTGCTTGACGCGGCATTGGAGCTAGCGGCGGCGATCGTCAAGAACGCTCCGTTGGCGCTCGCGGCCTCCAAGGAGATCATCCAGTCGCAGTTCGACTGGAGCCGCGAGGAGATGTGGGACAAGCAGGGCGCGATCAGCGGCCCGGTCTTCGCGTCGGAGGACGCCAAGGAGGGCGCGTCGGCCTTCAAGGAGAAGCGCGACCCCGTGTGGCAGGGCCGCTAGCGCAGGACCGTCGGTCGAGCGGGGTTTCGACCATCCGTACGAGCAGCGGTGGCCGGCTGGTGGGCATCCTCGTTGCATGTCCATGCGGCCACCGCAGATCGTCGCGTTTGGCGGCGGCGGGTTCTCGATGGAGTCGGGTAACCCGCTGCTCGACGACTACGTGCTGGCGGCGACCGGGGTGCAGCGGCCCAAGGTCTGTTTCATCCCCACCGCCTCTGGCGACGCCGACCACTACGTCGTGCGCTTCTACCGGCGCTTCTCGGCCGTCGCCGACACCAGCCACGTGTCGCTCTTTCGCCGCGACAAGGGCGCCGGCGCGGTCGAGGGCGACCTCGAGTCCCACCTGCTCAGCCAGGATCTGATCTACGTCGGCGGCGGCAGCGTGCTGAGCCTGCTCGGCGCTTGGCGCGCGCATGGGCTGGACGCGATCCTCAAGCGCGCATGGCGGCGCGGTGTGCTGCTCTGCGGCCTTTCCGCTGGGTCCTTGTGCTGGTTCTCGGAGGCGGTCACCGCCTTTCACGGACCGCCGGAGCCCGTGCGCGGCTTGGGCCTGCTGCCGCACTCCAACTGCGTGCACTACGACGGCGAGGCCGAGCGCGGCGAGGCGTTCCGCGACATGATCGCCACGGGACAGATGCGCGAGGGCTACGCCGCTGAGGACGGCGCGGCGCTGCACTTCGAGGGGCGCGAGCTGCTGCGCGCCGTGTCGTCGCGGCCTAAGGCCCGCGCGTTTCGGATCTCCACCGATGGTGAGCATCCGCTCGCGGTGAGCTACCTGGGCGAGCGCGCCGCGTTGGCGGTCGCATGACGATCCAATCCCGGACGACGAACGTTCGCAGCGTCATGCGATCAGTCGCATGACCGACCGCACGCCCACGATCCTCGCGATGGGTGGCGGGGGCTTCACGTCGCCGGCCGGCGATCCCGCGCTCGACGAGCTGGTCCTGGAGCTCTGCGGCCGGCGCGAGCCGCGGATCCTCTTCCTGCCGACCGCCTCGGGCGACCCCAACGAGCAGATCGCCGCCTTCCACGCGACCTATGGCAACCGCGCCGCGCTCGCGACGGTCCTTTCGCTCTTTCGCCGCCACGGCGATCCGCGGTCGCTGCGGGAGATCGTCCTCGCCCATGACGTCGTCTACGTCGGCGGCGGCTCGCTGCGCAACCTGCTGGCGATCTGGGTGGCCCACGGCCTCGACGAGGTCCTGCGCGAGGCGTGGCAGCGCGGCATCGTCCTGGCGGGATTGAGCGCCGGTGCGATGTGCTGGTTCCAAGGCGGCTGCACCAAGTCGTTCGGCCCGCCGGAGGCCAACCCAGGGCTGGGCTTCCTGCCCGGCTCGCTGACCGTCCACGCCGACGGCGAGCCTGAACGCCTGCCGGTCTGGCTGGAGGCGGTGCGCACCGGAGCGCTGCCCGGCGGCTGGGCGGCCGACGATGGCGTCGGACTCGTCTTCGAGGGCACCGAGCTGATGCGCGTCGTCAGCGCGCGCCCGGGGACTTCAGCGCTGCGGGTCGACGCGGTTGGCGGGGAGCTGGTTCGGACTCGCCTGGAGCCGGAGTTGTTGGGGGCGGGGCCGCTGGCCACCCGCCCGCTGTCTGACGACGTCAAAGAGCTGAGGAGGATGCGTTATGGCCCTGGTTGATCAGGAGCGAGCACTAACACGAACTGCAACGCGAGGAGCTCGGGATACCGGCGTACGCACCGGTCGCGCACCCGTCCCAGCGCTGGGACCCGCGACTCCAGCGGCAGCGGGGCGCCTGCCAGATGTTCCTCCCGGACGGCGAAACCTGCACGGCGCGCGAGTTCCGCTGCGCTCGCGCGCGTGAAGAAGCGCAGATGCGTGCGGTCCAGGAGACCGTAGTCGGTGTAGTCGAAACGGCCACGCAGCAGCGCCCGGCGGGCGGTCCAGTGCGCGATGTTCGGGACCGAGATGACGGCGCGGCCACCGGGCGCCAGCAGCGTGCGCAGCCAGGCCAGGATGGCCCAGGGGTCGCGCAGGTGCTCCAGGACGTCGGCGCAGATGATGATCTCGGGGCGTGTGCCGGCGAGCATCCGCTCGACCTCGGCGTGGGTGAACGGCGCTTCGAGGTCGCCGACGACGACCTCGCGGCAGTGGACGCGGGCCGCTTGCGCCGCGACCGGATCGACCTCAATCCCATCGACTGTGCAGCCGCGGCGTGACAGCTCGGCGGCGAGGTAGCCGGTGGCGCAGCCGACGTCGAGCACGCGCGCGCCGTCGGGCACGGCGTCGAGGACGATGCGGTGCGCGGCGCTGAGGCCGTGCGCGGCGACGAGGTCGGCGTAGGGGCCGGCCGTCATTCGCCGTTGAGCGTCGCGACGAGCCGGCGGGCGCCGCCGCGGTCGCGGTGCTCGCAGAGGTAGATGCCCTGCCAGGTGCCGAGCGCTAGCCGGCCGCCGCCGACCGGCAGTGTCAGCGACGGACCCATCAGCGAGGCCTTGATGTGGGCGGGCATGTCGTCGGGGCCCTCGTCGGTGTGGGTCCAGGCGAACTGCTCGGGCACGGCGGCGTTGGCCCATGTCTCGAAGTCGCGGCGCACGTCGGGCGAGGCGTTCTCGTTGAGGGTCAGCGACGCGCTCGTGTGCAGGATGTGGAGGTGCAGGAGGCCAACCGAGATGGTGTCCAACTCGGGCAGCGCGGCGACGACCTCGCGAGTCACGAGATGGAAGCCGCGCGGGCGCGGGTCGAGCGTGAGCTCACGCTGGATCCACATCGCCGACCTCGGGGCGCGTGATGCCCTCGTCGTAGGGCACCGTGTCATCGAGCTTGAAGTGGATCTTGAGCCCCTGGCCGTCCGGGTTGCGCTCCGCCGCGGCGATCTTGCCCTCGTCGGGGTAGAGCACGATGTCGGGCTGGCCGTGGGTACTGATCGCTAGGAAGCGCGCGTCGACCGTGCCGTCGTTGACGAGTTGGTGGGCGCCCTCCTCGCCTGGTGGGAAGCGGATGACATCGCCTCGCCGGATTCGCTCCCAGCCCGTCGGCGTGCGCAGCGCGAGGTCGCCTTCGAGCAGGACCAGCACTTCCTCCTCGGCCAGGTGGAAGTGATAGGGGTAGGCGACCTGTCCGGCCGGCACTGACCACAGGCTGACGCCGATGCGCTCGGTGCCGAGCTGGTAGCCGAGCCGCGCGCGCGAGGTGTGGAAGCCGTCGACCGTGTTGCGCTGCTCGTCGAAGTTGGGGTTGTAGATGTTGGGCATCGGGCGCGCCATGTTCACACGTCGTGCGGGATCCGTGCGACGCGCAGGTCGATCTTCCCGTTGCGCAGGAACGGCACGCCTTCCTCGAAGAGCAGCGCGCGCTGCCGCTCGCCCTTGGCCAGCGAGCCGTCGGCGCGGACGACGCGCCACCACGGCACATCGGCGTCGTCGTTGAGGCGCAGGACGGTGCCGGTCAGCCGCGGCGCGCCCGGCGAGAGATCGCCGTAGGTCCGGACGAACCCTTCCGGGATCTCGGCAATGCGATCGAGGATCGCCTGATGCGATGCTGGGGCCATGGTTCGCGCAGGCACATACTCGATCGTCGCACGCGATCCCGACAGCGGCGAGCTCGGTGCGGCCGTGCAGTCGCATTGGTTCTCGGTCGGGTCGCTCGTGACCTGGGCGCGGCCGGGCGTCGGGGCGGTGGCGACGCAGTCGATCGCCGAGCCCGCCTATGGCTCGCGGCTGCTCGACGCGCTGGCCGGTGGCGCGGCACCCGGCGACGCGCTACGGGCGCTGCTGGGCGCGGATGCGTCGGCGCGCTTTCGCCAGGTGGCGGTTATCGGCCTCGACGGCCCACCGGCGACACACTCAGGTCCGGGCTGCATTGCGTTTGCCGGGCACGCGGTCGGCGACGACTTCAGCGTTCAGGCCAACATGATGGCCTCGGACGCGGTATGGCCCGCGATGGCCGAGGCGTTCACGCGCGCGACCGGACCGCTCGCGCGCCGGATGCTCGCGGCGCTGCGTGCCGCCGAGGAGGCCGGGGGCGACGTGCGCGGCAAGCAGTCCTGCGCTCTGGTGGTCGTCCCGGCGGCCGGCGAGCCGTGGGAGCGCACGGTCGAGCTGCGCGTCGAGGACCATCCCGAGCCGCTGGACGAGCTGGAGCGCCTGCTGAGTTTGCACGATGCCTACACCTTGGCGACCGCCGGTGATGACCTCACCGGTGCGGGCCGTCACGCCGAGGCCGGTGAGGCCTACCGGGCGGCCGCTGCGCTGGCGCCCGACAACCACGAGCTGCTCTTCTGGGCGGGCCTGGCGGAGTTCGATCACGGCGACCGTGCGGTTGGGCTTGCGCAGGTGCGGCGCGCGATCGTGTTGGAGCCGGGGTGGCTGGCGTTGTTGGGGCGGTTGGAGCCGGAGGTGGCGCCGGCTGCGGCGGGGGTGCTTGCGGCGCTGGGGGAGGAGGGGGTGGGGTAGGTGTAGGTGTTGCTCCGCGCGGTGCGTTGGTCATGGCGGGACCGGCGTTCCTGGCGCTCAGCGCGGGGCGTTTGTCGGGGCGGGACCGGCGTTCCTGGCGCTCAGCGCGGGCGTTTGTCGCGGGCGCGCGGCGTGGTTTGTTTGGCAGCGAGGAGAGCGAGCGGGGTCGAGGGCTCGGGCGTCGGCCCGTCGTCCGCGAGCGCCTTCGGGAAGGGGCGGCACGAAGGCTCTGGGAGGGGTGGGCCCGTCTGCGGCCGGTATGTGTCCCCGAACAGGCCCGCCCCGGTTGGCGGGAGCGCTTCGGAGTGGGGTGGGCCCGTCTGCGGCCGGTATGTGTCCCCGAACAGGCCCACCTCGGCTGGCGGAGGCGCTTCGGAGTGAGGCGGGCCCGTTTGCGGCCGGTATGCGTCGCCGTACGGGCCCACCCCGGTTGGCGGAGGCGCTTCGTAGGAGGTGGGCCTGTTTGCGGTCGGTATGCGTCGCCGTACGGGCCCACCCCGCGGCGCGCGCGGCACGGGTGACGTCTCGTGACGCCCGTGGTCGAGTTGACCGGGAATGTGCCGGTCAACTCGACCGGAGGTTGAGTGGTCGGGTGCTGTGCGAGGTCCGGGCGGCCCGGTTTCCGGCAGCGAATCGCCCACCCGCGCTGCCCCGCCGGCCCAGCCACACCAGCCACGGTGGCGCCGCCATCAGCGCTTCTCGCCCTCGGTGCCAACAGACCACGTCGCGCACGACGACCCGCGCCCCGAGCTGAGCGCGACGGCGTACGCGCGCCTGAGCTGACGACCCGCGCCCCGCGCTGCGCGCGACGCCCTACGCGCGCGCCCCGCGCTGCGCGCCCCGCGCCCCGCGCTGCGCGCCCCGCCCCACCCCACCCGCGCTCGACTTACCCCGAGAACTCGTACCCCTCGGGCCCCTCGGGCAGCGCCTGCGTCCCGACAACCGCATCCAGATTCAGCGGCCCATAGACATGCGGGAACTCATCCCCCACATCGGTCGCGCGCTCCCACTTCAACGGCGCGGTCAGCGCGTCGACGTCGACCTCCAGCAACAACAGGTCGCCATTCCCGCGGAAGATCCGATTCGCCGTCGCCTCCAGCTGCGCGAAGGTCGAGCAGTGGATGAAGCCCTCCTCGTCCAGCGAGGGCGTCACCAGCTCGCCATCCGTTTGGGCGGTCGCCCAGTCGGCGTCGGTCGTGATGTGCAGGATCGTCTCGTCGGCCATCGAGCGAGCAAGCTAGCGAAGCAGCTCGCGCTCCAGCGGCGCGTAGCCGCGGGCGCGGGGTGCGAGGGTCGCGTCGCCGAGGCGGGGCGCGAGCGCCGCGGCCTCCGCTGCCACCGCAGCAGAAGCCTCGGCGCCGATGTCCTCCAACAACCCGAACACGATCTCGCCGCTCGGGCGTCGCGTCCAGCCGCCGACGATCCGCCCGTCGGCCCAGACGGTCGGCGCGACGTTGCCGTTGACGTCAAAAAGCCGCTCGGCGTGCACGCCGAGGTAGAAGTCGCGGCGCTTCCAGCCCATCGGTGTCGCGTCGAGCGCAGGCAGCAGCGCGACCCAGGAATCGAGAGCAGCGCCGACCGGCTCGACGTCGTCGGCCAGCACGACGCCCGGCTCGCCGTCATCTAGCACGCAGGCGATGACACCGTCCTGCGCCAGCGCGCGCTTGGTCTGACGCGCCGTCCAGCCCGTCCACCAGCGCAGGTCGTCGGCGCTCGCCGGCCCGTAGGCCGCAAGCCAGCGCAGCGCCAGCGCCGCTTCGGCCGCGGCGGCCGGCAGCTCCTCCAACGCGGCGCCCGCCCAGTCCTCCATCGCCGCCCAGCGAAACTGCGTGGAGGCCCAGCTGCCCCGCGGCCGCGCCCGCACGACGCGGCCCTCGGCGGCAAGGACGGTCAGCACGCGGCTGGCCATCTTCACCCGCGCCTCGTACTTGGCGCCGGGGCTGAGCACCAGCTCGACGCCCAGCCGGGCGTCGCTCTTGGCGAGCTCGGTCGCCGTCAGCTCACCACGCGACGTCAACGCCTCCAACGCCGACGCCTCGGCCTTCGCCAGCCACGCCTCGCGCCGCACGCCCCCGACGCCGTTCTCCTCCATGAACTTCAACAGCTTCGCCCGCTCGCGCGCCGCGACCGTCAGCGAGCACGCCGCATGGACGACCGGTGCCACCGCGCGGTCGACGACGAACATCGTCCGCCGCATCGCCATCAGGCGCAGCAGCGTGCGCTCGTCATAGAGCGCGCGCTCGACCTCGGCGGCCGTCGCGGCGGGGTCGGCCAACCGCGCCCACATCGCCATCACGACCGCCCCCGCGTCGGAGCTGTGCACGGCGACCAACGACGCCGCAACCTCCTCGGCACATGCGGCCCGCGTGTCCGCCGCCAGCCGATGGCGCACCCCGATACGAGCGCGCCGCTCGGCGGCGGTGAAGTGAGGAGGAACGGTCACAGCGGCGCGAAGGAGCCTCTGGCGAGTTCGCGCGACTGAACCCCGCCCTCTGGGCGGGTGTTCAGCGCTCGCCCGGGGTCTTGATGGGGTACATCGACGCCGGCACCGACAGATCCAGCGCGGTCCGCAGGATGCGGTTCTGCTCAGCCGTGTGGGCGGCCGGATACCCCTCGGCGGTCACGGCGCGCTCGGGGCGGCCGACGTACCCGAAGGCCAGGTGCTTGGGCAGCACCTGCAGCAGGCGCGGGCTCATGTGCGCGCGGGCGCCCATGTTGCGCGGCTCCTCCTGGGCCCACACGACCTCCTTGAGGTTCGGGTAGGTGTTGATGAGCTCCAGGACCTGCGACTCCGGGAAGGGGTACAACAACTCGATGCGGCCGACGGCCACGCCCTCGTTGTCGGCCCGGTTGGGGTGCGAGACCAAGTCGTAGTAGATCTTCCCGGTGCACAGCACCAGGCGCGTGACCTTCTCGATCGGCACGCGCGGCTCGCCCAGGACCGGGAAGAACTTCGACTCGGCCAGGTGCTCGATGCGGTTGGTCGCTTGGGGCAGGCGCAGCAGCGACTTCGGCGTGAAGATCACCAGCGGACGCTGCTTGGTGATCCGCGCCTGGCGCCGCAGCAGGTGGAAGTACTGCGCCGGCGTCGTGAGGTTCGCGACGCGGATGTTGCCCTCGGCGGCGTTCTGCAGGAAGCGCTCGATGCGCGCGCTGGAGTGCTCGGGACCGGAGCCCTCGTAGCCGTGGGGGAGCAGCAGCGTTAGCCGCGAGGTCTGGCCCCACTTGGCCAGGCCGCTGGTGATGAACTGGTCGATGATGACCTGCGCGCCATTGCCGAAGTCGCCGAACTGCGCCTCCCAAAGCACGAGCGTCTCGGGCGCCTCGGCGCTGTAGCCGTACTCGAAGCCCAGGCACGCGATTTCGCTCAGCGGCGAGTTGTGCAGCTCGAACGGCGCGAGCGCGCCCGGTAGCGACTGGATCGGGCAGACGGTCTGGCCGGTCTTGGCGTCATGCAGCACCAGATGGCGCTGGGAGAACGTGCCGCGCTCGACGTCCTGGCCGGTCAGGCGGATCGGCGTGCCCTCGGTCAGCAGCGAGGCGTAGGCCAACTGCTCGGCGTGGGCCCAGTCGATGCCGCCCTCGGTGCCCAGCGCAACGCGCCGGCGCTCCAGCTGCTTGACGAGCTTGGGGTGGACGGTGAAGCCCTCGGGCGTGGTCAGCAGCTCGTCGTTGAGCGTCTGCAGCCGCTCGGCTGCGACCGCCGTCGGCACGTCGGGCGACGGCGAGCGGTCGAGCTGGTACTCGCCCGTCTGCTGCGTCACGCCGCCTGCCGCCTCGGCCGCCTTGATCTTGGCCTTCAGGTCGGCGTGCAGGGCGCTCAACCGATCCCAGATCCCCTGACGCTGGGCCTCGACCTCGTCCTTGGAGATCGTGCTCTCGGCGATCAGGCGGTCAGCCCAGATCTCGGCCGCGCGCTTGTGGCCCTTGATCTTCACGTACATCTCGGGCTGCGTGTAGGCGGGCTCGTCGGCCTCGTTGTGGCCGAAGCGGCGGTAGCCGATCAGGTCAATGACGACGTCGTGGCCGAACTCCTCGCGGTAGGCGAAGGCGAGGCGCACGGCGTGGATGCAGGCCTGCACGTCGTCGGCGTTGACGTGGATGATCGGGACGTCGTAGCCCTTGGCGATGTCCGATGCCCAGCGCGTCGAGCGGGCATCCTCCGGGTCGGTGGTGAAGCCAACCTGGTTGTTGGTGACCAGATGGAGCGTTCCGCCGACTTTGTACCCATCCAACGCCTGGAGGTTCAGTGACTCGGCGACGACGCCCTGGCCGGGGAAGGCCGCGTCGCCGTGCAGGACGATCGGCATCGCCGCGTCGGTGTCGCGATGGGCATGCGGGCCCTGGCGCGTGGTCTGCGCGGCGCGCGCGGCGCCGACGACGACGGGGTGGACGAACTCCAGGTGCGACGGGTTGCTCTCCAGGTTGACGAGCACCGACTCGCCGTTGGGCAGCTGGTAGGAGCCCTGAGCGCCGTGGTGGTACTTGACGTCGCCGGTGCCGCCCTGGGGGATCGTCGTGACGGCCTCCAGCGTGGAGACGCCCTCGAACTCGGCGAAGATCGTCTCGTACGGGCGGCCCAAGTTATGGGCCAACACGTTGAGCCGGCCGCGGTGGGCCATGCCGACGACCACTTCGCGCGCGCCGTGGGCGGCGGCGAGCTGGATCATCTCGTCGATCATGGGGACCGACATGTCGAGGCCCTCGATCGAGAACTGCTTCTGGCCGAGGTAGGCCTTGTGCATGAAGCGCTCGAACGCGTCGACCTCGATCAGGCGCGTCAGCAGCGCCTTCTGCTCCTCGGTTGTCAGCGGCTTGCGGAACTCGCCGCCCTCGATCTTCTGGCGCAGCCAGGTGCGCTGACGGTGCGAGGCGATGTGCTCGATCTCGTAGGCGATCGTGCCGCAGTAGGTCTCCTTGAGATGCGGCAGCGCGTCGGCCAGCGTCGCGCCCGGGACGTGCATCCGCAGGATCTTGGCCGGGATCTTGGCCATCAACTCGGGCGTGAGGCCGACGGTGTCGGGATCGAGCGCGGGATCGCCCTCGGGCTCGGTGCCCAGCGGGTCTAGCCGTGCGGCCAGGTGGCCGTGGGTGCGGTGGGCCTTGAGCACCGACGTCGCCGCTTGGACGGCCTGCAGTAGCTCCTCGTCGATGGTCGGCGCGCGGCGGTCGCCCGAGCGCGCGGCGCTCTCGGCACCGGCGCGGGCGGCTGCTGCTGCGGCGGCGGGGGCCGGCGGCGAGGGCGTCGCGCCCAGCGGCGCGCCGAGCGAGGCGAAGACGCCGTCGTAGAAGCTGTGCTCGCCCTGGAGGTAGGACTCGACCACCTGCAGGAACCGACCCGACTCCGCGCCCTGGATCACGCGGTGGTCGTAGGTGGAGGTCATGGTCATGACCTTCTCGGCGCCGATCATGTCGCCGATGTTTCCGAGGCCGACGGGGTAGGCGATCGAGCCGGTGGCGACGATCGTGCCGTTGCCCTTCATCAGGCGCGGGACGCTGGCAATCGTCCCGATGCCGCCGGGGTTGGTCAGCTGCACGTTGGCGCCAACGAGGTCGTCGGCACCGAGCTTGTTCTCGCGCGCCTTGGCGATCAGGCCGTCGAAGGCGGCCTTGAAGTCGGCGAAGCTCAGGCGGCCGGCATCGCGGATGACCGGCACCATCAGGGTGCGGGTGCCGTCCTTCTTCTCGACGTCGACGGCGATGCCGAGGTTCACGGCGCCGTCGTCGATGCGCGTCGGCTTGCCGTCGATCGTGTCGAAGTGATGGGACATGACCGGCATGTCCTGCTGGGCGCCGAGCGCGATCGCGTAGGCGATCAGGTGGGTGAAGGAGACCTTCTGGCCGGCCTCCTTGAGCTGCTTGCGCCGCGCGTCCATCGTCGTGACGGTGATGGTGCGGAAGGAGGTCGCGGTCGGAATCTCGCGCGAGTCGTCCATGTAGCGCGCGAGCATCGCCGCGGCGCCCTTGAGGACCGTGCGCGTGCCCGTCTGCGTCGACCCATCGAAGCTGAGGACGTCGTCCTTGGTGACGCGGCCGTGCGGGCCGGTGCCGGTGACGGCGGCGAGATCGACGCCCTCGGCGGCGGCGACGCGCGCGGCGACGGGGGTGGCCTTGACGTCGGTGGGAACCGCAGGCGCAGCGGTCCCGCCGTTGGGCGAGGGAGCGGTTTGGCCGTCGCTCGGGGCGGTCTTCGCCGAGGCGCCGGCGGGAGCGCCGGCGCCGAGCTGCATCCGCGCGATGACCTGCCCGACGACAACCGTCGCACCCTCCTGCGCGAGCAGCTCGGTGATGGTGCCTGCCGCGGGGGCGGGCAGCTCCATGTCGACCTTGTCGGTGGAGATCTCGACGACCGTGTCGCCGTCCTCGACGGTGTCGCCGACCTTGACCGCCCACTCCAAGATGGTGCCCTCGGTGACCGACTCGCCGCCGGCGGGCGTGACGATGTCGATGATCTCGCCGGGTGCCTCGACGGCAGCCTCTGCGGTCGCACTACTCCCGTTGCCGCTGTCGCCGTTCGGTGATCCGCCACTGCCGCCATCGCCGGCGCCTGCCGCGATCTCGGCGAGCACGGAGCCCACCTGCACGGTGTCGCCCTCGGCGAAGTGGATCGCAACGATGGTTCCGCTCGCGGGAGCGGGCACCTCCGCATCCACCTTGTCGGTCGAGACCTCGACGATGATCTCGTCGGCCTCGATGGTGTCACCAACCTGCTTGTGCCACTCCAGGATGGTGCCTTCCGTCACCGACTCGCCCATGGCGGGCAAGGTGACTTGAATCGCTGCGGCTTCGACGGCCATGTCTCTTTTCTTGACTCTAGCGCTGTTGCGTGTTAGCGCCCGTTAGGTCGTGACGGCGCGTCTCGCGGATGAACTCGTAGGACCCGACGAACGGACCTACAGCACCTATAACGGCCACGGCGACCGCAAGTTGCAATGAGATAACCCGTGCCCGAAGCGCCTCGATCGATAACAGGCACATCAAGATCCAGCCCAACCCGTGGGCCAGCCCAAAGATGAACTCGAAGGTCGCCAAGCCCGGGATCAACCAGACTACGAGCAGGATCGCGTAGACGGTCGAGTGGGCGAACGACAGGTACTTGAGCGTCGTAAACGACGGGGTGAGGCGCGTGGCGGTGGTCACTGCAACAGCCGCGCCATTCGACGCAGCGGCTCATCGGCCTCTTTGGGCCAGTCGTCGATTTCTGCCGGCCACCACGCGTGCGCGTCGTGCTCGTGATCGGGCGTGACGCTGGTGCCGGGCGCCAGCCAGGCCTGCCCGATGAACATGATGAGGTTGTGTGGCAGGCGCACGAGCGCCTCGCCGCGGACGCGCTCGGCGGTGACCGACCACTCCTCGTCGAGCTCGCGCGTGAGCGTGGTGAACGGGCTTTCGCCCTCGTCCACCGCGCCGCCGGCGCCGAGCGCCCAGCGGCCGGCCCAGGAGGCGAGCCAGTCGGCGCGGCGGCCGGCAAGCCAGCGGCCTTCGCTGTCACGGACGACGCAGAGCGCGGAGATCGTCGCCGACGCGTCGCCGTCGACCAGGCGCAGCGCCCAGCGCAGCGGCTGCAACTCGACGCGTAGGGTGTCGCCCTCGGTCTCGTAGCCCACCAGCCGCGCGCCGGTGCCGTCATGGCTGGGCGAGCCGCGGTCGCGCAGGGCGGCGATCGCGACGTCGGCGGCGTTGACCTTCGCGTCGTCGGCGACGAACGCCTCGTCGCGCCAGACCGCGCGCACCTGCTCGGCGTCCCAAGGGCCGCGAGCAAGGAGCGCGGGTGCGTGCGCTTGCGTCATCGACGTCGAAGGGTACGCTGGCGGCGTCTTGGAGCGCTCGCCCACGGACGTGTATACGGAGCACTGCCATCGGCGGGAGCTCGCCTACCAGGTCGGCGATGATGGCCGGCCGGTCTTCCGGCCGCGCGTGGGGCCGAGCGTCTGGCGCGTCAGCGCGGGGGTTGGGACGGTCTACGCGACGACGGTCGCGCGGCCGCGTGGCGATGGCGAGGCCTACAACATCGTGCTGGTCGACCTCGAGGAGGGGTTCCGGATGATGAGCACGGTCGTGGGCGTCGCGCCGGAGGACGTCGTGGTCGGCGCGCGGGTGCGGCTGGCCTGGCGTGACGGCGAGGCAGAGGGCGATGCGCCGGTGCCGGTCTTCGAGGTCGACCCCGCGTGACCGGCGTTGCGGTTGTCGGCGCCGCCGAGGCGCAGATGGGCAAGGCGCTGCCGGGCCTGTCGGCAGCCGACGTCATGGCCGAGGCGGCACGCGCCGCGCTCGCCGACGCCGGGCTGACGGTCTCCGATGTCGATGGCGTCTTCGCCGCGTCCACGCAGCTGCCGTGGGCGAGCGTGACGCTGGCCGAGGAGCTGGGCATCCGGCCGCGCCACACCGACTCGACCATGATCGGTGGCGCTTCGGCGATGGCCCACGTCAACCACGCGCGCGCCGCGATCGCCGCGGGGCTCTGCGAGGTGGCGCTGATCGCCTACGGGTCGACGCAGCGGTCGGTCGGCCGCGCGAGCGCGTCGGTCCAGGAGATCGACCGGTGGGAGGCGCCGTATCGCCCGCCGCTGCCGGTCGCGGCTTACGCGCTGGCGGCCTCGCGGCACATGCACGAGTACGGCACGACGGCCGAACAGCTGGCGTGGGTGGCGGTCAGCGCGCGGCAATGGGCGCAGCGGCGGGCAGGCGCCTGGTCGCGCGACGAGTTGACGTTGGAGGATGTCGCGGCTGCACCACGGGTCTGCGACCCGTTCGGCGTCCGCGACTGTTGTCTGGTCACCGATGGCGGTGCGGCGATCGTCGTGACGTCGGTCGCCCGGGCGCGGGCGCTGCGGCGGGCGCCGGTCTTCGTGCTCGGCGCGGCCGAGGCCCAGAGCCACCGCCACATCTCGTCGATGCCCGACCTGACGGTGACCGCGGCGGTCGCATCCGGCGCGCGGGCGTTCGCCGAGGCCAGGCTGCGGCCGGCCGACGTGGACTCCGCGCAGCTCTATGACGCCTTCACGATCACCCCAATCCTGTTCTTGGAGGACTTGGGGTTCTGCGAGAAGGGCGAGGGCGGCGCGTTCGTCGCCGGCGGCGCGATCGCCCCCGGCGGAAAGCTGCGGGTCAACACCAGCGGCGGCGGGCTCAGCTACGGGCATCCCGGCATGAACGGGCTGCCGCTCCTGGTCGAAGCGGTGCGCGAGGTGCGCGAGGAGGGCAAGAACGTGGTGTTGGCACATGGCAACGGCGGCGTGTTGAGCGCGCAGGCGACGGTCCTGCTCGGAAGCGAGGCGGCGGCTGGGCAGCGGCCGCGGACCAAGGCCAGGCGGTTGCGCGAGCCGGCGGGCGGGAATGCGGGCCCACCCACCCGCCGGCGTCGGGCGACCAAGAAGGCGGGTGCGCGATGAGCCGCCAACGTTCGTGGTGGGGCTGGGGTTTCGAGGACGGCAAGCTCGATGCGGCGGCGCTGGCGCCGTTGGTGCGCGACGTGCTCGGCTTCCCGCTGTCAGAGACGATCGAGCAGCCAGTCGAGCTGGGGTCGATCACGCTGCCGGAGCCGCGTGTGGTCGCGCCGCCGGACGCGCCGTGGTCGGTCGACCCGCGCGATCGCATCGAGCACGCCTACGGACGCTCGTTCCCGGACACGCTGCGCGCGTTCCGCGGCCAGATCGACCATCCGCCCGACGCGGTCGCCTTCGCGCGCACCGAGGAGGACGTCGAGGCCGTGCTGGAGTGGGCGGCGGCCGAGGATGTGGCGGTGATCCCGTTCGGCGGCGGGACGAGCGTGGTCGGCGGCGTCGAGCCGCGCGTGCCGAGCGACCGGCTCGGCGTCGTCTCGCTCGACCTGTCGAGGCTCGATCAAGTTGTAGAGGTTGATGGCGTCTCGCGCGCGGCGCGCGTGCAGGGCGGCGTCGCGGGACCGGCGTTGGAGGCGCAGTTGGCGCAGCACGGGCTGACGATGCGCTTCTTCCCGCAGTCCTTCGAGCTGTCGACGCTGGGCGGCTGGATCGCGACGCGTGCGGGCGGGCACTTCGCGACGGTCTGGACCCACATCGACGACATGGTGGAGTCGGTCCGGGCGATCACGCCGTCGGGCGCGTGGGAGTCACGGCGGCTGCCGGGCTCCGGTGCCGGGCCGTCGCCCGACCGGCTGCTGCTGGGCTCCGAGGGCATCCTCGGCGTGATCACCGAGGCGTGGGTGCGCGTGCAGCCCAAGCCGAAGTTCCGCGCCTCGCGCGCGGTGCGGTTCAAGGACTTCATGATCGCCAGCGAGGCGGTGCGGGAGCTGGCGCAGTCGGGGTTGAACCCGGCGAACTGCCGGCTGGTGGATGCCTTGGAGGCGCAACAGACCGGCGCGGGCGATGGCACGTTCGCGCTGCTGGTGCTGGGCTTTGAGTCGACCGACAGCGAAGTTGATGGTCTACTCGCGCGCGGGTTGGCGATCGCCAAGGCGCATGGTGGAGAACCGGACCCACCCAACCCCGAGCCAAGCGGCGAGCGCTCTGGCGGCGCCGTCGGCGCGTGGCGCGAGGCGTTCATCGCCATGCCCTACCTTCGCGACGCGCTGCTGCAGCTCGGCGTCCTCAGCGACACGTTTGAGACCGCGATCACGTGGGAGCGCTGGCCGGCCTTCCACGCGGCGGTGACGGGCGCCGTGCGTGAAGCGCTCGGGGAGCCGTGCCGCGTGACCTGCCGCCTGACGCACGTCTATCCCGACGGCCCGGCGCCGTACTTCACGGTGCTCGCGCCGGCACGTCACGGCGACGAGCTGGCACAGTGGGAGGAGATGAAGCGCTCAGCATCCGACGCGATAATCGCTGCGGGCGGGACGATCACCCACCATCACGCGGTCGGCCGCGACCACCGCGAGTGGTACGACGTCCAGCGCCCCGATCTCTTCGCCGCCGCCCTGCGCGCGGCCAAGAGCGCCGTCGATCCCGCAGGTGTGTTGAACCCCGGCGTGCTGGTCGACGCGTGACGGCGGGCGACGGCGCGATCGTGAGTCGCTTCGGGCGCGTTTGCGTGTACGCGGGCTCCGCGCCGGGCGCCAACTCGGAGTACGCCGAGGCCTCGCGCGCAATCGTCACCGAGCTGGCGCGCCGCGGCTCGAACGTCGTCTACGGCGGCGGCTCGCTCGGGCTCATGGGCGTGCTGGCCGACGCTGCACTGGAGGGCGGCGGCGAGGTCACCGGCGTCATCCCACGCTTCCTCGACGACCGCGAGGTCGGACACGTTGGCGTGACAGATCTGCGCGTCGTCGAGACGATGCACGAGCGCAAGATGCTGATGGCCGACCTGGCCGACGCGTTCCTCGTGCTGCCCGGTGGCATCGGGACGCTCGAGGAGGTCGTCGAGATGCTGTCGTGGTCGCAGCTCGGGCTGCATCGCAAGCCGATCGGGCTGTTTGATGTCGATGGTTTTTGGGGTCCGTTGGTGGCGTTGTTGGATCACATGACGACCGAGCAGTTCGTGGGGCTCGATCATCGTCGGCTGTTGTTGTCGTCCTCGGATCCGATTGAGTTGTTGGATGCGATGGAGGCCTGGGAGGCGCCGAAGCTGGCGCGGCGGTGGCTGACGGATGAGGAGCAGACGTAGGGGGCGTCGGTGGTGTCGGTGTCGCTGCGTCGGTGGGGGCGGTGGCGCGGGCGTGGCTGGCGCCCAGTTCAGGCGTGGGCTGGTGCTGCGCGATGTGGTCTGTCGGCACCGAGGAGAGTGAGCGGGGTTGGTGCTTCGCGGCGCCAGCGGTCGTCCGCTGACGTCTGGGCGGGCGATCCGGGTCCGAAACGACACCCGACGACATCGAACCCGCGGTATGCGCGGGTTCGATGTCGCCGGTGCTCCGCGATCACTCGAACGCGCGGAACCCGCGCATATCGCGGGTTCCGTGTGCTCCAAGGTACTCACCAATCGTCGTGGGCGCGTGAGCGGGCGGGTGGGCCCGTTCGCGGACGGCATGCGTCCGCGAACAGGCCCACCCTCCCGGGCGCGCGGACGACAGGCCGCGCGGCGAGGCGGCAACTCCCTCCCCGGGGCGCGCGCGGACGACGGGCCGCGCGGCGAGGCGCCACTCCGCTCGCTCCCTCGGTGCCGACAGACCACGTCGCACGCCACGGCCAGCGCCTGAGCTGAGCGCCAGCCCACGCCGGCGCCCCGCCGCCCAGGACGAGCGCCTGAGCTGAGCGCCAGCCCACGCCGGCGCCACGGCACGGCAGGACGAGCGCCTGCGCTGAGCGCCAGCCCACGCCGGCGCCACGGCAGAACAGGACGAGCGCCAACGTCCCGCGCCACCCGACGAGCACCGCCCCGCGCCCACCGCCTGCCACTATCCCGCCCCGCATGCCCGGCCCCCAGCCCACCACCACCCCCACCCCCATCGCCATCCTCGGCTCCGGCGCGGTCGGCGCTCTGATCGGCGCCGGGCTGACCCGCGCCGGCGTCGCGACGACCCTCATCACCCGCGACAAGAGCGCGGAGGCGATCGAGGCGCATGGCATCACCGTTGCCAGCCCGCGGTTCGGCGACCACACAACGCGTGTCAACGTCTGCACCACCCTCGACGAGCCCGCCGACGTCCTCCTCGTCGCGGTCAAGGCGCCGCAGCTCGCCACCGCCCTCAAGCGCGTCACCGTCACCCCCGGCACCGTCGTCCCGCTGCTCAACGGCATCGACCACGTCGCGACCCTCCGCACGCGGTTCGACAACGTCGTCGCCGGCACGGTCCGCGTGCAAGCCCACCGCGACAGCGCCACACAAGTCATCCATCGTGCCCCGTTTCTGACCATCAGCCTCGCGCACCCCGGAGCGCCCACGCTTGAGCAGGCGCTGACGACCGCCGACATCGACGTCACGACCGGTGCCTCGGAGGCCGACCTCCTCTGGGCCAAGCTCTCCCGCCTCGCCGCGCTCGCCCTGTCGACCACCGCCGCCGACGCGCCGCTCGGCGACGTCCGCGAGACCGCCGAGGCCGTCGCCCGCGAGGTCGCCGCGGTCGCCAACGCGGAGGGCGCCAAGATCGCCGCCGACACCGTCGTCGCCGAGCTGCGCGGCCTCCCCGACAGCGCGTCCTCCTCACTGCGCGCCGACATCGCACAAGGCACGCCCGACCACGAGCTCGACGCCATCGGCGGCGCCGTCCTGCGCGCCGCGCGCTGCCACGACCTCCTCGCCCCGCGGACAGCCGAGCTCGTCGCGTGCGTGCAGCGCCGCGCGGCGGGTGGGTAGCCTCTCAACGAGCATGTCCGACACGTCGAAGATCGCCAAGAACCTCAAGGCCTTCCAGATCGCGATCAACGCCCACGATCGCGAGAACCCAACGCACAACGCGTACGGGATCGGGCTGGCGCACTTCGACCTGGACCGCCTCGGCTTCGACGAGGGCGAGGAGATCCTGCCGGGCATCACGATCCACGCCGATAGCGGCGTGACCGGCAACTTCCGCGTGCTCTGCGACGGCGATCACGAGGAGAACCTCGAGCGTGAGGCCGAGGAGGCCGACATGGTCGAGGCCGTCGCCGCCGAGCGGCAGATCACGATCTCGCCCGGCGGCGGAGACGAGCGCTTCACCTCCTGACCGGGTGAGCGCGCGTCGATGCGCCGAAACGGCGCGTGAACGCTCAAGTTCTCAGTGTTTCGGGCCGACCTTCGGCACATGGGGTCGTCCAAGGGGGACGTTGAGCGGTTCTTCGAGCGCTCTCCGGACCTGCTCGCCATCGCGGATCGTCGCGGCTGTTTCACCTGCCTGAACCCGGAGTGGGAGGCCGTCCTCGGCTGGTCGCGCGAGGAGCTAATGGCCGAGCCGTACCTGAACTTCGTGCATCCCGAAGACGTGGAGCGCACCTGCCAGGAGATCGCGCGCGCCACCGACGCCACGCCCTGCACGACGCGCTACGAGAACCGGCTGCGCACCCGCGACGGGGTCTGGCGCTGGCTGCTGTGGAGCGCCCGCTGGGACGGCAGCGAGTGGAGCGCGGTGGCCAAGGACATCACCACGCGCAAGGAGCTCGAGCGCCACAGCCTGCATGACGCGCTGACCGGCGTCGCCAACCGCGCGCTGGCCACCGACCGCCTTAGCGCCGCGATCGCGCGCCTAGGGCGCAGCGCCGGCGCCGCCGTCGCGCTGCTGGTCGACATCGACGACCTCACCACCATCAACGACACCCACGGCCACGCGGGTGGCGACATCGTCCTGCGCGCAATCGCCGACCGCCTGAGCGAGCGGCTGCGGGCGGCCGACACCGTCGGGCGCTTCGGCGGCGATCGCTTCCTGGTCGTGGCCGAGGGCCTGGCCGATGATGGCGCTCATGGCATCGAGGCCGTCATCGAGCGCGTCCACGGCGCGTTTGCGCGGCCGATCCCGACTCGCAACGGCCTGGTCACGGTGACCGGGAGCATCGGCGTCGCCGTCGCCCGCGCCCCGGGCATCGACGCCGAGGACCTGATCCGCGACGCCGACGTCGCGCTGCGCCGGGCCAAGGGCCAGGGCCGTCGCGGCCACGCCGAGGTCTTCGACGCCGCGCTGGCCGCGGAGGTCCGTCACCGGCTCGAGCTCGCCGCCCAGCTGCGCGGCGCGCTGCAGCGCGGTGAGCTGCGCGTCGTCTTCCAGCCGCTGGTCGCGATGGTCGACACCATGCCGATTGCCTGCGAGGCGCTGCTGCGCTGGGACCACCCCGATCGCGGCGAGCTGCTGCCCGGCGAGTTCCTGCGCATCGCCGAGGACGACGGGCTGATCGTGCCGATCGGCGCCTGGGTCCTGGAGGAGTCCTGCCGCCAGCTCGCCGCGTGGCGCGCCCAAGGTCACGACCTTTGGGTGTCGGTCAACGTGTCGGCGCGCCAGCTCGCGCAGATGGACTTCGTCGCCGTCGTCGAGCGGGCGCTGCGCGAGAGCGGCGTCCCCGCGAGCGCGATCTGCCTGGAGGTCACCGAGACCGCCGTGCTGCGCCGCCCGGACGTCGCGCGCCGCGCGCTGGACGCGCTGCGCGTCCTCGGCGTGCGTGTCGCGCTGGACGACTTCGGCCTCGGCTACTCGTCGCTGACGCACCTCAAGGCGCTGCCGGTCGACGTCGTCAAGGTCGACCGCTCGTTCGTCGCCGACCTCGTGCGCAGCACCGAGGATCGCGCGGTGGTCGAGGCCGTGCTGACGCTCGCGCGCCGCATGGGCTTGACGGTCATCGCCGAGGGCGTCGAGACCGCCGACCAGGACGAGCTGCTGCGCGAGATGGGCTGCCCCGTCGTGCAGGGCTACCTCTACGGCCGGCCGGTGCCGCCCGGCGAGGTGCTGCTGCCCGAGGCGATCGTGGCGCGGGACGCGGCTAGCAAGCGCGCCCCGCAGCAGCCGGCCTCCTCGGCCGCCGCGTAGCGCCCGGCTCACCAGATCGTGTCGAACAGCAGCTGCGTGACGAGCGCTTGCAGCGCGAGCGCCGCGAGGATCGCACGCAGCCGTTGCGGTCCGACGGCGGTCGCCGCCGCCACGCAGGCCAGCGGCACGAACGGCAGCCAGATGCGCTCCGTCTCGGCTTTCGTGAAGCCTAGGACCGCGGCGATGACGATGACCGCCGCCAGCGCGACGGCTGCCGGATCGCGGCGCCGCGCCGCGACGAGCCAGCCACCGGTCAGCGCCAGCCCGGCGGAGACCATCCACGCGACCGGCGAGCCCAGCATCCAGAACCAGTAGGGACGGATTTGGGCCAGCGAGTGGCGGTACACCTCCTCGGTCGCTCGCAGCGTGCCGATCGGGTCATAGCCGTAGGCGGCGGCGAGCCACGCGTTGAGCACCAGGAACGGGACCGCGCTCAGCACGGCCAGCTGCGCGGCCGGTCGCCAGCCGTCGCGCTGCCACGCCACCAGGACGGCGAACGCCCCAGCCGCCAGCAGCGTCCAGGAGCAGAAGGCGGCGAGCGCGAGCACGACCGCGCCTGCCCCGCGTGCGGCCCAGGAGCGCCGGACTAGGAGTGCTGCCGCCGCGGTGCCCAGCGCGGCGTAGACGGCGTCGGCCGATGTGACACCGAACACCAGCAGGCCCGGCGACGCGGCGGCCAGCAGACCGGCGGTCCGAGCGGTGCGCTCGTCGTGTCCAAGCCCGCGGCCCAAGGTGTAGGTCAACGGCGCGCACGCCGCGGCGGCACCGATGCAGAGAGCTGCAAAGCGTGCAGGGGTCGTCAGCGTCGTGAGGTGCGCGAACAACAGCAGGCCAGGAGGGTGGCCCGCGACGTTGACCGGCACCGCTGGGGCCAGCTCCGCGAAGCGGTCCAGGAAGAAGCGCGAGCCGTAGGACAGCGCCGGCAGCCCGGGCAAGTACTCGTTCTTGGCCTCAAACGATCCGCCCGGCCCGGTGTCGAAGATCGCCGTCCAGCCGTGGGTTCCGGTGCGGGCAGCGCCGACCGCCAACCCGGCCGCCAACGCCGCGGCGGTGACGGCGGCCAGGAAGGCCCAGCGCGGAAGTTCCAGGAGCGCCGGAGCGCAGACAACTAGGGCGCCGAGGGCCGCGACCGCCGCCACCGCCCATGGGTCGACCTGCGGCAGCCAGCCCATCACGAACGGCGGCGTCGCCGTGCCCAGAATGTGGCCGGAGCGCTCAACGAGTAGGCCGACGGTCGTCCAGCCTGCGGCGAGCAACAGCGCGCCGAGCAGGAGACGGCGATCGGTTACGCGCGCCACGCTATGGCACCCTACGTGCGTGCGCCGCCGTGCCCCTGTCCTGCTGGCCGTCGCGGCGATCTCCGGCTGCGGCTCGCAGTTGACCGATGAGCTGCCGCCCGCGGCCGGGCCCGCTCGCGCTCCGGCGGTGGCCGCGGCACCCGCGGGCCGGACCATCGCGGCCGGTCAGGCGCCGGCCGGCCTCGTGTTTGCCTCGCCGACGCGCACGCTCGTCGACGGCCGTCTCGCCGTCCTCGCGCCTCGCGCGCGCACGCTCGAGCTCCTCGATCCGCGGACGCGCAAGCGGCTGGAGCGCGCTCCAGCCGGCGTCGGCCCGACGCACGTCCTCGCCGTGGCAGATCGGCTCTACGTCACCGACACGCAAGGCGGCGCGCTCCTGGTCTTCGCGACGCGGCCCAAGCTCGTGCTCACGCGGCGCGTCTTCCTGCCCGGGGCGCCATACGGCCTCGCCGTCGATCCTGTGCGCCGTCGCCTGTGGGTGACGATCACCGCGCGCAACGAGGTGGTGTCGCTCCCCGCCAACGGGCGTCCGCGACCGCTGGTCCGGCTGGCAACCATCCGCCAGCCCAACCGCGTCGCGGTCGACTCAGCCACCGGCACCGTCGCGGTCGCCGGGCGCGACGCCGGCGTCTTGCAGATGATTGGCGCGAGCGAGGCGTACGACGAGGACGAGCGCTGAGGCGGCGGCAACCGCACCGGTCAGCAGCAGCCAGCGACCCAGGTAGCCGGAGGGTTGAACGCCGCTGAGGTAGCGCAGGCTGCCGCTCGACTTCCCGAGGATCAATGGGAAGAACACCAAGAAGGATACGCCCGCCGCGACCGCCGGAACGCGCACGTAGTTGACGACGGGAATGCCGCGCACGCGCGCCCGCTGGGCGATCCGGTCCAGCGCCGAGTAGGCGGGCAGGGCGATCAGGTCGTGCAGGATCAGCGCCGCGACGAACCAGACGATGACGTCGCGCGCGCCGCGAAACGACAGCACCTGGAGCACCGCCCAGCCCACACACGGCAGGAGCACGAGGTGAGCGAGCAGGTGCACTGGCGATGCGCCGTATGAGCGTTGCAGCCGGCTCATCGCACGAACGCCAGCCTCGCGACCCACTTCGTGTTGTGCACGCCCGGCAGCGCGGGGACGATGATGCGGGCCGGATAGCCGTGATCGGGCGAGAGGTCGGCGCCGTTGACGCGCAAGGCCAAGAGTGCCTGGTCGTGGGAGAACTGCCCGTGCGTCAGCGTCGCGCGGCGCAGCACGCCACGCTGCTGTAGCGACGTGACGCTCAGCGCCTGGGCGTCTTGCGATCCCGCCAGCTCGGCGAGCGCGCGCAGCGGCACGCCCTCCCAGTTCTGCGTGGTCGTCCAACCCTCGACGCAGGCAATCGGCAGATGCTCGGTGTGCAGATCCATGGCGAGGAGCTGCTCGCGGCTGAAGAAGAGCGGTGGCGAGCCGTCGGCACTCGCGACCTCCAGGCGCCAGGTCGCTCCCGTCATCGCCGGGGTGATGCGGGCTGCGCGGGCGGTCTTGTTGACCGGGAAGCCGTTGGGTCCGGAGCCCGAGGTGCGCCGTGGTGCGAGCAGCGCGGTGGCGCGCAGTGGGCCGCCGATCGTCTCCCCGCCGTTGGCCACCAACAACGTTGCGGAGCCGACGCCGACCAGGCCGAGCAGCCCGCGGCGGCTGAGCGTCGGCTCCGCCGGGTTGGAGGCCACGAGTCCATGGTCGTCGGGTGGTTCGGGGACCGTCTCGGCCAGCGAGGCTCGCAGTGGCGCGAGACCCTCGCGCTCGCGCCATGCCCGCCGCATCGTCGGGAGCTTGACGACCACGTGCAGGACCAAGGACCCCAAGAACACGAGCGCGCCGTAGTAGTGCGCGACGACGAAGTTGAAGTCAAAGGGGTACCAGTTCTGCATGTTGACCACGCCGGTGGCGAACTGGAACAGCGCGCTGCCGACCAACAGCGCGATCGCAAGGCGCTCGATGCCCTCGGCTGCGTTGGCGACCGGCGGCCAGGCGAACAGGCGCGGGATGACCGACCACAGCTTCGCCAGCAGGACCGGGATCGTGATCAACCCTACGTTGACGTGCAGCCCCTGGTTCAACCCGTACAACCAGGATGGCGACGCGGGCCAGTTGAAGGTCAAGGGGAGATCGCGGCCGGCCGGCACGATCGCGTTGTGGCCGAGCGACGGCATGTAGGCCGCGTGGGAGAGCAGGCCGGTGATGCCGACGATCGTCACGCCGACCAGCAAGATCGAGCCGAGGATCGTCGTCATCCATGGTCCCCGCAACGGCGAGCGCCAGAAGCCTGGGCGAAACGGACCGGGCGGCGGCGGGAGCGCGTTTAGGTCAGGGCGGCGAACCATCGTCCGGCCTCCGTCCACTGATGGGTCACCGACAGCCCGGCGGCGCGGGCGAGGGCGGGCAGGTCGTGGCTGCCGACCAACGCCCAGGGAAATGTCGCGCTGTCGTCGCCGGCGACGTGGACGCATGCGCGCACGGTGCGCGTCGGCGTTCCGGGTGGCTCGCCCTCGACCAGCACCGTCCCGCCGGGCGCCAGCAGCTCGCGAACACGCGTCAGCAGCGCAACAGGCGTCCCGCCGATGCCCACGCTGCCGTCGAGCAGCAGCGCGGTCCTCCACGTGCCAGTGCCGGGGACCTCGTCGAAGACGGAGCCTTCGATGACGTCGGTGCCGTGTGCGCGAGCCAGGTGGATCGCCTCGGGCGCGGCGTCGAGTCCGAGGGCCAAAACGCCGCGCCGCGCGAGCGCCCGGACGTGGCGGCCCGGCCCACAGCCGATGTCGAGGACCGGGCCCACGGCGTGCGCCAGAACCGACTCGTCGGCGGCGCCGATGGGGCAGGCCCAGCGTGCGAGGTCGAGCGCGACCGTGTCGGTGTCGAGCAGGCTCATGCGGCAACCTGGCGGGTGGGCCTGTTTGGGGACGGCATACGTCCGCCAACAGGCCCACGAGGCCCTCCGTTCGCGGCAACCTGGTGGGTGGGCCTGTTCACGGCCGGTAGCCGTCCGCCAACAGGCCCACCTCGTCGGTGAGGTGCAGTTCGGCAAACGCGCGTGCGAAGTGCGTCTCGGGAGCGAGCGCGGCCACGTGTGCGGCGTCGTCGATCGTGTCGACGTCGACCAGCGCGCCGACCTCGGCGACGGTCAGGCCGAGCGCATCCAGTCGGGTCCGTTGTGCGGCGAGCGTGTGGTCGG
The DNA here is from genome assembly GCA_963829185.1 of uncultured Conexibacteraceae bacterium. Taxonomy (GTDB): domain Bacteria; phylum Actinomycetota; class Thermoleophilia; order Solirubrobacterales; family Solirubrobacteraceae; genus Baekduia. The sequence continues at coordinate 600,211 of CAWHID010000003.1, forward strand.
CGCTCATCGGGATGCCGAGCAGCGCACGTGGGTCGGCGCTGCGCAGCCCGATGCACCAATAGCCGCCGTCGGCCACCGGGCCGAGCACGGCGTCATGTGCGTCGAGCGCGGCGAGCGCGACGCCCAGCAGCGTTGGTGTGATCTGCGGCGTGTCCATGCCGACGATGAGCGTCGGCGTCCCGCGCAGATCGTCGAAGGCGGCGGCGAGGCGCTCGTCGAGGCCGTCGCCGCGCTGGGCGACGATGCGCTCGTCGCGATGCCAAGGGCCGGGCGCGCCGTCAAGGACGATGACGCGGCGCACGCTGTGCCCGGCCACTGTCGCGCGGATCTGTGCCATCGCCGCCAGCGTGTCGCGCAGTGCAGCTTCGGCGAGCGACGCCGCTTGCTCGGGCGTGCACGGCGGGCAGAGTCGGGTCTTGACCCGCCCGGCGACGGGCGCCTTGGCAATGACGGCCAGCGTGACGGCGCCGTGGCGTCTCATGCGAGCACGGCCGCCATGTCGCGCACGGTCCGCACCGTGCCGCGGACGGTCCCGGTCACCTTGGAGCGCCCGGATCGCTGGTGGTAGGGAACGTCGGCTTCGCCGATCGTCCAGCCGGCGCGGTCAGCGCGCACCACCATCTCCAGCGGCCAGCCGAAGCGGCGGTCGCGCACGCCGAGCTCGAGCAGCGCGCGGCGGCGAGCGGCGCGCATCGGGCCGAGGTCGGCGAGCCGCGGGCCGCCGCGGCGTGCGAGCTCGCCGACGAGGACGCGGTTGGCCACGCGTGCGTGTACCGGCCAGGCGCCGCGCTTGGCGCGCCGCGCGCCGAGCATGAGGTCGGCGTCCCCGGCCAGCACCGGGCCGGCGACCAGCGGCAGGTCGGCCGGGTCCAGTGACCCGTCGCAGTCCATGAAGCAGACGACTTCCGAACGGGCGGCGCGCAGCCCGGCGAAGCATGCGGCGCCGAAGCCACGCTGCGGCTCGACGACGACCTGCGCGCCCAACTCACGCGCTAGCGCCGCCGATCCGTCGGTCGAGCCGTTGTCGGCGACGACGGCGCGATAGCCGGCCGGGAGGCGCTCCAGCACCCAGGGAAGTGCGGCCGCCTCGTCCAGCACGGGCAGTACGACGTCGATGATCTCCACACCCACCATTCGCGCCAACGTCCCGACTGGTTCACCGTCCGTTACGCGCTGGTGACAAATGTTTTCGGCAGACAACCGCTACAACTCCGCCGATGCGCATCCTCGTCACCGGCGGCGCCGGGTTCGTCGGCTCGCACATCGCCGACGCGCTGGTGGCGCGGGGGCACGACGTGCGGATTGTGGACGCGCTGCTGCCGGCAGCCCACGACGGCGCCCCGCCGTGGCTGCCCGGTGCCGCCGAGGTGGTGCACGCCGACCTGCGCGACGAGCGCGTGGCGGCCGCCGCGGTCGACGGGATCGATGCGGTCTGCCATCAGGCCTCGATGGTCGGGTTGGGCACCAACTTCGGCGATGTTGCCGACTACGTCGCCCACAACGACCTCGGGACCGCGCAGCTGCTGCGGGCGCTCGCGGCCCGCAGCTACCAGGGCCCTGTGGTTCTCGCCTCCAGCATGGTGGTCTACGGCGAGGGCCGCTACGCGTGTGCCGAGCACGGCCTCGTGACACCCGGCCCACGCGCGGTCGCCGACCTGGAGGCCGGCCGCTTCGATCCCCTGTGCCCGCGGTGCGGGGACGCGCTCATGCCGCGATCGGTGCCCGAGGACGCGCCGTTAGACCCGCGCAACGTCTACGCGGCGACCAAACTGCACCAGGAGCATCTGCTCAGCGCATTCGCCCGCGAGCACGACGGGATCCGGGCGGTCGCGTTGCGCTACCACAACGTCTACGGGCCGCGAATGCCGCGCGACACCCCCTACGCCGGCGTGGCCAGCATCTTTCGCTCGTCGCTGGAAGCTGGCGCGTCGCCGCGCGTCTTCGAAGACGGTGGCCAGTTGCGCGACTTCGTCCACGTCGCCGATGTCGCCCGCGCGAACGTGCTGGCGCTGGAGGCGGGCGACGACGTTCACGGCGCCTTCAACATCGCCTCGGGCACGCCGCGCAGTGTGGGTGACATGGCGCGCGCGCTGGCTGCCGCGATTCCCAGCGGCCCGCAGCCGATCGTCACCGGCGACTTTCGCCGCGGCGACGTCCGCCACGTCTTCGCCGCGCCCGACCGCGCCCGCGAGGTGCTCGGCTTCACCGCCGAGACCGGACTGGAAGCCGGCATGGCAGAGTTTGCCCACGCCGAGCTGCGCCGTCCGCCGCGAGCAACGTCCGAGTGATCCGCCGAGCCGTCCGCTGCGAAGAACCGGAGGTCACACCCACCGGCAACGCAAGGACCATGACATGAACCGCTCGACCACCGCAGCATCCGCCGTACTGGCCCTCGCCGCCATCGGCGGCGGCACCGTCGCCGCGACGCAGGCCGCTGACAGCCCCAAGCCCGTCGCCAATCTGCCGAAGGTCACCGGCAAGGCCACGGCCGTCAAGCTCGACGCTGGCTTCGTCGAGGCGCTGACCTCGCTGAAGGTCACCCCCGGCGCCGTCGGCGCGGCCAGGATCACCAAGGGCGGCAGCGCCGTCTTCCCGATCACCAGCGGCCACGTCAAGTACTACAAGCCGGGTTCGATCTCCCCATATGTGCAGGGCATCCTGCGCCACGACGGCAGCGGCCTCAGCCTCAAGGCGGGCGGCACGACGGTCCGGCTGACCAACTTCGTCATCGACCCGGGCACGTCGCACCTGACCGGCAAGGTTTCGGCCAACGGCAAGACGGTGGTGAAGTCCGCGCCGCTGTTCACGCTCGACGGCCGGACCCTCAAGCCGCTGAAGGTCTCGGGCAACCACGCGATCCTGACCGGCACCAAGGTCAAGTTGCGCAAGGAAGCCGCCGACCTCCTCAACAAGACCTTCAAGGTCACCGCCTTCACCGACCAGTTCCTGATCGGCGTCGCGACGATCACGCTGAACGTGAAGTAGTCGCTAGGTGGCCTGCACGGTGAGCTCGCGAGCAAACGCGCGGCGGAAGAGCTCCGTCTCGCGGCTCGCGGCCCAGCGTGCCACGCGCACGTCGCCGTCGGCCTGCAGCTTCAAGCGCACCTCGCCGTTGTCACAACGGACCTTGACCGAGCGCACGAGCTGGTCGCGGCTGCGCTCCAGGTCCTCGGCCAGCCGCAACAGCAGCGCGCAGCGGTCGAGGACCTCCAGGTCCGCGTCTCCCAGCAGTCCTTCGAAGCCGCCGCCCGTCGGCATCCCCTTGCGATGGAAGCGCACGGCCTGGGCGATGATCGCGACCTCGCGCTGGTCGAAGCCCGGCAGGCCGGAGTTCAACACCAAGTAGCGCGAGTGCTTGTGATGGTCGTCGTAGTCGACGCTCATCCCGATGTCGTGTAGGACGCACGCGGCCCACAGCAGCTCGCGCTCGCGTGCGTCGCCGGGATGCAGGCCGGCGGCCGCGAGGTCGTCAAAGAGCCCAAGCGCGAGCTTGGAGACGTGCGCGGTGTGGGCGTGATCGACGTGGTACTGCGCCGCGAGGTTGAGCACCGAGCTGCGGCGGACGTCATCGAAGAGCGGCGGGTCGCCGTTGAGGTGGCGGGCGAAGAAGACGCCCTCGCGCAGGCCGGCCTCGGTCACCTCCAGCGCGGGGAAGCCGCCGAGCTCCAGGACCGACTCGACCACCACGGCACCGGCGAGGATCAGGTCGGCGCGCGCGTACTTGATGCCCGGGACCTTGGCGCGCTCCGCCGGCGTCAGCGCGGCCAGGCGCGCGACGAGCTCGCTCAAAGCCTCGCGCTCGATGACGAAGCCCTGAATGCCGAGCTCCGGCACCCCCGCCGTCCGCTGGACCGCGGTGGCGAGGTTGCGGACGGTGCCGCCGATGCCGACGATCCGCTCACCGCAGCGCGCCAGCCACGGCGCGTCCTCCAGCTCGGCGGCGACGTGCTCGCGCAGCGCCTTGAGCTGCTTCTTGCTCGCCTCGCCCTCGCCGAGGCCGAAGCGCTCGGTCATCCGCACGGCGCCCAGCGGCCAGGACTGCAGCTCGGCGGCGTGGCGCGAGACGGTGCGGACCAGCTGCATCGAGCCGCCGCCGAGGTCGAGTACGGCGCCGTCGGCCAAGGTGGTGGAGTTGACCGCGGCGAGGTAGCCCATGCGGGCCTCCTCTTCGCGGCTCAGCACGCGGACCGGCAGCGCGGTTGCGCTGAGGAACTCCTCCGCGTTGGTCGCGTCGCGGATCGCGGAGGTCGCGACCGCGTCGATCTCGGTGATGCCGGTCGCCGCGCAGAAGTGGGCGAAGACCTCCGCGGTGGCCAGGCCGCGGGCGATGCCGTCCTCGCTCAGGCGCCCCGTCTCGGCCAGGCCGGCGCCGATCCGCACCGCCTCGTGGATCTCGTCGGTGCGCCGCCACCAGCCCTCGGCGGCGGTGAAGACGACCAGCCGGAACGAGTTGGATCCGAGGTCGCAGACGGCGATGCGGCGTTCGGCGGCCATGCGCTCCGGAGACTAGAGATCGATCCCCACCCACCCCGGCCCGGCCGCGCACAGGAGGAGGAAAGCGCGACCGGGCCGTGGCCTGTTCTTGGTGGGGGAGAGGGTCAGATGCGCATCAGGCGCCGAGCGTCTCGGCCGCCAGCGCGGGGCGCCGGCGCACGGCCAGGCCGCTGAGGGCGCTGACCAGTCCGAGGGCTGCGATGCCGGTCACCACTCCCACTGCCGTGCGCGCGTCGTGCAGGAACGCGTCGGCGTCGCCGGCGCTGGTGTTGCCGATCACCGCGCTCACGATCGCCAGCGCGGTTGCGCCGCCGACCTGGAACGAGGTGTTGATCAGCCCCGAGGCCAGACCCTGCTCGTGGTCTTCGACACCCGTCGTCCCCTGCATGTTGACCGAGGGGAAGCCGAGCGCGAAGCCGACGCCGATGAGCAGCATCGTCGGCAGGATCATCGTGATGTAGGTCGGGCTCGTGTCCGCTCGCAGGAAGAGCGCGTAGCCGGCAGCGAAGGCCGCGAACGACGCGATCAGCAGCGGTCCGGTCCCGACGCGGGTGACCAGCGGACCGACGCGGGTCGAGCCGAACGCGACGAGCAGGCCAGCGGGCAGGAACGCCAGCGCGGTCTCCAATGCCGACCAGCCGAGGACCGACTGGAGGTACAGCGTCACGATGAACTGGAAGCCGAAGTAGCTGCCGGCGATCGCCATCGCGCCGAAGTTCGCGCGTCGGATGTGGCCTGCGCTGAGGATTCCCAACCGGACTAGTGGCTGGCGCGTGCGCCGCTCGATCGTCACGAAGGCGGCGAGCAGCGCGGCGGCGAGGCCGAAGGACACGATCGTCGTCGCCGAGGCCCAGCCGACTTCTGGGGCACGGACGATCGTGCGGACGAAGAGCAGCATGCCCGCGGTGATCGTCACCGCGCCGGGCAGGTCGAAGGCACCACGCTGACGCTCTGACGGCGCGTCCTTGACCAGCAGTCGCGGCGTCAGAGCCAGGATCGCCAAGGCGAACGGGACGGGCAGCAGGAACGTGAAGCGCCAGCCGGCCTCGGTCGCCAGCCCGCCGAGGATCAACCCGGAGGAGAAGCCGCTGGCGCCGAAGGCGGCGTAGACGCCGAGCGCGCGGTTGCGGGCCGGGCCCTCGGCGAACGTGGTCGTGATGTAGGACAACCCGGCGGGCGCGGTGAACGCGGCGCTGGCGCCCTTGAGGAAACGCGTCGCGATCAGCAGGTTGGGGTCAGAGACGAGGCCGCCGAGCAGCGATGCGAGGGTGAAGACCGAGAGCCCGATCAGCAGGATCTTGCGCCGGCCGATGAGGTCGGCCGCGCGGCCGCCGAGCAGTAGCAGGCCGCCGTAGCCCAGGACGTAGCCGCTGACGATCCACTGCAACTGGGCGGTGGTGAGGTCGAGGTCCTCGCGGATGGAGGGGAGCGCGACGCCGACCATCGAGACGTCGAGTCCATCCATGAAGAGGACGCCGCACAGGAGGAAGAGGGCGGCCCAGGTGCGTCGGCTCCATTGCTCGCCGACGATGTGGTGGGAGGGAGATGGGGAGGAGGAGAGGGGTCGTGCCATTGCGGGTACAATACATGCATGTGCAACGAATGTGCGTGCATGTGTTGTGAACGCAAATATTGTTCGGCTCAGGTATAATGCGCCCCGTGTCAGGTGTCCCTGATCCGGCTTGTCTCGTCGAGACGTGGCGCGGGGTGGCCCAGTGCCACGCGAAGGTCTCGGGCGCGCTGGACAAGGCGCTGGAGCGCGAGCACGGCATCGGCTTGAGCGAGTTCGAGGTGCTGGAGCGCCTCGCAACCACCGAGGCGGCCGACGGTCGCCGGATGCAGGAACTTGCCGACGCCGTTTGCCTGAGCCAGAGCGCGCTTTCGCGGTTGATCGGCCGGCTGGAGACCGAAGGCTTCGTGTGTCGCGCCATGTGCTCGGTCGATCGTCGCGGCATCTACGCGCACATCACCGACGAGGGTCGCGCGCGCTGGGAGGCCGCCCAGCCGACCCACCGCGCGGTGCTGGCAGCTGAGCTGCCAGCCGCTGCGCCCGTACCGCCCGCGGCGCCCGCGGCGCCCGTACCGCCCGCGGCTGGCTGACGCCGGGTCTCCGAACGCTCGACGTTTCGTGACGTGTAGAGCGTCACAGAACGTCGAGCGTTCGCCCGCGGGACGACTACGCGTCCATGTACGCGGCGCTCAGCTCGCTGGTGAGCACGCGCAGGCGGCGACCGCCCGCCGGCTCACCGGGGCGCAGACCGGCGCGGGCGCGTTGCTGGACGTCGCCGGGGCGGGCGGCCAGGAGCCGGATGCGCTCCAGCTCGGATTGGCAGCCCAGCGCGGCGGCGTGCTCGGTGCAGGCGTCGATCAGCTCGGTCGCGAGCTCGCGTGCGGGGCGGTCGGTCGCGCGCCGGAGGTCGTGGAGCATCGCGCGCATGCCGAGCGTTGCGGCCTGCGTGCGGGCGGTGACGACGGTCTCCAGCTTGGCGCGACGGTCGTTGCGGCGCGCCGGCCGCGTCCCCTCCAGACGGACGAGGCACTGGACGAGCGCCGCGAGCGCGGCGACATCGCAGAGCCGCGTCTGGGCATCCATGACGCGCAGCTCGAGGAGCCCGCGATCGGCGCGCAGCGCGAGGTCGTCGGTCGGATCCTGAAGCGCGCCGCCGCGTGACGATGCGAGACCGGTCTCGCGCATCTGCAGAAACGGCGAGTTGGCCGACAGCGCGAGCAGCAAGGGCAGGTGGCCGCGCAGACGGTCGTGGGCGAGCGCGGCTTGGCCGGCGGTCGGGACCGTGACGCCGATGTGCAGCGCGAAGGTCGGCGCGTCGCTCGGATGCGAGCCGGCGACCGCGAGTCGCAGCCCCGCGCGGCCGATGGCCGCAGTGAGGCGGCCACGCAGCGCGCGCAGCTCGCCGGTCGCGCTGGAGACCGTCGCGTGTCCGCCGGTGCGGACCTCCAGGGCGGTGCCGTCATCGGTGGCGGTGACCGCGCGCCGCAGGCTTGGCGGCAGGTCGTGTGCAAGTGGCGCGACGTCGTCGACGAGCTCCCAGCGCAGCGGGTCCAGCACCATCGCCTGCTCGGTGAGCGAGATCGCCCAGGCCTGCCTTGGCGTCGACCAGCCGTCCGCGTCCGGCGCGGGCGGCGTGCGCGTACGGGAACGGAAGGCCAGCATCGCCGGATGGTGCTCGAAGCGCCGCCGCTCGGCCACGGCCAGTTGGCCCAATCGCGATGCGCTCGGTTCGCCCGCTGGGCCAGATGTGCGGCGGGGCGCGGCGGGGACTGTCGGCACCGAGGAGAACGAGCGGAGCGGCACTTTCGGGCGCTGGCTCGTCGTCCGTGTGCGGCCGGGAGGGTGGGCCTGTTGGCGGCCGGCATACGTCCGGAAACAGGCCCACACTGGCCCGCGCTCGCGGCTGCCGACGGCTGCGCTGATGCGGGAGGGTGTGGCGATGACGAGGGCGGTGCTGTTCGACGTGGCGGGGACGCTGGCGATGCCGGAGGCGCGCGACGCGTGGCTGGCTGGCGCGGCGGCGAGCATCGGCCTCGATCTCGGGGGCGATGGCGTGGCGCAGGCGCTCGCCGCGGAGCTGGAAGTCGCGGGACGTCCCGGCGGGCCGTACCCCTTGCGGATCCCAGACGCCTTCGCCGCGGACTATGGGAACCGCGACCGCGACGCCACGGCCCATCGCGCGGGCTACGTCGGCCTGCTGTCGACCGTCGCGCTGCCCGACCCGCGGCTGGCGACCGCGCTCTACGAGCGCATCTTCACGCCCGCCGGCTGGACCGTCTACCCGGATGCCGTCCCGACGCTGACGGCGCTGCGCGCCCGCGAAGTCCGGACCGCCGTGGTCAGCAACGTCGGCTTCGACCTGCGACCGGTGCTCGACGGCCTTGGCCTCCTGGAGCACCTTGACGCCGTCGTGCTCTCCTTCGAGGTCGGCGCCGTCAAGCCCGAGCCGGCGATCTTCACCGCGGCGTGCGAGGCCGTCGGCGCTGCGCCGGCCGACGCGCTGATGGTCGGCGACCACGCCGCGGCCGACGGTGGCGCCGCGGACGTAGGAATTCGGACGCTACTGCTGCCGATGTCACCGGCCGGCGAGGACCACGGCCTCACCGCCGTGCTCGCGCTGGTGTGAGCGAATCGGGGCGACTCTTACGACATGAACCAGTCGCGGACCTTGGCCTTGAGGTCGTTCGCCTCGCCGCCGCCCGTCTGCGTGCCACCCTCGATCTCCAGCACCGCATGCCCGGTCTGCGTCAGCGCCCACGCGCCGTCGACGGGCTCGATCAGCCCGGCGATGGCGAGATTGCGCAGCGCCTGCGAGTCCTCCGGCGCCTTGCCGAGCGCGACGGCGCGCAAGGTGATCGCGTGAGAGGAGGTCAGCACGGGCTCAAAGCCTAGACGGCGGCCGGACGCCGGCCTGTTCTGCGGGCCTCTGCCGCGGGCGGTGAGGTGGAAGGCCAGCTGTCAAGGGGGCTCGCTGGCAAGGTCTAGGTCCGAACATTGTTCGGACGCTACGGTCACCAGCTCATGAGTGTTGCTCAGCGATTATCGACACGCTCCGATGCTGAAGTCTTGGGCGGCCGCTGGGCGTCGTGGTGGCATCGAGTCAATCGGCTGTCGCAGATGCTCTTCGCGGCCACGCTGATCGCGGCCCTGACCTGGCCGATCATCGCGCGGACCAACTCCTACTACCTGGACTGGCCGATGCACCTTTGGTTCATGCGTCACCAGGGGCACTCGCTGCTGCATGACGGGGGACCGTCGCTCTTCATGCACTCCAGCGAAGGGGTGTTCTACCCGCTCTTCGCATTTTACGGGGGTACGTTCTACGCGATCGGAGGCCTATTGGTGGCTTCACTCGGCGGGGCCGGCCTCTACGGGTACGCGCTGAGTTGGGTGCTCGCGTTCGTTCTGGCCTACGGGGGATGGGTGTGGCTGGGGAGACTGGCAGGTCTCGGATGGTGGGCAGTCCAGGCTCCACCAGCGGTGTTTCTCACCTCGCCCTACGTCTTGACGCTCGTCTATGCACGTGGAGACCTGCCGGAGTTCGTCGCGGTCTGTTCCATACCACTGTTAATCGCTTCGGGACTATCCGTGTTGCGTGCCGATCGGCTGCGGGTCGGGTCGGCGGTCGCGCTGGTCTTCGCCACCATCCTGTTCACCGGAACCCACAACCTGACGCTGCTGTGGGGCGGGTCGTTGCTCGCTGTGCTGGGTCTTGTGCTCTACGCGTGCAGCCCACGGATTCGACGTCAGGTCACCGGTCGCGGAGCAGCCCGCGTCGCTGGGCTCGTCGTCCCTGCTGTGCTGATCAACGCGTGGTTTCTGGTACCGGATCTTGCCTATCAAAGCCGCACAGTCATCGCAGGGCTTTCTCCTCGATGGCGGTTTACGGTAGAACACACGTTGGATATTTTCGGTAACTCACTATTCTCACTTCATCGACTTACCATCGACTTCTGGGTCCTTGCCCTCCCGGTATTAGCGATGGGCTGGGTCGCGTTGGTGGGAGCGCTGACGTTGCGACGAGCGTGGCGCACGAGCTGGATGTTGCTGCTCGTGTGTTTGGGGTTGGTAGTCGCCCTGCTCGTCATCACGATGCTGACCCACGGCAGTTTGGTGCTCCTGCTTCCCGAGCCTTACGTCATGATCCAGTACACCTACCGACTGGAGAACTACATTCTGTTGGCGGTGGCGGGCGGAGTCCTCGTCGGTCTGGTCCTCGTGAATGAGAATGTGCGTTGGGTGCGGTTGTTGGCCTGGGTGTCACTGGCCGCTGTCGTGGCAGTATCGATCGGCGGCGCGCTTCGTCAAATCGGCCGTCCTCACAACCATGCGAATACACAGATCCCGTTCTGGAACCCTCCCAGCATCGACAGCATGGGTGACTACGCCGATGCCACCGTGCCCGAGGTGCCGCCGAAGCCTCTCACGCGGCTTTCGTTCGCAGCCGAGCGGGTAGAGCGTTCTCGCATCAGCGCCACCGTGGACGTCCAGCCTGGACAGATCATCGACACCAACCTCATGGTCATGCCGGCACTGGTCCACATAGACGGGGCGCGTCTGATCGGCGATCACATCGTGCGGAGAGGGGACACCGTCCAGCGGCGCGCGGTGTTGCGCGTCGACGCCGACGCGGTTCCCGGCGCTGCGAAGATCACCGTGAGCGGCGCCCGTCCATGGCCTGTCGTGGTCGGCCAGGTCCTCTCCCTGCTGGGCGTCTTGGGCCTGGCGGCCAACGTCTTGCTGCGCCGTCTCCGGCGGCGCTCTCAGCACGGGCTCAAAGCCTAGACGGCGGCCGGACGCCGGCTTGTTCTGCGGGCCTCTGCCGCGGGCGGTGAGGTGAAGGCCAGCTGTCAAGGGGGCTCGCTGGCAAGGTCTAGGTCCGAACATTGTTCGGGCGCTACGGTCACCAACTCATGAGTGTTGCTCAGCGATTATCGACACGCTCCGATGCTCAAGTCGAGGGCCGCTGGGCCTCGAGGAGGCATCGAGTCAATCGACTGCTGCCAATGCTCTTCGCGGCCACGCTGATCGTGGCCCTCACGTGGCCGATCATCAACGGGACCAATGTCTACTTCACCGACTGGCCGGTGCATCTGTGGTTCCTCCGGCACCAGGGCCACTCCCTGCTGCATGAGGGTCGGCCATCGCTGCTGGTTCACGGCAATGACGGGGCGTTCTACCCGTTCTTCGCCTTCTACGGTGGGACGCTATATGCCATAGGCGGCGTGGTGGTGGTCGCGTTGGGAGGTGCGGGGCGCCATGGCTTTGCCGTTGTCTGGGTGCTGGCCTACATCCTCGCTTATGGGGGCTGGGTGTGGTTGGGGAGAATGGCCGGGCTTGGCCGGTGGGCGGTGCACGCCCCACCGGTGCTGTTTCTGACCTCGCCGTACCTGGTGACGCTCGTCTACACGCGCGGCGACTGGCCGGAGTTCGTGGCGCTTTGCTCGATCCCGTTGCTGGTCGCGTCGGCCCTCTCCGTCTTGTTCGCCGATCAGCTGCGACTCTGGCCGGCGGTCGCGTTGGTCCTCGCGACCGTCCTGTTCACCGGGAGTCACAACTTGACGTTGCTGTGGGGCGGCACGTTGCTCGCTGCGCTAGCGCTTGTGCTGTACGTGTGCAGCCCACGGATTCGGCGCCGGATCACCGCTCGCGGGGTAGCTCGCGTCGCCGGCATCGTCGTTCCTGCTGTGTTGGTCAACGCGTGGTTTCTCGTGCCGGACCTTGTGTATCAGGGTCGCACGGTTATCGCGGGCATCTCATACCCTCATTGGCGCTATACGGTCGCAAACACGATGGGGTTTATTGATCAGCCACTGTTTGGTTTCAAGCGGCATCACGTCAACCAGTACGTCATAACCCTCCCGGTCCTGGCGATGGCTTGGGCCGCGTCGGTGGTGGCCTTTAGGCTCCGACGGACATGGCGCACCAGCTGGATGCTGCTGTTCGTGTCATTGGGGGTGGTGATCGCGCTGTCCATCATCGCGATGGTGACCCACGGCAGTCTGGTTCTGCTCCTTCCTAAGCCGTACGTCATGATCCAGTACACCTACCGGTTGGAGAACTACATCCTGCTTGCGGTGGCGGGCGGAGTGCTCGTTGGTCTCGTGCTCGTAAACGAGGCCGCGCGCTGGATGCGTCTGCTGGCCTGGGGCTCATTGACCGTCGTCGTAGCGATGTCGACCGGCGGCGCGTTGCGCCAGATCGACATCCCATCTCAGGTCAATCCGCAGATCTCGCTCTGGGCTGCCCGTGTCGCGAGCGTGGGCGACTACGCCGATGGCACCCTGCCTGAGGTGCCGCCTGAGGTGCCGGCCGGACCTCGCAAACGGCTCTTCTTCGCGGCTGAGCGGGTGCGGCACAATCGCATCAGCTCTACCGTGGATCTCCAGCCGGGAGAGATCGTCGATACCAACCTCGTGGTCATGCCGGCCTTGATCCACATCGGCGGTGCAGAAGTGATCGGCAATCGCATCGCGCGGGTTGGGGACCTCATTCAGCCGCGCGCGGTGTTGCGCGTCGACGCCGACGCTGTTCCCGGCGCTGCGAAGATCACCGTGAGCGGCGCCCGTCCATGGCCTGTCGTGGTCGGCCAGGTCCTCTCCCTGCTGGGCGTCTTGGGCCTGGCAGCCAACCTCTTGCTGCGCCGTCTCCGGCGGCGCTCTCAGCGGCTTCCGACCTCGATCAGCTCGACCCGATAGCCGTCCGGATCGCGCACGAAGCAGATCAGCGGACCGTGCTCGCCCACGTGATACGGCGGCTTCTCCGGCCCAATCCCCGACTTTGACAGCTCGCCGAGCGTGTCCTCCAGCGATGGCACGGTCAGCGCGATGTGGTTGTAGCCGGTGCCGAGATCGTAGGCCTCGACGCCGGGGTTCCAGGTCAGCTCGAGGCGGTCGCCGTCGCCGGGGATCCCCATGAAGACGTTGATGGCCCCGTCGGGCAGGTCCATGCGGCGGCGCTCCTCGAAGCCGAGCGCCTCGTAGAAGGCGACTGAGCGGTCGATGTTGCCGATCCGATAGCAGGTGTGGATGAGCTCGGGCATCAGGCTGTCAATGTACCCGCATGATCCTCGAGCGCTCGATGCATCCGCAGTTCCTCTCCAACACGTTCCTCGTGGCGGCGCAGCCGGGTGGCGAGGCGTTCTTCGTGGATGCCGGCGGCCCGATGGAGCCGCTGTTCGAGAAGGTCGCCGAGCACGACCTGACGCCGACGCACGTCCTGCTCACCCACCATCACTACGACCACGTCTCCGAGGTGAGGCAGATCCTTGAGCGCTGGCCGGATGTTCAGGTGCTGATCCACCCGCTGGAGAAGGACCTCGTCGAGACCGCGACCGGCACGATGGACGCGGGCGCAACGGTCCACGCCGGCGGCCTCGACGTGCAGACGATCCACATCCCCGGACACACCGCTGGGATGCTCGGGCTCCTCGTAGAGGGCAACATCTTCACCGGCGACACGCTCTTCAAGAACTCGGTCGGCGGCGTGCGCGCGCCCGGGTCGACCTCTTATGCCGACCTCAAGTCCTCCATCATGGACGTACTGATGGTCCTGCCGCCCGAGACGGTGATCCAGCCTGGCCACACCGACCCGAGCACGGTTGCCGAGGAGTACGAGAACAACAAGTTCATCCGCCTCTGGCGCGGCTTGGACTCCGAGGGCGACGAGCAGGTCACCGCGCTCGGCGAGCCCGCGACGCTGGTCCTGCTGGGCGACGACTACGACGGCGGCTTCAAGGCCTGGGTCCGATGGCTGGACGGTCGCGATGACATCGTCCCCGGCAGCAAGGTGGAGCGCTCGGCCTGATGGCCCGCGACGATCGCATCCCGACCTCGCGGTGGGCCCGCGCCGCGAAGGTCGGGCGCCTGGCGGCGACCCAAGGCGCCAAGCAGGCCGGCACGCGCGCCATGAACCTGACGCGCGACGAGCAGGCTGCCCAGGACGCGATGGCGCGCCGCCAGGTCGAGACGGCCAAACAGATCGTCGCCGCGCTGGGCACCATGAAGGGCGCGGCAATGAAACTCGGGCAGGTGATGTCCTTCCTGGACGTCGGCCTCGTCCCCGAGGAGTTCCGCGAGGAGTTCCAGGCCGAGCTGGCCAAGCTGCGCGACGCGGCGCCGAAGGTCTCCTTCAAGGACATGAAGAAGGTCTTGGAGGAGGAGTACGGCGACAAGCTCGACGACGTCTTTGAGTCCTTCGACCCGGCCCCGATCGCCGCCGCCTCGATCGGGCAGGTCTACCGCGCGCGCTACGAGGGCAAGGATGTCGCGGTCAAGGTCCAGTACCCGGGCGTCGCGCGCGCTGTGCGCTCGGACCTGCAGAACCTCGGGATCATCCTGCGGCTGATGAAGTCCGTCGCGCCTGGCCTGGACCCGCAGGAGCTGGGCGCCGAGATCCGCGGGCGTATCGAAGAGGAGCTCGACTACGAGCTCGAGGCCCAGAACCAGCGCACGCTGGCGCGCATCTACAAGGACCATCCCTTCGTGGTGATCCCCGACGTCTACACGGCGCTCAGCCACGAGCGCGTGATCGTCAGCGAGTTCGTCACCGGCCGCAAGTTCGACGAGTTCAAGACCTGCGCCGATGAGGAGCGCAACCGCCTCGGCGAGATGATCTTCCGGTTCTACTTCGGGTCGATGTACCGCCACCATCAGTTCTCCGGCGATCCGCATCCGGGCAACTGCTTGTTGTTGGACGACGGCCGCATGGCGTTCCTGGACTTCGGGCTCTTCAAGCGCATCTCGGCCGACGTGGCCGAGTACGAGCTGCAGACCCAGCGGCTCGGGATCGAAGGCCGTGGCGAGGAGCTGATCGCGCACCTGCACAAGGGCGGCTGGCTTGGTCAGCCGGAGTTCTACGACCCGGAGTCGATCCTAGAGCAGTTCCACGATCTCACCGGTTGGTACACGCTCGATGCAGAGATGACGCTGACGCCCGACATCGCGACCGACGTGATGATCCAGATGAGCGACCCGCGCTCGCGCTGGTGGGGCAAGATGCGTCACGAGACGCTGCCGCCCGACCACCTCTTCGGCCGCCGGCTGGAGATGCTGACGCTGGCGGTTATCAGCCAGCTGCAGGCGACCGCCAACTGGAATCGCATTGCGCGCGAGTGGGTTTACGGCGACGAGCCCGTCACCGAGCTCGGGCGCCAGGAGGCTGAGTTCCTCGCCTCGCGCTGACGGGCCGCCCGCTGATCTCGACGAGGTCGTCCCGCGCCGCGGGCCGGCGCTCGTCCGGCTCGGCCTGCTCGCGGCGCTGATCCTCGGCGCCTTCATCGTCATCGCCTCCAGCGGCAAGTTGTCGGCCGCGCGCGTGCAGGACTGGGTCGACGGCTACGGGCTCGCGGGGCCTTTGGTCTTCATCGCGGTGAGCGCCGCGCTGACGCCGGCGCTGTTTCCGGGCCCGCTGCTGGCGGGTGCCTCTGGCCTGTTGTTCGGCACCTGGCTCGGCACGCCGATCTCGATCATCTCGGCGACGCTCGGCGCCGTCCTGGCCTTCAGCATCGCGCGCTGGTTGGCCCACGACTCGGTCGAGGCGCTTCAGGGTCCGCGGCTCGCGGCGCTGCGAGCGTGGATCGGGCGCCGCGGCTTCCTGTCGATCCTCTATGCGCGGATCATGCCGGGTGTCCCGTACAGCTTGGTCAACTACGCGGCGGGTCTGTCGCCGGTGGCTTTGCGTTCCTTTGCCGCGGCGACGGCGCTGGGTTGTGCACCGCGGGCGTTTGCGTACACGGCGCTCGGTGGCTCGCTCGATGATCTGGGCTCGCCGGAGGCTGTGGTGGCGATTGGGGTGCTTGTTGTTATGGGTGTTGCGGGGCTGGTCTTGGCGCGCCGGGGCGTGGGGGCGGCGCGGGCGTAGGGGGCGGGCGCCGGGGGTGTGTCGGCGCGGGCGTAGCGTCGGGCGCCGGGGTGTGGGGCGGCGCGGGCGTTGTTGGTGGTGATGGGGGCGGGGGAGCGGCGGGTGTTGATGGTGTTCAGCGCGGGGCGCGGGCCGGGGGTGCGGAGCGGGGTCTGTCGGCACCGAGGAGAGCGAGCGGGGTCGGCGCTTCGCTGCGGGGTCGGTCGTCTGCCGGCGCTCGGGGTGGGGGTGGGCCTGTTTCCGGACGGCATACGTCCCTCAACGGGCCCACGTCGGTGGTAGCTGGTGGCCCGCGGAGCGGTGGGCCTGTTTGCGGACGTATGCCGTCCGGATGAAGGCCCACCTGGTCGGCATTGGCGATCCGGGCCCGGGGTGGGCCCGTTCGCGGACGGCATGCGTCGTTCAACGGGCCCACCCCTCGGCGATCCTCTGCGCCCCACCCCGATCGCACCCCGACCGCGCATATCGCGGTCGAGGTGCGATCGAGTTGACGGCCCGGGCGCCTACGGATGACCCGCCACGCGGCGAGGCGCCGACCCCGCTCACTCTCCTCGGTGCCGACAGACCCCGCCGCGTACTCAACTCCAACGCCGCGCGCTGAGCGCCATGGTCAAACCACACCGCGCACCCAAGACCAACGCCCGAACGGAACGCCAACGACGCCGCGGCCCGGCCCCGGGCCCGCGGGACCCCCTACAGCTCCTGCACCTGAAACAGCGACGTCGACCCCGGCCGCCCGCTCGGCAGCCCGGCCGTCACGCCGACCCGCATCCCCGGCCGACACCACCCCAGCTCCACCACGCGCGCACACGCATCCGAGATCAGTTCCTCGGTCACCTCGTGGCGGCGCATCGACGAGGCGCGCACCCCCCACATCAGTCCGCAGCGGCGGACCGTCTCGCGCCCCGGCGACAACGCATAGATCGGGACCTCCGGCCGGTGGGCGGAGATCAAACGGGCCGAGCGGCCCGAGAGCGTCGGGACGACGAGCGCGTCGAGCTGCAGCTCGCGGGCGGCCTGGCAGGCCGCGTGGGCGACCGTGTAGGACGGGTCGCGATGATCGCGCTCGACGCGCGTCTCCAGCCAGCGCTGGTAGGGCGCGTGGCGCTCGGTGTGCACCGCGATCGCCGACATCATCTCGATCGCCCCGACCGGGTACATGCCGACCGCCGACTCCTGGCTCAACATGATGGCGTCGGTGCCGTCGAGGATTGCGTTGGCGACGTCGGCGACCTCGGCGCGCGTTGGGCGCGAGGAGCTGACCATCGAGTCGAGCATCTGCGTGGCGGTGATGACCGGCCGCGCGTGGGCGCCCGCGCGGGCGATGAGCATCTTCTGGACGATCGGGACCTCCTCGATCGGCAGCTCGATCCCGAGGTCGCCGCGCGCGACCATGATGCAGTCAGAGACGCGGATGATCTCCTCGGCTTGCTCGACCGCTTGGGGCTTCTCGATCTTGGCGATCAGCGGGACGCGCGTGTGCTCGCGGACGGTCAGCACGTCCTCGGGGCGGCGCACGAAGCTCAAGGCCACCATGTCGACCCCGATGCGGCGGCCCGCCTCCAGGTGGGCGAAGTCCTCTTGCGGGACCGAGGGCAGCTCGTCGGCCGGGCCGGGGATGTTGAGGCCCTGCCTGCTGGCGACCGTGCCACCGACCTCGACCTCGGCCTCGACCTCCAGCTCCGGCACCCGGACTGCAGATGCCCGCAGCCGCACCGAGCCGTCGGCGAGATACAGCACTTCGCCGGGGTCGATGGCGCGGGGGAGGCCCTCCCAGCTGATCGTCATCCGGCGCGCGTCGCCGGGGCCATCGTCGCGGCCGCATTCGAAGACGACCTTGTCGCCGACCTTCAGCTCGACGGTCCCCTCGACCAGCGGGCCGATGCGCAGCTTGGGCCCGGGGAGATCCTGCAGCAGCGCGACCGGGCGGCCGGCGCGGCCGGCGGCGTCGCGGACGAGTTGCGCCGTCTCGGCATGCTGCTCATGGGAGCCGTGGCTGAAGTTCAAGCGGGCGACGTCCATACCCGCCTCGATCATCCGCACGAGCGTCTCGGGGTTTCCCGAGGCGGGCCCAATGGTGGCAACGATCTTCGTGCGGCGTCTCATTCGGGAGAGCACGGTACTGGGCGCCGCAGCGGACCTATCGGCCGGTCTCGGCGCGGCTAGCCCGCATGGGCTGGAGGATCACGTGTGTGTCGAGGAACGGGCGTCATAGACCCGTTGCTCGACACGGTGGGAGATGAGACGACAGACGGGCGGCCAAAGTGGCCGCCCGTCTGCGCTGCCTCTTTCCTACGTGGTGATGGTGGTGGCGTAGGCGTCGAAGACCTTGTTGAGGGCTTCGACGCCGTGGCGGTTGGCGTAAATGTCGCTCATCACCGCGGCGTTGGCGTTGCTGTCGGCGCCGATGTCGGTGAGGAGGTCGAGGTTTGTGGCCAGCAGGTCGCAGCGGCGTTCGTGCAGCTGGTCGACGTGGCCGCGAGTGAGCGGCACCTCGACCTCCTCGGTGTGCGGGACCATCTCGGGATCCCAGCCCAACGCGTCGATCACCGCGGTCGCGTCGCGGTAGACATCGACCAGCGCCAACTGCTTGGTTGGGACGTAGTCGAGGAAGTCCTCGAACGGGTCGTGGTTGAACATCATGACCTTCTTGGTCTCGATGCGCAGCACGTCGGCGGTCGAGGGGTCGACGCTGATACGGCAGGCGTGGTTACCCTGCGGGGTACTCATGGAGATAACGCTCCTTGGGTCATGCCCCCGGGCCGCGCCAACGGTCGCGGGGGTCATTTGATTAGTGGCCGATGACCTTAGTTGGTGGGGCGGATGGACCGGACGCGGGCGTCGGGTCCGCTTCAGGCTGCGTCGCCCGGCTGGCCTGCAACCGCGCCCGGGCCGGAGGTCATCTCGCGCAGGCAGGCCGGGCACAGGCAGTCGCGATAGTCGTTCGCAAGCTCGCCGCGCACGGCCTCTGACACCGGGACGCGCGCGCACCAGCAGTCTTCCTCAGCCACGCCGCAGCCGAAGCGCTCTCCACATCGCTCGCAAGTTGCTGGCTTAGACATCGGTGGCTGCACGATACGGCCGAAGGCCGCTCGCCGGCGCGGGTCAGCGCGGGAGCCGCAGCGTCTTGGGTCCGTAGTGCAGGATGGAGGCTTTTCGGGCGCCGTCATAAAGCAGGCAGAAACGGCTGTCTGCGTCGACCCCGGAGATCCCAGCGCTCGCGAGGTGCCGGTCAGCCTGGTCGAGGAGCCGTCGTGCCATGGGAAGATCAGGCGGCGCGGGCTCAGCGCGGGCGCGGAGGTTGCGAGCGGCGGGCACGGCCGAGCAGCGTACCGTCAAGCCGCGTCGAGATCGCCGACCAGTGGTCGCAGCGGACCGCGCAACACTTCGGTGAGAAAACCGCTCTTCGCGCTGCCATCGCGCTGTTCGCGCAGCTCATCCGGTCGCAAGGCCACCATGTTGATCTCGCGCCCCGT
This sequence comes from uncultured Conexibacteraceae bacterium, assembly GCA_963829185.1. Taxonomy (GTDB): domain Bacteria; phylum Actinomycetota; class Thermoleophilia; order Solirubrobacterales; family Solirubrobacteraceae; genus Baekduia. The sequence goes on from CAWHID010000003.1 coordinate 619,552, forward strand.
GCGCTCCTGCAGCGCGTGGAGCCGCGCGGTGACGTCGGGGTAGTCGAAGGTCCCGACGACTAGGACGTCGACGTCGGACTCGGCGTCGACCTTTCCGCGCGCCCATGACCCGAAGATGACGGCGGCGTCGATTCCCGAGACGTCGGTGAGTGCCTGGCGCAGCAGCGGCTCGACGCCGACCGAGCGTTCGATCAACTCGCGCAGCGGTTCGAACAGCGGGGAGGCAAGCGACGCGCGATAGACGCCTTGGCGGCCGATCATCTGGCGCTCGAGAATGCCGGCATCCAGCATGCGGACCAGCTCCCGCCGGACCGACATGTCGGTGACGTCGATTGCCTCGGCGAGCTCGCTCACCGTGTAGCTGTCGTCTGGATGGAGCACGAGTCGTTCCAGAACGCTCGCCTGCGTCTCAGAGCGCAACAGCGGCAGGAGGCTCGGCGATCCGGTCCGGGGCGGCATGGACCCGGTAAATTCATGACAAAACACCCTGATCTTCGTCGCGATGTGGAAAGCAAAGTGTTCGCGGCCATTGTCGTAGCTCTGAGCGTGTGCGCGAAGTAGGTCGAGCTGGCGCTCGTAGGCGGCGCGGAAGTCCTACACGGGCTAGCTCCCGGTTCGAACTAACGTCTCATTCCATATTTCGAAATATGAAATGAGGACTCCCGGCTAGCCGATCTTCTCCGTCAGCTCGATGTGGCGGAGACCCGGCGTTTTCGCCGGGGCGTCCCCGTCATCGTCCTGGTGCGGCGGCGACTGGAAACCCACCAGCTCGAGTCGTCCGTTGCCGTCCGGCGTCTGCATCATCGCCATGTCGGTTCGGCCGCCCTTGTACTTGGCTCTTTTGGCGCGTTCCAGTCGGCGACACGTCACCTGCGGACGACGAGATAGTCACAGGACACGCTCGCAGCCCTCCCGAAGTCGTCGATCGCTCGAAACACGCGGTGCACGCTGCCGACTTGCGACGTGTCGAGCAGCACCACCCCGGAGGGGTCTTCCGCGAGCCGGCTATCGGCGTCGCTGGCAGACACCGTCGCGACGGCGCGCGCGTTGGCCTCGAGACGACTGCTCGGGCAGGAGACGCCGATCGTCGGGGGGGCCTCGTCCATACCGGGAGCGAGCGGGAGCGCGAGGAGCAAGCCACCCACGCCGAGCAGGAGGGCTGCGGCGAGCGCGAGTGCCTCTCCCCGGCCGAAACGTCGCAGCATGATGGCCGGCAGGCCGTAGACGAGCAGCAGCAGGGCGCCGCCTGAGAGGAGCGACAAGCCGATGAACACGGTTCCGCGGCGAACGACCGGCTGCCAACCAGGGAGCGCATCGAGGACGCCGGCCACCAGCGACGGGCCGAGCAGGACCACGGCGATGACGCCCAGGACGAGTTGCCAAGCGTCGCTGCGCCGGCGCGCTTTGCTCGTCGCTTCGTCGTCGGCTCGTCGGCCAGCCTCGTCCCGGAGGGCTCGGATCCGATGGAGCGTCTCGTCTAGAACGCCGGCGATTCCTTGTGCCGTCTCGGTTCCGCCGGTGGGCGCGAACCACGCTGTCGCTTCGTCGTGTCCGCGGCGCCGGAGCCGTGAGACGTCGCTTTCCAAGTCGTTCAAGCATTGCAGGAGCGCGCTGCGGCCAGCGGCGCTCTGCGAGTCGTCGGCGACGTGCGAGGCGAGATCTCGGGCGGCTGCCGCGTAGCCCTCCGCCAGTGCCAGCACGACTTGCAAGGCCAGTCCGGCGCCAGTCGTCTCGATGGCGCCCTCGATCGCGTCGACGGCGCCGAGCGTCTGATGCGCTGGAGCGTTGGAGGTAGACGCTGGGCTCTCGCCCAGCGTCACGACCCAGTGGTTCGATGCCAAGACGTCAACTCGCTGGTCCGACAACGACGGGGCTCTCGTCGATCGCTGCACTGCAACAGCAGTTGCGGTGACTCGTCGCACGGTTCCTTCGGTGCTCACGCGAGCTGTCGAGCCGGTGGTCTCGGGGAGCACGGCGCGCAGCCGCGGCTCCGTCAGCTCCGGGACGCCGAGTCCCACGAGCCACGCGATCGCGACGTCGGTGTCGGTATCCAGGTGGATCCAGCCGACTTCCACACCACGTTGAACTCGATCAGTCCATTCGGCTGGAGAAACCGAACGAAAGCTCTTGCCGTCCCAAAGGAGAATTCGGTGTGGAAGCGAACTGGTCGTCGTCGTGGTTGACACGCCAGGATCCTGACGGTTCGGACCGCGCGTGTCGACTCACCGCACTTCCATGGTAGAGCCGATACAAGACAAGCAGTACGACGATCCCTGGTGGCTGGAGCGTCCGTGCTACGAGGACCCGCCGGCGCCCGGCGACGTTCGCACCCCGCTCGAGCGCGATCGTGACCGGATCGTTCACAGCCGCGCGTTGCGCCGACTGGGTGGCAAGACCCAGGTCATCGGTTCGCCCTGGGCTTACGACTTTCGCAATCGGCTGACCCACACGGTCGAGGTGAGCCAGGTCGGGAGGAGCTTGGCGCGCAAGCACGGGATCAACCAGGAGTTGTTGGAAGCCACCTGCATGGCTCATGACATCGGGCATCCCCCGTTCGGTCACGCCGGCGAGCGGTCGCTGAATCGGCTGATGCAGGAGTACGGCGGCTTTGATGCGAATGCGCAGACGCTGCGCGCGCTTTCTGCGCTTGAGATCAAGGGTGCGGGAGGAGCAGGTCTCAACCTGACACGGGCGACCTACTGGTCGATCCTCAAATACCCGTACAGGCGTCGCGGCCCTGCCCCCGCGAACCGCAGCGACCTCGCCAAGCACCATTTGCGTTTGACGGATGACGGCACCGAAGTAGTTGCAGACATCCGCTTCCTCTATGACGTCGACCTCGACCAAGTGCTCGCGGACGGCCGCACCTTCGGCGCTTGGCTCGGCGACGGGAGGATGACGGCAGGTCTTCCACCTGCGGCTCGGATCGACAACCCGGCCCCTCGCGTTCTCGCGTGCCAGCTTATGGATTGGTCAGACGACCTGGCTTATGCCATCCATGACTTCGAGGATGCGGTGCTCGCCAACTTCATCACCCCTGGGGCGATCGAGCGCGTGCATGACCCGCTCCTCGACGCCGTGAGGCAGCACGTCGATCCGTACTACGACGGCAACACGCGAGCGCTCGTAGATGCCTTCGGCGGATGGGAGCGAGAGATCGAGAGCCTGCTGGCCGAGATCCAGAAGGCGATCGATCCAGAGGCGGTGCTGCGGCCGCAGACACGGAAGTGGTTCGGCGAGCTCGTCGACGCCGTGGACTTGACGGAGCCCTCCGAGCCCAACCTGACGACGCTCGGCTTCCGCGTCGACGTGCCGCCTCGCTCGAGAGTGCTCGTCAGCATCCTCGCAAGGCTGGGGTTCGAGCTGATGATCCGCGACGAGCGGATCGTGCGCTACCTCCGCAAGGGAACGATGATGCTCGAACGATCCTTCCAAGAGCTCATGGAGGACCCGAAGATCGTGGACGATCGCGCCGGGCAACTCATGCCGCGCCATGTCGCCGAGGCCTTCGAAGGCCTCGACAAGCCCGGGCGCGCCAGGGCGGCGTGCGACTTCTTGGCGTCGATGAGCGAGCCCGGGCTCGTGGCGTTCTACACGACCATCTTCGAGTCCGCCGGCGGGAGCCCCTTCCGCTGATGCGTGCGCTGCTCGGCAAAACCTGCTCAATGCGGACTCCCGGCTTTCCGTCCGCGGCGTCCTCAAGGATGATGCGCGTATGAGGAGCTTCCGATGACCCCCGAGCAGGCTGATCTCGAAAGCGCCACCTGGGACATCGATGTCGTTGATGCCGAGGTGAAGCTCTATCTGCTGGCCCTGGTGCGGACAGCCGACGAGCAGGATGCGCGGCGTCTCAGCGGGCTGACAGAGGCTGCTGCGCGATCCGCGCAAGGGTGGCTGCGTCAAGTCGGCCTGCTGAAGGACGATGGCTCGATCGATGATGCGCTCGTGCGCAACGCGCGGCAGACGCATCTCGCTGTGCGGGCTGCTTGAGGGCGCGCGGGTCGCGCTGAAGCGGCGAGCCTCTGACAGTTGGCAGCGCCCATTAGCGCCCAGGTCAGGTCCGCAGCCCGTGGCGCCGCAACGCATCGTCAAAGCGCGGGCCCGCGGCATGGAAGGTCCCGCGCCCGCGGGTCTGCTTGCTGCCAATGGCCAGGACATCGGTCTCGCGCAGCTCGCGCAGGATGCGGCTGCCCTGGACTTCGGTCACGTTGAGCATGTCGGCGACATCGCGCGGCTTGATGCTCGGATGCACGAGCAAGTGCCGGACGACGAACTCCTCGGCCTTCTCAGAAGACGTCGTCAGGTACGGCAGCACGTCACGCAACTGCTCTTGTGTGTCGTCACTGAACCGGAACCTCGGGCGAGCGCGCGTACTGCCGTACGTAGCCTGCAGCAACCCGAGCGCCTCGCCACGGCGGAGTGCGGCTTCAGCCTCCTGCGGCAGCTTTTGGAGCAGGAAGGTGAGCTCGTCCGGCTCGACGCTGGCGCGCTGCATCAACGTGTGAAAGACGAGCGCCAAGTCGACGTCGTCCTGCGCATCCTGTGGCAACGAGGCCATCAGTGCGACTACGGGCGGCGACGGCTCCCCGCCGATGAGCACGCAGCGCACCCGCCCTGCACGTTCGGCGAATGTCGGCGTCGCGTGCCCAACGCTGACCATGTCGCGGTACATGCGGTCCACGCCGATACCCTCCTGCTCCGCCAGACGCAGAGAGCGGAATACGTGGGTGAGCGCAGCGTTTCGCGGATGCGAGCGCTCCGAGATGATGTTGTCGATGGTGATTCCAGGCGGAAAGCCACCCGGCGAGGACACCACGAGTTGCGGGCCAGTGAGCTCCACCAGCACGGGGTCGGCACTGCGGTAGTCGCGATGAATGAGTGCGTTGACCAGCGCCTCGCGCACTGCGCGGTCCGGGATGAGCCGGATGCGAGGGCGTACGCCGCTGGGGAGCTGCAGCTGGCGTTCCTCGTTGACCGCGTCGATGCGGTTCTTGACGTCGGCATACGCGCTGAGCAGCGGCGCGGCCGCCTCAAGGCGGTCGGTGGAGGACGCGCCCGGCGCTTTGCGCCGCTGGTAGTCGACGAGCACCCGCTCGTCGCCCACGAACAGCAGCTTGCCAGCGTTCGTCAGACGGTCATCGCGGCCCAACACCCCGAGCGCGCGCAGGAAGTCGGGCGTCTCACGCGTGGCCAGCGCGACGCGCGAGGCCTCGCCGGTAGCGCGCAGGTACTCGCGAGCCCGCTCCACTGCGCCCTCGGAGACGTCGCTGAGCGTGACGTCGGACGCCTCGGCCGACCAGTCGTATCCGAACCTGTCCTCTTCCGCGCGACGTTGCTCATCGGCGGTCATCTCCACGCACTGGGTGCCGTAGCGGTGCTTGTACCTCTTGGCGCAGCGATGAAGGCGATAGCCGCGCTGGACCAGGATAAGCAGCAGGCGCACGCCCTCGTCTGCGGTCTCGTGGACCTCGACGCCGAGATGACGTTCGGAGCAGGCCCAGATCCTCTCGCGCAGCCACTCGGCGTCCAGCGCTGCACCGATCAACGCCGCCGGACCAGTTCCCTTGTCCTTGATACCGACGACCAACACCCCGCCTTCGGTGTTAGCCAGGCAGCAGGCCTCCTCGGCCAGGGCGCGCGCGGCTACCTCGTTCTGCGGGTTGCCCGGCCCGTAGACCCCGTTCTTCCTGCGACGTCCAGCCTCCTCCTTGAAGTCCAGCGTCAGGCTCTCGATGCTCTCTACGCTGGCGCCGTCCTTGATCGCCTGGATGCCGTCCAAGGCCGCGGAGACGTACGGGTCGCTGAGAAATGCTCTCCCCACAGGGCGTAAATATAACATGCCCGGGAGATCATGCGAGTGTTATGTTTTCGGGGCTTCGCGCGCATGTTTCTACGGGTAGCGCTCAAGCTCGTCCCCAACGACCAGCGCCCCACAACGACCGAGAGCCCACCATGCAGATCACCAGAAGCTCCATCGACACCGCCAAGGGCCCCGCCGAGTGGTTCACCGGCGACGTGTACATCGACGCAGTCGCCGCCACGCCTGCGCCCGGGCGTGCGCAGGTCAACATGGTGCACTTCGCACCGGGCGCTCGCACCGCCTGGCACACCCACCCGCTTGGTCAGACGATCTACGTCACCGAAGGCGTCGGCCTCTGCCAGCGCCGCGGCGGGCCCATCGAGGTCCTCCGTCCCGGCGACCGTGTCTTCTTCGAGCCCGACGAGGACCACTGGCATGGCGCCGCGCCGGATCGCTTCATGGTCCATCTCGCGATTAACGAGGCCGACGACGAGCATCCCGCTGTCGCGTGGGGCGCCATGGTCACCGATGAGGAGTATGCGGCGGGGCCGGTCGCTCTCGACTGATCCCACGCTTGACGAGACACGGATGTCTCGCCTACCCTCGGTGGTGCCCCAACGCCCGCAGGAGGTTGTTGATGTCGTTGTCGGAACGGGCCAGGACAGGTCTCCGCGAGATGCCGTCCAACGCGGCATGGCTGCTGTCCCGAGCCCTCAAGCCCGCCGAGAGCATGGGAGACGCGGCGAGCTCCGCCAGCCATGAGGCGCGCGACCGCGGTCGCCGCGCCCCAACAGCGCTCGTCGATGCCGTTCCGATGGGCGGTGACTCCGTCGACATCCGGATGAAGCGGGCCAGGGATGCCGCCGAGCACGCGCGCGACGTCGAGCAAGAGGCGGTGCAGGCCGCTCAAGAGGCGCGGGACCGCGCTGAGCACACCCGCACGGTGAGCGAACGTGGGCGGGTGCGCCTGGCTGAAGTGCGGCGCGAAGCCGAGCGGCAGGTCAAGCAACGGGTCGCCGACGCGCAGAAGGAGGCCGACGAGGCGGTCAAGCGCGAGCGCGCCGAGGCCGAGGCCGACGCCCAGACGCGCCTCCGGGAGACGCAAGCCGAGATCGAGGACGAGCTCGAGGATGCCGAGCACGACGCCCAAGAGGCCCAAGCGCGTGCGCAGGAGCTCGTCGCCGAGGCAACCGAGAAGCTCGCCGAGGCTCGGCGTCTGGCCACCGAGGCCACAGAAGCCGCACGCGCAGTGGCCGAGGAGGCCCACCGCCAAGCCCGGGAGCTCGCCGAAGAGGCCGAGCAGCAGGCCGGGGAGGCCGACGCGCGGATCGCAGCGGCCGAGCAGCTCCGAGAGCGCTCGGAGGCGACGGCCAAGACCGCTGCCCAGGAGCTCGAGCGCGCACCGGCCGACGGCGACCTTGAGTCATACAACAAGCCCGAGCTGGTCAAGCTGGCATCCGGCATGGGCATCGAAGGCCGAACGACCATGACCAAATCCGAGCTCGTCGACGCGATCGCGAAGGCGTCTCGGTCTTAGCGATAGGGGTACTGCGATGCGCGTCAGGCCACCGTTCAGGCGCAAGAGCCCGCTCCGGCGCTTCGTCGACACGGTCGGCGACCAGGTCGGTGGGGCGGTGAGCCACGTCACGTCGGACCTGCAGGCGATGAAGCCGGGCAAGGCGGTCACGACGGGGCTGATCACCGCCGCCGGGCTGACGGCGGGGAGCGCGGCGATCTCCTCGCTACGTCAACGCATGGATCAGGAGCGGGGCGATTCGTGACACTTACCAAAGTGGTGTTCTTCGCGGCCGGATACGTCCTGGGCGCCAGAGCGGGCCGCGAGCGATATGCGCAGATCCTTGATGTCGCGGCGCGCGCGTCGGAGCGCCTCGAAGAGCTCAGCGCCCGTGGTGCTGCCAGCAGACCGGCGAGCGATCGCGCTCGTGAACGCGGCCGGCGCGCCTGACCACAGGCGAGGCCGGGCCGACGCAACGCTCGTCGAGGCGTCGATCACCGCGCGGCTGCTTGGCATGCGGCTCTTGACGCTTGATGCGAAGGTCGCGCTGGTGCCCGCTGAGGTGACGGTCGCGGAGCCGCGTCAACCGCATCGAATCGCCCCCGCCCCGGCGCTTCCCGCCGGGCGCTCACCCGGGCGTGCAAGCTCGACCGGACACCGCGGCCTCGCGGACGCGGTGCGCGACCTCAACGAGGGCGCAAAGCTCCTCGCCGACGTTCAGCACCGCGACGGCTCAGAGGCCCGACGCCGGTAGCTCCACCATGACGCAGAGCCCGCCGGCAGCCCGGGGGGTGAGCGTGAGGATCCCGTCGTGGGCCTGGGTGATGCTGTTGACGATTGCCAGTCCGAGGCCGGTGCCCGCGTGGTCGGTGCGTATGCGCTGGGTGCCGCGCTGAAACGGCTCGACGAGCGTGGCGACCAACTGTGGGGTGAGCTGCTCGCCGGTGTTCTCGACCGTGAGCACCACGCTCTGGGGCTGAACGCTCGTCGTGACCCACACGCTGCCCTGTTCCGGCACGTTGTGGACGATCGCGTTGTGCACGAGGTTGGTGGCCATCTGCAGCAGGAGCGCGGGTGAGCCGGTGGTGTGCGTCATGTCGCCGGAGGTCTCGATGGTGAGGCCGCGTCGCTCTGCGAGAGGGAGGAGCGTCTCGGTGGCTTCTTCGGCGATCAGGGAAAGGTCGACGTGTTCTTCGACGAAGGATCGCTGGTCAGCGCGGCTGAGCAGAAGCAGCGCCTCGGTCAGGTCAATCGCTCGGGTGTTGACGGCATGGAGGCGGTTGACGAGCTCGCCGTTGTCGCGGTCGGGGTCGGTGCGGGCGACGTCGAGCAGCGTTTGCGTGATCGCCAACGGGGTGCGCAGCTCGTGGGAGGCGTTGGCTGCGAACCGCTGCTGCTCGGCGAGGTGCGCTTCGAGCCGCGCGAGCATGGCATCGAAGCTGTCGGCGAGCTCGCGGAACTCGTCGCTGCGACCCGGTAGCCAGATGCGGTGCGACAGCGATCCGGTCGCGGCCATGCGCGTGGCGTCGGTGATGCGGGCCAGCGGGGCGAGCATGCGGCCGGCGAGGATCCACCCTCCCAGCAGACCGAACATCAGCAAGAACACCAGCGCCGCGCCCGCAGCTGTCGCGAAGTCGCGCAGCAGGACGGAGCGGAAGATCACCCCGCCGGGGACGTTGGTCGCGTCGGGCAAGTTGCGCAGGACGAACACCCACATGACCGCGAGCAGCAAGGCGCCCGCGACCATGAGGAACCCGGCGTAGCTGAGCGTGAGCTTGAGGCGCACGCTCAAGCCAGGATCCCTATCCACGGTCTCCTCCGGTGTCAGGTGCCGTGTCGATGCGATACCCCGCGCCGGTCACGGTGGCGATGATCCAGGGCTCGCCGAGGCGCTTGCGCAGGGCCGAGACCGTGATGCGCACGGCGTTGGTGAACGGGTCGGCGTTCTGATCCCACGCCCGTTCCAGGAGCGCTTCGGCGCTGACGACACCACCCTCGGCAGCGACGAGGACTTCGAGCACGGCGAACTGCTTGCGGGTGAGCGCGACGTAGCGGCCGTCGCGGTAGACCTCGCGGCGAAACGGATCCAGCCGCAGGCCGCCGAGCTCCCGCACGGGCGGCCGGTGGTGGGCGCGCCGGCGGTCGAGCGCCCTGAGCCGGAGCACGAGCTCCTGGAGCGCGAACGGCTTGGTGAGGTAGTCGTCGGCGCCGAGCTCGAATCCGGAGGTCTTGTCATCGAGCCGGTCGGCGGCCGTGAGCATGAGGATCGGCATGCCGCTGCCGGAGGCGACGATGCGTTTGGCGATCTCGTCACCGGAGGGCCCGGGGATGTCGCGGTCGAGGATGGCGATGTCGTAGGCGTTGACGCTCAGCAGCGCCAGGGCGGAGTCCCCGTCACCGGCGATGTCTGCCGCGATCGCTTCCAGGCGCAGGCCATCGCGGATCGCCTCCGCCATATAGGGCTCGTCCTCGACGAGCAACACGCGCATGCTCCGATGCTAGAGCTGGCGCATATCGCTGGCATATCGAAAACCCCATACGTGCTGGCAATACGGCGCTGCCTTCAATGGCGGCGTGCCCTCCAGCGGACCAGCCTCACCAACGATCTATCGGATGCGGATTCGCAGAATTCGCCTCGCCGGCCTGCTGATCGTCATCGCGGCGATCGCCGCAGCCTTCGGCTACCGGTTGCCGACGTCGCCGTCCTCGTCTTCGACAGAGCCGCCATCCATCAACGCCTTCCGCGGCGATCACCCTCGTGCGCTTGGCGAGGCCGACGGGGCCGTCCCCGACGGCACGACAGTCTTCGATGACGAGGTTCCAGGTGTCGCCAAACTCGACCCAGCGCTCCTCGGCGCCCTGCGCCAAGCAGTGAGGGATGCCGCGGGCGACGGCGGCGAGTTCTTCGTCGACAGCGGCTGGCGTTCCCCCGAGTACCAGGAGCAACTCCTGCGCAAAGCGGTCTCGAAGTACGGCTCAGCAGCGCAAGCTCGCCGCTGGGTGGCCACCCCCGAGACGTCTGCCCATGTGTCGGGGGACGCGGTCGACATCGGGCCGTCGCACGCCGCGGCATGGCTGTCGGAGCACGGCGCCGCGTACGGGCTGTGCCGGATCTATGACAACGAGCCCTGGCACTACGAGCTGCGCTCCGCGGCCGCCGACTCCGGGTGCCCACCCACCTACGCCGACCCCACCCACGATCCAAGGATGCAGCAGTGACCACCAGCATCAGGAGAAGACCGCGACCGTTGGCCACGCTCGCGTTGATCGCCGCGATCGGCCTGACCAGCGCGGGCTGTGGCTCGAACGCTCCCTCGAAGACCGGCACCGCAGGCGGTGCCAATAGCTCCGGCGGCTCCAGCAGCGGCGACACCGCCCGAGACAAAGCGATCAGATTCGCTCAGTGCATGCGCGAGAACGGGGTCAAGGAGTTCCCGGACCCGGACGCGTCGGGCGAGTTGACCATCGACGGGATCGTCAACGGCTCGTCGCTGAACCCGGACGCCCCGGCGTGGAAGGCGGCCATCGGCGCGTGCAGGACCCTGCAGCCATCGGGGTTCACGGGCCACAAGCGCAGCGCCAAGGAGCAGGAGAGCACCCTCGCGTTCGCCCAGTGCATCCGCGACAACGGCGTCAAGGACTTCCCGGACCCAGCCATTGGCGATCCGCTCGTCGACACGCGGCGCATCCCGTCCGCCGACAGGGCCGGCGGCATGAGCGTGCTCAACGCTGCGATGCGCAAGTGCGGTGCCATCTTCGCCAGCAAGCTGGGACTGACGGGCCGATGATGAGCAAGGCATTGGTGTTGCCCGCAGTGGCCCTCCTGATCGCCGTGATCGCCACCTCTGGCGTGGTCGTCGCGTCCGGTTCGGACGATGGGACCCCGGAGGCACAGGAGCGGCCGGCGAACACCGCGACGGTGGTACAAGGCGAGCTCTCGGCCATGGTCTCGGTGAACGGGACCCTGACCTATCGGGCGCGAGCGGACGGCTCGCCGTACTCGGTGATCAACCGGGCCCATGGGACCTACACCAAGCTGCCCGCCGCAGGCGCCAGCGTCGCTTGCGGTGACGTCCTCTATCGGGTCGACGACGGCCCGGTGCTGCTGCTGTGTGGCCCGCTCCCGGCCTACCGCGACTTGGCCATCGGCGATGCGGGCAATGACGTCCGTCAGCTCAACCGCAACCTGCACCAACTCGGCTACGACCGTCGCGCCGGCGTTGACGTCGATCCCGGTGACGACAACTTCACCTGGAGGACGCAGGCGGCGCTCGAACGGCTTCACCATGACAAGGGCTTCGAGGGGACCGGCGAGCTTGCTGTCGAGGATGCGGTCTTCCTGCCCACGGCGGTGCGGATCGCCAAGGTGACCGACGAGCTCGGTGGATCGGCACGGCCGGGTGGGCAAGTCGCGCAGGCCACGTCCGACGCGCTGGAGGTGCAGGTGAACCTTGAGGCGTCCCAGCAGGGTGAGGTGCGGACGGGCGATCGTGCGCAGATCACGCTCCCCGGTAACCGCTCGGTGACGGGAACGGTGGAGCGGCTCGGGAACGTCGCTCAAACCGCTGGGAAGGACGAGGGGGTCGGAGGCGCGACGATCCCGGCCTTCATCAGCCTCGACGAGCGCAAGCAGGCGCGCGGGCTCGACAGCGCTCCGGTCCAGGTGGAGATCACGACCAAGGGCGTGAAGAGCGCCCTGAGCGTCCCCGTCACCGCGCTCGTCGGGAAGTCCGGCGGCGGGTTCGCGGTCGAGGCGGTCCGTGCCGGCGGGCGACGCAAGCTCGTTGCTGTTGAACTGGGCCTGTTCGATACCGCGGGTGGACGGGTGCAGGTTCAGGGCGACGTTCGCGCAGGCGATCACGTGGTGGTGCCGTCGCTGTGAGTGTGGTTCTGGAGCTCGATGGGGTGAGCAAGGTCTATGGCGAGCAGCCGCCGGTGCCCGCGCTGCGCGGGGTGTCCTTCGCCGTGCGCCAGGGCGAGCTGGTGGCGATCGTCGGGCCCTCCGGCTCGGGCAAGTCCACGCTCTTGCACGTCATGGGGACGCTGGAGCGGCCCAGCAGCGGCGTGGTCCGGATCGGTGGCGTCGACGCGGCCGCGCTCAGCGACCGCGAGCTGTCGCTGCTGCGCGCTCGGGAGATCGGCTTCGTCTTCCAGCAGTTCTTCCTGGCCGAGCACGCCACGGTGCGCGAGAACGTCGCCGATGGGTTGCTCTACGCCGGCGTTGCGGCCGCCGAGCGCTACCGGCGCGCCGACGAGGCGCTCGAACGGGTCGGCCTGTCCGCGCGCGCGACGTTCAAGCCCACCAAGATCTCCGGAGGCGAGCGGCAGCGCGTTGCGATCGCCCGAGCGCTCGTCGGGCGTCCGGCGATCGTGCTCGCCGACGAGCCGACCGGCAACCTCGACAGCGCCACCGGCGCCTCGATCATGGAGCTCATCCGCGAGCTCAACGGTGCCGGCGCGACCATCCTGATGATCACGCACGACGCGGGCCTTGCCGATCAGCTTCCGCGCCAGATCCGGATGCTGGACGGCCAGTTGGTCTCCGACACTGGTGAGGCATCATGAGCGCCGGGGGCGGACGCCTGCGGCTAAAGGACGGGCTGCGCGTGGCGAGCGTCGGGCTGCGCGCCCGGCCGCTGCGCGCCGGGCTGTCGGCGCTCGGGATCGCGATCGGCACGGCAGCGATCGTGGCGATCCTCGGGTTGTCGGCCTCCTCGCAGGCCGGGCTGCTCGCGCAGATCGACCGGCTGGGCACGAACCTGCTGACCGTCGAGACCGGACAGCGCCTCACCGGGGGAGAGGCGAAGTTGCCCCTTCAAGCGCCGGCGCGGATCACGCACCTGGAGCACGTCGGACTGCTGGCCGACACCGCGCTAATGAAGGACAAGCACATCTATCGCAACTCGATGATCCCGGTCGGCAACACCGGTGGCCTCCAGGTGCAAGCCGCCAGCCTGAACCTGCCATCCGTGCTCGGCACCAGTGTCGCCCGCGGCAACTGGCTCAACGAGGGCACCGCCCGTGAGCCCGTCGCGGTGCTCGGCTCGGCTGCCGCCGCACAGCTGGGCATCGACCGGATCCACCTCGATCAGCGGATCTGGCTGGGAGGTCAGTGGTTCAACGTCGCGGGCATCCTGAAGCCCTCGCCGCTGGCGTCCGACATCGACAACAGCGCCCTCGTCGGCTATCCGGCTGCTGAGAGATATCTCGGCTACATCACTATGGTCGGCAGCGAGCAGCATGTCGGCCCACCGAGCTCGATCTACGTGCGCGCCGCCAGCGGTCATGAGGCGGCGGTGCAGTCGCTGCTCGCGCCGACCGCCAACCCCGAGGCACCGAACGAGGTCAAGGTGAGCCAGCCGTCTGACGTGCTCACCGCCCGGGCCGCCGCGGCGGGGGCGTTCGACAGCCTCTTCCTCGGCCTCGGGGTGGTGGCGCTGATCGTGGGTGCCGTCGGCGTCGCCAACATCATGATCATCTCGGTGCTCGAACGCCGCTCGGAGATCGGCCTCCGTCGCGCCCTCGGTGCGACCAAGGGCCAGATCCGGACCCAGTTCCTCGCTGAGTCGATCTTGCTCGCCGTGGTCGGTGGTGTCGCCGGCGTGCTGGCTGGTGTCGCGGCGACGGCCGTCTACGCCAGCTCGAAGAGCTGGACCGTCGTGATCCCCGTCGAGGCGTGGTCGGGCGGCATCGCCTCGGCCATCCTGATCGGCGCGTTCGCGGGTTTGATGCCGGCGGTTCGGGCGTCACGGATGGCGCCGACGGTGGCGTTGCGCACGGTGTGATCAGAGCACGTAGGCGATCAGCGCGAAGCTCATCACCCATCCTGCGACGACGATCTGGAGGAAACGATCCTCGAGGGCGATCTCGGTCGGCGTTCCGTAGCTGCCGTTGGCGAGCAGGACCTGCAGGTATCGCAGAATCCCGGTCGCCACGAAGAACGTCGTGATGTACAGGCTGTCTGTGTGGTAGCGGTTGATCGCGTAGTCGCTGACGGTAAACAGGGCGTAGAACCCGATCACGGATGCGGCGAGCGTCGCCAGGCCCACATCGATGAACTCCATGCTGTAGCCGCTGAGCGACCGGCGTGAGCCGGTGCTCTCCATCATGAGGTCGGTCCGGCGTTTGCCCATCGCCAGCAAGAGCGCGAGGAGACCTGTGGACAGCACGATGAACTGGGACGCGGGTACGTCGAGCGCCGTTGTGCCGGCCAAGACCCGAAGCACGAATCCGGTGGCGATGATGAGCACGTCGAGGAGCTGGACGTTGCGCAGGCGCAGGGAATAGGCGAGGTTGATCGCGATGTAGATCACCACGATCGACCAGAACGTGGCGGGCAGGGAAGCCAGCAGACCGATGCCGGCAACGAGCACCAGGCAGCCGGTGCCGGTGAGGAAGGCGTGGCGGCCGTTGAGCTCGCCGGACGCGAGCGGCCGGTTGCGCTTGCGGGGGTGACCGGCGTCCTCGGCGCGGTCAGACCAGTCGTTGACGACGTAGATCGCGCTCGCGACAAGGCAGAAGACGACGGTCGCCGCGACTGCGGCGGCGATCGAGTCGACGTCCATCTTCTTGGCGAAGAGGAGCGGGGCGAGGACGAAGGCGTTCTTCAGCCAGTGCGCGGGCCTGAGCAGTGCGATGACCGCTGCGGTGGTCGAGCGGGAGATCGCTGGCGGCAGCGCCGAGACGGGAACGTCGGTGAGGGGCACGGCCGATTGTCTGGGAGCTGCCGACATCACCGGCAGAGGTGGACGGTCATGGGTTTCGCTGACCGCGGCAGAGTGGTGCTCAGATGGCTCCCGAGGAACCCCGATCCACCGGTGATGAGCACGCGGGCCATTGATGGCATTCCCAATCGTCAGGCCGCCGTGGCCAGAGAGACCAGCGTACCGCTGCCGGGTTTCACGGTGTGATTCGTGCTTGCCCATTGGCACCCCATGCGGCATGTGTGAGTGCCAGTTAACCTGCCGCCCCGGCTCTGGTAAGGGGCATTTAGCGATATGTAGAGTGGCGCGTACTGGCAATGGCTGTCTACCGACAAATCGAAGCCGCTACACGGCGCGGCATGGTGACGCGTCGCGGGCTCTCCGGCACCGACGACTCCTGAGCCGGCTACGTGGCTTGCGTCGCTCCCGGCAGCAAACGCACGAGGTCAGTCCAGCACTGGGTTGAACTCGCGCTGTGGATGATCGTCGTCGCCTTCGGCGCAGCGATTGCGCTCGGCATCCTGCTCTCGCTCTGGGAGCTCATCCACCTCGCGCGTCCTGCTCCGGTCTTCGGCTACTACGTCCACGACGACGCGCTGCAGATGTACATGGGGCACTGGCCGTATCAGGATCCGACGGTCGGCTACGTCGGTCTTCTGTATCCGCCGCTCTTGACCGCCGTGGTGGCCGGACTCCTGCATGTGCAAATGTGGAGCGGCTGGAATCCCGTAGTCCTCACGCTCTGCGAGGTCGCTCTCGCAGGCCTCGTCGCGTCGGTTGCCTACCGCCGCATCGGCATTCCAAACGCGAAGGCCTTGCGCGTGCTGGAGGCGGTCGCGTTCGGCCTGCTCGCTCGGTGGCTCATCTCCAACAACCCCCACATGGGTCCGGGTGGCGGTAACCCGGATTCCGCGGCGTGGGCCCTGGGTCTCGGAGGGCTCCTCCTGGTGCCACGCGGGCTCAAGGGCTCGCGCACCGCGTTGCTCTGGTCGATCATCCTGTTGTCGGCCGCGTTCTGGACCAAGCAGCCCGCGCTGGCCGCTGCGATGGCCGCCACCTCCTGGGCCGTGGCGGCGGCGCTGCTCGGCGTGACGACCTGGCGTCGCGCGGCAGGGTTTGTGGCCGCGCTAGCGGTTGTCAACGTTGTCGTGTTCGGCATCCTGATGGCCGCGACCCGCGGGTGGTTGTTCTTCTACATGTACGAGTTGGGCCGTCGGCACAACTGGGACACGAGGTCGTACCCGTGGATCATCGAGCACGCCTGGCCGTTTGTTAGGTGGCAGTTGGCGTTCGCTGCTCCGATCATCGTCGCCGGCGCGGTCGGATGGGCTCGTGGACGCCGCGAGGTCGGGGACCGGCGTCTCCGCGCGCTCGCCACCGACCAGGACGCTCAGACGCTCACGATCCTGCTGATCTTCCTCGCGATCGTGACCCCGATGGAGACCTACTTCCAGCGCAAGCAAGGAGCGGACCTGGAGCATCTGTTCGGTCCGCTCTGGGGGTTGATGCTCGTTGCAGCCCTCGGGTGGCGCTGTGCCGGGCGGACGGTACGCACGCGGGTCGGTGCCGGCCTGGTGGTTGGCATGTTCGCGGTCTTGGGGTTGAGCGTTGGCAGGGCTCCCGACGAGAGCTCGCACCTTCCTGACCTCGTGACCGTGCAGCACTATTTCAACATGCCCAAAATCGCGCTCCCCCGAGGCTTGTTGATGTACGAGAAACGCTATGTGGACTTGGGCGTGCGAGATGGGATCGTGCCGCCGAACTACTCCGTCTGCGACCTCACCGCGGCTGGCCTGCCCGCGACCGGGTTCGAGCGAGAGCTGACGGCGCGGCGATGGGACGTCGTCTCGCCGATCGGAAGCTGGGAGGATTATTGCTCGGGCTTTGGCAAGTGGGAGGAGCGGTACTTCTGGAAGCTCAACCAGGTGATGTATTCGGGATATGGCGCCAGTGCCGGAATCCCTCGTCCGCTGCTGGTACGCCTTCCCGGGGCGGCAATGGATCGCGCAATTCGCCAGCTGCGGCACTGCTTTGCTCCGTATCGTCTGGCAGGGGTACTGTTCCGGATCGGCCACGGTGGTGGCTTCTGGTGCCAGAAGGCATGGACGGTGCCGCGGCTTTCCCTGGGCGAGACCCCTTCCCAACGATCACAGATTCTGACCGACGGCACGGTCACGTTCGTCGTGGGTTCACTGGTGATCACGATGCCCGAACGCGTGGGCGAGGTACAGATCGGCGTGACCAAGCCCGCGCGCGATCGGGTGCTTGCCGGGTTCACCGCCGGCGAGCTCGGACGTGCCACGAGCATGGTCGTGACGGCTGGTGCTGTGCGGGGACGTGCGGCGCGTGCGGCCATTGAGCGCGGCGCGAAGGTCATGCGGATCGATCCGAACGCAGTCCGTGGCGGCCGGCTTTCGATCTACGCCACCGCCGGGAGCGCCGCGGCCTTCGACTTCTCGGGGATGACGCTGCGCACGAAGGACGGCATTCTGCGTGGCGCGGTGACGCGTCGTGGGCTTCCCGGTGCCGGCGACCTTTGAGCAATTCCTACAACTTGAAGCGCCCATCCTCCTGGATGGTCACCCCGTCGGCCGAGATCCGCCCGCCGGCTCGCAAATCGCAGATTAGATCCCAGTGCAGCGCGCTGACGTTCTTGCCGCCGGTCTCCGGATACGAGCGCCCAAGTGCAACATGTACGGTGCCGCCGATCTTCTCATCGAACAAGATCGCGCCAATCGCCCGGTCGATCCCGTAGTTGGTCCCGATCCCGACCTCGCCCAGACGCCGGGCCCCGTCGTCGGTGGCCAGCGCGCGCTGCAGGTACTCCTCGCCGTGCTCGGCCGTGGCGGACATGACCTCGCCGTCGCGAAACTCGAGCTCGACGCCGCGGACATCGACGCCTGCCGGTGACGACGGGATCGTGAAGCGGATCCGGCCGGTCGCCGACGACTCGTGCGGACCGGTGAAGACCTCGCCGGAGGGCATGTTGCGCTTGCCGTCGCTGTTGACCCAGGTGCGCTTGGCGACGTTCAGCCGCAAGTCGGTGCCCTCGGCCTCGATGCGCAGCTCCTTCGCGCCCGACAGGCGGCCGATCAGCGCTTCCTGAAAGCGATGCAGCTCACGCCAGCCACCAACCGGGTCCGGCCGGTCGAGGAACAGCGCGCGCGTGACGAAGCGCGAGAAGTCGTCGAGTGCCATGCCGGCGAGCGCCGCGCTGGCGGGGGTCGGCCACAGCGTCGAGCACCAGCGCTTCTTGAGCATCTGCTCGCGGACCTCGCGGCGGCCGCGCGCCGCGCGCGTCATCCGCTCGGGGTCGACGCCGGCCAGCGCATGGACATCGTCGGGCGCCTGAATGCCGACCGTCGCGTCGATCTTGCGCGCCTCCTCGTAGGCCAGCGACGGGTAGTTGTCGAGATGATGGTCTTGCGCTTGGTCGTAGAACCCACGCGCCTCGCCGGGCAGCTCGACGCGCAAGAAGCACCAGGCCTCACGCTCCAGGATTGCGCGCTGGAGCTCCAGCAGCAGCGGGGCGGCGAGCGTGGTCGAGCGGACGAGCACCTGCTGGTCGGGCTGGACGTCGAGGCAGTAGCCCGCGAGCAGGTCGGCGAACTTCGCGGGGTCGAGGTGGCCGGTCACCTCGGAGAAGTCATGGGGCTCGACGGTCATGCCGCCGCCCATCCTTCCGCCAGCGCGCGGACAGCCGCATGCTCGTCGCCGTTGGTGCGGCGGGCGACCGCGCGGACGAGGCGCTCTTGGGGTTCTGGACGAGCGCCTTCGCCCATCACGCCGATCCGCCACGCGCGGCCGGCGAGCGGGCCAAGGCCGCCGCTGACCTCGATGCCGTCCTCGCGCAGCAGCGCCCCGCGGACGGCGGCCTCGTCGGCGTGCTCCGGCACGCTCACCGCCAGCAGCGAGTGCAGCTGCTCGCCGTCAGGAGCGAAGCGCTCGAAGCCCAGCACCGAGAAGGCGGCGCGCAGCGCCTCGTGCGCGCGCGTGTGACGTTCCCAGCGCGCGGCAAGCCCTTCTTCCTCCACGATCCGCAGCCCCTCGTGCAGCGCGTAGATCATGTTGATGGGCGCGGTGTGGTGGTAGGCGCGCGGGCCGTCGGCGAACCAGTAGTCGACCATCGCCTGCAGGTCGAAGTACCACGAGCGGCGCTGCAGCCGGCCGAGCGCGCGGTCGCCGACCGTGAACGGCGCGAGCCCCGGCGGCACGTTGAGGCACTTCTGCGTGCCGGAGAACGCGGCGTCGACGCCGGCCGCGTCGAGGTCCAGCGGGTGGCCGGCCAGCGAGGTGACGCAGTCCACCAAGAACAGTCCGTCATGGGCGTGGACGGCCTCGGCCAGGCCGTCGAGCGGCTGGGCGACGCCGGTCGAGGTCTCGCCATGGACGACGAACAGCGCGCGCGTGGACGAATCGGACGTCGCCTCGATCAGGGCGTCGACCGACAGCGCGCGGCCCCACTCGGCCTCGACCTTGACCACGTCGGCGCCAGCGCGCGCCAGCGCGTCCGCCATCCGGCCGCCGAACGCGCCATGGACGCCGACGACGACGCGCTCTCCTGGCGCGATCAAGGTGTCCACCATCGCCTGCATCCCGCCGCTGCCCGTCGCGCTCAGCGGGAACGTGACCTTGTTGGTGGTCTTCATCGTCGCGCGCAGCAGCGCGGCGACGTCATCCTGCAGCGCGCCGAAGGTGGGGTCGAGATGCCCGACCGTCGGATGGGCCAAGGCCTTCAGGATGCGCTCGGGCACCGGCGAGGGGCCGGAGCCGAGCAGCAGACGGGCGGGAACCTCTTGGACGGTCGGCACGCGGCGGGACGTTACCGGCCGCGTGCCCGCCGTCACTTCTTCTTGGCCTTCTTCTTGGGCTTGGTCCCGAGCGTCACGTTCACCTTCGCGCCGCTCGTGGTGCTCGTGCCGGCCTTGCGCGACTGGACACGGATGACGAGCCCCTTCTTGTGCTTGAACTTCCGCGGCGTCGTGACCTTGCCCAGCCTGCAGTGCCCGCTCTTCAGCTTGGACTTGGCCCGCGTGACGCTGAGGTTCTTGAGCGACGGCACCTTGCACTTGACCGGTGCCTTGGGTGTCGGGACCGGAAGCGTCTGGGGGAGCGGACCCGGCGTCACGGGTGCGGCACCGACGGTCACACGTCGCGTGGTGCTCGTGTCGTTGCCGACGGCGTCGGTGGCGGTCACCGTCACGTCGTAGCTGCCCGCCGCGGCGAACGTGTGCTGCACGCTTGGGCCGGTGGCGGCCGCGCTGCCGTCGCCGAAGTTCCATGTGGTCGAGGCGATCGGTGAGAACCGGTCCGTGGCGGTCGCGGAGAACGTCGCTGCCTGTCCGGCCGTCGCGGTGGTCGGGGTGCTCACTGCGCCAAACGCCGGGGCACCGCCGTCGAGGATGCGTGCGCCGATGGACTGGACGCCACTGCCGAACGCGTCCCAGGCGGCGACCGCGTCGCCTTGCCCGTCGATGCCGAGGGTTGCGGTGGGGACGTTGCTGTAGACGCCCACCAAGATCCCGTCAGGCGAGAGGCGCTCAGGCGCCCCGAACGCGCCGCTTGGCTGCCGTACCGAGGCGAAGGCTTGACTCGTCGCCCCGAAGGAGACGACCGCGAGGCCGTCGTTGTCGATCACTGCGGAGGTTCGGCCGCCACCGGTGCCGAAGTCGGTGAGCGGCTGGAAGGACCCCGTCAGCCCGCCGATCCGCGCTTGCGCGCTGCCGGCGCGCGTCCACGAGACGAGCGTCTCGCCGGCGTCGTTGATCGAAACCGCTGGAAAGGTTGCGTCGGCCCCGGCCGCAGAGAGGGTCTCAGCCAGGCCGAAGGCGCCTCCGGCCGGTCTCCGGCTGACCTGGGTGAGTTGGTTGGTGCCGTCAGACCGCGTCCAGGCGACGGCGCTCGCGCCATTCTGCGCAAGCGCCACGGCCGCGGAAAAGGCGTCCTGGGCGCTGTCGGACAGGTCGATCGGCGCGCTGAAGTCCCCGCCACGTGGCCTGACCGCAGCTTGGATCACGTACTTGGTGCCGTTGGTGCGCGGCCAGGCGACGATGGCGTCGCCGGCGCCATTCATCGTCAGCTGCGGGACACCGGAGATCGACTGCGCCGGGTCACTGGACTTGATCGGGCCGAGCACGCCGGCGGCCGAGCGGACGGCGTAGTGCGCTGCGAACTTGCTCCCCGTGTAGAAGTTCCACGCGATGGCGGTCGTGCCGTCGTCGGCGATGCCGACCTGCGGGTCGTCGTTGCCGAAGGTGCCGCCGGTGGGGGCGATCGTGATCGGCGCGCTCCAGCTCCCGCCGCTAGGGCGGGTGGACATGTAGATGTTGGTGGTGTTGGTCCATCCGGCGACCGCGTCGCCGCGGGCGTTGACCGCGACCCGTGCCGCGAGCGTGCCGCCGTCCCCGGTGTTCGACAGCGGCGACGGCGCTCCGAGTGGGCCGGCAGGCGTGCGGAACACCCCTTGCGCCTGGGCCGTGCCCGACGTCGTGCGGTAGCCGATGGCGACATCGCCGCCGGCGCCCATTGCGGCCGTCGCCGACGAGCCGCCCGGCCCGGCCGTCTCGGGCGCCAGCCACGTCGGCGCTGCCTGGGCGCCGGCCGGCGTGCCGAGCGCGAGCGCGGTGGCGCACGCGATCCAGAGCCTGCGGTTCATCCTCATGGGCCGGACTCTGCCGGTGGACGCGGACGGACGCAACGTCCATGTGTCCAGTGCCTACGGCACCTTGACGTCCGGGAACCACTCGGCGCAGTGCTCGCGCAGCACGTCGGTGATCCACCGGCGCTCGTCGCGCGTCGCCGCGCGGTAGCGCGCGAGCAGCGGCTTGGCGCCTTCGGTTGGCACCTCGTTGACCGTCCACGTCGCGATCAGCCGCTCGAAGAGGAACTCGATCGCGCGGGCGCGGACGTCCTCGACGTTGGCCGCTGCCCGTGCTTGGGCGGGGTCTGAGGCCTTCGCGTACTCGGTGCGGGACTTGGGCGACAGCGCGCCGCGCAGGGTCAGCACCTGCTCGCCGTCGGAAGACGTGTAGTCGGTCGTTGGCGCTTCGAGCTTGTCGACCTTCCCGCGCTGGCGGCTGCGGCGGCCCATACGTCTAGGTCGTCGCCGCGGCGGTCTCGAGCTGGCCGCGCACGTCACCGGTCAGCGGATTGGCGTGCCCGGCCCAGGCGGTCGCCGGCTCCAGCGCGGCGAGCTTGCGGATCGAGGCGCGCGCCTGCTCGGTGTCCTTGTTGAAGGCACGGTGGGGGACGCGCACGTGGCCATGGATGCCCGTCTGCGGATCGACCGTGTAGAAGGTGTCGCTGACCAGCGCCAGGCGATCGCTCTCGCGCCACAGGCCGATCAAGCCCGGCGCGTGGCCGGGCAAGTGGATGACCTTGAAGCCTGCGACGTCATCGCCCTCGCTCACCGTTGCGGCGATCTTCACCGGGCCCCCGTCCCACATCGGAAGGAACGAGCCGAGCAGGAGGCGCCCGTGGGGATCGAGCTCGTCGAGCGTGAAGTAGTGGCTCCCGCCGTCGCCCTCGGCGTCGGCGACCTCGTCGGGATGGCAGTAGGTCGGCACCTCCAGCCCAGGCGCGACGCCGCGGTGGTCCGGATGGCTATGGCCGAGCACGACCCGCGTGAGTCCGCCGAGCTGCGCGGCCGCGCGGGCGACTGCCGCCGTCATGTCGCTGATCCCGGCGTCAAAGAGCAGGACGCCGTCGCCGTCGCGGACGAAGTACACGTTCATGGACTTCAGCGGGAAGCCGCCCCGCATGACCCAGACGCCCTCGGCGATCTGCTCCGGCTCGGTCGCCATGAGCCGGGCTAGGCCGGGCCGGATCCGCACACGGCCGTTGCTGACAGCGTTGCTTGACATGCCGGGAGTCTAGAGGGCTGACGGACTACGCTGGGCGCGATGCCGGAGGCCAATCGCAAGCGGGAAGTGGGACGTGGAGAACGGGTGCTGCCGGGGGTCTGGCGGCTGCGTTTGCCGCTGCCCTGGCCGGGTGTCCCGCACTGCAACGCCTGGGCATTGGCGGCCGGCGACGGCATCGTCCTCATCGACACCGGCATGCACGAACCGGGCTCGATGGCCAACCTCGAACGCGCGCTCGCGCAGGTCAACCTGAAGCTCGAACACATCCGGCTGCTGGTCTGCACGCACGCGCACTCCGACCACTACGGGCAGGCGGCGACGATCGTCGAGCGCACCGGCTGCGAGCTCTGGATGCACCCCAACCACGAGCACATGCTCAGTGCTGCGCGCGATCCCGACGCCGCGTTTGACCGCCGCATCGAGGTTGCTCGCCAGAGCGGCGTTCCCGAGGGTCCGTTGAAGCGCTACAGCGAGGCGCGCCGCGGTCAGAGCTACGGCATCGCGGGGATCATCGAGCCGCATCGCAACCTCGTGCCGGGCGTGGAGATCACCACCGACTTGGGGGTTTGGCAGGTCTACGAGACCCCCGGCCACGCGCCGTCGCACGTCTGCCTCTACCAAGAGGAGCGCCGGATCCTGATCTCCGGCGACCACCTGCTTGGCCGCGTCTCGTTGTACTACGACTACGGCTACTCGCCCGATCCGGCCGGCGAGTTCCTGCACTCGCTCGACCTCGTCCAGGAGCTCGACGCGCGGCTCTGCCTCGCCGGTCACGGCCGGACGTTCACCGACGTGCAGGCGCACATCGACGCCAATCGCGTGCTCGTGCGCGAGCGGATCGCCAAGGTGCAGGAGGTCATCGCGGCCGAGCCGGGGGTGACCGCATTCGACGCGATCCCGAAGATCTACGGCGCCGCGATCACGCCGCTGACGGCCAACTGGTGGCTGTCGGAGACGCTCTCCTACCTGCGCCATCTGGAGGTTACTGGGCGCGCCGAGCGCATCGAAGGTACGCCCGAGCGCTGGTCGGTCGCAGCGTAATCCCTGCAAATCGAGCAGTTTTCCAAACCTTGACACGATCGTGTTAGGGTTTGGGGACGATGCGCATCAACGAGCTGCTGGACGGCGACGAGCCGACGTTCTCCTTCGAGTTCTTTCCGCCGAAGACCGCCGCCGGCGAGGAGAACCTGCTCAAGGCGCTGGAGGAGCTGCGTCCGTTGGAGCCGTCTTACGTCTCGGTGACCTACGGCGCCGGCGGCTCGACGCAGTCCAAGACCCTGGAGATCGTCGCGCGCATCAAGGCCGAGTTCGGTCTGGAGGCGATGGCGCACTTCACCTGCGTCAACGCGACCGAGGTCGAGCTGCGGTCGGTGCTCGACGAGCTGCGCTCCGCCGGCATCGACAACGTCCTGGCGCTCCGTGGCGACCCGCCGTCGGGCAGCGAGTGGACCAAGACCGACGGCGGCCTGGAGTTCTCGCGCGAGCTGGTGGAGCTGCTACGCAAGGACTATGAGTTCTCGGTCGGCGCGGCGTGCTTCCCTGAGACGCACATCCATGCCGTCTCGCCCGAGGCCGACCTGCAGTACCTCAAGGAGAAGGTCGATGCGGGGGTCGACTTCCTCATCACGCAGTTGTTCTTCGACAACCAGTTGTACTACGACTTCGTGGAGCGGGCGCGCGCGATCGGCGTCGACGTCCCGATCATCCCGGGGATCATGCCGATCCTGGGCTACGGTCAGATCGCCCGGTTCTCCAACATGTGCGGCGCGACGCTGCCCGAGCACCTGCTCGGCGAGCTGGAGGCGCGCAAGGACGACCCGGAGGCGACGGCCGAGCTTGGCGTCTCCTACGCGACGATGCAGTGCGCCGACCTGCTGACTCACGGCGCGCCGGGGCTGCACTTCTACACCATGAACCGCTCGCCGGCGACGCGAGCGATCCTGAGCACGCTCAAGCTCTGGCGCCCGTGGGACGCACAGCACACCGGCCTCGGCGAGCCGCGCCGGCCGCCGGCCGTCGCGTCGTAGGTCGGTTGACGTCCGTGGCCACCACCTGGGGCCAGGGCAACTACGCGCGGATGGCGTGGCGGCTGCGGCCGGCCGCGGCGCGGGTGGTCGAGGTGGCCGAGATCGCGGCAGGGGACGCGGTGCTCGACGTGGCTTGCGGGACCGGCAACGCCGCGCTGGCCGCGGCGGCGCGAGGTGCTGCGCCGGTTGTTGGGGTGGACCTGGAGCCGGCGCTGTTGGAGCTCGCACGCGAGTCGGCGCCCGGCGTGCCGGTGGACTGGCGCGTGGGGGATGCGGTCGCGCTGCCCGTCGACGACGGGGCGTTCGACGTGGTGGTGTCGACCTTTGGCGTCATGTACGCGGTCGATCAGCCGGCCGCGGCGCGCGAGCTGGCACGGGCGTGTGCGGCCGGTGGTCGGGTCGTGTTGGCCAACTGGGTGCCGGGGAGCTTCCTGCCGGCGATGGGCGCGGCGTTGTCACCGTTCTTGCCTCCGCCGAATCCGTCCCACCCACCCGGATCTCCGCCGCCACGCTGGGGCGACGAGCCGGCGGCGACCGCGCTGCTG
Source organism: uncultured Conexibacteraceae bacterium (assembly GCA_963829185.1). Taxonomy (GTDB): domain Bacteria; phylum Actinomycetota; class Thermoleophilia; order Solirubrobacterales; family Solirubrobacteraceae; genus Baekduia. The sequence continues at coordinate 645,005 of CAWHID010000003.1, forward strand.
GCCGACGCGGGGCTGGAGGTCGGCGCGGTCTCCCGCGAGTCGCTCACCCTGGACTTCGAGGGACGACCACAGGCGATCGCCTTCCTGGTCGCGACCGCCGGCCATGTTGTCGCAGAACGCCCGCGGCTGGAAGCCGAAGGCCGCTGGCCCTCGCTCCTCGGCGCTCTAGGCGGCCTCGTCGCCGAGCGCGACGAAGGCCGCGAGGGCCGCGTCGCGCTGCGGTGTGACTATTTGCTCGTCACGGCGCGCAAGCCTGTGGGTTAGCTTCGACCGCGATACGTCACGACGGTCTCCGTGGACCGACGTCAAGCCGAAGTCCGAGAGCGGTCAGGACACGCAACAAGACGTCGAGCCGAATGGTCTGCTCACCGTTCTCGATGCGGTAGATCGAGCGGTCGCCGACATCTGAAACCAGGGCGAGCGTGCGTTGGTCAAGTCCTTGACGCTTGCGTTCTGCGCGAATCGCTTCGCCAATCCGCTCGGAGGTCGGGTGTGTGGTGGGACGTTTCCGCGTGATCGCACGGATATTAGGCGAGAACGGGAGGATGGAGCGATATCCGCGTGATCCCGCGGACCAGGCAGGCTATGTCACACGCGCGCCCAGGCCTGCACCAGCGTGAGCGTCGTCCCGCGGCGACCGACCGCGTCGAGCTCCTTGGCGCTCTCCTCGCGCAGGCCGGCGAGGCCGTCGGTTCCGAGGATGTCGGTGAGACGGTCGCTCAAGGCGTCCGTGAGTCGCAGGGGCAGTTGCAGGTCCGGGTGGCCGGCCTCGAGGCCGAGGACATGGGTGCGCACGTGCGGATCGACTCCCGCCTCACGGAGTAGCCCGGGCAGCCGTCGTCCCGCGTCGAGGTTGCCGCCCGCAGCAGTCAACGCCTGCGCGACCCGGCCGATGAGATGCTGGGTCACCGGCGCGTAGGGCTCGTACAGCCAGCTGCGCGTGTCGGGCTCCTCGAGAATCAGGATGCCGCCGGGTGCGACGAGCCGGTGGTAGACCTCGAGCTGCTCGGTAGCGCGGCCGAGGGTGGCCAGCTGAAAGCGGGCGTGGACGACGTCGAAGCGCGCGGGCGGCAGCGCGGCATGGAAGAGGTCGTCGATCGTCAGCCGGCTGGCGTCGAGGACGCGGGCGTCCTGCGGGAGGTCGAGGTCATCGAGCAGCGCGCGCGTCGCTCGCTCCCAGGCGCGTGCCTGCAACGTGGAACGAAGGTGCTCGATGCCCTGGGGAGGGAGAAGGGATGGGGCGGGGAGGGGCATGGCATCAGGGTGGCGCCCCACCAGAGCTGCCGATAGCCGGCTATCCGTACCCGTTGCGGGTGGAGAGCCGTCCGCTCAGCCGGGCTCGATCTCCAGCCCCTCGGCGACCATCGGCCGGCCGTTGAGCGTGTAGCGGATGTCAACGGAGTCGTTCTGGCGGTAGGTGCCGACACCCCATGCGCCTAGGAACCAACGCCAACCGCTCACCTTGTCCTTGCGCAATTCGCGCTCGAACACGAGGTCGCGGCCCTCGACCACGTAGTCGATCCCCTCCTGCTGGGGCACGCCCGAGATGAACACGTCGAACGGCGCATGGATCTGCGACGGGAGATGCACAACCGAGCGGGGCACGAGACCGGCATCATCGCCGATTGGACGGACTCGATCACGGGCGCCACTGACCGCCCCGACCCCGCACCTGCTGTAGTGATGACATGGCAGACGAGCACCGGACCGGCATCCTCGGCGAAGGGCTGCGGGCACAGCAGGCGGGGGACCATGCTGAGGCCGAGCGGCTGCTGCGCCAGGCGGTGGCCGAAGGTGAGCCGGACGCCGGCTATTACCTCGGTGAGCTGCTGATCGAGCTGGACCGCGCTGGCGAGGCGATCGACGTGCTGCGGCGTGCTGTCGACGATGGCGATCTCGACGCGCTGATCCCGCTCGGCAACGCGCTGTGGGACCAGGGTGACGTGGCCGGCGCTGAGGCCAATTACCGCGAGGCCGCTGATCGCGGTGAGCTGGCGGCCGGGCACAACCTCGGCCTGCTGTTGTACGACGTGGGTCGCCTGGAGGAGGCGATCGCGCTGTGGCGCACGACGGTCGCGATCGGCGAAACCGAGCATCGCCTGCTCGGCAACGCGCTGGCCGACAACGGCGACGTCGAGGAGGCCGAGGCGCTCTTTCGCCAAGGTGCGAAGGGGGGCGACGTCGAGGCGCTCGTCGACCTCGGCGCCCTGCTCCAGGACGAGAGCCGCCTCGAGGAGGCCGAGACCGTCCTGCGCGAGGCGATCGTCGCCGGTGGCGTCGAGGCCTATGCCTTCCTCGCCTCGGTGCTGCGGCTCGAGGAGCGCGTCGAGGACGCCGAGGCGGTCCTACGCGAGGGCGCCGAGCGTCAGGTCGCGACCGCCGAGACGCAGCTCGCCAACCATCTCAGCGACATCGACCCAGGGTCCTTCGAGGCCGAGTCGCTCTACCGGCGTGCCGCCGAGCACGGCGACGACGAGGCCTACAACAACCTTGGCGTCCTGCTCTGGGACCAGGGCCGCGTCGACGCCGCGGAGGAGGCCTTTCGGGCCGGCGCCGCGCTGGGCGACGACCTGGCGGTGGCCAACCTTGCCGGGCTGTTGGAGGAGCGCCGCGGGTGAGCGCGGCGGGGTGGCCGTCGGCCGCGCGTCGTAGCCTGCAGCGCCGTGCCACCTGAGGCCGCTCCGCCGTTCGACTACTCCGTCCGCCGCTCGGATCGCGCGCGGCGCGTGCGGGTGCGGGTGGACCCGCGAGACGGAGCCGTCGAGGTCGTCCTGCCGCGCAGGGCCGCGGCGCGGGAGGCGGCGAGCGCGGTGGTCGAGCTGCGCGGCTGGATCGCGCGACGCCAGGCCGAGGTCGCGCGGGCCCAAGCGCGGGTCGCTGCCCGCTCGGGCACCGTGCCGTATTTGGGCGTCGCGTTGCTGTTGGAGCCGGAGCCCGGACGCACCCGCGTGCACCGGCGCGGTGACGTCCTACTCGTGCCGGAGGACGCGGTTGCGGCGCGGGCGGCGATCGAGCGCTGGTACCGGCGTCAGGCGCGGACGGAGATCGCGCCGCGCCTGGACGCAGCCGCTGCGGCGGTGGGCAAGTCCTACACCAAGCTGACGATCCGCGACCAGCGCACGCGCTGGGGATCGTGCTCCTCGTCGGGAGCGATGTCGTTCAACTGGCGGTTGCTGCTCGCGCCCGAGGTGGTGCTGGAGTACGTCGTCCGGCACGAGGCCGCGCACCTTGAGGTCATGGATCACTCGCCGCGCTTCTGGTCGCTCATGGGCCGGCTGATGCCCGGCTACGAGGTCCCGCGGCGCTGGCTGCGCGACCACGGCGCGACGCTGGTCCTGTGAAGCTCGCGGTCGTCGGGCACGTCGAGTGGGTCGACTTCGTGGTGGTCGACCGGCTGCCGGCTCCGGGCGAGATCGTGGCGGCCCGGGCTGCCTGGGAGGCGCCGGCCGGAGGTGGCGCGATGGCGGCGACCGCGTTGCGCTCGCTCGCCGGCGCGGCGTCGTTCTTCTGCGCGGTGGGGCGCGACTGGCGCGGCTTCGCGACGCTGGAGGAGCTGCGCGGCACCGGCCTGGAGGTCATTGCTGCGATGCGCGGCGATCGTGATCAGCGACGGACGCTGACCTATCTGACGGTGGGTGGGGAGCGGACGATCACGCAACTTGGTCCGCCGCTCGCGACGCATGGTGACGATGACCTGCCGTGGAGCGCGTTGGAGGACTGCGACGGCGTCCTGTTCTTCGCCGGCGACGCCGCGGCGGCGCGCGCGTGTCGGGCGGCCAAGGTGATGGTGTCGACCGGTCGCGCGCGAGCGGCGCTGGTTGAGGCGGGCGTGCAGGTCGATGCGCTGGTCGGCAGCGTCGATGACGCCGACGAGACGGTCGATGAGGAGTTGTTGTTGGCCGCGCGTCCGACGTGGGTGGTCGCGACCGAAGGCGAGCGCGGCGGCGCCTGGTGGGCCCCGGACGTGGAGGGCGCCGCCGGCCGCTGGGCCGCGACCCCGCCACCGGGCGCGCCGGTCGACGCGTTCGGCTGCGGCGACGCCTTCGCCGCCGCCCTGATGGCCGGCCTGGCGGACGGTCGCACGATCGCCGACGCCTGCGCGCTCGGCGCACGCGTCGGCGCCGCGCTCCTCTGCGAGCGCGCGCCCGCGGTCGGCGATCTCGCACACCTCTGGTGACCCGCGCGCGCCATCGAGGGACGACTCGATCTCGCTCTCCGAGATTCAGTCGTCCCTCGATGCCGTGCGGCGCGTTTGCCGGAGGAGTGGGCCTGCTGGCGGACGGTATGCGTCCGTAGACAGGCCCACCGGGACGGCGGTGAGCTTTGGGGAGGGCGTGGGCCTGTTGTCGGACACTGGGCGTCCGCAGACAGGCCCACACCGCTGCCGGGATGGCGGCCGGCTCGCGTCCACCTCGCCCACGATGGCCGATCCGTTCAAGCCGCCCGCCCGCTCGATGCGCGACCCTGTGTCCATGACCGATCTCGTCGCCGCAGCGCAGTTCGTCCAGGCCCACGGCCGGCTGCTGGAGCGCCGTCGCTTCCAGCATCTCTTCGGTGGACAGCCGGATGCCGATGGCGTCCTGCGCGCCGTCGATGCCTATCGCAATGTCGACGGCGGCGTGGGCTTCATGGAGCCCGACATCCGCACGCCCGCCAGCCAGCCCTCGGCCGTCCTCTACGCGTTCGAGGTCCTGGAGGAGATTCCGGAGCTCGCGAGCAAGACCACCACCTTCACAACGGGTGCCCTCGACTGGCTGCAGACCATCACCAACGCCGACGGCGGCATCCCGTTCGTCTTGCCGACCGCCAAGGGCTGGCCGCACGCGCCCTGGTGGGCGCCGACCGACGATCCGCCCTCGTCGCTGCTGATGACCGCCGGCACCGTCGCCGCGGCCTACCGCCTGAAGCTCGACGGCCATCCCTGGCTCCAAGCCGCGACCGACTACGTGTGGAACGCGCTGGCCGACCTCAAGCTCAGCGACGCCTACAGCTTCCGCTACGCCGTGCACTTTCTGGATGCCGTCCCCGACCGCGCCCGTGCCGAGGCCGAGCTCGCCGCGCTGCGCGAGCGCATGCCGAGCGACGGGATCCTCAAGGTCGAGGTCGGCGTGGAGGGCGAGGTCCTCAGCGCGATCGAGGTCGCACCGCGTCCCGACCACGCCGGCCGCACGCTGTTTCCCGACGCGCTCATCGAAGCGCAGCTCGACGAGCTCGCGGCCGCCCAAAAGCCCGACGGCGGCTGGGACTTCACGTGGGCTGCCTGGAACCCCGCCGTCGCCTTCGAGTGGCGCGGGATGGTGACGCTCAACGCGCTCACCACCCTGCGCGCCTACGGACGCCTCAACAGCCCCTAAGCCGACGCCGCGTCCAGCGTCGCCAGCTCCTCGTCGCTCAACTTCAGCTCCGCCGCCGCCACGTTCTCCTCCAGGTGCTCCACCGAGCTCGTCCCCGGGATCGGCAGCATCACGGGGGACTTGGCCAGCAGCCACGCCAGCGCGACCTGGCCCGCCGTGGCCTCGTGGGCGCGGGCGATCTCCTCGACGATCCCGCCCGGCGCAGCCAACCCACCGGACGCCAGCGGGAACCAGGGGATGAAGCCGATCCCCTGCTCCTCGCAGTAGGCCAGCACGTCCTCGGACTTGCGCGTCGTCAAGTTGTACAAGTTCTGCACCGTCGCGACCTCGAAGACCTCCTGAGCGGCCTTGATCTCCTCGACCGAGACCTCCGACAGCCCGAGGTGGCGCACGATGCCGTCGTCCTGCAGGGCCTTCAGCTCGCCGAACTGCTCGGCGCGGTCGGTGCGCGGGTCGATGCGATGCAGTTGCCAAAGGTCGATCGTGTCGACGCGCAGCCGCTGGGCGCTCATCAGCGCGCACTGACGCAGGTACTCGCGGCGCCCGAGCTGCTCCCAGATGCTCGGTCCGTGGCGCGTGAAGCCGCCCTTGGTCGCGACGCGCACGCCGTTGTAGGGCGCGAGCGCCTCGGCGATGTAGTCCTCGGAGTAGCCCGGACCGTAGGAGTCGGCGGTGTCGATGAAGTCGACGCCCAGCTCGGGCAGGCGGCGCAACACCGCCGACACCGCGTCCTCGTCCTTGGCCGGTCCCCAGACGCCGTCGCCCACGATGCGCATCGCGCCATAGCCCAGGCGCGTCACCTCGAGGTCGCCGCCGATCTTGAACGTGCCTGATGCTGCTGCGGAGGTTGTTGCCATGGGCCCGACGCTACCGCGTGTCGAGGCCCACCTCGCGCCGCAGCCCTGCCCAGGCGTCCTGACGGCCTTCAAGCTCGATCGGCTGGCGGCGAATGACGCCAGTGAACGGCACCATCGTGCCATCCCCGCGAACGTCGACCCCGGCCCGCAGGCGACCCGGCCCACGCAGCTCGCCGCGCACTGCGACCTGCTCGGCGGGCTCGTACTCGCGCCCCAGCGCGCGCTCGACCCGCGGCGCCCGCGCGATCACCGACGCCACGGAGCGCAGCTCGGTCTCCAGATCGTCGACGGCTGCCCTGAGCGTCGCGAACTGACGCTTCTCGGTCTTGCCGTTTCGCCGCCGGATGATCACGCGAAAGCCAGCCGCCATCAGACGGCCAGCGTAACGGGGCTCAGGCCGCGGCGGTCAGTGGCGCGACGAGCTCGTCGACGCCCTGGTGGTGGACCGTCTGCAGCTGCGAGGAGATCTTGGCGAAGAGGCGGTGCGCGGCCTGGTTGGACGGCAGCATCGACGCCGTGAAGCGCTCGATCCCGTGCGCCCGCGCCGCCTCGGTCAGTGCCCGCCCCAGCTGCGTGCCGACCCCGCGCCCCTGCAGGTCGTCGGCGACGACGATCGCGATCTCGGCGTCGGCCGGCGACTCCGTGGATCGCACCCAACGCCCGACACCGACGACAACCTCTGGCGACCGCGCCAGCACGGCGACCAGCGCGTAGTGGTCGAGGAAGTCGACCTCGGTCAGATAGCGCAGCTCCGAGGAGGTCAGCCGTGGCTTGGGCGCCAGGAAGCGCTGGTAGACCGAACGCTCCGACAGATGGCCGAGCCCGGCGACCAACGCGTCCTTGTCCTGCGGCGTAATGCGCCGAAGCAGGATCTCGGGAAATCCGGCTGAGGAACGTAGCGTCATGCAACGCACGCTACGCCTCGCGTGGAAGAACTCTGTGCGGCCCGTCACAGAAGTGACGGACCGCACAAAGCGCGCGCTGCGTGCTTACGAGCGGGCGCCGATCCCGACGTAGTCGCGCGTGCGGGCGCCCGTGTAGATCTGACGCGGCCGCGCGATCTTCTGCTCCTTGTCGGTCGTCATCTCCAGCCACTGGGCGATCCAGCCCGAGGTGCGGGGGATGGCGAACATGACGGGGAACATGTCCATCGGCAGGCCGAGGGCCTCGTAGATCAGCCCCGAGTAGAAGTCGACGTTCGGGTAGAGCTTGCGGGAGACGAAGTACTCATCCTCCAGTGCGATCTTTTCGACCTCGAGCGCGATCTCGAGCAGCGGGTTGACGCCGGTGACCTCGAAGACGTCGTTGCACGCCTTCTTGATGATCGTGGCGCGCGGGTCGTAGTTCTTGTAGACCCGGTGCCCGAAGCCCATCAGGCGCTCATTGCCGTCCTTGACGCCCTGCATGAAGTCCCTGATGTTGTCCTTGGACCCGATGCGCTTGAGCATCCGCAGGACGGCCTCGTTGGCACCACCGTGGAGCGGACCGTAGAGCGCTGCGACGCCGGCGGCGACCGCCGAGTACGGATCGACCTGCGAGGAGCCAACCGCGCGGACCGCGTTGGTCGAGCAGTTCTGCTCGTGGTCGGCGTGCAGGATGAACAGGATGTCGAGCGCGCGCTCCAGCCGAGGATCCGGCTCGTACTTCAGCTCGGTCATCTTGTACATCATGCTCAGGAAGTTGCCCGGGTACTCCAGATCGTTGTCCGGGTAGACGTACGGCTGGCCCATCGTGTGGCGGTAGGCGAAGGCCGCGAGCGTCGGCATCTTGGCGATCAGCCGGATGGTCTGGATCATCCGGTTCTCAGGGTCGTTGATCTCGTTGGCGTCCTTGTAGAACGTCGACAAAGCACCAACCGACCCCAACAACATGCCCATCGGGTGCGCGTCGTGGCGGAAGCCGCCGACGAACTCCTTGACGTTCTCGTGCACGAACGTGTGGATGGTGATGTCGTGGGTCCACTGGTCCAGTTGCGCCTGCGTAGGCAGGTCGCCGTAGACCAGCAGGTAGGCGACCTCCAGATAGGTCGAGTGCTCGGCGAGCTGCTCGATGGGGTAGCCGCGGTACTCCAGGACGCCGTTCTCGCCGTCCAGGTAGGTGATGGCCGAACGACACGAGGCGGTGTTGGTGAACGCCGGGTCGTAGGTCATCAGCCCGAAGTCGTCGTCGGAGGTCTTGATCTGCCGGAAGTCCATAGCGCGGACGGTTCCGTCGGTGATCGGCACCTCGTAGCTCTGACCCGTCCGGTTGTCGGTGACGGTCAGTGTTTCCTGCCCGGCTGCGGCTACGCCGCTGCCGTCCTGCGTCTGAGCTTCGCTCACGATCGGTGCCCTCTTCTCGGGGTAGGGGATCGCCTCTGCATACTAGTGTCCCCGCAGAGGATCGGACCCACCCGGGGCGGGTGGATCACTTCAGCGACGGTCCCAGCGTTCGCGCAAGCTCTCGCCCGCGCGCTTGGCCCGCCGGGCCATGGTGGTGTTGCCCAGGACGCGGGCAGACCGCGATCCGCGGCTGACCAGATGAGCGTCCTTCTCGGCGGCGGGGAACGTCGTCGTCACCCAGCGCTCGGCGAGCCGCGCCACCTCCGGCGCGTCCAGGAAGCGCAGGCCGTCGGGCGTGTCGACGTCGATGCCGTCGAAGATGTGTTCGCGCTTGGCCTCGTGCACGCGCCGGACGGTGCCGAGCGTCACGCCGTCAGACGACCGCACCGGGGTGCCCCGGCGCAGGACCTGAAAGGAGATGGCGTGCCCGTCGTCCTCGGTCACGCGGTGATGACGGCCGTCGCCATCGCGCCGAGCATGAGCAGGGCGGTGAGCCCGATCACGCCACGCTTGGCCCCGACCGTGGCCGGGAACGTCGCCGACGACATCCCGATGCCGGAGAGCACGACGGCCCAGAGGGTCAGGAGCCCGCCGAGGAGGTAGAAGATGGTCTTCGACTTCTCGTGGCCCTCGGCCTCAGCGGCCAGCACCAACGCTGTCAGCGCATGCATGCGGCCGACAATATCTGAAGGAACGCCGCTCGCGGGCGGGTACTGTTTGATGCATGCCGCACCTCAGGTCGCGAACGGTCACGCACGGACGCAACATGGCGGGCGCTCGCTCGCTCCTGCGGGCCGCTGGCGTCGAGCGCGAGGACATCGGGCGCAAGCCGATCATCGCGGTCGCCAACAGCTACACGCAGTTCGTCCCGGGCCACACGCATCTTGGACCCGTCGGCAAGGTCGTCTCCGACGCCATCCACGCAGCGGGCGGCATCGCGCGCGAGTTCAACACGATCGCCGTCGACGACGGCATCGCGATGGGCCACGACGGGATGCTCTACTCGCTGCCCTCGCGCGACATCATCGCCGACTCGGTCGAGTACATGGTCAACGCGCACTGCGCCGATGCCATGGTGTGCATCTCTAACTGCGACAAGATCACGCCGGGGATGCTGAACGCCGCGATGCGGCTGAACATCCCGACGGTCTTCGTCTCCGGCGGCCCGATGGAGGGCGGCACCGCGACGCTGGTCGACGGCACCGTGCGCAAGCGGCTGAACTTGATCACCGCGATCGCCGACGCCGTCGCCGACGCGGTCTCCGACGACGACCTCGCCCTCATCGAGGAAGCCGCGTGCCCGACGTGCGGCTCCTGCAGCGGCATGTTCACCGCCAACTCAATGAACTGCCTGGCCGAGGCGCTGGGCCTCGCGCTGCCGGGCAACGGCTCGACGCTGGCGACGCACACCGCGCGCAGGGAGCTCTACGAGGCGGCCGGCCGCACGGCCGTCGAGCTGTGCACCCGGTTTTACGACGGTGATGACGCGTCGGTGCTCCCGCGCGCGATCGCGACGCGTGAGGCGTTCGAGAACGCGATGACGCTCGACGTCGCCATGGGCGGCTCGACCAACACGGTGCTGCACCTGCTCGCCGCCGCCCAGGAGGCCGAGCTGGACTTCACGATGGCCGACATCGACGAGGTCTCGCGCCGCGTGCCGTGCGTCTGCAAGGTCGCGCCGAACGGGCACTACCTGATGGAGGACGTCCACCGCGCCGGCGGCATCCCCGCGATCCTCGGCGAGCTGCACCGCGGTGGTCTGCTGCACGACGGCGTCGCCGCCGTGCATGCGCCGACGCTGCAGGGCTGGCTGGACGAGTGGGATATCCGCGGCGGCTCGGCCTCCGACGTGGCGATCGAGCTCTTCCACGCCGCGCCCGGCTGCCAGCGGTCGGCGACCGCGTTCTCGCAGTCCGAGCGCTGGGAGACCCTGGACGTCGACGCGGCCGAGGGCTGCATCCACGACGTCGAGCACGCCTACACGCGCGACGGCGGGCTGGCGATCTTGTACGGGAACATCGCGGTCGACGGCTGCGTCGTGAAGACCGCGGGCGTCGACGAGTCGATCTGGAAGTTCTCCGGGCCGGCCGTCGTGGTCGAGTCCCAGGAGGCGGCGGTCGACGCGATCCTCGGCGAGCGCGTCAAGCCCGGCGACGTGGTCGTCATCCGCTACGAGGGCCCACGTGGCGGCCCCGGCATGCAGGAGATGCTCTACCCGACCTCCTACCTGAAGGGCCTCGGGCTCGGCGCGCAGTGCGCGCTGCTGACCGACGGACGCTTCTCGGGCGGTACGTCGGGCCTGTCGATCGGCCACGTCTCACCCGAGGCGGCCAGCGGCGGCGCAATCGCACTGGTCGAGAACGGCGACACCATCATCATCGACATCCCGGGCCGCACGATCGCGCTGGACGTCACCGACGCCGAACTCGAGGACCGCCGCGCGCGGCTGGAAGCCACGACCGGCTACCGGCCGGCAGAGGACCGCCCCCGCGCCGTTACCCCGGCGCTGCGCGCCTACGCGGCCATGGCCACGTCGGCCGACAAGGGCGCCGTGCGCGACGTGAGCCGCATCGAGGCGCTGCAGGACGCGGCGTCGCGGGCCGACCAGCCGGCCTGAGCGCGGGCTAGTCGCGCGCCGCGTGGCGCGAGCGCGCGACGACGGTCGTCCGCGTGCGTGAGCGCTGGGGCGCGGGTGGGCTCGGGGAGCCGTGGGGGCCGCGGTGGCGTGGTGGACGTGGGAGCCGCGGACGCAGGTCGTCGTGCGGATAGACCTTCGTGCCGCCGTCGCCGTCGCTGGGGCCGACGTCGGGCTCGGTCTCCTGGTGCACCGCCCACCACACGATGTAGAGCAGGGCGGCGATCGGGAGCTTGAGCACCAGCATCAGCCAGATGAAGCCCCAGGTCATGTGGTGACAACGCTACCCGGGCTGGGTGGCCGGTGTGCGTTTTTCTGCGCCCGGTTGTTCGCGCGGCGCTCAGCGGGGCGTGACGAGGGTTTGTCGGGGTCGGGGGCGTCTGGTGGTGAACTATTGACTACGAGACGACCTGGACCCACGATCACCGGCGGCGCGGCGTGCCGCGCGGTGCCGGGCCTCGGCGCGGGCGGCCTTGCGGGCCTTCGCACGGGCAGCCCTCTTGTGGGCGGCTTTGGAGGTCGCCTTGCGCTTGAACTTGGCCTTGCGCTTGGCCTTCGAGCGGGTTGGCGCCACGGTGGAGGACGAGAGCCCGTCGTCCGGCGCGCTCTTCCACGCGCCCGGGGCGATCACGCCGCGCAGCGCCGTGCCGATGTCGAGCGCGCCGGCGGAGACCGGCAGGCCGGTGTGGCGGACGCCGGCCAGCAGCGCGTCGCGGAGGCGGTCGCCGTCGAGGTCGGGTCGTGCGGCGGCGAGGAGGACAAGCGCGCCCGCGACCTCGGGGGCGGCCATCGACGTGCCGGTGCGCCACTCGTAGCCGCCGCCGGCGCTGGTCGACAGGATCTGCTCGCCCGGGGCGGCGATGTCGGCGCCTGGGCCGTAGTCCGAGACGCTGGAGAGCCCGCCGTCGCGCGTGGTCGCGGCGATGCCGAGGACGTTGTCCTCGCCATAGGCGGCCGGGTAGGTGGGGGAGGTGGAGAGGTCGGCGCCGTCGTTGCCGGCGGCGGCGACGATCAGGACGGCGTGGGCCCGGGCGTAGCGGACAGCGTCTTGGAGATCGGCGGTCGAGGTTGGGCCGGCAAGGCTGAGGTTGACGATCCGCGCGCCGTTGTCGACGGCGTAGCGGATGCCGGCGGCGACCGCGGCCGTGGTGCCACGCGCCTGGTCGTCGAGAACGCGGAGGGCCATCAGGCGCGCCTGCCAGGCGACGCCGGCGCCGCCGATCCCGTTGCCGCCGCGCGCGCCGACGATGCCCGCGACGTGGGTGCCATGGCCGTTGGCGTCCTGCGGCGTACCGTCACTGTCGACGAAGTCGTAGCCGTGGACGTCATCGACGTAGCCGTTGCCGTCGTCGTCGGCGCCGTTGCCACCGATCTCGCCCGTGTTGGTCCAGAGGTTTGGCGCCAGGTCGGGGTGGCCGAGGTCGACGCCGGAGTCGATGATCGCGACCGTGACGTCGGCGCCGGTGGTCTGGCGCCAGGCGGTGTCGATCCCCATTGGCGCGTCGCCCTGCAGCGCCCACTGCTCGCCGGCGCGCGGGTCGGTCGCGGATGCCTGAGCGGCGCGGGCCTTGGCAGGGCCGTGGCGCTTGGCGGCAGCAAGAGGCCTGGCCGCGAGGCCATCGGGTGCGCTGACGGTCGCCGCTAACGCACCGGGAATCGGTGCGAGCGCCAGGGCGGCGAAGGACGTGACGAGAGCGAAGGCGCGAGCGACAGCAGGCATTGCGGCCTCCAAGGCCATGGAGCCCGCTGCCCTCGGGGAGAGGCGCGGACGATCCAGGGATCGGCCGCCGCAAACGCACTACTCCCACATCAGTCCGGGTTTTGGCCAAATGACCGATGCCCGGGGTTTCGCCCGACTACAGCCATCGAGGGACGACTGAACCACGCATACCGTGGTTCAGTCGTCCCTCGATGCCGGCATGACGGCTACGCCCGCAGAGCGACCGGGTCGACCGAGAAGGCCGTCATGCGCTGCAGGTCCGCGACCCGCGCCTGGACCTCGTCGGCGGTCAGGCGCTCGACGCGCTCGGTGCCGAACTCCTCGACGTTGTAGGAGGCCAGCGCCGTGCCGTAGGCCATCGCGCGGCTGAGCAGCGCGTGGTCGACCGGCTCCTCCGGGTGCGCGGCGACGTAGCCGACGAAGCCGCCGGCGAACGTGTCGCCCGCGCCGGTCGGGTCGATGACCTCGGCCAGCGGGTAGGCGGGCAGCGCGAAGAAGTCGTCGGCGGTGAAGAGCGCCGCGCCGTACTTGCCGAGCTTGGCGACGACGGCCGTCGGGCCCCACGACAGGACCTCGTGAGCGGCTTGGCGCAGCGTCGGCTTCTCGGTCAGCTGCTCGAGCTCTTCGTCGTTGAGGATCAGGCAGTCGACGGTCCCGATGACCTTCTTGAGCGACTCGTTGGCGATGTCGATCCACAGGTTCATCGAGTCCATCGCGACGAAGCGCGCCTTCGTGCACTGCTGGCGGACGTCGAGCTGCAGGTCGGGCTGGATGTTGGCCAGGAACAACACGTCGGCGTCCTGAGAGGCCTGCGAGAGCTTCGGCGAGAACGACTCGAAGACGTTGAGGTCGGTGACCAGCGTCTCGCGCTCGTTGAGGTTGGACGAGTAGACGCCCTTCCAGAAGAAGGTCTTGCCGCCGGCGACGACCTCGACGTCGTCGGTCACCGTGCCGCGCGTGCGCAGCGTCGTAAACGACGCCTCGTCGAAGTCCTCGCCCACTGGCCCGACGGGGCGGACCTCGTCGAAGAAGGAGGCCGCGAGGGCGAAGTGGGTGGCGGCGCCGCCGAGCATCCGCTCGCGCTCCCCGAAGGGCGTCTTGACGGCGTCGTAGGCCAGGGATCCGACAACTGTGAGGCTCATTCGGCCGGGGAGGTTACGGAGATCCGTGGGTAGGGTGGCGGCCGATGCGTGCCATTCAGCAGGTTGCGTTCGGTGGCCCGGAGGTTCTGGAGCTGGTCGAGCTGCCCGTGCCCGAGCCTGGAGATGGGCAGGTGTTGGTCCGGGTCAACCGCGCTGGGCTGAACTTCGCCGACACCCATCAGCGCGAGGATCAGTACGTCCAGCGCCAGTCGCTGCCGCTGATCCCGGGCTCCGAGGTCGCAGGCGTGCGCACCGACACCGGCGAGCGCGTCGTCGCGCTGGTCGGTCACGGCGGCTACGCCGAGTACGCGCTCGCGCCGGCCGATCGCACCTTTCCGATCCCCGATGGGCTGGACGACGCAACGGCGCTCGCGCTGTTGTTGCAGGGGTTGACCGCATGGCACCTGTACCGGACCTGCGCGCGCATCCGTGCCGGCGAGTCCGTGCTGGTCGTCAGCGGCGCTGGCGGGGTCGGCTCGCTGGCCGTGCAGCTGGCAAAGCCGCTGGGCGCGGGGCGGGTGATCGCCACGGCGTCGTCTGATGAGAAGCGCGCGTTGTGCTTGGAGTTGGGTGCCGACGCGGCGATCGACGGAGCGCCCGAGGGGCTGCGCGAGCGGTTGTTGGAGGCCAACGAGGGCCGCGAGGTCGACGTCGTCCTGGAGATGGCCGGCGGCGAGCTCTTCGACATCGCGCTGCGGACGATGGCCGACATGGGGCGCATGGTCGTCTACGGCATCTCCTCGCGGGAGCAGAACGAGGTCCGGACCGGCCGCCTGCTCAAGCGCTCGCAGTCGATCATCGGCTTCTGGCTCTTCCACTACCTCGACCAGCGCGAGCACCTCGAGGAGCCACTGGCGGAGCTGTTTGCCCTGGCCGCTGGCGGCGAGGTACGTGCCATCGTCGGCGAGACCTACGCCTTGAGCGACGCGCGCCGCGCGCAAGAGGACCTCGCCAGCCGCCGCACCCGCGGCAAGCTCCTGCTCGACCCCTCGCGCTAAGCGGCGCTGCCGACGGCAGGTGGGCCTGTTGACGGACGTATGCCGTCCCCAAACAGGCCCACCCCCGAGGCGCGCGGGTGTGTCCGCGACGCTCAGGCTGCCCGCGACGTCTCGGGCATCTCCTGCGCCATCAGCGACGCGAGCTGCGTCCGCGACCGCAGGTCGAGCTTGCGGTAGATCTGCGACAGGTGGTACTCGATGGTCTTGGGCGACAGGAAGAGCTTGGCCGCCACCTCGCGGTTGGTCATCCCGTAGGCGACCAGGCGCGCGATCTGCAGTTCGTGGGCCGTCAGCTCCTCCAGCCCGGCCGCCGCGACGGCCGACCGCTCCGCCGCGTCGCCCTCGGCCGCCGCGCCACCGGTGGCACGCAGCTCGACGCGCGTGCGGTCGGCCCACGGCGCCGCGCCGAGGCGCTCGAAGGCCTCCAACGCTTCGGAGAGCTGCTCGCGGGCGTCGCCGCGGCGGCGGTCACGGCGCAGGCGCTCGCCATAGGCCAGCTGGGTGCGCGCCTGCTCGAACGGCTGGCCGTCGTGCTGGTGGTGCGTCAGCGCGGTCTGGAAGTGGCTCTCGGCGTTCTTGTCGGCCAGGATCCCGCGGCAGCGGGCCAGCGCGCCGAGCGCCCAGTGGCCGCCGCCCGGCGTGTCGGCAAACTCCTCCAGTGCCTGGAACGCCTCGTCGGTCCGGCCCAGCCGCGCCAGCGCTTCGACGCGATCGGCGCCGAACTGGACGACGCCGCGCTGGGTGTGCAGCCGCGCCGCGATCCGTGCGGTGCGATCGTAGAACTCGCTGGCGAGCTCAGGCTCGCCCGCGCTGAGCGCGTCGAAGGCCAGCGCGTTGAGTCCGTAGGTCGTGATCGCGTCGCCGCCGAGCAGCTCGCCGAGGTGCACGGCCTCACGCGCGTGGGCGCGCGCGCCTTCTCGGCGGCCCATGCCGGCCTCGACGTGGGCCAGCACCGAGAGCGCGAAGGTCAGCAGCGGCTTGGCGCCCGTCTCGCGCGCCAGCCGCTCGGCCTCGCCGGCGTCAGCTAGCGCGGCGCCCCAGCGCCCGCGGCGAAAGTCGAGGACCGAGTGCGCCGTCAGCGGATAGATGAGGTGGTTGATCGCGGCCGACTCCCGCGCGGTCGTGACCAGGTGGTCGAGGACCGCCGTCGCGCGGTCCCAGCGCTCGTACCAAATGGCGCACTGGCCGGCCATCCCGATGAGCTCTGAGGGCACCGCCAGCACGTGCTCGCCGGTCAGAAACGGCATCGCCGGATCCAGCAACGCGTCGGCCTCATCCTCGTGGCCGAGCGCGGCGTGCGCCTCACCGACCAGGACCCCGGCGAGCACCTCAATCACCGGATCGGCGCCCTCGCCCAGCAGCGCCCGCGCGCGGTCGCCGGTGGCGACCAAGGCCTCCATGTCGCCCGTCATCATGTGGGCGACGGCCGCCTCGACGAGCAGCGACGCGGCGGCCCCTGGATTGTCGGCCTCGATCCGGTCGGCCTCGGTGACCAGCAGGTCGTGGGCGATCGCGGGCGCGCCACGGCGCATCTCGACGCGTCCGCGGACGCGAACGACCTCGGTCGCCAGCGCGCCACCCGGAACGAGCTCCTGGGCGGTGGAGACCAAGTCCAGCGCGTGGTCGACCAGGCCGCCCTGGGCGAAGTCCGACGCGGCCTCCAGCAGCCGTCGCGCTCGGGCACCGTCGTCGGTGCTGAGGCTTGCTGCGCGCTCGAAGGCGCGGGCGCCGGCGGTCACCCCGCCACGGGCGCGCGCCTCGCCGGCGGCGACCTCCAACGCGGCCGCGACCTCCTCGTCGGGCGCGTCGGCTGCCGCAGCCAGATGCCAGGCGCGACGTGCGGGCGCGCCCGGCAGGCTGCCGAGCGTCGCGTGCACCGAGCGTCGCTGCACCGGATCGGCGGCGTGGTAGATCGCCGAGCGCAGCAGCGGATGGAAGAAGTCGACGCGCCCGTCGATGGCGATCAGCCTGGCGCTGATCGCGGGGTCCAGCGCGTCGGCCGGCAGGCCGCGCCGGTCCAAGGCCATCACGAACAGGTCGTAGCGTCCGGTCTGCATCGCCGCGGCCACCAGCAGCGCTTCCCGGGTCGCCTCCGGCAGGTCGGCGAGCTGGCGCGCGAACGCCAGCTTGATGCGCTCGCCCGCGGCCACCGGCCCGGCCAGTGGCTCGCGGCCGGCGAGCTGGTCGGGGCTCAGGCCGCGCGGGATCTCGGTCAGTGCCAGCGGGTTGCCGTGCGCGGTGGCGACGAGGTCGGAGGCGACATCGTCGGCGACGCGGTGCGGCGCCTCACGGCGCAGCAGCTCTGCGGCGGTGGCGTCGTCAAGACCGGAGACCGCGAGCGACTCGACGCCTTCAAAGGCTGCAAGAACGGGGTCGGCGGCCGACGTGCCGACGCGCGCCGAGCAGAGCAGGACGACGCCCTCGGCGCCGAGCCGCCGCGCGGTGAAGATCAGCGCGTCGCGGGAGGCGTCGTCGAGCCATTGGACGTCGTCGGCGACCACGAGGTAGGGCTGCTCCTCGGCCGCCGCGGCCAGCAGGCTGAGCATCCCGGCGGGCACCGCAAAGCGATCGAACGGCGTCGGCGGCTCCAGCGCCAGCGCGGAGGAGAGCGCCCGCGCCTGGACCTCCGGGATCTTGTCGCGCAACGCCAGCAGCGGCGTCAACAGCTCCAGCAGCCCGGCGAACGGGATGTCGGATTCCGACTCATAGCCGCGCGCCCGCAAAACGATGAACCCCAGCTCGGCGGCCTGCTCGGAGGCGGCTCGCAGGAGCGCCGACTTGCCGATCCCCGGCTCGCCATAGAGCAGGAGCGCGGCGCTCGTACCGTCCTTGGCGCCGGTCAGCAGCCCTTCGATATGCGTGAGTTCGTGCTGGCGGCCGAGGAGCAAGGGACTGAGGGTTGACACTGCCGGCGTCTTGGCAGTGCGCGCAATAATGCCATGGCGCACTACCCTCTTTTGGTACATGACCGCCTTTGCGGACCTCGGCCTCAGTGAGCCGACCCTTCAAGCCCTGCAGGATGTCGGCTACGAGAAGCCGAGCCCCATCCAGGAACAGGCCATCCCGATCCTCCTCCAGGGCGAGGACATCATCGGGCAGGCGCAGACCGGATCCGGCAAGACCGCCGCGTTCGGCCTCCCCATCGTCGAGCACGTCGACCCGTCCGTCGGCGAGGTCCAGGCGCTCGTCCTGACCCCGACGCGCGAGCTGTGCATCCAGGTCACCCAGGCGCTGCGCACCTACGGCGCGCGCAAGGGCATCGACGTCGTTGCCGTGTTCGGCGGCGCGCCGATCCGCAGCCAGCAGGCCCAGTTGCGCGCCGGTGGCCACGTCGTCGTCGGCACCGTCGGTCGCGTGCTGGACCTCCTCTCGCGCGCGTCGCTGCACCTCAGCGACTGCCGCTTCGTCGTCCTCGACGAGGCCGACGAGATGCTCGACCTCGGCTTCCTCGAAGACGTCGAGAAGATCCTCAAGCTCTGTCCCAACGGCCGCCAGACGGCGCTCTTCAGCGCGACGATGCCGCCGCCGATCCGCGAGCTTGCTGATCGTTACCTCTACCACCCTCAGACGGTGAAGGTGAAGTCGGCGAACCTGACGGTCGACACCGTCGAGCAGTTCCGCCACGAGGTCAAGACGGCCGACAAGCCCGAGCAACTGGTCGAGGTCCTCGCCTCCGAGCGGCCTGACCAGGCGATCGTCTTCACGCGCACGAAGATCCGCGCCGACCAGCTCTATAAGAAGCTGCGCGACCGCGGGATGAACGTCAAGGCGCTGCACGGCGACATGAGCCAGGGCCAGCGCGACGGTGTGATGTTGTCGTTCAAGGGCGGCCGCGTGCCGATCCTGGTGGCGACCGACGTCGCCGCCCGCGGCCTGGACATCTCGACGGTCACCCACGTCGTGAACTTCGACGTGCCGACCTCGCCCGACACCTACGTGCACCGCATCGGCCGCACCGGCCGCGTTGGCCGCTCGGGCCGCGCGATCACGTTCGTGGAGCCCAAGCAGTCCAAGGAGCTCGCGGCGATCGAGGCGCACATCGGCAAGGCGCTGACCGAGTGGACGCCTGGCGGCAAGACGTCGCCGGTGCCCGTCGAGGAGAAGCCCAAGCGCCACACCAAGCCACAGCTCTCGCGCAACGGCGCCGAGGAGTACCGGCGCGTGCTCGCGGGCGCCGGCCGGGCCGATGGCCTGGAGGTCGCCGACGTCATCCACGCCGTGACCAGTGCGGCGGGCGTCGATGGCGAGGCGGTGCGCGACGTCCGCGTGCTGGAGCGCTTCACGCTCTTCTCGGTGCCCGACAGCGAGGCGGATCGCATCGTCGCCGCGGTCGACGGCAGCAAGCTCGCGGGCCGTCCCCTGCGGGTGGAGCTGGCCAAGAGCTGAGTCACAGGTCCGGCTGTCGACCGAAGTTCGCAAGAAGGACCGCAACGTCGGCGCCCCGAAAGGCGTCTTGGGTATGGTGAGAGACACTCGATGACGCTGCTTTTGCGAGATACGGCCAACGCACCGCAGGAGACCGCCGCCGCGGCGCCCACCGAGGCACCTCCGGAGGTCCGGACCTGCCCGACCTGTCACGCGCCGTTGGAAGACGGCCAGGACTGGTGCCTGAACTGCGGCGAGGCGCAGCCGAGTCGCCGGATTTCGCTGCCCGGCAAGCGGGCTGCCGCGACCGTCATGGCGCTGACGACCGTCCTGGTCGGTGGCGCCGTCGCCGCGTCCTACGCGGCGTTGCAGGATGGCACGGAGCCGGGCGCGACCACGCCGACGCAGGTCGCCCAGGTGCCGACGCCCGCGCCGGCTCCCGCGCCCGCGCCGGATGCCGCGGCAGCCGCCGCAGCTGCTGCCGCCGCCAGCAACACAGCACCGGTCGAGCCCTCGACGCCCGCGCCCGTCGACACGGGGATCCTGCCCGACGACGGCGGTTCGTCGACCTACACGCCGCCCCCGTCCTCAGACGACTTCTCCGACTCGTCCTCGTCGCAGGGCACCTCAAGCAGCAGCCAGACTGCCACGGGCAACGGCAGCGGCACGAGCGACGACAGCACGGCCGACACCCGCACGAGCACGACGCAGACGACCAAGACCGAGACCGAGCCGGTCGCGATCACGGTCGGCGACGGCGCCGCCGCACTGTATGACCCCTACAAGCGCGACACCGCTGCCGGCGACGCCAAGAAGGCCTTTGACGCCGATCCGAACACGTCGTTCCCGATCACCGTTGCGCCCGGCAGCACGCAGGTCGGCGCCGGCCTCGCGGTCGATCTCTCCAAGCAGCAGGGCATCCGCGAGATCGAGCTGACGACCAAGACGCCCGGCTTCAAGGTCGAGATCTACGCCACCGATGACACCGAGCTGCCGCCCGACGTGCTCGACACGCGCTGGGCGCACGTCAAGGACGTCACCGGCGTCGGCAGCGATGCCGACGACAAGGGCAAGCAGATCATCAAGCTCGGCTCGGGCGCGACGAAGTACCGCCACGTGCTCCTGTGGTTCACGGCGCCGCCGACCGACGGCAGCACCGTGCGCGTCCAAGAGCTCAAGCTGCTCGGCTAGCGGCGAGATAGCTGATATGGCGGTCGGTTTGTCGAGTGGGCGTGCGGGTTCGGGGTCTGCTTCGCGGCCGGGTTGTTGGTGTGGTCGGTGGGCCGGGACGTTGGGTTTGGTGTCGGTGCTGCCAGCCTGACGTGTGAGGTTGGGTACCTCAGGGCGCGGTTTCGTGCTGTCGGCTTGTGCTGCGACGCAATCGCTGCCGCTTGGCCCACGGGTTGTTGCGCGCACGGACGCGAACGATGTCTGGGCAACAGCGCACGAGTAGCTAGGTTCCCCTTGTCGCAGAAGGAGATCGGCCTTCCCGCGCGCCATATGGCCCGGAGTACGCTCGCGCGATGTCGGCCAAAGCCCCGGCTTACACCGCCGCGCGCCGCCGTCGACGTATCCCACCGACGCTGATCGCCCTGCTCGAAGCGCTCGTGGCCGTTGCGCTCATCCTGTGGCTGACCCGGCTCGTGCTCTTAGAGCCCCAGCGCTTCGCCGGGGGCGATTTCAGAAACCACGCCTGGTATATCCGCCATCAGGCCGACGCGCTGCGCACCACGCACGGGCCGTCGCTGTTCCTCTACGCGGGAAGCGCGGCGTTTTACCCCCTCTTCGTGTTCTACGGCGGCACGCTCTATGTCGTCGCGGGCGCGATGTCTCTCCTGATCGGCGGATCCGCATACACGGCCGAGGCCATCATCTATGTCGTCGCGTTCGCCGCGGCATACGGCGCCTGGTATTGGCTGGCGCGGTTGGCCGGCGTCCGTGGATGGTCCGCGCACGCACCGGGCTTGGTCTACGTCACCGCACCCTGCGTCCTGACCATGCTATACGCGGTGCAGGACCTCCCAGAGACCGTGGCGACCGCCGCGATGCCACTGATGGTCGCCTCGGCGCTCAGCCTGGGCCGATCAGACAGGTTGCGTCTTGGGCCCGCCGTGGCGTTGGCCTTGTCGACGATCGCCTTCACCGGTAGCCATAACCTCACGCTGCTGTGGGGCACGATCATCCTCGTGCTGGGGGCAGCGCTCGTCGCCGCGGCGGTGCCGTCGGCGCGATCGTTGATCTCGCGGCGCGGCGCGGCCCGGATCCTCGTGGTGGTCGCCCCAGCGGTTGCGGTCAACGCCTGGTTCCTGCTTCCCGACCTCCTCTACTCCCACGACACAGCGATCGCCCAGCGGGTCGAGGATGCCCGGTTCCGGCTGCGGGTGCCGATCGACGGGCTCACGCTGAGCCATCTCCTGACGCCCGGGCGTCCGGACACCGGAGACGACGACGCCTACACCATGCCGGTTCTCGTCGTTGCGTGGACACTGCTGGCCGCCGCGACGTTTCGTTCGCGCCGCGGCACGCCGTGGCTTCCCCTGCTTGTGGTGCTGGCACTCAGTGCGCTGGCAATCACGGTGCTGATGAGCCAGATGCAAGTCGTGGCCGGCCTGCCGAGCCCGTTTATCCTCATCCAGTCCGGCGGGCGTCTGGGCACCTTCGCGCTGGCCGGGTGCTGCGGCGCACTGATCGCCGCGCTGGCGCTCGCTGACCGGCCGAAGCCGTGGCTCGCGGGCCTGTTGGCCGCGGTGCTCGTGGCGGGTGTGATCCAAGCCGTCGATCAGGTCCGCCACGTCAAGGGGACCCCGGGAGCAGAGCTCCCGTTGGAAGCAGTGACCTTCGGGATCGGTGACTACGCAGACGGGACGACCCCGATCATTCGGCCTGCGCAGAGCTACACACTGGTGCTGAGGCACGAGGACATGCACAACGGCCGTGCCGTCTTCACCCTTCCGATGAGACCCGGCACGAAGTTCCTCACCAACGTGATGGCTCCGACCTCCCTGGTGCACGTCGAGGGCGCCCACGTGATCGGCCGCTGGAGTGCGTCACCGTACGCCCCAGGTTGGCTGCCGCGGTGGTACCTCGCGATGCAGATCCCCAAGGGCGCGAAGGGCCAGCGCCACACCGTCGTGATCAGTTCCGCACGCTCGGTACCGATCGTCGCCGGCGAGATCATCTCGATCATCGGCCTCCTCGGCCTAACGGCGATCGCCGCCAGACTAACGTGGCGGCGGATAGTGCCTTTTTGACCGCCCGCGCGGCAGCCGGCGGGCGAGCATCGATCCGGTCTTGGTGATCGAGCCCTGCCGGGACGACTCTCCCGACTGGGTCAGCGACGGCGTCAGTCTCAGCCACGCCGACAGCGAGGTGGCGCGTTCAAAGCGCTTCCAGTCGGCGCCGAGCTCCAAGTGGATCGACAACGCGGTCAGCGTGTCGATCCCCCGAAAGGCCCCCAGCTGGGTGACCGTCGGCCACCACCGCTCATCGGTCGCCAGATTAGAGAGTCGCAGCGCGATCGCGGCCTTTGCGCGAGGTCAGACCAACGACGGTGGCGATCAGATCGGCGAACACGACATCACTGGCCGGCTCGTCAAGCCGCTACGCCGAGAGCCAGCGGCGGTGCTCGGCGGTCCAAGTCGTCGACTCGGGATAGACCCGGCCGTGGCGCAGCAGCATCTTGCTCACGCGATCAGCCACGCCACCGGCCCATCGACCCCGAACCACAACCGGTTCAACTCGTCGGTCATCGAGTCAATCGCCGCCGCATACGTCGAACGGGCATGGACATCCAACCCCACCCACGTCATCGTTACGGACAAGGCCGGACCTCCTCACCGTTCTGGGGTCAGCCGGAGGCCATGCCTCCGGCCAGACAAACCTCAGTGTCAGTCTTGTGGTGCGGATGGTGGTTGCTGTCCGCACGGGGCTGTTGGGTTCCGGGGGGCGGCGGGCTGACTCGACTTAGACCTGTCGTTGCTGATTTGGCGGGGCTCGTGGGCGCGGTCGCCAGCGCGCTACGTGACCGCCCCGGTTGTGTCGCCCGTCGCCGTCCCGGACCCGTCGGCGTGTCCTGATCGGAGCGTGGCATCGCCCCCACTGAGGTATGTCCGCCGACGGTCCCCTTCGTTCAGCAAGCCAAAACGAGAGGACTGACGGTGATGATCGTGATCGGGGCCGACACGCACAAGGCCACACACACGTGTGCCGCTGTGACGGCGGGGATCGGCGAGCTTTGGGCTCGAAAACCGTGCCGGCGCGCAAGGAGGGCTTTGGCGCGCTGCTGAAGTGGGCGCGGGGCCTTGACGCTGAGCGGACCTGGGCCATCGAGGACTGCCGTCATGTCTCGGCCGGCCTGGAGCGGTTTTTGATCGCGCGCGGCGAGCGCGTGATCAGGGTCCGCCGGAAGCCGGACCAGCGCCCGGGAGCGCGGCAAGAGCGACGAGATCGACGCGCTCGCAGTCGCCCGCGTCGCGCTGGGAGAGGATGGCTGCTCCACGACCCCTGGCCAGAGCTCGAGATCCCCGCCCAGGGACAGGGACGAGGGTGTCCGACGAACTGTGTGTGAGTCGTGGTGTGGGTTGTGGTTGGTTAGTTGGGGAGTCGGTCTGCGAAGTGGATTTTCAGGCCGCGTAGGGCGGTTGTCCAGTTGTAGGCCTTCTGCCATTTGCTTTCGGCGCGTTGGATGGCGAGGTAGATGAGCTTGGTCGCGGCTTGTTCGTCGGGGAAGTGGCCGCGGGTCTTGATGCTCTTGCGGATTTGGCGGTTGAGGTCTCGATGCTGTTGGTTGTGTAGACCGCGCGGCGTAGATCGACCGGGAGCGCGAGGAACGGGACGATGTATTCCCAGCGCGCGCGCCAGGAGTCGGCGATCATCGGGTACTTGTGACGCCATTGTTCGTCGAAGCGCTCGAGCTCGGCCAGCGCGTCCTCGACGTTGATCGCGCGGTAGACGGGCTTGAGATCGGCCGCGACCTTCTTGCGGTCTTGGTAGGCGACAAAGCGCATGCTGTTGCGGATCTGATGGACGATGCAGGTCTGCACCCAGGCCTCAGGGAAGACCGCCTCGATGGCCTCGGGAAATCCGGTGAGGCCGTCGACGCAGGCGATCAGGACATCCTGGATGCCGCGCTGGTTGAGGTCGTTGAGGACCGCGAGCCAGAACTTCGCGCCCTCGGTCTCCTGCCACCAGATCCCTAGGACCTCGCGGTCACCCTCGACGCTGACGCCGATCGCCAGGTAGCACGCGCGGGAGCGAACGCTGCGGTCCTCACGGACCTTGACCATCAAACAGTCGAAGTAGGCGATCGCGTAGACCGCATCCAAAGGTCGCGTGCGCCACGCGGCGACGTCGTCAAGGACGGCGTCGGTGATCCGGCTGATGCTGTCACGGCCGATCTGTGTGCCATAGATCTCTGACAGGTGCTCTGAGATGTCGCGGACGCTCATGCCGCCGGCATAGAGACCGAGGATCTTGTCGTCGAGGCCCGCCAGCCGGGTCTGGCGCTTGCCGACGAGCTTGGGCTCAAAGGACCCGTCGCGATCGCGCGGGGTGCGAACCTGCACCGGCCCGAGATCGGTCTGCACCGTTTTGGGCGTCGACCCGTTGCGGACGTTACGCGAGGCCGGCCTTCCGCCCGGGCGGTGGCCCAGATGCTCCTGGAGCTCAGCGCCCAAAGCGGTCTCGATCACCCGGCCGGTGAGCTTGTTCAAAAAGCCGCCCGGCCCAGTGATCTCCTCCGGCGACAATCCCTTCAACGCGTCCTCCAAGACGTCCTCGGGCAGCAACTCGGCGAGCCGATCGACGACCTCATCCGGCGGGCCTTCCCCGCCACCCTCAGACTCTTGGCCTCGGTTTGAGATGGAATTGATGGTCATGGTGTTCCTTCCCGGCCACAAAGGCCGAATCAGTCACCACGACCACACACAGAACATCGGACAGACCCACAGGGACTCGATCGCCCTCGCTGGCTCGACAAAGATCACACGACGCCTGGCCCGCGCACAGCAAGCCGCCGATATCCGCATCTGCAAAGACCTCGTGCGCGAGATCCGATCCGCGACTCGTCAGATCAACAGCCTGCAACGCGAGATCGCAGCACTGGTCGCCCGCGCGGTCAAGACCACCAATCTGACCGCGCCCCACAACTCCTCGCGCTACCCGGCTGCGGCCCGATGACCGCCGCGACGATCATCGCCGAGACCGCCGGACCCGGCCGCTTCTCCACAGACGCCAAACTCGCACGCACCGCCGGCGTCGCACCAATACCCGCCTCCTCAGGGCAACCGCCAACGCCATCGCCTCGACCGCGGCGGCAACCGCAAACTCAACTGCGCCCTACACCGCATCGTGTCACCCAAGGCCGCTGCCACCCACCAGCGACCGCCTATTTGGCCCGTCGACAAGCCGAAGGCAAAACCCGCAAAGAAGCCCTCCGCGCCCTCAAACGCCACCTCGCCCGCACCATCTGGCACCACACCCAAACCACCACCACTGACATAGAAGCAACCCCGCGAGGCAGGTCCGGCCTACAACTTCACCGGTCAACCCTACGGGCGACCGCCATAGGGTCTAGCCTCCGGGCAATGTCGACCGCCACGATGACCACCAGCGAAGGCCCGATCACGATCGAGCTCTTCGACGAGGACGCCCCGAAGACCGTCGCGAACTTCAAGAAGCTCGCCGCCGACGGGTTCTACGACGGCCTGATCTTCCATCGCGTGATCAAGGACTTCATGATCCAGGGCGGCTGTCCGCAGGGCACGGGCACCGGTGGCCCGGGCTACACCTTCGAGGACGAGTTCAACGATCACAAGATCGTCCGCGGCGCGCTGGCCATGGCCAACGCCGGCCCGAACACCAACGGCTCGCAGTTCTTCCTGGTGACGATCCCCGAGGCGGGCTGGCTTGACGGCAAGCACACCGTCTTCGGCCAGATCACCGAGGGCATGGACGTCGTCGACAAGATCGAGGGCAAGTCGACCGACGCGCGCGACAAGCCCACCGAGGACGTCCGCATCGAGTCCTTGACGATCACCGGGTAGCGGACTTCGCCACGCCGGAGGCGGGCGCGGGGGGGAGTATGGTGGTCTAGACCACATGTCCAGCTCCCCACACGCCTCCTCCGGTCCCGCCGCGCTCGGTGTCAGCGCCGCGCTCTGCGACGGTGAGCTCGTCGCGGGCGACGTGCTCATCGAGGACGGCCGCGTCGTGGCCGTCGGCGCCGCGCTCGGGCCCGGCGGTGGCAGTGGCGTTGCGGTACCGGGCTTCCTGGACCTGCACATCAACGGTCTGGTCGGCGTTGATTTCCTGTCAGCCGACGAGCACGGCTACGCGCGGGTGAGCGCTGCGCTCGCGCGCACGGGCGTCACGGGCTACCTGCCGACGTTCATCACCTCGCCGCTGGCTGATTACGCCGGTGCGCTGGAGGTGGCGGCACGCGCGGCGGCGGCCGGCTCTGAACACGGCGCGCGGGTGCTTGGCGTGCATCTGGAAGGGCCGTACCTGTCGCCGCGGTGGCCGGGCGCGCACGATCCGCAGCATCTGCGGGCGCCTGACGTCCAGGAGGCGTTGGCGCTCTGCGAGCTCGGGCCGGTGCGGATGGTGACGCTGGCGCCGGAGTTGGATGGCGCGCTGGAGCTGGTGAGCGCACTGACGGCGCGGGGCGTCGTGGTGTCGTGTGGGCACAGCGATGCGGACGCGACGGCTGCGCGCGCCGCCGTCGATCATGGCGCGCGCGCGATCACGCACCTGTGGAACGCCCATCGCCGCTGGGCGCCGCGCGACCCAGGCATCGGCGGTCTTGCGCTGGTGCATCCGGACGTGACCGTGCAGGCGATCGTCGATCATGTCCATCTTGCCCCGGAGACCGCGTATGCGGCGTTCCTGGCCGCAGGGGCGCGCTTTGCGCTGGTGACCGATGCGATGGAGGCGGCGGGGCAGGGGGATGGCGTCTTTCGGCTCGGGCGCCGTGAGGTGGAGGTGCGCGGTGCGCGGGTCGCGCTGGCTGATGGGTCCTTGGCCGGGAGCGTGCTGACGATGGACCAGGCGGTCCGGAATCTTGTGGGCTGTGGTGCACCGTTTGCCGAGGCGGTCTGGGCGGCGACGGGGGCGCCGGCGGGGTTGTTGGGGGACTCGGAGCTGGGGGTCCTGCGGCCGGGGGCGCGGGCGGACGTGACGGTGCTTGATGAGGAGTTACGAGTGGTGCGGACGCTTGTTGGCGGGGCGGAGGCGTTTGCGGTGGCGGCGGCTTAGGCCTTCTTTGGACGCGCGGCTTGTCTTTTGGTCGTCCGCGGGTGCTGGGTTGCGTGGCGCCCGCCTGTGGCGCTCAGCGCGGTTTGTGGTCGGGGCGCGCGGCGGGGTTCGGGGGCACCGAGGGGAGGAAGTCGTCGAGACTTGCGGCGTCGTCTGTCGTCCTCGTGAGGGTTCTCGGGACGGCCGGGGTCGTTCGGGCGCCGGCGGCGAGGTCCGGGTCGGCTGGTGGTGAATATGTCACCACGAAACGCCCCGGACGGACACAGACCGAGGCTCGGGGCCTGCGGTCAGGGCAGCGCACGTCACGCGACCCGCGCCCTCAGTTCGGGCCCGAAGCGCCGGTCCGTGTCGTCTGGGGTCCCCATGTGGGACACAGAACGACCCGCACCACGACGCGGCCCCGAAGCACCCGGGCCCCGGCGCCGGCGGACGACACCAGGCGCTCCGAGCCGCCACCAACTGCTCACTCCCCTCGGTGCGCCGGATCACGCCGCGCACTGACCACGACAACGCGCGCTGAGCGCCCACGGGTGCGCCACGCCAGCCACCACCCGCGGACGACACCTACAACAACGAGCCGCACGCTCCTCAGCCCGTCCCCAGCACCGAGAAGTCAAACGCCGTCCCCACATCCGGGCGCTCCTTGACGATCCCCAGGCGCGCATCGAAATCCGCCCACTCCTCCAGCACCCCCCGATCAAGCCGCAAGTCCCTCGCAAAGATCGGCGCCACCGCCGCAAGCTGCGCCCCGATCAAGTCCATGTCATCGGTCTGCGCCTCGTGCGCGATCTGGCGCACCGCCGCGTGCGGGTCGCGGGCGACCGCCGCAGCGCCCGCCCGAATCGCCAGCAGCGCCTGCCGAATCCGATCCCGCTCGCGCTCCAGCGTTCGCCGCGCGGTGATCAGCACGACCTCCGGATACGCCGGCGCGCCGTAGTCCTCAACGCGGAACTCGTTGACCTTCACGCCGCGCTGCTTCAGCGCCACCCCCTCCGCGTTCCAAAAGACCGGCGCCCCATCGACCTTCCCCGCGAGGATGCCTGAGACGGCGTTGAAGCCGATCGTGATCTGGCGCACCCGGCTGACCTTGCCGCCGTCGTGGGCGATGATCGCGTCCAGGAACGCGGGGTCTGACGGCAGGCCCGAGACGCCGACGTCGTGGCCCTCAAGGTCGCGCGGGCGCTTGATGGAGGCGTTGGTCACCAGCGCGGCCAGCGGCTTGCGGACCAGCGCGGCGACGCCGACGACGTCGATGCCGCGCTCGCGCGCGATCGCGAGGTCGTGGATGTCGAGGACGCCGAGGTCGAGATGGCCGGCTGCGACCTGCTTGAGCGCGTCGGGGCCGGAGCCCGGCTGGCGGATGACGAGCCGGACGCCTTCGGCCGTGTCGGCGTGGGTGCGGATCGCGGCGTACAGCGGCGCGTGCACGGCGTTGGGCGTGAAGTCCAGCGCGAGCTGCACGGGCTCGGGATGTCGGTCCGTTGAGGTCGCATGGCTGTCGCTGCCGCAGCCGCCGCAGAGGGCGGCGAAGGCGAGGGCAACGAAGATCGGCGGGACGCGACGGAGTGACATCGGCGGGCAGTCTGGCGAACAGCCTTCTACGGTGTCCGGCGATGTCGCTGCCCGACGAGGTCCGCCGCCACTGCGCCGAGGTCGCCCGCACCGCGCGGTCGGTGCGGATCGACCTCGAGGCGCCGACGGTGACGAGCGGCATCGCCGGTCTCAACGCCGAGCAGCACTTCCTTGAAGGCTCGCCCGAGCAGGTCGCGCGCTACGTCCTGGTTCTCGACACCATCAACTTTGGATCGGGCTGGTTCCCGACGCTGCGCCGCGGCTCGACCGACGCGATGACCGAGCGGCTGACGGCGTTCGTGCGCGGGCGCGGTGGCGCCTCGTGGTGGGGGCCGGAGCTGGAAGCGGTGAGCGCTGGCGAGGTGGCGGCCGTCCTGGACGAGGACGGTACCCATCCGCTGATGGCGCTCTACGCCGAAGGGCTGGCGCAGCTGGGCGCCTTCGCTGCCGGGCGCGACGCGCTGGAGCTGATCGCGGCCGCCGGCGGCTCGGCCGCGCGCTTCGCCGCCCAGCTGGCCGCGGGCATGGCGTTCTTCGAGGACACCGGCTTCTATAAGCGCGCCCAGATCACCGCCAACGACCTCATGCTCGCGGGCGTCGCGAGCTTCGAGGACGTCGACGAGCTGACCGTGTTCGCCGACAACTTCCTGCCGCACGTGTTGCGCCTGGACGGCGTGCTCGTGCTCGACGAGGCGCTGGCGGCGCGGATCGACCGCGGCGAGCTGCTGGAGCCCGGCAGCGCCGAGGAGCACGAGCTGCGCGCCTGCGCGGTCCACGCCTGCGAAGGGCTCGCCCACCGACTTGGCGTCCCGCCGCGGCTTCTCGACAATTGGCTCTGGAACCGCGGCTGCGAGCCGGCCTACCTCGCGCGCCCGGCGCACCTCACCCGCACGGTCTTCTACTGACCTACCGCGCATCTCCCGACCGCGGTGGGCCTGGATGCCGCGGCTGCATCGCGCTCAACGGGCCCACCTCGCTCCGTGGTGCCGCGGACGCTCGAGGTGGGCCCGTTGACCGCGATCACCTCGCGCTCAACAGGCCCACCCTCCCGGGGATCTTGCGGACGACGGAGCACGCCGCGAAGCGCCAACCCCGCTCGCTCTCCTCGGTGCCGACACACCACGCTCCGCACCACAAGCCACGCTGCGCACTGGGCGCCAACGCCGCTCGCTCCGCACCACAAGCCACGCTGCGCACTGGGCGCCAACGACGCTCGCACCACACCAACCACACCAACCACCCCTACCGCGTCGCCGTCACCTTCGACAGCCCGAACGGCGCGTCAGGATCAATGCCGCGCAAGAGCGACAACTCGCGCGCGAGCTGCTGAGCGCGCACGATCGCGGGGATCGCGGCCAGGCCGTCGCCGATCGACGCCGGAATCGGCAGATCCCCATCCGGCGAGATCGCCAGGACGCGGCCACCGCGCTCGCGTGCTGCCGCCGCGAACTCGGCGACATCGACCGCGGTTGGGCCGCCGGCGGCAAGCGTCAGGACCGGCAGGCCGCGGTGCACGACGGCGATCGGGCCGTGCAGGAAGTCGGCGGCCGACGCGCCCTCGGCGAGGATGCCCGTCATCTCCTTGACCTTGAGCGCGGCCTCCAGCGCGGCGCCGAGCAGCAGGCCGCGGGCGATCACGACGAGGCCCTGCGCGGAGCCGATGGCGGACGCCGCGGCGCGGGCTGGCTCGCCGTCGCCCAGCAGCTCGCCGACGGCGTCGGGCAGTGCGGCCCATGCGCCGTCGTCCCACGGCAGGCGGCTGCGGGTCGCGTCGCCCGCCAGCGCCTCGGCCAGCACCGCGAAGGCGGCGAACTGCGAGGTCACCGTCTTGGTCGCCGGCACCGCCTGTTCGCTTCCGGCCGCGGTGTCGATCGTCGCATCGGCCGAGCCCGCAAGCGGGCTCTCGCGGGCGTTGGTGATCGCGACCGTCCGCGCACCTGACGCGCCGAAGCTCTCCAGCACCGAGACGATCTCCGGCGTGCGGCCCGATTGCGAAACGCCGACCGCCAGCCAACCATCGAGGCGATCCTGGGCGCCGTAGCGGGTGACCAGCGACGGCGCCGCGAGCGCCACAGGGCGGCGCGTCGCCAGCTCCAGGACGTAGCGCCCGAAGACCGCGGCGTTGTCAGACGAGCCGCGCGCGACCAGAACGATCCCGACGGGCGTGACGGCGCCGACGGCCGCGCGCAGCTCGGCGATCAGCTCGCCGCGCCGGCCTGCCAGCGCGGAGAGCACGCGCGGCTGCTCGGCCATCTCGGCTGCCATCTGGGAGCCGTGCGTCATCCCCAGCGCTCCTGGCGCAGACGGATCTCGTAGCGGTCGCCGCGATACAGCGACCACGAGTAGGCCAGCGGCCGCTCGTCGCCGTCGATCAAGATGGTGTGGAACTTCAGACCGGCGCGCCCGGGCGCGACGCGCAGGAGGTTGGCGTCCTCGCCGACGATCTCGACCGCGACGACCTGCTGATCGGCCGACGGGAAGCGCGCGCCGAAGCGCTCCTCCAACACGGTGAACAACGAGAGGCCGTCGAGATCCTCCTCGGCCAGCGCGCCAAAGCGCTCCGCCGACAGAAACGCCTCCTCCAGCGCCATCGGCTCGCCGTCGGCGGTTCGCACCCGGCGCAGACAGACGACCAAAGCACCGGGCTCAATCCCGAGCCGGCCGGCGACGAGGTCGTCGGCCGGCTCGGTCCCCTGCCCGAGGACGTGCGAGCCCGGCTTCAACCCGCGGGCCCGCATGTCCTCGGTGAACGAGCTCAGGATGGCGGCCTGGGCGACGAGCGCCTCGGCCACGAACGTGCCGCGCCCCTGCACACGCTCCACCCGTCCTTCTGCCGCCAGCTGCGTGATCTCGGCGCGCACGGTCATCCGCGCGACGCCGTAGCGCTCGGCCAGCTCGCGCTCGGAGGGGAGGGGGTCGCCAGGCTTCAGCGTCTCGATCAAGTCCTCCATGATCGAGCGCAGCTGCGTGCCTTTGGGGCTGGCGCGCGACAGCTTGCGGGGAAGCTCGGCCGTCACTGGATGCCGGCGTCCTCGCAGGCCGAGGCGTAGGCCGACGTGCAGACATCCGATGCCTTCAAGAACCCGTCCTTGATGACCGTTTCGTTGATGTTGTCCTTGTCGATCGACAGCGTCGGGACCAGCACCGATGGGACCTGGCCCGCGCCATTGTCGGTCTT
Organism: uncultured Conexibacteraceae bacterium; assembly: GCA_963829185.1. GTDB lineage: Bacteria > Actinomycetota > Thermoleophilia > Solirubrobacterales > Solirubrobacteraceae > Baekduia. The sequence continues at coordinate 677,400 of CAWHID010000003.1, forward strand.
GCTTGTCGCGATGCCGGACGGGACGGGCTTGCCCTGGGCCAGCGGCACGGCGATCTCGGCCGACTTGCCCGCGATCTCCTTGAGCGGTTGATAGACCGTCATCAGCTGCTCGCCCTTGAGGATCCGCTGGATGCCGGTGACCTCAGCGTCCTGGCCGGTGACGAAGAGCTTGTCAGGGTCCATGCCCGCGGACTTCATCGCGGCGATCGCGCCGCCGGCCATGCCGTCGTTGGCGACGTAGACGCCGTCAAAACCGGTCTTGCCCAGCGACGTGATCGTCTGCTCCATCTGCTGCTGGGCCTTGTCGGGCGACCAGTCGGGCGTGTCATAGGACTTGACGATCTTCGCACCGCCGCTCTTGTAGGTCTCCTCGGCGCCCTTCTTGTAAGGCGCGGAGTTGGAGTCGGTCGGCGAGCCGTTGATCATCACGATCCTGGGGTTGGTCTTGCCGGCTGCCTTGAGCGCGTCGAGCTGCACCTGGGCCTGCTGCTGGCCGACCTTGAAGGGGTCGATCGACACGTAGTAGTCCAGCGGGGCGTCGGCGACGAGGCGACCGTAGCTGACGACAGGGATCTTCGCCTGCCGGGCGCGATTGACGATCGAGCCGGCCGACGCGACGTCGACGGCGTCGAGGACGAGGACCTTGGCGCCACGCGTGATCACGGCTTCGGCCTGCTGCTGCTGTTTGGCCGCGTCTTGGGTGGCGTTCTCGTAGATAACCTCGCAGTCCGGGCACAGCTCCTTGACCTTGGCGGTGAAGAACGGCTTGTCCTGGTTCTCATAACGCGCGGTCTTGTTCTCGGGCAGGAGCAGGGCGATCTTCGCGCCCTCGCCGGAAGACGATGCCGTGGTCCCTGCCGACGTGTTGTTGTCGTCGTCGGAACCGCAGCCGGCCGTGATCGCCGCGAGCGCGGTCGCCAACACGACGGCGGCGGTTGCCCGTGGACGGAACGTGGTGAACATCTCTCTGCCTCCTCCTCGGTGAAGCGTGCGGGCAGACCGTACCACTACTGGTATAGACCATCAAGAGGGAGTGGACTACACCAGTTAGGGTCCGACGGAGGCGTCGGGCGTGGCGGGATTTGGAATGGTCATGCCGGCGCTGCTGTCGGGAGCTGGCGTGGCAGCGCCCGGGTCCGTGCTCGTGCCGGGATCTGCCGGGGGCTCCGTGCTCTGGTCGCTCGCGGAGGGGACCGTCTCGGTGCCGCCGTCTGGCACCGCCGGCGCCGGATCGCTGGGAGGTGTGCCGGTCCCGGGCCTGGGCTCGGTGCCCGAGCCGTCGGGTGCCGTGCGCGCGCTGCCGCCGGTCGGTCTCGCGGCGGCGCTCGGGGTGGCCGACGACTTCAGGGGCAACGTCGGCGTCTCGCGCTGCAGCCGGGCGCGTCGCTGCCGCGCACGCAGCGCGTTGCGGTGCGCGCGCAAGAGCACCGACCGCGGGGCCGAGACCGCGGCGGCGGGCGTGGTCGTGGTGGCCGCGGGGCTTGCGGCTGACCCATCGTCGCCCGCGCGGACGATCAGGATCGCGGCGAGCGCCAGCAGGGCGCCGGTGACGAAGAAAAGGAGATGGCGACGGAGCACGACGTTCTCTCAACGAGTGTGACGCGCAGCAGGTGACACCGTTTCTCGTGGGGCCTATCAGCCGGTAGGCTTGACACACCGTCAAAGCAACGCGACCGGAGATGGACGCATGGCAGGTATCCAGGAGCAGGAGCAGGTCGACGTCGCCGCCTCCGAGGCGGCCGTCCCCGCTAAGCGCGAGTTCGCAGTCGAGAACCCGGCCACCGGCGAGGTCATCGCCCACTGCCCGGACCTCGGCGCCGAGGAGATTGCCGCGATGGCGCGGCGCGGCCGTGAGGTGCAGCCGGCCTGGGAGGCCCTGGGCTTCGAAGGCCGCGCCCGGATCCTGAAGCGCATGCAGAAGTGGGTGATCGACCATCAGGAGGAGGTCATCGCCGTCATCCGGTCAGAAACCGGCAAGACCTACGAGGACGCGCTGATCGCCGAGATCTCTTACGGCGCTGCCGCGTTCGGCTTCTGGGCCACCAACGCCGAGAAGTACCTGGCCGACGAGAAGGTCAAGTCCTCCGCGATCCTGGTCAAGGGCAAGAAGCTGCTGCTGCGCTACAAGCCGCTGGGCCTCGTGGGCGTCATCGGCCCGTGGAACTACCCGCTGACCAACTCGTTCGGCGACTGCATCCCGGCGCTGGCCGCCGGCAATAGCGTGATCCTCAAGCCATCGGAGATCACCCCGCTGACCTCGCTCAAGCTAGCCGAGGGCCTGAAGCAGTGCGGCATCCCCGACGGGGTCTTCCAGGTCGCCACCGGCCTGGGCGCCACCGGCGCCGCGCTGGTCGACGAGGTCGACATGATCATGTTCACCGGCTCGACGGCGACCGGCAAGAAGGTCATGAAGGCCGCCGCCGACACGCTCACGCACGTCTCGCTGGAGCTCGGCGGCAAGGACCCGCTGATCGTCCTGGCCGACGCCGACGTCGATCGCGCCGCCAACACCGCCCTGTACTACGGCATGTTCAACGGCGGGCAGACCTGTATCTCGGTCGAGCGTGTCTACGTCGAAGCGCCGGTCTACGACGAGTTCGTCGCCAAGGTCACCGAGAAGGCCCGCGCGCTGCGCCAGGGCAACGGCGGTCCGGGCTCGGCGGATGTCGGCTCGATGACCTTCCCGCCGCAGGTCGACATCGTCGAGCGCCATGTCGAGGACGCGAAGGCCAAGGGCGCACGCGTGCTCGTCGGTGGCTCGCGCGGCCAGCACAACGGCGGCTACTGGTACGAGCCGACGGTCCTGGTCGACGTCGACCACACCATGTTGGCGATGACCGAGGAGACCTTCGGGCCGACGCTGCCGATCATGAAGGTCCGCGACGAGGAGGAGGCCATCAAGATGGCCAACGACTCGCCCTACGGCCTGGGCGCCTCGGTCTTCGGCAAGGACATCGGCCACGCCGAAGCCGTCGCGCGGCGCATCGACGCCGGTGCGGTCTGCGTCAACGACGCGCTGGTCAACTACAGCGCGCTGGAACTGCCGATGGGCGGCGCGAAGGCCTCAGGCCTCGGCACGCGCCACGGCGCTGGCGGCATCCGCAAGTACTGCCAGCAGCAGGCCGTCCTGGTCACGCGCTTCGCGACCAAGAAGGACCCGCACATGTACCCCTACAGCGCCAAGATGACGGGCCGGCTGGCCAAGCTGTTCCGGTTCCTCTACGGCCGCGGGGACCGCGGGTAGGAGTAGGCGCGACCTGACCGCGCCCTCTGGGCGCGCGTCAGGCGTCGTCGTGCGAGGGCGCGCCGGCGATGAGGTCGCTGATGCGCCGGCGCAACTGCTCGCCGCGCCGGTCGGGGGCGAAGCGCGCCTGCGCCTGCACCATCCGCTCGGGTGCGTACCGCTTCCGGGCCCAGATCGACGTTGGCCGCGCGAGCCGCAACGCACCGATGGCGCCGAACACGGGGAGAAACAGCCCGAGCACGCCCAGCATTAGCCGTTCCTTGAGCAACGACACCACCGACAGCGCGAGGACGATCCCGACGACCGCGACCGTGCCGCCGATCGAGCTCGGGTCGTCGAGCCCGAACGGCGTCGTGCCCTCGACGACGAGCGCCGCGAACGCCACCGCGATGACGACCGCGTCAAACGATGCGCGCCCCTCATCGGCCCAGTAGACGTCCTGCAATCGGACCCAGAGCGCGAACTCGTCGAGCGTGAAGCCGGCGCCGATGCCGAAGCCGATGGCCATCATGTGCCACCACGGGCTGGTGGCCGGCACGGCGAAGGCGAGGAAGCCGCAGATCAGCACGAGGCAGATGCCCCACACGAGGTGGTGGAGGTGCACGCCGCTGTCGGTCTGCACGCCGCCCGGCCACCAGGAGACGCTGCGCGTGAGCCGCGCGCTCGTGCGGATCGCCAGAAACGAGGCGATGAACGCCACGAGGACGACGAACCCCGCGCCGGAGCCGGGGCGCAGCCGGTCGCCGAACGGGTTGACATCGAAGATGGCAGCCACCAGCGTCATCGCCGCCGAGTCTCCCATGGGCGCCTGGCCAGTCCTACCCCCAGGCGCAGCCCGCGGCGCGCGCGAGCAGCAGCTCACGCTCGCGCTCGTTGCGCGTCAACGACGCCGCGCGCGTGAAGTCCGCGTGCGCCTCGGCGAAGCGGCCCAAGCGATACAGCAAGTCGCCACGGACGCTTGGGAGCAGGTGATAGTCCTTCAGCGAATCCTCTGCCGCCAGCGCGTCGACCACCTCCAGCCCCGCCGCTGGCCCGAATGCGCGCCCCACGGCCACGGCGCGGTTGATCTCGACGACCGGCGACGGCGCGACCTGGGCGAGCGCCGCGTAGAGCGCGGCGATCCGCACCCAATCGGTGTCCTGCGCGCGTGCCGCGCGCGCGTGGCAGGCCGCAATCGCGGCCTGGACGACGTAAGTCCCACCAGGCGTGGCACACGCCTGCGCACGCTCCAGCGCGGCGAGCCCGCGCCCGACGAGCAGCCGGTCCCACAGCGCCCGGTCTTGGTCGAGCAGCAGCACCGGCGCGCCGCCAGGCCCGATCCGCGCCCGGGTCCGTGATGCCTGCAGCTCCATCAGCGCCACGAGCCCGTGGACCTCGGGCTCATCCGGCGCCAGCTCGGCCAGGATGCGGCCCAACCGCAGCGCGTCGAGGCACAGGTCCGGCCGCAGCCAGTCATCGCCCGCGGTCGCGGCGTAGCCCTCGTTGAAGATCAGGTACACAACCTCGAGCACCGAGGCCAGCCGCGCGGGCAGCTCGTCGCCCGACGGCACGGAGAAGCCGAGTCCCGCCTCAGCCAGGGTCTTCTTGGCCCGGACGATCCGCTGGGCAACCGTCGCCTCGCTCACCAGGAATGCGCGCGCGATTTCGTCGGTCTTCAGCCCGCCGAGCATCCGCAGGGTCAACGCGATCCGGGCCTGCATGGAGAGCACCGGATGGCAGCAGGTGAAGATCAGGCCCAGGAGGTCGTCGCCGATCTCGTCGTCCAGAGCGGCGTCGAGATCGGCGCGGCTCATCGCGAGCTCGAGCCCCAACTCGAAGGCCAGCTCCTCCTGCTTGCGCTCCAGGTTGGCGGCGCGGCGGAAGCCGTCGATGGCGCGCCGCTTGGCGGTGGCCATCAGCCAGGCGCCCGGGTTGTCCGGGACGCCTGACCGCGGCCATTGCTCCAGCGCGGCGACAAGCGCGTCCTGCGCGAGATCCTCCGCGGCGCCGACATCGCGCACCATTCGGGCGAGCCCGGCGATCAGCCGAGGCGACTCGATCCGCCAGACGGCGTCGATCGCCCGTTGCGCGGCGTCGGCGGGTGCCACCAGCGCCTAGATGGTTGACGCGAAATTCGCGCGGCCGTGATCGCACGCCGCGCGGCGCTGGATCACCACCCGATCCCTTGACGATCCAACCAGGATCGCCTGCGGAATCGTGCGGCGCCCATCATCCACGCTGCGCACGACCACGACCACGCTCGATTTCGCATCAACCATCTAGTTGTCGCTCGTCTGCTCCGGCGGTGCCACAGACAGGTCACCGGCGGCCGCCTGGAGCTCCGGCGAGAAGTCCGACATCTCGAAGATCTGACGCAGCTCGATCGTCGTGTGCTCGTCGCCCGGGACGCGCGTCGCCCACTCCACGGCCTCCTCCTTGGACTTGGTCTGGATGAGCCAGTAGCCGCCGACGACCTCCTTGGCCTCGGCGTACGGGCCGTCGGTGACGATCGCGTCGCCGTTGGCTGAGAACGTCACGACCGCGCCCTTGGAGGGCGGCTGCAGGCCGTCGAGCGCGAGCAGCGCGCCGGCCTTGGTCAGCTCCTCGTTGTAGCGGGTCATCGCGGCGACGTCGGCCTCCGTCGCTTCGTAGTTCTCGTCGCTGCTGTCCATCTTGATCAACATCATGAAGCGCATAGGGTGAAACTCCTTGAGGTGGTGATTGTCGTTCTATCGCAGCGTCGATCGAGGACGGCGCAGATCGACACGACCGCAAGAGTTGGCGCGTTGACGCTCAGGCTAATTCGTCGACGAGCCGCAGCAGGTCCAGCGGGCTGAACGGCTTGGTCAAGAAGAGGTCGGCGCCAGCAGTGCGGGCACGCGTCTCGTTCTCCTGGGCCCCGGCGGCCGTCAACATGACGATCGTCGCCTTGGCCGCGCCGTTGTCCTGCTCGCGGATCAGGCGGCAGGCCTCGATGCCGTCCATGCGCGGCATGTCGATGTCGAGGAACACGAGCTCGGGGTGGACCTTGGAGGCGAGCTCCACGGCCTCGATCCCGTTGGCGGCCTCGTGCAGCCGGAAGCCAGCGACGTCCTCGAGGGTCGTGGAGACGAGCTTGCGGATGAAAGGGTCGTCGTCGACGATCAGGACACTGCGCACTTCAGCCGACCTCGCGTCGGATGTCGTCGAGGCGCGTGAGCGGGATCTGCATGAACGCGTCCACGACCTCGGGATCGAACTGCGTCCCGGAGGACTCGGCGATCATGTCACGCGCGACGGCAAGCGGCGAGGGTGGACGGTAGGGCCGGATGGTGGTCAGCGCGTCGAGCACGTCGGCCACGGAGAAGACCCGAGCGGCCAACGGAATCGCGTCGCCGGCCAGCCCGTCGGGGTAGCCCGCGCCGTCCCAGCGCTCATGGTGGTGACGGACGACGAGCTTGGCCTCGCCGAGGAAGTCGATCTCGCGCAGGATCTCCCAGCCGACGAGCGAGTGGCGCTCCATCAGCGTGCGCTCCTCAGGCGTCAACGGTTCCGGCTTCCAGAGGATCGAGTCCGGCACCGCAACCTTGCCGACGTCATGCAGCAGGAAGCCGAACTCGACCTCGGGGTCGTCGCAAAACGGTGCGTCGAGGACGCGGGCGATCTCCATGCCGTAGGCGGCGACGCGCTCGGCGTGCTTGCCCGTATAGGCGTCGCGCGCCTCGACGGCGTTGCACAGCGCCCGCACCGTGGCCATGTAGTTGCGGCGCAGCTCATGGCGGCGCTCGCGCTCGCGCTTGAACGTCTCGCGCAGATCCGCGGCATAGCGCTCGAGCTGCTGTTCCTTCTCGGCCGCCGAACGCTCGACGGTGGCCAAGCGCTCCTGCAGCACCGAGACGTCGGTGATCGTTCCCTTGCCTGGCATGTCCTCCATCAACGAGCCTACAAGTCCGCTGCTGCTGCGGGCTCCAAGAGGGCCAGGACGGCGGCGCCGGCTTCGCCGATGGAGATCGGCTCAGCGTCCAGCCGCGCAAAGCCGGGGGCGCCGTCGCCGTCGGCCGAGACGACGACGACCGACCGGCGCAGGCGGCGCCCGCGCAGATCGAGGCCGGCGATCGCGGCCTCCACGTCGGGCAGGCCCGCGTCGACCAGCGCGACCTCGAAGCGGCGCATCGCGCACAGGCGCGCGGCCTCCAGCGGCGTGCTGGCCCACTCGTGCTCGATCGCGAGGTCGTCCAGCGCCTGGCGCAAGTTGGTGCGCACGTCGGCGCGGCCGACGGCCAAGACGCGGACGCGGCCGGCCATCACCGCAGAGCCCAGCGCGTCGGCCAGTTCCTCGGCGTCGATCGGCTTGCTGATGACCCACTCGCCGCTCAGCGCCTCGCGGCCGGAGAAGACCGAGACGACGACGACGGGCAGGTCGGCCAGGCGCGGGTCGGCGCGCAGCTCGCGCAGGACCTCGAAGCCGCTGACGCCCGGCATGAGGACGTCGAGCGTCATCGCGTCGAACTCCTCGTTGCGTAGTCGCTCCAGCGCGGTGGCGCCGTCGTGGACGATCTCGCAAGTCACGCCGAAGGGCTCCAGCCGCTCGGCGATCAGCCGCGCGGTCTCGGGCTCGTCGTCCATCACCAGGACGCGGCGGCCATGCAGCGCGTCGGACGGGCGCGTGACGACGCCGGGGCCGGGCGCGGCGGGCAGCGTGACCGCGAAGGTGGTCCCCTCGCCGGGCGTGGAGGCGACGTCGATCGTGCCGCCGTGCAGGTCCACGAGCGACTTGACGATCGAGAGGCCCAATCCGGTGCCCGGCGTGCCGGTCGAGCCAGCGCCGCGCGAGAAGCGCTCGAAGACGTGCTCCAGCTCGGCCGGCGTCATGCCGCGGCCGGTGTCGGAGATCTCGATCCGCACACCCGCGCCGAGCTGCGAGGCGCTGAGGCTCAGGCGGCCGCCCTCGTCGGTGTAGAGATGCGCGTTGGTCACCAGGTTGGTGAGCATCTGGCGCAGGCGCGTGGCGTCGGCCAGGATCCGCGGCGTGTCCGGGGCGACGTCGATCTTCAGCTCCTGCTGCTTGGCTTCGATCCGCCCGGCCAGCAGCGTCGTGACGTCGGCGAGGACCTCGCCGACGTCGACGGGCCGGCGGTGCACTTCGACGCGCCCGGCCTCCAGGCGCGCGACGTCGAGCAGGTCGTTGACGAGGTCGACCAGGCGGTTGGTGGAGACCAGGACGATGTCGAGGAACTCGCGCTGGCGTTCGTCGAGGCCGTCGCCGGCGCGCAGCAGCTCGACGAAGCCCTTGATCGAGGTCAGCGGCGAGCGCAGCTCGTGCGACGCGGTGGCGACGAACTCGCTCTTGAGCCGCTCCAGGCGGGCGCGCTCGGTCGCATCGCGCAGCGTCCAGACGGTGCCGCCGTCGGCGTGCTCCTCCAGCCGCGCGGCGGTGACGGCGAGCGTGCGGCCGTCGTGCTCCAGCAGGATCTCGACGCCGAGCGCCTCGTCGACGGCGGGCAGGACCAGGCCGCCGAGCTCGGGCGGATGGCCGACCTTCAGCTCCGGGGCCAGGCGCAGCGCGCGCGGGTTGGCGGAGGAGACCAGGCCCTCCTCGTCGATGATCAGCAGGCCGTCGCCGAGGCTGCGCACCGTGACGGCGAGCCTTCTTCGCTCGGCCTCCAGCCGCTCGTTGGCGTCTTCGAGGTCGATCGCCATGGCGTTGAAGGAGCGGCCGAGCTGGCGCAGCTCGTCGGGGCCGGTGTTCTCGTCGACGCGCGCGGTGAGGTCGCCGCCGGCCAGCCGGGCCGAGGCGTCGACCAGGCTCTCCAGCGGGCGCCGGACGCCGGCGAGCAGGAGGGCGACCAGTGCGATCGCGCCGGCCAGGGCCAGGCCGCCGGCGGCGGTGATCGAGGCGAGCGCCTTGCGCGAGTCGTCGCGGGCGGCGTCGTCGGCCTTGCCGAGACGCTCGTCCTGGCGGCGCTCAAGGGCGGCGATCGGCCTGCGGGCAGCAAGCGCGGCGCCCGCGGGGGCGTTTGGCCGGCGCAGGCGCGCCTGGGCGGCGCCGGCCTGCGCGACGAGCTTGACGCTCTGCGGATCGTCGGCCGCGCGGCGGCGGGTGTCGGTCAGCGACTGGATGTAGGCGGCCTTGGCGCGGGCGTCGCCGGCCGCGGTGCGGTCGGCCTGCGGCGCGCGCAGCGTGGCCTCCTCGACGACGGAGGCGGCCAGCAGCTTGCCCGACGCGGATTTGACCTCGTAGGCATGGGCGAGTTGATCTTCGTAGTGCTGCCGGGAGGAGTACAGCGCGCCCACGCCGAATCCCGCGATCGCTGTGAGAGCGATCGTCAATCCAAGAAGCGCAAGTTGGACCGAGCGCGCGATGGATAGCCGGCGCACGGGCGGGACGGTACCGGGCGAGGGGGACGCGCGCCGACGTTTCTCGCGCGCGGCGTTGCCGGTGGTGCTCGTCGGGGTGGCGCTGACGGCGGTCGCGACGGTCGGCGACGGCGGCGTCGGGCGCGCGCACTACCTGCGCCAGCTGGTCTTCGGGCCGGCCGGAACCACGGTGTCGCGGCCGGCGCCACAGAGCGTTGCGGCGGCCGAATCGCTGCCGTCGATGCCGGCTGTGCCCCTCGCCGAGCGCGCCCTGCCACGATCCTCGGGCAATGGCCATCGTGCTCGCCCTCGCCGCCGCAGCCTCCTGGGGCCTGGCGGACTTCCTCGCCGGGCTCGCCAGTCGCCGCGTTAGCGTCCCGGTCGTCCTGCTGCTGGTCGAGGGCGGCGGGCTGGTGGTGATCGGGCTCGTTGCGGTTGTCTGGGGCGGGCCGTTTTTCGATGACGCCCAGGACTTCTGGTCGGCGGTTGGCGCAGGGCTCTCCGGAGTGCTGGCGCTGGGCTGCTTTTATCGCGCGCTGGCGATCGGGACGATGAGCGTCGTCGCCCCGATTTCCTCGGCCGGTGTCGCGCTGCCGGTGGTCGTCGGCATCGCGACCGGCAATCGGCCCTCGGTGGTCACCACCTTGGGGCTCGTGGCGATCGTCGTGGGCGTCGTGCTGGCCTCGCGCGAGGAGCACGACGGTGCCGAAGCGACCGCGGCCGGGCGCACGGCGCTCGGGCTGGCGCTGCTGGCGGCACTCGGCTTCGGTGGCTTCTACGTACTGATCGACGCGCCCGCCGACGTCTCGGTGCCGTGGACGCTCGTGGTCTCGCGCAGCGCGGCGGTGCCGTTCGTCGCGCTGCTGATCCTGTGGACGCGGCCGGCGTTCCCGGCCGCGCGGCTCGGGCTCGGGATCGCGGCGGTCGGGTGCATCGACTTGCTGGCGACCGTGCTGCTGTCGACCGCCCAGACCAAGGGCGACCTCAGCGTCGTCTCGGTGCTCGGCGGGATGTACCCGGTCATGACCGTGCTGCTGGCCGCGGCGGTGCTGGGGGAGCGCGTGCGCTCGCCCCAGCTCGTGGGGATCGTGTGCGCGCTGGGCGGGGTGGGGGCGGTGGCGGCGGGGTGACGGTCGCCGCCGCAACCTTCACCTTCGCGCCGCTGCAGATCGCGCCGGCGGCGATCAGCGCGGCGCTCTACGCGCGGCGCGTGCGGACGCTGAAGGGGACGCCACGGGCGGTCCCGAAGCTGCGGCAGTGGTCGTTCTACAGCGGGGTCGGGCTGATCGCCGCGGTGCTCGTCTCGCCGTTGGCCAGCTACAGCGAGGAGCTGTTCTGGGCGCACATGGTCGAGCACCTGCTGATCGCCGACCTCGGCGCGCTGCTGCTCGTGCTCGGCCTCACCGGCCCGGTGCTGGCGCCGATCCTGCGCATCGCGCTGTTTGACCGCCTGCGCGTGCTCGCCCACCCGCTCGTCGCGCTGCCGCTGTGGGCGATCGACCTCTACGTCTGGCACATCCCGGCGGTGCACGAGGCCGCGCTACAGCACGACGGCGTCCACGCGCTGCAGCACCTGTGCTTCATCTTCTTCGGCGCCAATGTGTGGATGTGCCTCTTCGGGCCGTTGCCGAAGCCGGCGTGGTTCGGGACCGGCTGGAAGGCGGGGTACATCGTCGCGGTCCGGCTAGTGGGCGCCGCGCTGGCCAACGCGTTCCTCTTCGGCGGCAGCGCGTTCTACTCCGCTTATGCCCCCGGCGAGGCGGCCCATGGGCTGTCTCCCAGCACCGATCAGGTCGTAGCCGGCTCGATCATGATGGTCGAGGAGTCACTGCTGACGATCGGTCTCTTCTGCTGGCTCTTCCTACGTGCGGCCCGTGAGAACGATGAGCGTCAGGAGTTGCTCGACCTAGCTGCCGCGCGCGGCGTTGCGTTGACCGAAGAGCGCGCGGGTCGCGCGGTGGCGGCGGGGCGCGGGCGGGAGCTCCGGACGCGGATCGAGCGCGACGCCGACGCGATTGCCCCTAACAGCGTGTCGAGGGACGAATAGCGGGTCCTCTGGACCCAGAAATCGTCCCTCGACACGCTGTTGTTGGGGTACAACGGCGTCTGGTGTTTGGTGAGCGGTGCGCGCGGGGACTCCCAAGAGCAGGATGCCAACGCGCTTCAAACAGCAGGTTCGTGAAATTGCCCGCGGCCCCGAGGGTCGCCGGATCGCCGAAGAGGCTAAGCGCCTCGCCCGCGACCCGCGCATGCACGCGCGGATCGAGGAGGCGCGCAAGCGCCTCGCGGGGCATCGCAGCAAGCCGGCGTAGGGCCGGCTGCTGCGTACGCCTATAACTTCGGGACGGCGGTGGTCGGCGTCCAGCGCGCGGCGCCGGTCGCGGCGCGCGGCGGGGTGTGTCGGCACCGAGGAGGGCGAGCGGAGTCGCGGCGCCACCGCCTCCGGTCATCCGCCACCTTTCACCGCACGTGCCCGCGGTCCAGGTCGTCTCGTGGTGAGCTATTCACCACGAGCCGCCCCGGACCCGGCCGTCCCGGCGACGCGGCCCGAAGCGCCCTTCGCGCTGCCATGACGGCCCAGCCCTGCCAGTCCCGGTTGCGCTGCCGCAGACGCCGCTCGCCCTCGGTGCCGACACACCACGCAACGCGCTACCACCCACGCCGCGCACTGGGCGCCACGAAACGCCCGCGCCACCCACCCCTCACTCCCCCCGCGTCAGCGCCTCCGCCCGCTCCGCGAGCTCCACGACCCCATCCCCGAACGCCTTCAAG
>CAWHID010000004.1:0-30227 GCA_963829185.1 uncultured Conexibacteraceae bacterium
CCTCATGATCCTCGGCGCGGTGATCCCGAACGGCGCGTGGGCACGACCGTTCGGCTTCACGGCGATCGAGCAGCGGATCCTGGAGCGCTGCGCGGAGCTGGAGCCGATCGTCACGGCCCGGCCGTCGGAGGTCGTGGCCGCGCTGCGCGGCGAGCCGGTCGAGGCGGTCGCGGTGGCGGGCGCGCGAGGCGACGCAGAGACCGCGGCGCGGTTCTTGACCCAGTGGCGCCACGTGGCGCTGGAGATCGACGGTAACGACCTGATCGCCGCAGGGATCCCCGAGGGCCCGGAGCTCGGGGCGCGGCTGGCCTCCGTCCTGGCCCGGCGTCTCGATGGCGAGCTTGCGCCCGGCCGCGACGCCGAGCTCGCCGCCGCGCTGGACGCCGCGAGCGACTGCTAGAACAAAGGCTCTTGGCCGGCGCCGCCCACATCGAGCTCGACCTGCCCGGGGCGCATGTGCGCTTCACGACGCGCGCGGGCGGCGTCTCGGGAGGGCCATACGCCTCGCTCAACCTCGGCCGCTGGACCGACGACGATCCCGGCGCGGTCGCCGAGAACCGCCGTCGTGCCGCCGATGGCGCGTCCGCTGGCCTTCGGGCGCCAGGTGCACGGCACGAAGGTGCTCACCGTCGATGGCACGACGGCCGACGACGCGATCGTCGACGCCGACGGCATCGCCACCGCCGCGCCCGGCGTTGCCGCCCTGGTCCTCACCGCCGACTGCCTGCCGGTCGCGCTGGCCACGCCGAAGGCGATCGCAATGGTCCATGCCGGCTGGGCCGGGCTGGCCGATGGCGTGCTGGAAGCTGGAGTCCAGGCGGTTCGAGCGCTCGATCCTGTCGGTGCGCTCGCGGCGGCGATCGGTCCCGGCGCGGGCGGCTGCTGCTACGAGGTCGGCGACGAGGTCGCCGCGCGCTTCCCGGACTGGCCGCGGCGCGCCGACCGCACCATCGACCTGAAGGCCATCGCCGCGCGGCGGCTACGTGCTGCCGGGGCCGTCGAGGTCCTCGACGTCGAGCGCTGCACCATGTGCGAGCCCGGCGTCTTCTTCAGCCACCGCGCATCCGGCGGTCTCACCGGCCGACAGGGAGGGCTCGCGTGGCGCAGCTGATCGAGGGCCTGACCGTCGAGGGCGTCCGGGCCAACGTCGAGCGCGTCCGCTCGCGAGATCGCCGACGCCGCGGCGCGCGCGGGGCGCAGCGCCGATGACGTCCAGCTTCTGGCCGCCGTCAAGTACGTGGCGATCGCCGAACTGCCCGTTCTCGCCCAGGCCGGCATCTCGCTCGTCGGCGAGAACCGCGCCCAGGAGCTGGAGCGCAAGGCCGCGGCGCCCGGTGGCGAGCAGCTGACCTGGGACTTCATCGGTCACCTGCAGAGCCGCAAGGTCAAGACGATCCTGCCGCTGGTGCGGATGATCCACTCGGTCGGCAGCGACTCGGTGGTCGAGCAGCTCGGCCGCCATGCACAGGCTGGCACCAAGGTCCTCGTCGAGGTCAACATCGCCAGCGAGGAGGGCAAGAGCGGCGTCGCCCCGGCCGCGCTGGACGACTTCCTGGATCGCACCCAGGAGGTCGGCGGGGTGGAGGTCGCCGGGCTGATGACCATGCCGCCGCTGGCCTCCGACCCCGAGGACAGCCGCCGCTGGTTTGCCGCGCTGGCCGAGCTGGCGGCCGACCGCGGGCTTGTCTGAGCTGTCGATGGGCACCACCCAGGACTTCGCCGTGGCGGTCGAAGAAGGCGCGACGATCGTGCGGGTCGGCACGAACTGTACCTGTGATTGCAGGGTTTTCACCCGCTTTGGCGTACAGTTGAGACGTGGCCGTGAGCGACAGCTGGCATAAGGCGCTGGTCTACTTCGGGTTGGCGGAAGAGCGCGACGGCTATGCCGACGCCGACGACGACTACCCGGAGCCCGAGCCAGAGGCCCGGGAGCGCCCCAACGTGCGCCGTCTCAGCTCGCGACGGCGCCGCGACGAGTTCGACGACATCTTCGCCGACGACGAGCCGCCGACGCGCGCGAACCTGCGCCCGATCGGTGGTGGCAGCGGCGCTCCCAAGCCGCGCAACGGCAGCGTCAAGCTGCACCTCGTCATCCCGAAGTCGTTCAACGACGCCCAGCAGGTCGCCGACAAGTTCAAGGACGACATCCCGGTCGTGCTGAACCTGCAGTCGACCGACACGGACCTCTCCAAGCGGCTGATCGACTTCGCCTCCGGTCTCACCTACGCGCTCGACGGCGGCATGCAGCGCGTCGCCGACCGCGTCTTCATGCTCACCCCGCGCAACGTCGAGATCTCGGCCGAAGAGCGCGCGCAGCTGATCGAGAAGGGCTTCTTCAACCAGAGCTAGGCGCGACCGCGCTGCGCGACTACAGTGTCGCGCGTGCAGGTCGGACTCATCGGTGCAGGGAACATGGCGCGTGGGATGGCGCGTGGCTGGGGTCGTCCGATCCTCGCCACCGACGTGCTCGCAGGCCGCGCCCAGACGCTCGTCGACGAGCTCGGCGGCGAGGCGCTCGCGTCCAACACCGCGCTCGCCCAGCAGGCCGACCTCGTCGTCCTGTGCCACAAGCCGGCTCAGCTCGGCGAGGTCGCCGCGGAGATCGGTGAGCACGCCAAGGCCGTCGCCTCGATCCTCGGTGGCGTGCCGCTGGCCGACGTCAAGGCCGCCTACCCCGACCGCCCCGTCTACCGCTTCTTGCCCAGCACACCCGTCGAGCTGCGCCAGGGCGTCGTTGTCCGCGCGGCCGATGACGTCCACCAGGACGCCCGGCTGGACCAGGACGTGCCGAGCGCTGTTCGGGGAGCTCGGTCTGCTGGTCGAGGTCGCAGACAGCCTCGTCGACGTCGCGATGGGCCTGATGAGCAACGCGCCCGCCTACGTGGCGCTGCTTGCCGAGGCCCAGATCGACGCGGGCGTCCGTCATGGGCTGCCGCCCGACAAGGCCGCCGAGATGGTGGTCCAGACCTTCGCCGGAACGGCTGCGCTCCTGCGCGCCCGTGGCAACGACACGCTCGCGGTCCGCCGCGAGGTCACCTCACCGGGCGGGTCCACGGCACGCGGTCTGGCGGCGCTGGAGCGCGCCGGCGTCCGCGCTGCTTTTCAGGATGCGCTCGATGCCGTGCTAGGGGTGCGCTCCTGATGTTCGTCCTCGCGACCGCCCGCGATTCGATCGCGGACTTCCTCGCAGCGTTGTTGTTGGTCTACACGATCCTCATCATCGCCTACATCTTCTCGTCCATGTACTTCAACGTGGGCGGGCGGCTGCCGTACTCGCGCTGGTCGCGTTCGGTGCTCGACTTCTTGCGCGACGTCAGCGAGCCGTACCTATCGATCTTCCGTCGCTTCATCCCGCCGTTCGGTCCGCTGGACCTCAGCCCGATGGTCGCGACGATCGTGCTGTGGCTCGTCGGCGGGATCATCGTCGGCGTGATCCGCCCGGGGTGAGGGCCGCCGTCTGGACACGCGTCGGGCTCGTCCTGGCGCTGGTCCTGCTCCTCGACCAGGTGACCAAGGCGCTGGTGCGCAACGGCATCGAGGTCGGCGAGGAGGACGCGATCCTTCCGGCGGTCACGCTGGTGCACGTGCGCAACACCGGCGTGGCGTTCGGCGCCTTCGCCGGCGGCGGGATCATCGTGGTGGTGTTGGTCGCCCTCGCGCTGTCGGCGCTGCTCTTCTACTTCATCACCCACATCGACAAGCCGCCTGATCTGGCTGCCGACGGGCATGCTGCTCGGCGGGTCGATCGGCAACATCATCGACCGCATCCGCGACGGCGCGGTCACCGACTTCGTCAAGCTCCCCGCATGGCCGGCGTTCAACGTCGCAGACATCTCCATCACCTTCGGGGTGCTGGTGTTGTTGTGGGTCATCGAGCAGCAGGACGGCGAGGACCCGCGCATGCGGCTGACGGTCGATCCGGCTGAAGCGGGCACGCGGCTCGACGCGCTGCTAGCCGAGCCGCTGGGCTCGCGGTCGCGCGCGGCGCGGCTGATCGACGCGGGCGCGGTCCTGGTCGACGGGCGCGCCGAGCCCAAGCGCTACGCCGTCCAGGCGGGGCAGACGATCGACGTCGAGGATCCCGACGACGCGCCCGCGCCGGTCGACGTCGGCGCGACCGTCGAGTACGCCGTGCCCTACGAGGACGAGCACCTGCTGGTCGTCGACAAGCCGGCGGGCGTCGTCGTGCATCCGGCCCGCGGCCATCTGACCGGGACGCTGGCCCAGGCGCTCGAAGGCACCGCCGAAGGCGGCGAGGACGGCTGGCGCGCGGGACTCGTGCATCGCCTGGACCGCGACACGTCCGGCCTGCTCGTCGTGGCCAAGAGCGACGCGATCCACGCCGCGCTCAAGGAGGCGCTGCAGGCGCGCGAGATCACCCGCGAGTACCTCGCGCTGGTCGAGGGCCGCCCGCCGTCGCGGACCGGGACGATCGACGCGCCGATCGGCCGCGACCGCCGCGTGCGCACGCGCATGTCGACCGACACCGACAACCCGCGCGAGGCCCGCACCCATTTCGAGATCGCCGAGGCCTTGGCGGCCTTCACGCTGCTGCGCGTCACGCTGGAGACCGGGCGGACGCATCAGATCCGCGTGCACCTGCAGGCGATCAACCACCCGGTCGCCGGCGATCCGGACTACGGCCACGCCGGCCTGCTGGGCCTGGAGCGCCAGTTCCTGCACGCCGCCCGCCTGGCCTTCACCCATCCGGTGACCGGCGTGGCGGTCGAGGTGCAAAGCCCGCTCCCTGCCGATCTGGCGGCGGCGCTAGAGGCGGCGCGAACGCCGGTTCTCTAGACTGGGAGCCGTCCTAGTACCACCGACCCCGCTGGGTCACACGGACGCGGTCCTGCCCGGGAGATCTGATCTCGGGTCCCGCGCTCGCCGGCGGGCAATCTGTACGTCACACAAATAAGGGAGCACCTCCATGGCCGCCACAGACGTTGGCATCCGTGAGCTGCTGGAGGCCGGAGTCCACTTCGGTCACCAGACGCGCCGTTGGAACCCGAAGATGCGTCGCTTCATCTGGGGCGAGCGCGGCGGGATCTACATCATCGACCTGCTGCAGACCGAGCGTCTGCTGCGCCAGGCCCAGGAGTTCGTCGGAGACCTGTCTGCCCGTGGCGGCACGGTCCTCTTCGTCGGCACCAAGAAGCAGGCGCGCGACTCCGTCAAGGAAGTCGCCGAGGCCTGCGGCATGCCGCACATCAACCACCGTTGGCTCGGTGGCTTGCTGACGAACTTCCAGACGATCAACCAGCGCATCAAGCGCCTCCACGACCTGGAGCGCTACGAGGCCGACGGCCAGCTGGCCCTGCTGCCGACGCGTGAGCGCCTGTCGGCCGAGGCCGACTTGGCCAAGCTGCGCGCCAACCTGGGCGGCGTCAAGAACATGACGCGCACGCCCGACGCGATCTTCGTCGTCGACCTCAAGACCGAGCTGATCGGCGTCCGCGAGGCCCAGCGCCTGCGCATTCCGCTGATCGGGCTGGTCGACACCAACTGCGATCCGGACGGCGTCGACTTCGTCATCCCGGGCAACGACGACGCGATCCGCAGCTGCGACGTCATCACCCGTGCGCTGGGCAACTCGATCGCCGAGGGCGCCGGTCAGTGGCGCGCCGCCGAGGAGGCCCGCATCCAGCGCGAGCAGGAGGCCGCCGCGGCCCGCAAGGCCGAGGACGACGCCCGTCGCGAGGCCGAGGATGCTGCGCGCCGTCAGGCCGCCGCTGAGGCCAAGGCCGCTGAGGAGGCCGCCCAGGCGCAGGCCGCTCAGGCGGCGCCGGCTGAGGCAGCGCCCGCCGCTGAGGCAGCCGCACCTGCTGAGGCAGCACCGGCTCCGGCGGCACCCGCAGCCGAGGCCGCCCCTGCCGAGGCCGCAACGCCCGAGGCCGCACCGGCCGAGCCCGAGGCCCCGGCCGCCGCGCCTGACGAGCCCGCGGCCAGCTAGTCAACCCCTTCATCAACGGAGCACCTACCGTGAGCACCACGATCAGCGCTGCCGACGTCAAGGCCCTTCGCGAGAAGACCGGCGCCGGCATGATGGACTGCAAGAACGCCCTCGTCGAGTCGGAGGGCGACATCGACAAGGCCACGGAGCTGCTCCGGGTCAAGATGGGCAACAAGCTCGGCAAGCTCGCCGGGCGCGAGACCTCTGAGGGCACGGTTCAGGCCTACGTGCACGCCACCGGCAAGGTCGGCGTGCTGGTCCAGGTCGAGTGCAACACCGACTTCGTGGCCAAGAACGAGGACTTCATCGAGTTCGCCAAGGACCTCGCGCTGCACATCGCCGCCTCGCCGCAGACCAAGTACATCACCGAGGACGAGATCCCCCAGGAGGACAAGGACCGCGAGATCCGCGTCTTCGAGGAGCTGGCCGCCGACAAGCCGGAGAACATCCGGCCGCAGGATCGTCGAGGGCCAGCTGAAGAAGTGGTACGGCGAGGTCGTCCTGCTCGCCCAGGAGCACGTCAACGGCGACAAGCACGACGGCAAGACGATCGAGCAGCTGCGTGGCGACCTCTCGGCCAAGACCGGCGAGAACGTCGTCGTCAAGCGGTTCGTCCGCTTCGCTGTTGGTGAATGACGGCGCTGGCCGTCGAGGAGGCGACATGCCGCCTCGACGGCCCGTAGGATCGCCCCGTCGTGGCTGATCCCGTCTTCAAGCGCATCCTGTTGAAGCTGTCGGGGGAGTCCCTCATGGGCTCCCGCGACTACGGCACCGATCCGGAGCGGCTACGAGCCGTCGCCTCGGCGATCAAGCGCGTCCACGACCAGGGCGTCGAGATCGCCATCGTCGTCGGCGCCGGCAACATCTACCGCGGGATGAAGGGCGCGGCCGCCGGCATGGACCGCGCTACCGCGGACTACATGGGCATGCTCGCGACCGTGCTGAACGCGCTGCCGCTGCAGGACGCCCTGGAGTCCCAGGGCGTCAACACGCGGGTGCAGAGCGCGATCAAGGTCGAGGAGGTCGCCGAGCCCTACATCCGCCGCCGCGCGATGCGCCACCTCGAGAAGGGGCGCGTCGTGATCTTCGCGGCGGGCACCGGCAACCCGTTCTTTACGACCGACACCGCGGCCGCGCTGCGGGCGGTCGAGATCCACGCCGAGACCATCCTGATGGCCAAGAACGGCGTCGAGGGCGTCTACACCGCCGACCCGCGCTCGGACCCCGAAGCGTCGCTGATCCCCGAGATCACGCACATGGAGGCGCTGCAGCGCGGGCTGCGCGTCATGGACGCCACGGCGCTGACGCTCTGCATGGAGAATCGGCTGCCGATCCACGTCTTCAACATGGACGACGAGCAGAACATCGAGCGGATAGTGTCCGGCGAGCGCGTTGGCACGCTGGTCAAGCCGGAAGCAGGAGACCCATCATGAGCGAGCTGATCGACGAGCTGTTGGCCGAGGCCGGTGAGCGGATGAGCGCGGCGGTGCAGGCCGCCCAGAACACGTTCTCCTCGGTCCGCACAGGCCGGGCGAGCCCTTCGGTGCTCGATCGCGTCATGGTCGACTACTACGGCGCGATGACACCGGTCAAGCAGCTGGCGACGGTCAACGTCCCGGAGGCGCGGCTCATCACCGTCCAGCCCTACGACGCGTCCTCGATCAAGCTCATCGAGAAGGCGATCATGGAGTCCGACGTCGGGCTGACGCCGAGCAACGACGGCAAGATCATCCGCCTGTCGATCCCGGAGCTCAACGAGGAGCGTCGGCGCGAGCTAGTCAAGGTCGTGCGCGGCCTGGCCGAGGAAGGCCGCATCTCGGTGCGCAACGTGCGGCGCGACATCATGCACGACCT
The DNA here is from genome assembly GCA_963829185.1 of uncultured Conexibacteraceae bacterium. Lineage (GTDB taxonomy): Bacteria > Actinomycetota > Thermoleophilia > Solirubrobacterales > Solirubrobacteraceae > Baekduia. Next base: position 7,805 of record CAWHID010000004.1, read on the forward strand.
CAAGGCGCTCAAGGACGACGGTGACGTCGGCGCCGACGACGAGCGCCGCGGCGAGCAGGAAGTGCAGAAGCTCACCGACGCGCGCATCGCCGAGCTCGACGCGCTGCTCAAGGTCAAAGAGGAAGAGATCCTCGAGGTTTGAGCGACGAAGCGGACGGCGGCTCTGGCTCAGCCAAGTACGTCGCCATCATCACCGATGGCAACGGGCGTTGGGCGCAGGCGCGCGACCTGCCCGTCGCCGAGGGACACAAGGCCGGTGCCGATGTGGTCAAGGCGCGGCTGCGCGATGCTGCCGAGTTCGGCATCCGCGAGCTGACGGTCTACTCGTTCTCCACCGAGAACTGGGCGCGGCCGCGCCGAGGAGGTCACCGCGCTGATGCGAATGTTCTCCCAGCGGATCCTGTCCGAGACGCCCGAGCTCAAGGACGAGGGCGTGCGGATGCGCTTCATCGGCCGGCGCGATCGCGTCGCGGGTGCGCTGCAGGAGCAGATGGACTGGGCCGAGGCCGAGACCGCGGCCAACGACCGCATCACGCTGTTCGTGGCCTTCAACTACGGCGGGCGGGCCGAGATCGTCGACGCCGCCGCGCGCTTTCAGGGTGGCAGCGAAGAGGACTTCCGGGCGTTGCTCTACGCACCGGAGATGCACGATCCGGATCTCGTGATCCGCACCAGCGGCGAGCAGCGGATGAGCAACTACCTGCTGTGGCAGTCGGCCTACTCCGAGCTGGTCTTCCGCGACGAGCTGTGGCCGGACTTCTCGCGCGACGCCTTCCGGGCGGCGCTGGACGAGTACGACGAGCGCACGCGCCGCTTCGGGGGCCGCTGAGCGATGCCCCAGCCACGGCGCCGGCCGGCCGGCGGTGGTGGCGGTGCCCGCCGTCGGCGCGGCGGCGGGTCGGATCTCGGCGCGCGGATCCTCGTCGCGGTCCCGGCGCTGGCCGTCGCGCTGACGATGGTCGCCCTCGGCGGGACGGTCTTCGCGGTCGGCGTGGGCGTGCTCGGGCTGATCTGCCTGCACGAGCTCTTCTCGATGTTCGAGCGCGCGCGGCCCGCGCGGCTGGCGGGCTTCATCGGCTTCATCGGGCTGCTGGTCGCCGCGTCGCTGGGCGATCGCGAGACGATCCTGCTGGCGTTCCTGGCCTGCATCCCGCTGGTCTTCCTCATCGCGGTCAACCAGGCGGGGGGCGGTGGCGCGCCAGCGATCTCGGTGACGCTGCTGGGGCTGGCGTGGATCGGCTTGGCGCTGGCGCACGCGGTGCTGCTGCGCGATCTGCCGCACGGCGGCGGGCTGGTCTTCGCCGTGCTGCTGGGGACCTTCGTCGGCGACACCGGCGCCTACCTCGGCGGCCGCGCCTTCGGCCGCCGCCCGCTCGCGCCGACCATCAGCCCGAACAAGACGGTCGAGGGTCTGGTGATCGGCGTGGTGATCGCCACCGCGGCGGTCTGGTGGGCGGGGCTCAGCCAGGAGTGGTTCGGCGGCACCAAGGGCGCGATCATGGGCATCTCGATCGCGCTGGCCGCACCGCTGGGCGATCTCTTCGAGTCCTATTTGAAGCGTGATGCCAACACCAAGGACACCGGAACGCTCTTCGGCGCCCACGGCGGCGCGCTCGATCGTCTCGACGCCATCCTGTTCACCGCGGTCGTCGGCTTCTACGTGTGGCTCGCCCTGACCTGAGCGACGCGCTGCGCGGCGGCCTGCTCGGCGTCGCGGTCGGCGAGGCCCTGGGCCTGCCGTGGGCGGGCGTCTCGCCGCGGGCGATCAAGCGCGACCGGTTGCTCGACGACGTCGGGCCGACCGGTGCGGAGACGGCGGCGGTGCTCGCCGCGACGGCTGGCGCCGGCGTGCGCGGAAGCCTGGCCGACGCGCTCGTGCTCGGCTGGCGCGAGCCCGACCCGCTGGCCCGCCGCACCGCGGTCCTGCACCTGGGCTTCGCGCCCGTGATGGTCGCCGACCTCGCGGCCTGGGCGCTGGCGGGCAAGCCACTGCATCACCTCGTCGCCGACCACGCCGACGACTGGCCGCCGCCATTTCACGGCGTCGGGGCCGACGACCGCTCGGTGCTCGACGCGCTGATGGCCGTCCTGCACCGCCACGACGACCCGAGCGAGGGCATGCGCGCCGCCGTGCGCCTGGGCGGTGGCGGCACCGCGCTGCTCGGCGCGCTGGTCGGCGGGATCCTCGGCTGCCGGCGGCCGACCGCGATCGACCGCGTGCCCTGGCGCGATCGCGTCGCGCTGCCCGACGACACGGCGCTTGACGCCGCCGTTGCGGCAATGGCTGGCGCCAGACCCTAGGTCGGTCAGACCCCGCAACGACTGTGTGACGAAACGGCGCCTGCGTGAGATGCTCGGTGCATGACCGATGATCGCGTGACGCTGCTGCAGGGCGGTCGGGTCGTCAGCGCTGACGGCGAGTACGACGCCGACGTCCTGATCGTTGGGGAGAAGATCGCCGCGGTGGGCGAGGTGCAGGCGCCGCCGGGCGCGACGGTGATCGACGTCGCCGGCTGCCTGGTGCTGCCGGGCCTGATCGACAACCACACGCACCTGTCGATGCCGTTCATGGGGATGATGTCCTCCGACGACTACGACACGGGCACCCAGGCCGCCGCGGCCGGCGGCGTCACGTGCCTGGTCGACTTCGCCATCCAGCGCGAGCCCGATCAGCTGCGCTCCGCGCTGGCCGAGTGGCAGGGCCGCGCCGAGGGCGCCGCGCACGTCGACTACGGCTTCCACATGGCCATCACCAACGCCAACGAGGCGACGATCGACGACATGGCCGCGATCGTCGACGCGGGCGTCAGCTCCTTCAAGCTGTTCATGGCCTACAAGGGCGAGCTGATGACGCGCGACGACGCGATGACCGCGCGTGCTTGGAGCGCGCCCGCGACCTCGGCGCGCTGACCATGGTCCACGCCGAGAACGGCGACGTGGTCGACCTGCTCGTCAAGCGCGCGCTGCACGCCGGCCAGACCGACGCGATCCACCACGCGCTGACGCGCCCGGAGTTCGTCGAGGCCGAGGCGACCTCGCGCGCCGCGCGGCTGGCCGAGTACACCGGCGCGTCGCTGTTCGTCGTCCACGTCACCTGCGCCGCGGCCGCCGCCGAGATCCAGGCCGCCCAGCAGCGCGGCGTCGCCGGTCAGCGCCGAGACCTGCACGCAGTACCTCGTCAACACGATCGACGACCTGCGCAGGCCCGGCGTCGAGGGCTGTCGCTACATCTGCTCGCCGCCGTTGCGCGACGCTGCCAACCACGAGCCGCTGTGGGACTACGTGCGGCGCGGGATCCTCGAGTCGGTCTCCACCGACCATTGCCCGTTCACCGACGAGCAGAAGGCGCGCGGGCCTGGAGAACTTCAGCCTCGTGCCCAACGGGCTGGCGGCGATCCAGCATCGGCTGGCCAAGCTGTGGGACGAGGGCGTCGTCGCCGGGCGGATCACGCCGTCGCAGTTGGTGGATCGGACCTCGACGACGATCGCGCGCCGCTTCGGCCTGGAGGACAAGGGCGCGATCGCGCCCGGCAAGGACGCCGACATCGTCGTCTTCGACCCGTCGGCGCCACGCGACTACGGCACGCACACGTCGTTCATGAACGTCGACTACGACATCTACGAGGGCGAGACCGCGAGCGGCTCGGTCCGCCACACGCTCTCGCGCGGGACGATGGTCTATGACCGTGGCGAGATCGTCACCGAGCCCGGCCACGGGCGCTTCGTGGCGCGCGCAGGCGCGGCGGTCGGGGCGACCGCATGACCTTGACGGTCGACGCCGAGCGCGTGTTGGCCAATCTGCATGAGCTCGCCGGCGCGAGCGGGGGCGAGCACGCGGGCGCCAAGCGGCTGGCGTGGTCGCCGGACTGGACGGCCGCCCGCGAGTGGCTGCTGAGCAAGCTCGCCGAGATCGAGGGCGTCAGCGTCGACCGCGACGAGGCCGGCAACCTCTGGGCCGAGCTGCCCGGGGACGGCAGCGCCGACGGCTTCGTCATCGTCGGCTCGCACATCGACGCGGTGCCGTCGGGCGGCTGGCTGGACGGCGCGCTGGGCGTGACGGCCGCGCTGGAGGTCCTGCGCACGCTCGCGGCGGCCGACCGCGCCGCCGGCGGTCGACGGTGCGGCTGGTCGACTGGGCCGACGAGGAGGGCGCGCGCTTCGGCCGCAGCCTCGTCGGCTCCTCGGCGGTCGCCGGCACGCTCGATCCCGACGACGTCCGCGGCCTGCGCGACGCGGGCGGCATGCGGCTGCAGGACGCGATGGCGTCGGTCGGCGTCGACCTCGACGGCGCATCGGCTGCCACAGCACGTCTGGACGGCGCGCGGGCCTACCTCGAGCTCCACATCGAGCAGGGCCCCGTCCTGCTCGACAGCGGCCGGCTGGCCAGCGCGGTCAGCGGGACCTTCGGCGACGAGCGCTACCTGGTCACCTTCAGCGGCCAGTCGGCCCATGCCGGGTCGACGCCGATGCACCTGCGTCGCGACACGCTGGCCGCCGCGGCCACCGCCGCGCTGGAGATCCGCGAGGTCGGCATCCGCCACGGCGGCGTCACGACCGTCGGCGCGATCACGCTCGTCGCCCGCGGTGATCACGGCGATCGCGGGGGAGTCGGAGATGATGCTCGACCTCCGCCATCTCGACGCCGACGTGTTGGCCACCATGTTGGCCGAGTGCCTCGACGCCTGCGAGCGCGCGGCGGCGGCGTTCGACTGCACGGTCGCTCCGCGCCGCGTCTTCGGCGCGACGCCGACGCCGTTTCATCCCAAGTTGATTGCCATCGCGCGCGCGCGCGGTCGACGCCGCCGGTGGGGGCGACGGCGCCGCCGATCCCGTCCGGCCCGCTGCACGACGCGACCGAGATCGGTCGGCTCGTGCCGACCGTGATGATCTTCGCCCAGTCCGATCCGCCGATCTCCCACACCGAGGTCGAGGACTCGCCGGTCGAGGCGCTGCGGGTCGCGATCGCGGCCTACGGCCAGACGGTGGGCGAGACCATCGCCTTGGTCGCCGCCGGCGAGCTGGAGGACGCGAGCTGATGGACTTCGGCGTCGTCCTGCAGAACGACCCGCCCGCGGCACGGGTGATCGACCTCTGCAAGCGCGCCGAGAGCTACGGCTTCTCGCACGCGTGGACGTTCGACTCCCACCTGCTGTGGGAGGAGCCCTACGTCATCTACAGCCGGATCCTCAACGAGACCCACAAGCTGATCGTCGGCCCGATGGTCACCAACCCGGCGACGCGCGACTGGACGGTCACCGCGTCGCTGTTCGCCACGCTCAACGAGATGTACGGCAACCGCACGATCTGCGGGATCGGGCGCGGCGACAGCGCCGTGCGGGTCATCAACGGCACGCCGGTGTCGGTCGCCGACATGCGCGCGTCGATCGCGCGTCATCCGCGGGCTGGCCAACGGCGAGGCGGTGGACTACAAGGGCACCACGCTGCGGCTGCCGTGGAACCCCGACAGCCGCCTGCCGATCTGGGTCGCCGCCTACGGACCCAAGATGTTGGCCTTGACCGGCGAGCTCGGCGACGGCTTCATCCTCCAGCTCGCCGACCCCGACATCACGGCGTGGTCGATCGCCGCCGTGCGCAACGCCGCCGCAGGCGGCCGGCCGCGACCCCGACAGCGTCACGATCTGCGTCGCCGCGCCCGCCTACGTCACCGACGGCAGCGACGCGGGCTTGGCCCACGGCCGCGACCAGTGCCGCTGGTTCGGCGGGATGGTCGGCAACCACGTCGCCGACATCGTCGCCCGCTACGGCGGCGACGGCGCCGCGGTGCCCACGGCGCTGACCGACTACATCGCCGAGCGCGAGGGCTATGACTACAACGAGCACGGCCGCGCGGGCAACACGCACACCGCCTTCGTGCCCGACGCCGATCATCGACCGCTTCTGCCTGATCGGCCCGCCCGCGACCCAGATCGCGCGCCTCGAGCGAGCTCGCCGACCTCGGCGTCGACCAGTTCGCGCTCTACCTCCAGCACGACGACAAGGACGGCACGCTGCGCAGCTACGGCGAGCAGGTCATCCCGGCGGTCAACCGGCGGGCGGCGGCGAAGCTCGAGCGCGGGGCCGTCCTGGACTCTTGAGCCAGCCTTGAGGTCCACGCAGCTACCCTTCGGGGCACATGCCCCGCCGTCTCCTCGTGCTCGGCTCCACCGGGTCGATCGGCACCCAGGCGCTCGACGTGGTCTCTCGCACCGATGATCTGGAGATCGTCGGGCTGAGCGCCGCTCGGTCCTGGGAGCCCCTGGTCGAACAGGCCACCCGCCACGGCGTGCGCCGGATCGCGCTCGCCGATCCCGATGCCGCCGCTCGCGCCGCCGAGGCGTGGACCGACGGCGAGGTGCTCACGGGCGCCGAGGGGCTCGTCCAGCTCGTCCTGGAGTCCGGCGCCGACCTCGTACTCAACGCGCTGGTCGGCTCGGCGGGCCTCGGCCCGACGGTCGCGGCGCTGGGGGAGGGCATCGACCTCGCGCTGGCCAACAAGGAGTCGCTGGTGGTTGGCGGTGAGCTCGTCACCCAGCTCGCCGAGGCCACCGGCGCGCAGCTGCTGCCGGTCGACTCCGAGCACGCCGCGCTGCACCACCTCCTGCACGGCGTGCCGACCGGCGCGCTGGAGCGGATGACGATCACCGCCTCGGGCGGTCCGTTCCGCGGTCGCAGCCGCGCCGAGCTGGCCGAGGTCACGGTCGCCGAGGCGCTCAACCACCCGACGTGGTCGATGGGCGGCAAGATCACCATCGACTCGGCCACGTTGATGAACAAGGGCCTGGAGGTCATGGAGGCCCACCACCTCTTCGGCGTGCCGTATGACCGCATCGACGTCGTCGTGCACCCGCAGTCGATCGTCCACGCGCTCGTGGAGACGGCAGACGGCGCGCAGCTCGCGCACCTCGGCCTGCCCGACATGCGGATCGCCATCGCCTACGCCTTGCACCACCCCGACATCGTCAAGCTCCCGACCAAGCGGCTGAACCTCGCCGAGCTGGGCTCACTGACCTTCGAGGAGGTCGACCACGGCGCCTTCCCGTGCCTGGACCTCTGCCTGCAGGCCGCGCGCGCGGGCGGCACCGCGCCCTGCATCCTCAACGCCGCCAACGAGGTCGCCGTGCACGCTTTCCTGAACGAGCGGCTCGCCTTCACCGGCATCGCCGAGGTCATCGACGCGACGCTGCAGGCGATGCCTGGCGGCCCGGTCCGCGCCTTCGAGTCGCTCTTCGAGGCCGACCGCGCCGCACGCGAGCTGGCGACCGAGCAGATCGGAGCGCGTGCCTAAATGAGTTGGATCCTGGCCTTCGTCGGCTTCGCGCTGCTGATCATCCTGCACGAGCTCGGCCACTTCGCCGCGGCCAAGGCCGTCGGGATGCGCGTCGAGCGCTTCGCGCTCTTCTTCCCGCCGCTGCTGTGGACCGTCAAGCGCGGGGAGACCGAGTACGGCATCGGCGCGGTCCCGCTCGGCGGCTACGTGAAGATCACGGGGATGAACCCGGCGGAGGAGATCCCGCCGGAGCACGCGCATCGCGCCTATTACAAGCAGCCGGTCTGGAAGCGCCTCGTGGTCATCGGCGCCGGCCCGGCGGTCAACGTGCTCGTCGCGTTCGTGATCCTGTTCGTGCTGTTCGCGGCCAAGGGCGACCAGGTCGCCAACAACACGGTCGGCGAGGTCGCGCCCAAGTCGGCCGCGGTCGGCGTGCTGCAGCCGGATGACCGGCTCGTCGCCGTCGACGGCGTCAAGGGCGGGCCCGAGGTCCTGCGCAAGAGCATCGGCAAGCACACCTGCGCGGGCAACGCCAAGGTCGAGGGCTGCGTCGCCGCCACCCCGGCGACGGTCACGGTCGTCCGCGACGGCCGCACGCAGGCAGCTCGAGATCCGCCCGCGCTACAGCAAGGACAACGAGCGGATGCTGATCGGCTTCTCGTTCGGCGGCGACTATCAGCGTGTCCCGCGTCGGTGAGTCGGCGAGCCGCTCGGTCACCGGGATGTGGGACGTCACGAAGGCCACCGTCGACACCGTCGGCAAGCTCTTCTACGACGAGTCGGCCCGCAAGAACCTGTCGGGCGTCGTCGGCTCCTATGAGACGACGCGCCAGTCCTTCGCCGCCGACGACATCGATCTCGCGCTGCGGATCCTCGCGCTGATCTCCCTGTCCCTGGCAATTGTCAACCTCTTCCCCTTCCTTCCGTTGGACGGGGGCCATATCTTCTGGGCGCTGGCCGAGAAGCTGCGCGGGCGCCCGATCCCGTTCCGCATCATGGAGCAGGCCAGCTACGTAGGGTTCGTATTGGTCCTCATGCTGTTCGCCGTGGGGCTGACCAATGACATCGGTCGGCTGCAGGACGGAGGCTTCGGGGTGAAGTAGGTCGACTTGAGGAGTCGGAAGTGGAGAGCAGCACCGCACCAAAGCGCGGGGTCGATGCCGCGACGATCGCCGAGGCGTTTCGCCTCACCTCGTCGCAGCGCGCCGACGAGATCGCGATCAGGACCAAGGGCGACGAGGTCTCCTGGACCTGGACCGAGCTGCGCGAGCGCGTCGATCGCCTCGCCGGCGGTCTGCACGCGCTAGGGCTGCGCAAGGGCGACACCATCGCCTTGATGCTGGGCAACCGGCCCGAGTTCCACCAGGCCGATCTCGCGGCGATGATGGTCGGGGCGACGCCCTTCTCGATCTACATGACCTATGCGCCGAACCAGATCGAGTACGTGGTCGCGGACGCCGGCGCGAAGATCATCGTCACCGAACAGCAGTTCTTGGCCAACGTGTTGGAGGCGCGCAAGTCGCTGCCCGACCTTGAGCACGTCATCGTCGTCGACGGCGAGGCGAGCGAAGACACGATCGCGCTGGCCGACGTTCCGGACGGTGGCGACTTCGACGTCGAGGCCTCGATCGCGGCGTTGAAGCCCGAGGACATCCTGACGTTGATCTACACGTCGGGCACGACCGGGCCGCCAAAGGGCGTCGAGCTCGAGCACCGCAACCTGCTCGCGGCGGTCAGCGGCATCGAGGAGATCGTTCAGTTCCCCGAGGGCGCGCGCGTCATCTCCTGGCTGCCCAATGCGCACATCGCCGAGCGGGCCGCACACCACTACCTGCCGATCGTCTTCGGCTTCCAGATCACCTGCTGTCCCAACCCGCGTGAGATCGTCGGCTTCCTGCCCGAGGTCCGGCCGCACTGGTTCTTCGCGGTCCCGCGGATCTGGGAGAAGCTGAAGGCCGGCCTGGAGGCGATGATCGCCGGCCAGCCCGAAGAGCAGCGCGAGAAGGCCCAAGCGGCGCTGGCCGCCGCGCATAAGAAGGTCGCCCTGGAGCAGGCGGGCGAGCCGGTCCCGGAGGAGCTGGCGGCTGCCGTCGCCCAAGCCGACGCCGAGATGTTCGCTGGGCTGCGCTCGATGCTCGGCCTCGATCAGGTCGCGGCGATCAACGTCGGCGCCGCCCCGACGCCCGTGCCGGTGCTGGAGTTCTTCCACGCCATCGGCCTGCCGCTCGCCGAGCTGTGGGGGATGAGCGAGACCTGCGGTGGCGGCTCGGTCAACCCTGCCTCGCGCGTCAAGATCGGTACCGTCGGCCCGGCGGCGCCCGGCGTCGAGCTCAAGCTTGCGCAGGACGGCGAGCTGCTGATCCGTGGCGACCTCGTGATGCGCGGCTACCGCGGGCTGCCCGACAAGACCGCCGAGACGATCGATAGCGACGGTTGGCTGCACACCGGTGACATCGCGCAGATCGATGACGACGGCTACGTCAAGATCGTCGACCGCAAGAAGGAGATCATCATCAACGCGGCTGGCAAGAACATGTCACCGGCCAACATCGAGGCGACGCTGAAGAGCTCCTCGCCGCTGATCGGCAACGCGGTGTGCATCGGCGACGCCAAGCCCTACAACACGGCGCTGATCGTGCTCGATGCCGACTTCGCCCCGGCGTGGGCGGCGCAGAACGGGCTGGAGGGCAAGTCGCTGGAGGAGCTGGCCCGCGAGGACGCCATCCGCGCGGTCGTCCAGAAGGGCGTCGACGAGGCCAACACCACGCTGGCGCGCGTCGAGCAGATCAAGAAGTTCGTGATCGTCGAGGGCGACTGGCTGCCCGGGGGCGACGAGCTGACGCCGACGATGAAGCTCAAGCGCAAGCCGATCGCCGAGAAGTACGACGCGGCGATCGCCGAGCTCTACGCAGACTGAGGCTTGGGCGAGGGTGGGCCTGTTCGCGGACGCCGGGCGTCCGCCAACAGGCCCACCCCGCTGGAGGTCGGGCCCGTCCGGCGACGTGGGCCTGTCCGCGGACGTGTGGCGTCCGCAAACAGGCCCACCCGCCGCAGGGGGAGGTGCCGAGGTGGTGGGCTACTCGGTGGAAGCCGTGGCGCGCGCGCGGCGCGTCAGCTCGACCGTGGCGCCGCGCAGGCCGGCCGGGTCGGTGACCGGCTCGGCGAACCCGACGCGGGCCGGGGCGCTGCCGCGCGGCGTGCCGACCATGAGGTCGAGGCCGTAGCGGTCGGCGGCCGTGCAGCGCGCGGTCTCGGCGTCCGGGTAGCCGCCCAGCGCCTGGGCCATGATCAGCAGTGCGTCGGCGTGGTCGTCGTTGAGGTGCGTGATCGCGGCGCGCGCCTCGCCGACGGGGTCGGCCTCGGCGTTGGCGTAGGCCTCGGCGTCGGCGGAGTCCATGCGGCCGTAGCCGCCGACCCAGCGCACTCGCTCCACGCCAAGGACGTAGAGCGAGAAGTCGCCGAACTCGGCGTACATCGCGGCGGTCGGGACGCTGGCCAGATAGGCCGCGCGGGCGACGCGCTCGGTCTCGCCTGAGGGGCGGGTGACGCGGCCGGCCAGCGTGACGCGGCCGGCGGCGAGCGGGTCCTTGCGCCGCTCGGTCGCGGCGACCACGAGGCTGGCCCGGGGGTCGCGATCGAGGTTGCGCCCGTGCTCGGCGAGCGTCGAGACAAACAGCACGGGGGAGCCGTCATCCAGCGCCGCGTAGCTGACCAGCGAGGCCCACGGCATGCCGTCGTCAGACAGCGTGGCCAGCGTGGCAACGTTGGTCTGTGCGACGAGCGTCCGTGCCTCCTCGCCCGCCGTGCGCCGGCGGGTCGGGGGGACCGGCGTCAGCGGCGGGGGCGGCGGAGGCGGCCCGTCACCGGTGACCTGGTGGTCGCCGGTCGCATAGGCGGTGATGTCGGTCACGAGGGGATCCTGATGGTGGCGGTGGACTGGGAGTTGGTCACCTTCAACTTGAAGGTGCCCGAGAGCGACTTGATGTTCTTGGCGAGGGTGACCTTCAGGACGCGGCCCTTGATCGTGCCGGTCGCGAGGGTCTTGCCCTTGCTGTTGAGGACAGACACCTTGCGGGTGGCCTTGCCCTTGAACGGTGCCTTGGCCAGGATCGCCTTGACGGAGCGGATCGTCGCCGCGGGGCCGGCAGGGCCCGCGGGCCCGGCAGGACCGCTCGCGCCAGCAGGACCCGTGGGACCGGCGGGGCCGGCGGGGCCCGCGTCGCCCGCAGCGAGGCGCACGGTCAGATCGAAGGAGCCGAACGTGTTCGGGTCGCGGTCAGGGCCGGCGCCAGCCGGGTAGTTGGCCGGGAACGCCCACTTCGCCGTGGCGATCGACGGCACGATGTCGCTGATGACGCGCGAGCCGTCGGCCTTGAGCGTGACGGTGGCGTCGCTCAGGTCGAGGTCCAGAAGCGGCTTGGTGGCGTCGTAGGTCGCCGTGTCGCCGCCGCCTGCGCCCGAGGCGAAGAGCTGCCCGGTGGCCCCGTTGAGGACGATCTTGGGCTGGTTGACGTCGATCGTGAACATATGGACGGGCGACGTGTAGTTCAGGCCGCCGTCGAGCTCGATCGTGCCGGTGCCGGTGTTGGCGTCGTAGGTGCCCGCCTTCGCCTTGGTCGGAAAGACGGTGGTGGAGGTCTCTGAGATGCCGCGGGGGCTCGCGGTGTCGACGGTCGGGCCGGTGGCGGGCGCGGTCGGCGTGGCAGAGCCGCCGGCCAGGCCGACCATGGGATCCCCGGTCACGTAGCCCAGCCAGGTGCGCTGGGGGGTGCCGCTGTTGTAGACGGCGGTCTGCGTCCAGTCGAGGTGGCCGCTCGTGACGGTCGCCGCGGATGCGGCGGCGGGAGCGATCGCGGATACCGCGGCAATGGCGGCGATCAGGCGCGCTGAGCGGCGCAGGCGTGTGGTGGGAGACAAGGGAGGTCCTTTCCGGTGCTGACCTCATCCAGGGGCAGACGAGGCGGTTAGGTCACCCTAAGGAGTGTTAGGGTGACCGAAACATACCCGACGTGGCCACTCGGGCTTAGGAAGCCCTAACACGACTCGCATGATGCCCTCTCCCCGACGCTCCCTTTTTGCCGCGGCGCTCGCCGCCTTCTCGCTGCTCGCGCTCGCCATCCCGGCGCAGGCGGCGCCCAAGCGCATCGCGGCGCTCACGCCGTTCACCGCCAACACGCTCGCCGAGATCGGCGTCCGGCCGGTCGCAATCGGCGAGACGCTCGGCGGCCGCGACCGCATCGACGCGCGACTGAGGGGCGTGCCCACGCTCGCGCTGTCGCATCCCAACGGCCCGAACGCCGAGCAGCTCGCGCTCCGCAATCCGCAGCTTGTGCTCTCGGCGCCGATCTGGCGCAAGGGTGAGGCGGCGATGAAGCGTCTGGGCATGACGGTTGCCTACAGCGACCCCCGCAACGTCGCAGAGGTGTTCACCCAGACGCGCCGCATCGGCGAACTGGTGGGCAAGCGCGCCGCGGGCCAGCGGCTCGCCGCACGCCAGGCCGCCGAGGTTGCGGCCGCGCGGCGCGGCATCCGCAAGCACCCGTCGGTCCTGCTGATCATGGGCGTCGGACGCACGAGCTATGCGATGCTCGCCAACAGCTGGGGCGGCGACGTCGTGCGCCACGCCGGCGGTCGGCTGCTGACCGGCGGCCTGACCGCCAGTGGCGGCTACGCGCGGATCTCCGACGAGGCCGTCGTGGAGCGCAACCCCGACGTCATCATCGCCGTCCCGCACGGCGCCGCGGCAGACATCCCGAAGCTCGCCAAGTACTTGTCCAACAAGGCAGGCTGGCGGGCGACGAAGGCGGCCAAGCGCCACAAGGTCTTCGTCGCCACCGGCAACTCGCTGCTGCAGGCCTACACCGACCCGGGCTCGACGATCCGCGACGTGCGGACCAAATTCCTCGGGAACTGAGCTCCTTGGCCCTGCGTCAGACCTCCGTCGTCGTCCTCGCCGCGCTGATCGCGCTGGCGGCGGCCGCCGCATCGCTGACGCTCGGCGCGGTGCATGTGCCGCTCCAAGATGTCCTCGACGCCCTCACCGGCCGTGCCGATGCGGGACCGCTGAAGGAGATTGTGCTGGCGCTGCGGGTTCCGCGGACCGTGGAGGCGATCGTCGTCGGTGCGGCGCTCGGCGTCGCCGGGGTGCTGTTGCAGGGCGCGCTGGGCAACCCGCTGGCCTCACCGGACATCGTCGGCGTGACCGGCGGCGCGGGCTTCGGTGCGATCCTCGTGCTGTTGGCCTTTCCCGGCGCGATCGCGCTGCTGCCCGTGGGGGCGCTGGCCTTCGGCCTGCTGGCCGGCGCGCTGGTACTGACGATCGCCTGGTCGGGGCCGTCGGGCGGCGCGACCGGACGGCTGATCCTCGCCGGGATCGCGGTCAGCGCGCTCTTCGGCGCGGCTACCACCTCGTTGATGGTGGCCTACTCAGACCGCGTCCAGTCGGCGGTCCTGTGGATGGCCGGTGGCCTGTCGTCGGACGGTTGGTCGGGGATGCGTGTCGCCTGGCCGTACTTCGCGGTCGGCTTCGTGGTTGCGGTGGTGCTCTCGCGACCGCTGGACCGGCTCGCACTGGGTGATGACGTCGCCGAGTCGCTTGGCGTCCGGCCGCGGGTGATCCGTTTGGCCGCGGTGGTGGCGGCGGCGCTGCTGGCGTCGGCCGCCGCGGCGCTCGTCGGGTTGTTGGGATTCTTGGGTCTCGTCATCCCACATTTGGTGCGCCTGGCCGGCGGGACGGCGAGCCATCGCTTCGTGATGGGCGCCTCGGCACTGGTCGGCGCCGCGCTGCTGCTAGCTGGCGACACGCTGGCGCGGACGGTGCTCGCGCCGATCGAGCTGCCGGTCGGGCCGTTCATGGTGGTCTTGGGCGTGCCGGTCTTCCTGTGGCTGCTGCGGAGCGCGCACTGATGCTCTGCGTACGCGACGCGGTCGTGCGGCTGGGCGGGGCGGAGATCCTGCGCGGCGCCGACCTGGACGCCACCGCGGGCAAGCTCGTGGCCGTCGTCGGTCCTAACGGCGCGGGCAAGTCGACGCTGATCCGCGCGGCCGCCGGGCTGCAGCGGCTGGAGTCCGGCAGCGTGTGCTGGAACGGGGAGGACGCGACGCGGCTGCGCGGGCGCAAGCTGGCTCGGCTGCGCTCGTTCGTGCCCCAGCGCGCGCGGGTCCCCGACGGCGTGCGTGTTCACGAGGCCGTAGCGATTGGCCGCGCGCCGCACCTCGGGCCGTTGCAGCGACCGACGCGCGGCGATCGCGACGCGGTGGACCGCGCGATGGCGCGCGCCGGCGTGAGCGCGTTCGCCGATCGCAAGCTCACCACGCTTTCGGGTGGCGAGCTGCAGCGGGTTCAAGTCGCCGTCGCACTCGCGCAGGATGCGCCGGCGCTGCTGGCCGACGAGCCGACCTCCAGCCTCGACCTCGGGGCCACCTCGGTGATCGCGCGGCTGCTACGCGGACTGGCCGACGACGGCCTCGCGGTCGTGCTCGTCGTTCACGACCTTGCCCTCGCCGCCGCGGTCGCCGACGAGGTCGTCGTCGTCTCCGGCGGCAAGACGGTTGCCGCCGGCGCGCCCGCGACCGTCCTCACCGCGTCGCTGCTGTCCGACGTCTGGCATATCGATGCCGGCCTCGTTCAGCGCGATGGCCGCACCGCTTTGCACGTCGACTGGCTCGGCGCCGTCTCGCCATCTCAGTCCCTTCCGTTGAACCCATCAGGAGTTGTTGTTCATGATCCGTCGTAGCGTCCTCTGCACTTGCATCGTGGGAGCGATCGCGCTGCCCGCTGGAGCCAGCGCCGCGACACCCGCGGGCAGCGGGACGTCAGTCCTGACGCTGCAGACCGCGGCGCTCGGCGTCCAGGGCATCACGACCTCCGCGGTCGCGCCGGCCGAGGCCAAGGGCTCTAAGTTCACGTTCCCGGTCGCGACGGCGACGGTTGGCAAGGCCGCCACGTTGCGCCACCGCGGCGGGCTGCGCCTGCGGGCCGGAACGCGCTCGGTGACGCTGAGTGCCCCGCAGCTGCGGCTGGCCAAGGACTCGCGCCTGACCGCGAAGTTCGGCAAGTCCACCGTCACCGTGCTCACGGTCGACGGCGCCAAGCGCAAGCTCAACGCCACCGCGGGCACCGTCGCGCTGCGCGGCGCGACCGTCCGGCTGACCGTCGCTGGCGCCGCGGCGCTGCGCCGTACGCTGCGCCTGCGCCGCCTGGTACCAGGCGTGCTCGGCACACTGACCGTCGACGCCAAGCGCGGGACGACCATCACGACGCCCGGCGGCCCGACGGTCACCACGCCGACCACGACGACGCCCGGCACCACGCCCGGCGGTCCGACGACGACCCCAGGGGGAGGCACACCCAGCGACCTCGGCGGCCCGGCGCCGCTCGCCCGTCCGGCCAGCGCGGTCGACGTCAGCGCTGCGGGGATCACCTGGCACGTGCGTGACTCGTTCATCCAGTACATCAACACCGGCGAGGGCACCACGACCTCTGGCGGGGCGACCGCCGGCGCGGCGGTTGTGCGACCCGGCAGCAGCGCGCAGTTGGTCTACGACTTCCACTTCCCCTTCAAGGAGGGGTGGTACGACCCGGTGAGCAAGACGGCGCGGGTCGCCTACACCGGCACCGTGGCCTTCAACTACAAGGGCCACGGCATCAAGCTCACCGCAAGCGACCCGGAGATCGAGATCGCCGGCGGCGCGTCGCGCGGGATCTTCGTGACCGACAACACCGACACCGTGGCCAAGCGCGGGGTGCTGATCAAGCTCGATCCGGCCGCCGCCACGACGGTGCACAGCCCCGATGGCACCAGCCACGTCTACACGCAGATCCCGGGATCGATTCCGAGTGACGCAGGCGCCTCCGTGTTCGCCGGCTTCTACGCCGCAGGCGCCCCGTTCGGCTCGGTCGACCTCGACCTCACCACGCCACCGGCACCGTAGGACCCTCCCGGCCGCGGGTTTCGCCCTCCGGGCGAACACCCGCAATGAGACCCGGCCCTCTGGGCCGGTGTCTCACGGCCAACCGGCGCCGGGCGTTGCCAAGCGCGCGGCGTCGCGGCCGGCCGCTTTGGCCTCGTACATCGCCCGGTCGGCCGCCTGCAGCAGCGCCTCGGCGCTGCGGTCGGGCCGGTCGGGCAGCGCCACGCCGATCGATGCGGTGACCTGGGCGACGCCCGTCGCCAGCGGGATCGGCTCGGCCAGCAGGAGGCGCAGGCGCTCGGCGACATCCATCGCCTCCTCGGCGGAGCCGACGTCCTCGCAGAGCGCGACAAACTCGTCGCCGCCGAAGCGGGCGACCGTGTCACCCGGACGCAGGTCCTCGTCGATGCGCGCCGCGCTGATGCGCAGGAGCTCGTCACCGGCGTGGTGGCCGAGGGACTCGTTGGTGTGGTGGAAGTTGTCGAGGTCGATGAAGAGCACCGCGACGGTCCTGTCTGCGCGCTTGGTGCGCTGCAGCGCGTGGCGCACGCGCTCGGCCAGCTTGGCGCGGTTGGCCAGCCCGGTGAGCGGGTCGTGGTCGGCAAACGGCGCGGGCAGCTTCTCGCCGTCGCGGCCGGCGTCCAGCGCCGCTGCCGCGCGATCGGCGAAGAGGCGCAGGATCTGCAGGCGCTCGCGGCCGGGGATCAGCCGATCGGCCGGGTCGTCGACCCAGACGACACCGCGCAGCTCACCGCTACCGTCGCGCAGCGCGACGACCAGCCAGTGGCGCTCCCACGCGTACGGCCCGTGGCCGTTGGCCTGCGAGCGGTAGACGGTCGCCTGCATGTTCAGCGTGCCTTCGGCGTCCTCGCGCGTGAGCAGATGGCAGCCATGGCGCTCGTAGACCGGGGTCAGGATCGGCTCGAACTGGCTCAGCGTGAAGGAGAGGTGGGCAAAGACCGGGTCGTGCATGGTCCAGCCCGCGGTGGCAGCGGGCCGCAGCAGCCCGCCGTTCTCAGCCAGCAGGACGGCGGCGCGCTGGAAGCCGAGCGTCTCGCAGATCCCAGTGCAAACGGCTTGCAGGACGCCGGCGCGCCGTCGCTGCTCACCAGTCAGGAGCGAGAGGCTGAGCAGGCGGTCCAGCGCGCTGCGATGGCCCGCATCGCGCTCGGCGTCGGCGGCCTGCTCGACGGCCAGCGCGGCGACCTGGGCCAGCGCGACGAGGCGATCGCAGTCCTCGTCGCTGGGAAGACGCCCGTCGAGCGGGTCGTCGACGGAGATGATCCCGAGCACGTCGCCGTTGCGGCGGCGCATGA
Organism: uncultured Conexibacteraceae bacterium; assembly: GCA_963829185.1. Classification (GTDB taxonomy): domain Bacteria; phylum Actinomycetota; class Thermoleophilia; order Solirubrobacterales; family Solirubrobacteraceae; genus Baekduia. The sequence continues at coordinate 25,301 of CAWHID010000004.1, forward strand.
CGGCCAGCAGCAGGTTGTCGTCGGGCACATGGTGGGCGCCGCAGCGCTCGAACCGCGCGGCCAGGTACGGGGCCCACTGCTCCCAGCTCGACGTCTTGCCCAGCAGCGTCTGGCGCGCCTCCTGCGGTCCGTGGACCGTCGAGGCTTCGAAGTCGTCCCACGCCGGACGGTGCAGGTTGATGGTGACCGAGCGGTAGCCCAGCCCCTCGGAGATCACGGCCGCGATGCGGTCCAGCGCGAACACGAGGTCGTTGCGGGAGCGGACGCCGCGGGCGGCCTCCAGGGCTCCTCGCAGCGAGGTGATCAGGGACAGGGGCGATGATCCGGTCACGGCTTGTCCCTGTTAACGGCTGTGGACGCGTGTGGCTTGAGGTCGCGGCGGATCCGCGGTCAGCGCACGTGCGCGCGCGAGACCTGCGCGGGGGAGGCGGCGCCGAGCAGCATCAGGCCGAGCTCCAGCTCGGCGTGCAGCGTGTCGAGGACCCAGCGGGCCCCTGCCTCGCCGTCGTAGGCCAGGCCCCAGAGCGCGGGACGCCCGACCAGGACGGCGCGGGCGCCCAGCGCCAACGCTACGAGGACGTCGGTGCCCCGGCGCACGCCGCCGTCGACAAAGACCTCGACGTCGCCAGCGACCTCCTGGACGACATCTTCGAGCAGGTCGATCCCCGCCGGCACGCCGTCGAGCTGGCGGCCGCCGTGGTTGGAGACGACGATCCCGGCGGCACCGTGCTGGATCGCCAGCCGCGCGTCAGCGGCGGTGTGCACGCCCTTGACGAGCACCGGGAGGTCGACAGCTTCCACCAATCGTTCGAGATCTTTGAACGTCAGCGACGTGTCGACCAGCGAGAAGAAGTCCGCGGGCGTCATGCCGGCGCTGTGGCCAGCGGCGGCGCTGACGCCGGGCATGTCGATGCCGGGCGGGACGGCGAAGCCGGTTCGCAGATCGCGCTCGCGGCGGCCTGCGCGCGGGGCGTCGACGGTCAGCACGAGCGCCTGGTAGCCGCAGTCAACGGCCTCGTCGACGAGCGCGTGGGTCACGCCACGGTCGCGCAACACGTAGAGCTGAAACCAGCGCGGAGCGTCCGGCACGGCGGCGGCGACCTCGCGCGCGGTCGCGGTCGCCAGCGTCGAGACACACATCAGCGTCCCGGCGCCGGCCGCGGCGCGTGCCATCCCGGGCTCGCCGTCGGGGTGGGCCATGCGCTGCAGGGCGACCGGGGCGACGAGCACCGGCATCGAGACCTCGGTGCCCAGGACGGTCGTCGCGGTCGAGACGGCGCTGACGTCGACCAGCACGCGCGGCAGCAGCTGGCGGCGCGCGAAGGCGGCCTCGTTGTCGGCCAGCGTGCGCTCGTCGGCGGCGCCGCCCGCGAAGTAGCCCAGCGGGCCCGCGTCGAGGCGCTCGGCGACGAGCGCTTCGAGGTCGCGGAGAGCGACCGGCCCGCTGGGCGGGGACGGTGTCATCGCGGCTTCACCGGGTCAATGGCGATCCAGCTCTTGGCCAGCGGCCCGAGCCGCTCGGCGTGGACCGGCGCGCCGAAGAGCCGGACCATCTCGTCGCGGCCCAGCAAATCGATCTGCTCCCAGTGGCCTTGGGCACCGAATCGCCAGAGCGGGCGCCGGATCGCCGTAGGCAGCCAGTGGGCGATGGGGAGGAGGCTGTGCGGCTCGACCGGGAACGAGTAGGCCGGCGTCTGGACGTAGAGCCCGCGGCCGACGCGGGCGACCTCGGCGGCGAACGCGGCGCGGCGCGCGCGCGGCACGTGCTCGATCACGCTAGACGAGTAGACGAGGTCAAAGCTTCCGTCCTCATAGGGCAGGCCCTCGGTGACGTCGGCCTGCAGGAAGGGCCCCGGGTAGCTGGGCCGCGCGACGAGGTCGACGCCGGTGATCTCCAGTTCGGGCTCCAGCGCGCGCAGGCCGGCCGTTCCGCAGCCGACGTCGAGGACCCGCATCCCGGGCTGCAGACCGGTGAGGCCGAAGAACTGGGCATGGCGGCGCGTGCGGGCGCGAGCGGCGATCGGGGACGCGATGCGCGCCCGGGTGCGGCTCCGCGCGGTCCCGTAGACGTCGGTGGGGGCCACGGAGCGGGAGGCTAGTCCGTTTGCCTCCTAGAATGCGTGCATGGCCTCTGCTCGTCAGATCCACGTGGGTGACGTCCCGGTCGGGGGCGGCGCACCCGTGGCCGTCCAGACGATGACCAAGACCGAGACGGCGAACCTGACCGCGACGATGGATCAGATCCGTCGCGTCGCGGATGCCGGCGCCGACATCGTGCGCTGTGCGGTGCCGCGTGAGGCCGACATCGAGGCGCTCAAGACGATCGTCGTCGAGTCGCCGATCCCGATCATCGCCGACATCCACTTCAACCACACGCTGGCGATCAAGGCGATCGAGGTCGGCGCACACTGCGTGCGGATCAACCCGGGCAACATCGGCGGGCCCGACAAGGTCGGCGAGGTCATCGCCGCGGCCAAGGCCAAGGGCACGCCGATCCGCGTGGGCGTCAACTCCGGCTCGCTGCCCAAGCACCTGCGCGACATGGAGTTCACCAACCCGGTCGAGGCGCTGGTGACCGCCGCGACCGAGTGGGTCGAGCTGATGCACCGCCTCGACTTCTATGACTTCAAGGTCTCGATGAAGTCGACCTCGGTGCCCAACACGATCGCCTCCAACCGCCTGCTCGCCGAGAAGATCGACCACCCGTTGCACCTCGGCATCACCGAGGCGGGTACGAAGTGGTCGGGCTCGCTGAAGAGCGCGGTCGGCCTCGGCACGCTGCTGGCCGACGGCATCGGCGACACGATCCGGATCTCGCTCTCGACCTTCCACGCCGAGGAGGAGGTCAAGGTCGCTTGGGAGATCTTGAAGGCCTTGAAGCTCCGCGAGCGTGGCCCGGTGCTGATCGCCTGCCCGACCTGCGGCCGCCTGCAGTTCGACATGGACTCGGTCGTCATGGAGGTCGAGCGGCGCCTGGAGCAGTACGCCGACCCGATCGAGGTCTCGATCCTCGGCTGCGCGGTCAACGGCATCGGCGAAGCGCGCCATGCGGACTTCGGCATCACCGGCGCCAAGGACTCCGCGATGATCTTCTCCAAGGGCGAGCCGCTCAAGAAGGTGCGGACCGAGGAGCTCGTCGACGAGCTCTTCGCCGAGATCGACAAGTACTACGCCTCGGGCAAGAAAGTCGTCGTCGACGCGGGCGCCGCGGCCGAGGCCGCGCAGTGGCTGGCCGAGAACGAGGACGAGTCGGCGATGACGCCCGAGCGCCTCGCCGCGCTGGAGGCCGCCCAAGCAGAGGCCGACGCCGACGCGATCGATGAAGCCGTCTCTCCGGTGACCGGTCGCCGGTTTACGCGGGCCTAGCCTTGACTTCAAGCGTGGTTGAGGTCGCATCATGAGCGGCGTGAACATTCCTGCTCTCCAGATCACCGAGTTGACCAAGCGCTACCCGACGGGTACGGAGGCGCTGCGCGGCGTCTCGCTGGAGATCGGCGCCGGCGAGTTCTTCGGGTTGCTCGGACCCAACGGCGCTGGCAAGTCGACGTTGATCCACTGCACCACCGGTCTGGCGTCGCCGACCTCGGGCTCGATCGAGGTCTTCGGCCACGACGCGATCGACCATTATGAGCAGGCGCGCGTCGCCGTCGGCCTGGCGCCCCAAGATCTCAACCTCGACTGGTTCCTGACGGTGGAGGAGACGCTCGACTACCACGGCGGCTACTTCGGGATGCCCCGTCGCGAGCGGCGCGAGCGCACCAAGGAGTTGTTGGAGGCCTTCTCGCTGACGGCCAAGCGCAGCGAGCGCACGCGAACGCTGTCGGGCGGCATGAAGCGCCGGCTGATCCTGGCGCGCGCGCTGATGCACCGGCCCAAGCTGCTGATCCTCGACGAGCCGACCGCGGGCGTCGACGTCGAACTGCGCCTGGAGCTGTGGCACTACGTCCAGCGCATCAACACCGAGGGCACGACGATCCTGCTCACCACGCACTACCTCGAAGAGGCCGAGCAGCTGTGCGACAAGATCGCCTTCATCAACGACGGACAGATCGTGGCCCAAGGCAGCAGCGATGAGCTCGCCGCGCAGTACGGCGTGTCGGGGCTTGAGGACGCGTACCTCGAGCTCGTCGGGCGCAAGGAGCTCTCGCGCGCCACCGTGGCGGAGATGGCCTCATGATGACCGCCTCACAGATCCGCTTCGCCGCGCTGCTGCGCCGCGAGTGCAGCCGCTTCTTCAAGATCAAGCGCCAGACGCTGGGCGGGCCGCTGCTGGAGACCTTCTTGTACATCTCGGTCTTCGGCGCCGCGCTCGGATCGCGGATCGACGAGCTGCACGGGGTCGACTACGTGGTCTTCATCGTCCCCGGGCTGATCATGATGGCCTGGGCGATGAACGCGTTCACCAACAACGCGTCCTCGATCCTGCAGCAGAAGTTCCAGCGCTCGATCGACGACCAGCTGTCCTCGCCCGCCTCGCCGCTGCAGCTGATGCTGGCCTTGACCCTCGGCGGCTTCCTGCGCGGGATGATCGTCGCCACGCTGACCTTCGCCGCCGCGTCGGTGCTGGTCGACATCCCGGTCGAGCACGTCCTCATCCTGGTGCCGGCGCTGTTTCTGGTCGGGTTCTTCTTTGCCCAGCTCGGCGTGCTGATCGGCGTGCGCGCCGAGCAGTTCGACGACGTGTCGACCGCGCAGACCTTCGTCCTGCAGCCGCTGCTCTTCCTCGGCGGCGTGTTCTACAGCGCGTCGCTGCTGCCCGAGCCGTTCGAGACCCTGACCCACATCAACCCGATCTACTACATGATCGGGCTGGTCCGCTACGGGTTCCTGGGCTACCAGGAGACCAACATCGCGCTGTCGTTGATCTTCCTGACGGTCGCGACCACAGCGTTGTTCATGGTCAACTACCGGCTGTTCGCGCGGGGCT